>NZ_JACEGD010000043.1 GCF_016031635.1 Bradyrhizobium diversitatis
CCGTCGATCCAGTCCCAATCGACCTTGCCGGCAAGCTGAACCAGCTCGTGCTTCATATTGATGATCTGGTCCAGCCTGGCCCGGAACAGATCGCCCGATTCCGTCGTCCTGTGCTTCTTCGGTCGCATCGCCACCTCCGATGCGACGACGGAATCATGACTGGCGATTCGACGGAATCCTGAAAATGAAATTGCAAGGTTCCGATGCCCCAAGCATCAAAACCCTGCAATCGCAAAACAGCCCACAAAGACAAATGCGATTCTAGCTCAATCGCTTAGCCGCTCTTCACGGACGACTCTGCAGACCAAGCTCAACCGCATCGTCGTGGTCGAGAATAAATCGGGCGCAGCCGGCGCGCTCGGCGCGGCGCAGGTCGCCAAGAGCCCGGCGGACGGCTCGACCTTCCTGGTCACGTTCGATTCCCATGCGGTGATCCCGGCAATCCTCGACAAGCCGCCGGTCGATGTCGAGCGCGAACTGATGCCGGTGCTGCTGATCGGCACCGCGCCTTACGTGATTGCCGCGGGCGCCGGCCGTCCCTACAAGAGTTTTGCCGACGTGGTCGCGGCCTGCAAGGCGACGCCGGGCGCGGTGAAATATGCCTCGGTCGGCATCGGCACGCTCGGCCATCTCGCCATGACCGTGCTCGGCAGCAAGGCCGGGGTCGAGATCATGCACGTGCCCTATCGCGGCGGTGGCCCTGCGATGAACGACGTGCTCGGCGGCCATGTCGATCTCATCGCGGGCTCGGCCGCGCTGGTCGCCGCCCAGCTCGGCACCAACATGCTGCGTCCGATCCTGCAGCTCGGCCGCGAGCGGCTGCCGGCGCTGCCTGATACTCAGACCGCGATCGAGGCCGGCTTTCCCGACTTCGAGACGCTCGCCTGGTGGGGCATCTTCGTCCCCACGGGCACGCCGCCGGATGTCGTCGCGGCCTTCGCGGCGGCGTCCAAGGAGATCCTGAGCGAGCCCGCGACCGCTGCCCAGCTCAAGGACACCCAGCACATGACGCTGCTGCTCCAGGACGGCGCGGCCTTCAAGACCTTCTTCGACAAGCAAGTCGCCACTTGGGGCAAGGTGGTGAAGGACAACAATATCAGAGCATGAGATGCCTCTGCCCGGGATTGCCATCCCGGGTCCGATGTCAGGTCCGGTGCGCTCGCGCGGGCCTGAGCCTCAGAGCATCCTGCCAACGATCTTTGTCATATCCGCTGCCGAAAACGCGCGCAGCGTTTCGGTGCGGACGTTGCCGAGTGCGCTGATACTAAGGCTGAGCGACATCGCGGCAGCCTCATCTGGAGCCTCGAGAACGGTCACAACGTCATATCGTCCCTGCGTCCAGACGATCTCTTTCACAGTCACGCCGAACGTTTTGGCCATCTCCTTGAAGGCGTCGGCCCGCTTCGGCGAGTCCTTGACGTTGCGGGCTCCCTGATCCGTGAAGTTTCCCAGCACAACATAGGTTACCATGGTCGTCCTCCCTGGTTAGAGCATGAGGAAACCGCGCGGAGCTTGCCACGGCGGCTGAGACAGCGCTAGCTGCGCGTTGGAACGTCAGCAGATGCGACTTATTCGGTCAGGACAACGGCCGTGCGAAACTGAGCTCATGGCCGTCGGGGTCGGTGAGATGGAAGTAGCGCTCACCCCATTCGGCATCACGGGGCGTGGTCGACGGCTGCCATCCCGCAGCGCGCGCCTGCTGATAGGTCGCGTCCACGTCGGCGACATGGAAGATGACGCGGCCCCACCAGGACCAGCGCTTGTCGTCCGGCTGCGCCGTCAGGTTGAGATAGCCGCTGCCGGCGCGAAAGCTCGTGAATGCCGCGGCCTCGCCGCCATAGAGAAGCTCGAACCCGAGCGAGCGGTAGAAGTGCACGGCGCACGCCATGTCATGGGTGCCGAGCGTGATGGCGCTGATGCTCTCGATCATGTGGGCTGCTCCGCCGAGAGGGACCTGGAGGCGATTGTATAGCCGCCCTGTTCAGGTTGACGATGGCTTGGCCCGCCTGACGGCTGGCGAACCGCATTTTGCTCTGCTATGAGGGGGCCGAACCCGCTCCTCCGGGTTCCGCGGTCCCGTAGCTCAGCCGGATAGAGCGACGGTTTCCTAAACCGTAGGTCGGAAGTTCGAGTCTTCCCGGGATCGCCATTCTCATTTTTCCCTCGTATCGCGTATCAGGCGGGGATCCGCGCAAAGCGCTTGCGATATTCGGCTGGCGTCACGCCGACATGGCGGGCGAATGCGCGGCGCAGCGTGTCCGCGTCGGCAAAGCCGCAATGCAGGGCCACCTGCTTGGGCGCTTCGTTTCCAAGCTCCAGCAGGCGTCTCGCGGCGTTGACGCGGGCCTCCTCGACCCAGGTTGCGGGGGTGATTCCGACTTCGGCACGGAATAGCCGCGCAAAGTGACGCGGGCTGATGTCCATGCGCGCCGCGAGGCTCGCGACGCTGTGGTCCAGTCCAGGATTGGCGGCAACCCAGCGCTGTAGTTCCTGCAGTGCGGCACGGCCAGCGGGGACGGTCTCGCCCTTGCGGCTGAACTGCATCTGTCCGCCCGGGCGCTTGAAGAACATGACCAGCTGGCTCGCAACCTTCATCGCCGTCTCGCGCCCGAGATCCTCCTCGACGAGAGCGAGCGCGAGATCGAGCCCCGCAGTGACGCCGGCAGCCGTGCGAAGCTTGCCGTCGGTGACGTAGATCGCGTCCCTGTCCACGGTGACTGACGGGTATTTTTCGGCAAGTCGGTCGGCGACTGCCCAGTGTGTCGTGACTCGTCTGCCGTCGAGGAGGCCCGCCGCTGCAAGGAAGAAGGCGCCGCTGCAAACCGATCCGAAGCGCCGGGTCCTGGTCGCCCGCCGGCGGAGCCAATCGGTCATCACGCCGCCTGCCGGCACGTCGGCGGCGTGCGGGCATCCCGCGATCAGCAACGTGTCGATACTCTCCTGGAAACCGCGATCGATGATCCGGTCCGGCATCAGTCGCACGCCTGAAGAGCTGTGGATCGGGCCGGGCGCCGCCCCCGCCACCAAAAGCACATAGGCCTGATGGCCGGCCTGCACGTTGGCCTCGGCGAAAACGTCGAGCGGCCCCGCCACGTCGAGAAGCTGCACCCCGGGCAACGCTACGATCACAACTGTCCTCGGTTTCGGCTTCCCGCTCATGTCCGCCTCGGTCGGTATTTGTCCGCTTTAGACGTATTACGTCAATTGAAGACAGAATAGCGCGGATTTAGCTTGCGGGCGACCAGAGATTTTCAGGAGACCCTCATGCCGCAGATTGCCAAAGCCGCCGCCATTCCCGACAGCAAGCTCGCGCGCGCCATCACCGACTACATCCGTGACACCGAGACGGACCTGCTCTTCAATCATTCCAGCCGCGTCTATCATTTCGGCGCGCTGGCCGGCATTCGCCGCGGGCTGAAATTCGACCGCGAGCTGCTCTACGCAGGTGCGATGTTCCACGACATCGGCCTGATGCCGGGCCATGGCAGCAAGCACGAACGGTTCGAAGTGGACGGCGCGCACGCCGCTCGTGACTTCCTGCGCAGCCATGGCATCTCCGAAGCCGACGCCTACACGGTCTGGACCGCGATCGCGTTGCACACGACGCCGGGCGTGCCGCAGTATATGCATCCCGTCGTCGCTCTGGTGACCGCCGGCGTCGAGATGGACGTTCTCGGCCTCAGCTACGAGGATTATTCCAACGACGAACGCGAGGCGGTGGTGAAGGCGTTTCCGCGAACGCCGCACTTCAAGGAGGACATCATCCAGGCGTTCTACGACGGCATCAAGCACAGGCCGGAAACCACCTTCGGCAACGTCAAGGCCGACGTCATCGCCGACAAGGAGCCGCATTTCCATCGCGGCAATTTCTGCAGCGTCATCCGCGGCTCGCATTGGCACGGTTGAGCCGGCGCTCGGCGCTGCCGCGCGGCCCCACCGCCTCTTTCTCCAAATCACCGATCGGGAATCATCACATGAGCGACAAGCCACCCCATCTCACGCACGCGACCGGCGCTCCCGTCAGCGACAACCTGAACATCATGACCGCGGGCCGTCGTGGCCCCGCTCTTCTCCAGGACATCTGGCTGATCGAGAAGCTGGCTCATTTCGACCGCGAAGTGATCCCCGAGCGGCGGATGCATGCCAAGGGATCGGGTGCCTTCGGCAGCTTCACCGTAACCCATGACATCACCCGCTACACCAAGGCGAAGATCTTCTCGAAAGTCGGCAAGCAGACGCCGATGTTCGCGCGGTTCTCGACCGTCGCCGGCGAGCGCGGCGCGGCCGACGCCGAGCGCGACATCCGTGGCTTTGCGTTGAAATTCTACACCGAGGAAGGCAACTGGGACATGGTGGGCAACAACACCCCCGTATTCTTCTTCCGCGATCCCTTGCGCTTCCCCGATCTCAATCACGCAATCAAGCGCGACCCGCGGACGGGGATGCGCAGCGCCGACAACAACTGGGATTTCTGGACGTTGCTGCCGGAGGCGCTGCATCAAGTCACCATCGTCATGAGCGAGCGCGGCATTCCCAAGAGCTATCGTCACATGCACGGGTTCGGCAGCCATACCTACAGTTTCCTCAACGCTGCCAATGAGCGGACCTGGGTGAAGTTTCACTTCCGCACGCAGCAGGGCATCGAGAACCTGACGGATGCCGAGGCCGAGGCGCTCGTCGGCAAGGACCGCGAGTCTCATCAACGCGACCTGTTCGGGAGCATAGAACGTGGCGATTTTCCGCGCTGGACCATGTTCGTGCAGGTCATGACGGATGACGAAGCCAAAGCGTTTCCGTTCAACCCGTTCGATCTGACCAAGGTCTGGCCCAAGGCGGATTTTCCGTTGATCGAGGTCGGATATTTCGAGTTGAACCGGAATCCGGAAAACGTCTTCGCCGAGGTCGAGCAGGCGTCCTTCTCGCCGGCCCATGTCGTTCCCGGCATCGGCTTCTCGCCCGACAAGATGCTGCAGGCTCGTCTGTTCTCCTATGGAGACGCGGCGCGCTATCGCCTCGGCGTCAACCATCACCTGATTCCAGTCAATGCCCCGAAATGTCCGTATCACAGTTACCACCGCGACGGCGCAATGCGGACGGACGGCAATCTGGGGAGAACGCCGACCTATTTCCCCAACAGTCACGGCGAGTGGACCGATCAGCCCGATCTCAACGAGCCTCCGCTGGAGATCGACGGCGCCGCCGCCCACTGGGATCATCGGGTCGACGACGACCACTATCAGCAGCCCGGAGACTTGTTCCGCAAGATGAACGCGGCGCAGCGGCAGGTCCTGTTCGACAATACGGCACGTGCCGTCGGCGGTGCAGCCATCCACATCCAGGAGCGCCACATCGCGAATTGCACGAAAGCCGATCCGGCCTATGGCGCCGGCGTCCGCAAAGCGTTGATGCGTCTTGCCACGGTTCGCTCTGAATAGGTGCATCGACAGCATCCCCGGGGTTGCTGATTTGTCATGGGTCTCGTCTCGATTTGCCAAGGGACTTCGGCGCAAAAATTGCTAGAGGTGTGGGGATTCCTTCCTCTCGGCTGACCAGTCGGCCGCCCCTTAGCCACATCCCGGAGACCACGATGCCTTTCGACTTGATCCTGCGCGGGGGGCGGGTGATCGACCCGTCCCAGAAGCTCGATGCCGTGACCGATGTCGCCTTTGCCGGCGGCAAGGTCGCTGCGATCGGCAGTGGGCTCAAGGCCGATCCTGCCACGCAGGTGCGCGACGTTTCTCAGTTCATCGTGACGCCGGGGCTGATCGATCTGCACACCCATGTCTATTGGGGCGGCACCTCGCTCGGCATCGATGCCGAGGAATTCTGCCGTCTCTCCGGCGTCACCACGGCGGTCGATACCGGCAGCGCCGGGCCCGGCAATTTCGCCGGCTTCCGCAAGCACGTGATCGAGCCGAGCCAGGTCCGCATTCTCGCTTATCTGCACGTCTCGCATGCCGGCATCTTCGGCTTCTCGCACCGGATCATGGTCGGCGAGAGCGAGGAGCTGCGGCTGATGAATCCGATCGAGGCGGCCAGGGTGGCCGATGCCAACCGCGATCTCATCGTCGGCATCAAGGTGCGCGTCGGCTTGCACTCCTCGGGCACCTCAGGGGCCGTGCCGCTCGACATCGCGCTGGAGGTTGCCAACGAGGTCGGCATGCCCCTGATGGCGCATATCGACCACCCGCCGCCGAGCTATGAGGACGTGCTCGCCCGCCTGCGCCCCGGCGACGTGCTGACCCACGCGTTCCGTCCCTTCCCCAACACGCCCGCGACCGCGCAGGGCACGGTGAAGAAGGCGGTGCTGGATGCGCGCGAGCGCGGCGTGCTGTTCGACATCGGCCACGGCAAGGGCTCGTTCGCCTTCAAGACCGCGCGCGCGATGCTCGCCAACGGCTTCTATCCCGACACCATCTCCTCCGACATCCATCAGCTCTGCATCGACGGCCCGGCCTATGACCAGGTCACGACCATGTCGAAATTCCTGTGCATGGGCATGGAGCTGCCGGATGTGATCGCGGCCTCGACGGTGAACGCGGCGATGGCGCTGCGCCGCCCCGAGCTCGGCAGCCTCAAGCCGGGCAGCGTCGGCGACGCCACGCTTGTTACGGTGAAGCAAGGTCAGTTCGACTACGAGGACGTCGTCGGCGAGCACCTGATCGGTGACCGCAAGATCGTCTCCGAGGGCGTCGTCATCGGCGGCCGCTGGTGGCATCCGAATTGAGCGCCAGGGATCGAGAGGTGCATCAGGGCGCGCTGTCAGTCGCGTCCCGCTTCCATGATCGCCTTGGCGAGCCGTGCCGGATCGGAGAAGCACAGCTCATGGCTTCCCGGCACCTGCACCAGGCGGAACAGGCCGAGCTTTTCCGACAGCCGCGGATGCCAGGGATGGCTGTGCGGCATCGCGACGTCCTCGGTGCAGTTGATGTAGGATTTGGCCAGCGGCATCTCGGCCGGATTGGCCTTGAGCGCGATCTTGTCGGTGAACGTCGCGAGCGGATGCGGGTTGAGGACGTCGTAGGCGCGCTGTGCCATCTCCAGATCGGCATCGTTGATGAACGCCTCGCGCCAGATCGGGAACGGCAAGACCACCGAGCCGTCGCCGCGTTCGGCCGCGATTGCGTCGAACAGCCCGATATAGTGCGGCGGCACCATGTCGTTGAGGCATTCGCCGTTGTTGGGCACGAAGGCATTCCAGTAGACCAGGCGGCGGATGCGCTCGGGCGCGAGATCGGCGACGCCCGTGATGATCATGCCGCCATAGGAATGGCCGAGCAGGATGACGTCCTTGAGATTGTTTTCGGCGAGATAGTCGGCGATCGACTGGATCGCCTCCTTCAGCCCGGTCGTCTTGGCATCGCCCGGGCGGTTGCCCTTGATGGTGGGGGTGTGAACCTGATGGCCGGCCGCACGGATCGGTGCGGCGACGGGCTCGAACTCGGCACCGGTGTGCCAGGCGCCATGGACGAGAACATAGGTCGACATGTTGTGACTCCTCCCGAGGGTGTGATTAGATCGGCGCATAATGGCCTTGGCTGGGCAGCGTGGCCGCGCGGCAAATCTGGACCGGTCACGAATTCGTTGCTTGGCTGGGAGTGAACCGGATTGGTCTCGGAGTGAACCGATGCAGCAGATCGAGCGCGCCATTCCGTCACGCCAATCCGCCTGGAATACTGCGGGTGTGCGGCCAACCGAGCAATTCGCCTATTATCGCGAGGCGATCTGCCAGGCCTTCATGAATCTGACGCCGGAGCCGGCGGCCGCAGCCGGCTTTCCGGCCAGCGTCGAGCACATCCGCCTCGGCGATGCCGCGATCAATCGCGTCAGCTTTCCCGAACACGTGGTGCGGCGCTCTGCGGCCGACATCGCGGCATCCGACCGCAGCTGCTTCTACCTCAACCTGAAGCTGGCGGGCCGCTGTCGCATCCAGCAAGGGGATCGCGAGATCAGCCTTTCGTCGGGACAGGTCGGCATCTTCGACAGCGATCGGCAGTTCGCGCTTCTGCACGACCGCGGACCACAGTTGCGCGTTGCCTCGTTCTGGGTGCCGGCAGAAGCCTTGCGCGAGCGCTTGCCGGCCTCCTTCGACGTCGGAGCAGCGCGCGTCTCCGACGATCCCTTCGTCGGCCATCTCATCGTCGAGACCGCGCGCACGCTCAGCGAGAGCGCGCTGCGCATGACCGAAGACGAGGGCGTGCGGCTGTTCCGGGTTCTGATCGAGCTGGTCGCCGTGAGCCTGTCGCGGCGCAGCCGGGCAGGCGCTGCGGAGTCCGAGAGTCTTGCCGATGCAACCACGCTGGCGCTGAAGCGCGCCATCCGCCGGCGGCTCCGCGAGCCCGGCCTTGCGGTTGCCGATGTCGCCGAGGCCGTCGGCATCAGCGAACGCTACGTCCACAAGCTGCTGGCGCGATCAGGCTCCAGCTTCACCGACTACGTCATTGACCACCGGCTCGACGGCGCGGCCAGGGATCTCGGGGATCCCGCGATGGCGGATCGTGCGATCGGCGCCATCGCGTTCGACTGGGGCTTCTCGGACCTCTCCCACTTCACCCGACGCTTCAAGCAGCGCTTCGGCTGCCGGCCGCGCGACTGGCGCGCGCGGTGAGGAAGTTCGCGTGCGGGCCGCTCATGGCAACGCCGCAGCCCCGATCTCCGCTCGTCGTCCCGGATCGGCGCTCCGCTTCGCTTGTCCGGGACGACGGGTTGGGATTGCCGTGCAAGCGTGCGTGCCTCTCCCCGACAGCAATCTGATTACAGCGATCTCGCGATCAAGAGCTTCATGATCTCGTTGGTGCCGCCATAGATCTTCTGGATGCGGGAGTCGATGAAGATGCGCGAGATCGGGTATTCCTGCATGTAGCCGTAGCCGCCGAACAGCTGCAGGCATTCGTCGGCGGTCTCGACCTGCTTCTCCGAGCACCAGTATTTCGCCATCGACGCCGTGACGGTGTCGAGATCCCCGGCGATCAGGCGCTCGATGCACCAGTCGACGAAGACGCGCGCGATCATCGCCTCGGTCTTGCGCTCGGCCAGCGTGAAGGCGGTGTTCTGGAAATCCATCAGTGGCTTGCCGAACGCCTTCCGCTCCTTGGTGTACTCCGTCGTGAGCTTGACTGCCCGCTCCATCGAGGCGACGGCGCCGACCGCGAGCGCGAGCCGTTCCTGCGGCAATTGCTGCATCAGCTGGACGAAGCCCTGGCCTTCCTCCTTGCCGAGCAGGTTGTCCGGCGGAACGGTCACGTTGTCGAAAAACAGCTCCGACGTATCGGACGCATGCAGGCCGATCTTGTCGAGGTTGCGCCCGCGCTTGTAGCCGTCCGCGCCCGCGGTCTCGACCACGATCAGCGAGATGCCCTTGGCACCGGCGTCGCCGGTGCGCGTGACTACGATGACGAGGTCGGCGGCCTGGCCGTTGGTGATGAACGTCTTCTGGCCGTTGATGACGTAGGAATTGCCCTGCTTCTTCGCCGTGGTCTTCACGGCCTGCAGGTCCGAGCCGGTACCGGGCTCGGTCATGGCGATGGCGCCGACCATCTCGCCGGAGGCCATCTTCGGCAGCCAGCGCTTCTTCTGCTCCTCCGAGCCGTAGTTGAGGATGTAATGCGCGACGATGGCGCTGTGCACGGAGACGCCGGTGGTCAGTTCCGGCACCGTGCTTTCGAGATCGTCCAGTACGGCCGCGTCATAGGCGAAGGTGGCACCCAGGCCGCCATATTCCTCCGGCACGCTCGCCAGCAGCGCGCCCATCTCACCGAGCCCGCGCCAGGCGAAGCGGTCGACCATCTTCTGCTCGCGCCATTTCTCGGCATGCGGCGCCAGGTCCTTGGCGAGATATTTCCGGAACTGGTCGCGGAAGGTGTCCAGCTCTTCGGTCATCCACGACGATCGGTATTGCATCAGCGCCTCGCTCTCAGACAATCAGGCCGCCGCCGGCGACGACCACCTGGCCGCTGATATAATTGGATTCCGGGCTGCAGAACAGATAGACGGCGTCGGCTGCCTCTTCCGGCGTGCCACCGCGGCCGAGCGGGATCATGCGCGACATGGCCTCCAGCATGTGCGGCTGCACACCCACCTTGATGTCGCGGCCGGCGACGTCGATGGTCTTCTGCTGCGCCTCGATCGGCTGGGTCAGACGGGTGTTGATGAGACCGAAGGCAACGCAATTGACGTTGACCTTGTAGCGGCCCCACTCCTTGCACATGGTCCGGGTCAGCCCGATCAGCGAGGCCTTGGCCGACGAATAGCTCGCCTGTCCGGCGTTGCCGTAGAGGCCCGCGATCGAGGAGATGTTCACGACCTTGCGGAACACCTCGCGCCCTTCCTCGGCTTCCTTCCTGGCAAAGACGCGGATCGGCTCGGCGGCCGCACGCAGGATGCGGAACGGGGCCACCAGATGGACGTCGAGCATGGCCTGGAACTGCTCGTCCGTCATTTTCTGGATGGTGGAGTCCCAAGTGTAGCCGGCATTGTTGACGATGATGTCGAGCCCGCCGAACTTGTCCAGCGCGGCGCCGACGAAGCGGTCGGCGAAACCCGCCTCCGCGACGCTGCCGTTCACGGCGGCGGCGGCGCCACCGAGCGCCTTGATCTCCGCCACCACGGCGTTGCCCGGTTCGGCATCGAGGTCGTTGACGACGACCCTGGCGCCTTCGCGCGCGAGCTTGAGTGCGATCGCACGTCCGATACCGCGGCCCGAGCCGGTGACGAGCGCGACCTTTCCTTGTAGCTTTGCCATGTGGTCTCCCTGGATTCTGTTACAGCGCGATGACGGCGCTGCCGTCGAGCTTGACCTCGCCGCGTTCGTCCCTGGTGGTGAGCGCGAGCCTTGCGCGCCGCTCGCCGGCTTCGGCGAAGAGCTCGGTCACGGTGCCTTCGCAAGTCAGCCTGGCGCCGAGCTGAGTTATCGAGACGAAGCGGGTCGCAAAGCTGCGGAGCTTCGGCGGCGGCACCGCGTCCGTGAGCGCCTGTCCGAGATAGGCCATGACCAGCATGCCGTGGGCGAACACGTCAGGAAATCCGGCCGCCTTGGCAAAGTCGATATCGACGTGGATCGGATTGTGATCGCCCGATGCGCCGCAATAGAGCGCGAGGGTGTGGCGGGTGATCGGCGGAAAGACCTTTTGGACGATGCGGTCGCCAGGCTTGATGTCTCCGGACGCCGTCATGACGCCACCTCGTTGCGGACGACGATGGTGCGCGCGGTATCGGCGACGTGCACGCCGTCCTGGTTGGTCACCTCGCACCGGATGCCGATCAGCGTCATTGCGCCGCCCTTCTTCTCCGTCACGCTGGCCACGCGTGGCCGGAACGTCAGGGTGTCGCCGACCAGAACCGGCGCGTGATAGACGAAGCTCTGCTCGCCATGCAGCACGCGGGCGAGATCGATGCCGAGCGCGCTGAACATCTCGAAGGGGTCGTCGACGTCCATCATCTCCAGGCAGAACAAATAGGTCGGCGGCACCGGCATGCCGGCAAATCCGGCCGCGCGCGCAGCATCTGCGTTGCGGTAGACCGGATTCTGTTCACCCAGCGTATTCAGGAAGTAGCGAAGACGACCCGGCTCCACGCGCGCGGTGACGGGCGTGAAGCTGCGCCCTACGGCGGACTGATCGACCATGCGGATATCAGTGCCGCTTGTAGAGCGTGACGACGCAGGCGCCGCCGAGGCCCAGATTGTGCTGGAGCGCGACCTTGGCACCCTCGACCTGCGTGGAACCGGCCGTGCCGCGCAGCTGCCGCGTCAGCTCGTAGCACTGCGCAAGCCCGGTGGCGCCGAGCGGATGTCCCTTCGACAGCAATCCGCCGGACGGATTGGTCACGATCCGGCCGCCATAGGTGTTGTCGCCGTCATTGATGAACTTGCGCGATACGCACTTGCTTGCCGATGCCATGCTGGTCCGCAAACCGCTCGGACACCAGCACGGCGGCAGCGCCGCCGCAGGTCGGCGGGCACGCCATCAGGCGCGTCATCACGCCCGGCCAGATCACCTGGTCGTTCATCACGTCCTCCGCGCTGACTTCCTTGCGGAAGAGTGCGAGTGGATTGTTCCTGGCATGGCGGCTCGCCTTGGCGCGCACCTTGGCGAAGGCGTCGAGCGGCGTGCCGTATTTCTTCATGTGGCTGAGCCCGGCGCCGCCGAAATAGCGTAGCGCCAACGGAATACCGGGAGCGTCGATCAGCTGGTCCGCAGCCGCGTCGAACTCCTCGAACGCGCTCGGGCGATCGGTATAGACGCTGCCGAGCGCGCCCGGCTTCATCTGCTCGAAGCCGACCGCCAGCACGCAGTCCAGTGCGCCGCTCGCGATCATTTGCCGCGCCATGAACAGTGCGGTCGAACCGGTCGAGCAGTTGTTGTTGACGTTGACGATCGGGATGCCGGTCATCCCGACAGGGTAGAGCGCGCGCTGCCCGCAGGTGGAATCGCCGTAGACGTAGCCAGCATAGGCCTGCTGCACCTTGTCGTAACCGAGGCCGGCATCGGCGAGCGCCAGCTTGACCGCCTCCGTCCCCATCTCGTGATAGGGCGCGCTGGCGCCCGGCTTGGCGAAGGGGATCATGCCGACCCCTGCGACGATCACCTCAGACATGGCTTCCTCCAGAAAATTACCCATTGGACTTTTTCTTACCCGTGGGTAACATATCGGTCGATGCCCACGAGAGTCAACCGACCGAGCATGGATTCAGCGCCGCCCGCTCCGCCCTCATCGCCGTCGCCCTGGCTGCCGTTCGAGAGCCGCCGCCGCGCCCGGGACGAGAAGCGCGAGGCGGTGCTGCGCGCCGCCGTGCAGCTGTTCCTGGAGCAGGGCTATCATCGCGTGACGCTGAACGAGGTCGCCGAGCGGCTGAACATCACCAAGCCCGCGCTCTATAATTACTTCCGGGGCAAGGACGAGATCCTGTTCGAATGCTGGTCGATGGGCGCCGAGCTCGTCGACAGCGTCATCACTGAGATCAACGCCGGCGGTGGTTCGGGCCTCGCCAAGCTGCGCAAGCTGGTGCACGCCTATGCCGGGCTGATGGCGACCGATTTCGGCGCGAGCCTGGTGCGTTTCGATCTGCGCGACCTGACCGAGCGGAACGCTGGTGTCGCGCGCGCCGCCAAGAAGCGCATCGATACCACGTTCCGGAAGTATATCTCCGGGGGCATCGACGACGGCTCGATCAGGCCTTGCGATCCCAAGCTTGCAGCGTTCGCGATCGCGGGCGCGCTCAACTGGATCGGCCATTGGTATCGCCGTGACGGCGGACTGTCGCCGAGCGAAATCGCCGACGAGTTCACGGTTCGGCTGACGGAAGGCCTGGCGACCGAGGGCCGGCAGCAGATGACAAAGAAGACGCCGAGAGCGCCGCAACGGCGCAACTCAGGTCGCGCCACGACAGGGAAGAAGCGCACAGGAGGAGGAACGCGATGAACATCACGCACGGGCTGCGGCGCGCGCTGCAGATCAACCCGAACGGGCTCGCCACCGTCTATGGCCAGCGGCGGCGCAGCTGGGGCGAGCTCGGCGAACGCGTTGCCAGGCTGGCCGGCGGCCTGCGCATGCGCGGTGTCAAGGATGGCGATCGCGTCGCCGTGCTGTCCTTCAACTCGGACCGCTATCTCGAGCTTTATCTGGCGACCGGCTGGGCCGGCGGCGTGATCGTGCCGCTCAACATCCGCTGGAGCGCCCTCGAAAACGAAGATGCGCTGCGCGACTGCCGTGCCTCCGTGCTGCTGGTCGACAAGGCCTTTGCGCAGGTCGGCGCGCAGCTCGCCGGCGCCATTCCGGGGCTGAAGCTGGTCTATGCCGACGACGGCGAGGTGCCGGCCGGAATGGAAAGCTATGAGGATCTGGTCGCGGGCAACGCTCCGGTCGCCGATGCTATGCGCAAGGGCGAGGATCTCGCCGGCATCTTCTACACCGGCGGCACCACCGGGCGTTCCAAGGGCGTGATGCTCAGCCACCAGAACCTGATGGCCAACGCGCTCAATGCTCTCGGCGAAGGACTGTTTCCGGTGAGCACGACCTATCTGCATGCTGCGCCGATGTTTCACCTCGCCAACGGTGCGGCGATGTATTCGCTGCTGCTCTCCGGCGGCTCAAACGTGATCGTTCAGGGCTTCACCCCTGAAGGGGTGATGGCCGCGATGCAAAACGAGCGCGTGACCGACGTGCTGCTGGTGCCCACGATGATCCAGATGTTCGTCGATCACCCCGCGATCGGCAACTACGATCTGTCTTCGCTCAAGCACATCATCTACGGGGCCTCGCCGATCAGCGAGGCGGTGCTCGACCGTGCCGCGCGCGCACTGCCGCATGTGCGTTTCACCCAGGCTTATGGCATGACCGAATTGTCGCCGATCGCGACGCTGCTGCACGCCGGTGAGCATGTCGGGGAGGGGCGCCGAAAGGGACGTCATCGCGGTGCCGGCCGTGCCACGCTCGGTTGCGAGGTCCGGATCGTCGACGAGAACGACCGGCCGGTGCCGGCAGGGGCCGTCGGCGAGATCGTGGTGCGCGGCGACACCGTGATGATGGGCTATTGGGAGCGGCCGGAGGAGACCGCGCGTGCCGTCGTCGATGGCTGGATGCACACGGGCGATGGCGGCTACATGGACGAGGACGGGTTCATCTATGTCGTCGACCGCGTGAAGGACATGATCATCTCGGGCGGCGAGAATGTGTACTCGGTCGACGTCGAGAACGCGCTGGCGCAGCATCCGTCGGTGCTGCAATGCGCCGTCATCGGGATTCCCAATGAGCAATGGGGAGAGCAGGTCCATGCCGTCGTGGTCAGACGCAGCGGCGTGGAAGTTTCGGCCGGCGAGCTCATCGAGTTCACGAAGACGTTGATTGCCGGCTACAAATGTCCCCGCAGTATCGAGATCACGGAGACACCGCTGCCGCTGTCGGGCGCGGGCAAGGTGCTGAAGCGCGAGCTGCGCCGGCCGTTCTGGGAGGGGAGGGAACGGCGGGTCAGCTGACGGCTTCCGCGCGTTACGGCATGCGCGTCGAGGACGCGTGAAGATTGATGTTTCCAGATCGCGGTCGCGCGAGTATCTCTTGCAGGACTCATCGGGAACATCCAATCTTGATCCAGAGGCGAGAGCTCAAGTTCGACATCGAGCGCATCGGTACGGTCTCGGCGATCCTGACTCAGCCGGGCCGTGCCCGCGCCTGTTACGTGCTGGCGCACGGTGCGGGCGCCGATATGCGGCACTCCTTCATGGAGAAGGTCGCAGAAGGTCTCGCGAGCCGCGGCATCGCGACCTTCCGCTTCAATTTCCCGTACATGGAAAAGAAGCAGGGGCGCCCGGACCAGCCCGCGGTCGCGCACGCCGCCATCCGCGCGGCGGTCGAGGAGGCGGCGCGACTGTGCCCCGGGCTAAAGCTCGTCGCCGGCGGAAAGTCGTTCGGCGGGCGCATGACCTCGCAGGCGCAGTCCAAGGCTGCATTGCCTGATGTCAAAGGGCTCGCCTTCCTCGGCTTCCCCCTGCATGCCGACAAGAAACCGTCGAGCGAGCGCGCCGAGCATCTCGCCGGCATCGTAATCCCCATGCTGTTCCTGCAAGGCACGCGCGATGGCCTTGCCGATCTCGGTCACCTCAAGCCCGTGATCGAGAGGCTCGGCGCGAGGGCAACGCTGCATGAAATCGCAGGCGGCGATCACTCCTTCGCGGTCCTGAGAAAGTCGGGCCGCAGCAACGACGAAGCGCTGACGGAAGTGCTGGACGTGCTTGCGGCCTGGATCGACGAGCTCGCCTGAGCTTCACGCCGCATAAAGCCCCTTGTCGCGCGCCTTCTGAATCGCCAGCGCGGCGATCAGGTCGAGCGTCGGCGTCGACAGGCCGGCGGTGCGCGCGAAGGCTTGGGGCGCCCTTACCAGTACGTCGATCTCCATGGCGCGGCCAAGCTCGTAGTCCTGGAGCAGCGACGGCTTGTGGTTGGGGGCGGGGCCGCTGCGGGTCACGCGCTTGACCTCGGGAATGAAGTGCTGGGCGATCTCGTTGGCCTCGTTGAGCATGCGCGGAATCACCTCCGCGAAGGCGGGGTCGTCGCGCACGCCGCGCGCGGTCTGGCCGGTGAGCAGGCACAGCACCGAGAGCGACATGTTGGTCAGCAGCTTTGACCAGATCGCTTCGCGGATCTCGGCCACCGGCGGCGATTCCAGCCTGGCATCGTTGAGGACGTTGCGGAGCCTCGTGATGCGCTCGCAATTGCGATCGTCGCATTCGCCGATCAAGACGCGATTGCGGTCCGGCGTCAGGTTCTGCACCACACCCGGCGCGGTCACTTCGTTCGAGGAGAAGATCACGCCGCCGATGATCCGCTCTTTCGGGATGCAGGCGCGCAAGCGTCCGCCGGGATCGAGGAAGGAAATGTCCGGCGGCGTCGGGTGCCGCGGCGGCAGGCCGATGCCATACCACCAGGGAATGCCGTTCTGCGCGAACACGATCGCGGTGTCGTCCTGGAGCAACGGCTTGATGCTGCCGACCAGCCCCGGAAGCGCGGTGGCCTTCAGCGTCGAGATCACGACATCCTGCGGGCCGAGCTGGGCCGGATCGCCGGATGCGTTCACCCTGGCGCCGACCTCGGAATCGCCGACGCGCAGCTTGAGCCCGCCTGCGCGAGCCGCCTCCAGATGCGCCCCCCGCATGACGCACGAGACCTCGTGGCCGGCGCGCGCCAGCCGGACCGCAATGTGGCTGCCGACGGCGCCCGCGCCGAAAATGCAGATGCGCATGATGAGTCCTGTCCCTTGATGCCGCCCCGGCGCCAGCATGACACAAGCCGCCATGCGATGGGCGCGGCCGCCCCACGCCGGAAAGCTATGGATCAAGCGACGCGGCCTCGGCCATAGTGCGGGGCAAACAAACGACCGGAGGGACCGCCGATGACTGCAAACCCCGTGCTATGGGCCCTCGATGAGCGTGGGGTCGCGACCGTCACGTTGAACCGGCCGGAGGTCAACAACGCCTATGACGGCGCGCTGATCGCGGGCGTGCTCGCGGCCATGGACGATCTCGGCAGAAAGCCGGCGTTGCGCGTCGTCGTGCTCAGGGGCAACGGCAGGCATTTCCAGGCCGGCGCCGACCTCAAATGGATCAACGGCGTGCGGCCGCAATCGGCTGAAGCGAACGAAGCGGCGTCGCGGGCCACCTTCGAGGCGGTGCAACGGCTCAACACGCTGCCGATCCCGACCGTCGCGTTGGTGCAGGGCGGCTGCTTTGGCGGCGGCACCGGCGTGATCGCGGCCTGCGATGTCGTGATCGCCGCGGACAACGCCCTGTTCTCGATCACCGAAGTGCGCTGGGGCCTGACCGCGGCGATCATCATCCCGCAGCTCTGCGACGCCATCGGCGTCCGGCAGGTGCGCCGCTACGCGCTGACCGGCGAGCGCTTCGGTGCCGAGGACGCCCGTCGCATCGGCCTCGTCCACGAGGTGGTGCCGCTCGCCGATCTCGAGGCCGCAGGCAGCAAGGTGGTCGAGCAACTGCTCGCCAACGGGCCCGAGGCGATGGCCGAGACCAAGAAGCTCGCGCTGGAGAGCTCGTTCGGCGGCATGGCGGTGGACGATGCCGCTTACACCCGGCTCGTGCAACTGCACTCGCTCAAGCGCCAGAGTGCGGAGGCGGCGGAGGGGCTGGCATCGTTCGCGGAGAAGCGCGCGGCGAATTGGAACGGCGGCTAGGCCGCCCGCTCTTTCGTCTGAAGCGACTGACGAGCTTTCATGAGCGCAAAACCCAGCAGATTGAGCCCGGGCCAAGCATGCGGGTCTCCGGCTCGCTTGTCGTCGGCGGCAAGACCAATTCCCCAAATGCTGTCGACGGGACTGGCTTCCACAAGGACGGTCTCGCCGGTCGCGAGCAGCCAGTCTCTGAGTTCGGGATTTTGGCCGAACTTCGCCAGATTCCCGCGCACTGCCACATCGAAGCGATGAGCGATCCAGCGCTCATCGTCGTAGTTTTTCACCAATCGACCGAGCTTTTTCGCCTGCGATGGAGCAGGTGCAGCAAGGATGGCGTCGAGGGTGTCTCGATCCCCAAAGAGTTCGGCTTTCTGCGCCATCATGTAGTGTTCGGCCGTTGCATAGGCCTGGCCATCAATGATGAACGTCGCTGGCCACCACTGGCTGAGCACGTGCTTGTCGACCCTGTGATCCTTGGGCGTGTGTCCCCAGAAGAAAAGAAACTCCGCAACCCATCCAGAGCTGACGGCACTCTTCAGTGCGTCCAACCCGTCGATTTCCATTCATCCTCTCCTTCCATCATCATGGTACGCTCAGCAGCCGCGGCAGATGTTGTTGATGCTGCGGTAGACTGCGTCGTCATCCTGCCGCAGCTGGCGCATCGTTTCGAGTGTCTTGCTCTCGTCCGCCGCAGGTGCAGGTTTGCGCTTTGTAGCCAGCTCTTCCTCCTGACGCTTGTAGCAGGCCTCGCGATCAGGCTTGGCCTGGATGAAGCGGCAGTTCTGCTCGAGGGCTGCGGCGGGTGTGGTTGAGAGCGCGAGGACGACGACGGCGGGCAGGGCATGTTTCAAGAGCATCGAATCCGTTCGTTGAGATGAGCGCGGCACATGTAGCCCGGATGAGCGAAGCGACATCCGGGAATGCAGCGGGCGGTCCCGCATATCGCTTCGCTCATGCGGGCTACGGCCTCCGCCTACATGGTGTACCTTCTCTCAGGTCCATTCTGCGAGAGCAACCGCCATCTTGTGACACCTTCGCGACGCAGCCTACAGCGACCGCGCCAGTAACGTTTTCAGGAGGGTGAGCAGCGCCTGCACCGCGGCGGCATTGCGCCGCCGCTCGGGAATCGCGGCCTTCACCCACAATTCGGGAATCGGAAAGTCGCGCAGCACCGGCTTGAGCGTGCCGTCGCGTAATGAGTCCGCGACGAGATAATGCGAGAGCAGCGCGATCCCGTTGCCAGCGATGGCGCTGCGCGCCAATACATGGCCCTCGTTGGACGACAGCAGCGGGCTGACCTGGACGCTGATGCGGCCGCGCGGTCCGTCGAAGACCCATTCGGGGCCGGTCGGCATGAAACTGAGGCAGCGATGCTCGACGAGGTCGCGCGGATGTTTTGGTGTGCCGTGCTTCTTCAGGTAAGCCGGCGAGGCGCAGAGCAGCCGCTTCAGCGGGCACAATGGCTCGTCGATGACGCCGCCGAAGGAATGCGGGAAGGCGCCGATGGCGATGTCAAAACCTTCGGCCACAGGATCGACCGGACGATCGATCAGCACGATCTCGAGTTTTAGCCGCGGGTTCTGGGTCTGGAAGGCGCTGAAGGCATCGGCGAGGCGCGCCACGGTCAACGAGGTCGGCGCCTTGATGCGCAGGTGATCGACGAGGTCGTGGCCCTTCTCGCCCATGCGCGAGAGCAGGTCGGTGGCGTCGGCCACGACGCCACGCGCGCGATGCACATAGCGCTGCCCGGCTTCGGTGAGCCGCAATTGCCGCGTCGAACGATGAAACAGCGGCGTGCCGATTCGGGCCTCCAGTTGCGTGACGCGCTTGGCGACGACCGAGGTCGAAACATTGAGCTTTCGTGCAGCGGCGGAGAAGCCGGCCGCATCCGCGGTGGCGAGGAAGGCCTGAAGGTTCACCAGGATGTCCATATCCACCTTTCTCGATTCGCGAAAGCTGATCGCGTATTTTGGTAGATTGTAGCTTGCTGCGCGTTAATTCATAGTCGCCCTCAAGCAAGAGATTTCGGGAGCGGACGCGCCATGCGGGCCACGATGATCGAAGAGCCGGCACGACAAGTGCCGCTCTATGGCGAATACGAAGTTGTCGTGCTCGGCGGCGGACCGGCCGGCATCGTGGCGGCAGCGTCAGCGGCGCGCGCGGGACGGAAGACGCTGCTGATCGAGCGTTACGGCTTCCTCGGCGGCATGGGCACCGCGGCCGGCGTCACCAATTTCTGCGGCCTGCATGGCAATGTCCATGGCGAGCACCGGCGGCTGGTGCAGGGCATGGCGTCGGATCTGTTGGCGCGGATTGATCGGCTGAACGGCCTCAACACGCCGCATCTGATCCTCGGCAAGGTCTTCGCGCAGGCCTATGACACCGCCGCGTACAAGATCGCCGCTGACCAGCTTCTCGCCAGTCACAAGGTGCACATCCTCTTTCATGCGCTCGGTGCCGGCGTCGTGATGGGCGATGACCGCCGCGTTGACGCTCTGCTGGTGGAGACCAAGGGCGGCCGGCAGGCGGTGCGATCAGAAATCTTCATCGACTGCTCGGGCGATGGCGATCTCGCCGTGTGGGCCGGCGCGCCGTTCGAGATCGGCGACGAGCAGGGGCATCCGCTCTATCCCTCGATGATGCTCCGCCTCAACGGCATCGATCCCGGGAAGGCGGGCGAGGCCTGGCGGACCATCCCGCAACTGATGGAGAAGGCGCTCGCGGCCGGCACGCACACATTCCCGCGCAAGAGCGCCATCGTGCGGCCGCAAAAATCCGGCATCGAATGGCGCGTGAACTTTACGCAGGTTGCGCGCGAGGACGGCCACGCCATCAACGGCATCGAGCCCGACGATCTCACCCGCGGTGAGATCGAGGGCCGCAAGCAGGCGCTCGCCGCGTTCGAATTCCTGCGCAGCACCGTACCGGGCTTTGAAAAATCCTACATCGTCGACCTGCCGCCGCAGCTCGGCATCCGCGAGACCCGCCGCATCGAGGGCGGTTATCAGCTCAGCGGCGAGGACGTGCTCGGCTGCGCCTCGTTCGAGGATTCGATTGGCGTTAACGGCTGGCCGATCGAGGCCCATGTTCCCGGCGACGTCGTCTTCACATTTCCGCCAATTCCGGAATCGCGCGGCTACAATGAGCTGCCCTACCGGATGCTGGTGCCCCAGGGCGTCGACAATCTCCTGGTCGCCGGCCGTTGTGCCTCGATGACACATGAAGGCCAGTCGGCGGCGCGTGTCTCCGGTGCCTGTTTCGTGATGGGCGAGGCTGCCGGTTCCGCCGCCGCGCTGGCGCTCTCCGGAAACCGAATCCCGCGTGACATCCCCATTGAAAAGCTGCAGGAAACGTTGAAGCAACAGGGCGCCTTCATCGGGCGGGACCAGGCCGTCTCCGAAGGGCTGTAGCGGACTGCAGGACAGCGGCGGCGGAGGAAATTGAATGATCGGGATGGCGCGGCTCGCGATAGCGGGCCTGGTGGCGATCATGGCGATGGGCACGGCGCGGGCCGAGGATGTGCTGAAGGCCAGGATCGGCGTGCTCCGCCTGTCCTCCTCCGCGCCCGTTTTCATCGCGCAGGACAAGGGCTATTTCCGCGACGCCGGCCTGGAGGTCGAGCTGAAATTCTTCGACGCGGCGCAGCCGATCGCGGTAGCGACGACCTCGGGCGATGTCGATTTCGGCGTCACCGCCTTCACCGCGGGCCTCTACAATCTCGCCGGCAAGGGCGTGCTGAAGGTGATCGGCGGCATGAGCCGTGAGAAGCCCGGCTATCCCCTGATCGGCTATTTCGCCAGCAACAACGCCTATGCCGCCGGGCTGAAGACGCCGAAGGACCTCGCCGGCAAGCGCGTGGCGGTAACCCAGGTCGGATCGAGCTTTCACTATTCGCTCGGCCTGCTCGCCGATAAATACGGCTTCAAGCTCTCTGAGGTGAAGATCGTTCCGCTGCAATCGCTGTCGAATGCGGCGGCTGCGCTGAAGGGCGAGACTGTCGACGCCGCGCTGCTTCCGATCTCCACGGCGCGAAAGCTGATGGACGAGGGCGGCGCGAAGTTCCTGGGCTGGGTCGGCGACGAGACGCCGTGGCAGCTGGGGGCGGTGTTCGCCTCGCCGAAGACGCTGGCCAGCAAGACGCTGGTGACGAAGCTGCTCGGCGCGCTCGCCAAGGCCGATCGCGAATATCACTATGTCATCCTTGCCGCGATGAAGGACGGTGTCGCCCCGATCAACGAGCAGACAAAGCCGCTGCTGGAGATCATCGCCAAGTACACCAATTTGCCGGTCGAGCAGGTGGTCGGCAATTGCGCCTATGTCGATCCCGACGGCAAGCTGGACGTCAAGAATGTCGACAACCAGATCAAATGGCTCCAGGAGCAGGGCTTTGCCGACAAGGGTTTTGACGTGAATGCGATCATCGCCAAGGACTATGTGAGGGCGGATTGATCGATGCGAGCACGTCTCTCTCCCCGTCATCCTGAGGTGCGAGCAGCGCAGTGCATCGGCTCGACTTGCGGCGCGCCGCAAGTCGAGCACCTCAGGATGACGGAGATAGAGTGAGAGGACGCAGCTCATGGACCTGATTGCCAACCACATCTCCCATCGCTTCGGCGATCTCGCCGTGCTCGACGACGTCTCCTTCACCGTCAGCGCCGGCGAGGTGGTGGCGATCGTGGGGCCATCGGGATGCGGCAAGAGCACGCTGCTGTCGATCCTGGGCGGCCTCTTGCTGCCGACCTCCGGCGCGGCGGAGCTGCGCGGGGCGCCGCCGGCGGACAGTCTCAATCCGCTGACCTTCGTGTTCCAGGATTTTGCGCTGCTGCCCTGGGCCACGGTGGAGGAGAACGTCGAATTCCCGCTGCTGCATGCCCAGCTTGGCGCTGCGCAACGCCGTGCGCTGGTCGAGGACGCGCTGCGCCGCACCGGCCTGACCGATTTCCGCACCACCTATCCAAAGCAGCTCTCCGGCGGCATGCGCCAGCGCGTCGGCATCTCACGCGCGCTTGCGGTGAGACCTGCGATCCTGCTGATGGACGAGCCGCTCTCGGCGCTGGATTCGCAGACCCGCGAGCTCCTCATGGAAGACTTTGTCCGCCTGCTCGCCGATGGCGGCATGGGCGCGGTCTACGTCACCCACAATCTCGAGGAAGCCGCACGGCTTGCCGACCGCATCGTGGTGCTGTCGCGGCGGCCGGGACGCATCCGCGAGGTCGTAACCGTGCCGATGACGCGCGCGGCCCGCGGCGAAATTGCTGCGCGTGAACGGCTGCTCGCGCTTCAGAACCAGATCTGGTCGCTGATCCGCAACGAGGCGATCGATGCCGAGCGCGAGGTCCAGCATGCTTGACCGCGCGCCGGCGGAGATTGCGAAGGACACTGCGACGCGCCGCGTCCGCTTCCGCGGCGCGGGCTTCGTGCCGGACTCGAGCCGCCACGGCGGTTGGATCGCGCTCGCCCTCGTCATCGCGATCTGGCAGGTCGCGGGCAGCGACGGCCTCGTCAATCCGTTGTTTCTGCCGCCGCCTTCCGCCATCGCCCGCGCGATCTACCAACTCGCGGTGTCGGGCGCGCTCTGGCAGCACGTCTCGGCCTCGCTGCTGCGCATCGGCGTCGGCTGGCTGCTCGGCACCGCGGCCGGTGTCGCCGTCGGCTTTGCCATCGGCCTGTCGCGGCTGGCGCGTAGCGTCGGCATCACCTTCATCTCGGCGCTGTTCCCGATTCCCAAGATCGCGCTGTTGCCGCTGTTGATCCTCTGGCTCGGCATCGGCGAAGAGCCGAAGATCGCGACCATTGCGCTCGGCGTCTTCTTCTCGACTGCGATCTCGGTCTATAGCGGCGTCGATGCGGTACCGCGCAACCTCATCCGCATGGCGCAGAGCTTCAACGTTCCATTTGCCACCATCGTGCGCAAGGTGATCTGGCCGGGCGCGCTGCCCGCGATCCTCGCCGGCTTCCGCATCACCGCCTCCGTGGCGCTGCTGCTCGTCGTCAGCGCCGAGATGATCGGCGCGCAATACGGCATCGGCGCCTTCGTGCTGCAGGCCGGAAATCTGATGCAGACCGATCAGCTGCTCGCGGGCGTGGTGATCCTGTCGGTGTTCGGGCTCGCAGTCGGCAAGGTGATCGGCTGGCTGGAGACGCGGCTGTTGCACTGGCGATAGCTACCGTCACAACCGTCGTCCCGGGCAAGCGCAAGCGCAGACCCGGGACCCATAACCACAGGCAATCGTGATTAAGGGGACTCGGAGTTATTCGCTTGGCGCCCTCATTACTCCCTATGGCTATGGATCCCGGATCGGCGCGCGCTTAGGGCGCGCTTGTCCGGGACGACACCGGGTATTGCTCAATACCCGCCTCACGCGTTCCCGCGATCTTCCCTGAACAAATCCAGCTTCTGCTGCACGGGCCGGTCCGAGAAGCTGAACAGCACGGCGTCGTCGTCGGCCTCGTGCGTCACCCAGTGCCAGCTCGGCACCACGAACAGATCGCGCGGGCCCCACTCGAAAACGGCATCGCCGATCCGGCTGCAGCCCTTGCCTTCGATCGGGCAGAACACCGTCGCGTCGGTCGCGCGATAGCGCGCGGTCTTGAATCCCCTGGGCAACAGCTGAATGAAGGTGCCGATGGTCGGCATGGCGAAATCGCCGGTCTCGGGGTTGCTGAACTTCAGCTTGAGCCCGTGACAGGCGTCCCACTCCTGGCTCGCGCGGGCCTTCTCCAGCGCCTCGCGGGTGTAGGCATAGGGATAGCTGAAGATCGGCGAGGTCTTCGAGCTCCGCTTCAAATCGACCGGCAAGAGGTTGTGGCCGTAGCGCGCAAAGCTGTCGCCGGCAGGTTTCGTGATCTTCTGCTGGTCTTCCTTCGATCCTTCCGCGAAGGAGCAGTCGAAGAACTGCACCAAGGGGATATCGAGGCCGTCGAGCCAGAACATCGGCTGGTCGGTCTCGTTGGAATGATCGTGCCAGGTCATGGACGGCGTGATGATGAAATCGCCGGGCTCCATCGCGGTGCGTTCGCCATCGACGGCGGTGTGGGCGCCCTTGCCTTCGAGCACGAAGCGCAGCGCGGACTGGCTGTGCCGGTGCGCAGGGGCGACGTCGCCGGGCACCACCATCTGCACCCCCGCGTAGAGCGAGGTCGTGATCTTGGATTGGCCGCGCAACCCCGGGTTCTCCAGCACCAGCACGCGCCGCTCGGCTTCCTTGGCGGTGATGAGCTTGCCGGCCTCCGTCATGTAATCGCGGATGACGTCGAACTTCCAAAGGTGCGGCCGGCAGGCGCTCTTCGGCTCCGGCGTGATCAGGTCGCTCATCACCGTCCACAGCGCGGTGAGATTCTCGCCGTCGATCTTCTTGTAGAACGCCTCGCGTTCCGGCGTCTTGGTCACGGCTTCCATGGTTGCTGCTCCCGATCGTTTGTTGATTGACAGTATACTGACGATCTGGCTAGCGTCAACGTGACGGATGACATACAAGGTCGTCATTCCGGGGCGACGGGACCGCGCAAACGCGCGGCCCGGAGAGCCCGGAATCCATAACCACGATCGGGAGTATGGATTCCGGGCTCTCGCTGCGCGAGCCCCGGAATGACAGAAATAACAGGGAGGCCCAATGAAGCTGCACGGCTATTTCCGCTCCAGCGCCGCCTATCGGGTGCGGATCGCGCTGAACCTCAAGGGGCTCGGCGCCGAGCATCTGCCGCATCATCTTCGCAAGGGCGAACAATGCGCGCCCGCTTATCTGGCCATCAACCCGCAGGGCCTGGTGCCGGCGCTGGAGGATGATGCGGGTACGGTGCTGACCCAATCGGTCGCCATCATCGAATGGCTCGACGAGACCCACCCCAATCCGCCGCTGCTGCCGAAGGATCCGCTTCGCCGCGCCAGCCTGGGTCAATCGCGAGGGCCTGTCAGCCTGCGAGACCCTGATCCGAGACGAGAAGGGGCCGTTCTGCTTCGGAAATGCGCCGACGCTGGCCGATCTCTGCCTCGTACCGCAGCTTACCAATGCGCGCCGCTTCGGCGTCGACGTCCCCGCCTATCCGCGCCTGCTCGAAGCCGAGGCTGCCGCCAAGGCGCTGCCCGCCTTCGCCGACGCCGCACCGGAGAAGCAGCCCGATGCCGAGTAAGCCTGCCGCTCCGATCACCATGGACGCGGTCTATGCCGCGCCGGGCTATCTGTTCCGGCGCATGCAGCAGATCGCGGTCTCGATCTTCATGGAGGAGTGCAAGGCGTTCGATCTCACCCCGGTGCAATATGCCGCTTTGGTCGCGATCCATACCCATCCCGGCATCGACGCGACGCGGCTGTCGGCGGTGATCGCCTTCGACCGCTCTACGCTCGGCAGCGTGATCGAGCGGCTTCAAGCCAAGGGCTATATCGAGCGCAAGCCGGCGCCGGAAGACAGGCGGATCAAGTTGCTCCACCTGACAAAATCGGGCGGCGCGATCCTGCGCGACATCATCCCCGCCGTCGAACGCGCCCAGGCGCGGATGCTGGAGCCGCTGAAGCCCGCCGACCGCAAGGCGCTGATGGGGCTGTTGGTGCAGCTCGTCGATCTCAACAACGAGGCCTCGCGCGTGCCGCTGCGGGCGGAGGATGCACTGGAGCATCTGGGGAAGAGCGGCTGAGGGGATGTGAGTGAGCGGGTCTCCGCTCGCGCCTCATTCATCGCCGTCGTCCCGGATCGGCGCGCGCTTAAGGCGCGCTTGTCCGGGACGACAGCGAATGTGTGGCGGCGCCGTCGCCTCACATCCGCAGCAATGCCTGCCGCTCGATCTTGCCCGTGCCCGTCTTCGGCGGCTCGTCGATGAAGATCACCTCGCGCGGATATTTGTAGGGAAGCAGCTCTCCGCTCGCGCCTCATTCATCGCCGTCGTCCCGGACAAGCGGAGCGCAGATCCGGGACCCATTACCACAGGAAGGAGTTGGGCGCGAGCAGATAACTCCGCGTCCCCGTAACCACGTTCGCCTGTGGCTATGGGTCCCGGATCGGCGCGCGCTTAAGGCGCGCTTGTCCGGGACGACACCGAATGTGGGCAGCATCCTCGCCTCAGATCCGCAGCAATGCCTGCCGGTCGATCTTGCCCGTGCCCGTCTTCGGCAACTCGTCGATGAAGATCACCTCGCGCGGATATTTGTAGGGCAAGAGCTTGCCCTTCACATAGTCCTGCAGCCTGCGCGTCGCCTCACCCTGGTCGACGGCGCGGTTGTTCATCACCACGACTGCCTTCAGCGTCATGCGCCGGTCCGGCAGTTCGGCAGCGAACACCGCGCATTCGCGAATGTCGGGGTGGTCGGCCAGACACAGCTCGACTTCGAGCGGATAGACCCACTGGCCTGAGATCTTGATGAGATCGTCGGCGCGGCCGCGGAAGAAGTGGAAGCCGTCGGCATCGCGGATGAAGCGGTCGCCGGTGTAGATCCAGCCGCCCTCGCGAATCGTTTCCGCGGACTTGTCCGGCCGGTTCCAGTACAGCGGCGTGTTGGAATCGCCGCGCACCCACAGGATGCCTTCCTCGCCGTCGCCGACCTCGTTCCCGTCCTTGTCGCGCAGGGCAACCTCGTAGCCGGGCACGCGCAGGCCGGCGGCGCCGAGCTTCTTCTGCTCGGGCCTGTTGGAGAGATAGATGTGCAGCACCTCGGTCGAGCCGAGGCCTTCGACGATTTCGAGCCCCGTGAGCGTCTTCCAGCCGTTGAAGACCTCCGCCGAGAGCACCTCGGCGGCGGAGAGCGCCATGCGCAGCGACGAGAAGTCCGTCCTGTCCGCGCCGTCGGCCTTGGTCAGCGATGTATAAAGCGTCGGCAGGCCGAAGAAGAGCGTCGGCTTGTATCGCGCGATCGCCGCGAAGATCGACGCAGGCTTGGGTTGGCCCGGCAACAGCAGCGTCGCGGCGCCGGCCGAGAACGGGAAGGTGACGGAGTTGCCGAAGCCGTAGGCAAAGAAGATCTTCGGCACCGAGAAGCAGATGTCGTCAGGCGTCAGCTTCAGCACGTTCTGCGCAAAGGCGGCATCGCTATAGGCCATGTCGTGCTGCAGATGCACGATGCCCTTGGGCCTGCCGGTCGAGCCGGAGGAGTACATCCAGAACGCCATCTCGTTGCGATGCGTGTCGGCTTCGGCGAGATCAGCCGGGAATTGCGCGAGCCAGTCCGCTGCCGCCAGCGCCGCAGGCGCGGCATGCTCGCCCGCTGCCCCATTGACGACGATCAGCGTATGGAGCGTCGTATCCTTGCACGCCTCCGCGTTGAAGCGCGCCGCGAACTCGGCATCCGCGACCGCGACAGCCGCGCCGGAATCGGCCAGATAGAATTGCAGGAGGTCCGGCGGCGTCAACGTGTTGATCAGGAGCGGCACGAAGCCGGCCCGCACCGCGCCGAAGAAGGCGGCCGGGTAGGCCGGCGTGTCGTCGAGGAACAGGAGCACGCGATCGCCGCGCTTCAGGCCAAGCGAGGCAAGACCGTTGCCCCAGCGGCAGGCTTCGCCGCACAGCTCGGCATAGGTCCGCGTGCCTGCCGGGCCCATGAGCGCGATCTTGTCGCCGCGGCCCTTGCCGAGATTGTCGAACAGCACGCGGCTGGCATTGTAGATTTCAGGAACGGCAAAGCCGATTTCGCGTGCGCCCGGGCTGTCCGCGGGCACCTGGTCGCGGATCTCGTCGCTCATGCCGCATCCCCGCCGTTCTTGGCCGCCTCGTAGCGGGCCATGAAGGCCGGCGACATCGCGCGCAGCCGCGAATCGTCGATGCGGCCGGAGCGGGTGATGTAGCTGTAGGCGAAGTCCATCAGGGGAAGCTTCATGTGTTCGGCGAAGTGCTCGTACCAGAACGCGCTCGTGCGCGCGGCATCGACGAGCTTCTGCACGATGGGCTTGCGAACGGCCTGATAGCGATGCAGCGCGGTCGCAAGATGCGCATCCGACTCCAGCGCCTTGACCAGCGCGATCGCGTCCTCGATCGCGAGCCGCGTGCCCGAGCCGATCGAGAAATGTGCCGAATGCAGGGCGTCGCCGAGCAGCACCATGTTCTTGAACGACCAGTGCTCGTTCCAGACCCAGGGAAAGTTGCGCCAGACCGATTTGTTGGAGACGAGGCAGTGGCCGCCAAGCGTGTCGGCGAAGACCTCCTCGCAGACACCCTTGGACTGCTCGACGTCCTTGTAGGCGAAGCCATAGGCCTGCCAGGTTGCGTGATCGCATTCGACCAGGAACGTGCTCATGCCCGGCGAATAGCGGTAGTGATGGGCGTTGAAGGCACCGCGGTCGGTCTTCACGAAGGTCTGCGACAGCGTGTCGAAGCGTTTCGAGGTGCCGTACCAGACGAACTTGTTGGAGGAGTAGGACAGCGACGTCCCGAAATCGCCTTCGAAGGCGCGGCGGACCAGCGAGTTCAGGCCATCAGCGGCGACGATCAGATCGTGGCCGTTGAGCTGGTCGATGCCCTGGATCGGCGTGTCGAAGCGCGGCGTGGCGCCGACATCGAGCGCACGCTGCTGCAGGAACCTGAGCAGCTCGAGGCGCCCGATCGAGGAGAAGCCGACCCCGTCGATGGCGACGCTGTCGCCGTGCAGGTTCAGCGTGATGTTCTCCCAGCTCTCCATATGCGGGGCGATCGCATCGACCGTCTCGGGGTCGTCGGCTCGCAGGAATTCCAGCGCCTGGTCGGAGAACACGACGCCAAAGCCCCAGGTCGCGTCGGCCGGGTTCTGTTCGAACAGGTCGACCTGATCCTCGGGATGACGCTTGTTCCAAAGATAGGCGAAGTAGAGCCCACCGGGCCCCCCGCCAATCACGGCGATCCGCAACGTCTGCCTCCCTGATTGACAGTATACTTACTATCTAGGGATAGACTAATGTGCTCCGGCGCTCGGCGCCAGCGGAATTATCGGCAAGGCCGGCACGCGAAAGCTCGCCTTCGAACACCCGTTTCGCCGGTGTCCGAAACCTCAGGTGCGAACCATAGCCAAACCGGGGCGAATTGGCCACCGGGGGCGTCAGACGCAGCGCTTCACATAGACCCCGTTCACCAGCACCCTGGTGCAACGGACCGCGGGCACGGGCTTGCGGACCACGACGGCCGCGTTCGGACCGGCGCAGCCGGCGCGATACACGCCGCGGGCGCATACCACCGCATTGGCATCGGTGGCCTCGAACGTCATGGTCGCGGCGAAGGCGAAGAGAGCAGAACCAACGAGCAGCAATGAACGCATGTTGTCCTCCCGATCTTGTCGTTATCGAAATGGTGCTTGCAAAAGGCTTGTCGTTGCGGGCGTGCAGCAGCTCATTTTCGCACGCCGACCATCATCGCCGCGCGGCGCGCCGCCTCATCGTGCCGCGAACGGGGCGAGCACGTCCTTGCACGCGGGCGACAGCGAGGCGGCCCTGTTGGAAATGCATTGTATGATGCGGCCGCCGCCGGGCGCGACACCGGCGCAGAGCGTGCGGATGTCGGCGCCGCAGGCGGACCTCACGATGAACAGCTCCTCTCGCGGCAGCAAGGGGCGCAAGACGATGACGGCTGGCGCGGCCGTTGCCGCCGCTGCAGCCGGCGTTGTGCCCGCAGGCGCTGTCGTTGCTGCTGCGCCGCCGCCGGCTGCGGCGCTCACGGCCTTCTCGCAGGCCGGCGAGACCTTGGCCTTGTTCTTCTCCAGGCATTCGAGCGCCGCCGCGCCGCCCGGCGTCACGCTGGCGCAGACCTTGGAATAGTCGGCGCGGCACGCGCTCTTGACGGCCGCAACCTGCGCGCTGCTGGGCTGCTTGGCGGCAGCGGCCTTCGGCGTCGGTGCAGCGGCGGGCTGCGCTGCGGGCGCGGGCTCAGCCTTGGACGCAGCAGGCGGCGCCGTTTCCACCTTGGGAGCGGCTTCCTTGGGCGCAGCCTCGGTCTTCGGCGCGGCGGGCGCGGCTTCGGTCTTCGGAGCCGCAGCGGGCTCGACGGCGCGAACCGCGGTCTGGCATCCCGATGACAGGCTGGACATGTTTTTCGCCAGGCATTGAAACGCTTCCGTGCCGCCGGGCGTCACGCTCGCGCAGTGCGCGATGAAATCCGAGCGGCAAGCGGAGCGAATGGCGCTCTTCTGGGCCTCGGTCGGCGCTTGCGCGGCTGCCGATGTCGCGGCTGCAAGGAGTGCCGCCGCCAGCAGCGCCTTGCGCCGCGATGCATGCTTCAACGTGTTGAACATCTGAATGATTTCCTGCCCGTCGGGTGAGCCGAGGATTCTTGAAATGTAATGTAATCGCAATCGTCGCGAGTAACGCCTCGCAAGGCAGCATCATTCGCCGCTTTGACCTCACCCGCAAGTCAATTGTGCCAGCGCCGACCGCGTCTCAGAGCCTGACCATGCGCTTGCCGCGGTTCTCGCCCGCGAGCAGCCCGATCAGCGCCTTCGGTGTGTTCTCGAAGCCGTCGATGATGTCCTCCTGCACGCTCAGCTTGCCGGACTTGACCCACCTCTGGAGGTCGGCGAGCGCACGCTGGCTCTCCTTCATGTAGTCCATCACGATGAAGCCCTGCATGACGAGCCGCTTCACCACGATCAGCCCGGGCACGCCGCGCGGGCCGTGCGCGGCAGGAGCGCCGTCATACTGCGAGATCGCGCCGCAGCAGGCGATGCGGCCGTAATTGTTCATCTGTGGCAGGCAGGCTTCGAGGATGTCGCCGCCGACATTGTCGAAATAGACGTCGATGCCCTTCGGCGCCGCTGCGCGCAGCGCCTTGAACACCGCGCCGTCCTTGTAGTCCACCGCGGCATCGAAGCCGAGCTCGGAGGTCAGCCATCTGCACTTGTCCGCGCCGCCGGCGATGCCGATGACGCGGCATCCCTTGATCTTCGCGATCTGTCCGACGATCGAGCCGACCGAGCCCGCAGCGGCGGAGACCACGACCGTCTCGCCTTCCCTGGGCTTGCCGATCTCCAGCAGGCCGAAATAGGCGGTGAGGCCCGCGATGCCGAACACGCTGAGCAGGTGCGTCATCGGCTCGAGCTTGGGCATCTTGGTGAGATGCTTGGCCGGCACCGCGGCAAATTCCTGCCAGCCGGTGTCGCCAAACACGATGTCGCCAGGCGCAAGATCCGGCGCCTTCGAGCTGACGACCTCGGCGATGGAACCGCCGGCCATCACGCTGTTGGCCTCGACCGCGGAACGATAGGTCGCGCCGTGCATCCAGGCGCGGTTGGCGGCATCGAGCGAGATGTAGCGCACGCGCAGCAACGCCTCGCCGTCCTTCGGCTCCGGCATTGTGCCCTCGACCATCTTGAAATGCTCGGGGCCGAGCTTGCCGCTGGGCTTCTCCACCAGCAGAATCTGGCGATTAACGTTGCCGTTCATGGCGTTCCCCTCTTTGATTCCTTGACGACCATTAATGCAGCCGCCGCGAACAAGACCTGCAGGCCGCATTTGCTGTGCGCGGCTCAAGGCTAGAGCGCTGCGTTCCATTTCACAACTGGAACATCCGCTCATCTTCCCCGAACACCCGGTCCAGCGCCGCGTCATATGTTGCCTGCACCAATTCCGGATGCAGCTTGCCCAGCGCTTCCATCATCACGCCGGAATTGATCTCGAGCACTTTCCATTCGCCGTCGACACGCACCACGTCGATCGACGCGAAGACGATGCCGATGGCGCTCGCGGCATCGGCCGCGAGCTTCACGCAAGCCGTTCGAACCTCGCCGTCCTCCAGCAGCACGGGTTTTGCGGTGGCATCGAGATTGTGCCGCCAATCCGAGCCACGCTGCTTGCTGTAGACGACGAGGGGCAGATCGCCGAGTTGCACGACACGGACCTCGTCCTCGATCGCCAGATAGGGCGAGATCGCAAGTCCGGCGCTCATCGAGAAAACGTCGTCAACCGCGTGATCGAGTTCCGCCTCGGTCGACACCTTGAACACCGACCGTCCCGACGTTCCCTCGTTCGGCTTCACCACCACGCCTTGCGGATGGTCGCGAAGCAGTTCGAGCATGGCATCGCGCCAGGTGGGGCCAACGACATTCCTGCCGAGCCTCGGGTTGAGGAATAGCCGATGGGGAACGCATGGCACACCGGCCATCTCCAGCGCCTCGGCGGTGGCCGATTTGTCGTTGGCGAGGCGGTGGGCGATGGCGCTGTTGAGGCCGATGTCATAGCCGAAGGCGAGGTGGCGCCTGTCGTCCCGGCGCATCGCGATCAGCCAGCCGCCGGGGCGGACATCGACCGTGATCCCGTGCTGGGCGCAATAGCGCCTGATCGCCTGGACGAAGATCCGCTCGCCGTCTGCCATCTGCTCCCGTCGCTCTTCAGTCGCCCCTGCGCCAAAAGCCGCAAAAATGCGGGAATCGGCGCCACACCGGGGTAAAAATCAGAGCTATTCTTAATGAAATTCTCGCGAGCGCGACGGAAATTAAGTGCTGCCATCGAGCCCCACAGGGAAAAGAAATTGCCTGCCTCCCGCCGCCGGCAGCAGATTCATTGATGATCTGACCAGTTCTGCTGCAAATGCCGGTTTGACCGGCATCAATTGCATCCGAAACGAGGTTGATTATTGGTCTCAATGGCGTAGATCACACACGCGAAATCCTCCGCCATGGCAGATGGTGCCCGCCCAGCGTCAGGGGCCGGGCAGTGCTTTTGCCCTAAAACCGCAGTTATTCGGAATATCGAAAATCATGAGCGCGTTTTACCGAGAGAAGGTTCTTTCCGTCCACCACTGGACCGACACGCTGTTCAGCTTCCGCGCCACCCGCGATACCGGCTTCCGCTTCCAGAACGGCCAGTTCGCCATGATCGGCCTCGAGGTCGACGGCCGTCCGCTGCTGCGCGCCTACAGCATGGCGAGCGCCAACCACGAGGAAGAACTCGAGTTCTTCTCGATCAAGGTTCAGGACGGCCCGCTCACCTCGCGCCTCCAGAAGATCAAGGAAGGCGACACCATCCTGGTCGGCCGCAAGGCGACCGGCACTCTGATCACCGACAATTTGCTTCCCGGCAAGCGGCTGATGCTGCTCTCGACCGGCACGGGCCTCGCGCCCTTCGCGAGCCTGATCAAGGATCCCGAGGTCTACGACCAGTTCGAGTCGATCGTCCTGGTGCACGGCTGCCGCCAGGTCTCCGAGCTCGCCTATGGCGAGAAGCTCGTCGCGACCTTGCGCGAGGATGAGCTGTTCGGCGAGCTGCTCGCGGACAAGCTCGTCTATTATCCGACCGTGACCCGTGAGCCGTTCAAGAACCGCGGCCGCATCACCGACCTCATCAGCTCCGAGCAGATCTTCAACGACATCGGCCAGGGCCCGCTCGATATCGAGACCGATCGCATCATGATGTGCGGCAGCCCGGCGATGCTCGAAGAGCTCAAGGCGATGTTCGAGAGCCGCGACTTCGTCGAGGGAAGCGGCAACAAGCCTGGCCATTTCGTGATCGAGAAGGCCTTCGTCGAGCGGTAAGCTCTGTCGAGGAAGTGGCGTGATCGCGCGCCACACCCAACTCGTCGTCCCGGACAAGCGCGCCTAAGCGCGCGTAGATCCGGGACCCATAACCACAGGCCGTGATTATGCGACGAGTCGGAGCGGACAGCTTTCCCAGCCCCAAAATCTCGTGGTTATGGATCCCGGGTCTGCGCTGACGCTTGCCCGGGACGACGGCTGAGCTTGTGGATCCAGTCTGGCCCGCTCGCGGCCTCCTAGGAGCCTTGCGGCCTGCGGTCTCTTCCCCCAACCCTTCTGTTGCGGTGCAGCAGCCCGCGATCGAGGCTGATTGATTTGTCTCCGCCGAATTCGCTAGCCTGAAACAAGGGCCACGTCATATCCGTATGACAGGCGCAGGCGTATCGTACCGCCTTCTGCTGGCGAGAGGATGGGAATCGTGGCCGACGACAACAAGACGCGGGAATCGCCCGAACACTCATCCCCCAAACGCCTGCCGCTGGCGGAAGAAGGGATCATGGAAACCCTGCTGCTGCCCTTCTCGCCGCGCTACATCGTGCTGACGATTTGCGCGGTGGTCACCGCTCTCCTGATCGGCATCGGCCTCGCGGATCGCAAGATCTTCGACATCATGCTGGTCCCGATCCTGATCTTCGGCGCGCTGACGCTGCTCGGTGTCCGCGATCTCCTGCAGAAGAGCCACGCGGTGCTGCGCAATTACCCGATCTCCGCGCATATCCGCTTCCTGCTGGAAGAAATCCGGCCCGAGATGCGGCAATATTTCTTCGAGAGCGAGAAGGACGGCATGCCGTTCTCGCGCGACACCCGCGCGGTGGTCTATCAGCGCGCCAAGATGGAGCTCGACAAGCGTCCCTTCGGCACGCAGGAGGACGTCTACCGCGACGGCTACGAGTGGATGCATCACTCGGTCGCGCCGAAGACGCATGCCACGGAGAAATTCCGCATCACCATCGGCGGCCCCGATTGCACCAAGCCCTATTCGGCTTCGGTGTTCAACATTTCGGCGATGAGCTTTGGCGCGCTCAGCCCGAACGCGGTGCGGGCGCTGAATGCCGGCGCCAGGAAGGGCGGCTTCGCGCACGACACCGGCGAGGGCGGTGTCAGCCCCTATCACCGCGAGATGGGCGGCGACATCATCTGGGAGATCGGCTCGGGCTATTTCGGCTGCCGTCGTCTCGACGGCACGTTTGATCCCGAGGCGTTCGCGCGCGTCGCCGGCGACGACCAGATCAAGATGGTCGAGCTCAAGATCAGCCAGGGCGCCAAGCCCGGCCATGGCGGCGTGCTGCCGGCGGCCAAGGTCTCTGAGGAGATCTCCAAGATCCGCGGCGTCGCCATGGGCGAGGATTGCATCTCGCCGGCCTCGCACCGCGTCTTCTCCACGCCTGTGGGCATGATGCAGTTCATCGCCGAGATGCGCCGCCTGTCCGGCGGCAAGCCGGCCGGCTTCAAGCTGTGCATCGGCCATCCCTGGGAGTTTCTGGCGATCTGCAAGGCGATGATCGAGACCGGCATCTACCCTGATTTCATCGTCGTCGACGGCAATGAGGGCGGCACCGGCGCCGCACCGCTGGAGTTTATGGATCATCTGGGCATGCCGATGCGCGAGGGCGTCAACTTCGTCCACAATGCGCTGGTCGGCATCAACGCGCGCGATCGCATCAAGATCGGCGCCTCCGGCAAGATCGCGACCGCGTTCGACATGGCGCGCGCCATGGCGATCGGCGCCGACTGGTGCAATTCGGCGCGCGGATTCATGTTCTCGCTCGGCTGCATCCAGTCGCTGAGCTGCCACACCGACCGCTGCCCGACCGGGGTTGCGACGCAGGACCCGACGCGGGCGCGCGCGCTCTATGTGCCGCTCAAGATCGACCGCGTACAAAATTACCATCATGCGACGCTGCACTCGCTGACGGAGCTCATTGCCGCCGCCGGCCTCGAACATCCGCAGCAGCTGCGCCCGATTCACTTCAGCCAGCGGACGTCGACGACCCAGGTGCAATCCTTTGCGCAGCTCTATCCGGCACTGCGCCCGGGCGAGCTGCTCGAAGGTACGGAAGACCCGCGCTTCCGCGACGCCTGGCGCATGGCGCGCGCCGAGACGTTCCAGCCGGCGCTGTAGAATTCTGGTCGCGTAATTTCATCGCGATCGCGGCTGGTGCGGATCGGGGTGAGGTTCGGGTGACGCTCGCTGTGTGACGCGCGCTCGAGCCACAACTCAGCTGTCGTCCCGGACAAGCACCAGCGCAGATCCGGGATCCATACCGCGTGATCTGGCGTGCGGCTGGTGGCAGTACCGAACTGCGGGTCTTCGCCAAACCCCTCCCTGTGGTTATGGGTCCTGGATCGGCGCGCGCTTGAGGCGCGCTTGTCCGGGACGACAGCTTGCTATTGCTCAATTCACCCCGTCTCGACCTCACTCAACCGGCTCGCCAGGATCTTGTCGATCCTCCGCCCGTCGAGATCGACCACCTCGATGTGCCAGCCGCGGAAATCGAAGGCGTCGCCGGGGCTGGGGAGCGCGTTGAACTGTTGCAGCACCAGCCCCGCCACCGTGTTGTAGCGGTGCGGCGGCAGTTCGACGCCGAGCAGCTCGCCGAATTCGTCGGCCGGCATCCAGCCGGAGATCAGGAGCGAATCGTCGGCGCGCCTGACATAGGCCGGTTCCGGCGGCCCCGCCTCGGAATGGAAGGCGCCGACGATCGACTCGAGGATGTCGGTGGCGGTCACCACGCCTTCGAAGGCACCGTATTCGTCGTAGACGAAGCCGACGTGAACCGGAGCCGCTTTCAGGATGGTCAGCACGTCGCGCGCATCGGCCGACACCGGGATGCCGGGTGCCTCGCGCACGAGCGCGCGCAGATCCGGCGTGCGTTCGTTCATATAGGCCACCAGCAGGTCCTTGGCCTGGAGCACGCCGATCGGCTTGTCGCGGTCGCCGTCGGAAACGGGAAAGCGCGAATGCGGGCTGCCCGCAATGATCTCCTGGATGGTGGCGGGATCGTCGTTCAGGTCGATCTCGTCGACCTCCGTGCGCGGCGTCATGACGGCGCCGACAGGACGATCGCCGAGCCGCATCACGCCCGCGATCATCTCCTTCTCGCCCGGCTCGAGCACGCCCGCGCTCTCGGCCTCGCTGACGAGGTGATGGATCTCGTCCTCCGACACCTTCTCCTCGGCCTTGCCGCCGCGGCCGAGCAGCGTGAGGATCAGCCTTCCGGAGACGTCGAGCAGAAAGACGAGCGGCAGCGATATCTTCGCCAAGACATGCATCGCCGGCGCGACGCGGACCGCGATGCTTTCGGGATCGCGCAGCGCCACCTGCTTCGGCACCAGCTCGCCGACGATGAGGGTGGCGTAGGTGATGAGCGTGACCACGATGCCGACGCCGACGATGTCGGCAATGCCCTTGGAGAGGCCGAGCTCGAGCAGCCATTGCGTCAGCCGCTGCCCGAGCGTCGCGCCCGAGAACGCGCCGGAGAGCACACCGACCAGCGTGATCCCGATCTGCACCGTCGACAGGAACTTGCCGGGATCGGCGGCCAGCGTCAGCGCCCGCTCGGCGCCGCGCACGCCCTTGGCCGCGAGCAGCGACAGCCGCGCCGGACGCGACGAGACCACGGCCAGCTCGGACATGGAGAGCAGGCCGTTGATGACGATCAGGATGACGACGATGACGAGTTCGAGCGAGAGCATTGACCTTCCGGAGGTAAGCAAGTGTGGCGCAGATGACAGCGCAAGCCATCGATATAGGTATTCGGTGAGGAGATGCTGGCGATTCCGCGCATTCGAGCACTGAAGGAACTGGCGTCCGGCAGTGTTCCCGAGGCCTCCGCGACGACCTGACACTCCGCGGAACTACGGATCGTTGCTTAACGCCCCCTTAGTGGCCGCCCGCTAGATTTTCGACATTGCAGAAATCAATTGGGGGAAATCAGGATGCGGATCGGGAAGCTCTTCGCGCTGTCGATGCTGACGGTGACGGTATTTGCGGTCATCCTTGGCGCCGAGGTGCTGATACCCCAGACGCGCATCTTCGCGAACCGCTCCGACGCGATCAAGACCGTCGATGCCTTTGGTGCGACCCTGATGGCCAGCCAGCACGTCGCCAGCCTTCGCGCACCCTATATCGGACCGATCTTCCAGGAGGGCGCCGCGACCCAGGCGCAGCTCGACGCTGCCACGAAGGCTACGAAAACGGCCGAGGCGGGCTTCGAGGCGGCAAGGCGGGCCGTGATGGTGCTGGATGACGGCGGCGCGATTGCGGAGAATCTCGATCGTGCTGCGCGGCGTCTGAAAGACATCACCGCCGCTGCCGATCGTGCGATGAGCGTTCCCCTCGCGATGCGCGATAGCGCCGCGACAAAGGGCTTCCTGCCCGGCGTTGCCGAGGTCCTCGCCAATCTCGAGCCTGTCATGAACCGGCTCGAGGCGAAGGTGATCAACGCCGATTCCTCGCTTGCGGCGCTGTTGAACCTGGCGCGGACGGCGCAGGATCTGCGCGTGTCGGCCGGCAGCCGTGCGGCCACGCTGTCCCCGGCGCTCTCCGCGCGCCGCCCGCTCACCGCTGCTGAACTGACGCTGATGGACCGGATGCAGGGACGCGTGGAGGCCGACCGCGAGCGTATCGAGGCCGGGATCGACCAGCTCGGAAAGCCCGCCCGTATCGCTGCCGCGTTCAAGGCGGCAACGGACTCCTATTTTGGGCAAGCAGCGGTTGCCGTGGACAAGGAGCTTCCTGCGGCCCGGAGTGACGGCAAGTACGGTGGCACCGCGGACGAGCTGGCGAAGGTCATCGTGCCGGCCATCCAGATGTTCTACGGCGTGCGCGACGCCGCGCTGGCGGAAGCCGCCGAGCGTGCCTCGGCCGCGCGCGACGGCGCGCTGGCGATGCTCGCGCTCGCCGGCGTCGCCGTGTTGGCCCTGCTCGGCACGCTGGGTGGCGTGACCATGATGCTGCGCAGGCGCGTGGTGACGCCGCTCGGCCGGATCGCCGACGTGATCGGCGCCCTCGCCGCCGGGCAGCACGAGGTCGAGATCCCGGCGACGGGCCGCAACGACGAGATCGGCCAGGTCGCAGGCTCGCTCCAGCACTTCAAGGATTCGCTGCTTGCCAAGAAGGCCGCCGACGAGGCTGCCGCGGTCGAAGCGGAAGCGAAGCTCAAACGCAGCCAGCGCATGGACCAGATCGCGCGCGAGTTCGAAGCCATGATCGGCGACGTGATCAACACCGTCTCGTCGGCCTCCTCGGAGCTGGAAGCGTCCGCGGGAACGCTGACGAGCACCGCCGCGCAATCCGAAACGGTCACCGCGACCGTCGCGGCCGCCTCCGAACAGGCCTCCACCAACGTGCAGACCGTTGCAGCGGCGGCCGAGGAGATGGCCTCGTCGGTCGACGAGATCAGCCGTCAGGTCCAGGATTCCGCGCGCATCGCCGGCGAGGCGGTGCAGCAGGCCGGACGCACCAACGACCATGTCGGCGAGCTCGCCAGGGCCGCGGGCCGGATCGGCGACGTCGTCGAGCTCATCAGCCAGATCGCGGGCCAGACCAATCTTCTGGCGCTCAATGCCACCATCGAGGCGGCGCGCGCCGGCGAGGCCGGTCGCGGCTTCGCCGTCGTCGCTTCCGAGGTCAAGGCACTGGCCGAGCAGACCGCCAAGGCCACCGGCGAGATCAGCCAGCAGATCGCAGGGATTCAAGCTGCGACCGAAGATTCCGTCGGCGCCATCAAGGCGATCGGCGACACCATCTCCCGCATGTCCGAGATCGCGTCGGCCATCGCCGCGGCGGTCGAGGAGCAGGGCGCGGCGACGCGGGAGATCTCCCGCAACGTGCAGCAGGCCGCGCGCGGCACCCAGCAGGTCTCCGCCAGCATCGTCGACGTGCAGCGCGGCGCGAGCCAGACCGGATCGGCTTCCTCCAACGTGCTCGCGTCGGCAAGGTCGCTCTCGGGCGAAAGCAGCCGTCTCAAGACCGAGGTCGGAAAATTCCTGGACGCGATCCGTGCGGCGTAGAGGTCCATTGCGAATGGAAGCAGCTTCACCTAGACTTGCATCACGGGGATGTCGCAGCCTCCCCGTCAAGTGGTGATCCCACGCAAGCGCTGCTCGCTGACGTATGGAGCGAGCAATGGACGGGATCGCTGTCGAGCTTCCAATCTTCCTGTTGGCCACTTTTGCCGGCGCATTCGTGGCCGGACTTTCCGGCTTCGCCTTCGGCCTGGTCGCAGCGTCGCTGTGGCTCTATGTGCTGACGCCGTTGCAAAGCGCCAGCCTCATCGTCGGTTTCGGTCTTCTGGTGCAAGGCTACTCGGTCTGGAAGCTGCGCGCCGCAATCGATTGGCGCAGGCTGCTGCCCTTTTTGCTCGGCGGCGCCGCGGGAGTGCCGGTCGGCGTGTCGTTCCTGACCTGGGCCGACCCGAAGAGCGTCCGCATCGCGGTTGGCGCGATCCTCATCGCCTACAGCCTCTATGCCTCCTTCAGACCGCAGCTCAACGTGGCGACCGTCGTGCCGCCGGCCGCGGAGACGACGGTCGGCTTCCTCAACGGCCTGCTCGGCGGGCTGACCGGCCTTGCCGGCATCGTCATCACCATCTGGTGCAATCTGCGAGGCCTGCCCAAGGACATCCAGCGCGCGACATTCCAGCCGGTCGCAGTCGCGGTGTTCGCCATGGCGGCATTGCTGCTGGGTACGACGGGGGCGCTCACGCTGGACACGGCAAGGCTCTTTGCGCTCGGCCTGCCGTTTCTGTTTGCCGGGACGTGGCTCGGGCTGAAGCTGTTCGGCCGGATCGACGAGACCACGTTCCGCCGGATCGTGCTCGTATTGCTGTTCGTCTCGGGCGTCGCGCTGCTGTTCTGAGCCGCGGTCACCCGGATCATGGCAGGCGGAAATCAGGCGCTTTCGCCCGGATTCTCCAGGCTGAACGTCTCGGACTGCTCGTCGTAGGCGAACAGCTCGGCGTAGCGTCCCCAGGACACGACCGTCTTCAGCGTCTCGTCCGCATAGTCCTCGGACATGTAGTCCTCGAGTTCGTTGCGGAAACGCGCGGCCGGTGCGGTGTGCGAGGGACGTTCGTCGAGCACACGGCGGATCAATCCGATGACCGGCACATAGGAAACCAGATGCTCCGCGAACAATCGCTTGCGTGCGTCGGTCTCGAGATAGGCGAAGCGCCGGCCGGCATCGGTGAGCATCAAATCGCCCTCGCTGAGCTGGGCGAAGCGCAGCAGCTGCAAGGACTCGCCGAGATGCAGGATCTCGTCGGCCTCGAACTGGAGCTGGCTTGCGAGCACGGGCAGATCGGCGTGTCCGTGATAGGGTGGGCTCGCCAGGGCCTCGATCAGACCGGACAACACGTTCGACGACACGTGGTGCAGCGTCATGCCGACGCCGGTGCCCGGGATCCCGTCATGGGAGGGCATTTTGGGCTCGGCGCGCTGGGTCATGCGCGCGTAGATGTTGTCGACGAGCTGCCGGAAGGAGGGGTCGAGCCGGTTGCGCGGATGCGGCATGTCGACCTTGATCTCGGCGGCAACGCGGCCCGGATTGGACGAGAACACCAGGATGCGATCGCACATCAGAACCGCTTCCTCGATATTGTGCGTCACCATCAGGACCGACTTGATCGGCAACCGGCCCTCGGTCCAGAGGTCGATCAGGTCCGTGCGCAGCGTCTCGGCGGTGAGGACGTCGAGTGCGGAGAATGGCTCGTCCATCAGCAAGAGATCGGGGTGGACGACCAGCGCACGGGCAAAGCCGACGCGCTGGCGCATGCCGCCCGACAATTCCTTGGGGTAGGCGGATTCGAAGCCGTCGAGGCCGATCAGGTCGATCGCGGCGAGCGCGCGCTTGCGCCGCACGGCGGAATCGACACCGAGTGCCTCCAGTCCGAGCTCGACGTTCTGGAGCACCGTCAGCCAGGGAAACAGCGCGAACGACTGGAATACCATGGCGACGCCGTTCGGCGGACCGACGATGGTCTCGCCGCGGCATGCCGCGCTGCCCGAGGAGGGTGTGACGAGGCCCGCGATGATCCGCAGCAAGGTGGACTTGCCGGATCCGGAGCGGCCGAGCAGGCCGACGATCTCACCGGAATGGATGGTGAGGTCGACCTGTTCGAGCACCAGCAGCTGCTCGCCGCTGCCCTTCGGAAACGACCGGCAGACGTTCCGGATGTCGATGAGGGCGGATGGCTTTGGCTGGTCAAGCATGTATTCCTCCTCATCAGCCGAGACGAAGGCGGCGCTCGCCGTAGGCATAGAGTGGCCGCCAGAGCAGTCGATTGAAAAGCGTCACCATGATACACATCGTGGCGACGCCGAGCACGACCCGCGGAAAGTCGCCGGCCTCCGTCGCCGCGGCGATATAGGCTCCCAGCCCGGTGGCCTGCAGATGCGTGTCGCCCCAGCTGGCGACCTCCGCGACGATGGACGCGTTCCAAGAGCCGCCGGACGCCGTGATCGCGCCGGTGATGTAGTAGGGGAAAATGCCGGGCAGGATCACCTTGAACCACCAGCGCCATCCGCCGAGATGGAAGCTGCTCGCGGCCTCGCGCAAATCGCCTGGAAAGGCGCTCGCACCCGCGATCACGTTGAACAGGATGTACCACTGCGTGCCCAGGATCATCAGCGGGCTCAGCCAGACATTGGCGCTCAACCCGTAGTGGACGATGAGGGAGACGAAGACCGGAAAGGCGAGGTTGGCCGGGAAGGCGGCGAAGAACTGCGCGAGCGGCTGCACACGCTCGGCAAGCTTCGGGCGGAGCCCGATCCACACGCCGACGGGCACCCAGATCAGCGTGGCGAGGCTGATCAGCACGACGACGCGCAACAACGTGACGAGCCCGTCCCCGATCACGACGAGAACGTCGGACATTCCGAGGCTGGCCGAGAGGTAGCGATAGGTCAGCCAGGCGGCATAGGCCGTGCCGGCGAGGATCAGCACGATCCACAGCGCGTCGACGAGGCGAGACGGGCGGCCCTTGCCGCTTCCCGCAGGAGACAGTCTCGGCAGGGGGATGCGCAAATTCGAAATCATCCTGTTCGCCGCGGCGAAGGGGCGCGTGAGGGCGCGCAGCGCGCGGGTGCGACGGAACAGGTCGAGCATCCAGGAGGTCGGCGCGTCGCCGGAGGCGGTCTGCTCGAAGCGGAATTTGTCCGCCCAGGCGACGATCGGGCGGAACAGCAGCTGATCATAGGCGATGATCACGAGCAGCATGGCCAGGATGGCATAGAGGATTGCGGACAGGTTCTGCTGCTGGATGGCCAGCGCAACGTAAGAGCCGACACCCGGCAGCGTCACCGTGGTGTTGCCGACGGTGATCGCCTCCGAGGCCACCACGAAGAACCAGCCGCCCGACATCGACATCATCGCGTTCCAAATCAGGCCCGGCATCGCGAAGGGCACGTCGAGGCGCCAGAAGCGCTGCCAGCCGGAGAGGTGGAAGCTCCGCGTGGCCTCCTCGAGATCCTTCGGCACGTTGCGCATCGACTGGTACATACTGAAGGTCATGTTCCAGGCCTGGCTGGTGAAGATCGCAAACACGGACGCGAGCTCGGCGCCGAGCACCTGGCCAGGAAACAGGTTCATGAAGAACACGACGGTGAAGGTCAGAAAGCCCAGGATCGGCACCGATTGCAGGATGTCGAGCAGCGGGATCAACACCATCTCGGCGCGCCGGCTCTTGGCGGCGATCGCCGCATAGACGAAGGTGAAGATGGTGGAGCAGACGATCGCGAGCAGCATCCGCAACGTCGTGCGCAGCGCGTAAAGCGGCAGGTTCGACGGGTCGAGCGATACCGGCATCAGCTCGAGCTCCGACAGCGGCGCCGTGGTCTGCTCGCCGCCATAGACGATCAGCACCAGGGCGCCGACCACCAGGATCAGCGCGGCGATGTCCCAGACATTGGGACGTAGCGCCTGCCCGATCGCGGCGCCACGAAAATCCTGGAGTCTCATGCGGCCTGCCGTTCTGGAAGGTTGGGCTGAAGTGCTGGGCTAGAACTCGGCGTGCAGGCGGCCCGAGAAGATCGAGACCGGGCCGCGGTCGGCGTTATAGGCCGGGTTCGTGATGAACTGGTAATCGAACGTCATCGTCGTCCAGGAATTGAGCTTCCAGGCATAGTAGGCTTCGAGGATGCGTTCCGGACTGTAGTTGAGCCGCCCGTCGCCGATCAGCAGGCCGGTGCCGCCGGCGGCGAGAAAATCGCGATGCGCGTCGGAAAGTCCGTTGACGGCGCCGCCGATGCCGATCGTATCGTCCGGCCGCCCCCAATGGCTGCCCTTGATCGACAGGCCGCCCGATACGCTGCGGTCGATGTCGGTGAAGGACAGGATCTGGTTCTGGCCGTCATTCCAGCTTGCGCGCGCGAACAGCCCGACGTCCTTGACGATCTGCTGCTCGAGGTTGACGTAGAAGCCGTATTTCGAACGGTCGCGCTGGTTGGCGATCGTGATGTCGTTGATGTCGAGCGCAGGGTTGGCAGCGGCGATCGCGACCACCTGGCGGTAGTTGGCGGTATTGCCGCTGTTGTAGAACGTGCCGACCCGCAACTTGCCGGGTTGGTCGAAGATCGAATGGCGCTCTTCGAGCTCGACGACGGCGCCGCCGGTCTTGAAGACCAGCACGTCGCTGTTGGGCGCATCGGGGACCTGGAACAGCCCGGCGCGCACCGCCCAGTCCTTGCGGTTGAGCTCGACCACGGCGCCACGGGTGTAGCCGGGCAGATCGGCGGGGAAGTCGTAAGCGGCCGACGACCACATCGCCCAGTTCATGAAGTCGGCGCGCGGATCCTTGGCGTAGGCATTGCCGTCGAAGAAATCGCCGACGGCGAAGCGGCCGACGATCAGAGTGACGCGGTCGATGTCGCGCTTGCCCGCGAGCTGGTTCGGGGCGTCGGGCACTTCCTCCTGCTCGCCGCCGAGGCCAAATGTCTGCCTCAAATAGTAGCGCTGTGCACGGATCTTCGGGAATGGCGCGCCGGCCTTTTGTGCCTCGCCGTTGGAGAAGCCGGCGAGACCGAGCGTGCCGTTGAGGCCGGAACCCTGCGCCAGTTCGGGATTGAAGTAGAACTCGCCGCCGTCCCACAGCCGTGCGCCGAGAAAGGCCGTGGTCGTCCAGGTCGCCTGAAACTGGCCACGGCCGGGAAGGCTCAGCGGGCTCGCATAGGGCGAGCGGATCGGCCCGTAGCCCTGCGGCAGCATGGTGGTCTGGGCGTGGACGTTCCAGTCGCCGGACTCCGGGAGCTTCGTCTTGCCGTTGACCGGCGCCATCCAGGGCGTGTCGCCGAAATTGTAGTTGAGGCCGAGCTTGAACAGATGGATGCGCGGATCGACGTCGACGTTGGCCATGCCGAAGGTGCCGAGATCGTAGGTCCGGCGCGACAATGCGACGTAGTCGTATTCGGCCTTCGCGCTCCAATTGCCGCTGACGGCGAATTCGAGGCCAAGTCCCGCCGTCCATCCGGTCTGGTAGTGGCCGACCGGAGAAAGCTCGGTGACGCCATCGGCGTCGTTGACGTTGATATGCGTGTGACCCCAGGCGAAACCGCCGGTGACGAAGGGCATGAAGCGATCGAAGGCATAGCCCAGACGGCCGCGCACGGTGCCGACATAGTCGATGGTGGTGTTGAACGGAGCCGGTGCGCGCTCGTGCGCGGGAAAATCGAGCGGACTGGTGAACGTGGCGTCCGCTTCGACGCCGAGAACGACGCGGTTCGCAAGCTGGCGGTTGTAGCCGAGCTGGTAGCCGCCGGTCAGGCCGGTGGCGCTGTGCGGCAGGCCCGCGCCCTGCAAGGGCAGCGGGTTGGTGCCCGGTCCGAAGCCGGCGTCGCCATAGCCGAAATGACCGCCCACATAGAACCCGGTCCAGTCATAGACGGTTTTCGCCGCGCGCGCCTTCAGCGGCAGGTCGGCTGCCAAGCTTGCACACGGCAGTGCCAGTACGCCCGTGGCAATTGCCGCGGCCGTCCGCAAGTACCGGTGTCGGTAACCCCTCAACGTCAAACGCACGCCCCCAAACGCGAATGTCCAACTCGCCGCACGATCCCTGCCGATTCGCAACGGCTTTGTCTCAGGTCTCGCCTGCTCCCACGCAAGATGATTTCGATCCCGCGTGACCACTTCCTTATTGCAATTAATTCGCAATAGCAACTAGTGCGCTGTCGTTGAGAATAGTTGGCATTGCTCTGTGACGGGACTGTTACATGGCAGGGACGTCTGGAATCCGGGGCAGCCGAGCGGATGCTTGGGACCGATCCAAGGCAGGGACGAGCGCGGGAGGCGGCGGAATTGCGTAAATCGACGGTCGGTTGCCCGCCAGCGGAAGCACTTAGCAGCCGTGGCAGATGCCCTTGATCTTCTTGTTGAGCAACGCGTCATCATTGCTGGCCGCACTGCTCTTGTCCTTGGCTGGCGTGTTCGTTTCCGAGCCGGGACCGTTCGTGGCCTTGGTCGCTGGACTGGCCGAGCCCAACCGTTGCTGCCAGAGCTTCTCGCCGATCATGGATGACCCCGCCCGGGGGGACAGCCGGGCGGGGTCGGGGGCACGACACGGGGTGGATGAGGCGCCCGTGTCGGACGCAGGAGCCAGGAGAGATCGGCCTCAGATACCCAGATCAGTAGCAGGTACGAACGCGGCCGACGTACTGGCCGAAGGCGTTGTACTGGGCGACCCAGCCGCAGCGGTGATAGCCGTGGTAATAGGGGTCGTTGCTGGCGGCGATTGCGGAGCCGACGACGGCGGCGGTGGCGATGCCGGCGCCGACACCCCAGACCCAGCCGGGCTGCTTGGCTTCGGCAGAAGAGGTGGTGGACACGATGCTGCCGGTGACGGCGAGGGCAGCGAGAGCTGCGGCGGCAATCCTGGTCTTGATCGACATGTGTGAAACTCCATCCGGGTTGAGGCGGTCCGTTGTGGCCCGCATGCCCAGTTGGACGGAGGCTCTTCGCATCCGGTTCGAAGATCGCAGATGTGGCCGCGAAGACTCGACCTTTCCCGAATGAATCCAGGAGGATGCCGGCTAGCCGAGGGGGCCCTTGGCGAGCCTGTTCACGTCGAAGTTATCGACTTCACTCAGCAGCTCGCAGAAGGCGCGCGCACCCTGGTCGATCAGCCGCTCGCCCTTCTCGGCCACGGCCAGCGTCGCATTGCCGACCGCGCCGCTGGGGTTGAGATCCTGCGCCTGCCAAGCGAATGGCGCGGGGCGCTGCGTCGAGAGCCAGCGATACTGCTGCTCCATCGCGACGCTGCTCGCAGGGAAATCCGCGATCGCATCCATGCGCACCTGATCGGGATAGCGCGCCAGCATGATCGAGGTCTCGACCGCACCGCCGTGAATGCCGTGGCGCACTTCCTCGGCCGGGAACAATCCGTCCGCGCCGGAGAGCCGCGACCATGACGTCGTCACCACGAAAAGCTTGTGATGCGCGCGCAGATCTTGCGCGACCAGCATCATGGCCGCGCTGTTGCCGCCATGGCTGGTGACGATGACGAGCTTCTTCACGCCGCGGCGTGCAACGTCCTCGCCGATCCCTGTCCATTTCTTCAGCGCAATTTCGGTCGGCAGCGTCTGCGTGCCCGGATAGTCGATATGCTCGGTGGAAATCCCGACCGGTTCAACCGGCAGAAATCCGGCGGGAATGCTCTCAGGCAGCAGCTCGCGCACGCGCGCGAGATAGGCCTCCGCGATCAGTATGTCGGTCGTGAGCGGCAGATGCGGACCGTGCTGCTCGGTCGCCGCCAGCGGCAGCACCGCGATCCAGCGCGACACCTCCGCAGGACCCGCATCGGGCCAGTTGATATCGATCCAGTCGCGGGAGGGCGTCTTCAAGGTTTCTTTGCCCGAATTTGTCACGTAATTTGGAGTATGAGGGGGCGCGGGCCTGGCCGGTTCGCGTCCCCTCATGTCATGCGGTTCTATCGCGTTGCCTTCCCTTGAGCCAGACACGATTGGGCCAGCCACGATCGACGGAGTGCCATCATGACCCCCTCTCATCTGCGGCGAGCGCTAATTGCGGGCTTGCTGGCCGCTTTCGCCTCCCTTGCACCGGCGCGCGCCGAAACGCTCGACAAGGTCACCTTCGGCACCAACTGGGTCGCCGAGGCCGAGCATGGTGGCTTCTTTCAGGCGGTCGCCGACGGCACCTACAGGAAATACGGGCTCGACGTGACCATCGTCCCCGGCGGTCCCAACGAGAACAACCGCATGCTGCTGATTGCCGGCAAGATCGATTTCTTCATGGCCGCGAACACGCTGATGTCGTTCGACGCCGTCGCCAACAACGTCCCCGTCGTGACCATCGCTGCGATCTTCCAGAAGGATCCGCAGGTGATGCTGACGCATCCCGACGCCAAGGTCACGAAGATCGAGGATCTCAAGCCGCTGACGCTGTTCGTCTCCAAGGAGGGCATGGGCAGCTACTTCCAATGGCTGAAGTCCGAATACGGTTTCAACGAGAAGAACGTCCGCCCCTATAATTTCAATCCGCAGCCCTTCATCGCGAACCCGAAGAGCGCCATGCAGGGCTACGTCACCTCCGAGCCGTTCGCGGTCGAGAAGGCCGCCGGCTTCAAGCCCAACGTGCTGCTGCTCGCCGATTACGGCTTCAACACCTATTCGACCCTGATCGAGACGCGCCGCGACATCGTCGAGAAGAAGCCCGATCTGGTCCAGCGCTTCGTCGATGCCTCCATGATCGGCTGGTACAATTACATCTACCGCGACAATTCCGCCGGCAATGCCCTGATCAAGAAGCTGAATCCGGAGATGACCGACGATCTGCTCGCCTATTCCGTCGCCAAGATGAAGGAACACGGCATCGTCGATTCCGGCGACAGCTTGAAGAACGGCATCGGCGCGATGAGCGACGAGCGCTACACCTCCTTCTTCAACAAGATGGTGAAGGCCGGCGTCGTGAAGGCGGATCTCGACTTCCGCAAGTCCTATACGCTGCGCTTCGTCAACAAGGGCGTCGGCATCGAGCTGCGCCCGAACAAGCCGTAACGGATGTTGAGATCAGGCACTGCGGTGCGGCTGGGGCCTACCCCCTCTCCCCGTCGGGGACAGGGCTATCGCATATTAGATGTAGCCATGGGCACCGACTGTATCCACGGCGTCATGGCCGGGCTTGACCCGGCCATCCACGCCTTTTCACGCAGCACAAAGAACGTGGATGCCCGGGACAAGCCCGGGCATGACGACCTCTGCAAAATTCAAACGCGATTGCCCTGCCGTCGGGGAGAGATGAAGGGGGCCCGAAACACAGCAGCCCGCTCTCAATGGTAGAGCGCAACACCCCGCCCACCGTCGAGGCCAGCCTGACGGCTCTTGCCGTCAGTCTGCGCGGCGTGACGAAAGCCTATGACAACGGCATCACGGCACTCGGCCCGTTCGACCTCACTGTGCGCAAGGGCGAGTTCATCTCGCTGCTCGGCCCGTCCGGCTGCGGCAAGTCGACCGCGCTGCGCATCATCGCCGGGCTCAGTGCGCCGTCATCGGGCACTGTGCGGGTGGCGCGTCACAAGGGCTCGGTGCAGCCCGGCCATGTTCAACCAGGTCATGTTCAACCAGGTCATGTTCAACCAGGTCATGGCATCGGCTTCGTGTTTCAGGAGCCGACCCTGATGCCCTGGACCAGCGTCCGCGAGAACGTGCGGCTGCCCTTGAGGCTCGCACGCGTGCCGAAGGCAGACGCGCGCGCGCGTGCCGACGAGGCGCTGGCGAGCGTCGGGCTCGCCGATTTCGCCGATGCCTATCCGCGCGAGCTCTCCGGCGGCATGAAGATGCGGGTATCGCTGGCGCGCGCGCTCGTCACCGACCCCGAGATCCTCCTGATGGACGAGCCGTTCGCAGCCCTCGACGAGATCACGCGCTTCCGCCTCAACAACGATCTGCTCGCCCTGTGGCGCCGCCTTGGCAAGACCGTCATCTTCGTCACCCATTCGGTGTTCGAGTCCGTCTATCTGTCGCAGCGCGTGGTGGTGATGACGGCCCGGCCCGGCCGCATCCAGGCTGACATCCGCATCGAGACGGTCGAGCCGCGCGGGGAGGAGTTTCGGACCTCAGCCGCCTATTCCGATTACTGCCGAAGAGTGTCAGCCGCGCTGGCGCCGTCGTATTCGGGACAGTCGACGCTATGAGCGCGCAAGCGCCCATCACCGCGGGATCGTCCCGCGCGCAGCGCGCGATGCGCTACGTGCTTCCCGTCATGGTGTTCGCGGCCGGCCTCGTCGCCTGGGAACTCGTGGTCCGCATCAAGGGGATCCCGCCTTACGTGCTGCCGGCGCCGTCCGTCATCGTCCTGACGCTGATCAGGGACTGGGCGGTTCTGTCACAATCGCTCGCCACCACGCTCCTGACCACGCTCGAGGGGTTCCTAGCGGCGAGTATCGGCGGCATCGCGCTGGCGCTGCTGTTCAACCAGTCGAAATGGGTGGAATATTCGCTGTTCCCCTATGCCGTGGTCCTGCAGGTGACGCCTGTCATCGCGATCGCGCCGCTGCTGCTGATCTATCTGGAGCAGCAGACCGCGGTCGTGGTCTGCGCCTTCATCGTCGCCTTCTTTCCGGTGCTGTCCAACACCACGCTCGGGCTGAATTCGGTGGATCGCAATCTCGCCGGCCTGTTCCAGCTCTATGGTGCCTCGCCACAGCAGACGCTGCGCTTTCTCAAGCTGCCCGCGGCACTGCCCTACATTCTCGGGGGCCTGCGCATTGCCGGCGGCCTGTCGCTGATCGGCGCGGTCGTGGCCGAGATCGCGGCGGGAACAGCGGGCGCCGGCTCCGGCCTCGCCTACGGGATCGCCGAGTCCGGCTATCGCCTGAACATACCCCGCATGTTCGCGGCGCTGCTTCTGTTGTCGCTGGCCGGGATTGTCATCTATGGGGTGCTGGCGCTAGTTTCCCACCTCGTTTTACGGCGCTGGCATGAGAGCGCGCTTGGAAAGGAAAACTGATGGCTGCCGGTTCGATTTCGTCCGAAAAGATCGACCTCCTGATCTATGGGCCGGTGCGGCCGATCCTCGAGAACGGCTTTTCCGATCATTTCGTCGTGCACAAGGCGGAGACGCGCGGCGATCTCGAGCGCCTGACGCCGGCGGTTCGCGACAGGATCCGCGGCGTCGCCGTGACCTATCACACCGTGCGTGCGGACAGGGATTCGCTGTCACAGCTGCCGAAGCTGGAGATGGTGGCGAGCTTCGGCGTCGGCTACGACCATGTCGACGCCAAATACGCGGCCGAGAACAATATCGTCGTCACCAATACGCCCGACGTGCTGACCGAGGAGGTCGCCGACGTCGCGATGGGTCTTCTGATCGCGACCTTGCGCGAGTTCGTCAAGGCCGACCGTTACGTCCGCTCCGGCCTCTGGCAGACGCAGAACTATCCGCTCAGCGTCGGCTCGCTGCGCGACCGCAAGGTCGGCATCGTCGGCATGGGCCGGATCGGCCAGGCCATCGCGCGCCGGCTCGACGCCTCGCTGGTGCCGGTGGTGTACCACTCGCGCAATCCGTCCAAGGACGTCTCCTACAAGCACTACCCTGACCTGCTCGAGATGGCGAAGGCGGTGGACACGCTGATGGTGATCGTGCCCGGAGGCGCCGCCACGAACAAGATGATCAATGAAGAGGTGCTGAAGGCGCTCGGTCCGCGCGGCGTGCTGGTCAACGTGGCGCGCGGCTCGGTGGTGGACGAGCCGGCGCTGATCCAGGCGCTGAAATCCGGCACCATCCTCGCCGCCGGCCTCGACGTGTTCGCGGCCGAGCCGAACGTGCCGGACGAGCTCAAGACCATGCAGAACGTCGTGCTGCTGCCGCATATCGGTTCGGCCTCGGTGGTGACGCGCAACGCGATGGACCAGCTCGTGGTCGACAATCTCAAGGCCTGGTTTGCCGGCAAGGCGCCGCTGACGCCGGTTGCGGAAACGCCGGTCAAGGGGCGCTGATGAGAGCTCTTCGGGTCGTTGCATCCGCCGTCGCGGCCTCCTTGGCCGCGATCGGCGCCGTAGCGGCCTCCCTGGCCGCGATCGGCCTTGCGCATGCACAGGATGCGACGAGCCTGAAGAAGCAGATGCCCGGCCAGTGGGAGCTCTCGACCACCGAGCGCAGCAAGACCTGCGTCGTCACGCTCAAGAGCGACGCGGCGGCGCAGGGCTTCAAGCTGGAGCTGGAGCCGGCCTGCAAGACCGCGCTGCCCTTCACGAAAGATATCGTCGCCTGGAACGTCAGGGGCCTCGACATCGTCCGCTTGCAGGACGCGACCGGGGAAGCCGTGATCGACTTCACCGAGGTCGAGGCCGGCATCTTCGAGGGCCTGCGCCAGGGCGAGGGCGTCTATATCCTGCAGGATCTCGCGGCCGCGCGTTCGATGGCCAAGTCGATGGACCAGATGATCGGCGACTGGTCGATGGTGCGCGGCAACGGCCAGCCGGTCTGCGGGCTGACGCTGACCAACACCGAAGCGGACTCGGACAATTTCCAGGTCTTCCTCAAGCCGAAATGCGACGCGACGATCGCGCAGTTCAACCCGACGCAATGGCGCCTCGAACGCGGCCAGATCATCCTGATGTCGAAATCAGGCGAGGCCTGGCAGTTCGAGGCCGACGACCACGCGCAGTGGCGGCGCGTCCCCGACACCGCCGATCCCCTGATCATGCTGCGTCAGTAGGCGCGGGCAGGCCGCAGGCTCTCCGGCCTTCCCCCGCAAGCGCAGGGCAATCGCATATGAAGACTTACAAGAGGTCGTTATGCCCGGGCTTGTCCCGGGCATCCACGTTCTTTGTGCCGTGTAGCCAGGCGTGGATGGCCGGGACAGGCCCGGCCATGACGCTGTGGAAACTGTCGACGTCCCTCGCGCCTCATCCGTGTTCTACGTCGTCACTCTCGGTGGCGGTGCGGTGCCTTGCGACCATTTCTCCATCTTGCCGAGCACGCCCCAGACGGCGAGCGCGAGCGAGATCGGCATCGCGAACTGGCTGATGCCGGGCACGGCGGTCACGATCGTTCCGAGCAGTCCGGCGAGGCCGCCGGCGTTGGGGCTCGCCGTCACCGACGAGAGCAGCGCCGTGAGCAGCGAGCCGCCGATGCCGAGCGCGGTCTTCTTGCCGTCGAGCAGCTTGCCGACGGTCTCGCCGAGCGCGCCGTTGACCTGGCCCAGCATCGGCTTGCCTCTGCCCGTGTTGAGGAGAGTGCTGAGCAGGTCGACGACCTGCTTCAGTTGTTCGACGGGGGCGGGGCTCGCCGGGACGACCGGTCCCGGCACGGGCGCCGTCCTGTTGATGAGCGAGAAAAGCCGCTCGAACAGGCTGATCGGGTCATTCGTGGCAGGCAACGTCCTGCTCGGCACGGTCGTCGGCAGCGTCGCGCCGCCGGCCGACGGTCGCAGCAATTGCGCGAGGTCCTCCAGCCGCTTCAGGATCTGCGACAGGTCGACCGCCTGCACCGGGCCTCCAGCCTGCGTCGCGCGCGTGATCGCGGCGACCGTGGCCGCATCGAGAAGCCCGGTATCCCTCAGGCCGTTCTGTTCCTGAAACTGCGAGACGGCGGCCCTGGTCTTTGGTCCGCTGATGCCGTCCTCGGCGAGCGGCGGATTGGCACCGAGCTTGTTGAGCGCCTGCTGCATGAGAATGACCGTCGAGGCCACGTCGTCCTCGGGCTCGCCGCGGCCGGCGAATTGCGGGTTGCCGTCGAGCGTGATCGAGGAGTCGAGTGACATCATCGCATGCAGGATCACCGCCGTGCCGAGCTGCGAATCGACGTGATCGGAGTCGAACACGTGGTCGCGAACGAATTTTCCTGCCCTTGCCTCCGGCGGGCCGTACAGCGTCGAGCCGCCATAGAGATAGGGCGAGTTGACGCCCTTGGCGTGATAGCCGAAGCCGTTGAACGCCTCAAGCCGGAACATCATCCGCGCGATGCTCCAATCGTTCGCACCAATGAAGTTCTGGATTCTGAACGCGTCCACGGCGCCGTCCACGAACGTGGCAAAGGGGCCGCGCCCCTTCGGAACGAGCTTCGTCACGCGATGAAGCGACTCACCGTTGCCGAGATAGGTGTCGAAATCGAAGTTGGACTCGCGGTAGTGGCAGAGTGCGGTGAAGAACCAGGGGACGCCCGTCAACCGCTCGATCTGTTGATACGTCGCCTTGCCGTTGAGGGCCTTGCGGGCGACAGCATTCGCCTCGGCCATGCGTCCGGCCCGGATCTCGAGACCGGCCCAATTCCGCTCATACTCGTTTTTCAATCTTTCGAATGAGATCATTTTCCGCTCCCGCAAATTGACTGAATGATCGCCTCTCCGTGCAAGCCAAAGTGAACCAGATGCCGTGATCAGCGTAACTCCAGCGTGATCTCCCGAAATCTGGCAGGTCGCCGGCCCGGCGCATGTGAAATGGCTTACAGCTTCGGCGGGAAATCATTGGTAGAACCGGGAGCGCGTGCGACCACCGTTCGGGGGAACCGGCTCGGCCCTCCACCCGTTAGCGATGAGACGGTCCGGCAAGGGAATCCTGCATGGCCAAGCGCGTCCTCGCGATCGGCATCGAACCCGGCAATGCGGACTACAGCGCGTTTCCGCAGGTCACGCCGGCGCTCGTGCGCGGCCATATCGAGGCGCAGCTGTTGCGCCTGCGCGATCTCGGCTTTGAGGTCACGAGCTGCCTGATCGATCTCGACGCGACAGCCGAAGCCGCCGTCACGGCGGCGCTGCAGGAGGAGCGCTTCGACTGCATCGTCATCGGCGCCGGCCTGCGCGAGCCGAAGGAGCGCCTGCTGCTGTTCGAGAAGGTGCTCAACCTCGTCCATCGCATGGCGCCGAACGCCGCGATCTGCTTCAACACCACGCCGGCCGACACCGCGGAGGCGGTGCAGCGCTGGGTCGAGCCGTGAAGTCAATCCGCTTTAGGAATAACCCCGCCCGTGCGGCAATCCGTCGAAAACATGGGGAAAGACTATTGAGGCGAGAGCGAGGATAACGGCAGCCCAAAAGGCAGCGTGCTCAACGTAAGTCCAGTACTCGGCCTTCATTTTCCTACACCAGGCGGGTCCGATGGACGAATCCCAGAATTTTTTATAGCTGCTAAAGCCGGGAATGCTGCTAGCAATAATACCTCCAGCGCCGCCCGCTATGCACACCAACACAGCGGAGCACAGGAGAAGTACGGGGCTGAAACGGATTGGGGCTTTGTCACTGGCCGCGAATAGCGCACCAAAAATCGTTGCTATGGTGGTGTACAGCCCGATGTGAAACTTCGTATAGTCAAACAAGAGCTTTAATTGCTCAAACTCGATATTCGCATCGTGAGGTTCCCCATCCGTGTCCACGGTTGCCTCCAGATCATGAGTCGAGTTGCCACTGATTCCGTCGACTGAACCCATCACGTTCGCCTCCGCGTCATGAAAGATCGCTAGATCAACCGCATCCCCCGCAGGCTGGCGTGCCCGTTCTTGCCGACGATGATGTGGTCGTGCACGGAAATGCCGAGCGGCTTGGCGATGTCGATGATCGCCTTCGTCATCTGGATGTCGGCTTGCGATGGCGAGGGATCACCCGAGGGGTGATTGTGGACCAGGATCAGCGCGGTCGCGGAGAGTTCGAGCGCGCGCTTGATCACCTCGCGCGGATAGACCGGGGTGTGGTCGACCGTGCCGGTCTGCTGCACCTCGTCGGCGATCAGCTGGTTGCGCTTGTCGAGGAAGAGCAGGCGGAATTGCTCCTTCTCGGCAAACGCCATGCTGGTCCGGCAATAGTCGATCACCTCGTTCCAGGACGACAGTGCATTGCGGCTGTTGACCCCGCCCTTGGCGACGCGATGCGCCGCTGCGGCGATCAGCTTCAGCTGGTTGATCGCGGACTCGCCGATACCGTCGACCTCGCGCAGCCGCGCCACCGGGGCATGGACAACCTCGGCGAACGAGCCGAACGTCTTGATCAGGATTTTCGCCAGCGGCTTGGTGTCCCGCCGCGGCAGCGCCGGAAACAGCGCCATCTCGAGCAGCTCGTAGTCGCTGAGCGCATCCGCGCCCGCGCTGTAGAAGCGTTCGCGCAGCCGCTCGCGATGGCCGTGATAGTGCGGCACGTCCTCAGGCTTGCTCTTGTCGTGGTCGGACTTGGCGGGCATCGGCCGCCAGCATTGCCCTGTCGGAGGAATTTTTCAATCGGCAATTGTAATCGCTTCAAGGCTTCCGCATGGGTGCAGTCACCGCTATGACCCCAATGACGATGAGCAACATTCCGGCCAGCATCGACCAGGTGAAGCTCTCGCCAAGGAGCGTGGTCCCGAGCGCCACGGCGAAGCCCGCGCGCAGATAGCTGCCGCTCGTCGTGCCGAGCGGGCCCAGTGTGCGGATCAGGTGGAAATAGATCACCATTGCGAGCGCGGTGCAGACGATGGCAAGGCCGAGCACGGCTGCGATCGCCTGGCTCGTCGGTGCCAGCGTCCAGGGCCGGTCGAGGACGGTGGCGATGGGCAGCATCAGGGCGGCGGCGCAGCTCATCGCGCCGGCTGCCGTGACGACCGCGGGAAGCCCCGCGAACCGCTGCCCCCAGATCGGTGCGAGCGCATAGCAGAAGCTCGCAGCCAGGACGGCGGCCTGCGCCAGCGGCGCGGTGGCGCCGATCCCTGAGAACGCGTCAACCCCCATGGTCAGGGCGACGCCCGCGAGGCCCAGCGCAACACCGATGATCTTGCGGCCGCTGATCGTCTGTCGTCCGCGCCCGGTCAACATCGCGATCGCAAGCACGAACATCGGCGGGGTCGCGTTGAGCACGCCGGCGAGACCGCTGGTGATGTGGGTCTCGCCCCAACTGATCAGGGTGAAGGGTAGCGCGCTCTGCAACAGCCCTTGCACGACGAAAGCCGCCCACACCGGCCCTTGGTTCGGCAGGGCGTGCCCCTGCGCGAGAGCGATCATGATCAAGAGAACAGCCGCGATCGTCACCCGTACGGCGACCATGGTGAAGGGCGGAATCGTCGGGATCGCGACCTTAATCAGCGTGAACGAGCTGCCCCAGATCAGGGAGAGAAGCAGCAGCAGCCCGATCTCGAAAGCGAGACGGGTTTGCCCTGACGACGTCTGTTGCGCCTGTATGCTCATGCGATCTGCTCCGGGATCCGTCGACACCATGATCGGGTGCGGCGATGCAGGCTGGCCGAATTCGGACCTCATCGCCCGGTCGAGTCCGAATTCAGCTACTCGGTGGCGCGCCTTGAAACTATAGTTTCGGCATGACGACAGGCTCTGCGCATCGGCAAACGCTGCCACCGCATCTCGATTGGGAAACCTGCGACCGGGCGCGGCTCGCACGGGCGCGCGCCTTCGACGGCCTGTTCTTCTCCGGCGTCCGCTCGACGCGGATCTATTGCCGGCCGGTGTGTCCGGTTCGGCCGGCCCGCTCCGAGAATGTCACCTTCTATGCGACCGCGGCGGCCGCCGAGCGGGCCGGCTTTCGCCCGTGCCTGCGCTGCCGGCCGGAAGCCGCGCCGGGCTCTCCGGCCTGGATGGGGACGGCCACGACCGTTGCGCGCGGCATGCGGCTGATCCACGACGGTTTTCTGGATCGGGCGTCCATGACGGATCTCGCGGACGCGCTTGGCGTCGGACCGCGCCATCTCCTGCGTCTTTTCATGCGCCATGCCGGGGCGAGCCCCAGCGAGATTGCGGCAACGCGGCGCGTGCAGGAAGCCAAGCGTCTGATCGACCGGACTGACATGACGTTGGCGGAGATCGCCTTCGCCGCGGGCTTCGGCAGCGTTCGGCGATTCAACGATGCGTTTATCGCGACCTACAAGAGGACGCCATCATCCTTCCGCCGCCGGTGGGGGCGCGATGAGTCTTGGTTGAATCGATGCTAGCGCGGGCAGAGGCATCGCGACACACTCCGGTGTCGTCCCGGACAAGCGTAAGCGCAGATCCGGGACCCATATCCTCAGGAGAAAATTGTTCGAGCGAGCTGACAACCACGAGTTTTCGCCAAATCCAATCCTGTGGCTATGGGTCCCGGATCTGCGCGCGCTTAAGAGCGCGCTTGTCCGGGACGACAGCGGAGGGACGGGAACGGCCACCACCGTGGCGCGCGGCATGCGCTTGATCAATGATATCGCAACAGCGCCAGGGGAATTCTGGCGATCGGAATCACCCGATCTGCTTCTCGCCGTGCCGCTCCGACAGCGTGAAGATCTCGACGCCATCAGCGGTGACGCCGACCGAGTGCTCGAACTGCGCCGACAGCGAGCGGTCGCGGGTGACCGCGGTCCAGCCGTCGGAGAGAATCTTCACGTGCGGCTTGCCGAGATTGATCATCGGCTCGATGGTGAAGAACATGCCGGGCTTGAGCTGAACGCCTTCGCCGGGCCGGCCGACATGGATGATGTTCGGCTCGTCGTGGAACATGCGCCCGAGGCCATGGCCGCAGAAATCGCGCACCACGCTCATGCCCTGCGGCTCGACGAAGCTCTGGATCGCGTGGCCGATGTCGCCGGTGGTGGCGCCGGGCTTCACGGCGGCGATGCCGCGCATCATCGCTTCATAGGTGACCTCGATCAGCCGCTCGGCCTTGCGCGCGATCGGGCCGATCGCATACATCCGGCTGGAATCGCCATACCAGCCGTCGACGATGAAGGTGACGTCGATGTTGACGATGTCGCCTTCCTTCAGCGGACGGTCGCCAGGCATGCCGTGGCAGACCACGTGGTTGAGCGAGGTGCAGGTCGAGTAGCGATAGCCGCGATACATCAACGTCGCCGGATAGGCGCCATGGCTGAAGGCGAAGTCGCGGACGAATTCGTCGATTCTCGAGGTCGGCACGCTCGGCCCGACGATGTCAGTGAGCTCGTCGAGGCATTTTGCCACCAGCGCGCCCGCCTTGCGCATGCCGGCAAAGGCGCTCGGCCCATGCAGCTTGATCTGTCCGGTCTTGCGCAGGGAGGTCTCGGTGGCTTCGACGTAGCTCATGCGGATGCGGTCTTCCTCGATGTCGGTGGAAAGGCTTGATTTCAGGCCCCAATTTAATGATTGGCGGCCTTCATGCAAGCCGAGCCTACCGGCCCCGGCCCGAAAGCGTCCTAATTCGGGACTTCCACGGTGGTTTCCACCGGCAGGGCGCCGCCGCGGATGCGGATTTCGCGGACCGGATAGGGAACCCGGATGCCCTCGCGCTTGAACGCCTCCCACAGCTCCAGCATCACGTCGCTCTTGACCTTGTCCATGCCGTCGGGGTCAGCGATCCAGAAGGTCAGCGAGAACTTCATGCCGGCTTCCGCGAACTCGGTCAGGATGCAGGTCGGCGGCTTGCCCTTCTGCGCGCGCGGATGGGCGGCGGCGGTCTCGGCGGCGAGCGTGCAGACGAGGCGCGGGTCGGCATCGTAATTGGTGCCGAAGGCGATCTTCACCAGCGTGTTCTTGTCGGTATAGGTCCAGTTGACGACCTTCTGCGTCACCAGATCCTCGTTCGGCACCAGGAATTCGCGGCCGTCGCCGGCGGCGACGGAAATATAGCGCGTCTTCATCGCGCTGATGCGACCGGTATTGTCGCCGATGGTGACGAGATCACCGGGCTTCACTGATTTGTCGGCGAGCAGGATGATGCCCGAGATGAAATTGGCCACGATCTTCTGCAGGCCGATACCAATGCCGACGCCGACCGCGCCGGAGAACACCGCGAGCGCCGACAGGTCGATCCCGACGGCGCCGAGCGCGATCACGATCGCGACGGTGAGTAGCCCGATACGGATGATCTTGACCAGCAGCACCTGCACCGACGGCGTTAGGTCGGTGGTCGCGTTGATCCGGCTCTCGGCAAAATTGCTCGCGATGTTGGTGGCCCAGAGTGCGATGAGGAGGAGCGCGCCGGCCTTGAGGGCCAGCAGCGGGGTCAGCCTGAGGCCGCCGAGCACGATCGCGAAGGAATCGAGCGCGTCGACCGTGGCGTCGAGCTGGCCGAGGATGGAGAGTGCGGCGACGAACCACGCCGCGATCGACACCAGCTTGACGATGAAGGCGTTGCGCAGCACCGAGGTCACGAGCCGGATCACGAGCCAGGCGAAGGCCAGCTTGGCTGCGACCATCAGGAGATAGCTACGGCTCGGCCAGGTCGCGTGGTACATCACCACGCGCGAGATGATCACGAGCAGCGTGAACACCGCCGTCGACACGCTGGAGACCATCACCCGGACGAAATGCCGGAGCGGCAGCGGCAAGCGCATCGCCAGCGAGGTCATGTCGATGCGGCTGCGAATCGCGGTCTCCGCGGCATAGGCGATGCCGGCGGCCGCCAGGATGAGACCGAATTGCAGGTAGAACCAGGGTGATGAGATTTCCGCCCCGACGCTGCGTGCGGTCGTCTGCACGAACTCCACGAGGTCTTTGAGGTCCATGTCCATCGGTCTCGTCGGCAAGCGGGGGAGGAATTGATTCGAGGGAGCCGCAGAATCCCACAAGGGGCGCGGCCGGACCATCGATACACCGTCAAGTGAAGCGCGTTAAGGCCGCAAAATGCGGGCAGATTGCCGCGAACCGCAGAAAATAGGTTGGCGCGCGAGTCCGCCGACGATAAGGATGCAGGAGCAGGATGATTGTTGGTTGAACAGGTCTGTCGGCAAGCGCGCTCGTCGCCTCTCCCCGCTTGCGGGGAGAGGCCGGATCGCATCGTCAGATGCGATCCGGGTGAGGGGGACTCTCCGCGAGTCCATCCGTCACCACCCCCGTGGAGAGTCCCCCTCACCCCAACCCTCTCCCCGCAGGCGGGGCGAGGGGGCGCGCAGCCGCTGCCTCCCTGACCGATATCGTGTCCGTTTCCCGGAGTAACCGCAGCACCGCATGGCTTCCCTCGACTCCGTCAGTCTCGCCATATTGCTCGGCGCCGTTCTCGTCATGGCCGGCATCCTCTCCAGCCTGCTTGCGCTGCGCTTCGGCGCGCCGCTGCTGCTGGTGTTCCTTGTCATCGGCATGCTCGCCGGCGATTCCGGCCCCGGCCAGCTCCAGTTCGACGACGTCCGCACCACCTATCTGGTCGGCTCCGTCGCGCTCGCCCTGATTCTGTTCGACGGCGGCCTGCGGACGCGCTTTGCCAGCATCCGCACTGTGCTCGCCCCGTCCGTGATGCTCGCGACCGTCGGCGTGCTGCTGACCGCGCTTGTCACGGCGCCGTTCGCCAAATACGCGCTCGATCTCAACTGGTCGGAATCGCTGCTGGTCGGCGCCGTGGTGGCCTCGACCGATGCGGCCGCGGTGTTTCTGCTGGTGCACACCCAGGGCCTGCGCCTGCGCCCGCGCGTCGGCGCGACGCTGGAGGCGGAATCCGGCACCAACGACCCGTTCGCGATCTTCCTCACGCTCATGCTGGTGGAATACATCTCGGTCGGCTCGAGCTCGCCCGGCCATGTGCTGGTGGAGTTCATTCAGGAGGCGGTCCTGGGCGCCATCGTCGGTGTCATCGGCGGACGCCTGGTCGTGATCGCCCTCAACAAGGTGGCGTTGCCGCAGGGCCTGCATGCCCCGTTCGTGACCACAGCTGCGCTCGTGATCTTCGGCGGTTCGCAGATCATGCACGCCTCCGGCTTCCTCGCGGTTTATCTCGCCGGCATCATCATCGGCAATCGGCCGACGCGCGCGCATAATTCGGTGGTGACGTTCCTCGATGCCGCGACGTGGCTGGCGCAGATCGTGATGTTCGTGCTGCTCGGCCTCTTGGTCTCGCCGAGCCGGCTCGGCACCAGCGTGCTGCCGGCCGTCGCCGTCGCGCTCGTGCTGATGCTGGTGGCGCGGCCGCTCGCGGTGTTCGTGTGCCTTTCTCCGTTCCGCTTCAACTGGCGCGAGAAGATCTTCATCGCCTGGACCGGCCTGCGCGGCGCGGTCGCGATCTTCCTGGCCTCGATCCCGATGCTGGTCGGGCTCTCCAAGGCCTATCTCTATTTCGACGTCGCCTTCGTCGTCGTCATCATCTCGCTCCTGCTGCAGGGCTGGACGCTGGCACCCGCGGCACGCAAGCTGCACGTGGCGCTGCCGCGCGCCGAGCGCGGCCCGCGGCGCGTCGAACTGGATCTGCCCGGCCAGCTCGAGCAGCAGCTGGTCGGCTATCCGGTGCGGCCCAAGAGCCTGTACTTCCGCCGCGGCCTGATCCCGTCCTGGTCCAAGCCGACGCTCGTCATCCGCAACGAGAACATCCTGACGCCGGCGGAAGCCGACCCGATCGCGCCCGGCGACTACATCTATCTGCTGGCCCCGCCGGAGAAGGCCGAGTCGCTCGACCGCTTCTTCGTCGACATGCAGCCGAGCACGGCGCCGGATCCGCATCTGCTCGGCGACTTCATGGTCTCCGGCGACCACACGCTTGCCGAGCTCGCCGAGATCTACGGCGTCAAGGTCGGTGAAGACGAAGGCAAGCTGACCTTGGCCGACTATTTCGACGTCCATCTCGACCGCGCGCCGAAGGAGGGCGCCGAGCTCGCGCTGGACGAGATCGTTCTTGTCGCGCGCTCGATCTCGGGCGGTCGCGTCAATCTCGTCGGCTTGCGTCTGCCGGAAGAAGACGAGACGCCCGAGCCGCTGACGCGCGCGCAGGCGCTGCGGAAGAAACTTGCGGAGCTGTGGACCTCGGTGGCGGGGGTCTAGCCTCCTCTCGTCATTCCGGGGCGCGCGTCGGCGCGAACCCGGAATCCATTTATCCTTTGAACGAGCGGCGAGATGGATTCCGGGCTCGCCCTTCGGGCGCCCCGGAATGACATGATGGGGCAACCGCCACCAAATCGCCGCAACCGCTGAAGATTCGCGCAGCCTCGTGACCGTGGAACCCGGAACGCTCCGCGGCGCCGCTCGTTTTTCGCGTGACAGTCAACGTCTTTGACAGGAGCAGTTCCATGCGCAAGTTCATCTTGCCCGCCATCGTCGCCATCGGTCTCGGCGCAGCGACGCCGGCGATGGCCTATGACACCGGCGATCAGATCTCGATGCAGGTCGCGCTCGATGTCGCGAGCGATCTCGGTGTTGTGACGGTCTCGCACACGAACTTCCTTGGCGATGAATGGGAGATCGAGGGGCGCGACCGCGCCGGTCGCTGGATGCAGGTCGACGTCGATGCCCGAACGGGCGAGGTTCGCAATGTCGACCGCGGCTGGTAGCTGAAAAGGAGCACTGTGGCCCGGATGGAGCCCAGCAGCGAAATCCGGGCTACCGCCGCCTCACGTCAGCACCTTCACCCCGCCGAAACTGGTCACGCGGCCCTGCTTCAGCATCACGATCTGCGTCGCGAGCTGGCGCAGCTCGGCGGCGTCGTGGCTGACATAGACCATCGGCACGTTGGCTTCATCCCGCAGCCGCACCAGATAAGGCAGGATCTCGAGCTTGCGGCCCTCGTCGAGCGCGCCGAGCGGCTCGTCGAGCAGCAGCAGCCGCGGCTTCGACAGCAGCGCGCGTCCGAGCGCGACGCGCTGGCGTTCGCCGCCGGAGAGCTTTCCGGGCCGGCGATCGAGCAGCGCACCGATGTCGAGCAGGTGGACGATGCGCTTGTGCTGGGAGGCATCGGGCGGCAGGCGGTTCATCCGCCGTCCATAGTCGAGATTCTGCGCGACGTTGAGATGCGGAAACAGCCGCGCGTCCTGGAACACATAGCCGATGCGGCGGCGCCAGGCCGGGACATGGATGCCGGCCGCGGTGTCGTCGACGGTTTCGCCGTCGATCACGATGGTGCCGCGGTCCGGCCGCAACAGCCCTGCGATCATGTTGACCAGTGACGTCTTGCCGGCGCCCGAGGCGCCGAACAGGCCGATGGCACGGCCTTCGCTGGCGAAGGATGCATGCAGCGAGAACTCGCCGAGCTGCTTTTCGATGTCGACGCGCAGCATGGTCAGTTTCCGTGCAGCCGCGCGGTGGCGCGGCGGGCGAACCACTCGGCGGCGATCAACGCGCCCAGCGCCAGCACGATCGAGACGATCACCAGCCGTCCCGCCGCGGCATCGCCGTCCGGGGTCTGGATCAGCGAATAGATCGCCGAGGATATCGTCTGGGTCTCGCCGGGAATGTTGGAGACGAAGGTGATCGTCGCGCCGAACTCGCCGATCGCCTTGGCGAAGCCGAGCACCATGCCGGCGAGCACGCCGGGCAGCGCGAGCGGCAGCGTCACCGTAAAGAACACCTTCCACGGCGCGGCGCCAAGCGTCTCGGCCGCCTGCTCGAGCCGGCGATCGATCGCCTCGATCGACAGCCGCATCGGGCGGACCAGCAGCGGAAACGCCATCACGCCGCAGGCCAGTGCTGCGCCGGTCCAGCGGAATGAAAAGACGATGCCGAGATGGTCGGCGAGGAAGCCGCCGACGAGGCCGCGGCGGCCGAACGTCAGCAGCAGCAGATAACCGGTGACGACTGGTGGCAGCACCAGAGGCAGATGCACGACGGCGTCGAGCAGCGACTTGCCCCAGAAATCACGCCGCGCGAGCAGCCACGCCAGCGCGATGCCGAATGGCGTCGCCACCAGCGTTGCGATGATGGCGACCCTGAGCGAGAGCAGGATCGCCGTCCATTCGGCGGGAGAGATGTCGGACATCAAGCCGCAGGCATCAAGTCGTGGGACTGACCAGGAACCTGAAGCCGTACTTTTCAAAAATGGACTTGGCCGCCGAGGAGCGCAGGAAGGCCAGATAGCCGCTGGTCTCACCCTTCGCGGTCATGGTCGCGGCGACGGGATAGACGATCGCGGGATGCGAAGCCGCCGGGAAGGTGCCGATGGTTTTCACGCCGGGCTCGACCTTTGCATCGGTCGAGTAGACGATGCCGAGGCCGGCTTCGCCGCGGGCGACCAGCGTCAGCGCAGCGCGGACGCTCTCGGCCATGGCGAATTTCGGCTCCGCGGCCTGCCAGGCGCCGAGCTTCTCCAGCGCGGCCTTGGCATATTTGCCTGCTGGCACGGACTTGACGTCGCCGGTCGCGATCCTGCCGTCGCCGGCGAGCTTGGCGAGATCGAAGCCTTGCGCGATGTCGACGTTGTCGATCCTGGCATCCTTCGGCGCGATCAGCACGATGCTGTTGCCGAGCAGGTTGACTCTGGAAGGTTCGTTGATGGTCTTCTTGGCGATCGCGTAGTCCATCCAGTCGGTGTCGGCCGAGACGAACACGTCGGCCGGCGCGCCCTGCTCGATCTGCTTGGCCAGCACCGAGCTTGCCGCATAGCTGACGCTGAACTTGACGCCGGTCCTGGCGGTGTAGGCGGCGTCGATCTCGTCCAGCGCGTTCTTCATCGAGGCGGCGGCGAACACGGTGATGGTCTTGTCCTCGGCGGCGGCGGGTGAGAGGGCCGCGCCCGCGAGGATCATGAAGGCGGTGAAAAGTCCTGAAATGCGTAACATCGGGAGCGCTCCGTGCAAGTCCGCGCGCGGCAAGATGCACGCGCAAGTCTGGCGTTGGTTGGGTTGATGCGATGGGTGGAAGCGCTGCTCCACGGGGCCCGGCAGCGGCTTACGACCGGCAGGGATATCGCAAATGCGAAGATAGCAGGCTTGCGCCTCCGGTCAAAGGCGACCGTTGGTCTGACCGCATGACCCGGAAGACGCGCAGCGATTTTCCGGAAAGGTCATGCGCAAACAACAACGTACCCGTTTATTGCGCCGGCAGGATCGCAATGGAGACCGAATTTTCCTTGGCACCGCTGACCTGCAGGACGAAAGGCTGTGCCGACAGCTCGTATTTCATGGTCTTGCGGATGCCATCGCAATCGGTCGCGCCGCTGAAGTCCACAGGCTTGAGGGCATGCCCGTCCTGGACCACGTCGACCCAGGCGCCGGCCGACAGGCTGATCGTGTAGAGCCCGGCCTTCGGCGACTTGATACTGGTGAAGCCGGCAAAGGTGCCGTCCTTCGGGGTCCGCTCCGGCGGCGCGGGAAATTTCGCTTCGCTCGGGGCGACCAGCCCCAGCGTGATGGCCGATGCGGGCAGGGCGGTCTGCTCGCTTCCCGTGGCGAGCTTGGCGCGATCGGGTGCGGTCAGCGCGGCGCGCTCGCGTTCGATCGGCCATTTGAACTTGTCGCAGCCGCTGGGCTCCTCGGCGGCGAAGGCGGAAGTCGCGCTGATTGTGAGCGCAGCGAGGAAGGTTATGGCGCGCATGTGAAATCCCATCGTTGGCCACGCGACGGCGCGAGGCTTGCGGTCAGGCTTGTTGGCAGATGGGATGCACATCCCGGGATGCCGCGGGCTTACGGCTCGGCGGCAAAGTGATCGTAGCGCATATAGGCGTTGCGAACCAATCAACTCGTTCGTCATCCCAGACAAGCGCGCCGCAATCACCGTTGTCCCGGACAAGCGCAGCCCCGAACAACGCGCAGCGTTGTCCGGAGCGGAGCGCCGATCCGGGACCCATGATCACAGGCGGGTGTGGTAACGGAGATTCGGAGTTACCAGCTCGCGCCACAACCACTCCCTGTGGTTATGGGTCCCGGGTTCGCTTCGCGCCCCGGGACGACAGCGGTAGGTGAGGCGGCGGCTTACACTACGGTTTCGCGTCGCCCGCGTGCAGCACCGCCCTGCAGGCCGCCGGCATCTGCGCCAGCGTCATCGGCGGCTTCGGTTTTGGCGGCTCCGGCGGCGGCTTGGGGTGCAGCACCGCGTCGGAGAACCAGTAGGCGAGATCGGCGGGTTTGCAGCCTTCGCCGTCGGCCTGTGACGGCTGGCCCTCGCATTCGCCGGCCCCCGGCGGGCAGTGCATGCGGATGTGGAAATGGTAGTCATGGCCCCACCACGGCCGGATCTTCGACAGCCACGCGCGATCGCCCTTGGCCTCGCGGCACAACGCCTTCTTGATCGCGGCGTTGACGAAGATGCGCTGCACGGCGGGCTCCCGCGCGGCATCACGCAGCACCAGCACATGGCCGGGCGTGAACACCTTGGGATCGACGTCGAGCCGGTCCTGGCGCACCATCATCACCGCCGACATGTCCTCGCGCTCCTCGCGCGAGAGCCGGCGGCTGGGCATCGGCGTCAGCCAGATGTCGGCGTCGAGGCCGATCTGGTGGCTGGCATGGCCGGACAGCGCCGGCCCGCCGCGCGGCTGGGCGATGTCGCCGACCAGGATGCCGGGCCAGCCCGCGTCCTTGTGCGCCTTCGCCGCGAGCCGCTTGATCAGCGCGATCATGTCGGGATGGCCGTAGCTGCGATTGCGCGACAGCCGCATCACCTGCCAATGGTCGCCGTTGACCGGAATCTGCTCCGCGCCGCCGATGCAGCCCCCGGCGTAGGAGCCGATGACATGGGCCGGCCCCTTCGACGGCAGCAGCTTTCGCGCGAACAGCTCCTTGGCGGCCAGATCAGGGTCGTTCGGATTGGCGAGCGGCGGCAGCGGCTTCGGATTGGTGCTGCCCTTGTCCTGGGCCAGCGCGCCGCCGGCAGCCAGGAGAGCGAGCGAGAGCAGGAGGAGGGTGATGCTGCGGCGACTCATGCTGACGTCCTTATAGCCCAATGCGCCATCAGGGTTAAGAACGAGGCATTGAGCGGACCGCAACGTCGCGGCGCACGGTCGAAATCGCGTCTAAAATTGCCGCTTTTTAACGGCGCAATAACCGTATCCTGCATTGACCAAAATTCGTGCGTGGAGGGAGGAATATCTGCGGTTCGCATGCAATCGCGGGCAATTTCGGAACGGATTCAGGTGCGCGCGCAGTTTTGCGCCAGATCGCCCGTTGATTGCGATGCCGGACTCGGTCCGAAGGCGCTTGCCGCCGCAGCCGCGCCGCGCAAACAGGCAGCAAGGTGTGCTTCGCGCGGACCGCGGCCGGGCAAGATTACTTTTTTTTCAGACACTTGCCTCAAGACTGCGGCCGCCGGGCGCGACTGGGACGAGTGAAGTTGAGTTTGGGGTCTCGAAAGACGAAAAAGCGAAAGCAAGACGCGCTTGTCCGCGCCGGCAGGAAGGCGCGCAAGCCGCGTTTCGCGTGCGCGCCGCGAGACCTTGTCGAGCGCGACGAAGTCCTGCGCAGCCGCGCCGAGGCGGAAGCTGCGATTGCGGAAGCGCGCAAATCCCATGAGCGCCTGCGCCAGGCCATCGACATCCTGCCGCAGGGCATCGTGTTCCTCGATGCCGAAGGCCGCTACGTCCTCTGGAACAAGAAATACGCCGAGATCTACAGCAAGACCGCCGATCTGTTCGAGGAAGGCGCGCGCCTCGAAGACACGCTGCGCATCGGCGTCGCCCGCGGCGACTATCCCGAGGCCGCCGGTCATGAGGACGAGTGGATCGCCGAACGTCTGCAAAAGCTCTATCAGCCCGGTGCGCGCCACGAGCAGAAGCTGTCGGACGGTCGCGTCATCCTGATCGACGAGCGCCTGACCGACGACGGCGGCGTCGTCGGCCTGCGGGTCGACATCACCGAATTGAAGCAGCGCGAGGCCTCTTTCCGCCTGCTGTTCGACGGCAATCCCGTGCCCATGATCGTCTGCGCGCTGGATGACGAGCGCATCATCGCCGTCAACGACGCCGCGGTCGCGCATTACGGCTACAGCCGGGCCGAGTTCGAGAGGCTGAAGATCCGCTCCCTGCAGGCCTTCGACAGCGAACCGCCCTGGACCGCCGACGCGGCCGGCGAGGAACAGGCCGGCCGCACCTGGAAACATGTCAAGGCCGACGGGACGCTGATCGACCTTGCGATCTACTCCCGCGAACTGACCTATGCCGAGCGGCCCGCGGTGCTGCTCGCGCTGATGGACATCACCGAGCGCAAGCGCGCCGAGGCGCGGCTCGCCTTCATGGCCCAGCATGACACCCTGACCGGCCTGCCCAATCGCAGCCTGCTGCGGCAGCAGATGGACGAAATGCTGCTGCACACGCGGCGCGGCGCCGAGAAGGTCGCGCTCCTGATGCTGGGGCTCGACAATTTCAAGGCGGTCAACGATACGCTGGGGCATGCGGTCGGCGACAAGCTCCTGCGCGGTGTCGCCAAGCGGTTGCGCTCGACCCTGCGCGAAGAGGACGCGCTGGCACGGCTCAATTCCGACGAGTTCGCGATCGTGCAAGGCGGACTGACCCGTCCCGAGGACGCGGTGATGCTGGCCAAGCGCCTCCTGGAAGCCATCGCCGATCCCTATCTGCTCGACGGCCATTCCGTGGTGATCGGCGCCTCGATCGGCATCGCCATGTCGCCCGGCGACGGCGACGATTCCGAGAAGCTGCTCAAGAGCGCCGACATGGCACTGTCGCGCGCCAAGCTGGACGCGCGCGGCACCTTCGCCTTCTTCGAGGCCGCTCTGGATGCGAAGGCGCAGAGCCGCCGCAAGACCGAAGTCGAGCTGCGCGACGCGATCCAGAACGACGTGCTCCGTCCCTATTACCAGCCGCTGATCGATCTCCAGAGCGGCCGCATCACCGGCTTCGAGGCGCTGGTGCGCTGGCCGCATGCCGAGCGGGGCATGGTCTCGCCGGCCGAATTCATTCCGGTCGCCGAGGACACCGGCCTGATCAATCCGCTCGGCGGGCAGATGCTGCGCCGCGCCTGCCTGGATGCCGCGGCCTGGCCCGACGACGTTCGCGTCGCCGTCAACCTGTCGCCGCTCCAGTTCCGCAGCGGCAATCTGCTCTCGGTGGTGACGGACGCGCTGAAACATTCCGGCCTGCCGCCGCGCCGGCTCGAGCTCGAGATCACCGAGACGCTGCTCCTGGAGAAGAGCGCGCAGGTGCTGGCGACGCTGCACGCGCTGCGCGCGCTCGGCGTGCGCATCTCGATGGACGATTTCGGCACCGGCTATTCCAGCCTCAGCTATTTGCGCAGCTTCCCGTTCGACAAGATCAAGATCGACCAGTCCTTCGTGCGCGATCTCGGCGCCAACCGCGAGGCGCAGGCGATCATCCGCTCCATCGTCAGCCTCGGCAAGAGTCTCGGCGTCACCATCACCGCCGAAGGCGTCGAGACCGAAGCCGAGCTGAGCTGTCTTCGCGCCGAAGGCTGCCACGAGGGCCAGGGCTTTCTGTTCAGCAAGGCCCGGCCCCATGCAGAGATCGTCAGCCTGCTCGCCGCACAGCGCGGCATCGACGGTGATCACGCCGCGATGGTGGCGTGAGCGGCGGTACTCCTTCAGAGTCATTCCTTCGCGCTCGCAAATATCTCGTTGTGAGGGACGCGCCGCTCTCTCCGTTAACCTCTCCCGCTTGCGGGAGAGGTCGCGCCCAACGGGTCGCGCCGAAGGCGCGCCCGATGACAGGCTCCGGCGCGGGTGAGGGCTCTCTCCTCTAGGGGGCTCGCCCGGAGGAGACACCCTCTCCCCAGCCCTCCCCCGCAAGCGGGGGAGGGAGCGCAGCACCGCTTGGGCTGCCATCAACTTCCCGCCAGGAGCGTCTTCCCCACATCCTCATAGTGCGCGTCGCGCGCCTGGATCTGCTGCGCGATGGCGTGCATGTCGCGGAAGCGGCGCTCGAACGGATTGCTGCGGAACACCGCGGTCGCGCCGGCCATGTGATAGGCGGTGTCGACCACGCGTGCGGATTGATGGATGGTCCAGGTCGCGGCGAGGCGGACCGCGGTCCGATGCGCCGCGCTGAATTCGCCGGTCGCAGCGAGGTCGCGCCACATCGCGTTCGCGGCCGCATAGAGATAGGCGCGGGCGGCGCGCAGATCACCCTCGGTGCGGCCGATCAGCCCCTGGACCGCCCCGTTGTCGCGCATCGCGCCGGCCGCCAGCGATTGGTGCTTCTCCCGTGCCAGCGTGATGGTGGCATCCAGCGTGGCGCGCGCGACGCCCAGCGACACCGCGGCAAAGCCGAGGCTGAAGGTCGCGCCGGTGCCGATCTTGTAGAGCGGGCCCGGCTCGCGCAGCGCCGACGGCACGTCGCGAAACGCCGTGAAGCGCTCGGGGATGAAGAGGTCGTTGACCTCGTAGGAGTCCGTGCCGGTGCCGGCGAGCCCGATCGCCTGCCAGACGTCGTGCAGGGTCGCGCGCGCAACCGGAAACAGGATGGTGCGCAGCTCCGGCGATCCATCGGCATTCCTGCGCGGCGCGCCGTCAGCGCCGACGATGCGGACATGTGCGCCCAGCCAGCTCGCCTGCCGCGAGCCCGAGGCGAAGTCCCAGCGCGCCGTGACGCGATAGCCGTCCTCGACGATGCGTGCCTCATGCGCGATCGCGCCCCAGGCGAGGATGCCGGGCGGGGTGTTGAAGATTTCCTGCGCGGTGTCGTGATCGAGCCAGGCCGCGATCATCGCGCAGACGCTGCACTGGCCGAGACACCAGGCGGTGGACGCATCCGCCTTGGCGATCTCCTCCAGCATCTGCATGAAGGCTTCCGGCGCGGCCTGCGCGCCGCCGAGGCTCTGCGGCAGCAGCGCCCGGTAGAGCCCGTTCTCGATCAGGGCATTGACGACCGCAGGCGTCAGCCGACGGCTCCGCTCGATCGCGTCGGCCTCGCGAGCCACAAAAGGGGCGATCGCGCGCGCCCGCTCGACCAGGCCAAATCCGGAAAGCTCGGACATTCGCGCTTCTTCGCTCCTTCTGCCGTGAGCGGTAGAAGCCAGATGTTGATCCATCTGGCTGATGGGATCAAGGCGATGCGGTCGGTTGACCGCCGAGACCATCGTTCGGGAATGAGGGCTTCGCCGCTACTCCTGGTGGGCCCCTCGACGACGATGGCACCGCGGCGATGGCGTTCTGGACCATCGCAGCGCCGCAATGTACCTTCACCGGCTGCTTGAATTGACAATACTGCGGCGACCACGGTCACCCGGGCCGATCGGGTCAGCAAGCGCCGACGCGGCGAGACGCTCCGATGACGAAATGCAGTACGCGGAAGTGAAGTGGATGTCGGGCATACCGGCCCCCCTGAAGGAGCGCGATCTTCGGATCGATCTCTTTCGGGGCCTTTCCCTGTGGTGGATCTATATCAATCACATCCCGGAAAGCTATCTGAACCGGTTCACGCCCAAGAATTTCGGCTTCAGCGATGCGGCGGAGATTCTCGTATTCCTGTCCGGCCTTGCGTCCGGCATCGTATACGGCGACCTGATGCGTCAGTCCGGCTTTGCGGCCGCGAGCTTGCGCATGTTGCGGCGTTCGTTCGAAATCTATGTCGCGCAGATCATGACTGTCGTCCTGTTGCTGGCGGAAGTGGCGTACATCGCGGCATGGCAGCCCGACATGTTCGATCACGCCAACCTGGCCATCCTGCTGCAGGAGCCTGCAGAGACACTGCTTCAGGTGGCACTGCTGCGCTATTCCCCGGTCAATCTCGACCCTCTGCTCCTGATGGTCATACTCCACTTCGCGCTCATTCTCATCGTGCCGCTGACGATACGCGCCTGGCCGCTGGCCCTGACCGGATCCGTTGCGCTCTATGTTCTCGCCCATCAGTTCGACTGGTACATCCCGGCCTATCCGAGGGGGCAGCTCTATTTCAATCCGCTGAACTGGCAGCTGCTGTTCGTGATCGGCATCTGCTGGGGAGCAAACCGCGGCGATTGGCAGCTTGCCGTTCTCAATTCCCGGGCTCTTGCCGTTCTGGCGGCGGGCTACGTGCTGTTCTCGTTCGTGATTACCCTGGGCTGGCAGATCCACGCGATCGAAGCCTATGTGCCGGAGTGGCTGTCGCGCCTGATCTATCCGGTCGACAAGACCAATCTCGATATCCTGCGACTATTGCATTTTGCTGCGCTCGCGCTGCTCTGCTGGCGCCTTCTTCCAAGCAATGCCAGCATCCTGAAAGCCGGAGCACTGCGGCCGCTGATACGATGCGGCGAGTATTCGCTCGCGATCTATTGCGCCAGTGTTCTGCTGTCCTTTGCAGCTCATGCACTGCTCAGCCTGGGCTGGAACAGCCTGGCATGGCAGACGCTGATCACTCTCCTCGGCCTGGGCCTGATGAGCGCGTTGGCGATATTGCTCGCCACCATCGATCGCGGCATGTTTCTTGGTCTCCGGCCGCTGTAACGGGACTACGAACGTGCAGGCGACGGAGTCGGGATAGCCAGGCTGGCCGAAGCTCGAGCACAGCGCAGAAAAGTCTGCGGGGAGAGCGTCGGCGGTGCGCTCGAGAAAAATCATCGTCATGGGCAGTCCGACGCAACTAGGAGAGCGATCGACCAAGCCGGGCGAGAATGTTCCGGATGAACGGGTCCTTGCCGATCAGGTACTGCTGAATGCCCGAGTCGTTCGCGCGCTCGAGCCTCAGCTTCAGGTCCTGATATCCCGCGCGATCTTCGGCATGCTCACGCAAATGGTCGCGAAATTTCAGCATCCGTGCGATCTGTTCATGACCATCGCGGCACACATAAGCTTGTGCGTGCGGATATCGCCGACGTCCCGCTTGAAGAAATGGTGCCCTGGGGACAGGTCGCCGCCGCGACGATAGCCGAGGCGCGTCAGTGATCGGCTCCAGTCGTCCAGACTGTCGTCCGACCAGACCACGGCAAGCACGTCGATTTCGGCCTTCGCCGCCAGTCCGGGCACAGCCGTGCTGCCAACGTGGTGAATGCCGATCAGCCCGGACCCGAAGACGGGTTTCAGCCGCGCCTCTTCAGCCGCGTATTGCTGCGGCCAGGTCGGATCATAGGATTTGATCGGGCTCGTGAGCGGCACGTCGCAACATTAGGCCGAAACGCGAACGCCGCCTAGTCAGCGGACCAAATGATTGAAGAGGCTGCACTGGCCTATACACGTTTGGATTGCATTACGGTTCGTTCTGAACTTTACTGCCGTTTTTCAGGCGGGGAGATTTTTATGGTCAGTTTGCGCGAACCGGGATTGGGACCGATTGTCGGTCATACCACTGATACGACGGCCAGAATTTGGGTCCGCGCTGCGGACCCCGCGGATGAAAGGGCCCAGCTCGACGAAAATCGGCGTACCGTTGGCGTGATCGGGATCGTGGAAGATGGTAAGATCGACGTCGCCTGGTACTTCCGGCTGAACCGGGAATATGACCGCACGGGGACTTTCGTCCTCGGCTCTGACGTTCAGCTCGGATACTATGAAGCGACCGATCTCGACAGCGAGGAAGAAGTCGCAGTCGCGGCAAACCTCAACAAGAATGTGCCGGCAAAGCCGCTCACGCCGAATACGGCGTACACCGTTCGGGTCGGCGTGCTCTCGGTCGACGATCCCACGCCGAACACGTCCCGGACGTCGGATCTGCAACTCATCGCGATCTTGCCGGACATCAACATCATCAAGAACGATCTGTTGAGGCTCGACCAGTCGAAATGCGAGGCGAGGTTCCGCACCTTCCCGCCTTCAGGTCAGATCGCCGACTCTCTCGCATTCCTGCTCGGATCGTGCCGCTATCCAGGGCTGCTTTGGAAGATTAAGGAGGCCGACCAGATATTCGGACCGATGTCCCTGCACTTCAAGGACAGCCCGATCGGCCCGCCGGCCTCCTTCACCATGATGTGCGGCGACCAGATCTATGCCGACATGCTCAATCGCTTCGTTCCGATCCTGCGGGCCGAGCGGTATGACGAATTTCAGGAGCGCTATACAACGGCCTATTCGGCGCAGAACCTGCGCAATCTGCTGCAGCGATCGAGCACCTACATGATTCTCGACGACCACGAGATCGAGGATAACTGGACTCAGGACCGGCTGAAAGGCGATCCTGGCAAGCACATGGTGTTCAACTACGCGGTCACAGCCTACATGAACTACCAATGGAGCCACAGTCCGCGCACATGGGGCCGTCTCCTTTATTACACTTTCGATTGCGGCGGCTATCCGTTTTTCGTTCTCGACACGCGCACGCAGCGCTACAAGAACAACAGCGACCGCGCGCTGGATAACGGACTCCGCGACAACTACATGCTTGGCTATCCGACGATCGACGAGCATCATCCTGGACAAATGTACAGGCTGAAAGCCTGGCTCTCGCAGATGCAGAAGGATCGCAATAACGTCCCGAAATTCATCGTCTCATCCAGCGTATTCGTTCCGAATGCGATGGACGAACGGATCGGCGAACGGACGAAGAAAGGTCTCGATGCCCTGCTATTCGAGGTGAATGGAAACAATCGCGACGACAGCGACAGCTGGCCGGCATTTCCGCAGACGCGCAAGGAGCTGCTCGACCACATCGTCGACGAATCCATTCAGAATGTCGTCTTTCTCTCCGGCGACATTCACTGCTCGAATGTCGCCGAAATCACATTCGAGCAGGACCAGGGCCAGAGGAAGAAAACCCTGCCTCTCAAGGCATTCTCGGTAACGTCATCGGCGTTCTACTGGCCATTTCCGTTCGCCGATGGAGACCCGAACGGATATGTGCATGATTCCCGACAGCCCGAGCAATGGGATGCGTTCCCGCTCAAGGACGGCAAGACGCGCATGCATTACAAATCATGGGGGTTTACCCAAGACGACAATTTCGCGCGCATCGAGATCGACAGGACGAAATCGCACCTCAAGGTGACCTGCCCCTAAGAATTTCCTCCAGAAGGATTTAGAGTCTGCCCTGACGAAGGACGGACAGATGAAGCGGAAGCGTTTTACGGAAGAGCAGATCATCGCGGTGCTGAAGGAGCACGAGGCCGGAGCCAAAACGGCCGATCTGGCCCGCAAGCACGGGATCTCCGAGGCGACGTTCTACAATTGGAAGGCCAAGTTTGGCGGCATGGATGTCTCCGAGGCCAGGCGGCTCAAGGCGCTCGAGGACGAGAATGCGAAGCTGAAGAAGCTCCTGGCCGAGCAGATGCTCGATGCGGCGG
>NZ_JACEGD010000044.1 GCF_016031635.1 Bradyrhizobium diversitatis
GCCGAATCTTCATCTCTGGCCAGAAGCGCGGCGTCTTCGGTGTCATCAAGCGCGAGCTGCGCCGCCGTTCCGCCATCGAACCCATCATCGGACACCTGAAGACCGATGGCCACCTCGGCCGCTGCTACCTCAAAGGCCGCGCCGGCGATGCGGCCAACGTCATCCTCTCAGCCGTCGGCCACAACTTCCGCCGCATCCTCGCCTGGATCAGAGAACTCTTGTGCCTGTTCCTGATCCAGCTCTGGCGCACGCGCGCCTGTCCGGCCCCGCTCAATTCGGCTTCTTAACGGACGACTATTTACAACGCCGAAGCGAAGCTTCGGCTATGGCGCCGGATGAGGGGTTGCTTCGGCAAACTCACATGTGAAGGTGCTCGCGGAGAGACACCCTTCACCCGTCTCGCCGCTGTGCGGCGAGCCACCCACTCCCACAAGGCTACGAGATGCACACACCTTTGGAGCGGTCTTTTGCGGCGGGCAAAAAGCCGAGTCTCTTCAATGACCGCTGAGCCGAGGACGTACCTATCTTTCGGTGACCGGGGGTCATCTAAGTCCTTGTCTTTGAGTCGGTTTTCGAGACGTGTGAATCTCGTAGTCCACAAGGGGAGAGGGGAAAAGCGTGCATCCACTGCAATTAGCCCAACCTATACGCAGCCTTGGCATTCACGCCAAACGCCTTATCCCGCACACGCGGGCCGAGCCTCGCAAGGCAGGCCTCCAGCGCACTCTTGATCTCGCCGTAACCTCCCGCAAGCAGGCACACTGGCCAGTCCGAGCCGTAGATCAGCCTGTCCTCCCCGAAACATCTTGCGGCGTGCTCGACGAACGGAAACAGCCGATCCGCATCCCAGTCATTCCAGACCGCCTCGGTCGCCAGGCCTGAGATCTTGCACCAGACATTTCCGCAAGCCGCCAGTGCTGCGATGCCGTCGGTCCATTCGGCGCTGGCGCCGTCGGCGATCGGCGGCTTGGCAGCGTGGTCCAGCACGAAGCGCGCCTGCGGAAAGGCCTGCGCCGTTGAGATCGCGGCCGGCAGCTCGCGGGTACGGACGAGAAGATCGTACGCGAGATCGCGGGTGAAAACAGCCGTGAGGCCGCGCTGCACATCCTCGCGGAGCAGCCAATCCGGATCAGCCTCGTCATGGACCTGGTGACGAATTCCCACCAGCCTGCCGCCGCCAGGCAAAGCGCGCAGGCGATCAAGCGTTTCGTCGAGGGCGCCATCCGCCAGATCGGCCCATCCAACGACGCCGACGACGAAGGGATTTTCGTGCGCGATGTGCAGGAACTGCTCGGTCTCCTCCAGCGCGGAGCGGCATTGCACCAGGATGCTTGCGTCGATACCGTTGGCCTTCATGAGCGGCGCGAGATCGGCGGGACCGAAGGCGCGGCGGATCGGGCCGAGCTCGTCCGCCTCCATCCAGGGATAGTCGGCGCGTGCCGGGTCCCAGAAATGCTGGTGGCCGTCGATGATCATGCCTTACACTCCGCCCGGTAGCGGCGCCCGGACGTCGACCAACTTTCTCGCACGCAGCTCCTGCCAGAACGCGGCCGGCACCACGTTCTCCGACATCGCGATATTGTCGGCGATCTCCGCGGCATTGCGCGCGCCCATCACGGCGACCGTCACGGCCGGATGCGCCATGCAGAACTGGAGCGCGGCGGCTTTCAGTTCGGTGCCGTACCTGCGGCAGAGCGCGTCGAGCTCGAGGGCACGCGCGACGAGCGCCGGATCGGCGTCCTGATAGTTGAATTTCGCGCTCGTGTGGGGATTGGCCAGGATGCCACTGTTGTAGATGCCGCCGAGCAGAATGCCGATATCCTTCGCCTGACAGACCGGAAACAGCGCATCCAGCGCGCCCTGATCGAGCAACGTGTAACGCCCGGCGAGGAGGAAGCAGTCGACCGGCACGGCCTCGGCGAAGCGCACCAGCATCTCCGACTGGTTCATGCCGGCGCCGATCGCCTTGACCGTGCCGTCCTCGCGCAGGCGCTGCAGCGCGCGGAACGCGCCGGCGACGGCGTCGTCATAATGGTCGTCGGGATCATGCACGAGCAGGACGTCGACGCGGTCGAGCCCAAGGCGCGCCAGGCTCTCCTCGACCGATCGCATCACCCCGTCATGGCTGAAATCGAACACCGGCCGCTCCCGCGGCGTGCCCTTGTAGTGCTCGTCCTCGGCGGCAGCGCCATCCGGTGCGCGCAGCAGACGGCCGACCTTGGTCGAGATGACGTAGGAGTCGCGCGGCTGCTGCCGCAGGAATGCGCCCAGCCGCCGCTCGGCAAGGCCAAAGCCGTAGAGCGGCGCGGTGTCGAAGAAACGGATGCCGGCCGACCAGGCGCGCGCGATCGTCGCCTCCGCATCGGCATCGCTGACGGGAGCGAACAATCCGCCGAGCGGAGCGGAGCCGAGACCGATTGAAGTAACGTCGAGGGAGCCGAGCCGCGCGCGTTTCATTCCCATTTGCCTTCCAGCAGTCTTCTTCCAACAATCCGGATCATCTCTCCCGCTTGCGCAAACCGCAAGCGGGAGAGGCATGTGGCAGCACGGGACCGGCGGCGCGCCTACTTCAGCATCTGTGCGACGTTGTCCTTGGTGACGAGATCGAGGCCGGTGTAGACGATCTCCGGCACCTTCTCGCCCTTCTTGATCGCGAGCAGCGTGTCCATCGCCTTCTCGCCCATCTCGAACGGACGCTGACCGACCAGTGCATTGGCATAGCCGTCGCGCAGCAGCTCGAGCTGCATCTTCAGCGTATCGGCCACGACCAGCGTGAACTTGCCGGAATCGATGTCCTTCTTGTTCCTGGAAGCGAAGGCCTTGAAGCCCTCGGGAGCGAACATCGGCCAACCGCCGATCGGAACGATGGCGGCAAGGTCGGGCGTTGCGGTGCGCATGTCCGTCATTTGCTGGACCGCGAGCGCGGGATCGTCGTTGCAGAAGGTCGGGGAGCCCGCGACCTCGGTCCATTTCGAGCCCTTCAGTGCCTCGCGCACGCCATCGACGCGCTCGGCGAGGTTCTTGGCGCCGGGACCGCCCGAGACCATCGCGTATTTGCCGCCATCGGGCCGCATCTTCAGGAGCTGCTTGCCGAGAGCCAGGCCGAACTCCTTGTTGTTGGTGCCGATATAGGCGATGCGCTTGGAGCCCGGTGCGTCAGCATCGAAGGTGATGACGGGGATGCCGGCCGCGGTTGCCGCCTCGATCGACTTGGTCATGGCAGCGACGTCGGCGACCGAGATGGCAAGACCGTCGACCTTCTGGGTGACGAAGTCCTGGATGATCTGGGCCTGCGTCGCCGGCTCATGCTCCACCGGCCCCTTGTAAATGCACTCGATGTTGCCGAGCTCCTTGGCACGCTTGAGGCAGCCGTCGCGTGCAAAGTCGAAGAACGGATTGTTCATCGCCTTCGGCACGATCACGAAGCGGTAGTTCGCGGCAAATGCCGGCGTTGCCATCATCGCAACGGCGATGCCGGCAAGAAGAAGTTTCCTCATTGTCTCCTCCACCCTTCTCTAGCGCCCGTCCTGTCAGAAGCGTCCGGGAAGCGGACGGGCGGCATCTTGGTTGCCCTCCCGGAACGGCGTCACGTCAATTCATCCGCGAGCGGATACGGTCGACCAGCACGGCAAGGATGATGATCACGCCCACCAGCGTCTGCTGCCAGTAGGAGCTGACCTGCGCCAGCACGAGACCGTTGCGGATCACTTCCAGCAGCACGCAGCCGACGATGGCCCCGAGCGGGCCGCCAATGCCGCCGGCGAGGTTGGCGCCGCCGATCACGGCCGCCGCGATCACGTTGAGCTCGTAGGATGTCGCCATGTTGGCCGGCGCCGACCCGAGCCAACCGGAGATGATGATACCCTGGAGCCCCGCAGCGAGCGCGCAGATCACGTAGACCTCGATCTTCACCCGCACCCCCGGAATGCCGGTGAGTTCGGCCGCCTTCTCGTTGCCGCCGAGCGCGAAGACGTGGCGGCCGAACGAAGTGTGGTGCAGCACCACGGCCATCGCCAGCGCGAGGATCACGAGATAAATGAAAGGCACGGGTACGCCGAGCACATCGCCCGAGGTCGCTGCGTAGAAATAGTCGGCGTCCGGTCCACCCGGAAAGCTGCCACGGCCGTTGGATACGACGTAGCCGAGCCCGCGCACGATCGAGAGCATGCCGAGCGTGGTGACGAAGGGCGACAACCCAAGCACGGCGATGCAGAATCCGTTGACGAGGCCGGCGATCAGCGCCACGCCAAGGCCGGCGACGATCGAGACCAGCAGGATCAGCCCGGGTACATTGGCGAGCACGGTCTTGCCGTCGGCCGCCATGTGCACGAACAGCGCGCCCGCGGGCGAGCCGGGCGTCGACAGCTCGGTCATCACCATCGAGGTGATCATGGCGGAGAAGCACATCATCGAGCCGACCGAGAGGTCGATGCCGCCGGTGATGATCACGAAGGTGACGCCGAGCGTCGCAATGGCAATGAAGGAAAAATTCTTCGCCACGTTCTGCATGTTGCCTTGCGTGAAGAAGTAAGGGCTGGCGAAATGCATGATCACCAGCAGCACCGCCAGCGCGAGCAGGACATAGCCGGTCTGGGAGGCGAAGATGCCGCGCTGCCACCACCTGATCTTGCCGACATTGGTGAAGGTGATCGGGGATTCCATGGGCATGGCCATCATGCCGCCTCCTTCGCGCCGGTGATGAGAGCGGTGACTTCCTCCGGTGAGGTCTCGTGGATCGGCTTGTCGGCCCGCTTCTCGCCGCGGCGCATGACGATGACGCGGTCGCACACCGCGAACACGTCGGGCATGCGATGCGAGATCAGCATCACGGCGACCCCCTGCTCCTTCAGCCGGTGAATCAGGCCGAGCACCTGCTCGACCTGGCGCACCGAGATGGCGGCGGTCGGCTCGTCCATCATCACGAGTCTGGCGTTGGACAGCCGCGTCCGCGCGATCGCGACCGCCTGGCGCTGGCCGCCCGACATCTGCTTGACGAGATCGTCGGGGCGCGTCTCCGAGCGCAGCTCGCCGAACAGCTCCAGCGCGCGCGCCGCCATGGCCTTGTGATCGAGCAAGGCGATGGGTCCGAATTTGCGCTTCAGCTCGCGGCCGAGGAAGACGTTGGCTGCGGCCGTCAGATTGTCCGATAGTGCGAGGTCCTGATAGACCACCTCGATGCCGACAGCGCGGGCATCGACCGGGCGGTTGAAGTGGACCGTGCTGCCGGCAAAGCGGATCTCGCCGTGGGTGGGGCGAAAATTGCCGGCGATGATCTTGACCAGCGTCGACTTGCCTGCGCCGTTGTCGCCCATCAGCCCGACCACCTCGCCGGGGCAGACCTGCATGTCGACGTCGTGCAGCGCGCGGATCGCACCGAACTCCTTGCCGATGCCGGTCAGCTCGAGGACCGGTGTTGCGTCGGTCTTTGCCATCAGCGGTCCTCCTCAGACGTAGCGGTTGACGAGGGATTCCAGGTATTCCTGCCGGCCCGAGCGCGGCTGCGGGTCGAAGCCGGGACTCATGGCACGGTCGGCGAGATCGGCGAGCGAGCGCTGGCCGCCGAGAATGGCGCGCCCCTCGGGGCCGGCCCACCCGCCGTAACGCCTGGCAAGCGGCTCGGTGAGGACGGCGGCATCGATCATGTCGGCGGCGGCGAGGAAGGCACGCGCGCAGGCATCCATCGAGCCGACATGGGCATGGATCAAATCGTCGGGGTCAATAGACTGACGGCGGATCTTGGCGTCGAAATTGAGTCCGCCCGAGGTGAAGCCGCCGCGGTTCAGGATCTCGTGGAACACCAGCGCAAGCTCGCCCACGTTCATTGCGAACTGGTCGGTGTCCCAGCCGAGCAGATCGTCGCCGCGGTTGATGTCGAGCGAGCCGAAGACACCGAGCGCCTCGGCGAGCGCGACCTCGTGATGGAAGGAATGGCCGGCGAGGATGGCGTGGTTCTGCTCGATGTTGAGCTTGACGTCGTTCAGGAGATCGTAGCGCTCGAGAAAGCCGTAGCAGGTGGCGACGTCGAAATCATATTGATGCTTGGTCGGCTCCTTCGGCTTCGGCTCGATCAGGATCGGCCCCTTGAAGCCGATCTTGTGCTTGTGCTCGACGACGAGCGAGAGAAAGCGGCCGAGCTGGTCGAGCTCGCGCTTGAGATCGGTGTTCAGCAGCGTCTCGTAGCCCTCGCGCCCGCCCCACAGCACGTAGTTCTCGCCGCCGAGCCGGCGCGTCACCTCCAGTGCGGCGCGGACCTGGCCCGCGGCATAGGTGAAGATATCAGGGTCCGGATTGGTCGCGGCGCCCGCCATGTAGCGGCGGTGTGAGAACAGGTTTGCGGTGCCCCAGAGCAGGCGCACTTTTGCGGAAGCCATCTTCTGCTCGAACAGATCGGCGATCGCGTTGAGGTTGGCGACGGATTCCGCGAGCGTGGCGCCTTCCGGCGCCGCATCGACGTCGTGGAAGGTGAAGAACGGCACATCGAGCAGGCGGAACAGCTCGAAGGCGACGTCAGCCTTGGCGCGTGCCATCGCCATCGCGTCGGTGCCGTGGTGCCAGGGCCGCAGGAACGTCTCGCCACCGAAGGGATCGCCGCCCGGCCAACATAGGGAATGCCAATAGCAGACTGAAAAGCGCAGATGATCCTCGAGCCTGCGGCCGTGCACGAGCCGATCCTTGTCGTACCAGCGGAAGGCGGGCGCGTTTGCGGCATCCTTGCCGACAAAGGCGACGGGTGCGCTTGCATCGAAGAACTTTGCTGACGCGTTCACTTAGCGGACTCCTTCAATGCTGGATAAAGCGCGCGCCACCGCCGATAGGCCTCGTCATAGGCCGAAGCGACGGATGCACGGGGCGTGAAGGTCGCGAGCCGCCGCGGACGGGTGCAGACCTCCGCTGCGTCTTCGCTGGTGGCGGCGATGCGGGCGAGCCGCGCGGCGCCGAGCGCGGCTCCGACCTCGCCTTCTTCGACGCGGTGAACGGGAATGCCGAGCACATCGGCGCAGATCTGCGCCCACAGCGCCGAGCGCGAGCCGCCGCCGACGAGATCGACTTCGGCAATCGGCCCGCTCGCCGCGCTCAGCGCCGCCAGATTGTCGCGCGCGGCAAAGGCGACGCCTTCGAGCACGGCCTGGACGATCTGGCTTCGGCCGGTCGCACCGCGCAAGCCGACAAGGGCGCCGCTGGCCGCGGCATCGTTGTGCGGCGTGCGTTCGCCATCGAGATAGGGCAGGAATCTGATCGGGCTTGGTCCATCGACGCGCTCGCCGAGCGGCGCCAGCAGCGCTGCAGCCGGCGTCTCCATCACGCCGGCGAGCCACGCGAGCGAGGCCGCCGCCGACAGCATCACGCCCATCTGGTGCCAGAGGCCGGGCAGCGCGTGGCAGAAGGCATGCACGGCCGAAGCGGGCGCCGGGGCGAAGCGATCGGTGACGCGGAACAGGACACCCGACGTGCCCAGCGACAGGAAGGCATCGCCCGGCACGATGGCACCGAGCCCGATCGCGCTGGCCGCATTGTCGCCGGCACCGCCCGCGACCACGACATCCTTCTGCATGCCCCAGCGCCGCGCGTAATCAGGCGCGAGCACTGCGCTCACCTCACTGCCCTCGACCAGGCGCGGCATGTGGTGCAGATCGAGTCCGGTGGCATGCAGCAGCAGGGCCGACCAGCGACGCAGACCGACATCCAGCCACAGCGTGCCGGCCGCGTCCGACATGTCCTCGACCATCTCGCCGGTGAGGCGATAACGGACATAGGCTTTCGGCAACAACACCTTCGCCACGCGGTCGAAGATTTCGGGTTCATGCCGCGCGACCCATAACAGTTTCGGGGCGGTGAAGCCGGGCATCGCCAGATTGCCGGTGATCGTGTGCAGCGAGGGACAGCGCCGCTCCAGCGCGGCGCATTCGGCCTGCGAGCGACCATCGTTCCAGAGAATGGCGGGACGCAGCGGCCGGCCATCCTTGCCGAGAAGCGTCGCGCCATGCATCTGGCCTGACAGCCCGATGCCGCGAACCTGCGCAACCTCGCGCGGCTGGCGCGCGGCGAGATCGTCGATGGCGCCGATGGCCGCGTCGACCCAGGCGTCGGGATCCTGCTCGGACCACAGCGGTGCGGGGTGCGACAGCGCAAGCTCGCGCGTTCCCGTCGCGACGACCGCGCCGGCTTCGCTCACGAGCACCGCTTTCACACCGGACGTGCCGATGTCGATCCCGAGATACACGTTATCCTCCCTTTTGCCTGCGGCGGTGCGCGATCTTGCGTCGCTTTCCCCGCAACGGGCCGTTCCGAAATCCGCCTGCCGCTAAGGCAGATTGTCCCGCATCACGATGTCGATCCTGATCTTCTCCTGCTCGCGCAAGATCGGCTCGCCGCGAGCGAGCGCCAGCAGCACGCGCACGGCCGCGCGCGCTTCATGTCCGGGGCTCTGCGAGATCGCAGCATCCATCACGCCCTGCAGCAGCAATCGGCGCGTCAGCGCGGTGACGTCGTGTCCGACGAACACCACCTGCTTGTCGCGCCCGGCTTGGCTCAGCGCTTTGGCGACGCCTTGCGTGCCGGCGCCGACGTTATAAAGACCGACAATGTCGGCATGGCTGCCGAGCAGCTGCCCCAGCAGTTGCTCCGAACGGTCGTCCTCGTCGCGCCCTTCCAGTACGGGCAACACGCTGAGATCGGGGAATTCCGTCGCCATCACCTGGTTGAAGCCGAAGATGCGCTCGGCATGATCGCGCAGGCCCTGCGAGCCCGCGACGATCGCGACCTTGCCGGACCTTTGGCCGACCAGCCGCCCGACCAGCGCGCCGGCGGTGCGCCCCGCCGCGATATTGTCGATGCCGACATAATGGTGCCGGCGCGAGGATGGTACGTCCGAGACCAGCGTCACGACCTTCGTGCCGGCATCGACGAGATCGTTGATGGCAGCACGCACGCCGGGATGATCCAGCGCCACCACGGCAACGCCGTCGCAATCGCCCGACAATGCCTCCAGCGAGGCCGCGAGCGCGGAAGCGTCGAACACGTCGGTTGCGACCGTCTCGACGCTGAGGCGGCGGGCCACCAGCCAGGCCGCCATCTCGCCGAGATAGGCCTCGATCTGCTGCATGAACGGGTTTGGTCCCGACGGCATGACGAAGGCGAAACGGCGGGCGCGGCCGCGGGCGAGCTCGGCGGCGGCCACATGCGGCTGGAACGAATTGCGCTCGATGGCAGCCTTGACGCGCCTGACCGTATCCGGGCGCACTCCCGGCCTGTTGTGCAGGACGCGGTCCACCGTCGCGAGGCTGACGCCAGCCTCGCGGGCGATGTCCTTCAGGGTCAGCGCGGTCGGGGTGAGCGTCTCGGCCATGGCTGAAGGCTAGCAGAGGTGTTTTGAGGTGCGCAACTCATTTTGAGGCGCCCTTGCTGATTTGGTGCCTTTGCGAGGAGACGCGCTCCTGAGCTACCGACGCGCCGGCGCCGACAGATCGAGCGTCAGGAACAGGCTGTTGGGATCTTCGACATAGCCCTCGAAGGGACCGCAGAGGACGAAACCGTGCGCCAAATAGAGTGCGTGAGCCGGTTTGAAATAGTCCCACGAGCCGGTCTCGAGGCTGAGCCGTGTCATGCCGCGCGCACGGGCTTCCGTGATGATGTGCCGGAGCATCCGGCCGCCAAAGCCGCGCCGGCGCGCGGTCTGATGCGTGTGCATCGACTTGACCTCGCCGTGGCTCGTCGAAAGCATCTTCAACGCGCCGGTGGTGACCAGTGTCTCGCCGTCCCAGCCTGTCCAGAACGCGACATCGGGTGCACGCAAGCCCGCGAGATCAAGCGCATGGGCGCTGCCCGGCGCCGTCTGCGCCCGCGCGGCCGTGACGTGGTGATCGAGCAGCGCGACGACGCGGGGATCATAGGTGTCGCCGGTGCGGATCTGCATCGTCATGATCTCCACCCTCTCACATCTTGCCGTAGGAAGCGCCGCGCCGTGTGATGATGACGTAGCGCGCATCCTGCTTGGTCTCGTTCTCGAACATCACGGCGCGCATCACGTCGAAATCCAGACAATCGCCCTCACGCAGCCGCACCGCCTTGGCATCGATATGCACGGCGATGATGCCCTCCAGCATCAGAATCTGCTGGGTGAAGGCGTTGCGGCCCCAGGGGCTGTAGGAGACGCGGGCCCCCGCCGGCAGGTCGACCACGATGATCTCGATGCCGCTCGCCGCGTCCGGCGGCGAGGCATGACGCCGCCGGTAGCCGCTGTCGGGATCGCGCCAATGCGGCTGGTCGGCAAGCCGCACCAGGCGCTCCGGCGGCTTCTCCGCCAGCGCCACGACATCGCTGAGCGTGACGTCGAGCGCCGCGCAGAGCTTGTTGAGCAGCGCCGCCGTCGCACTGCTCTGCGCCCGCTCCACCCGCCCGATCATGGCCCGGCTGACGCCGGAGCGGCCCGCGAGCTCGTTCAACGTCATGCCCGCCTGCGTCCGCAGCGTCTTGAGGCGCCGCCCAATGGCGCGATCGAGTTTCTGTTGGTCCATGGGTTTCATTGCAGGCGTCGCCGGGCGTTCGTACCGAACACGGATCGAGAGCTTACTACGGAGCGCGATGAATACCGGATGGCCGAGGCGAACATATTAGAATCTTGGGCGGCACCGCCACCCGGACGGATTCGGCTCCGCCAGGCATTGCCCTCTGCCTACCCGTTTTTCTCATTGGAAAAGATCGCCTCGATATCCTGCCTGCCATCGAGCACTCGCACGATCTCGGCCCGGTCATCCTTCGAGCGATAGAAGTCGATTTGCGGAGCGGCGGCCAGCGAACGCAAGCTTGGCCGGATTTCATCGCGTGCCCGCCCTGCGAAGAGGAAATCCTCGATGAAGGTGACGGCCTTCCCGATCTCGCGCAATATCTTGTCGGCGGTCCCGGTTCCTGCCGCGCTGGCGTAATAATCCCAAAGGCGATCGATATCCTCGACAACTTCCGGTGACCAAATGACCGGAAGCCTATGCTCCACCATGCCGTGAGTTCTTTTCGCGAAGAAACTCTTCCATATTCAGGGTCTCGCCCTTGCCTGCATCGAGCGAATGGATGCCCCGGTCGATTTCAGACCGGAGGGCGCCGAGCTTTTCGACATGCGAAAGCAATTTCCGGCCGATCTCTTCCTGATCGGCGGCCGGCAATCGCGAGATTTGCGCAATGGCTTGTTCGAGTGTCCTGACCATGGCCTCAGCCTATCACATGACGGCCGGGACGAAACTTGGAGCGGGCGAAGGGAATCGAACCCTCGTATGCAGCTTGGGAAGCTGCCGTTCTACCATTGAACTACGCCCGCTTATGCGCGCTTCGCGCCCCTCCTGATTAGCCGAGACGGCGCCTCCCGCCAAGCGCTTTGGCGCGCCCGGCCCGACGGTTGTTAACGTCCTGACAAGATTCCAGATGCGCCGGATTGTGGCGGTGTTATGATTTCGTGTCTGGGGCGAAACGTGCACTGAGTGGGGCGTGTGCATGGCGGGGCGTGCTTACGCGATATTCGATACGGCGCTGGGGCGCTGCGGCATCATCTGGAGCGGCACCGGCGTGGTCGCCGTGCAACTGCCGGAGGCGCGGGAGATCGATACCCGCCGCCGCATTTTCCTGGCCCATCCCGAGGCGCGGGAGCAGCGGCCCTCCGAGAACGCCGAGCTGGCGATCGAGGGGATCGTCGGCCTGCTGCAAGGCGGCGAGCCGGATTTCTCCGACGTCGGTCTGGACGCCGGCGGGGTGCCCGGCTTCAACCGGCGGGTCTACGAGCACACCTGCGCGATCCCGCGCGGCGAAACGCGCACCTGCCACGAAATCGCCAAGGCACTGGGCGCCTCCGGCGCCGTGCACTCGGTGGCGCAGGCGATCGCCAAAAATCCCTACATGCTGATCGTGCCCTGTCACCGGGTGCTGGAGGCCGGCAATTACACCGACCGGCTTTCCCCCTATGCCGGCATGATCTCCAGGCGGCGGCTGCTGGCGCTCGAAGGTGCCCAACCCGTCGCCAGCAAGACGCTGTTCGAGGTGCTGCTGCCCGTTGCTCCGCCCCGCGCCAGCTAAGGCGCGATCCTGATCGCACCTTAGCCTTGTTTTTTGGCATGATCTCGTCGGAAAACCGCTACACACTTTTCCGGATCATGCCTAGATAGGCCGGATGGATGCGACCACGCTGCTGACGACGCCATCGATGACGGTCTCCGAATTTCGCTGCGATGCGGGACCGGACGACGCGCCGTTTCCCGAATGCCGCACCGGCCATTCCATCGCCTATGTCCGCGCAGGGAGCTTCGGCTGCCATTGCCGCGCCGGTTTCTTCGAGCTGGTGGCAGGCTCGATGCTGGTCGGCGCCCCCGGCGAGGAATACACCTGCACGCATGAGCACGTGTCCGGCGACGTCTGCCTGTCGTTCTTTCTCAGCGAGGATCTGGTCGAGACTCTCGGTGGGCGGCGCGAGGTCTGGCAGGTCGGCGCGACGCCGCCGCTGCCCGAGCTGATGGTGCTGGGCGAGCTCGCTCAGACGGCAGCAGATGGCAACAGCGACCTCGGTCTCGACGAAATCGGCCAGATCCTCGCCGGCCGCTTCATTGACGTCGTCTCGGGCAAGGCGCGCAAGCCAGCCACCCCCACCGCACGCGACCGTCGCCGCGCCGTCGAGGCCGCGCTGTGGATCGACGACAACTCGCATGCCGAGCTTGACCTCGAACAGGCAGCAAAGCAGGCCGGCCTCAGCCCGTTCCATTTCCTGCGGCTGTTCTCAAGCGTGCTCGGCGTCACCCCGCATCAATATCTGGTGCGCTCGCGGCTGCGGCACGCGGCGCGGCTGCTGACTGACGACGACATCGCGGTCACCGACATCGCCTACGACGTCGGTTTCGGCGATCTCTCCAATTTCGTCCGCACCTTCCACCGCGCTGCCGGTGTATCCCCGACCAAATTCCGCCAGGCCTCGAAGGGACAGCGCAAGATTCTCCAAGAGCAGCTTGCCCTCAACTAACTAGGGTCGTCTCCGGCGCGTGCCCCCTCTCGGCACGCTTCTGCAATGGAGACGAACATGTACGACCACATCGGATTGCGTGTTGCGGACCTCGACGCTGCGACACGCTTCTATACTGCAGTGCTGGCGCCGCTCGGCTATGTCCTGTGCTCGAGCGGCGACGGTTATGCCGGCTTCGGGCCGAAGGGCGAGCCCGCGCTGTGGCTGCACCTGAACAAGGGCCGGAAGGCCGACGGCGCCCATATCGCCTTCCGCGCCAAGGATCATGACGCCGTCAAGGCGTTCCATACCGAAGGGCTGAGGAGCGGAGGCCGCGACAATGGCGGCGCCGGGCCGCGCAAGGACTACAGCCCGACCTATTATGCGGCGTTCTTGATCGACCCCGACGGCAACAATGTCGAGGCGGTTTGCGTGTGAGCTCTCTCCTTCGTCATTGCGAGGAGCTCTCGCGACGAAGCAATCCAGGCTGTCCCCGCGGAAACATTTCTGGATTGCTTCGCTACGCTCGCAATGACGATGCCCGTGGCACCACTTATCACAATCAAGGATACGTTCATGGCTTCCATCCGCAACGACATTCCCCTCCCCGCCTCCGCACACGATGTCTGGGACGCTGTGCGCGATTTCGGGGCGCTGCACCAGCGGCTGGTGCCGGGCTTCGTCACCGCCTGCACGCTCGACGACGATGCACGCATCGTCACCTTTGCCAATGGTTCGGTCGCACGCGAGGTGCTGGTCGATTGCGACGATGCGCGACAGCGCCTCGTCTATGCGATCAGCAACGAGCGGCTGAAGCATTACAGCGCCTCCGTGCAGGTGATTGCCGAGAGCGATACGCGCTGCCGGCTGGTCTGGATCATCGACGTGCTGCCGAACGAGCTTGCGGCCTACATTGAAGGGCAAACGAAGGAGGCCGTCGGCGCGATCCACAGGGCATTCCCGCCCGCGGCTGCATGATTTTCGCATCGCGCATCAGTCGGCAGTCGAAAGCGCCGGCCTGATCGCAGCTTTCGCCTTGCGCGGCCCCCAGCGTGTCAGCACCACGCTGGAGCACGACAGCACGCCGAGCACGACCATCGAGCTTGCGGCCAGCCAGAAGAAGCTCTGCGCGCTGGCATCGTGCGTCGACAGCCACCAGCCGACGGCCGCGATGTAGATCAGCCGCGCCGTCTGCGCGAGCACCGGGCCGATCACCTTGGCGGCGCCCTGCGAGGAGAAATACATCGTCGTTGCAAGGCCGAAGAAGGCGTAGAACGGCCCGACGGTCGAGAGATATTGATGGCTCGCCGCGCGCACGGCCACGCTGTCGGTGAACATGTTGACCCAGAGATCCGGGAAGATCGCAACGAGGCACGCAGGCGCGCCGACCGCCACGAAAGCGGCCGCACTGGCGATCCAGGTGATGCGCCGGGCGCGTGCGATGCGGCCTGCGCCGATCGCCATCCCGACCATCGGCACACAGGCGATGCCGAACGAGAATGCGATCGAGGTCAACAGAAACTCGAGCCGCGCGCCGATGCCGTAACCGGCGAGGATCGCGGTGCCGAACTTCGCCAGCATGTGAGTGAAGATCGAGATCGTCAGCACCGATTGCAGCGGCGAGAAGCAGGCGATGGCGCCGACCTTGAGGATGTCGAAGAACATCGCCCATCGGATGCGCAAGCCGCGCAACCTCAGTACGATCCGCGCGCGGCCGGAGAACAGGTACCAGCCCATGATGCAGATGTTCATGGAATAGGCGATCAGCGCGCCGGCCGCGACGCCGCGCATGCCCAGCTGCGGCACCGGTCCGAGACCGAGACCCAGCGTGCCGCCGAGCACGATCTGCCAGGCCGCAGAGTTGAGGATGAGAAATGACGGCAGCTTCATGTTGCCGGTGCCGCGCAGGACGCCCGCCATGGTGTTGAGCAACCAGGGTAGCACGGCGCCGCCGAAAAACACCTGCGTGTAGGCGATCGCATGCGTCAGCACAGCGCCGCGGCCGCCAAGTATTTCGAGCACCCTCGGTCCGAAGATCAGCATGCCCAGCATGAAGACCAGGCCGAAGCTGATGCCGATCAGCATCGCATGCACGGCGAGCGTGCCAGCGCGTTCGCGATCACCGGCGCCGAGCGCACGCGCGATGGCCGAGGCCACCGCACCGCCCATGGCGCCGCCCGACATCGTCATGGTCAGGATCACGGTCGGAAACACCAGCGCCATCGCCGCCAGCGCCTCGACACCGAGCCGGCCGACATAAGAGGTCTCCGCGATGACCACGCAGATGCCGGCCGACAAGCCGATCACGTTCGGCCAGGCGAGGGAGAGCAGCGTGCGCAGGATCGGCCCGTCGGTCAGCGCGCTCTTGACGGAGCGCGGCAGCGGCGGCAACGGGCGCTCCTGTTCACCGACCGGGATCTCGGCGATGTCCGTCATGTCCTCTCCCGGGCAGGGGCGCCATTTGCGGCGCGGCAATGAACAGGTGTGCCAATCAATCTATTCGCGCGCAGGGCGCGGCTGGGGCTTGTTAGCACGGCGCTCGCCGATTCCTCCTGCGTCGGGTGCAGGCGTGCCCTGCGGCGGCGCATTCCGATGGGTGAGCCTACCCGATCGTCCAGACCAGGGGCGGACGGCCAGCGGCCGCAGAGCGCATCTGCACGCCGATGTGCCGTCCGCAACCCGCGGCGAGCCCCTCGAACAATCCCGCCAGCACCTGCGCACAAGCGGGGTGATGGTCGGCGACATCGTCCATCAGCTTCCAGCTCTGCTGGTGGATTTCAAACGTGGCTTCTGATTGCGTGGTCTCGGCCGCATCATCCTGCGCGGCAAACAACGCGCTCAGGAACGATGCGAACTCGCTCGCGCCGCCGCGGGGCATCGCCAGCGCCGAGGCAACCTCGTCGAAATATTGCATGCCGATCAGCTTGCCGGTGAGATGCAGGAGATAGCCGGCATCCTCCGGACCGAACAGCTGCACCATCACGGGCGCGGCGGTGCGGACATATTCCATGGCGTAGTTGCGATAGGCTTTTTCCAGCCGCGGCTTCGGCCAGCTCGCGACCGGCAGCGCCGGTGCGGTCTTCGCATCGAACAATGGAGCTTCCAGATGCCGCGCGAACACCAGGCGCTGGTCGAGCTCGAGCGGATCGTCGTATTGATGATAATAGCCTTCGAGCCCATCCTGGCCGTCGACGCTCTGCTTGGTGCAGACGAAGCCGAGCCTGAGATCACCAAGCGCAACGCCGTTGTTGGCGTGCCAGCCGCGCAGCATCGCGCGGCTGACCTCGCCCGGCACGCCGCAGATCGCGGTGCCTTTCCAAATCCAGCGCGGCGGCGGATAGCGGATCCAGGCCTTGGTGTCGCTCTCGTACATGTATTCGACATGCACGCCGCCGATCCAGTTGGAGAGATAGTGATACTGCGCCGCAGCCACCGCGGGCGGCAGACCTTTAAGCCCGAGCTTCTCGAGCCCGGGCAGGAAACGCTCCTGCTGCTGGCGGCGGAACACACGGAAAACGAACTCGGCGGCGTCAGCGGTACCGCGCCGCGTCACGACCGTGAGAATCAGACCGGTGAAGTAGGCGTGATAGAGATCCGCGACCGCGCGCCAGCGCTTCCATTGAGCTTCCCGTGCGGCGTCAGCTTGAGCCATGTTCGCTCCCCGATCGTTGTTGCGATCGAGTGTGTCACCGCCCCCGGGGACAGGCAACCTGACGCTCGCGCAGGGCGCCCTGCACGCCGGCCCGTCAATTCCGCATCACGAATTTTGCGCAAGCTTCGCCGCGCGTTCGCGCTCGACGCGCTCGGTGACGTCGCGCGCCATCGCGACCGATCCCTGCACGGAGCCGCCGGCGTCACGCACCAGCGCGAAAGTCATCTCGATGTAGAGCTTGCGCCCGCTCTTGTGCAGCGCGCGGGTCAGTGTCGGCTTGCCCGCAAGCTTCATCACCCCGCTCGCCAGCGCGGCCTCGAAGCCTTTCCAGTGCGCGGCGCGCAGATGCTCGGGAATGATCAGGTCGAGGTTCTGGCCCAGCGCGTCCGCGGCGGAGAAGCCGAACAGGGCGGCGGACGCGCGATTCCAGCGCATGATCGTGCCGGAGCGATCCGAATAGATCAGCGCGTCCGCAACGTCTTCGATGATGCTTGCGTCGAGATCGGATGGATTGCTCATCTCGTCACCTCGCATGGGGCCCTGATTTGCGTCGCGTCCTGCCACACATTCGGTGTCATCGGTCGCCTTGTGCACACCTGCGCACTGCGGCCGGCGATCCAGCATTCCGAGGCGTCAGTGATCAAATCGAGAGGCGCGGCGGACTGATGCCCCGGTCAAGCCGAGGCATGACAGTAGAGGATGTCGTCACACCCGGAAATGCTTCGATAGTTTGAGGCCCTGCGCCTGGTAGTTGGAACCGATGCGCTGGCCGTACATCGCGTCGGGGCGGGCGAGCATCTTTTCATAGACGAGGCGGCCGACGATCTGGCCGTGCTCGAGGATGAACGGCACTTCGCGCGAGCGCACCTCAAGCACGGCGCGCGCGCCCTGCCCGCCGGCGCCGGCATAGCCGAAGCCGGGGTCGAAGAATCCGGCATAGTGCACGCGGAACTCGCCCACCAAAGGATCGAACGGCACCATCTCCGCGGCGTAGTCGGGCGGCACCTGCACAGCTTCCTTGGAGGCGAGGATGTAGAACTCGCCGGGATCGAGGATGAGGCTGCCGTCGGGGCGGGCCGAGATCGGCTCCCAGAAGTCTTCGACCGCATAGCCGGAGCGGCGATCGACGTCGACGACACCGGTGTGGCGCTTGGCGCGATAGCCGACGAAGCCGCTCGCCTTCTCGCCGGAGAGGTCGACGGAGACGGCGACACCGCCGGAAAGGTCGGCATCGTCGATGTCGACGAGACGCTCGCTGGCGTGCAGCGCATCGAGCTCGTCGGCATTGAGGATGGCATCGCCGGTGCGGAAGCGCACCTGCGACAGGCGCGAGCCTTCGCGCACCAGCACCGGAAAGGTCTTCGGGCTGATCTCGGCATAAAGCGGGCCATGATAGCCGGCGCCGATCATGTCGAAGCGGCGGGTGCCGTCGGCGATCACGCGCGTGAAGACGTCGAGCCGGCCGGTCGAGCTCTTGGGGTTGGCGGCAGCAACGATCTCCGGCGGCAGCGCCAGGCTTTCCAGCAGCGGCACGATGTAGACGCAGTTGGTCTCCAGCACCGCGCCGTCGGCGAGGCTGAACTCGTGCAGCTTCAATTCATCGATGCGTTCGGCGACCGTGGCGCCGGGACCTGGCAGGAAGCTGGCGCGGACGCGATAGGCGATATCGCCCAGACGTAAATCGAGGCTCGCCGGCTGGATCTGGCTTTCGACGAAGTCGTATTCGGGCAGGATGAGCCCCGCTTCCGCCATCGCCGCGATCATGCGGTCGGGCAGGATACCATTGGCGTCGGCGGCGACCGTGAACGTCAACCGGGGGTCCTCATCAGGGCTCGCTTGCATCCCAACATGCGGGAAATATCAGCCTTTTACGGCTAGCCGATGGACGTCTTGACGGAAAGGGCATTGCGGAATATGAGCATCACTTATCCCGTGGTGATTTGAGCCGGCCGGCTTGCAGCCACGTTAAATAAATCGCTAAACAGGCCGGGGACCTCTGTGATCCCGGCCAGTGGAGATATCCAGGCCGGTTTTTTTGTGACCGTTTGCGTGTCGAATGGTCATGTCGGAGGGTCCTATGTCGAAGTCGCCTGCCAACTACCGTCCCGAAACCCGCCTGGTCCATTCCGGGACCCTGCGCTCGCAATTTGGCGAGACGTCGGAGGCGCTGTTCCTCACCCAAGGCTACGTCTACAACAGCGCCGAGGAGTGCGAGGCGCGGTTCAAGGGCGAGGACCCCGGCTTCATCTATTCGCGCTACTCCAACCCCACCATCGCGATGTTCGAGCGCCGCATGATCGAGCTCGAGGGCGCCGAAGCCGCCCGCTCGGCGGCGACCGGCATGGCCGCGGTGACGACCGCGATCCTCGCACCGCTCAAAGCCGGCGATCACGTCGTGGCTTCGCGCGCCCTGTTCGGCTCGTGCCTCTACGTCATCCAGGACTTGTTGCCGCGCTACGGCATCGAGACCACGCTGGTCGACGGGCTCGATCTCGACCAATGGCAGCGCGCGCTGAAGCCCAACACGAAAACGTTCTTCCTGGAGAGCCCGACCAACCCGACCCTCGACGTGCTCGACATCCCCGGAATCGCCGAGATCGCGCACAAGGGCGGCGCGCGTCTCGTGGTCGACAACGTGTTCGCGACGCCGATCTGGCAGAGCCCGCTCGCGCTAGGGGCCGACGTCGTGGTCTATTCCGCGACCAAGCATATCGACGGCCAGGGCCGCTGCCTCGGCGGCATCATCCTGTCGTCGGAAGCCTTTATCGCCGAACACATTCACAATTTCATGCGCCAGACCGGCCCTTCGATCTCGCCGTTCAATGCCTGGGTGCTGCTCAAGGGCCTGGAGACGCTGGGCGTGCGCGTGCGCGCGCAGACCGATACGGCAGCGCGCATCGCCGAGGTGCTGGCGAGCCATCCGAAGATCTCGCGGCTGGTCTATCCCGGCCGCGCCGATCATCCGCAGGCGGCGCTGGTGAAGAAGCAGATGCGCGGGGGCTCGACCCTGGTCGGCTTCGAGGTCAAGGGCGGCAAGCAGGCTGCGTTCCGCGTGCTCAACGAATTGAAGCTGGCGAAGATCTCGAACAATCTCGGCGACGCCAAGAGCCTCGTCACGCATCCGGCGACGACGACGCATCAGCGCCTGAAGCCGGAGGACCGCGCCGCCCTCGGGATCAGCGAGGGGTTCATTCGCCTCTCCGCGGGGCTCGAACATGCCGACGATCTGATCGAGGATCTGACGGCGGCGCTGGAGAAGGCGTGAATGGCGAATGGCGAATAGTGACTGGCGAATAGGTCGATCTATTCGCTCCTCGCCATTCCCTATTCGCCCTCTCACATCGGCCGGTACGTCCGCACGTCCGCGGGCACGTTCACCCCGAGCTTGATCTGGCCGACGGAACGGATGATGTCGTCACCCAGCAGCTGAGCGAAGCAGGCATAGCCCCAATCGTTCATGTGCAGGCCATCGGCGATCACGAAGCCCTCGACCGGAATGGCCTGCTTCTCATGCCAGTCGCGCATCACCTCGAAGCGTGGGAAGATTCCGACGTGACGGAGCTCGGCGACCTTGCCGAGCAGCTTCACCATCTTGCCTGCGCTCTCGGCGCGCTGGTTGACGGCCGGCGAGTATTGCGGATCGACCAGCACGATGTCGGCGCCGCCCGCGGCCTGGATGCGGCTGATGCCGTCCTCCACCATCTTGGCGGTTTCGCCGGGATCGAGATTGCGCAGCACGGCGTTGGTGCCGACCTGCCAGATCACGAGATCCGGATGCCTGTCGATCACCTGCGTCTGGAGGCGCTTCATCATCTCGGGGGCGTCCTCGCCGCCGACGCCGGCATTGATGACGCTGATGTCGGCGGTCGGATAGTGCCGGCGCAGCTGCGCGGCGAGACGATTGGGGTAATTGAATTCCGGCGAGCTCGCGCCGAACCCCTGAGTAGACGACGAGCCGAACGCGACGATGACGACGGGCAGGCCGGCGACGAGCTTGCCAGCAACGTGCGGCAGCGAGCCCATCGCCTTCGAACCGTCCTTCGGCGGCTGGCAGGGCACACGGTTGAAGATGTCGCTGGCGGATTTGGCGGCCTGCTTCACCTTGTCGATGGCGCGCGCCGTGATGCCTCGCTGCTCGGGCGACGTCGCAGCGACGGTGGTCTGGGAGGGCGAAGTGGAAGCGGGATCAGCCGACTGCGCGGGGGCGGGTGTTGCCTGGGCGGCTGGCGTCTGGGCATGCGATTGCAGGGCCGGCGTCAGCAACAACAGCGCTGCGGCTGCGGGCGCGGCCAGCCATGTCGTCAGGCAAAAAGGGCGGAGAGAACTCATTAACGCTAGACCTCAATTCTGCTGCTGGGCCGGCTCGAGACGGGCTGCGTCGAACACGAACTGTGCCAACGCCCGGCCAAGGCAATCATGGACCTGTTTCGCCAGTTCGGGCCCGCGGGACGGGCTGAACAGGTCGAACTGCCCCTGATCATTCCACTGCCGCATGATCGCGAAACGATCGAACAGCGGAATACCGTGCTCCTGCGCCACCACCCGCATATTATCGAGAAAAGGCTGCGCCGAGATCATGGTTTCAGTGCGTGGACTATACTGCAGATTCATCAAGACGACGTCAGCCCCCGCATTTTGCAACGCAGCAACCCCTTCGGTGACGGCACTGCGAAACTCGTCGGGATCGCTGGCGCGGATAGCGTCCACGGTCCCGGTCTGCCAGATGACCAACGTAGGCGTTTTTGCTTCCATCAGCTTAACGAAAGTGGAGGCGGTCTCCTCTGCCGTTTTCTTGCTCTGTATTTCTACGGAGACATGCACCACCTCCGGCGGCGGCAGCTTCTCCTTGAGGATCGCCTCCATGCGCGCCGGGTACGAGCTGTTCTCCGAAGATGGAATGGTCGTCGAGCGGCTGCCGATGACCAGGATCTCGAGCGGCTTACCGGCCTTGACGGCAGCGGCGACCTTCGGCAGTGGGCTTTCGCTGGTCAGCAGATAGGCCGGCAATTCGCAGGAAGGGGGCGCGGGGGGAGCCGTGGGCGCAGCATCGCCCGCACGCGCCACAGGCGCGGCGAGGCCACCGCATAGCAGGATCAGGCTCAGGAGAACCTTCGCCTTCATCAGCCCCCTCCCGCCAGATCGGCATTGCCGACGGCGTTTTTGGTCTTCGCACCGCTCTTGTCAGCCACGCGCTTGTACCACGAAATGACCCAGGCCACCCCCCACATGATCAGCACTCCGGAGAGACTAATCAAGGCATGCATGGCTGCGCCGCCGGAGACTTCGGCCAGGATGAAGTGGCCGGCGAAAGCAAGGAAGACGCCGAGACAGAAGATCTCGAGGGAATGCTGGCCGCACAGGATCAGCGGCCGCAGCCAGGGCGACTTCAGGCCCGGCCAGTCCCGCGGCAGGAAACGCACCGTGAGCGCGGCCAGCGCCAGGAAATGCGTGAAGCGCAGCACGTCGAGATCGGTCTTGTTGATCGGATACATCCATTGCTCGATCAGCTTCGGCATGAACTGGGAGAGCTGCGGCACATACCAGGTCAGCGTCACGTAGAACGACGCGACGAGATAGGCGATCGCCAGCCACATCGTGACGCGCGACGACAGAATACGCGACATGCGGCGCGCACCTCCGAGCGCGCACCAGGCACCGAACACGAACAGCAATTGCCAGGCAAAGGGATTGAAGGCCCAGAAGCCGTTCGGATAGGCCGACAGATAGAGATCGTACTCCCAGGTGACTGCGTAGAGCAGGACCGAAAGGCCGAGGGTGACGTCGGGTCGCCATTTCATCGACCACAGGATCAGGGGCAGCGCCAGCATCAGCACGATGTAGAGCGGCAGCACGTCCATGTTGACGGGTCGGAAGCGCAGGAGCAGCGCCTGCACGATGGTGACGTCCGGCTGCTTGAGGAAGTCCATGATGCCCATCTCTTCGGTGTAGAGCGGGTTCTCGAACCTGGTCGCCACATAGGAGATTTCGGCAAGGAAGATCGTGAACAGGAAGACGTGGGCGACGTAGATCTGCCAGACCCGGCGCAGGATGCGCGCGGTGGCGATGAGGACGCCGCTCTCCAGCATCGCGCGGCCGTAGACGAAGGCGGCGGTGTAGCCGGAGATGAAGATGAAGATCTCGGTGGCGTCGCTGAAGCCGTAATTGCGGATCGTGAACCAGGTCAACAGACTCGGCGGCAGGTGGTCGATGAAGATCAGCCACAGCGCGAGCCCGCGGAACAGATCGAGCCGGAGCTCGCGCTCGCCGATGGCGGGCAGCGTGATGGCCGGCGCGGCCGCGCGCGGCTTGGTCCCTGCGGGTCTGGCCTCGCCGGTCCCCGCGATCGTCGATCCCGTCACTTGGTCGGCAATGGTCATCGGGGGCCTAAGAACCCTTCCGTAAAACGCGAGGTTGAAAGAATGTAGGGGTCCCGCCGTCGTATCGCAAAGCGGCCCGGATCATATGAGAGAATCTCCCTCTGGGGTGTCCTTCCTTTCGAATTCTGGCGGGACGATGTCGCCAAAGCCGTCTGTGGCGTTTGGTTCCCGGGACGGATTTGGCTATTATAGCAACCATGTACCGCGCCGTGACCCGCCAGATCGAAGTGACCGTTGAGCCGAACTTTGTTCCGGAGCAGTCGTCGGCCGACCGCTCGCGCTATTTCTGGTCCTACACCATCGTCATCACCAATTCGGGCGAGGAGACCGTGCAGCTCAAGACGCGGCACTGGATCATTACCGATGCCTCCGGCCGCCAGCAGGAGGTGAAGGGCGAGGGGGTGGTCGGCGAGCAGCCGATCCTGGCCCCCGGCGAGCGCTTCGAATACACCTCCGGCGTACCGCTCTCGACCGCCTCGGGCTTCATGACCGGCCGCTACCAGATGGTCAGCGAAACCGGCGAGCGCTTCGAGATCGACGTGCCGACGTTCTCGCTCGACAGTCCCGACAACAAGCGCGTGTTGAATTAGCCTTCGAGCGTAGCGGGGGTACTCATCGGGCGGCCCAACAGACACACCTTCTCATCCTCGCGGCGAGTTCGCCCGAGCTTTGATTGACTTTCCACCCTCTTGTTCGAGAGGGCGCAGGGAAGGCTGGGTGCCGGCTTGGCACCCACGGTCTGCTGCGCGAGATGTAGCGCAAAAAGACCGCACAGCAGCATACAGGTGAAGCCCAACACACGGCCTTCCCCGCGCGATGGGTTGACGGCTTATGCCCGCTCTCCCGGGAGCCGAATTCCCTCTGGCTTCCCTCGCCCCGCAGATTGACGATGCGGTTGATCCGGCTGGACGCTCCACACCTCCGCGACAGGCTTGACCGTAGCGACGACGGCCAGGACCCACGGCTTTGCCGTACGCGCGCTCGCCCGATGCCACAGGGTCTTCCCGCGCTGTTGACGTTGCGGGAAGAATGTTGGCGAGACGAACTCTCAGCGCCGCTCGTTCCACACGTGGTTTCGGGCTCACAGGACTACCCGCCCTGCCCGCACCCCTCCGTGCCGACGCTGCCGCGTCCACCGCAAGCCCGGCTCGCGATCCGTGACGACGTACGATCGCCCTCAAGGTCGAGCCGGGATGGGCGAAACATACGCTATTTCCGAATTTCGGAAGAGGAAATATATTTATGCGGGAGGATTGACGGGCGATCGAAACAGACCTCCCGCCAAGAACCTTATGGCCCTCCGACCGCCACCAGAAGAGGCCTCAGCCAAACCCAGCCTTGCGGCAGCGCGGCAGAAAGTGCGAGCGCAGCCCCGCTCAGACCGGCGATCAGCGACGTTGCAACAGCCTTTGAAATGTGAATTTCGATCGCATCCGCCACCTTCTTGCCTACGTCCATCGACCTTCTTCCGAGAAAGCTCACCAAGTTTTCCGCGCTCTTCACTGCACCATAAACTGTGGTCTTAGTAGCGCCGACAGGGTCACGTACAGCTTCGGCAAGGAACAGGAATGTCGCTGGCAGTTCTGGATCGAAATAGCGATGATGCTGCGTCATTACAGCTGCCATTTCCTCGAGCGCGCTGCCGACAACATTGCGATCTGCATCACCTTCTCGAGCTTCGCTGGCTTGAGCGAGCTTACTAAACTCGAGCCATCTCTCAAGCTTGTCGATACCCATCATCAGCGCGACACGGAGATGATTGAGATCTTCAAGCTGGGCAGCATCAAGAGCAGGCATATCGTCGCCACCCACACGATAGGCAGCCAGCAGTGCCCCGAACCGTTCAATTTCATAGCCGATACGAAATTGCCGATCTTTCACCTCGTCGACCCTCCCGGACAGCAGCCCGCCGAGGGCAATCAAGCGCTCACGGATTCGACTGTGATTGGTACCTACCCGAAAATCCGAGCGCGTGAGTTCGCGCATGTGGTCGACAACGGGAGCGCGCCAGTCGTTAAAGTCCCGTTCGGCTGTATTGAGCGGGCTATTGCGATCGGTCGCTTTTTGGAGTTTTCCGTCGCGCTCTACAATTTGAACAGGAGCGGGCGATTGATCCGGAATTTCGCTATTTTGCTGCCCTCGCGCTATTTCCGCAAGCCGGTTCGCAATCTTAGCATTAACAGCATCGGAGCTCCCATCCCACCGCAGAGCCCCCGGCAAATCGGTGAACGCAGCGAGGTACTGCTCACGGTCGTCGACAGCTCCGTGCATAAGAGCATCATACCAATCGATCCACACAGACCAGTGATTATTTCTCCGGCGCAGATCTCGCGCCAAATCCTGCCAAGCTTCTGCAATGCGCTACGGCGGCGAGTTGCGCCAAAGAGGCGTGGATGCGAGCTGGCGCACGGTCATTCCGGCGTGCAGCCGGCTTACATCAACTCGCGCCTCATTGACCAACATTGCTTGAGTGTCCCCAGCAGCGAAAGCGGCGCGAACGGTGTCGGCAGCGGCAAGGGCGAAATCGCTCGTAGTGTAGCCCGCGACGCTAGCAGCATCGACAGCAGGACGGACGGAAGCATCGACAGCGGCGCGAGCAAGCTCATCGATAGCATCGGTGGCCGCAGCGTCGGCAGCAGCAAAGGCGGCGAGGGCCGCAGCGGCCGCGGTTGTCGCAATCTCGCGGCTTGATCGTCGTTCAGCGGCATACTGCGAGATGGCGACTGCACGAAAAATTGGCAAGACGACATCGGTTCTGCCCCGATAAGACGATACCAAAGGGAGCACGCGCAATGACACCCGGCAGGCAATAACGGCAGACCAGTCACGCGGCCGCTTGCCTAGCCAGCGTGCGAATGCATTGAAATCACCAGGATCCGGTGGATTTACCGGCGCAGCTTTTGGCCCAGAATCCGCCTCGCCTGACATCCCTCACTTGGCTACGCCAACTCCCTCTCCACGGAGACTTCATGCTAACATGCTGCAGGGGTTGCACGGCAAGCAAAACTATCGCCCGTCGGGCCGCTGCCCATTACGTATCCGATAAGGTTTGCGAAGAATGGCTAAAGAGGCCTTTTGGCATGGGCATCGGCCCACTCGGGCCTACTCCACGCCCGCCTCGTGCGGCGTGAACTGGTACACCGACGAGCAGAACTCGCAGGTGACGACGACCTTGTCGTCCTTGACCATTGCGGCACGATCGTCCGGCGAAAAGCTCTTGAGCATCGAGGCGACCGCATTGCGCGAGCAGGAGCACTGCACCTTGAGGACCTGCGGATTGAACACGCGCACGCCGCGCTCGTGGAAGAGACGGTAGAGCAGCCGCTCGCCCGAGAGTTCGGGATCGATCAGCTCGACGTCTTCGACGGTCTCGATCAGCGAACGCGCCTCGACCCAGGCGTCGTCTTCGGCGACACTGTGCACTTCGACACCTTCAGGCGCATCGCCGGGATGCAGATCGGCCTGCCGGGCGCGCTCGGGCGCCTTCGGCAGAAACTGCATCAGCATGCCGCCGGCCCGCCAGCGATGCTTGCCGCCGTCGCTCGAGCGCCACTCCTCGCCGACCGCAAGGCGCACGCGCGTCGGGATCTGCTCGGAGCGGAGAAAATATTCGTGCGCGGCGTCTTCCAGGCTGCCGCCGTCGAGCGCAACCAGACCCTGGTAGCGGCTCATGTCGGAGCCCTGGTCGATGGTCATGGCGAGATGGCCGCGGCCGAGCAGCGTGCCAGACTGCATGCCGGCGTCCTTGGCCTCGCCGAGGCGCTCGGCGTCAAAGCGCGCATAGGCGCGCAGGCGATCCGGCGCCATGTAGTCGACGACCAGGAACGACACCGGACCGTCGGTCTGGGCCTGAAGAATGAAGCGACCTTCGAATTTCAACGCGGTGCCGAGCAACGTCGTCAGCACGATGGCTTCACCGAGCAGCTTGCCGACGGGTGCGGGATAATCGTGCTTGGTCAGGATATCGTCGAGCGCCGGGCCGAGCCGCACCAGCCGCCCGCGCACATCGAGCGCGTCGACCTCGTAAGGCAGCACGGCGTCGTCGATCGGAACCGCCGATGGTGCGCGAACCGGGCCTTCAGGCCCGGTTTTCATGTCAGAGGATTGGGAAACCATGGCGCTCTATCTGGGGTCGGAGAGTGGGGATTGGAAGGGGCACGGAGATGGTGTGTTCCGGATGCGGATTGAACGGTAACAAGCCGCCTCAAATTCGGTGTCGTCCCGGGACGCGCGAAGCGCGCACCCGGGACCATAACCACAGGATGACGTTGTGACCGGCGATGACAACTCCGAGTCTTCGCCAAACTCAATCCTGTGGCTATGGATCCCGGATCGGCGCGCCGCTGCGCGGCGCTTGTCCGGGATGACAGCGGAGAATGAGGCCATCAAGGCGGCCCCACCACCGCAATTACTTCACCGCGTCGAAGCACCAGGCCAGAATGCCCTTCTGCGCATGCAGGCGGTTCTCGGCCTCGTCGAAAACGACCGATTGCGGACCGTCGATCACCTCGTCCGTGACCTCCTCGCCGCGATGGGCCGGCAGGCAGTGCATGAACAGCGCATCGGGCTTGGCCAGCGACATCAGCTTGGCATTGACCTGGTAGGGCTTGAGCACGTTATGGCGATGCTCGCCCTCCTTGTCGCCCATCGACACCCAGGTGTCGGTGACGACGCAATCGGCGCCGCGCACGGCGGCTTCCGGATCGGTGCCGAGCACGATCGGCGCGCCTGACGTCTTGATCCAGTCGCGCATTGCCTTCTTCGGCGCGAGCTCCGGAGGTGTTGCGACGTTGAGCTGGAATTTGAAGCGCTCGGCGGCATGCGCCCAGGACGCCAGCACGTTGTTGTCGTCGCCGGTCCAGGCCACCGTCTTGCCCTCGATCGGGCCGCGATGCTCCTCATAGGTCATGAGGTCGGCCATCACCTGGCAGGGATGCGACCGCCGCGTCAGGCCGTTGATCACGGGCACAGTCGCATAGGCCGCAAGCTCCAGCAGCGCCTCGTGATTGAGAATGCGGATCATGATGGCATCGACATAGCGCGACAGCACCCGCGCGGTGTCGGCGATGGTCTCGCCGCGACCGAGCTGCATCTCGGCGCCGGTGAGCATGATGGGCTCGCCGCCGAGCTGGCGCATGGCGACATCGAACGACACCCGCGTCCGCGTCGATGGCCGCTCGAAGATCATCGCCAGAGTCTTGCCTTCGAGCGGCCTGACCGGCTGGTGCGCCTTCTGCTTCGCCTTCATGGCCGACGAGGCGGCGAGCATGCTCTTGAGCTCCGACAGCGGCAGCTCGTTGATGTCCAAAAAGTGCTTTGGAGCTTTATTGGGCGTCTTGCTCATCAGCTTGCCGCCCGCTTGGTCTGGCTGGACAAGATTGCAGCGCAGGCGCGTTCGAGCCGCCCGACGCTGTCTTCGATCTCCGCCTCGGTCACGATCAAGGGCGGCAGGAAGCGCACGACATTGTCGCCGGCTCCGACGGTGAGCAATTTCTCGGCGCGCAGCGCCGCGACGAGATCGCCCGAGGGCACCACGGCCTTGATGCCGATCAGGAGCCCCTCGCCGCGCACCTCGCTGACGACATCGTGATGGCGATCGATCACGGAGGCGAGCTTCTGTTTCAGCAGCAGCGACATTTTCTGTACGTGGTCGAAGAAGCCGGGCTTGAGCATGACGTCGAGCACGGCGTTCGCAGCGGAGATGGCGAGCGGATTGCCGCCGAAGGTCGAACCGTGCGAGCCCGGCCCCATGCCGCGCGCAGCGTCGGCGGTGGCGAGCACTGCGCCGATCGGGAAACCGCCACCGAGCGCCTTCGCAAGCGACATCACGTCGGGCACGACGCCGGTGCGCTTGTAGGCAAAGAGTTCGCCGGTTCGGCCCATGCCGGTCTGCACCTCGTCGAAGGCGAGCAACAGGCCGCGCTCGTTGCAGAGCTCGCGCAGCGCCTTCAGGAACGCGGGAGGCGCAGAACGAACGCCGCCCTCGCCCTGGATCGGCTCGATGAGAATGCCGGCGGTGTGCGGGCCGATCGCCTTCTTCACGGCCTCCAGGTCGCCATGCGGCACCTGGTCGAAGCCGTCCATCGGCGGACCGAAGCCCTCGAGATATTTTGCAGAACCGGTGGCGGCCAGCGTCGCCAGCGTGCGGCCATGGAAGGCGCCCTCGAATGTGATCATGCGATAGCGCTCAGGATGCCCCTTGGAGAAGTGATGGTGGCGCACCAGCTTGATCACACCTTCCAGCGCCTCGGCGCCGGAATTGCAGAAGAACACAAAGTCGGCAAAACTTTCATTGCACAGACGCGCCGCGAGCTTCTCGCCGTCCGGGCTCTGGAACAGGTTCGACATGTGCCAGAGCTTCGTCGCCTGCTCCTGCAACGCCTTGACCAGCGTGGGATGCGCATGACCGAGCGCATTCACCGCCACGCCGGAGGTGAAATCGAGATAGCGATCGCCATTGGTCGCGATCAGCCAGCAGCCTTCTCCGCGCTCGAAACCGAGGTCGGTCCTGGCGAAAACGGGGAGCAAATGCGGCGCGGCGCTGTTGGTCATGACGTCACTTGAATGTTGCGGACGGTGTCACGCGTGCATTGCGCAACGCACCATTGACCGGCCCGGAAAACGAAACGTGCCGCCTTTTAAGGGCGGCACGCAGGACTATCTTATGCCTGGCAAGACGGGTGTCAATGCCGCCCGGAAAGCCCCGCGAAACGCTGAATCCGTAGTCTTGCGGTGCCGATTTTGCGGGATTTTCACCACGGAACATGTGGACGCGAGTCGGCGGACTCTTGCGCGGGAGTCACGCCATATTGTAGCGTTTGGACTGTCAGATACGACATCTCGTGCAGCAGTTCTGATCCCTTAAGTCCTCATGTACCGGCGTAAACGTTCGGGCGTCTTGAGCGCGCCCGGCGAGCCTTAAGGGATTCTGGCGGCACGGGTTTTTCAAGGCTTAGGCAATCGCTGCGAAGGCCCCAGGATGGCAGGCGCGCAGCGAGGGAAAGGGTGCAATGACGGTTTTGACCTGGTCCGATGATCGCGTCGAGCAGCTGAAAAAGCTCTGGGAGGCCGGACTTTCGGCCAGCCAGATCGCGGCGGAGCTCGGCAATGTGACCCGCAATGCCGTGATCGGCAAGGTGCACCGGCTCGGCTTGTCCGGCCGCGCCAAGAGCCCTTCGTCGGCAGCGCCCCGGCCGCGCAAGGCGCGCCCCGCGCAGCACATGATGCGGGTGACCCGCCCCGTTGCCCGCGGCAACACCGCGCTGGCGCAGGCCTTCGAGGTCGAGGTGGAGGCCGAACCCGTCACCTACGACAATGTGGTGCCGATGAGCCAGCGGCTGTCGCTGCTGGAGCTGAACGAGGCGACCTGCCACTGGCCGGTCGGCGATCCCTCGAGCCCGGATTTCTTCTTCTGCGGCGGCAAGGCGCTCTCCGGCCTGCCCTACTGCGCCCAGCATTCGCGCGTGGCGTATCAGCCGGCGGCGGATCGCCGGCGCGCACCGGCGAAGCCCACGCGGTGAGTTTGCGGATTTAGTTGGCTGACTGCAAAGTCGGCAGCCGTCGCACGACGGTGCCTCAACACATCCGATGTCGTCCCGGACAAGCGCGCCACAAGCGCGCGCAGATCCGGGACCAATAGCCACCGCAAGATGTGGTTACGGGGACTCGGAGATACCCTTTCGCAAGACAATCACGCGCTGTGGTTATGGGTCCGGATCTGCGCTTTCGCTTGTCCGGGACGACACTGAACGTGTGGCGATAGCTCGCTAAACCCGCGCCTGCAAACCTTACGTCTGCTCCGCCTTCGCGAACCGATCGTCCAGCGCATAGCCGGCGCCGCGGACGGTGCGGATCGGATCCTGCTCGCGGCCGAGATTGAGCAGCTTGCGCAGGCGGCCGATGTGGACGTCGACAGTGCGCTCGTCGATGTAGATGTCACGGCCCCAGACGCTGTCGAGCAGCTGCTCGCGCGAGAACACGCGGCCGGGATGCTCCAGGAAGAACTCCAGCAGACGATATTCGGTCGGGCCGAGATCGATCGGCCGACCCGAGCGCGCCACGCGGCGCTTGTCGCGGTCGAGCTCGATGTCGCCATAGGCGAGCACGGTGGCGAGCCGCTCGGGGCTGGCGCGCCTGAGCAGGCCCTTCACGCGCGCCAGCAGCTCCGGCACCGAGAACGGCTTGACGATGTAGTCGTCGGCACCGGTCGCAAGTCCCCGCACCCGCTCGCTCTCCTCGCCGCGCGCGGTGAGCATGATGATCGGCAGCTGCTTGGTTTCGGGACGGGTGCGCAGCCGCCGGCACAGCTCGATGCCCGACAGGCCCGGCAGCATCCAGTCGAGCACGATCAGATCGGGAATGTGCTCCTTGAGGCGGGTGTCGGCATCATCGCCGCGCATCACCGTCTCAACGTCATAGCCGTCGCCTTCGAGGTTGTAGCGAAGAAGCTCGGTGAGAGCTTCCTCGTCCTCAACCACCATAATGCGTGCGCCCATGTTGTCGTCGCTCCTTGGGTATTCGGCGCCGCTTAGGTATTCGGCACCGTCGTGGCGAAGGTCGTCATGTCGCCCTTCGGCCGCTTGTCGGTGATCGCCTGGCCCTCGATCATGTAGAACACGGTCTCGGCGATGTTGGTGGCGTGGTCGCCGATCCGCTCGATGTTCTTGGCACAGAACATCAAATGGATGCAGAACGAGATGTTGCGCGGATCCTCCATCATGTAGGTGAGGAGTTCGCGGAACAGCGAGGTGCAGATGGCATCGACTTCCTCGTCGCCCTTCCACACCGCCATTGCTGCCGGCAGATCGTGCGCGGCATAGGCGTCCAGCACCGACTTGACCTGCTGCTGCACGAGGTCGGTCATGTGTTCCAGGCCGCGGAACAGTTTCAGCGGATGAAAATCCGTCTCCAGCGCCGCGACGCGCTTGCCCATGTTCTTGGCGAGGTCGCCGATGCGCTCGAGATCGGTCGCGACGCGCATGGCGCCGACGATCTCGCGCAGATCGACGGCCATCGGCTGGCGGCGGGCGATGGTGAGCACGGCGCGCTCCTCGATGCGCTTCTGCAGCGTGTCGAGTTCGGCGTCGGTGGCGACGACGCGCTGACCGAGCGCGACGTCGCGGCGGATCAGCGCGTCGACGGAATCGACGATCATGCGCTCGGCGATGCCGCCCATCTCGGCGACCAGGCGCGTGAGTTCCTGGAGGTCGGTATCGAAAGCCTTTGCGGTATGTTCAGAACCCATGTTCCGTCTCCTCAGCCGAACCGGCCGGTGATGTAATCCTGCGTGCGCCGGTCGCTCGGCGACGTGAAGATCTTGCTGGTGTCGTCGAACTCGATCAACTCGCCGAGATACATGAAGGCGGTCTTGTCCGAGACGCGCGCCGCCTGCTGCATGTTGTGCGTGACGATCGCGATCGTGTAGTTCTCGGACAATTCCTGGATCAGCTCCTCGACCTTGGCGGTCGAGATCGGGTCGAGCGCCGAGCAGGGCTCGTCGAACAGGATCACCTCGGGCCGCACCGCGACGGTGCGGGCAATGCAGAGGCGCTGCTGCTGGCCGCCAGAGAGAGACAGGCCGGAGGCGTTGAGCTTGTCCTTGACCTCGTTCCACAGCGCGCCGCCGCGCAGCGCCTTCTCCACGCGATCGTCCATCTCGGACTTCGAGATCTTCTCGTAGAGGCGGATGCCGAAGGCGATGTTCTCGTAGATCGTCATCGGGAACGGGGTCGGCTTCTGGAACACCATGCCGACCCGGGCGCGCAGCAGATTGAGGTCGAGCTTGGGGTCGAGCATGTTGGTGTGGTCGAGCAACAGCTGGCCGGTGGCGCGCTGGCCCGGGTAGAGGTCGTACATCCGGTTGAAGATGCGCAGCAGGGTCGACTTGCCGCAGCCGGACGGGCCGATGAAGGCCGTGACGCGATTGGTGCCCAGCGCCAGATTGATGTTCTTCAGCGCATGGTGCTCACCGTAATAGAAATTGAGGTTGCGCGCGGTGACCTTGGCAGGCGCCTCGGGGAGCGGCTGCGAGCCGGGATGAACGGTCGGCGCGCTTACGGAAATAGACATTTCACTCATTTTGCGGTCCTCTCGGCACCAAGGATGCGGGCGCCAATGTTCAGGGCAAGCACAGTCAGGGTGATCAGCAGCGCCCCGCTCCAGGCGAGTTGCTTCCAGTAGGCGTAGGGGCTTTGCACGAAGTTGTTGATGGTCACCGGCAGGTTGGCCATCGTCTTGTCCAGGCCGAGGCTGAAGAACTGGTTGGACAGCGCGGTGAACAGCAGCGGCGCGGTCTCGCCCGCGACGCGAGCCGTGGCCAGCAGCACGCCGGTGATGAGGCCCGAGCGCGCCGCACGGTAGGCGATGCGCTTGATCACCAGCGAACGCGGCAGACCGAGTGCGCTGGCGGCTTCACGCAGCGGGTTCGGCACCAGCAGCAGCATGTCCTCCGTGGTGCGCACCACGACCGGGATCACGATCACTGCGAGCGCGAGGCTGCCTGCGATTGCCGAGAAGCCTCGCATCGGCACCACGACCGCACCGTAGATGAACAGGCCGATGATGATCGAGGGCGCCGACAAGAGGATGTCGTTGATGAAGCGGATGACCGAGGTCAGCTTGTCGTTGCGGCCGTACTCGGCGAGATAGGTGCCGGCGAACAGGCCGAGCGGCGCGCCAATGCCGACGCCGATCACGGTCATGATCAGCGAGCCGACGATGGCGTTGCGCAGGCCGCCCTCGGTCGATCCGGGCGGCGGCGTGTCTGCGGTGAAGACTTGAAGGTTGAGCCCGGCCAGACCGTTGTACAGCAGCGTGATCAGGATCAGCGCGAGCCAGGTAACGCCGAAGGCGGCGGCGGCGATGCAGAGCCCGCGGATGATGACATCCCAGCGGCGGCGGCGTGAATAGATCGGGTTCATGGCTTCACTTCCCCGCCTTGGTTTCCAGGCGCATCAGCATCAGCCGCGCGGCTGCGAGCACGAAGAACGTCAGCACGAACAGGAGCAGGCCGAGCAGGATCAGGCCGGACTGGTGCAGGCCGTCGCTCTCGGCGAACTCGGATGCGATCGCCGCCGAGATCGTGGTGCCCGGGGCGAAAATCGATGAAGAGATGCGGAACGAATTGCCGATGATGAAAGTCACCGCCATCGTCTCGCCGAGCGCGCGGCCCAGCGCCAGCATGACGCCACCGATGATGCCGACGCGGGTATACGGGATCACCACGCTGCGCACGACTTCCCACGTGGTGCAGCCGACGCCGTAGGCGGCTTCCTTCAGCACCGGCGGCACCGTCTTGAACACGTCGACCGAGATCGAGGTGATGAAGGGCAGCACCATGATGGCGAGGATCAGCGCGGCATTGAACAGGCTGAGATAGGACGGGGGACCTGCGAAGATCGCGCCGAGCACGGGCACGCCGTCGAACACCTTGATCATGAAGGGCTGGAAGGTGTTGGCCAGGAACGGGCCCAGCACGAAGAAGCCCCACATGCCGTAGATGATCGAAGGAATGCCGGCGAGCAGCTCGATCGCCATGCCGATCGGGCGGCGCAGCCATTGCGGACAAAGTTCGGTGAGGAAGATCGCAATGCCCAGACCGACGGGAATGGCGATCAGCATCGCGATGAAGGAGGTGACGAGCGTGCCGTACATCGGCCCGAGCGCGCCGAGCACGGGCGGATCGGCCGAAGGGGCCCAGCGCTGCGTCCACAGGAACGACAGGCCGTATTCCTTGATCGCCGGGAAGGCGCCCACAATCAGCGAAATGATGATGCCGCCGAGGATCAGCAGCACCGAGATCGCGGAAAGCCGCGTGATCCAGTAGAAGGTGACGTCACCGAGCTTGAACGCGCCCAAGGCCTTGGCGCGATCATAAGGTCCGGCATCGTCGATTACATCGCTCTGAACGGCCATCTCTGCCACGCCGATCCCCTGTTTTGCCTTACGCCATCTGCATGCCGCCAAAGGCGGTCGTTTTCGACGGTTTGCCCGCGTCGTTCCGGGTGGTCTCAAGGACCCGGAATCCTGGGATTCCGGGCCGCTCCTTCACTCGCGCCCGCCGAGGCGGAGCGCGAGTTTCAGTATGCTGCAATCAGCTCTTGATCTCGGCAGCCCACGTCTTCTCGATCTGCTTCACGACCGTGTCGGGCATCGGGATGTAGTCGAGCTCCTCCGCCATCTTGTCGCCCTTCTCGAACGCCCACTTGAAGAACTTGATGGCTTCCTGGGAGGCCGCCTTGTCGGTCGCATCCTTGTGCATCAAGATGAAGGTCGCGCCGGTAATCGGCCACGACGTCTCACCGGGCTGGTCGGTCAGGATCACATAGTAGTTCTTGGAGCCGGCCCAGTCGGCGTTGGCGGCTGCCGCCTGGAAGGCCGCAACAGTCGGCTGCACGGTCTTACCAGACTTGTTGATCAGGGCGCCGTAGGTCAGCTTGTTTTGCTTGGCATAGGCATACTCGACATAGCCGATCGAGTTCTTGGTCTGGCTGACATTGCCCGCGACGCCTTCATTGCCTTTGGCGCCAACACCCGTTGGCCACTCGACCGCGGTACCAGCACCGACCTTCGTCTTCCACTCGGCATTGGTCTTCGTAAGGAAATCGGTCCAGATGAACGTGGTGCCGGAGCCGTCCGACCGACGCACGACGGTGATGGCGTCCGAGGGGAGCTTCACCTTGGGATTGAGCTTGGCGATCGCCGGGTCATTCCATGTCTTGACCTTGCCCAGATAGATGTCGCCCAGCAACTCGCCAGAAAACACCAGCTCGCCCGACTTGATCCCTTCGAGATTGACGACTGGCACCAAGGCGCCCATCGCCTGCGGCCATTGGATCATTCCGTCCTTTTCAAGTTGCTCGGGCTTGAGGGGCATATCGCTCGCGCCGAAGGTCACGGTCTTGGCCTGGATCTGCTTGATGCCGCCGCCCGAACCGATCGACTGGTAGTTCAGACCGTTGCCGGTCTCCTTCTTGTAGGCGTCAGCCCACTTGGAATAGAGCGGGAACGGGAACGTCGCGCCGGCGCCGGTGATGTCGGCCGCAAAGGCTGCCGTCGTCGATGCGGCGACCAAGCCAGCAGCGACCATGGTTTTGAGGAAATTCATGCTGGTCTCCATACAGGGGAGCGAAGCGCCATCCGCGCCCGATCGCGCTCCCCGCGCCGTCCGTTTAGGAGCGGTCGGCTGTGCTTTTACGAAGGTTTCGTGACAGCTGGATGACGCAACCAAGCGATTGAATTCGCTTGATTTTTAGGCCGAAGCCGAAATCTTCGCCTGGGGAAAACACGCCGTGAAAGTCGCGCCATGCCTGGGCACGCTCTCGATCAGAAGCCGCCCGCGATGACGGTTAAGAATATGTTTCACCAGCGATAATCCGAGCCCGGTCCCGCCTTGCGAGCGGCTGTCGCCGACGTCCACCCGGTAGAAGCGCTCGGTCAGCCGCGGCAGGTGCTCGGGCGCGATGCCGGGGCCGAAATCGCGAACCAAGACCCGGATTTCCGGAGTTCCATCAGTGGCGACGCTTGGTGTCAGCGACACGATGACGCGTCCGCCGGAGGCGCCGTATTTGAGCGCGTTCTCGATCAGGTTCTCGAACAGGCGGAGCAGTTCCTCGCGGTCCCCCGCGATCATCACCGGCAGCTCCGGCAGTTCGATCTCCACCTCGACCTGGCGCTCGCGCGCCAGCGGCTCGAGCCCGTCGGCGACCTGGCGGATGATCGGTATGAGGTCGACCAGGGTGTCGGGCCGGACATGGGCCGACAGCTCGACCCGCGACAGCGACAGCAGATCGTCGATCAGGCGCGCCATGCGCGTGGCCTGGTTGTGCATGATACCGAGGAAACGCTCCCGCGCCTTGGGATCGTCCTTGGCCTGGCCCTGCAGCGTGTCGATGAAGCCCGACAGCGCGGCCAGCGGGGTGCGCAGCTCGTGGCTGGCATTGGCGACGAAGTCGGCGCGCATCTCCTCGACCCGGCGCAGCGGGGTCTGGTCGTGGAAGGTCATCAGCATGCATTTATCGGCGCCGCCGAAGCTGGTCGGCACCGGAACCGGCGTGATCATGAGCTCCATCCAGCGATCGACCGGAACATGGTCGAGATAGGTCGCGCGCCGCGGCTCGGTGGTGGCGATCGCCTCGCGCAGCGCCGTGATGATCTCCGGTGAGCGCAGCGCGAACTGGGCAAGTTCGTTCCGGCGCAGCGCCGGCGCGAGCTGGGCGGCCGCGGCGTTGAGATGGATGACGCGGCCGGCGCGGTCGAGCAGCACCGCCGGATCCGGCATGCCGGCGACTACCGCAGCCACCGCCGCGCTCTCGACCGGGTTGATCCGCCTGACATCATCGCGTGAGGCGGCGGTATCGTGCAGCCTCCACGGGATCAGGGCTGCCGCCGCGATGCAGAGGAACACAATCGCGGCGTGCAGCGCGGACAATTCGCCGAGCGAGACCACGACGGAGAGCGCCAGCGCCGCGGCGATCAGGATGATGGTCGAGTGCCGCAGCCGGTCGGACCAGGGCTGGGCGGGGGGAGAAGATGGGGCGTCGATCGCCATCGGGACGGGCTTCTCCTGGGGGACTTGTCCTAACGACCTTGTCTTAAGGGCCTGGCACCGGTCAGGCGCCGCTGTCGCTACGCTCTCGCACATAGGCGGCTTCGCGCGCCGGGCCGGGGTCCAGCTTGAGCGCCGCCTGATGCAAGCGCTTCGATCGCGCGCCGATGATAACCTCGCGAAGCGTCAGCAAGATTACAGATAGGACGAAGGGAGACAGATAATAGAGGACGCGGAACAGCAGCATGCCGCCCAGAAGCTCCTCCCGGTCCATCTGCCAGAGGCCGACCAGCATGGCGGCGTCGAACACGCCGAGCCCCCCCGGGGAATGGCTGGCAAAGCCGAGCAGGGTGGCCGAGACGAAGATCACCGCAACCACGACGAAGCCGACATGGGGCTCGTCCGGCACCAGGACATACATCGCCAGTGCGCAGAAGCCGAGATCGACGATGCCGATCGCGATCTGAAGCAGCGTCAGCGGGCCGCCCGGCAGCACCACGGTCCATGGGCCGCGGCCGACCACCCGCGGCTGGGTCCAGACCCAGACCACGTAGCCGATCAGCGCCACGATGATCATCAGCGCCAGCGTCCGGTTCAGCCAGGGCGGAAGCTGGTCGATCGAGGCGGCGGCCTCCGGGTGATAGGCGATGCCGAGACCGAGCACGGCGGCATTGCCCAGCCAGAAGGTCAGGCCGGCGAGAAAGCAGATTTTTGCGACGTCGATCGCGTTCAGCCCATAGGCCGAATAGATGCGGTAGCGCACCGCACCGCCCGTGAAGACGCTCGCGCCGACATTGTGGCCGATGGAATAGCTGGTGAAGGCCGCGAGCGCGTTGATGCGATAGGGCACATGGGCATGGCCGATCGCGCGCGTGGCGAAGAGGTCGTAGAATGTGAGGGTGAAATAGCCCGCAGCGACGAACAGCGCCGCCATCGCAATCTGACTCGGCTCGGTGCTCTTGATCGCCTCGAGGACCTCGTTGAAATCGATGCCTCGCAGCATGTGGTAGAGCACATAGCAAGCGATGCCGATGACCGCGATGCTGATCACAACTCCAAGCTTATGCAGGACTTGCTTCTGGCGCAGAAACGACATCGCCCTGCGTATGGCTTCCAGCATCTAGACCTCGAACAACAACGCTTCGGCGGCCAGGGTGGCCGGCGGACAGGCGGACGAAGCACAGGCACCCAGCGAACCCTCGCCGTCGGCGCCGGCATCGCGCATACCCCCTGCCCCTCCACTAGCGCGTTTTCGGGCGGAGTGGAATTCGCCAATCCGAACAAAAACACGTGCCTTCAATATTTTAGGCAGGGTTACGGCTCCTGATGCACGATTTGGCGCTTTCGGCGGCAAGGCTTGACGCGAATCTCCATGGCAATCCTGCGCAGGCGCCATGAAGTTTTGATGATTTCGGCCGCACAATGTTCCGTCACGCCTTAAGCCGACATCAATCTATGGGGCAGGCCTGACTGTTGAAAGAGGAGGATCGAAGCGGCCAGTTGACGCGTTCTGAGGCGCCGGAAGGCCGCGGCGGACGCCCCCCGTCCCTTCAGTGAGGGTGCACAGCAACATCACAGAGCGGCCGGTGGCGCGGTGCGCGAGACCACGCGGTCGCGCAGCCATGCACCGATGGTGCAGCCGACGAGGTAGCAGGCGAACATGATCAGGCCGAGGTCGAGCCAGTAGCCGAAGCGGCCGGGGACCACATGGGCGAGCGAGGCCGCGACCAGCGCGGCGGTGAGCGCGGCGAGCCAGCGCGCCGTCACTTTCGAGGTGCCGTTGCCGCGCTGGACCACCGAGATCCAGCCCATGCAGAAGCCCAGCAGCAGCGAGCCGATCAGCCAGCCCAGATGGAACGAGACGAGATAGGGCATCGTCACCTCACCAGAAATTCGATACGGCGGTTCTGGGCCTTGCCTTCATCGGTGTCGTTGCCGGCGAGCGGCTGCGTGCTGCCATGGCCAACCGCGGTGAAGCGGCTGGCAGGCAGGCCGGCCTTGACCAGATAGTCGATCACCGCCTGCGCGCGCTTTTCCGAGAGAGCCTGGTTGAAGGAATCCTCGCCGTCGGCGTCGGTATGCCCGGCAATCTCGATATTGGTGGTGGGGCAGCGAAGCGCCGTCTCGATCAGACGATCGAGGATGCCGGCGGAGTCGGGATCGATGTCCGCACGCCTGATCGCGAAACGGATCTTGCCCTTGGTCAGAAGCTCCGAGAACAATTGCTGGCACACAGTACCGTCGACCGGGCCTGCCGCAGGCTTCACCGTGATCTCCGGCTTGTATTGCCAGTTTTTCGGGAAGTCCTTGCCGAGCCCTGCGCGGATATCGTTGGCGGCGCCCTCGTAGAGCGCATCGCCCGACAGCTTCACCTCGCGATCGGAGACGACAAGCGTGCCGGTCGAGAGCCGCGACAGCGCGCCGAGCGCTGGGACCACGGCCGCGCTGAAGGAGCCGGGTGCCCCGATGCTGGCCTTGAGGTTGTCGACGACCTTCTCGGTGAAGAACTTTCGCGTGGCGCTGGTGGCGATCGCCGCATGGACATTATTGTCGGGAACATAGCCGGTCAGCGTCACGGTCGCGGCCACCGGATCCTTGTAGGCCTGGAAGATGTAGGGCGGCGCCTTGATCTCGTTGGCGGCGATCGAAAAACCCTCGGGCAAGTTCTTCAGCGCGGCCGCGATCGCCTCGCGGCCGCCGAGCTCGCGCGCCATGCCCGACAGATTGACCTTGGTGTCGGTTATCGTGATCTTGCCGTCCTTGAGCTTGCCGATCTGATCCAGGAGCAGCATCGCGGCAGCCTCGAAGCGTGGCGGCGCACCGCGCGCCAGCCCCATCTGGTCGGCCACCTCGACGCCGCCGACCTCCTTGCGGGCGGCCTCGGTCAGCCGGGCCTTCATCGACGGCAGGGGCGCGGAGCCCGACAGAGTCACCCGCACCACGTCGCGCTCGGCGTTCCAGACGAAGGGCTTGGCTTCGGGAACAAGGCGGGTCCGATCGTCGACCAGGCGGACGCCGGCGACCGTCTCGACCGCCATCACGGCGTCGCGGCGACCCTCCTCGGAGAAGGCGTCGGCGGCCAGGCCGACGTCGCGGCCATCGACCACGATCCGTGTCTTGTCCAGAACGGTATCCTTCAGCGCCGCCGAGCTGCGCGCCGACAGATCGGCCTCGACCGGTAAGGTGTTATTCCAGGCCGCAAATCCCCACATGGCGGCCAGGGGGATCAGCCCTGGCCACCATTTGCTGGCCCACCTGAAAAGCTTCTGCATTCGACGACCCGAACTCTGGAAACGGAGACAAAACAAACCCTTGGCAGGCTGTCAAACCGGAAATGCTGCCGATCCAGGGACCCCGCATGGACAATCGGAATAACTTTTTCTTCAAGGGTTCTTCCCTAAGTTGAGGACGGAATGCCAGAGTCCCCCCAGCCGTTCATGAAACAACTGCGTAACAACGTCATCCGCGCCGGGCTGGGAGCACTCTATTTCAGCGGAGCGCACCACCTGTTGCGCCCACTTTTGTCGGGCGTCGGCGCCATCTTCATGCTGCACCATGTGCGGCCTGCCCGCGAGGCTGCGTTCCAGCCGAACCGGCATCTCGAAGTCACGCCCGAATTCCTGCGGGCGACGCTGTGCCATTTGCGCTCGCGCGACATCGACATCGTCAGCATGGACGAGTTGCATGAGCGGCTGGTGCAGGGCCGGTTCGACCGCCGCTTCGCCGCCTTCACCTTCGACGATGGGTATCGGGACAATCTGGACCATGCATTGCCGGTGTTGCGCGAATTTGACGCGCCGCTGACGGTCTATGTCGCGAGCGATTTTGCGGAAGGGACCGGACGATTGTGGTGGACGGCGCTGGAGGCCGTGATCGCCAAAGCCGAGCAGGTCGACATCCAGATCGGAAATTCCGCGCTGCGGCTGGATGCCACCACGCCTGCCGCCAAACAGGCAACGTTCGATCGCCTGCACAACTGGCTGCGCGCGCTGCCGGGCGAGCACGACCTCAAGCGCGAGATCGAAGCGCTCTGCACGACGTACGACGTCGACATGGAAGCGCTGTGCCGCAGCCTGTGCCTGTCCTGGGCCGAGGTGAAGACATTTGCCGCCGATCCGCTGGTCACGATCGGCGCGCATAGTGTCAGCCATTGCAACCTCGCCAAGCAGGCGGAAGACATCGCCGCGCAGGAGATGACCGCGAGCCGCGCGCGGATCGAGCAGGTGTTGGAGCGCCCCGTGTTGCACCTCGCCTATCCCTATGGCGATCGCGAGGCCGCGGGGATGCGCGAATTCGCCCTTGCCGCATCCGCCGGCTTCAAGACCGCGGTGACGACACGGCCCGGCATGCTGTTCGCGGAGAATGCCGGCCACATGACCGCGCTGCCCCGCGTCTCGCTCAACGGCAACTACCAGGACGCGCGCATCCTGCCGGTGCTGACCTCAGGCGCCGCGACCGCGATGTGGAACGGTTTTCGCCGGATCGCGGCGGCGTAGCTGCAAACTCCGCTGTCGTCCCGGACAAGCGCGCCCTCAGCGCGCGCAGATCCGGGACCCATACCGCGTGATCTCTCAATTGATGTTGATAGAAGTACCGGACGACGAGCCGTCGCCAAATTGCGCCCTGTAGCTATGGGTCCCGGATCTGCGCTTACGCTTGTCCGGGACGACACCGAGTTGGTCGACCCGCTGTCATGCCCCACTCCGATCCCATCCCCAGCGCGTTCCTTGACTCCCCTTCCCGCCCCGCCCAAAACAGCGCCAACCAAGGGAGGCACCATGTTCAACGATCTGTTCTCGCTCAAAGGCCGTGTCGCGCTGGTGACCGGCGGCTCGCGCGGCATCGGCAAGATGATCGCGGCTGGATTTCTCAGCGCCGGCGCGGCAAAGGTCTACATCACCGCGCGCAAGGCTGGGCCGTGCGAGGAGACCGCCAAGGCGCTCACCGCACAATATGACGGCGAATGCATCGCGCTGCCGATCGACATGTCCACGGTCGCCGGCTGCGATCTGCTGGCGAGCGAATTTAAGAAGCGCGAATCCAGGCTCGACATCCTCGTCAACAATGCAGGCGCGGCCTGGGGCGCGGCGTTCGACGAATTTCCGGAGAGCGGCTGGGACAAGGTGATGAACCTCAACGTCAAGGCGCCGTTCTTCCTGACCAAGGCGCTGGCCGGCCCCCTGCGCGCGGCAGCAAGCGCGGAGCAGCCGGCGAAAGTGATCAACATCGCCTCGATCGACGGCATCTTCGTCAATCCGATGGAGACCTATTCCTACGCCGCGAGCAAGGCGGGGCTGATCCATTTGACCCGCCGCATGGCGGTGAAGCTCATCTCCGACCATGTCGTGGTCACGGCCATCGCGCCGGGCCCGTTCCAGTCCGACATGAACCGTGCCGCGCGCGACCATGGCGACGAGGTCGCAACGCGCGTGCCCGCGGGCCGCATCGGCACCGACGAAGACATGGCGGGCGCCGCGATCTATCTCGCCTCGCGCGCCGGCGACTACGTGGTCGGCGCGACCATCGCGGTCGATGGCGGCATCGTCTATGCGAATGCGGGGATCAAGGGCAGCGGGTGGGATAGCGACTGATCCGGCGGGGCCCCGAACCAAAACGTCGAAAACAACCCCATGCACAGTAGAATGCGCCTTGATCGGCAAGGGATTTTCGAGCGGCACGGTAACGACAATTGCAGCCGCGATCAGCTTGACACGTCGGGCAAAACACGTGTCGAGCTGAGGCGTGTGTACTCAGAATCCATCAGTGTCGATGGAGGCACGGCGACGTCCGCTTTCCGCTCGAAGACGTGCATTGGCTGCCCCAGCGGTCGAATCGCGTGGGTTTGGCTCCCTGGCGACGACTTCCGTTCTCCAGAGGCGAACACCGTCGCGCCCACTCGGCACGTCTCGAACGGGCCCAGCCGGCAACATACTGTTGTTGCTTAAAGTAAAAGGCCCAACTGAGCGGCCTTTGTGTCAGAGAACCTGACGGTATTGCTCCGATCCAGCGCAGGCGCAATCGCGTCTAGACGCCCTGGGCACGTTCACGGCGCGCTGAAATTTCCCAGCACCTGTCGCGAAATCCTAGGGTAGACTGGTTGGGGTGCTCTTCGGAGGGATGCGGCCAGGAGGCGCCCATGAATGTTACAGCTTGGCTGCACGGTCTAGGGCTGGGGCGATACGAACAGGCGTTCCGGGAGAACGACATTGACGCTTCGGTCCTTGCCCGCCTCACGGGCGACGATCTAATCGGGATTGGCGTCGCCTCGGTGGGTCACCGCCGCAAGCTGCTTACCGCTATCGCGGAGTTGCGTGACGGACCGACGCCGACGCCGCGCCCTGTCCCAAGCGCACCCGCCGCGACACCGAGGTTGGCTTCGCCGCTTCCGGATGCTGAGCGGCGGCAGGTGACAGTGCTATTCGCTGACATCGCCGGCTACACGAAACTCGCCGACGAACTCGACGCTGAGGAAGTCCACACCCTCCTTGAAAGCTTCTTCGATCTTGCCGACGCAAGCGTCGTCGATCACGGTGGTACTGTTGACAAGCACATCGGTGATTGCGTGATGGCTGTCTTCGGTGCCCCGGTAGCATATGGCAACGATCCTGAGCGATGCGTCCAGGCGGCCCTCGATATCGGAAGCCGCATGCCGGTGGTCGCGGCCGATCTTGCCCGCCCTATTAGCGTGCACATCGGCATTGCCAGTGGCGAAGTCATGGCCAGCGATACCGGCAGCGCACGCCACGTTGAATACACTGTCACCGGCGAATCCGTAAATCTCGCCTCACGACTGAAGGATTATGGCGCCCCCGGGCGAAATCTTCATTTCAGATTCGCTCTACCGTGCCCTGGCCGAACGGGTCGACTGCTCCGACGTCGGTGAGCTCACCATCAAAGGGCTCGCAAAGCCGGTAAGAGTGTGGCGACTGCACGCCCTTCGCAAACCGGCCCGCTCCAGCCGCCAAGCCTTTGTTGGACGGCACCGCGAACTAAGGGAGCTCGAAGCGGCGCTCGTCCGGTGCCGGAACACGCTACACGGCCGGACCATCTACATCCGCGGTGAGGCTGGCATCGGCAAGACCCGCCTGCTCGAGCAGTTTCGGACAACCGCCGAGAGGCAGAACTTCGCCTGCCACGGCGGGCTGGTGCTCGACTTCGGAATGGGCTCCGGCCAGGACGCAATCCGCTCTCTCGTCCGCAGCCTGCTCGGTTTGTCGGGCGAGAGCAGCGAGGAAGAGATCTCTGTTGCTGCTGAGAAGACCATTGCGGATGGCATGCTCGCTAACGAGCGACGAGTGTACCTGAATGACCTCCTCAACCTACCGCAGCCGACTGGACTACGTACGCTATATGACGCCATGGATAATCCCGCCCGCAACCGCGGTAAGCGGGCGACCGTCACCGAACTTGTCACCAACGCGAGCGGCCATCGTCCTCTGCTGCTGGCAATTGAGGACGTGCACTGGGCTGATCAGATGACCCTCGCTCATCTGTCGAACCTCGCTGAGACCGTCGCTGGATGTCCGGCGCTTCTGGTCATGACCTCGCGGCTCGAGCGCGACCTGCTTCAAGAGGCTTGGGTACCGACGATTGCCGGCCTGCCAATGGTGACGATCGACCTCGGCCCGCTTCAGCCAACCGAAGCCAACCGGCTCGCCGAGGCCTATTTCGGCGAAGTAGGCGAGCTCGCCCAGCGTTGTGTCGAACGGGCCGACGGGAATCCGCTGTTTTTGGAGCAACTGTTGCGGCACGCCGAGGAAAGCGCCGAGGGCAACGTCCCGGGGTCGATCCGGAGTCTGGTACAGGCGCGCTTAGATCGGCTTCCACTCTCCGACAAGCGGGCGCTGCAAGCAGCCTCGGTTCTCGGCCAGCGCTTTACTGCGGAAGCGTTGGCCGCCCTACTCGACCAGCCTGGCTGGAGTTGCGCCGGCCTGATGCGGCATCTCCTGGTGCGCTCGCAGGGCGATCACTTTCTTTTCGCCCACGCGCTGATTCAGGAAGGAGTCTACGACACCCTGCTCAGGAGCCGGCGCCGCGAGTTGCACCGCAAGGCGGCAGATTGGTTCAAGAGCCGTGACCTGATGTTGTGCGCACAGCATCTCGATCGAGGGGACGACGATGGCGCTCCGCGTGCCTTCCTGGAGGCAGCACGAGCGCAGGCTGCGGAGTACCGGACCGAACGGGCCCTACGTCTCGTCGAGCGCGGAGTAGCCTTGGCTAACAACCGGGCCGATCTAAGCGCACTGCATCTGCTTCGGGGCGAAATCCTGCATGACCTCGGTCTAATCCCAGAATCGATTGCTGCTTTTGAGCAGGCCCTGGCAGTGGCCGATGCTGACATCGAGAGGTGTCGAGCCTGGCTCGGGCTCGCTGCCGGCCTGCGCGTGACCGATCGTTTTGACGAGGCTTTTGCGATGCTGGACAAGGCCGCGAGCGCGGCTATGGACGATCTTTCGGCGGCGGAGCGCGCGCGGATCCACCATCTGCGTGGCAATCTCTGCTTCCCCCTCGGAAGGCTCGTCGAGTGCTTACATCAACATGAGCGCGCTCTCGACTGCGCCCGGATAGCCAGTTCGCCAGAGCTGGAGGCGCGCTCGCTTGGCGGGTTGGGCGATGCTGAATACGCGCGCGGCCGAATGGCCAGCGCTCATCGGCACTTTAGCGGATGCGTGGAGCTGTCGGGCGGGTCTGGCCACGGGCGCATCGAAGTCGCCAACCTCAGTATGGTCGCGCATACCCAGGTGTACCTCAACGATTTCTCCGAAGCACTCGCGACGAGCCAGATGGCAATTGAACTGGCAGCGCGGGTCGGGCATCACCGCGCGGAAATCATCGCCCATAACGCGGCGTGCAACGTGTTTCGCACGACAGGCGAGTTTGCGCGTGCGAAGATTCATGCCGATCGGGCGCTGCTCCTCGCTCAACGTCTTGGCGCCAAACGGTTTGAGGCTGTAAGCCTCAACGATCTAGCGATGGTCGCCCGCTCAGAAGCGAGCAAGGCGGAGGCGATGGATTTGCTGCGCCGCGCCTTGATGATCGCCCGGGAGACCGGAATGACTTTTGTGGGTCCGTGGATCCTGGGCCATCTCGCGGTCACAACTGATGATTCCGTTGAGCTTCAAACGGCGCTGGCAGAAGGCGAGGATATTCTCCGCAAAGGCGCTGTCGCCCACAATCATCTGTGGTTCTTCCGATACGCGGTTGAAGCATCGCTGCACTCGCAGGATTGGAAAGGCGCGGAGCGCTATAGTGCTGCCCTGGAGGATTTTACCCGGGCAGAGCCGCTACCCTGGGCCAACTTCTTTGTTCGATATGGACGCACTGTTTGTGCACTTGGTCGGGGTCGTTCCGAACAGGTAACGACATGGCAACTTCGGGACCTGTTGGTAGAAGCCGAGCGCCTGGGCATCGGTCCTGCGCTTGGGCCGCTGGCTTTGGTCGAACGGCCCCGCCAGCAAGACAGTCTGACGTGAATGTAGACAGAGCTGCTAGCGGAAGTCCGAGGCACATCATGAGACGTCATTTGTGCGATGACGTCCGCGATCACTGGTTTGCTAACGAACATCGGAAGACCCCACGATAGGAGCAACCTCAGACCTCATTGACGATCGCTGTGTGCAAGAGGAGGAGATCATGCATGCCATTGCCATCGAAACTTTTATCGGCAACATGCGCGGCCCCGTCATCAGGCAAACGGACGCCGATTATGACGGCGTGCGAAGCCTCTACAACGGGATGATCGATAAGAGACCCGTGATGATTGCGCGATGCACCGATGTCGCTGATGTTGTCACTGCGGTCAATTTTGCGAGGCAGAACGATCTCGCGGTCGCGATCCGCGGAGGCGGCCACAACGGACCAGGCCTTGGCAGTGTCGATGACGGGCTGATGATCGACATGTCGATGATGAAAGGCGTGCGGGTCGATCCCACTGCACGTACCGTCCGCGTCGGTCCCGGCTGCACGCAGGGCGACGTGGATCACGCCACGCATGTTTACGGACTCGCTGTGCCGGCCGGCATCGTCTCTACCACGGGTATCGCCGGCCTCACGCTCGGCGGCGGCACCGGATACCTCACCCGGAAGTATGGCCTGACCATAGACAATCTGCTTGAGGCGGATGTCGTGCTTGCCGACGGCCGTATTGTCACCGCGAACAAATCAGAGAACGCTGACCTCCACTGGGGCCTGCGCGGAGGCGGCGGCAATTTCGGTATTGTTACGAGCTTCCTGTTCCAGGCTCATCCGGTGACCATGGTCTATGCCGGCCCAATCTTCTGGGATCTCAAGGATGCCCGGACCGTCATGCAGACGTACCGGCATTTCCTGCCTAGGGCGCCTGAAGAGCTTGCGGTCTTTGTCGGGTTAAAGACCGTTCCGCCGATGGAGCCGTTCCCGGCGGAGCATCAGGGCAAGCGCGCCTGCGCGATCATAGCCTGCTACAACGGCGCGACAGCAGACGGCCAGGCTGTCATGGCTAAATTGCTCTCTGAACTCCCCGCGCCGCTCTTCAACTGGATGGGCGAGATGTCCTATCCGGCCCTCCAGTCCATGTTCGATCCGTTCTTGCCGAAGGGCCTGCAATGGTACTGGCGCGGCGATTTCGTGAAAGAACTGACTGACGAAGCGATTGACGCCCATATCGCCCAGGCACACAAACTACCGAGTCCGCTCTCACTCATGCATCTTTACCCGATCGACGCTGCAGTCCGTCGTGTCGGCAAGAGCGACACCGCCTGGAGCACGCGCGATGCGACCTGGTCGATGGTTATCGCCGGGATCGATCCCAATCCGCAAAAGGCGGGCGAGATCACCCGCTGGACCAAGGGATACTGGGAGGCGGTGCATCCCTACTCGGCTAACGGTGGCTACGTGAACTTCATGATGGACGATGGAGATGACAACAGACTCAAGGCCACCTACGGGGACAATTACGATCGTCTCGTCGCCTTGAAAGCCAAATACGACCCGACGAATTTTTTCCGCGTGAATCAGAACATCAGACCGCTGCACTTGTAGACGGTGGCTGCGCGGTTGAGGCGTGCAAAGTCTTGTAAGAGCGTTCTTTTCGCCTTCATGGTTCGAAAGAACGCTCTACCATCATTTGCGTTCGCCGCTCTTGCCGTCCCTTCCGCTTCGGGTCCGATATTGTTGCAAAAGTCAGTTGAGACGAGCCAGCAAGCGTGATTCCGTTGTGTTGACGCGAATCGCGACGAGGTCGATCCATGATGGGCCGTCTGAAGGGTGACCAAGGTCAACTGTTCTACGAGTTTCATCTCAGCGATGTAGTTCCCGAAGATCATCTGGTGCGGAAGATCGACACTGCTCTCGATCTATCCTGGCTTCGCAGCGAACTTGCTCCTCATTATTCGTCCATGGGTCGCCCGTCGATCGATCCGGAGCTGATGATCCGGATGTTGATCGTAGGGTATGTCTT
>NZ_JACEGD010000045.1 GCF_016031635.1 Bradyrhizobium diversitatis
AAGCAGGCATCACAGTAACTCTGCCCAAACCGCTAACGTCCGGCGCTAAGGCAGACGGACGCTTCGGTAAACAGGACTTTGCCTATTTGCCAGAGGAGGACGCCTATCGCTGCCCGGCCGGGGAGCGGCTGTCATATCGCTATACGAATGAAGAAGACGGCAAGGTGCTGCGGCGCTACTGGACGACGGCCTGTCAAAGCTGTTCGCTCAAGACCCAATGCACGCCTGGGTCAGAACGGCGGCTTACGCGATGGGAGCATGAGCATCTGCTCGAGGCTGTGCAGCATCGCCTTGATGCAAACCCGCACGCCATGCGTCAGCGTCGCGAAACAGTCGAACATCCGTTCGGCACCATGAAAGCCCGCATGGGAGCGACACACTTCCTGACCAAAACGCTTCCGAAAGTGGCGGCCGAAATGGCGCTCTCCGTCCTGGCCTACAATCTGACACGGGTCATGAACATCGTCGGGATCAAGCCGCTGATGGCTGCGATCGCGGCCTGACACCAAGCGATCATGACTTCCGCTCGACTGCCTAGCGACCGGCGTTTTTACACGACCAAGACCCAAAGGAGACATGGGCGTTCGGCTCCCGCCTAAAGGCGCTTCCACTCACGAACTACGATCTGGAAGTCGTCCTCATAGATAATCTTTCCTGGGTTCTTCGATCTGAGAAGGCGCACTGCGGTGCCATGCTCCTCGAGCAGAACCGCGATTTCCCACATTTTTTTGATCGAGGGTTCGGCCGTGTCCTTAAACCAAGAAACCGCTTCTGGTCCCCAGTTGCTCGTTGAGAATGGCGGACAAGGTAGATGGGCATTCAGCCACGCATACGCATCTTCCAGCCAAGCCGCTTGATAAGGGGCGAGTTGCCCGCCATCGCGAAGCAGGCGCGCCTCAGTGATGATACCCGTCAGCCATCGGTGATTCTCACGGTCGGTGCCAACTACGAAACGGACAAACATGCTAGTTCGAGAAATCGCCGCCGGGACCTCCACCGGAAAACCTCTCTGGGGTATCATCCGGTTTGACGCTGTCGCCTTTGACGAACCCTACAAAAATGATGGCTAACAAAGCGATCCCACCGAGAACCACTAGCCCTTGGAAGAGCGTCATCGAGCCTCTCCGATAGCAAGACCCAAATCCTTTTAGCCCACTCAAGCTTAAGCTTGTATCCGCTGAGCAATCTCAAGTTTATCTAAAAACTGGACGGCAGATTGTGGCCCGAAGGCGAAGCTCGGTTCCGCTCAGATATATGGTCCCCTGATCGGGCAGACCGGAAGTGATACGGCGCCGGTCAAACCGGCGCTGTTGAGCCATTGCCGCCCACCAGCATCTAGCCTGGGGGCGGGTGCAGATTATGCCATTTTTCGCGAGCGGTTTCCGCTGATCCGCCGCGTCGTATTTCATCTTCTCTAAAATCTTTCCAATATCGGTAGGTGCAATATAGCCCGTAGAGCCAAAGCAAGACGAGCACCAGAACAAGCGGACCAATCGAGCTTTTCACGAACTCGGTTGGACCGAGAATCTTCAGCAAGAAAATCAACGCGAGACATAGAGCTCCAGCAACTGCAAAGCCTCGCGCTCGCAACCGCCAAACTCGGACTTCCTCTGAAACCGTCATCCCTCGTCCTTAGGAGTACGTATGCGCTCGCGCCTAACTGGCTCTGCGGCTTTCGTCTTCGAACCGGGGACGACTGAGGTGTCTCGTGAGCCGCCCTTCAGCGCCCCACCCGCGCCATCTCGCGATCGGGGCCCACAGCAGGCAGGCCAAGTTTAACGCAATCAGTGCGATCAGTAGATAGAGGCCGAAAAACACGTAAATGCAGGACGTGCCCCCAACGATAAGGACGAGCAGAACGGTGGGCGGGATTCTGAAGCGAAACATGCTAGCCATGGTAACACAACGTCGTCTAGGTTCGTGCCTCTCCAGGAATGAGGTTTGCAGACCGTTTAAGTCTGCTGATGTGACAACTCGGACATCTGGTGAGATGCCGTCATGGGCCGGTGTCGGAGGCAGAGTGGATTCATCCGCGCCCTGAGTGCGGCGCGGATGAGTACGCGCTCTAGCCTCGGCGCAACCAACGACCGTCCATCCGCGCCTGACCTCGGGACCAAGTTGTCGCCGCCCCCATGATTATGGGTGTCGCGGCATCCGCGCTGCGGTTAAACTTGCCTCGCGCCGCGGGGGACACGCGGGTCGCGGGACGATGATCATGACCGAACAGGGCGAGACGGGTGAGGCCATCACCATCCTCCTCGTCGAAGACGACGCGCCGACCTGCTGGCGGCTCCAGGATGCGCTGGTCAAGGCCGGTTACGAGGTGCGTAGCGCCGGCACGCTTGCGGAGGCGCGGCAGGCTCTGGGCGTCGGCGCGCCGCGCGTGCTGCTGACCGACCTGCGGCTGCCCGACGGCCACGGCGTCGAGCTGATCCGCGAAACCCGCCAGCGCTTCCCCGACACCGAGATCATGGTGATCTCCGCGCTCGGCGACGAGGAGAGCGTGATCTCAGCGATCACGGTCGGCGCCACCGGCTATCTGCTCAAGGACGCCTTCCCCACCGACATCGCCACCACCGTGCGCGACCTGGTCGCGGGACATTCGCCGATCTCGGCCTCGATCGCCCGTTTCATCGTGCGCAGAACGCAAGGCGTCGCACAGAATTCGGCCGAACCGCCGCCCGGGCCCGCGCTCAATACGGCGAGGCTCACCCCGCGCGAGATCGACATCCTCTGGGGCATCGCGAAGGGCTTCAGCTATGCCGAGATCGCGAGCCATCTCGGCCTGTCCAGGCAGACCGTGCCCGGCCACATCAAGAACATCTATCGCAAGCTCGAAGTGCACACGCGCAGCGAAGCGGTGTTCGAGGCGGTGCAGCAGGGCCTGATCAAGCTGTGAGCGAGACCGCGGCCAAAGCACCGACGGAGGCACCGGCCAAACCCGCGCGGCGCCGGCTGCTGGCCTCGCGCCTCGTGCCCTATCTGCTGTTCCAGGCGCTGATCGTGATCGCCACCATTCTCGGCTTGCGGCTGCTCCAGCCGAGCGACCCCGAGGATTTTGCGCTCGGCGGATTCGCGCTACGGGAGGACGGCGTCACGCGCCCCGTGACGCTGCCGCATTTCACCTCGTCGCGCTACTCCCTGGCCGACCCGCCGTTCTACACCGGCGCCTTCACCTTCCAGAGCGGCGATGCGGCCTCGGGCTGGTCGGTGTTCCTGCCGCGCTTCAGCAACGCGGTCGAGGTCGCCGTCAACGGCGTCGTCGTGCTCGACTCCCGGCGCGACGCCAATGCCAACCGGCCCGACCGCAACACGCCGCAGATCGCATTCATCCCCGCTTCGCTGCTGCGCGAGGGCGGAAACGAGATCACGGTGCGGCTGTTCGTGTGGGGACCGCTCAAGGGCTTCCTCGACACCGTCTATGTCGGGCCGGATGCCGCCTTGCGCCCGGCCTACGAGACACGCACGCTGCTGTTCGTCACGCTGCCGGTGGTGTTCTCCGCCTGGCAGGCGATCCTGGCCGTCATCCTCGCGATCATGTGGCTGATGCGGCGCCGCGAGCCGGTCTATGGCGTGCTGGCGGTGGCGATGGTGCTCGGCGTGGTGCAGGCGTTCGCGCAGGCGCCGGTACCGCCGGCCACCGCATCCCGGCTCGCCGCGGTGCTGCTGGCGTCCGCGCCGATCGAGAGCGCGCTGGTCGTCGTGTTCGGCGTGCTGTTCTTCGGCTGGCGCTGGCCGCGCTACGGCACGCTGCTGTTCGTGCCCGGCATCCTCGTGTTCGTGGTCGGGCTGATCGGGGGCCCGCCGCTGCCGCGGATCCTCTTCCTGGTGCTCGGCATTCCCACCGTCGGGCTCTGCCTGTTCCTGATGGCCTGCGTCACGGCTGCCGCGGTGGTACGGCGGCAGGACGCGGCGAGCTTCATGATCGGCTGCGCGGTGACCATCGTGCTGGTCTGCTGGATCCAGGACATGCTCACGGTGCTCGAGATCGAGACCAACGATCGCATCTTCGTCTCGCGCCTGTCCTATTCGGCGATGCTGGTCGCGATCGGCGCCGGGCTGACCTGGCGCTTTGCCCGCGCGTTGAACCAGGTCGACAGCTTTGCCGGGCAGCTCGTGACGCGGGTGCGCGAAGCCGAGGAACGGCTGAAGGCGAGCTTCGCCCGCGAGGAGGAGCGCGCCCGCGCCGCCGCGCTCGCCAACGAGCGCACGCGCCTGATGCGGGACCTGCACGACGGCCTCGGCGGCCAGCTCGTGAGCATCGTCGCATTGTCCGAGCGCGGCAGTGAGGGCGCGACCATCACGGACGCGGCCCGCGCGGCGCTGAAGGATCTGCGCCTCGTCATCGACTCCATGGACGACATCGGCGGCGACCTGATGCTCGCGCTCGGCTCCTGGCGCGAGCGCGCGACCGCGCAATTGCGGCCGCACGACATCGCGCTCGACTGGCGCGTGGCGACGCCGCAGGGCCTGCCGCTGCATCCCGAGCTGAGGCCATGGCACGTCATCCAGATCGTGCGCATCCTCGACGAGGCCGTGACCAACGCGGCCAAGCACGCACAGGCCCGCCACGTCGCGGTCACCATCGAGACGCATGACGGCGGCCTGGGGCCTTACGGCGTGATCAGCGTGACGGATGACGGCCGGGGCTTTGCGCTGGCCGGCGATTGCGAGGCCGCGGGCACGGGCCAAACCGCGCGCGGCCTGCGCAACATGAGAAGCCGTGCCGCGCGTTGCGGCGCGGTGCTCGACCTGAGCTCGGATGCCTCCGGCACGCGCGTGCGGCTGCAATTGCCGCAGCGTTTTCCCGACAGCGACATGGCTGCGGGCTGAAAAGCCCCCTCTCCGGACGTGTGGGGCGCACGGAGAGAGGGGACGGGCCGGGTGATTGCCTGCGGAGGACGGGGGGTTCTTCCGCAGGCTCCGTTGGCCCGAACTCTTCTCCCTCGCGCCGCTTGCGGGGAGAGGGTCGGGGTGAGGGGGTCTCCGCGAGGACGGACGCAGTTGGACTCGTGGAGAGTCCCCCTCACCCGAATTCGAGCTACGCCCGAATTCGACCTCTCCCCGCAAGCGGGGCGAGGTGAAAGACAGGTCAGCGCACGCCGACGCGATTGACCGGCCCGCCGCGATTCATCGGCGTACCTGCGCGCACGCCGACGCCGGGCGCGCCGACACCGGGGGTCGCCACCGCAGCCCGCGCAACCGGAGCTCCCGGCGCGACCACCACCGCCGCAGTCGGCCGCACCACGCAGCCCTTGGGCACCCCGACGGTCTTGCAATAGACCACCGCTTGCGCCGGGTTCGTGCCCAGCGACACCATCGCCGCGCCCGCCAGGGCCATGATCGTCAGCCCGGCGCTCAGCGCTCCAGCTCTCTTCGACATCTTGTTCTCCTGCTTCCCGTTCGGCGTCCCGATGCAATCACCGGTTTTCGCAGCCGAGGTGCAGCCTGAATGGCAAAAGTCGGTGCTGGGATACATGCCATGAAGATGGGGGTACCGCGGTCGGGCGGGGCTATCGCATATGAGCAGCACACTTTTGGGCACGATAGTCTCCACATCGTCATGGCCGGGCTTGTCCCGGCCATCCACGCCTTGCCACGCAGCACAAGAACGTGGATGCCCGGGACAAGCCCGGGCATGACGACCTCTGGTGAAGGCGCAAATGCGATAGCCCTGCCCGGCCGGAAGGGCTCGCCGCTGCCATGAACATGGCATGGACCGGCGCCCGGCCTTTGCGGAATGGTCCGGCCCGATTGATCCCGGTCGGGACCAACGAGAATTCCAAAGAGGTGCTTTATGAAAATTTCGGTTCTTGCCGCGCTGCTGCTCACTGCTGCCGCCCTGCCGGCTGCTGCACAGTCCGGCCCATCGATCCAGGAGCAAATGGCCTGCCGCGGCGACGCCAGCAAATTCTGCGCCGAGCATATCGGCAAGCCGCCGCAGATGAACGCCTGCCTGCGCGAGAACAAGTCGAAGCTCTCGGATTCCTGCCGCAAGGTCGTTGAATCGCGCGGAGGCTAAAGCGCGATGCGATGAGGCTTGATCGTTGCAACGACGGAGCTGCGCTCCCTCTCCCGCTTGCGGGAGAGGGTTGGGGAGAGGGTTGGGGAGAGGGTGCTTCCGCAATGGGACAGTCCTCAAGAGGAGGAAGCCCTCACCCGGCGCGCGGGACGATGCTTCGCATCGCCCGGACGCGCCGACCTCTCCCGCAAACGGGGGAGGTGACACGAACCGCGGCAGTCGAGTCAACCAAGGATGGCCGCAAGGATCGCCTCCAGATACAGGCGCCGCTACTCCTGCATCATCTCTCCGCTGCCGCCGAACTCGGCCGGAAAATCCTTCAGCTTGGGCAGGCCGTCGCGCATCGGCAGCACGGTCTCGGCATAGTTGACGTGGACGCCGGGCGTGAACGCGAGCGTCGGGATGGTGGCGGCGAAGACGTCGACCAGACCGAGCGGCGGATGGTTGGTCATGAGATGACCACCGCACTTCCTGCAATATTTGCGCTGGCTGAGCGGCGTCTTGACGAAGGTCTCGACATTCTGAGCGCCTTCGGTGATGCGCACTGCCTCGGGCTTCCACAGGCTGAAGGCGTTGACCGGACCGCCCGACCAGGAGCGGCAGGAGCGGCAATGGCAATAGCCCATCGCCTCCGGTGCACCCGTGACCTCGACCGTGACCGCGCCACAGAAGCAGTTTCCGACATGTTTCATTTGGGCGTCTCCGTTCTTTTTTTGGGATCATCATTGCGCGTCGGCGCCCCGCGCGTTCTCCTTTCGGTGGACGCGCGGGGCGAGGCCGAGACTATACCGACCGGCGCCAGGGGATAAGCATGGAGACGCGTTGCCTGTACTGCCGATACTCCTCGCCGAAGAGATCGACGAGATCGTTCTCCTCCAGCGCGATGCCGACGAAGATGTAGAGCGTGGTCACGGCCGCGAACAGCAGGTGGCCAGCGGTCATGGTCGGCGCCGCCCAGAACGCGATGATGAAGCCGAGATAGATCGGATGGCGGACGAACTTGTAGAGCAGCGGCGTCTTGAAGCGCGGCGGCGCCGCCTCCTTGCCGGCGAGATGGTCGGTCACCTGATGCAGTCCGAACAGCTCGAAATGGTTGATCATGAAGGTCGAGGTGAAGACCAGCACCCAGCCGGCGAAGGACAGCGTGACCAGTGTCACGGCAACATCCGGATTCTCGACGCTCCATATGACCGACGGCAGCGGGCGCCATTGCCAGAACAGGAGCAGCAATGACAGGCTCGCGAACAGTACATAGGTCGAGCGCTCAACCGGCTTGGGCACGAATTGCGTCCACCAGGCCTTGAACTGCTTGCGTGCCATCACGCTGTGCTGAAGGGCGAACAGCGACATCAGGAGGAGGTTGACGATGAGGGCCTCGACCGTCGACGAGTCGCTTCCGGTGTCGATGGTCTTGGGCACCATCACCCCCATGACGAAGCCGATGGCGTAGAGAATGGTGACGAAAAACACGAGATATGCCGCAATTCCGTACAGAAAGGCGATGAACTTGAAAATGCGAGAGCCCGTCACCTCCGGGCCGATAGAATGAACCTGTTGATCAAGTTGGGTCATGAAATGCTCCGTTGTGCCGAGACATCGACACAGTTTGGTCGTCGCACCATGCCGGATCGGTCGTCCCGGAACTTTCGCGGAGGGTTGATTTTCGCCTGAGACGACTTTGATTTTTGCTTGAGACGACGGAAACGTGCGATTTTTCTTTGAAAACAACGTGCTGGACGGCGATCTGCGCGAATTGACCTGCGCCGGAGCAGCCGTTCCATTGCAGCCGCAAGTGTTCGATCTCTTGCTTTATCTGGTCACGCAACGCGCGCGTGTGGTCAGCAAGAGTGACCTGATCAGCCAGATCTGGGGCGACCGCATCGTCTCGGATTCCGCCCTGAACAGCCGGATCAACGCCGTGCGCAAGGCGATTGGCGACGACGGCGCGGCCCAGCGGCTGATCAAGACCATTCCTCGCAAGGGCTTTCGTTTCGTCGGCGAGGTCCGGGAAGAAGCGGCAGCCTCGCCCGCCCGGACGGAAGGAAAGCCGGCTCCCCCGCACGTGACGGACCGCCCTGGAATCGCGGTGCTCGCCTTCGAGAACATGAGCGGCGATCCCGCGCAGGACTATTTCGGCGACGGGATCAGCGAAGACATCCTCACCGCACTGTCGAAGCAGCGCTGGTTCATGGTGATCGCCCGCAACTCGTCCTTCACCTACAAGGGGCGCGCGGTCCACATCAGGCAGATCGCCGAGGAGCTCGGCGTCCGCTACGTCGTCGAAGGCAGCGTGCGCAAGGCGGACAAAAGGGTGCGCATCACCGCGCAGCTCAACGACGCCGTGTCGGGAAATCATCTCTGGGCCGAGCGTTATGACCGCGAGCTCGTCGACGTCTTCGCCGTGCAGGACGAAATCACCAACGCGATCGCCGCGGCGATCGAGCCGCAGATCCACGCGGCCGAGAATTTTCGCGCCCATCGCAAGCCGCCCGCGAGCCTGGACGCCTGGGACCTGCTGATGCGTGCGCTGTCGCATTACTGGCGCGTGACCCGGCAGGATCACGACGCCGCCCGGGGGCTGCTCGAGCGCGCAATTGCCATCGATCCGAACTACGGCCAGGCGCTGTCGGTGCTGGCCGTGAACGCCATGTTCGGCGTGCATCTCGGCTGGGCCGAGCTGGCCGCGGTTGCCCCGGTCGCGGAAGCCGCCGCGCTCGCCGCGGTGCGCTGCGACCATGAGGACGCCTGGGCGCATGCCGCGCTCGGCAGCGTCTGCTTCTCGACTCGCAGGCTTGCGGACGCGCTGTCCGAGTTCGAGCAGGCGCTCGCGCTCAATCCGAACTTCTCGCTGGCGCAGGGCTATTACGCGCTGGCGCTGTCCTATGCCGGACGTTCCCGGGATTCGTTCGAGGCCGCGCAAAGGGCGATCCGGCTGTCACCGCGCGATCCGTCACTGGCGATCTATCACGGCATCGCCGCCTATGCCCGCTTCACCGAGCGGCATTATGACGAGGCCATCGCGCTGGCGCGCGAGGCAATCCGCCATCGCGGCGACCTCACCGGCGCCTACCGCGTGCTCGCGGTCTCCGCAGGCATGACGGGTGACGGATCGCTTGCGGAGATGGCGCTCGGCGAGCTCCGTCGCACCCAACCGGGCATCTCGCTGCACTGGATCGCGACGCAACTGCCGTGGGCCAATGACGGGGATCGCGAGCACTATCTGGAGGGATTTCGGCGGGCGGGGTTACGGTAAGGCGCGGCGCTACGTTCTCTTCCGGCGCAGGTGGACGATGACTTCGAGCCGCGCGATCTCGTGGCCGGGAAGCGCCTCGGGCACCTTGGTGAAGGCCAGGCCGTCGGTAACGTCGACCAGCATATCCTCGCCTTCGAGATAGAAGTGCGGATGCACGGACGTGTCGGTGTCGAAGAACGACTTGATGCCGTCGGCCGCGATCCGGCGCAGCAGGCCGGCTTCGGTGAACTGGTTCAGCGTGTTGTAGACGGTCGCGAGCGACAGATACGCGTTCGTCGCCATCGCCTCTTCGTAGAGGCTCTCCGCGGTGACGTGACGGTGGCCGCCCAGGAACAGCAACTGGCCGAGCGCCAGGCGCTGGCGCGTCGGACGCAGGCCGGCATTGTTCAGCAATTGCAGGCAGTGCTGCACGCCCGCCTCCGACGAGAGATCGAGGCCGGCGACGTCAGGCCCGCTATCGTCACCCGCAGGGATCGTCGTTGTCAGAATGTCCATGGATCGTCTCACGGCTCAAGGAAACGGGACGCGCAGTGCCGCGTCCCGCCAGTTGCCATTCGATCGCAACAACGGTGGCTCGGCTTTGATCCGGATCAAATTCGCAGCACATCATGAACTCACCGGCGGCGTCGCGGCCCTTTCCGAGGACGATATTTCGCACCGCGGACAAATTGGAAGAGGTGCTGGCCGGCGCTGCAGCGGGCGCTCGGCGCAGAATGACGGCCTGATGCTTTTGGTCGCAGGCGCAGGCTTGTGCAATCACGACCGGCATTGCCGCGAGGCCGCCTGGTCGCCCGGCGCGAGCCAGCCTGACATCGCAGAAGGACCCGCGGCAGAAACAGGACGCGCTGTACTTTTTTTGTGCGAACACTGTCGAGACTTTCATCTTGCGGCGCCGAACGAGACTGTGTGAGCCTCGATATCGGATGGGGACTGGGATGGGCCGACCGTCGCTTTGCGCGCCAGGACGTTGCGAAGCGTGTGCGGCTGGCCTCGCTTGAGAAAGATACGACATGTCAAAACGAGTGTTGCTTGGTCTTCTCCTGGCTTGCGGCCTTACGGCCCCGGCGCTGGCACAAGCGCCGAAAACAGGGGGCGCGATCAATGCCGTGATCCAGCCCGAGCCACCCGGCCTGATGCTTGCGCAGATCCAGAACGGCCCGACCCAGATGGTGTCGGGCAACATCTTCGAAGGCCTGCTGCGCTACAGCCCCAAGCTCGAGCCGCAGCCGGAGCTTGCCGAGAGCTGGAGCGTCAGCGAGGACGCCAAGACCTACACCTTCAAGCTCAAGAAGGGCGTGACCTGGCATGACGGCAAGCCCTTCACCGCCGCCGACGTTCTGTTTTCGATCGAGATGCTGAAGCAGACCCACGCGCGCGCCCGCAACAATCTCGCGCAGGTCGAGAAGGTCGAGGCGCCCGACGACTACACGGTGGTGTTCACGTTGAAACAGCCGTTCGGGCCCTTCCTCGGCATCTTCGAGGTCGGCTCGATGCCGATGGTGCCGAAGCATCTCTACGAAGGCACCGACTGGAAGACCAATCCCTACAACAACGCGCCTGTCGGCACCGGCCCCTTCATGTTCAAGGAATGGCAGAAGGGCTCGTTCATCCGCCTAGTCAAGAACCCGAACTACCACGAGAAGGGCAAGCCCTATCTCGACGAGATCTACTGGCAGGTCATTCCCGACGCCGCGGCGCGCGCGGTGGCGTATGAGACCGGCAAGGTGGACGTGCTGCCCGGCGGCTCGGTCGAGAATTTCGACGTGCCGCGGCTGTCCAAGCTGAAGGACACCTGCGTCACCGGCGCCGGCTGGGAGTTCTTCTCGCCGCTGGCGTGGCTGTGGCTGAACAACCGCCAGGGGCCGCTCGCGGACAAGCGGGTGCGGCAGGCGATCATGTACGCGATCGACCGCGACTTCGCCAAGGACGTGATCTGGAACGGGCTCGGCAAGGTCGCGACCGGCCCGTCAGCCTCGACCATCAAGTTCTACACCGACGACGTGAAGAAATATCCGTACGATCCGGCCAAGGCCAAGGCGCTGCTGAAGGAAGCCGGCTACAAGGGCGAGAAGATCCGCCTGCTGCCGCTCGCCTATGGCGAGACCTGGCAGCGCTGGGGCGAAGCGGTGAAGCAGAATCTCCAGGACGTCGGCATGACCATCGAGACGATCGCCACCGACGTTGCCGGCGGCAACCAGAAGATCGCCGAGTGGGACTACGACATCGCCTTCACATATCTGTACCAGTATGGCGATCCCGCGCTCGGGGTGGGGCGCAACTACGTCTCCAGTGCCATCGCCAAGGGCCAGATGTTCAACAACGTCGAGGGCTATTCCAACCCGGAGATCGACAAGCTGTTCGCCGACGGCGCGGTCGCGACGCCGGATTCCAAGCGCAAGGAGATCTACGAGAAGGCGCAGAAGATCCTGGTCGAGGACGTGCCGGTGGCCTGGATGCTCGAGCTGCAGTTCCCAACCATCATGCGTTGCAAGGTCAAGAACCTGATCACCACGGGGATCGGGGTCAATGACGGCTTCAAGGACGCATGGCTCGACAAGTGAGGCGCCGCCTTTCACCTTTCCCCGCTTGCGGGGAGAGGTCGAATGTGCGCTTTGCGCGCATTCGGGTGAGGGGGAGTCTCCGCGAGTCCAATTCTCGCCGTCCCCGCGGAGAATCCCCCTCACCCCGACCCTCTCCCCGCAAGCGGGGCGAGGGAGTTCACCGTCACCGTGGCTCTAGGCCACGCTCCAAGACATGACTCTCTAGATGCTCTCCTTTGTTGCCCAGCGTGTCGTGAAGGGCGTGATCGTCCTGCTCGCGATCGTCGTCCTCAATTTCTTCCTGATCCGGCTTGCGCCCGGCGACCCCGCCATGGTGATGGCGGGCGAGGCCGGGGCCACCGATCAGGTCTTCGTCAAGCAGCTCCGGGAAAAGTTCGGGCTCGACAAGCCATTGCCGGAGCAGCTCTTCATCTACGTCAAGGGCGTCGTGACGCTCGACCTTGGCTTCTCCTTCCGCCAGCAGGCGCCAGTCGCAAAGCTGATCGGCGAACGGCTGCCGGCGACGCTGCTGCTGACACTGACCGCCTTCGCGATCTCGCTCGCGCTCGGCGTCCTGTTCGGCACCTTCGCCGCGCGCTTTGCCGGCACCTTCCTCGACACCGCCATCACTGTGTTCGCGCTGATCTTCTACGCCATGCCGATCTTCTGGGTGGCGCTGATGGGCATCCTGCTGTTCTCGGTCACCATGGATTGGTTGCCGAGCTTCGGTTACGAGACGGTCGGCGCCAATCTCACCGGCCCTGCTCATGCGCTCGACGTCGCAAAACACCTGATCATGCCGGCGATGACGCTCGGCCTGTTCTTCATGGCGACCTATACCCGCATGACGCGCGCCTCGATGCTGGAGGTGAAACGGCTCGACTTCGTCAAGACCGCGCGTGCAAAAGGTCTCTCCGACGCCGTGATCCAGCGCCGCCACGTGCTGCGCAACGCGCTGCTTCCCGTCGTGACGCTCGCCGGCGTCCATTCAGGCACGCTGATCGGCGGCGCCGTCATCACCGAGACTGTGTTCGCCTGGCCGGGCATCGGGCGCCTGATGTACGACGCGCTGCTGCAGCGGGACTACAATCTGCTGCTCGGCGTCTTCGTGATCTGCTCCGCCATGGTCCTGATCTTCAACCTCATCACCGACCTGGTCTACCGGCTGGTCGATCCACGCATCGAATTCGCCTCATGAAACAGTTCTGGAAATCGATGCTGAAGAGCCCGAGCGGGGTCATCGGGCTCGTCATCCTCCTGCTTGCGATCTCCGTCGCGGTGTTCGGACCGATGCTGTTCCCGAACTCGCCGTGGCGCATGGTGCAGCGGCCGTTCCTGCCGCCGTTCACGCTCTCGACCGTGCCGCTCGGTACTGACGCGCTCGGCCGCGACGTGTTCGCCGGCATGATCTTCGGCGCACGGGTCTCGCTGCTGGTCGGCCTCGTCTCCACGCTGGTCGCACTGATCGTCGGCGTGCCGATCGGCGCCATGGCCGGCTATTTCGGCGGCAAGGTCGATGACGCCCTGATGCGCTTCACCGAGTTCTTCCAGACCATTCCGAGCTTCGCGCTGGCGATCGTGCTGGTCGCGATCCTGCAGCCCTCGATCTATTCGATCGTGGCCTCGATCGCCATCGTGAGCTGGCCGCCGGTGGCACGCCTCGTCCGCGGCGAGGTGCTGTCGCTGCGCACACGCGAATATGTCCAGGCCGCCGTGGTCACCGGCCAGAGCAACAGCTGGATCATCCTGCGCGAGATCCTGCCGAACGCGCTGTCGCCCGTGATCGTGCTGGCCTCGCTGATGGTGGCGACCGCGATCCTCCTGGAATCCTCGCTGTCGTTCCTCGGCCTCGGCGATCCCAATCTGATTTCCTGGGGCTACATGGTCGGCGCCGGCCGCACCGTGATCCGCCAAGCGTGGTGGATCACGGTATTTCCCGGCGTCGCCATCCTGATCTCGGTGCTCGGCCTCAATCTGATCGGCGAAGGGCTCAACGATGCGCTCAATCCGCGCCTGTCGCGCGAGGGACGCTGACATGACCGCCCCCGCCACCGTCGCGATCAAGAACCTGCGGATCGCGCTGCCCAAGAGCGCCGAACGGCCTTACGCCGTCGACGGCATCTCGCTGGACCTGCGGGCCGGCAAGATCGTCTGCGTGGTCGGCGAATCCGGTTCCGGCAAATCGATGTGCGCGCACGCGCTGATGGGCCTCTTGCCCGATACGGTCGACGTCACGGCCGGCGAGATCATGTTCGAGGGCCGCGACCTGCTCAAGCTCGACGACGACGGCTGGCGCGACCTGCGCGGCCGCCGGCTCGCGATGATCTTCCAGGAGCCGATGACGGCGCTCAATCCCTTGATGCGGATCGGCGACCAGATGGCGGAGATGTTCGAGGCGCACGGCCTGCTGACGCCGAGGGAACGCCGCGCGAGGGCGCTCGCATTGGCACGCGAAGTCGGCCTGCCCGACCCGGAACGAATCGTGCGCGCCTATCCGCACCAGCTCTCCGGCGGCCAGCGCCAGCGCGCCATGATCGCGATGGCCCTCGCGCTCGAGCCGGCCGTGCTGGTCGCGGACGAGCCGACGACCGCGCTCGACGTCACCACGCAGGCGCAGATCCTGAAGCTGATCCGCAATCTCCAGCGCAACCGCAACATGGCGGTGATGTTCATCACCCATGATTTCGGCGTCGTCGCCGACATTGCCGACCAGGTCGTGGTGCTCAGGCACGGCAAGGTCGTCGAGGAAGGTCCCGCCGCGACCGTCTTCAGCGCGCCGCAGCACGACTACACCAAGGCGCTGCTCGCCGCCGTGCCGTCGATGGATCCGCCGGCGCGCGCTCCTCTCGACGATCGGGCCAGGGCCGTCGAGGTGATCGGGCTGGACAAGACCTACGTCACCTCGGGCGGCTGGTTTCGCGAGGACCGCCGCGTCGATGCGGCGCGCGCGGTCAATTTCAGCATCCTCAAGGGCGAGACGCTCGGCCTGGTCGGCGAATCCGGTTCGGGCAAATCGTCCGTGGCGCGCCTGGTGATGCGGCTGATCGAGGCCGACCGCGGCACGGTGCGGATCGGTGAGACCGACCTGACCTCGCTTTCCGGCAAGGCGCTGCGCGCCGAGCGTCATCGCATCCAGATGATCTTTCAGGATCCGTTCGCCTCGCTCAATCCGCGCCGCAAGATCGGTCACATCATCGCCGACGGCCCGATCGCGGCCGGTGTCGATACGAAGGTCGCGTTCGACCGCGCCCGCGATCTCCTCAAGATGGTCGGCCTGGACGCCGGCGCGCTCGAACGCTATCCGCACGAATTCTCCGGCGGCCAGCGTCAGCGCATCGGCATTGCGCGCGCGCTTGCGCTCGAGCCGGAGATCATCGTCGCCGACGAGGCCGTCTCCGCACTCGACGTCTCGGTGCAGGCGCAGGTGTTGAGACTGCTCGAAGACCTCAAGGCGCGTCTCGGCCTCTCGATGCTGTTCATCACCCACGATCTGCGCGTCGCAGCCCAGATCTGCGACCGCATCGCGGTGATGCAACGCGGCGCCATCGTCGAGCTGACGCCGACCGCACAACTGTTCGCCGCGCCCGAGCATGCCTATACGCGCGAGCTGCTCGCGGCGGTGCCGGGACGAAAGGAGCAAGCGCCGGCGGCCTGAGGTACTGGCCGGGGCGGATGCACCGAATTTCGAGATCGTTCCAAAAACTTGGACGCCGCAAGAGGCGAAACATATTCGCTCCGGCAGCATTTGCTTCGTGAGACTTTCCTTGCCGACGGGCGCAAGGACAGGCTGACATAAGCATTCCCCCCGCTCGGCTGCTGGAGCTGCGCAACCGACATGAAGTGGTGGACCAGCCTTGCAACCCAATAAGAACACCGGCACGTTGGGATGTGCGGTCACGCGCTTTTTATTCGGTCGTGACTGACAAGCCGCTTCAAGGTCGACGGCGGCACCATAGATGACGATTGGATGTTTTGCGTCATCTCATGACAGATTCATGAGTTGAGATTTGGAGCGACCATGGGCGAAGTCATTCGATTTGTCTCAAAGTCCGAGCGCGAGCGAGCGCGTCTCATTCAGGAGGCGCGCGCCATCTACGACAGCATCTTTCCTCCGGCGAACTCGGCCGCCGAGGCGCAGGACGAACCGGCGATCGGTCGCACGTTCATCGGCCGCGACGGGGAGTAACGTATCGTGATCAAGATCATCGCCGTGCTTTGCAGCCTCGCCTCTCCCTCTAATTGTCACGAGCAGATCGTCACCACATCGGACTTTGCGCAAATCTCGGTGCAGTCCTGCCTGATGGGCGCGCCGCAACTCGCCGAATGGATGAACCAGCATCCGGCCGAGCGACTCGCTGGATGGCGCTGCGTGATCGGTCAACAGACCGCCCGTGGAATCTGAGCCGGGGCGTCTCGATTCGGCGGAGTAAGCCGTTCTCGTGCCCCGGACGCAGCGCAGCGCTTCCCCCGGCGATGCGAAGCATCGTCCGGTGAAGCGGTGTGCTGCAGAGCCGGGGCCCATCGCAGCGCCGGGCCTTGCAGCCCCTGGGTCCCGGCTCGCGCTTCGCGCGTCCGGGACACGCCACTAGACCTGCTCCTCGCTGAACGTTGGGCAGTGACGTCATTCCATTGCCGGGGTAACCTCTCGTTGCGGTCATTGGCAGCGAGGGGGAAGCCGGATGGAGGTCGCCAGCCTCGTTCTTCCCGTATTCGCGATCATCGTCACCGGCTGGCTCGCGGGTGAGCTTCGCTATCTCTCCCGCTCGCTTGCCGATGCCCTGGTCCACTTTGCCTACAACGTGGCGATGCCGGCGCTGCTGATCGTCACGATCGCCCAGGAGCCGGCGCGCAATCTGTTGGAATGGCGCTTTCTGCTCGCGTTCGGCGGCGGCTCACTCATCTGCTTCGCTTTGGTGTTCCTGCCGGTCCGCACAGGTGGCAAACACGATCTCGCCAGCAGCACCATCCATGGGATGGCAGCCGCGATGACCAACACCGGGTTCGTCGCGCTGCCGATCCTGCATGCGATCTACGGCCAACCCGCCGTCCTGCCCGCGGCTGTCGCGACGGTGTTCGTGGCCGCGGTGATGTTTCCGATCACGGTGATCCTGCTGGAAAAGCGCGATTCTCGCGGGCGGTCCGCGCTTTCTACGGGACTGGCAAAGCAAATCCTGCTCAATCCCATGGTGCTGTCGACGTTCATCGGCCTCGCGTGGGCGATAGCGGGATTGCCGATTCCGGCGCCGGTCGCGGCCTACCTCAACATGATCGCTGCCGCGCTCACGCCGTGCGCGCTGTTTGCCATCGGGCTCGGCCTGTCCGTCGAGGGCCTGCGGTCTAACCTGAAAGCGTCGTTTGCACTCGCGGCGGTGAAACTGGTGGTTATGCCGCTCATCGTGTACGGACTCTGCGTCGTCATGGGCCTCAACCCTCTGTACACGGTTGCGGCGGTCGTCTGCGCCGCCGTACCGACGGCGAAAACCGTGTATGTCCTCGCGCACGAGCACAAGGTGGAGGAGAAGCTGGTTGCGGCCACGGTCTCGATCACGACGATGCTGTCGGTCGCGACATTGCTGATCGCGCTCTATCTGCTCTCCGGACCGGCGAGTGGCGCGGGTTGATCGGCCACCGGGGGTCCCGCCTCGCTCTATCTCGTAGTATTGCTGCAGGTGGAGACCGAGTTGGACATGCCGACCGAGGGCCAATTTCAAGACGGAGCGCGGGGCACGCACCCGCCGCCTTCGGATGGACCCGAATCAGCGCTAGTGCATTGCGTTCAGCCACTTCCCTGGACGCGAGCAGCATGACCGGCCCCGAACTGAAGCAGCTTCGCAGCGACCTCTCCGATGCCCTCGAGCGCAAGCTCTCGGCGGCCGATATGGCGAAGCTGTGCGGATTGCCTGAGAAGGGTGGCGCCGACACCATCCGGCGCTGGGAGGTCAGTGGCCCGACGCCGGCGGCGACCAGGGTACTGCGCGTGCTCGCGATGGCGAGCGAGCGCTATCCAATCCTGGAGAAGTTCGACATCTTCGATCGTCATGACGTGCGCGAGGAAGACCGGCCGGCAAAGCGCGCGGCCTTTCGCGAACAGATGCGCGATGAGGTGCGGCGGCGTCTTGGTTAACAAGAGGCGCGCGCAAGTTACCTGGGTTGCGCGAAGTTAAGCCTTCCTTCATCACTTCTTAAGCCGCCATTAAGCACGAAAATCATTTACAGCCCAATAAGTTAGGTTGGCTGTCGCCGTGCCATGCATGTGACAGCATTTTCATCAAAAGCGAGCTATCTGCAAAACCAACGACGGCGCAGGAAAGCGCGCCTGCCGGGGACCTTACGTGTTGGAGTTCAAGACGATGAAGAAGATTCTGTTTGCGACCGTGGCGCTGCTCGTGGTGGGCGCGGCTGCGCCGGCCGTCGGCGCCGACCTCGGCAACCGCAGCTACTACAAGTCGCCCGCGCCGGCCTACGCCGCGCCGATCTACAATTGGACCGGCTTCTATATCGGCGGCCATGTCGGCGGCGCGTTCTCCAGCGACAACAATTTCAACGGCCTCTCCACCGGCAGCAACGGCAACGGCCGCTTCCTCGGCGGCGTGCAGGTCGGCGCGGACTGGCAGTTCAACCCGAACTTCGTGGTCGGCGTCGAAGGCCAGTATTCCTGGCTCACGGGCAGCGTCGGCGCAGTGTTTCCGGGCGGCATCGCCTATACCAATGACCAGCGCGGCCTCGGCTCGATCACCGGCCGCGTCGGCTATACCTGGGGCCCCGGCCTGCTCTACGTGAAGGGCGGCTACGCCTATTCGGACAACAACGAGAAGGTGACTGTGGGCGGCGTGCCGACCGGCTTCATCATCGATGGCGATCACCGCAACGGCTACACCGTCGGCGCCGGCCTGGAATACATGTTCGCCCCGAACTGGTCGGCCAAGGCCGAGTACCAGTACTACAATTTCGGCGATGCGCACTTCACGGCGGGGCCGCTGGTGGGCACCGGCAACTTCACCACCGACGACCATACCTTCAAGGCAGGTGTCAACTACCGCTTCAACTGGGCAGGCTCGGCGGCCGGGCCCTACTGACCGGTTATCAAAACCTTATCACGATGAAGGGCCGGCCTCGTTGCCGGCCCTTCTTTTTTCGCTCTACGGAACATGCGCAACCAATTGTGCCAAGCGCGATTTTTTAACCGGTGCTGCCGATACTGCGCTCACAAACAGAAGCAAGAACATTGGGGGAATTTTCGATGGCGATCCGTCTGGGCCTTGGCCGTTTCCTTGGCCGTTTCCGTCCTCGTTTCAGAATGCCGAAATGGGGCGTGCGCGGCAGCCTGTTCGCGGCCTTTGCAGTGATCGCGGGCATGGGCCTCGTGATCGCGGCCGGCGCCGGCCTGGCGCTGCAGAATCTCGGCGGACGCATGACCGAACTGAGCGGGCGGGACATTCCGCGCCTTGCCGCCAGCCTGCAACTATCGGCACTGAGCGCCAGCCTTGCGGCCCAGGGGCCTGCCCTGCTAGCGGCGCAAAGCGAGGACGCCCTGAGCGAGCGCACCAAGAAGCTCAAGGAATTGCAGGAGCAGACGCAGCAAAAGCTCAACGAGATCATCGAGCTCGGCGGCGACAAGAGCGTCGTCTCCGGCCTCAGCGACACGATGAAGAGCATCAACGAGGCGGCTCAGAGCCTGGCGAAGGCCGCCCGCGAACGGCTCGACATCGCGGCCCTCCACGACAAACAATATGACGCCCTTCGCGGCGCGCAGGGCGCGTTCGTCGGCGCAGCGAGCCCGGCGATGCTGGACGCGCAGACCCGTGTCAATGCCATTCTCGGTTCAGCCGATCTGTCAGCCGCAGACGCGACCGACGCCGCGCAGACCGTCGGTCAGCTCGGCAACGTCGTCGCCAGCGGCAATCTCGCCGCCGCCAACATGAGCGCCGCGCTGTCGGCGAACACGAGCGACAAGCTCGACGACATCCAGAAGGAGTTCAAGACCGCGCAGGGACGCCTGCGCTCCAACCTCGACCTGCTGCCGGACAACCAGGGCAACAAGATGCTGCGCGAGACGGCGGAAAAGCTGCTCGCGCTCGGCACCGGCAAGACCGGCGTGTTCAATCTGCGCGAGAAGGAGCTCGACTCCATCGACTATGGCCAGACCATCCTGGACGAGACCCGCAAGCTCAATGTCGGTCTCGGCATCAGCGTGCAGCAGCTCGTCGACGGCGTGCAGAAGGAGACCAACGCCTCGACCTTCCAGGCGCGGCAGGAGATTTCGCTCGCGACGTCGGTCATGCTGGCGATGGGCGCGTTGATGCTGGTCGGCTCGGCGCTGTTCGTCTGGCTCTATGTCGGACGCAGCATCCTGCGCCGGATCGGCGCCCTGCATCAGTCGATGCGACTGCTCGCGAACGGCGACCTCGAAACCGACATCTACCGCTCGAAGAACCACAACGACGAGATCTCGGTGATGGCGAACACGCTGCAAGTGTTCCGGGAGAGCATGATCGAGGCCCGTGCGCTGGCGAGCGAGCAGGATAGGGACCGTATCGCCAAGACCGAGCGTGCCGCGCGCATGGAAGCGAAGATCGCCGAATTCGAAAGCGCGGTGCGCTCCGCGCTCGACAATCTGGCGCAGTCAGCCAATTCGATGCAATCGACCGCGCAGAGCATGTCGAACACCGCCGACCAGTCCAACGCGCTCGTGAACGCAGTCGCCTCCGCCGCGGAGGAAACGTCTGTCAACGTGCAGACCGTGTCGGCCGGCACCGAGCAGCTGTCCTCCTCGATCCAGGAGATCAGCCGCCAGGTCGTGACCTCCGCCGAGATCGCCAAGAAGGCGGTCGACGAAGCGGGAGCAACCGACGCCACGGTGCAGAGCCTCGCCGACAGCGCGAGCCGCATCAGCGTCGTCGTCGACCTGATCCAGACCATCGCCTCGCAGACCAACCTGCTCGCGCTCAACGCCACCATCGAGGCCGCACGCGCAGGCGAGGCCGGCCGCGGCTTCGCCGTAGTGGCCTCCGAGGTGAAGAGCCTGGCGAGCCAGACCGCCAAGGCGACAGACGAGATCCGCACCCAGATCGCCAGCATGCAGTCAGTCACGACCTCCGCGGTCGGCGCCATCCAGGGCATCGGCCGGATCATCGGCGAGATCAACGACGTCACCACGACGATCGCAGCCGCTGTCGAGGAACAGGGCGCCGCCACGCGCGAAATCGCCCGCAACATCCAGCATGCCGCCGGCGGCACCAGCGAAGTCTCCAGCAACATCGTCGGCGTCTCCACTGCGTCCGCCGAAGCGGGCGCTGCGGCAGGCGACGTGCTGAGCGCCTCGGACGCGCTGCGGCGCGAGGCCGATATGCTGCGTGGGGAAATCGACGCGTTCCTCAACGACATGCGGGCGGCCTGATCGTCATTCCGGCGACTTCGAAGCGGCGACGCCGGGATCCCGCACCACGATCTCCGGATTCTCAGGTGCGCAACCGCGCACCAGAGGTCGCGCTCATGCGAGCCCGGAAATGACGGCATATTTTGGCGACTTCAAACCGGGAGGCGGAAAACACGGCCGGTATGACGGCCATGCGGCGCCCGCCATGCGTGCTTTTTCGGCTGGCGCCATGCGCGCGCTGGGTTTAAGCGGGTAGCATGAGCTCAAAAACCGACATCGCACAGTCCTCGGCCGAGGCCCTGCGCTATCCCTGGGAACAGCACCCCGGCCCCGAAGAGGTTGTGGAGATCAGGCCCGGCGTGTTGTGGGCGCGGCTGAAACTGCCGTTCCGCCTCAACCACGTGAACATCTACCTGCTCGCCGACGGCGACGGCTATGCGATGATCGATGCCGGGTTCGGCAACGAGGAGACGATCGAGGCCTGGACGAAACTGTTCGAGGGGCCGCTGAAGGGCGTCAACATCACGCGCCTGATCGTCACCCACTCCCACCCGGACCATGTCGGCCTCGCCGGCTGGATCGTCGAGCGCTTCGACTGTCCGCTGGTGATGTCGCAGGTCGAATATCTGCAATCGGTCTATCACCAGAACCGCGGCACCGAGGAGCGGCGCGAGGCGCAGCGGCTGTTCTTCCGCCGTCACGGCATGGACGAGTCGCTGACCGAGAAGCTGCTCGGGCGCGGCCAGGATTATCTCAAGCGCGTCTCGGTGCTGCCGCCGTCCTACCGCCGCATCTCGCATGGCGACGAGGTCGTGATCGGCACGCGCCGCTTCAAGGTGATCACCGGCGGCGGCCACGCGCTCGACCAGGTCATGCTGTATTGCGCCGACGACAAGCTGTTCCTCTCCGCCGACCAGGTGCTGAGCAAGATCTCGCCGAATGTCAGCGTCTGGGCGGTCGAGCCCGACCAGAACTCGCTCGGCGAATACCTGGCCTCGCTCGCGAGCCTCACCACCACCCTGCCCTATGATCTGCTGGTGCTGCCCGGCCATGGCGTGCCGTTCTATGGACTGAAGACCCGCATCAAGCAGCTCGCCGACCATCACGAGGAGCGCTGCCGCCTGATCGCGGAAGCCTGCCGCGAGATGCCGCAGACATCGCGCGCCTTGGTGCCTGTCGTGTTCAACAAGCACGTGCTGGACGAGCACCAGATGGGCTTTGCCGCCGGCGAACTCGTCGCCCACGTCAACTATATGATCGTCGAGGGCCGGCTGACGGCCGAGACAAAGGACGGCGTGCTGCAGTTTCGGACGACGTGAGTTCTTCGCCTCTCCCCGCCTGCGGGGAGAGGCCGGAATGCGCGCGTAGCGCGGATTCCGGGTGAGGGGGACTCTCCACGAACTCAATTCTCACCGTCTCCGCGGAGAGTCCCCCTCACCCCAACCCTCTCCCCGCAAGCGGGGCGAGGGAGCAGACCACCACCGCCGCGGCTACCACTCACTTCATGTTCGCAATCGCGTGCAGCGCCGCGACGTAGCCGAACGGTCCCAGCCCGCAGATCGCGCCGGTCGCCACGAACGAGATCTTGGAGTGCCGGTGATATTCGTCGCGGGCGTGGATGTTGGAGATGTGGACCTCCAGCACCGGGCCCTCGAATGTCTTGATCGCGTCCATGATCGAAACCGAGGTGAAGGAGAGACCGGCCGGGTTGATGACGATGGCATCGGCATCCTGCCGCGCCGACTGGATCAGGTCGACGAGCACGCCCTCGTGGTTGGACTGGTGGAAGGCGAGCTTGAGCCCGAGCTTGGCGGCGGCGTCCTCGCAGCTCGCGTTGATCTCTGCGAGCGTCGTCGTACCGTAGATGTGCGGCTCGCGGATGCCGAGCATGTTGAGGTTGGGACCGTTGAGGATCATGACACGCTTCATCGGGGCTTCCTTTCGCATGGGCTGTCCGACTGACCGGCGCGCAGCCCTAGCCGGGCAAGGCTATGGCGTTGGTGCAGCCAGCTTGGCCATCATGGATGGTGCGCGCGCCATGGACAAAATGTCCACGGCAGCCCTGCCTCCCCCCGGTCGGGCCGGTCGCGGCCGGCAGTCCTGTGCTAGGCGCTTGATCCAAATCAACAATCGCCGCCGGACCGGCGGTTATCAATTGGCACGCTCGCCTTGCCTCAAATGTGTGCTGGCGCATAGACATTGGAGCTTGAAAAGCTCTAAAAAATGAGCGGCCGTCATGGCCGGGTTCCGTTGCAGGTCTTGCCGATGGATTACAACCAGTTCTTCAATTCCGCTCTCGACCGCCTCCACACTGAGCGGCGCTATCGCGTGTTCGCCGACCTCGAACGCACGGCCGGCCGGTTTCCGCACGCGGTGTGGCACTCGTCCAAGGGCAAGCGCGACGTCGTGATCTGGTGCTCCAACGACTATCTCGGCATGGGCCAGCACCCGAAGGTGGTCGGCGCCATGGTCGAGACCGCGACGCGCGTCGGCACCGGTGCCGGCGGCACCCGCAACATTGCCGGCACGCACCATCCGCTGGTCCAACTCGAAGCCGAACTCGCCGACCTCCACGGCAAGGAAGCCGCGCTGCTGTTCACCTCGGGCTATGTCTCGAACCAGACCGGCATCCCCACAATCGCAAAGCTCATTCCGAACTGCCTGATCCTGTCCGACGAGCTCAACCACAATTCGATGATCGAGGGCATCCGGCAGTCCGGCTGCGAGCGGGTCGTGTTCCGCCACAATGACGTTGCGCATCTCGAAGAGCTGTTGAAAGCGGCCGGCCCAAATCGGCCGAAGCTGATCGTCTGCGAGAGTCTCTATTCCATGGACGGCGATGTCGCGCCGCTCGCCAGGATCTGCGATCTCGCCGAGACGTATGGCGCGATGACCTATGTCGACGAGGTCCATGCCGTCGGCATGTACGGCCCGCGCGGCGGCGGCATCGCCGAGCGTGACGGCGTCATGCATCGCATCGACGTTCTCGAGGGCACGCTCGCCAAGGCGTTCGGCTGTCTCGGCGGCTATATCGCCGCCAATGGCCAGATCATCGACGCCGTGCGCTCCTACGCGCCGGGCTTCATCTTCACCACCGCGCTGCCGCCGGCGGTCTGCTCGGCCGCGACTGCCGCGATCCGGCACCTGAAGAGCTCGAACTGGGAGCGCGAGCGCCACCAGGACCGCGCCGCCCGCGTCAAGGCGATCCTCAATGCCGCCGGCCTACCCGTCATGTCGAGCGACACCCACATCGTGCCGCTGTTCGTCGGCGATCCCGAGAAGTGCAAGCAGGCCTCCGACCTCCTGCTCGAAGAGCACGGTATCTACATCCAGCCGATCAACTATCCGACCGTCGCCAAGGGCACCGAGCGCCTGCGCATCACGCCCTCGCCCTATCACGACGACGGCCTGATCGATCAGCTCGCCGAAGCGCTGCTCCAGGTGTGGGACCGCCTCGGCCTGCCGCTGCGCGAGAAGTCGCTGGCAGCGGAGTAGACCCCCTGCCACCCTCCTCCGGATGGCGAGGCGGAGTGCATTTGAGATTTTGCAGAGGTCGTCATGCCCGGGCTTGTCCCGGGCATCCATGTTCTTTGTGCTGCATGGAAGGCGTGGATGGCCGGGACAAGGCCCGGCCATGACGCTGTGGAGACCGTCGGTGCTCCACAAGTCCGCATGTAGCGTTCCCCTGTCCTCCAGTAAGTAAGGGCCACCTCCCGGCCGCACCTTAACGACAACCCCGGTTCCTCGCCCACCCCCGGCATTTCGCTGTCGCTTGCGACCGCTCAACGCGCTAGGTTTGCAGGGAAAATGAGCATGGGCGCGGACAGCGCCCAGGGAGAGAAGCACGCTCACCATGCTGCACGACTGGGGCGTGATCGCCGCCGCGTTCGGTTATATCGGCTTCCTGTTCCTGGTGGCGAGCCATGGCGACCGCCGCTCGCCGGCCGGGCGCGGTCGCGCCTCCGGGCTGATCTATCCGCTGTCGCTGGCGATCTACTGCACCTCCTGGACCTTCTTCGGCTCGGTCGGCTTCGCCACCCGCACCTCGACCGACTTCCTCGCGATCTATCTCGGCCCGATCCTGATGATCGGGTTAGGGGCCGGCGTGCTCCGCCGCGTGATCCAGCTCGCCAAAACCCACAACATCACCTCGATCGCCGACTTCATCGGGGCCCGCTACGGCAAGAGCCAGGCGGTGGCGGCGACCGTCGCGCTGATGGCGATCATCGGCTCGGTGCCCTACATCGCGCTCCAGCTCAAGGCGGTTGCCTCCTCGCTCGAGACGATCCTGAGCGAGGACCAGGCCTTCTCCCACATCCCGATCGTCGGCGACGTGGCGCTGATGGTGACGCTGTCGATGGCCGCCTTCGCGGTGCTGTTCGGCACGCGGCAGACCGATGCCACCGAGCACCAGCACGGCCTGATGCTGGCGGTCGCGACCGAATCCATCATCAAGCTGATCGCCTTCCTCGCCGCCGGCATCTTCGTCACCTTCTGGATGTTCTCGCCGCATGAGCTGATCGAGCGCGCGATGAAGACGCCGGAAGCGGTGCGCGCGATCAACTATTCGCCGTCGATCGGCAACTTCCTGACCATGACGCTGCTGTCGCTGTGCGCGATCATGCTGCTGCCGCGCCAGTTCCACGTCAGCGTGGTGGAGAATTCCTCCGATGCCGAGGTCGGCCGCGCGCGATGGCTGTTCCCGCTCTACCTCGTCGCCATCAATCTGTTCGTGATCCCGATCGCGATCGCCGGCCTCGTGACCTTCCCGTTCGGCGCGGCCGAACCCGACATGTACGTGCTGGCGCTGCCGATGGAAGGCGGCGCCGATCTGCTCAGCGTCGTCATCTTCGTCGGCGGGCTGTCGGCGGCGACCGCGATGGTGATCGTCGAATGCGTCGCGCTCTCCATCATGGTCTCGAACGACCTCGTGGTGCCGCTGGTGCTGAAACGCCGGCCGGAGGGGCGCGCCGGCGGCGCCGATTTCAGCAACTTCCTGCTGCGCTCGCGCCGGCTCGCGATCTTCGCCATCATGGTGATGGCCTATTTCTACTATCGCGCGCTCGGCAATACCCAGCTCGCGGCCATCGGTCTGCTCTCCTTTGCCGCCATCGCCCAGCTTGCACCGAGCTTCTTCGGCGGGCTGCTCTGGCGGCGCGCGACCGCGCGCGGCGCCATCGGCGGCATGCTTGTGGGCTTCGTGGTGTGGCTCTACACGCTGTTCATTCCGAGCTTCATGGATTCCTCGACATCAGGCATCATGCTGCTCCAGCACGGCCCGTTCGGCATCGAGGCGCTGCGGCCTCAGGCGCTGTTCGGCGCCGACCTGCCGCCGCTGATGCACGGCGTCATCTGGTCGCTGTCGCTCAACATCCTGACCTATGTGCTGCTGTCGCTGGCGCGCCAGCCGTCGTCCATCGAGCTGTTGCAGGCCGATCTGTTCGTGCCCAATACGCTCGCACCGATCTCCCCGAGCTTCCGCCGCTGGCGCACCAGCATCACCGTGCAGGACATCCAGACCACGGTGGCGCAATATCTCGGACCCGACCGTGCGCGGCATTCCTTCGAGGCATTCTCGGCGCGGCGAAACGTGCGGCTGGAGCCCGGAGCACCCGCCGATTTCGAGCTGCTGCAGCACGCCGAGCACCTGATCGCGTCCTCGATCGGCGCGGCCTCCTCCCGCCTCGTGATGTCGCTGCTGCTGCGCAAGCGGACGGTCTCGGCCAAGGCCGCGCTGAAGCTGCTCGACGACTCGCACGCGGCGCTGCATTTCAACCGCGAGATCCTCCAGACCGCGCTCAACCACGTGCGCCAGGGCATCGCCGTGTTCGATGCCGATCTGCAACTGATCTGCTCCAACCGGCAGTTCGGCGATCTCCTCAACGTTCCCCCGCATCTGATCCAGTTCGGCACGCCCCTGCGCGAAATCCTGGAATTCATCGGCGTGGGCGATCCGGAGCATCCGCAGGAGAGCGAGGCCCTGCTGGAGCGGCGCCTCGCCGCCTACACCACCGACAGCGAGCCTTATCTCGAACGCCTGCCGGAACGCCACATGGTGATCGAAGTGCTCACCAACCATATGCCCGGCGGCGGCTTCGTCATCACTTTCACCGACGTCACGCCCACTTTCGAAGCCGCGGAAGCCCTGGAGCGCGCCAATGCGACGCTGGAAAAGCGCGTGCGCGACCGCACCGAGGAGCTGACGCGGCTGAACTCCGAGCTGGCACTGGCCAAGAGCGCGGCGGAAGACGCCAGCATCTCCAAGACGCGCTTCCTCGCCGCCGCCAGCCACGACATCCTCCAGCCGCTGAACGCGGCACGGCTCTATGTCACGAGCCTGGTCGAGCGTCAGCACGAAGGCGAGGAGACGCGGCTGGTGGAGAACATCGACGAATCGCTGCAGGCCATCGAGGAGATCCTCGGCGCGCTGCTCGACATCTCCAGGCTCGATGCCGGCGCGATGACGACCTCGATCTCGAGCTTCAAGATGGCCGATCTGATGCGCTCGCTGGAGATCGAGTTCGCGCCGATCGCGCGTGCCAAGGGCCTGGAGCTCAGCTTCGTGCCCTGCTCGCTGCCGGTCGAGTCGGACCGGCTCCTGCTGCGGCGCCTGCTCCAGAACCTGATCTCGAACGCGATCAAGTACACCCCGCGCGGCCGCGTGCTGGTCGGCTGCCGCCGCCGTGGCGCCTCGCTCAAGATCTGCGTCTACGACACCGGCGTCGGCATCCCCCCGGTCAAGCGCGGCGAGATCTTCAAGGAATTCCATCGCCTGGAGCAGGGGGCGCGGATCGCGCGCGGCCTGGGGCTGGGGTTATCGATCGTCGAGCGGCTGGCACGCGTGCTCAAGCACGGCATCGCCATCGACGCCAATGCCAGCGGCGGCTCGGTGTTCTCCGTGACGGTGCCGACGGCCAAGGCAATTACCCATACCGCGGCCGTGACCAGCGCGACGCCGCTGGCGCGCACGCCGATCTCGGGCGCACTGATCGTCTGCATCGAGAACGATGCGGCCATCCTCGACGGCATGCGCACGCTCCTGAAGGCCTGGGACGCCGAGGTGATCGCGGTCGCCGACCCCGAAGGCGCGATCGCCGCAATCGAAACAGCCGGACGGCGCGTCACCGGCCTGCTCGTCGACTATCACCTCGATCGCGGCAACGGCATTGCCGCCATCCGCGAGATCCGCCGCCGCTTCGGCGACGCCATACCCGCGATCCTGATCACCGCCGATCGCAGCCCCGCCGTGCAGGTCGCCGCGCGGGACGAGAAGATCGCGGTGCTCAACAAGCCCGTGAAGCCGGCTTCGCTCCGTGCCCTGCTGGGTCAGTGGCGCACGCAGCAGATGGTGGCGGCGGAGTGAGGCGCAGGGGTCAGTAGTCGGTCGATACGCTGAGCGTTCGCCACCTCTCCAGCTCTTCGAGGCGGAGCCTATCGATCGCAGCGATGGCGTCGACGGCATCGCTTCCGAGCGCAATGCGCAGAGGCGGGCGCTCCATATCGGCAAGCTTCAGCACCACGGCCGCGGCTTTGGCTGGATCGCCGGGCTGCCGGCCGTCGTAATCGCGTTGCATCCTGACGGCAGCGCCGACGACCGCATCGTATTCCGGGCGTCCTTCGCCGGTCCCATGTGCGGCTTGCGCAAAGCCGGTGCGAAAGCCGCCGGGCTCGACGATCGTGACGTTCACGCCGATCAACGCCATCTCCCGCGCCAGCGATTCCGAAAAGCCCTCGATCCCCCATTTCGCGGCCGAATAGCCCGCGCGGGCCGGAGCACCAATGCGCCCACCGACGGATGAGACTTGCACGATGTGGCCGCGGTGCTGCCGACGCAGCACGGGAATCGCCGCCTTGGTGACGATGATGGTGCCGATCAGGTTGACCTCGATCTGATGGCGGAACGTCTCCAGGCTGGTGTCCTCGACCGATCCGAGATCGCCGTAACCTGCGTTGTTCACGACCACATCGACGCCGCCAAATGTCTGTACCGCCAAGCCGACCGCTGCTTGCGCTGCCGCCTCGTCGGTCACGTCGAGGGTTGCAAGCCGAAGCCTTTCACCGAAGCGCTCAAGCAACGGTTCGAGTGGCTCTGGATCCCGGGCCGACGCAAGCACGCGATCTCCCGTCGTGAGCGCGGCTTCCACGATGGCCCGGCCAAGCCCGCGCGAGCTCCCGCTGATGAACCAAGTCTTGGACATGACGGTCTCCGGATGACCTCAGGGCGCCAGGCGCGTGAAGACGTAATCGCGGCTCCTGGCGCGGGCCTCGTGGCAGGCGAAGCAGGTGCGATGCTGGGCCTCGTCCACCGGCCTGCCGTTGATGAAGCGGCCGAAACCCCAGCCGCCGGTGGCAGCGTATTTCTTGGAATCCTTGACCATCACCTGGACCGTGGTGGCGGCGCCGGGAATGGTTGCGGACGCGAACTCCGGCGATTGCTTCCGCTTCCAGGCGCGCTTGACCAGAATGGTGCCGTCCGGGAACGGGAGTGTCCCGGCTTGATAGGCGTCGATTGCGGTCTGGTTGCCGACCACAGCGCGAAGCTCGTCGAGTGGCGCCGCCTCCTCGGCCGGCGCGACCAGCTCCCACTGCTTGTAGCCTTGCGGAATCGTGACGCCGAAGATCGGCGAAGCATCCGCCGCGCTGCGTTCTGCCGGCCCCTCTGCGGAGGCGATCGTGACGAGATACGGCACGCAGGTCAGGAGCACGACAAGCAGGACCACCGTCAGCACGATCATCGTGGCGTAGAAGGACTTCTTCTTTTCAGGTTCGGTTGGCGGCATGACGTTCTTCAAGCTGGGATCAACGGGGCGATCCTCGATCCAGCCGGGCTGGACCGAGGTGCTGACAGATGCTCAGGCGCCATCGGCGTCGATGACGGCCTTGGCAAAGGCTTGCGGTGCTTCCTGCGGCAGATTATGGCCAATGCCGCCGGTGATCAGGCGAAACTCGTAACGGCCCGAGAATTTGCTGGCATAGGCGCTCGGATCGGGATGCGGCGCGCCGTTGGCGTCGCCTTCCATCGTGATCGTCGGCACATCGATCTGAGGGGCTGCGGCCAGCTTCTTTTCGAGATGCTCGTATTTCGCTTCGCCCTCGGCGAGTCCGAGCCGCCAGCGGTAATTGTGGATCGTGATCGCGACGTGATCCTTGTTGTCGAGGGCCGCCGCGCTGCGATTGAAGGTGGCGTCGTCGAACTTCCACTGCGGCGAGGCGAGCTTCCAGATCAGCTTGGCGAAATCGTGCGTGTACTTCTCGTATCCGGCGCGGCCGCGTTCGGTCGCGAAGTAGAACTGGTACCACCATTGCAGCTCCGCCTGCGGCGGCAACGGCGCGTTGCCGGCAGCCTGGCTGGAGATCAGATAGCCGCTGACCGACACCAGCGCGCGGCAGCGGTCCGGCCACAGCGCGGCGATGATGTCGGCGGTCCGCGCACCCCAGTCGAAGCCGGCGACGACGGCCTTCTTGATGTCGAGCTTGTCCATCAGAGCGATGATGTCGGCGGCCATTGCCGCAGGCTCGCCGTTGCGCGGCGTCTCACTGGAGAGGAAATGCGTCGTGCCGTAGCCGCGCAGATAGGGAATGATCACGCGATAGCCGGCCTTCGCCAGGATCGGCGCGACATCGACGAAGGCGTGAATGTCGTAGGGCCAGCCGTGCAGCAGGATCGCGACGGGACCGTTCGAGGGCCCCACCTCCGCATAACCGACGTTGAGAACGCCGGCGTCGATCTGCTTGATCGCCCCGAAGGACGCATTCGACGCGGAGGATCGTAGCGGTTCCGTCTCGGCGCGTGCGAGATCGATCACGCCGAGGCCGACGGCGACGGCTCCTGTGGCGATGCCGAGAAACTGGCGGCGGTGCTCATCGATGATCTGCTTCATGGCGTTGCGACCTCCTGGTGGTTGATGATGCTGCGTCAGACCAGCGCGACCGTGACGTCGATGTTGCCGCGGACGGCCTTGGAGTAGGGGCAGGTTTGATGCGCTTCAGCGACGATGCCCTGTGCGGTCTCGCGATCGAGACCCGGCAGGCTGACATTGAGGCGCGCCCGGAGGGCATAAGTGCCATCATCGAGAAGAAGATCGATTTCCGCATCGATCGCACTTTTCCTGGGAAGCACGATTTTCCGCTTGCGGGCTGCCATTTCCATCGCGCCTTGGAAGCAGGCCGACCAGCCGGCTGCGAACAATTGCTCGGGATTGGTGCCGATGCCTGCGCCACCCGGCGGCGAGAGCTTGACGTCGAGGCGGCCGTCGGAACTGCGCGATATGCCGTCGTGTCGGCCGCCACTGGTGTGGGTCTTGGCCGTGTAGAGTGCTTTTGCCGCTTGCGTCATGAATGTCTCCTTGCCGTCGCGCAACTGACTAGCAGCGGTGACCGCAGGACGCCCGTTTGGACTTGTGAGAAATTGTGAGGTCGCCATGTGCGCGCCTCACAAGGCTTGCATGCGTGGTCTGGTGTCGATGCAGCGGCCCACTTGCCGGATCGCCATCATCTGGCTATCCGGTCCGTTCGAGAGGACCAGGATTTCGTCATGACCGAGCCGGCCGGCACCACGACGGGGACATTGTCGTTCGGACCATTCATCGTGACGCCGCATCAACGGCTCGTAACGCGGGACGGCGTTACGCTGCCGCTCGGCGCAAAAGCCTTCGATATGCTGATCGCGCTGATGTCGCGGCCGAACGAGGTCGTCAGCAAGTGGGATCTGATGGCGCTGGTGTGGCCTGGCCTGACCGTCGAAGAAGCCAGCCTGCGCTTTCACATCGCGGCCCTGCGCAAGGCGCTCGGCGACGGCAAGGACGGCGCGCGATACATCACCACGCTCTCAGGCCGCGGCTATTGCTTCGTGGCGCCGATCTCGCAGGCGAGCCTTCCGGCAGCACGGCGCTCCGCACCGCGGATGGAATTGCCGCCGGTCAAGCTGCCGAACCGGCTGCAACGGATGGTCGGACGCAACGAGGCGATCGTCGCGATCTCCGACAAGCTCCTCACCTCGCGCTTCGTCACGATCGCCGGCCCGGGCGGCGTCGGCAAGACCGCCGTCGCAGTGGCGATCGCCCACGACCTGCTCGAGACATTCTCCGATGCCGCTCACTTCGTGGACCTTGCCGCACTCAGCGATCCCGATCTCGTGATCACCTCGATCCTGCTGATGCTTGGCTTGCCGGCCGAGACCGACGATCCCCTGCCCGCGCTGCTCGCGCATGTCAGGGACAAGCGCATACTGCTGATCCTCGACAATTGCGAGCATGTCATCGCCGCGGCGGCACCGCTTGCCTCGGAGATCTTCCACGCTGCGCCGGATGTCCATATCCTCGCCACCAGCCGCGAAGCCCTGCGCGTCGAGGGCGAGCAGGTCTATCGGCTGGCACCGCTCGCGGTTCCGCCCGACGGCTCCGGTCTGACAGTCGCCGCGGCGCAGACCTACCCCGCACTTCAGCTCTTCCTCGAACGTGCCACGGCCGGCGGCGCGCAGATCGTGCTCGACGATGCCAACGCCGCGATCATCGCGCGGATCTGTCGCAAGCTCGACGGCATGGCTCTGGCGATCGAGCTCGCCGCCGGCCGTGTCGAAGCTTACGGCCTGGAGCAGACCGCCGCGCTGCTCGACGAGCGTCTCAATCTGCTTTGGCAGGGCCAACGCACTGCGCCACCGCGACAGAAGACGTTGCGGGCGACCTTGGACTGGAGCTACGGGCTCCTGTCCGACATCGAGCGCCTCGTGCTGCGAAGGCTGGCGGTCTTCGCAGGTCACTTCACCATCGACGCGGTCCTTGAGGTCGTGCCGGATGAGCGCGCCGACCGCTCCCACTTGTTCGATGCGATCGACAGTCTCGTCGCCAAATCGATGGTCGCACCGCGGCCGATCGGCGCGATGATGCGCTACCGTCTGCTCGATACCACGCGCGCCTATCTGCTCGAGATCGAGCCGAACGACGCCGCGCTCGCCGCCCGCCACGCGAGCTACTACCGGCGATGGCTGGAACAGGCCGGCAGCACATGGACGGCGACACCGAATGCGGACGAACGGGCGATCCACTTCTCCGCGCTTCACAACGTGCGTGCCGCGCTGGACTGGTGTTTTGGCACGGGGGGCGACGCCAACACCGCCATTGCGCTCGCCGCCGCGGCAGCGCCGATCTTCCTCGCGATGTCCCTCTTGATCGAATGCCGGCGCTGGTCGGAACGGGCGCTGCTTGCGATTGCTCCCTCCTCGCGCGGCGGCGCCGAGGAAATGCACATCCAGGCCGCCCTCGGACTGACGCTGATGTTCACGCGCGGCGGTAGCGAGGCGGCGCGCTTGGCTTTGAGCAGGAGTCTTGCGATCGCCGAGGCGCGCGGCGACACGCCGAACCAGCTCCAGCTGCTCGGCCGCATGCATATCTTCCACGAACGGATGGGACAGTTCGACACCGCGCTTGGCTATGCGCAGCAGAGCCTTGCGGTCGCGAGCTCGCTTGGCGATCCCGGTTCGACCGCCCTCGCCCATTCGCTCCTCGGAGTCTCGCTCCACCTGGCCGGCCAGCATCGCGACGCGATGAAGATGCTGGAAGTCGCCTGGCAAGCGCCGGGCACGGAACGAATCAGCACGATTCACGGCTTCGATCATCGCAACCGGGCCGGCATCACGCTGGCGCGTGAATTCTGGTTGCAGGGTCGGCCCGCGGACGCGCTGCAACTGGCGCAACAGACCGTCACCGAGGCCGCGCAGATGGAGCACCCGATCACGCTCTGTATCGCGCTGATCTGGGCGGTCTCGATCTCGCTCTGGGGCGGCGATCTCGACGGCGCGGAAGAGAGCATCGACCAGTTCATCGCCCATGCCGAATCTCGGTCGATGGGTCCCTATCTCGTGGTCGGCCGCGGCGTGAAAGGCGAGCTGGCGATCCGGCGGGGAGACGCCGCGCATGGCGTCGAGACGATCAGGGCTTGCCTGCGCGAGCTCCACGAGGCCGGCTACGAATTGCTCACCACGACCTTCAACATCGCGCTGGTTCAGGGTTCGTTGGCGCTTGGACAGTTCGAGCAGAGCGCGGGCCTGATCGACGACGCGATCCGGCTCGTCGAGCAGAGCGGCGATCATCTCTACATGCCCGAGCTGTTGCGAATGAAGGGCAAGGTCCTGCTGTCGCTGCCGCAGCCCAGGGCTGAGCAAGCAGAGGTCTACCTGATGCAATCCCTGGGTTTGAGCCGCCGCCAAGGCGCCACAGCCTGGGAGCTGCGCGCCGCGATCGATCTTGCCGGACTATTTGCCGAACGCGGGCAGCGCGAGGATGCGAGGCGATTGCTCCAATCGTCCCTCGAGGGCTTTGCCGAGGACTCCGAAACGGCGGATATCAGAGCGGCCAACGTGCTTTTGACCACACTGTAGCGGCCTCACCCCGTCGGCGTGCCCTGGTTCCACTGGCCGCCGGCGATCTTTGACGCGGCAATCACGGCCTGGGTGCGGCTCTCGACGCCGAGCTTTTGCAGGATGGCCGAGACATGCGCCTTGATCGTGGCCTCGGACACGCCGAGCTCGTAGGCGATCTGCTTGTTGAGAAGTCCCTCCGACAGCATCATCAGGACCCGGACCTGCTGCGGCGTCAGCGTTACCAGGCGGTCGCGCAGGCGCGTCATGTCGGGGTCGCTGGCTGCGGACAGGTCGGTGTCCGCGGGAACCCAGACGTCGCCTTCCATCACCTTGAGGATGGCGTCACGCAACGTCTCGACGCCGAAACGCTTTGGAATGAAGCCGGAGGCCCCGAAATCGAGCGAGCGGCGGATCGTGGCGCTGTCGTCGGACGCCGAAACGATCACGACCGGAATCGCCGGGTATTGCGCGCGCAGATAGATCAGGCCGGAAAAGCCGGAGATCCCGGGCATCGAGAGGTCGAGCAGAATCAGGTCGACCTCGGAGGTCTGTTCCAGCAGCCCGGTCAGGTCCTCGAAGGATCCGGCCTCGTCGATCCTGGCCGACGGGAGGACACCTGCCACCGCCTGCCGCAACGCGTCGCGGAACAGCGGATGGTCATCGGCGATGACGAGATGGGTGTTTGCATTGGTTGTTGCAGTCATCTGTTCCGCAGGCCGACGAAAGATCGGGAAAGAATATCAACTCATTGCTGATCAAGCAGCAATTGACGATTGTTCACTGACTGGACCCGTCTTGCAAGGCAACCTTCCGCCCGTAGTCGCAAGGCGGTTAATCACAGGCGCGAACCGGTTGATGCTGCAGCGCAAAAAGCCGCTGACGGGTCTCCTCAATCCCTGAACAGCAGGTCTCGGGTCAAATCATCGATCACGGCGACCGCCTGAAGCGCTGCCCTCAATCGTTCGCGGTCGCGGGCCGACAATCGCTTGACCAACACCGCATTGGAGGGCGGCGTTCCCTGCGCCACATCCGCAATCTGCTGCGACACGATCAGCTCCAGAAAGACACCATGGGCCTCGTCGAGCGCATCAAGATCGGTCTCACCGCGGCCAACCACGGCCTTTACACCTGCGAGTCGCTGCGATGTCGACCGGTCCATCACATGATAGCGAATCGCCATCGCACGCGCTGCAGCGACCAGGCCGAACAGCCCGGCCGCCTTGAGGTCGATGCGACCGCCTTCAGTGCGGATGCCGCCGAAGAATTTCAGGCTCGCGGGGATGCTGATCCCCTCGACCAGAAGCTTGGCGAATGCGACCTGCCCCTCCGCTGCCGCGAAGGCCGCCTGCCTGACGGAGACGGCAAGGCTGCCGTCGCCATGAACGGCCCGCAGATCGAAGAAGATATCCACCGACAGCAGATCCTTTGGACTGGAGCGCCAGACCCACTGCTCGATGCGGTCCTGCCACGTTGCAACCGAGCCTCGCCAGGGCGGGTTTTTCGCCATGACGCCACCCTTGCAATAGGGCACACCGGCCTCGTGCAGAATATCTGCAACATGCGCCCCGAACGCCTCAAACCAGCGATCCTCGTCGCCTCCCGGTTCGCCTTGCGCGAAGATCACGGCATTGTCCTGATCCATCGCCAGCAGGCTTTCGCCGCGCCCGGCAGACCCGAGCACGACCAGGGTGTATGGCGTTGGGGGGTCGCCCTCGCCGCGCTCCCGCATGAGCCGCTCGGCCATCACAGCGGCCTGACGGGTGAGGGCGCAAAGCTCGCTGGAAATCACGTCCGCGATCTGGCGGCCGGACAATCCTTCCGCGAGGAGCACCTCCGCAACCCGCGGCAGCTTCGCCCAGGCCAGCGCCAATGCCTGCGTATCCGCGGCATCCTCGATCTCGTCCCCGAGCGAGATGGCCTCTCCTGCCCGCAGACGCAGCAGGTCCCGCGCGGACAACGCACCGACGACCCGGCCGGCCTCATCGACGACGCCGAGATGACGGGTCTTGAGGCGATTCATCCGGCCAATCGCGCGATAGACGAGCGCGTCCTCGGGAATCGCTGCCAGCGGCCTGCTCATGATCCGGTGCACCGGCAGCTCCAGCGCCGGGGCACCGAGCCGGGCGATCGCCCGCAGCACGTCGCGCTCGGTCACGATCCCGGCCTCGACGGCCTTGACGTCGTCTGCGGCCGCATCCGGCGCGCCGACGTACACAGCCGATATTCTCTCGCTCGTCATTCGCGCCAGGGCGTCGCCTACCAAAACGTCCGCACCGACGAAAATGGCGGGACACCGCATGATGTCGCGGTTGCGGTGGCGATAGGCATAGGCGTCGAACCGCTTCAGCGTTTGTTCTGCATCGATGCGGGCTGTCGCTTCGACCGCCTCGATCCAGCCCATCCGCACCTGATCGTCGAGCACGGCGGTGAGCGCGCGACAGACCCGCTCGGCTTGAACAACGGTCCGGATGCCATGCTCGCGCAGCCTCGGCAGCAGCGCCAGGAAGATCCGTGCCGTCGTGACCGCATCGCCGAGAGCGGAATGCCGGCCTGCCGCTTCGATGCCGAGCCAGGCCGCAAGATTCTCCAGCTGGTATCCGCCGAGGTCCGGCGCAACGATCTCCGCGAGCAGTCTGGTGTCGAGCGTTCGAGGCCGGGACCATGGCAATCCCGCCAGATCGCATTCGCGCTTCAGGACCGCCAGATCGAAACCGATCATGTGCCCGATGACGACAGCCCGGCCGAGGAACGCCTCGAAGCGCGGCCAGACGTCCACGAACAGCGGCGATTCAGCGACCGTGGCATCATCGATGCCGTGAATGCGCGTCGTCTCGGCGGGGATCGGTTGATCGGCCGGCCGCAGCAATTGAACGAACGAACCGCCGTCGACCAGCTTTCCGGCCGACAGACGCACGCCGGCAAGCTCGATCACCCGCGCCTTGCGCGGATCGAGCCCGGTCGTTTCGGCATCGATGACAACGGCGTCGAGCGACAAAAGCGGGGCAGCACCACTCGTCGTATCCATTGTCCTCCCTCGGAAGGCCCGGACCGTGCGATGCCGGCCGGCAAGCCGGGCATTGGCAGAGGCCGGGCGATCCTACGCCAGCAGCGTGTTGGTCACCGCGGCCGCATCGATGCGATCGACCAATTCGTCATGGATGTTGCACAGGCTGACGCGCAGGTAATTGCGTATCGTCTCGAAATCCCGTCCGCGCAGTTTTTCGTGGATCGGCATCATCGCAAAATAGGTTTCCGCCAGCGGCTCGGGAATGTCCATCACGCGCTTGGGCGCATGCCCGCCAACAAGGTCGAGCCGCTGCTCCAACTCGCGCCGGGCCTGAAACCAGCCATCCTCGCCGATCGACGGCGGCACCGGATAGCGGTCGAAAACCGAGAGGACGACGAGGATCATCTGGTCGAGAACCGCCCGGCGCTGCATGCCGGCATGTGGGCGCAATACCCCCTCGACCATCTCGCCGATCATCGCAAGCCCGAGCGGATAAGCCTGCCAGCGCGAACGTTCGACGGCCAGCGCAAACCCTTCCTCGGCAAACAGGACCTTGGAATAATGGCCGGCACGGGCACGCGAATACTCGTAGATGCCCTTTTGCACGATGAACGCAGATTGTGCGTCGATGAAGTCGGCAAGCGCCTCGCGGTCGCCAATCGGCGGCCGGGGACGAAAGAATTTCTGCAGCAGCTTCATCGCAGTCCGATCCTGCCAGACGGAATCGCCGTGCTATCCCGCGCTCGCCGCGCCCGAATTGTCAACGGCCGCGACGCCGTTCGCATCCGCAGCATCGGTTCCCTCCGAAAGTATTAGAAAGACCTCGGCACTCCCAGTGTTAGCCTCCGACATTCCAAATTGGCGAAAGACCGGTTGGAAGGCGGCAGGGGGGGCCGCAACGAAGGGTATGCAACCCCTCGATTCCTCCGGCTCGCATGCCGGAGTGCTGACAGAGGAAATGCAGCCCATGCCTGACTCCCACAATCTCAGAGAACGAGAAGAAGCCCACTGGCGCAAGACCTCGCGCCTGATGCTGATCAACCTCGGCATCTGGTTCTTGTTCGGATACGTCATCCACATGTTCGTGGTTCCGCTCAACACCATCAAGTTGCCGATCCTTGGCTTCCCGCTCGGCTTCTATATGGCCGCGCAGGGTTCGCTGATCGCCTTCGTGGTCATTCTGTTCGTGTTCGCCAGACAGCAGGACAGGATCGACCGTGAATTCGGCTTCGCCGAAGACGATCAGGAGGGTTGAACATGGCTACGCAACAGGCCACAACAACCGGCGGTTCCGACTTTCTCAGCAACCTTGGGCGGATCTACGGCTTCTACACCGGAGGATTCGTCGCGTTTGTCCTTCTGCTCGCCGTCCTCGAGATCATCGGGGTGCCGAACAAGATTCTCGGGTACCTGTTCGTGTTCTTCACGCTCGCGGTCTACGCGATCATCGGCGTTCTGTCGCGAACGGCGCAAGTCTCGGAATACTATGTGGCAGGCCGCAGCGTGCCAGCGTTCTACAACGGCATGGCCACCGGTGCCGACTGGATGTCGGCGGCGTCCTTCGTCGGCATGGCGGGCACGCTGTTCCTGCTTGGCTATGACGGCCTCGCCTGGGTGCTCGGATGGACCGGCGGCTTCGTGCTGGTCTCCATCCTGATCGGACCCTATCTGCGCAAATTCGGCGCCTATACGGTACCCGACTTCCTGTCCTTCCGTTACGGCGGCAATTTCGCCCGGGCGCTGGGCGTGATCGTGCTCGTCGCCTGTTCGTTCACCTATGTGACGGCGCAGATCTACGGCACGGGCATCATTGCCTCGCGCTTCCTCGGAATGCAGTTCGAAATCGCAGTGTTCGCAGGACTGGTCGGCATCCTGGTCTGCTCGATGCTGGGCGGCATGCGAGCGGTGACCTGGACGCAGGTGGCCCAGTACATCGTGCTGATCATAGCCTACCTGACTCCGATCGTGATCCTGTCGACCAAGATCTACGGGATACCGATTCCGCAGCTGACCTATGGACATGCGATCGCGGACATTACGGCGCGCGAACAGGAGATGCTCGCCAACGGACTGGCGGCGGCAGCAAGCCTCAAGCCGCACATTCAGCCCTTCATCAACTACAGTCCGCTGAACTTCTTTGCGATCATCCTGTGCATGATGGTCGGCACGGCCTCGCTGCCGCACATCCTGATGCGCTACTTCACGACACCGTCGGTGCGTGAGGCGCGGCAGTCCGTGGCATGGTCACTGCTGTTCATCTTCCTGCTGTACTTCTCGGCGCCTGCCTACGCAGCGTTCTCCAAGCTGGAGGTGTACACGAACATCATCGGGCGCGATCTGTCCGCGATCAGGCCCTGGCTGTTCAACTGGGGCGAACTCGGGCTGATCCAGATCTGCGGCAAGAACGCCGTCAACATCGACGCCGTCATTGCCGCGTGCAAGGCCGTTGCCGGTCACCCCGGCGTGGTCCGGCTGCAGGACTTCGTCATCAACACGGACGTGATCGTGCTCTCGACACCGGAGATCGCGGGGCTTCCCTACGTCATCTCCGGTCTCGTCGCGGCCGGCGGCCTGGCTGCGGCTCTGTCCACCGCCGACGGGCTGCTGTTGGCAATCGCCAACGCATTGTCGCATGACGTCTACTACAAGATGATCGATCCGAACGCGCCGACGGCACGCCGGCTGATCGTCGCGCGCGTGCTCCTGCTGATAGTCGCGGTGGTCGCCGCGGCGACGGCCGCCACCAAGCCCGGGGATATCCTGGCCATGGTCGGCTGGGCATTCTCCCTGGCGATGGCGGGCAACTTCCCGGCACTCGTGATGGGCGTCTGGTGGAAGCGCACGACGTCCACGGGCGCGGTCTGCGGCATCATCGCCGGGTTCGGGCTCTGCCTGTTCTACCTCGTGACCACGCGCTACTTCCCAGGCGCGGGCGTCAAGTACTTCGGTATGACGTCGTTGCTCAATCCGGCCACCGGCGCACCGCTGGTCGACATCGCCAAGGCCATGGCGTTGCCCAACGCGATGGAAAGTTGGCCGACACTGGCCCACCCGCTTGCCAACAAGGTGGGGTGGTTCAACCTCAGCAACATCGCCTGCGGCTTGCTGGGTGCGCCCTTCGGCTTCGCGGTGATCATCATCGTGAGCCTGCTGGGACGGGCGCCGTCGCGGGAAATGCAGGCTTATGTCGACGAGATTCGCAAGCCGCGAGGCCGCACGGTGCTCGAAGAGAAAACGACCTGAGCGGATCGGATCGATTGCGCCAAACGGGGCCTTGCGAGGCCCCGTTTTTGTTTGCGGCCGGTAGCGCTCGCTTGCCCCGAACCGCCTGCCTTGACATTGTTGCGTGCGGAGGCTGGCGCAGAATGCCCGACGGCGTGGACGGAGCGAACGTCCTCGCAGGACCATACTGCTTCCAGAGCGACGCCCGGAGGAGGACCGATTTTGGACATTGCCGACTCGTTGGCCAGATACTGGTATTTTCACCTGCCGAACTTCGTTCTGGCGGCTCTGATGTACACCATGCTCGGCCGCTTCCTGCTCGGCCTCTTCGTCGACGCCGACTCGCCGAACTATATCTGGCGCTTCTTCTGCCGCCTCACCGATCCGGTGCTCACCGCCATTGCGATCGTCACGCCGAAGGCAGTTCCTCCAGCCGTCGTGTGGCTGTTCGGTTTCGTCTGGATGTTCTGGTTGCGGATCGTGCTCCACTACACATTGCTCGTGCTCAATCTCGCGCCGCGGCTTGCGGGAGGCGGATCATGAACCGCAACTTCTTCCTGATCGGTATTGCCTTCTTCGGAATGATCAATGGCCTCTTCAACCAGCTCTGGCTGATCTTCGCCCTGCTCTATGTCCAGCCGCTCGCAGGCCCTCTTCTGTTCGGAAGCATGTCGCTGACGCTGATGTTCGCCTCGCTGATGGTCTCGACCGCGACCGTCATCCTGGGCGGCATTCCCGCCGCCATCTACGAACGCGTCACCGGCGCACAGGAGTCGAACGGCGTCTCGCTTTGGATCTGGCTGGCCGGCACGGCCATTCTGGCGCTCCCCGCCGCCGGCAATTTCATCAGCATCGGCCTCTGAACGGCGGGCGGGAACCATTGAAGGCAGGCCCCGCAGGGACTACCCTAGGCCGCATCCCGATCCTCTCGACCCCAATGAGCCAGGCGACGGAGTCCCCTCCTCATGGAAGAAATGCGCCGCATCGCCTTTGAAACGGTCCTGCGCGCGTGCGGATTTGCCTCGCTCGCCATATTCTGCGTCATGATCGCCCTTTCGTTTCTGCCGCGCTCCGCGTTTCAGGCGGGAGGCTTTCTGAGCCTGCTCATGACACTGGTGCTGCTCCTGAAGGCGGAGGAGGCGCGGACCAAAGACCACCGGCGCACCGAGATGTGGCTGTATCTTCCAAAAGACAGGCGCCCGCCTCAGCCGCATGCACAAAAAACAGTCTCGGCGGTGATGCGAGAGACCTATCTGGTGTTCGCATACTGGTCTGCGCTGGTGTCCGTCGTGATGTGGATTGTCGCGATGGGCTTTTCCGTCCTTGGACTTTAGTTTGAGGGTTGCGGACCCCACGGTATTTCGCTCTCGCGGCTCCGTGATTTCCCGTCCGATATCTCCGCGGTGCTCCCGATTCGCGTCGAAAGTACTATTGGGCCGGATGCGGTAGGCATGTCATTGCTCGCTCCCGATTGGTGGCGCGCCCACGTGGCGCGGATCGGTTCTTGAAAAGAAAACAAGCGGGAGCGAATCGGAATGACGACAATAACTGCAACATCGGCACCATCTGCCGGCGCCGGGATGACGAAGGACGAACGTTTCGTCATTCTCGCCTCCTCGCTCGGTACCGTGTTCGAGTGGTACGACTTCTATCTCTACGGTTCGCTGGCAAGCATCATCGGCGCCCAGTTCTTCTCGGCCTATCCGCCGGCAACCCGCGACATCTTCGCGTTGCTGGCGTTCGCCGCCGGCTTCCTGGTCCGCCCCTTCGGCGCCATCGTGTTCGGCCGCATCGGCGACATCGTCGGCCGCAAATACACCTTCCTCGTCACCATCCTGATCATGGGTCTGTCGACCTTCATCGTCGGCCTGCTGCCCAACGCCGCGACCATCGGCATCGCGGCGCCGATCATCCTGATCATCTTGCGTCTTGCCCAGGGTCTGGCGCTCGGCGGCGAATACGGCGGCGCTGCGACCTACGTCGCGGAGCATGCGCCGAACGGCAAGCGCGGCTACTACACTTCCTTCATCCAGACCACCGCGACGCTCGGCCTGTTCCTGTCGCTGCTGGTGATCCTGTTCACCCGCACCGCGGTCGGCGAAGCGGACTTCGCGGCCTGGGGCTGGCGCATTCCGTTCCTGGTGTCGGTCCTGCTGCTCGGAATCTCGGTCTGGATCCGGCTTCGCCTCAACGAATCGCCGATCTTCCAGAAGATGAAGGAAGAGGGGAAGGGTTCGAAGGCGCCGCTGACGGAAGCCTTCGGCAACTGGCAGAACGGCAAGCTCGTGCTGCTCGCCCTGCTCGGTGGCGTGATGGGCCAGGGCGTGGTCTGGTACACTGGCCAGTTCTACGCGCTGTTCTTCCTGCAATCGATCCTGAAGGTCGACGGCTATACCGCCAACCTGCTGATCGCCTGGTCGCTGCTGCTCGGCACCGGCTTCTTCATCGTATTCGGCATGCTGTCCGACAAGATCGGCCGCAAGCCGATCATTCTCGGCGGCTGCCTGATCGCGGCGCTGACCTTCTTCCCGATCTTCAAGATGATCACCACCAACGCCAACCCGGCGCTGGAAAAGGCCATCGAGACGGTCAAGGTCGAGGTGGTGGCCGATCCCAAGGGCTGCGGCGACCTGTTCAACCCGGTCGGCACTCGCGTCTTCACCGCGCCTTGCGACACCGCACGCGCCTACCTGTCGCAGTCGTCGGTCAAGTACTCGACCACGCCCGGTGCGGCCGGTTCGGACGTGAAGGTGATGGTCAACGGCAAGGAAGTGCCCTACGCCAATGCCAAGGACGGCAACCCGGCGGTCCTCGCCGCGGTGCAGGCGGCCGGTTATCCGAAGGCGGGTGACGCCGGCATCGTGAAGATGTCGCATCCCTTCGACATCTTCCGTCCGCAGGTGGCGGCGATCGTCGGCCTGCTGTTCATCCTGGTGCTGTTCGTCACCATGGTGTACGGCCCGATCGCGGCGATGCTGGTCGAACTGTTCCCGACCCGCATCCGCTACACCTCGATGTCGCTGCCCTACCACATCGGCAACGGCTGGTTCGGCGGCCTCTTGCCGGCGACCGCCTTCGCCATCGTGGCCTCGACCGGCGACATCTATGCCGGCCTCTGGTACCCGATCATCTTCGCGTCCATCACCGTCGTGATCGGTTTCTTCTTCCTGCCCGAGACCAAGGACGTCGACATCAAGGCGACCTGATCCTAAAGCGCGATGCGATTTGGATGAATCGTCATCGCGCTTCAGGTTGTTGTTTACGCATGATCTTTCCGGAAAACCGCTTCGTACTTTTCCGGATCATGCTTTGGCAGCGATCGACGACACGAACCGGCCGCGGCCTCCGCGGCCGGTTTTGTCTTCGCTTACTGATTGCTGCCGATGAATTGCAGCACGATCTCGCGGCGGTGCGGGCGGCTGCGATGCTCGACCAGATAGATCGCCTGCCAGGTGCCGAGCGCGAGCTTCCCGTTGAGGACCGGGACCTGGCAAGAGGTCCCCGTCAGCATGGTCTTGATGTGCGCGGGCATGTCGTCGGGCCCCTCGGTGTCATGGGTCCACCCGGCGTTCTCCGGTGCGAGCCGTGACAGTGCCGTGGTGAGATCGACCAGCACGGAGGGATCGGCGTTCTCCTGAATGGTCAGCGAGGCCGAGGTGTGGCGGACGAACAGCGTCAGCGCGCCGTCCCGCGCGTGAACGTCCTTGATGAACTTCGCCGCTTCCGCGGTGAGATCGACGAAGGTTCGCCCGGGCGTCGGCACCGTCAACAGGGCGGTACCGATGGCCGTGGCCTGCACGGTCGATGGCACCGAACGCGTCAGCTGTTTCTCAGGCGTCATTCAAACTCTCAAATCTTGCCCGACACGTCCTTCTGCACGCGGTTGGCCATGTCGATCAGCCGCCGCCAGGCCTTTTCCAGGAACGACATCACACGATCGACATCCTGGTCGCTCGGCAGCGGGATCTCGATCTTGCGCTCGCCCTCCACGGCCTTGGGCTCCGCCTTCTTCAACTGGTCGGATTTCGGCAGCGCCTCGTCGACCTTGCCCGACACCGTCGGCCCCGCCGCGAGCTGTCCCTTTAGCCTCTCGACCTCGGCCTGGAGCCTGCCGATCTCGGCGTCGAGTGCGGTCCGCTCGTCGGGCACCGCGTAGCAGGCCCAGCCGGCGCCGTTCTTGGTGCAGGTCGATACCGTGCCGGTGCGCGTGTCGAGCCGCAGCACGCCCTCGGGGATGGGTGTCATGCTGTAGCGACCATTTTCGCCGTCGGGCGCGGATTGCGCGGCCACGAGGCCGCCGCTGACGACCATCACCGCGGCGGCCGCCGCAAGCCATGATGTTGTGGATGACGTCGCTGGTCTCATCGCCCTCTCCGCCACGGCATTGGTGCGGCTTTTGTGCAATTCTACACCCGCGTCAGGCAATCCGCCGCCAAAAACCCGCCTCTGAAATCAACGAACGCGGTGGCTCCTTTGATCCAGGCCGTGAGGCGAAAGGACAGCCGCGTCCGCCGATCGTGAGGAGACCTGCTGCGGTGCGGCGTCACGCTGTGTGCAGCGCTGCCGCGCACGCCGATATCATCAAACAAATCAGATACATAACCGAAAGCGACGCAATCGTGACTTGGCTTGACTTGATTATGGGCCATCAGTATGGTCCGCGCGGCTTTTGAGGGTGACGGGCGCAATTTCCATTCAGCCGCAGCGTTTCGGGTCTTCGTTGCATGACACAGGGCACGGGACACGGCGAGGATGGAGATCGCGATAGATCGCCCGAGGAAGCCGCGCTTTCCGAACGGCTCGGAAGTCTTGATCAGCGGTTGTCCGAATTTCGCGACCGCCGGACCAAGACCGAGCAACCCGCAGGTGACGGTGGAGACAGAGCGGCCAGAGCCTCGGCGATGGCGCTTGGTTTCCGGTTATCCTCGGAGTTGATCGCCGGCGTCGTCGTCGGAGCGGGGATTGGCTGGGGGTTCGACCGCTTGCTGTCGACGTCGCCTTTCGGATTTATCGTGTTCCTGCTGCTGGGCTTCGTGGCTGGCGTGGTGAATGTGGTGAGAACGGCGGGCGCGGGTCAAAACAGGCGCGGCGATTCGTAGCGGATCCCACCAGGAGAGGAATGATCGTGCCGGCTTCGCCGGTACGGGCCGGCCCGGCCGGCAGACCGAGACCCGCCGGCATTGCCCGGCAGACCAAGAGATGCCGCGCCGATGAAAATCGATCCGATCCACCAGTTCAACATCGAGCCTCTCTTCACCCTGGGCCACATCGGCAATCACACGATCGCCTTCACCAATTCGTCGCTCTACATGCTGGTGGCGGTGGCGATCATCTCGCTCCTGATGCTAGCCAGCGGCACGCAGCTGGTTCCCGGACGCCTGCAGTCGGTCGCTGAAATCTCCTACGAATTCGTCGCCTCGACCATCCGTTCGACGGCCGGCGCGGAAGGCATGAAGTTCTTCCCGCTGATCTTCTCGCTGTTCATGTTCATCTGCGTCTCGAACCTGGTCGGCATCATCCCCTACACCTTCACGGTGTCGAGCCATTTGATCGTTACCGCAGCGCTCGCGCTGCTGGTCTTCTTCACGGTCCTGATCTACGGCCTCTACAAGAACGGCCTGAAATTCTTCAAGATCTTCGTTCCCCACGGCGTCCCCATCTACATCCTGCCGCTGGTCATGTTCATCGAGATCCTGTCGTTCTTCCTGCGGCCGGTCTCCCACAGCGTTCGTCTCTTCGCCAACATGCTGGCCGGCCACATCGCGCTGAAGGTGTTCGCGGGCTTCGTCGCCATGCTCGGCTTCTCGCTCGGCGCCATAGGCTGGATCGGCGGCGTGCTGCCGCTGGCGCTCACGGTCGCGCTGACCTCGCTGGAAATCCTGGTCGCGTTCCTCCAGGCCTATGTGTTCGCGATCCTGACCTGCATCTACCTCAACGACGCCATTCATCCGGGACACTGAGCGGTCCGGGGAATTTCCACCCACAACCCCATCTTTCTTCCAAGGAGTCTAAAATGGATCCGGCAGCAGCAAAACTTATCGGCGCGGGCATCGCGTGCATCGGCATGGGCGGTGCGGGCGTCGGCGTGGGCGTGATCTTCGGCAACTACCTCGCCGCAGCCGTGCGCAACCCGTCGGCCGCTCAGGGCCAGTTCGGCAACCTGATCTTCGGCTTCGCCGTGACCGAAGCGCTCGGCATCTTCTCGCTGCTGATCGCGCTGCTGCTGCTGTTCGTTCCGCTCTGAGGACGACGTTTTTCGCGCCGTTCCAGTCCTTGGAACGGCGCGTGTGACAGCAACAGGAGAACTCCATGGCTGAGAGTCATGGCGGCGCGAAAGGTCCGGCGGCGGGCGCTCACACCGAGGCTGACGGTGGTCACCACGGTGGCGGTTTTCCGCCGTTCGAGAGCAGCAGCTTTGCTTCACAGCTGGTGTCGCTCGCGATCTTCTTCGTCCTGCTTTACGTGATCGTGTCCAAGCTCGCCCTGCCGCGCATCGGCGGTGCGATCGAGGCGCGTCAGAACAAGATCGAGGGCGACCTCGCCGAAGCGCAGAAGCTGAAGGACCAGTCCGACGCGGCGCTGAAGGCCTATGAAAGCGAGCTCGCTGCGGCGCGCACGCGGGCGCAGGCAATCGGCAACGAATCCCGCGACAAGGCGAATGCGCAGGCGGACGCCGAGCGCAAGGCGCTGGAAGAACAATTGGCAGCCAAGCTCGCCGGGGCGGAGAAGACCATCGCCTCGACCCGCGCCGCCGCCATGAGCAACGTCCGCGGCATCGCGGCCGATGCGGCAGGTCAGATCGTGCAACAGCTCACCGGGGTCGTTCCGGACGCCGCGTCGGTCAATGCCGCGGTCGATGCGTCCTTGAAGGGTTAGTCGAGATGTTCTTCGAACCTGAATTTTGGGTCGCCGTCGCCTTCGTGATCCTGATGGTCGTGTTCGGCTATCTCGGGGTCTTCAAGACGGCGATGACGGCGCTGGATCATCGCGCCGAACGCATCAAGGCCGAGCTCGACGACGCCGCACGCCTCAAGCAGGAGGCGGCGAAGGTGCTCGCCGACTACAAGTCGCGCAGTGCCACGGCCGAGCGCGAGGCTGCCGACATCATCGCCAACGCCAGGGCCGAAGCCGAGCGCATCGCGACCGAGGCCAAGGCGAAGATGGAAGACTTCGTCGCCCGCCGGACCAAGACCGCGGAGAGCAAGATCGCGCTCGCCGAGGCCCAGGCGCTGGCCGACGTCCGCGCCGCAGCCGCGGAAGCCGCTGTCCAGGCCGCTTCCACGATCCTGTCGCAGTCGGTCAGAGGCCAGGTCGCCGACGACCTGCTCGCCAAGGGCATCAACGAAGTCAGGCAGAAGCTGAACTGAGGGGTGCGCTCTCATCAATCAAAAAGCCGGTGCGATGAGCGCCGGCTTTTTTGTTGGTCGATCTGCAGCCGCAAACTGGGTGTCATCGCCCGCGAAGGCGGGTGATCCAGTACGCCGAGGTTTCTCGGTTCAAGCACCTCGCCCTCTGGAATGCTGGATTGCCCGCCTTCGCGGGCAATGACAGTTGAGATTGCCGCACCACGTCGCCTATCTCGTCGTCCGTGAAGAGCGGCTAAGCGATTGAGCTAGAATCGCATTTGTCTTTGTGGGCTGTTTTGCGATTGCAGGGTTTTGATGCTTGGGGCATCGGAACCTTGCAATTTCATTTTCAGGATTCCGTCGAATCGCCAGTCATGATTCCGTCGTCGCATCGGAGGTGGCGATGCGACCGAAGAAGCACAGGACGACGGAATCGGGCGATCTGTTCCGGGCCAGGCTGGACCAGATCATCAATATGAAGCACGAGCTGGTTCAGCTTGCCGGCAAGGTCGATTGGGACTGGATCGACG
>NZ_JACEGD010000046.1 GCF_016031635.1 Bradyrhizobium diversitatis
CCGAATCTTCATCTCTGGCCAGAAGCGCGGCGTCTTCGGTGTCATCAAGCGCGAGCTGCGCCGCCGTTCCGCCATCGAACCCATCATCGGACACCTGAAGACCGATGGCCACCTCGGCCGCTGCTACCTCAAAGGCCGCGCCGGCGATGCGGCCAACGTCATCCTCTCAGCCGTCGGCCACAACTTCCGCCGCATCCTCGCCTGGATCAGAGAACTCTTGTGCCTGTTCCTGATCCAGCTCTGGCGCACGCGCGCCTGTCCGGCCCCGCTCAATTCGGCTTCTTAACGGACGACTAGGAATTTGCACACAGTCCGCGCTTAGCTTTGCAGGATCAAACCTCGCGAGCCTCTGCCGGTCGGGATCATGATCTCGCGTTGTGTATTGCCGACGAAATCAAGTATCAGGCGCTTGCCATCGATGAGCACCGCAACGACTTCGCTCCGACGCTGTGGGACGTTCGTCACCCGAAACATCCGAACAGGTCATCGCCCAACCGCGCCCCGCTCTCCGGCGTTGAGCAGCGCTGGTTTGTAGGTGCCCACGCAAATGTTGCTTTGTGCCATCGCGCAGGCGGCCCGTGCCCTCAGGAATAGAGGCAACTACTAGACTTAGTAGGTTTGTTGTTCCCGAGTCTTAGCTAACTGAAGAGAGCCGTTTGGCAGATACGCCTAGTGCAACATAAGGCAGAACAGCCAGGCTGTCCCGCAACCTTAAACTGTCGCAATCGGCCGCTGACAGAAAGGTGCGGCCGGACCGAGGAGAAAACTCTATGCTGTTCGATTTAACCGCGCTACGCCAGATCCCTCTCGCGCTGGCCCTACTTGCGTGCAGCGTAACGGGGAGCGCCGGCGCCGACGATCCGCCGCCGCGTCCCGACGCCCAGACGCCGGTCGGCCAGAAGGGAGGGCCCGGCGCGCGCAGCGCCAGCGCGCCGACTTCCCCGTCGGGGGCCGAGCAGCATCGTCTACCGCCGGATTCCACCATCAAACAGACGCTGGACCTGCCCGGCCGGACGCTTCGTTTCATCGCGACTGCGGGCTCGATTCCCGTGTTCGACCACAAGGGCGAGCCGCAGGCCGACATCGCCTACACCTCCTATCAGCTCGACGGCACAGATCGCCTCACGCGTCCGGTGACGTTCCTCTTCAACGGCGGCCCCGGGTCATCCTCTGCTTGGCTGCAGTTCGGCAGTGCCGGGCCATGGCGGCTGCCGATCGATGCGGAAACTGTCACCGCGTCGGCCTCGCCCGAGGTCAGGCCCAACGCCGAGACGTGGCTCGATTTCACCGACCTCGTGTTTATCGATCCCGTCGGTACTGGCTATAGCCGTTTCGTGGCGACGGGCGAAAATGTGCCCGGGCAGTTCTATTCGGTCGATGGTGACGCCAGTTCAATCGCGCTTGTGATCCGCCGCTGGCTCGAGAAGTACGAGCGGCTCTCCTCGCCGAAATATGTCGCGGGCGAAAGCTATGGCGGCATTCGCGGACCGAAGGTTGTGCGCAATCTGCAGATGGAGCAGGGCGTCGGCGTGAAGGGCCTGATCCTGCTGTCGCCGCTGTTCGATTACCGAGAGTTCACAAGCACGAGCCTTCTGGGATTGGTCGCAACGCTGCCAAGCTATGTCGCGGTGGCCCGCGAAGCCAAGGGCGAGGACAGGGGGACGGTCAAAGGCGCCGATCTCGCCGATGTCGAAGCTTACGCGCGTGGCGAATTTTTGGCCGACCTCATCAAGGGCGAAGCAGACGAGGAGGCCACCAACCGTCTCGCCGACAAGGTCGCCGCTTTGACCGGCATTGACAAGGCCGTAAGCCGACGGCTCGCCGGGCGCTTTGACCGCGGCGAATTCCGCCGCGAGTTCGACCGCAAGAGCGGCAAGGTGACCGGCGGTTACGACGCCTCGGTGCGCGGCCTCGATCCCTATCCGGACTCGGATAGCTACCGCTTCGGCGATCCCTCGGGCGATGCGCTAGCGGCGCCGTTGAGCAGTGCCGCCGTCGATGTCCTGACGCGCAAGCTCAACTGGCGGCCGGACGGCTCGTATAAACTGCTCAACCGCGCGGTCACACGGGCCTGGAATTTCGGCCACCAGAGCCTACCGGAGTCGCTTTCAGAGCTGCGCGAGATCCTTGCCACGGACGCGAAGATGAACGTCATGGTCGGGCACGGCCTGTTCGATATTGTTACGCCCTATTTCGGCTCGAAGCTGGCGCTCGATCAGTTGCCGCCCTTTGCGTCGGCGCCGCGGGTCAAACTCGCGGTTTATCCGGGCGGCCACATGTTCTATTCACGCGACGCCTCGCGCCAGGCCTTTCGTGCCGAGGTCGAATCGATGATGAAGTAGGGCGTGTATGCGCGGCGAGAGTCTCCAAGGTAAGCTCTCAGTTCGCGGAACTACCATGGAAGTCGAAAATCTTTCAGCGTGCCTGGCTGTGGCACTCAAATACGAAGGTGGATACTCGAACACTCGAAATGATCCGGGCAATTGGACCGGCGGCCAAGTCGGCATCGGGGCTCTGAAAGGAACCAAATACGGGATCGCAGCTCATATGTATCCGGCTCTCAAAATCAAGAACCTGACGCTTGAAGACGCAAAGTCGACTTATGAAAGAGACATTGGAGAAAGTGCGCGGTGATAGTCTGCCTTACGGCGTCGATGTTGCGATTTGACGCTAGCGTGATGTCCGGACCTCGGCGAGGCGTTCGGTGGTTGCAAGGGGCGGTCGAGGCTAACAGGATGGAATCGTCGGAATGAGACGATTGCGAAGGCGCTTGCCGCCAACGGCAAAGCGACGATCCAAAGCATTTTGCGCGAAACGTCGAGGCTTTGTGCAATTCCTTTTATCGCGAGCACATTTCGGTCGGGGCTGGTCACGGCGCATCGCTGAGGTTGAGGCGCAGGCCGTCGCCATGTGCCTGACGCGCGGAACAGGGTAGCGCAGGAGGACCAGGCGGAGATAAGGCAGCATGGTATCGCTGCACGCGGTAGATGCGCGCGCATTTGATCGCTCATGCTTTCGGAAGAGCTCGTATCCGAGCGCGGACATCCCCTCAAGCTGACGGCCGAGACGATGTGAGGTGTGATTTGCCGACTGGACGTTCGAGGTCTGTGCGCGATTGGCGCGCTTCTCGTGGCCAAAGCTCGGCGGTCTGAAGCCCTGGCAGGCAAACTCGTACGGATGGGCCGATCATTGAACCTGGGTTGCCGGTCATTGCAAGATGCTCCGTCATTGCCCTTCGCCGACAACACGGCCCGTTCCCGCACGCCCTGACTCTCTCTATCTGGGAGCCGGCCGACCTATTGTATCCCAGCCACGTTTTTCGTTCTGCTCTGTGCTTTCACGATCATCAGCCACACACGTCAGCGTCCGTCTGCGCCATGGAACGAACGTCTCCGAGGGCTTCGACGCGTGCCGAGCGGCTGCGGAAACTTTGGCGTTGGGAGCCCCTCACCAAATTCCATGTGCATCCCAAGCAAGGTTCAAGCTAAAGCGATTGGCGCTTGCTCAGCAACTGCCTCTGTGCGAGTCGAGGAGTTCCCGAAGTGCGATAGGAGGAATCTTCCTGTGACAGGCTCTCTTGATGGCGAAATTCGCGACGGTCGGCATCAAATGCGCGTCCGCGTTTTTTTCGAAGACACTGACTCCGGTCAGATTGTTTATCACGCCAATTTTTTGCGCTTCATGGAACGCGGCAGAACAAATTACTTGCGTTTGCTCGGAATGAATCAGCAGGAGCTCCTGAAAGAAGCGCGGAGAGATGCGCCGGGCTTTGCCTTCGTTGTCCGTTCAATGAGTATCGACTTTCTAAAGCCGGCAATCTTGGATGACCTGCTTGAGGTTATCACGGTTCCAGAAGACGTGAGGGGCGCGTCGATTACCCTGCTGCAGGAATGCAGGCGTGGAGACGATCTCTTAGTCACGGCCCGCGTGCGCGTTGCCTTTATCTCAGGCGGAAAGGCGCAACGCATCCCGAAGGCGCTGCGGCTCGCCATGGAAGGGGCGTAGAAAAATCTACGCTTGTTCACGCTGCCGCCCTCCAGCGTCCCAGCGGAATCAAACAGCTAGTATCCTGTTGTGATATCGTCAACAGAAGAACAGCCTTTTTGACTTTCACGCTTCTGCAATCGTCCAGTAGCTTTTGCAGCTTGCGGGGACTGAGGTTGCGCAAGCCCTCAACAAGCATGTCGGCCTGGTGGAAGCTCTCGCTATTCGGCAACTCTTTGAGCAGTTCAAGCAACGCACGCTCGGCAATGACACGGTCAGCGGCCATTCGCTCTCGCCCCATATCTGCTTGAATGGGCCTGCCTGGAATTCATCGGCGGCGGTGCCCGTATTGCTCTGGACATTCCAGGTGCAGTTCTTGAGCCCCTTCGTCACCGGATCGGCTTTGAAGGCGTTGTGCTCTTGCGGAATGTGAAGCGCTCATTGAGCGGAAGCTTGAAGAGCCATCCAGGCGGAGCATCGGGACCGTACAGATAAAAGACGGTCGGCCCTTCAGCCCGGAAGTAGTGCGCAAAACCTTGCAGTTGGAGCGCGGGTTCGCCCTCTGACGATCAGGGGGCGCGCAAGCAGGGTCTGAAGCGATATGACGGCCTTCTGCCATGTCAGGGTGCCAAGCGGACGCTTGAAAGTCCCACGCGACGGCTGAACCAGCCAGCCGAGACATATTGGCTGCGCAGACCTGTCGAATAGCCATGCTTCGTCATCCACTCGGCATCGACCAAGAGACCTTCCGGAAGGGTATGTTCAAGAAAGTTTAGCTTTCGGCCAGAAGACTTAGTCATGCTTAGCGATACAGCAGAACTTTAAACACTGGAAAGTTCATAGATTTGCAAATTCGCTAAGTCTGACTAGCAGAAAACTCATAATCAAACCTGGCTCGTCGACCACGCCAATCACACTTCGATCTCCAATGCGCAGCCATGGGTGAAGCGAAGCGGAGAAGGGAAGCCGTCTTAAACGGGCCGTGTCCATGCGGCTCGCAGAAGACCGCGCGTCTCTGTTGCTTCACCGGCCAGGGCTGGCACAAGCCGCACGCTGTCCTTGGACTTAAAGCGCTGCCTGCCACGGGACGTGTCGAAAAATGCTACATCAAGGAGCTGGATCCAGCGTTGCACCCATTTCCGCCGAACACATCATTTCGGTCCGTCTGCCGCGTATTGAGGGGCGACGGTGAGTTTTCGATCTCAGGGGCTGCGACCTCACATCAACTTCGATGGCCGCTTCAACTTGTAGGACGCCAACTTTGCGTCTCGGGCACCGCATCTACCCGGAACGGATCATCATTCCGTGGGCAGGGAAAACCGGTTCACTGTCCGGATCTGCTCAAGGGGTCCGCGTCAGCCTCTGCACCGGCGGAGCCCGACGGTTAGAAAGCGGTCGAGCATGGCATTGACCTGATCTGCAACCTCGATCGTGTTGTAATGTCCGGCGAGCATCGTCTTCGCTATGACCAGCTGTGGACAGATCTCCTGGAGCCGATCGAGATCGCGCGCCATGTTCACGAGCGGAACATCGGCCGAAATGTAAGCCATGGGAATCCAGCAGGCCTCTGCAGCCGGGACCGGATCATAGTTCAGGATAGCGTTCCGAATCATTGAATGAGCCACATGCTGTGGCGTCCTCTCGCAAGACGGACGTACATAGGTTTCGTAGATCATCTTTCGTCGGGCAGGATCTTCGAAATCGCAGCCCAGTTCCCATGCGTTCGCTTTTAAGACCAGCAGATAGTTGGGCCCGCCGATACCTTCCAGAAGTGCTCGAACTCCGGGAGATTCGCGCAAGATCGGGGGCGGCATGATGATCGTATCGATCATCACCATGCCCGAGGCCAGATCCGGATAGCGGCCGCATAGTTCGAGCGCGATCCGGCCTCCCATGCTGTGGCCAATCACAACCGGCTTGTGCAGTTCCAGTTGAGCGCATTGCCAAGCGATGTCGTCCGCAAATCCTGCCATGGTATAGTCTTGCTGGGGTCCATCGCTGGAGCCGTGACCGCGAAGATTGACGGCCACGACGCGACGGCTTTGAGAGAAGTGGGCGATCTGGGGCGTGAAGATGCCGTGGTCGCCTGTCCAGCCATTGACAAGGAGCAGCGGAGGAACTTCCGCGGCTACAGGTCCGGCCTCAACATGTGCCAAACGTACACCGTCGCGGCTCAACAGAACGGGCCTCAACTTGTGATAAGAGATCACGGTCACTTTCCTCCTGAGCTGGGCTTGCCTTCCATGGACTTCGGCTCAGCCTTGGCCGGAAGACCGGGGGCGCTCCCAAGCTCATGAGACTCGCCAAACCCAGTTCGGCCGAGGTCGTTGCGAGATCGTCTCCCGTCGCCGAAAGGCTTGGGACGGGCGCGTCAATGCCAAACATCGGCAAGCAAGCCATAAGACCAAGTAACAAGGTGAAGGCAAATGAATCGGGATAAATGCGCAAGGCATCCTTCTCTTTGATCGGCCATTGCGCCAGCCTGGCGCGTGGAGATGTTTCCACCAGCAAGAGGCAATTCATCGAGCAGTGGCCGTTTCGCTGATCGTTTGGCCGGTCCGCGATGGACTCAAATTCATGAGTGGCTACGTCGCTGACGTCCAACAGCGGCGAGAAGCTCCATCTCGTTGACAAGGCCAGAGGTATCAATATCGGCTTTAATAGCCTCGCCAAGCCTCCGGGCCGCGACTTTGAATTGCGGTTCCGTGATCAGCCGGTTTATGGCTGCCGCAATATCCGGTTCAGAAGCCGTCGGCCCCAATCGAAGTCCCACGCCCTTCGCCTCGACCCGCGCAGCGTTGGCCAACTGGTCTCGCGCCATTGGCAGAATCAGTTGCGGCAAAGCGTTGATCAGTGAACGGGTGACGGTGCCGTGGCCGCCTTGTGATATGACCATGGAAACGTCCCTCATGATGGAGTCATGGGGAGCACCGCACACCAAATGCACGTTCTGCGGAGCTCGAAAGTCGGCCACGTCCAGACTCGGACCTGTTGTAAACACAGCGTCGATGTCAACCTTTCCGACGGCGTCGATGACGCGCTGGAACAGATCGCGCTGGTTCTGCGCACCCGTGCTACAGGCGATCAGCGCGCGAGAACGATCAGACTGCCCGGGCCATGGAGCCTGCCACGACTTCGACCAATTCGGCACATCGAGCAACGGTCCAATATAGCGAAAATTGTCCGGAAGAGAGGTGGCTTCGAAGTCAAAGGCCCGACTGGTCGCGAGCAGAACTCGGTCAGCCCGGTCGAACAGATCCATAACGTCGGGAAGAACGGGAAGTCCGCAATCAACGCGGGCCCGATTGAGGATAGGAAGAGACGCATTCATCGCGCCATGGAAAGCGGCACAGGCTGCTGCCACCTCGGCCTGCTCCTCTGGCGTTTTCGGTTGCCCCAATCCGGACGTGGCCGGCGGCATTCCCGGCAGGATCCGAAGGCTGACGTGAGGCGAAAGAAACGCGAAAGGTACGCCGGACGCTTCCGCCCCAAGTGCCGCTCCGAACAGAAAATCGAGGCTAAGGACGGCATCCGCTGGTAAGCGGCCAATTTCGTCCCCAATATCTCTCGCGTAGGCAGAGCAAGGCTCAAAGACGACCCTGCGCATCCGATCTTGCAGGTTCGAGACATCTGTTGGATCCGCAGCCTCCCCGATTGGGGCGCTTCGCCATGACACGAACTCGAAATCGGCGGCGTCGACTTCTGCACGCATGGCGGGGTCCGCAATGACCCGAACATGGTGACCATGCCCGCGCAACCGCCGGGCCGCGGTGAGGAGCGGACTGAGGTTTCCCAACGTGCCCCACGAGGCGAGGAGAAAACGGTAAGACATCACAGAAGTTCAACTCCTTCGCTTCAAAGAAGGCGGCGCTGTCGCCACTTGCTAAGATCGGCTGCGCGCGTGCGCGGACCTGAGAGGGCCGCAACGTGCCACGCGACCACCCAGTGCGGCGCACGCCTCACCCACATAGGCGACCCCTCGTTACGGGCGGCCGGCCGCCCCAAGCGCTTCCACGGACTGATTTACCGCTACGGCGCACCTCTACGAGCCCTCTTGGCTTTGTGAGATGTTCGATCTGCCTTGACTCCGATCTGTTTCGGCCTGCCATCAAGCGAAGTGACGCGGGCCCTCGAAAAGCACGCTGACTGAAAGCGTCACGAGGATGCCCGCGCTTCATGCGTTTCGAAGACATGTATCTCTCAATGCTCACGTGGCGTGGCACTCAAATGTGAGTTGCCAATGAGCAATCGACGCGCCTGCGGGGGTGTGGCTTTTGTCAACATTTTTCAAGCCTACAACGTAACGCAACGTGAGATTCAAGCTGTTTTTGTTGAGTCCCAGAACCTCATTCGATTTCTGCCGCGAGCGAGGTGCATGCTCCCGAAGTGCGATAGGAGGAATCTTCCTGTGATAGGCTCTCTTGCTGGCGAAATTCGCGACGGTCGGCATCAAATGCGCGTCCGCGTTTATTTCGAAGACACCGACTCCGGCCAGATTGTTCATCACGCCAATTGTTTGCGCTTCATGGAACGCGGCAGAACAAATTGCTTGCGTTTGCTCGGAATGAATCAGCAGGAGCTCCTGAAAGAAGCGCGGAGAGATGTGCCGGGCTTTGCCTTCGTTGTCCGTTCAATGAGTATCGACTTTCTAAAGCCGGCAATCTTGGATGACCTGCTTGAGGTTATCACGGTTCCAGAAGACGTGAGGGGCGCGTCGATTATCCTGCTGCAGGAATGCAGGCGTGGAGACGATCTCTTAGTCACGGCCCGCGTGCGCGTCGCCCTTATCTCAGGCGGAAAGGCGCAACCTTCCCGAAGGCGCTGCGGCTCACCATGGAAGGGGCATAGAAAAATCTACGATTGTTCACGCTGTCGCCCTCCAGCGCCCCAACGGAATCAAGCAGTTAATATCCTGCTGCGATATCGTCAAACCAGAGTTCTCGGGGATCGTCTATCACGCCAACTATCTGCGCTACATGGAGCGCGGACGCACCAATCATCTGAGGCTGATGGGCGCCGAGCAGCAGGCCCTGTTCGAACAGGTCGAGACGGAGGGCGCAGGCTTTGCCTTCGTCGTCCGCTCGATGCATCTGGATTTTCTCAAGCCCGCACGAATGGACGACGTGCTCGACGTCGTGACCTGGCCGGTCGCGGTGAAGGGTGCGTCCATCATGCTGGCGCAAGAGGTGCGGCGCGGCCACGACGTGCTGGTGAAGGCCGAGGTCCGCGTTGCCTTCATCAGCGGCGGTCGCGCCCAGCCGATTCCGAAGTCGATACGCACCCTGATGAAGGCCGATCTGATTTCGTGATCGCCCGATAAGTGATCGCCTGATTTGTGGCGGCCTATCGACTCCGCCAATCGGGGCGATAAATTCACGGCCCGATCAACCGATGAGGCCATCATGTCGCGCCCGCCGCTTCCACCCTTCACCCGCGAGACCGCTGCGCAAAAGGCCCGCATGGCCGAGGACGCCTGGAATTCACGCGATCCGGTGCGCGTGTCGCTCGCCTATACCGAGGACAGCCGCTGGCGCAATCGTTCCGAAGTCCTTCAGGGCCGCGAGGCCATCGTCGCGTTCCTCACCCGCAAATGGGAGAAGGAGCTGGACTACCGGCTGATCAAGGACCTCTGGGCGTTCGACGGCAACCGCATCGCGGTGCGCTTCCAGTACGAATGGCACGATGCCGGCGGCCAGTGGTATCGCTCCTACGGCAACGAGCAGTGGGAGTTCGATGAGCACGGCCTGATGAAGCGGCGCGAGGCGTCGATCAATGACATCGCGATCGCTGAAAAAGATCGCCGGTTTCACTGGCCGGCTCCGGGGCCAAGGCCTGCCGACGTGGCGGGGCTGGGGACCGATCCGTTCTGATATTTTCCGCGAGCGACGCTGCTTCACCCCTCTCCGCTTGTGCGAGACGGGTGCCGAGCGAAGCTCGGCGGGTGAGGGGTCTCTATCCCCACGAGCAGTCCAGCGAGTGGATAGAACCCCTCATCCGGCGTTTCGCGCCACCTTCTCCCACAAGGGGAGAAGGGAAGGGTCGGCTGACGCGGGCACTGGCACTGTGATCAAACATTGCGCCTCGCCAGGAACCTCGTAATCGCGCCACCGAGCTTCGCATTGTCCAGCGGCTGCCCCAGCGATGCCCTCGCCGTTGCGACGACGTCATCCGGCGCCTTGCCGTCGCGCAGATCGCAACACACCTGTGCAAACTCCACGTCGAATTCCGGATGCGGCTGCACGGTCAGCGTTGCGCCGTTGGCATAGAGCAGGCCGGCATGCGGGGTAAAGTCCGAGGAGAGGATCGTCAGCGCGTCGCTCGGCGCCTCGATCACCTGGTCCTGATGCGAGCAGGGAATGGCGATTGTTTCGCCGTCGATCACGCCATTCTCCGGCAGTACCTGATAGACGTGCCGGCCGATGCCCCAGCCTTTTTCCGATTTTCGAACAGTGCCGCCGAGGGCCTGCGCGATCAGCTGATGGCCGAAGCAGACGCCGACCATCGGCGTCTTGTTGGTGTAGGCCTTGCGCACGAAATCTTCCAGCGGCGCCATCCAGTCCAGTTCGTCATAGACGCCGGCGGCCGCGCCGGTGATCAGGATGGCCTCCACCTGGCGCGGATCGGGAAGCGCATCGCCATTCGGGATGCTGACGACGTCGACCGTGGCCGTGGGGTCCTCGGTTCGGATCATGCGCGTGAACATGTCCGGAAACGAGCCGTGGCGTTCGCGATGCTCTTGAGGAACGAGCCCGGTCTCGATGATGGTGATGCGTGCCATGTGCACCTCGGATAGAAGGTTGCGCGTGTGATCGCAAGCTCAGTCGCGTTCTGCCCCATGTTGCTGGTGTGGCGCTGTGCGCTCCAGCAGCGTGCTTTCCTTGCGGACCTCGTTGAGAAAGGCCTTGGCCAGGCGCGACAGCGGCTCGGCTTCCGACCACAGCATATAGGCGACCGCCTGCGTCGTCGGCGTGAACGGACGGACGACGAGGCCGCTGCCGCCGTTCTGCCGCGGCGAGAACGGATCGACCACCGCAGCGCCGACGCCGGCGGCGGCCAGCACGCAGGCCGTGTTGCAGTAGCGCACCTCGACGGTCGGCCGGAACGCCGCACCGGCGCGGGCAAAGCTGTCGCGCACGGCTTCGCCAAGCCGCGTGCCGCGCTCGAGCCCGATGAAGGGCAGGCCGGAAAGATCGGACGCGGATATCACCGGCCTGTCGGCGAGCGGATGCTGCGGCGGCACCACGCACACCATCTCGCCGGTATGCACCACCTCATGCGCGATCCCTGGATGATGCGTCAGCCCGAGGGCGAAGCCGAGCTCGGCGACGCGGCTCAGCACACCCTCGATGATACCCTCGTAGCGACGCACGTCGAAGAACACGCGCGTCTCCGGGCGACGGCGCAGGAAGCCTGACAGCGCGGAGGGGATGATGCTGTAGGCGAGCGGCGGGGTCGCCACGATGGCGAGATGCCCGGAGCGGTTCTCGCGCAGATCGCGCAAGCGGTTCTCGAGCTTGGCGTGCAGCGCGAAGATCGCCTCGCTCTCCTTGTAGAGCGCCATGGCTTCGGCGGTCGGAAACAGCCGGTTGTTGACGCGCTCGAAAAGCGCGAAGCCGGCCTGCGCCTCCATCGTCTTCAGCGCGTTGCTCACCGCGGGCTGCGACAGCGCCAGCTCGTCCGCCGCCGCAACCGTGGTGCGGTGGCGGATAACGGCGCGCAGAATTTCGAGCTGACGCAGGTTCATATCACTGCCGATTATACTCAGGGCCAAAACATCATAGCAACGCGAATTGATTTTGCAGCCCCGCTCGCCCGTAATGGCAGCGGATTTGCGCGTCGCATCAAAGGGTTCATTCGCCCATTGAGGCAGCACCGCGCACAGATTGGAGGCAAACTTGGTTCGTGTCCTTCGCGCCGCCGCCGCTCAGATGGGGCCGACGCAAAAAGCCGATACGCGCGAGCATACGCTGTCGCGGATGCTCAACATGCTGGAGGAGGCGGCCGGTCGCGGCGCCAGCCTCGTGGTGTTTCCGGAGCTTGCCTTCACCACCTTCTTTCCGCGCTGGCTGCTCGAAGGCGAGGCTCTCGACCAGTATTTTGAGCGCAGCATGCCGAATCCGGCGGTGGCAAGGCTGTTCGACCGGGCGCGTGCGCTCCGCGTCGGCTTCTATGTCGGCTATGCCGAGAAGACGCCGGACGGCCGCCGCTATAACTGCTCTATCCTGGTCGATCGCGACGGTGAGATCCTCGGCCGCTACCGCAAGGTGCATCTTCCCGGGTCGGTCGAGCCGCGTCCGGGCGCGCGCTACCAGCAGCTCGAGAAGCGCTATTTCGAATATGGCGATCTCGGCTTTCCCGCCTTCCGCGCCGGCTCGTCCTGGGCCCACGCCATCATGGGCATGATGATCTGCAACGATCGGCGCTGGCCGGAATCCTGGCGCGTGCTCGGCCTGCAAGGCGTCGAGCTCGTCTGCATCGGCTACAATTCGGCGGCCTATGATCCAAACGGTGGCGCCACCGAAGACGGCGCCTTGCGCACCTTCCACTCGACGCTGGTGACGCAGGCCAACGCCTACATGAACGCGACCTGGGCGATCTCGGTGGCCAAGGCGGGCGAGGAGGACGGCTCCGGGCTGATCGGCGGCTCCTGCATCGTCGATCCCAACGGTCGCATCGTCGCGCAGGCGCAGACGCTCACCGATGAGGTGATCGTCGCCGACATAGATCTCGACCTCTGCCGCCAGGGCAAGGACAAGATGTTCAATTTCGCCGCCCACCGGCGGCCCGAGCAGTACAGGGTGATCACCGAGCGCGCCGGCGTGATCGAGCCGGCCGTTCTTGACGCAGATTGATTCCAAACGGCCGATCGCAGCGTTGGCAAAGGAGCTGACATGACACGCCTCCCGCATTTGCTTGCCTTGGCAGCGTTGGCTGCCGTGACGTCGGCGCGGGCGGCCGAGCTTCCGGCGGAGATCAAGCAGGCCGGCACGCTGAAGCTCACGGTCAATTCCACTTACGCACCGATGGAATATCGCGATCCCGCAACCAACGAGCTGGTCGGGCTCGATATCGACCTCGCTAAAGAGCTCGCGAAGCGGCTTGGCGGGCTGAAGATCGTCTGGAGCGAGACGCCATTCGCCGAGCTGATCCCCTCGCTCCAGACCAAGCGTGCCGATTTCATCATCTCCGGCATCTCCGATCGCGCCTCGCGGCGCGAGACTGCCGATTTCGTCGACTATCTCGCAACCGGCCCGCAGTTCTTCGTGATGGCGGAGAGCGGGGCCAAGGATGCGACCGATCTCTGCGGCAAGAAGGTCGGCACCACCCGCAGCACCAGCTTCCCGGTCGAGATCGAGAAGTGGAGCAAGCAGAATTGCGAGCCGGCCGGCAAGCCGGCGATCCAATATGTTCCGGGCGAGAACTCCATCGACGTCCGCAACCAGCTCAAGCAGGGCCGCATCGACGCCGCCGTGCAGGGCAGCGAGACGCTGCCCTATGCGCAGACGCAGGAGCCCGGCAAATACCGCGTGGTCGGCGAGCCCTTCGCCAAAGGTTACCAGGGCATCATGTTCCGTAAGGACGATACGGCCCTGCGCGAGGCCGTGACGGAGAAGCTCGCGGCGATGATCGCCGACGGTACCTACAAGGCCATTCTCGACAAATGGGGCTTAGGCGCCAACGCTGTCGCCCAGCCCATGCTGAACGCGGCGCCGCAATGAAGCCGGCCCCGGCACTCGCGGACGGATTTCCCGATCTGTCGGGCATGCAGATCGCGCGCGAGCCGCACTGGTTTCGCTGGTTCAGCGCGGCCCTGATCCTCCTTGTGCTGACGGCGATCGCCCGCGCCTTTGCCAATGGCCAGATCGAATGGTCCTATGTCAGCCGCTTCCTGACCGCGAAGGTCATTCTCGAAGGCATCGTCAACACCATGGTGATGGCGGTGCTGGCCATGGCGCTCGGCATCGTGCTCGGCATCGTCGTCGCGGTCATGCGGCTGTCGCCCAATCCGGTGCTGAAGACGGTTGCGGCCGGCTACACCTGGCTGTTCCGCGGCACGCCGCTGATCCTGCAGCTGCTGCTGTGGTTCAACCTAGCACTGGTGTTTCCGACCATCGGCATCCCCGGCCTGTGGTCCGTGCGCGCCGTCGACGTCATGACCCCGTTCCTCGCCGCCTTGCTTGGGCTCGGCATCAACCAGGGCGCCTACACCTCCGAAGTGATGCGAGCTGGCATGCTGTCGGTCGACATCGGGCAATATGAAGCGGCGCAGGCGATCGGCATGGGGCGGCTGCGCGCGTTGCGGCGGATCGTGCTGCCGCAGGCGATGCGCGTGGTGATTCCGCCGCTCGGCAACGAGTTCATCGGCATGGTGAAGGCGACCTCGCTCGCGAGCGTGATCCAATATCCCGAACTGCTGCACAACGCCGAGAACATCTACTACGCAAATTCCCGCGTCATCGAGCTCCTGATCGTCGCCGGGCTCTGGTACCTGCTCGTGGTCTCGATCCTGACCCCGCTCCAGATGCTGCTCGAACGACGCTTCGCGCGCGGCACATTGCGGCTGGCGCGATGACAAGACCTCTCGTCGCGATCCGCTCCGTAGCGAAGAATTTCGGGGAATTTCAGGCTCTCAAGAACGTCTCGCTCGACGTCTGGCCCGGCGAGGTGATGTGCCTGATCGGCGCCTCCGGCTCCGGCAAGACGACGCTGCTTCGCTGCATCAATCAGCTCGCCACGATCGATGCCGGCGGCATCTGGCTGGACGGCGAGCTGCTTGGGGTGCGCGAGCAAGGCGGGAAGCTCCATCGCCTGAGCGAGCGCGAGATCGGGCGGCAGCGGCTGAAGACCGGCATGGTGTTCCAGCGCTTCAACCTGTTTCCCCACAAGACCGCGCTGGAGAACATTACGGAAGGTCCGACCCAAGTTCAGTGGCGCAAGCCGGATGAGGTGCGCGCCGAGGCGATCGAACTGCTACGTCGCGTCGGGCTTGCGGCCAAGGCGAACTCCTATCCTGCGCAGCTCTCCGGCGGCCAGCAGCAGCGCGTCGCGATCGCGCGGGCGCTCGCCATGAAGCCGATGCTGATGCTGTTCGACGAGCCCACCAGCGCGCTCGATCCCGAGCTCGTCGGCGAGGTGCTCGCGGTGATGAAGGAGCTGGCGCGAACCGGCATGACCATGATGGTGGTGACACACGAGCTCGGCTTCGCCCGCGAGGTCGCCGACCGGGTCGTCTACATGGACCAGGGCGCGATCGTCGAGCAGGGGCGCGCCTCCGACGTGTTGGGCGCGCCGCGCGAGCAGCGCACCAGGGCATTTCTTTCGGCAGTGATCTGACATTGGGGGTATGGTGATGAAGAGATTTTTGCTTGCGGCGGCGTTCCTGGGCGCCATGAGCGCGTCGGCGATGGCGGCCGAATTGCCGCCTGAGATCGCCAAGCGCGGCAGCATCAAGGTCGCCTTGGTGCCGAACTACCCGCCGATGGAATTCCGCGATCCCGCCACCAACGCGCTCTCCGGCTTCGACGTCGATCTCGGCGAAGCCATCGGCCGCAAGCTCGGCGTCAAGATCGAATGGACCGAGACCAGCTTTGCCGAGTTCATGCCCTCGATCTCGACCGGGCGGGTGGATGCGATCCTGTCCGGCTTCACCGACTATGCGAGCCGGCACGAGGTCGCGACCTTCGTGGATTACTTGCGCAGCGGTCCGCAGTTCTTCGTGCAGGCGTCGCGCAAGGCCGAGTTCAAGGATGCCGTATCGCTGTGCGGCAAGAAGGTCGGCGCCAGCCGCCGCACCATGTTCCCGGCCCAGATCGCGGCGTGGAGCGAGAAGAATTGCGGCGGCAATCCGATCCAATTCGTCGGCACCGACGGCTCGGCCGACGCGCGCACGCAGCTGCGGCAGGGCCGCATCGATGCCGCCGCCCAGGGCAACGAGACGCTGCCCTACATCATGGAGCTCGAGCCCAACACCTATGCGACGGTGGGCGAGCCCATCGCGCAGCAGTTCACCGGCATTGCCCTGCCGGTGAAGGAGAAGGCATTGCAGCAGGCCATGCTGGTGGCGGTCGACGCGCTGATCGCGGATGGCACCTACAAGACGCTGCTGGCGAAGTGGAAATTGAGCGACAACGCAATCGAGAAGGCGACCATCAATGCTGGACAGTAAGGCACTCCAGAGCATTCCGCTCGTTCCGGCCAACACCGCGGATCCCGCGCCCGACTATCCCTGGCCGAAGCCGTACACATCCGCGATGTTCCTGTCGTTCGACGTGGACGCCGAGAGCGCCTGGACCAGCAAGGACGCAGGTCATGCGCAGCGGCTCATCACCATGAGCTATGGCGGCTATGAGGCGCGCGTCGGCACACCAAAACTGCTGGAGCTGCTCGGCCAGCTCGATCTCAAGGCGACGTTCTTCGTCACGGGCTGGTCGGTCGATGCGCATCCGGCAATGGCGGAGTCCATCCTCAAGGCCGGTCACGAGATCGGCCATCACGGCTATCACCATCTGTTGCCCGATCCCGGCGATCCCTGGATCGAGGAGGAGCTGGAGCGCGGCTTCGAGGCGTTGAAGCGCCGGCTCGGCGTCAAGCCGACCGGTTATCGCGCGCCTTACGGCGAGTTCACCGAGGAGCTGCGCGTCGCGCTGGTGCGCCACGGCATCGTCTACACGTCCTCGTTCCGCGACGACGTCAGGCCCTATCGCCATCGGCTCGGCGACGGCAAGCCCGGCACGATCGAGCTGCCGGTCACCGCAAGCTATGACGACTGGATGCACGGCCTCTCCGCCCGCTTCAGCCCGCGCTCGATCTTCCCCAAGGAGCACGTGCTCTCGATGTGGAAGGACGAGCTGGATGAGGTCCGCGACTGGGGCGCGATGGTGACGACCGTGCTGCATCCGCAATGCAGCGGCCGTCCGATGCGGCTGCGGCTGCTGCGCGAGTTCCTGACCTACGCAAAGTCGTGCCCGGATGTCTGGATCACCACCGGCGAGAACATCGTGGAAAACTTCCTGCGCCACGAAGCCGGTAACCGCTGATGTCCATCTCCCGCCGTTCGCTCCTCAAGGCCGGCGCGGCGCTGCCGGCGCTGTCGCTGCCGGGCATCGTCCGCGCTGAATCCCAGTCCACGCTGCGCTTCATTCCCGTGATCGATCTTGCCTTCGTCGATCCGATCTATTCGACCGCGCAGGTGTCGCGAAACCACGGCTTCATGGTCTACGACACGCTCTACGGCATGAGCGCCTCGCTCCAGGTCTCGCCGCAGATGGTGTCGGGCCACGTCATCTCGGGCGACCTGCTGCAGTGGGATATCACGCTTCGCGACGGCCTGTTCTGGCACGACGGCGAGCGCGTGCTCGCCCGCGATTGCGTTGCCAGCATCCGCCGCTGGGCCGCGCGCGACGGCTTTGGCGCCGAGTTGTTGGAGGCGACGGCCGAACTGCTGGCTGCCGACGACCGTACCATCCGTTTTCGTCTCAAGCGTCCGTTCCCCCTGCTGCCGCAGGCGCTCGGCAAGGCCGCGATCAACGCCTGCTTCATGATGCCGGAGCGGCTGGCGAGCCAGGATCCGTTCAAGCCGCTCACCGAGGTGATCGGCAGCGGCCCGTTCCGCTATCTTGCCGACGAGCGCGTGCAGGGCGCGCGCAACGCCTACGCCAAGTTCGAGCGCTATCAGCCGCGCACCGACGGCAAGCCGGATTGGACCGCCGGACCGAAGATCGTGCACTACGACCGCGTGGTCTGGACCACCACGCCCGATGCCGGCACCGGTGTCGCCGCGCTCCAGACCGGCGAGCAGGATTGGCAGGAGACCACGCCGCACGATCTGTTGCCGGTGATCAAGGCGGCCGGCGATATCGAGACGCGTATCCTCGATCCCCGCGGCTACGCCTGCATGCTGCGCCTCAATCATTTGCAGCCGCCGTTTGACAATCCCGCCATCCGGCGCGCGCTGCTGGGTGCGATCGACCAGTCCGCGTTCATGACCGCGGTTGCCGGCACCGACCCGGCCTTTCAGGTCGCGCCGATCGGTTTCTTCGCGCCCGGCACGCCGATGGCGAGCGAGGTCGGGCTCGAGGTGTTCCGCGGCCCGCGCGACTACGCCAAGGTGAAGGCCGACCTGAAAGCCGCCGGCTACAACGGCGAGAAGATCGTGGTGCTGGTTCCCACCAACTCGCTGGCGCAGAAGCCGCTCGGCGAGATCGCGGTCGACAGCCTGCGCAAGGCCGGCATGAACGTCGAATATGCCGGGCTGGATTTCGCTGTCGTGCTGCAGCGTCAGCTGAAGAAGGACCCGATCGGGCAGGGCGGCTGGAGCGCCGCTGTCGGCAACTGGCAGGGCATCGACTGGCTCAACCCGGCCGGCAACACCAACATCCGCGGCGAAGGCAAGGTCGCCGGCTGGTATGCGAGCGAGAAGATGGGGCCGCTGCGCAGCCAATGGCTGGCGGCCTCAGAGCTCGCCGAGCAGCAGCGCATCTGCCGCGAGATCCAAGCGGTCGCGTTCAAGGAAATCCCGTATATTCCGATCGGGCTGTACAAACAGCCGACCGCCTATCGCAAGGCGATCACCGGCATTCTCGACGGCACCGCCGTCTTCTGGAACGTGCGTCCCGCATGAGCACCACAGCAATCTTCGGCAGCTATGTGCTGTCACGGAAAGACGGCGCGCAGGATGTCTTGCGCGACCACTGGGTTCTGGTCGAAGGCAAGAAGATCGCCGCGATCACGCGCGACAAGCCGCGCGCCGATCAGGTCCATGATCGCCCAGGCCGCTTCGTCCTGCCGGGTCTGCTCAACCTGCACAATCACTGCTTTTCGGAAGCGGTGGCGCGCAGTCACACCGAGGACGGCAACGGCCGCAAGAACAACCAGAGCATCGTCTACACGGTGCTGCTGCCGCTGACCAAGCGCGGCGCCGATATCCTGTCGGCGGAAGAGCGGCTTGCGGTGGCACGGCTCGGCATCCTCCAGCTGCTCAAGGGCGGCGCAACCACGGTGATGGAGCCATTCCGCAATTCGATTCCGGAAATGTTCGACGCGGCGAAGGAGATGGGCATCCGCTTCTATGGTGCGCCCTATCTGTTCTCGACCTCGGATGCAAAGGCCGGGCCGGACGGTGTGGTCCAATATTCCGGCGACGACGGCGCTGCGGACATGGCGACGTGGAATGCGCTCTATCAGCGCTGGAATAATCGCGGCGACGGCCGCATCAGCCTCGCCATGAGCCCGCATGCCACCGACACATGCGGCCCCGATCTGCTGAAGGCCTGCGCCACCCGGGCGCGCGAGCTCGGGGTGCCCATCACGACGCACATGGCTCAGAGCCGCGCCGAGGTCGAGACCATCGGCAAGCGCTACGGCGGCCGCACCCCGGCGCAATATCTGGACTGGCTTGGCCTGCTGGCGCCCGACCTCATGGCGGCGCATTGCATGTTCAGCAGCGACGACGACCTCAGGCTGATGGCCGCGCGCGGCATGACCGTGCTGAACTGCCCGCGCGTCTTCGCGCGCGCCGGCATCACCGCGGCCTTCAGCCGCTTCGCCGAGCACGGTGTGCGCACCGTGGTCGGCACCGACGGCTACAACATGGACCTGCTCGGTGAGCTCAATGCCGCCTCGCTGATCTCAAAGATCACCTCGGCGCGTCCCGACGTCGCGAACTCGCCGGAGCTGATCGAAGCGAACACGGTTGTTGCCACCGACGTCATCAAGCGCCCCGATCTCGGCCGGATCGAACCGGGCGCGACCGCAGATCTCACCGTTGTCGATCTCACCCATCCGCATCTGCAGCCGCTGTTCGATCCGCGCCGCGCGCTGATCGCACTCGCCAACCGTGCCAATATCGATCAGGTCATAGTCGACGGTCGTGTGCTGGTCGATGAGGGACGCTATCTCGGCGCGGACGAGGCGGCGATCATTGCGGCGGGCACCGCCGCGATCGGCAAGATCTGGGACCTGCCGGAGGCGCAGGCCGCGTTCAACGGCTGATCGCTTTTTTTTGCGCATGATCGTCGCCTCGAGGAAAGTGCGCTCCCTCTCCCGCTTGCGGGAGAGGGCTCTCTCCTCGTAGGAACACTCCCCGTGTGGAGAGAACTCTCTCCCGACGCGCGGGACGATGCTTCGCATCGCCCGGACGCGCCGACCTCTCCCGCAAGCGGGAAGGTTGCAGCGAGCCTGTGGCTGCACTGTTCGAAGCGAAGCCCTAATCCTCAAACTCCACCAGCGCCTTGCGCATGGTCTCGACCAGGTCCAGCGCCACCGGTGAAGGACTGCGCTGCGCCGGAAAGACCGCGGAGAATTCGAAGTCGATGCGCGGCAGGAAGCGGCGCACGACGATGCCGCGCGTTGCAAATTCCTGCGCCGTGAAGGGATCGCAGATTGCGACGCCAAGCCCTGACGACACCATGCCGCACATGATCTCCGACAGCGTGGTCTCGACGCGCAGCACGCGGCGGACATCGTGGCGGTGGAAGACCTGGTCGACAAGATGCCGGCTCGACGATCCCGCCGACAGCGAGATGAAGGTCTCGCCCTCGAAATCGCACGGCTCCAGGACTTCCTTCTCCGCGAGGCGATGACCGGTCGGCAGCACTGCGACGCGCGCCGGCGCCGGCAGTCTCTGGCTCGGCAGACCGGAATGCGCGATCGGCACCTCGGCAAAGCCGACGTCACATTGATTGTTCAGCACCCAGTCGACCACGATCGGCGAGATGACACCGAAGAAGGCCAGGTTGAGGTTTGGCCGCTCCTTCAGGAAGTGACCGGTGAGCCGCGGCAGATAGCCGTTCGAGAGCGCCGGCAGTGCGGCGATGCGTAGCGAGCCCGTGCGGCGGCCGCGGATTTCTTCCGCCGCCGCAGTGATGCGTTCGAGGCCCACGAAGGAGCGCTCGACCTCGGTGTAGAGCGCCATCGCCGCGGCGGTCGGCACCAGACCGGTGCCGCGCCGCTCGAACAGCTCCATTTTCAGCAGGGCCTGGAGGTCGCGCAGCAACCGGCTGACGGCCGGCTGCGTCACCTTCATCAGCGCCGCCGCCTCCGTCACGCTGCCCGTCAGCATTGTCGCGCGGAAGGCCTCCACCTGCCGCGAATTGATCCGCGCCATCCCCACAATCCAATCATAACATTTTGGCATGCAGAGGGTGCCATTATTCATTGGACGATGGAAGTTTAGGTTGCGATCTTTTTCATCAGAGCTGGAGTCAGCCCGCTTTTTCGGCAGATTGGAGGAGTTCGAACCTCCAGATCGCGCCAGAACCTGCCGAACGGGGGCCGGAGCCCCGTCCGGAGAGGGTTTGCGCGGAAGGAAATGCGGAAGGGGCTTCGGCCGGAGACTTGTCGGCACGTCACCTCATTCCGGTATTGGAGATCGGTCCAAATGAAGACTCTTCGCCTTCTGACAGCGGTCAGCATCGCGGCGCTCGTTGCCGCCCCGTCGGTCGCCTCGGCCCAGCAAAAGACCCTCTACGTCGCCGGCTACGGCGGCTCGTTCGAAAAGACGATCCGCGACGAGGTGATCCCGGCCTTCGAGAAGGCAAACGGCGTCAAGGTCGAGTACGTCGCCGGTAACTCCACCGACACGCTGGCAAAGCTTCAGGCGCAGAAAGGCAACCAGCAGATCGACGTCGCCATCGTCGACGACGGTCCGATGTATCAGGCGATCCAACTCGGCTTCTGCGGCAAGCTCGACGGGCTGCCGGCCGATCTCTACGACACCGCCCGCTTCAAGGACGATCGCGCCGTCGCGATCGGCATCGTCGCGACTGGCCTGATGTACAACACGAAGGTGTTCAAGGAGAAAGGCTGGGCGCCGCCGACCTCGTGGAATGATCTGAAGGACACGAAATACGCCAAGCAGCTCGTGATCCCGCCGATCAACAACACCTATGGTCTCGAAGCGCTGGTGATGCTGTCGAAGATGAACGGCGGCGGCGAGACCAACGTCGAATCCGGCTTCAAGATCTTCAAGGAACAGATCAATCCGAACGTGCTGGCCTATGAGCCGTCGCCGGGCAAGATGACCGAGCTGTTCCAGTCCGGCCAGGCCGTGATCGCGGTTTGGGGCACCGGCCGTGTGCAGAGCTTCGCCAATACCGGCTTCCCCGTCGACTTCATCTATCCGAATGAAGGTGCGGCGACGCTGCTGACGACGGCGTGTCCGATCGCCAAGCCGAATGCCTCGCCGCTCGCCGCGAGCTTCGTCAAGATGCTGCTCGATCCGAAGATCCAGCTCGTGCTGCTGAAGGATTACGGCTACGGCCCGGTGCTGAAATCGCTGGTGGTCCCACCCGAGCTCGGCAAGATGGCGCCGATCGGCGAGCGCGCGGCCAAGCTCTACAATCCCGACTGGACCGTCATCAACGAGAAGCGCGAGGAGTGGACCAAGCGCTGGAATCGCGAGGTCGAGCGCTGACCGGTCGCGAGCGGAGACAGCGTCATGGCCTATCTCGAGCTCGATCGGGTCGCAAAGCAGTTCGGCGCGCAGACTGTGGTCGACGACTTCAGCCTGTCGGTGGGAAAGGGGGAGTTCATCTCCTTCCTCGGCCCGTCCGGCTGCGGCAAGACCACGACATTGCAGATGATCGCAGGCTTCCTCGATCCCACGCGTGGCGCGATCCGCCTCGAGGGCAAGGACCTCACCGCCATCCATCCGGCCAAGCGCGGCCTCGGCATCGTGTTCCAGAGCTACGCGCTGTTTCCGCACATGACCGCGGCGGAGAACGTCGCCTTTGGCCTGGAGATGCGTGGCGTGCCGCGAGGCGAGCGGGCCAAGCGCGTTCGGGCCGCGCTGGCAATGGTGGGGCTCTCCGGCTACGAGGATCGTCACCCACGCCGCATGTCCGGCGGCCAGCAGCAGCGCGTGGCGCTGGCGCGTGCGCTGGTGATCAAGCCGAGCGTGCTGCTGCTCGACGAACCGCTGTCGAACCTCGACGCCAAGCTGCGCGAGGAAATGCAGATCGAGCTGCGCCAGATCCAGCGCACCATCGGTACTACCACGATCCTTGTCACTCACGACCAGAACGAGGCGATGTCGCTGTCCGACCGCATCGTGGTGATGAGCCAGGGCAGGATCGAGCAGATCGGCACGCCGCAGGAAACCTACGAGAAGCCGGCCTCGGCCTTCGTCTCGCAGTTCCTCGGCAAGACCAACGACTTTGCCGGAACGATCGACCGGACCGTCGCGCCGACGCAGTTGGTGGCCGGCTCCTGGCGCGCACCGGCGCCGGCCGGGCTTGGCGGTGCCGTCACCGTCAGTGTTCGCCCCGAAAGAATCGGCTTTGGCGATACAGGGCTCAGCGCAAAAATCATCACGCGCATCTTCCAGGGCAATCACTGGCTGTTTCAGTGCGACAGCGAATGCGGCCCGGCGATCGTGATCCGCCAGAATGACGGCAAAGCGCAGCCGGCCGAAGGCGACGCGGTTCGCCTCACTTGGCGTTCCGAGGACATGAGCGTGCGCGCGAGGGCTGGCGCATGAGCATGGCCGCCGAGGAGCGCAGCCTACGCGCGCCGTGGGTGCTGACCGTGCCCGCCTTGATGCTGTTCGTCGGCGTGCTGCTGATTCCGCTGGCGATGACGGTGATGCTGTCGTTCCACGATTGGGGCCAGTACAAGGGCATCGAGCCGGTCTTCATCCTCAAGAACTGGCACGAGATCGCCACCGATCCCTATTACGCCGAGATGTTCTGGCGGACGTTCCGCATCGCGATCCTGACCACGCTGCTCACGGCCGTGTTGGGCGCGCCCGAAGCCTATATCCTCAACCGCATGAGCGGCCGCTGGAAGAGCTTCTTCCTGCTGGTCATTCTCGGGCCGCTCTTGATCTCCGTCGTTGCGCGCACACTCGGCTGGGCGCTGCTGTTCGGCGGCAACAACGGCCTCGTCAACAAGCTCCTGATGTCGCTCGGGGTCATGCGCTCCCCCATCCCCTTCATGTTCACCGAAACGGGGATGATTATCGCCCTTGCGCACGTGATGATGCCGTTCATGGTGCTGTCGGTGTGGGCCGCACTTCAGCGCCTCGACCCCCAGATCGAGAATGCCGCGATGTCGCTCGGCGCGGGCCCTGCGACCATCATCCGCCGCATCATCATGCCGCAGATCTTGCCGGGCGTGCTGTCGGGCGCCATCATCGTGTTCTCGCTCTCGGCCAGCGCCTTCGCGACGCCGGCGATCATCGGCGGCCGCCGGCTCAAGGTCGCGGCGACGCTCGCCTATGACGAATTCCTCAACACCCTGAACTGGCCGCTGGGGGCTGCGGTCGCGACGCTGCTGCTGGTCGCGCTGGTGCTGATCGTCGTCGGCAGCAACGCACTGATCGAGCGGCGCTATGCGGAGGTGTTCCGATGAGCCGGAACGGCCCGCTCGCGCTGATCTTCCACACCGTCTTCGTCATCGTCATGGTGGCGCCGATCCTGGTGGTCTGCCTCGTCGCCTTCACGCCGGAAGGCTTTCTTTCCTTGCCGACCAACGGATTTTCGCTGCGCTGGTTCAGGACCATCGCGAACTATCCCGAATTCATCCACGCCTTCTGGGTCAGCCTCGGCCTCGGCGCGCTGTCCTCGCTCGTGGCGCTCCTGTTCGCGGTGCCGGCGGCGCTCGCGATCGCGCGCTATCGCTTTCGCGGCCGTGATGCGCTGGCGGCGCTGTTCCTGTCGCCGCTAATGATCCCGCATGTCGTGCTCGGCATCGCCTTCCTGCGGTTCTTCACCTCGGCCGGGCTGGGCGGGACCTTTGCCGCGCTGATCGTCGCGCATGTCATCATCGTGTTTCCGTTCGCGCTGCGGCTGACGCTGGCGGCGGCAACCGGCATGGACCGCACCGTCGAGATGGCGGCGGTCTCGCTCGGCGCTGGCGGCTGGACATTGTTCCGCCGCGTGACGCTGCCGCTGATCCTGCCCGGCGTCATCAGCGGCTGGGCGCTCGCCTTCATCCAGTCCTTCGACGATCTCACCATGACCGTCTTCCTCGCGGCACCCGGCACCGAGACGTTGCCGGTGCGCATGTTCCTTTATATCCAGGACAACATCGATCCGCTGGTGACGTCGGTCTCGGCCTGCGTGATCGCGATCACCATGACCGCCCTCATTCTGCTCGACCGCATCTACGGGCTCGACCGTGTGCTCGCCGGCAAAGGCGATACGGGACGATAGGAGAACCTATGCGAACGGACTACGACGTCGCCGTCGTCGGCGGCGGACTGCTCGGCTCCGCCATTGCCTGGGGCCTCGGCCGGCTCGGCAAGAAGGTCGCCGTGCTCGACGAAGGCGACATTACCAAGCGCGCCTCGCGCGCGAACTTTGCGCTGGTGTGGGTGCAGAGCAAGGGGCTCGGCATGCCCGCCTATACGGTGTGGACCGTGCAGGCCTCGCAGGCATGGGGCCGGCTGGCCTCCGAGCTGAAGCAGCAGACGGGGCTCGACGTTGCCCTTCAGCAGAATGGCGGCTTCCATCTCACGCTCGGCGAGGACGAATTCGGCCAGCGCGCCGAGCTCGTCAAGCGCATGCACAACCAGGTCGGCGCGGCCGACTACAAGATGGAAATGCTGCGGCCGTCCGAGGTGAAGAAGGCGCTGCCGCTCATCGGCCCCGAGGTCTCCGGCGGCAGCTATTGCCCGCTCGACGGCCACGTCAATTCGCTGCGCACCTTCCGCGCGTTTCACACCGGCTTCATTGCGTTCGGCATCGACTATTTTCCGGAGCGCCCGGTCTCGGCGATCAGCAAGAGCGGCGGTGAATTTCGCTTGACCACGCCGCAGGGTGAACTGCGTGCCGCCAAGATCGTGCTGGCCGCCGGCAATGCCAACCAGACGCTGGCGCCGATGGTCGGCCTCTTTGCGCCGATGGGCCCGACCCGCGGCCAGGTCGTCGTGACCGAGCGCACCATGCCGTTCCTGCCGCATCCGCTGACCACGATCCGCCAGACCGACGAGGGCACGGTGATGATCGGCGACAGCAAGGAGGACGAGCTCGACGATCGCACGCTGAAGCCGTCGATCAGCGGTGTCATGGCCGATCGCGCGCAGCGCATGTTCCCGCATCTGTCGCGACTCAACGTGGTCAGGAGCTGGTCCGGCATTCGCGTGATGCCGCAGGACGGTTTTCCGATCTACGACCAGTCGGAGACGCATCCCGGCGCCTTCGTCGCCTGCTGCCATTCCGGCGTGACACTCGCCTCCAACCACGCTTTCGAGATCGCGCGGATGGTGGCGCAGGGCGCGCTCGAGCCGGAGCTGGTCGGCGCGTTCTCGGCCAGCCGTTTTGGCGGCGGAGGTGCTGCGAACGGCAGCGGCTACTAGAGATTCTGAGAAGGAGCCAAGAGGCATCCCCATGTTCAAGCGATCCGAACAGGACAAGCGTCCGCAAGTGCAGATCCTCGTCGACGGTGTCGCCGTCGCGGCGCGCCAGGGCGACACCGTCTCTGCCGCACTGTTGGCCTCCGGCGTGGACGCACGGCGTTCCACCGCAGTGAGCGGCGCGCCGCGTCTGCCCTATTGCATGATGGGCGTGTGCTTCGACTGCCTCGTCACCATCGACGGCGTCGGCAATCGCCAGGGCTGCCTCGTGCCGGTTGCGGAGGGCATGCAGGTCGAAATCCAGAAGGGCAAGCGGGAGATCGGAAAATGACTGTGGCTCCCAAGCGCGAAGCGTATGACATGGTGGTGATCGGCGCCGGGCCGGCGGGTCTCGCTGCTGCCGCGACATCCGCCGAGGCCGGCCTGTCGACGTTGCTGCTCGACGAGAATGTCGGTCCCGGCGGCCAGGTGTTTCGCGCGATCGCCTCGACACCGGTGACCGAGCGCAATCAGCTCGGCGCCGATTATTGGGTCGGGGCCGATCTCGTGCAGGCGCTGCGTGCGAGCGGCGCCGAGATCATCCATCGTGCCACCGTCTGGAGCCTCGATCGCAATCTCGACATCGCCGTGTCGATCGGCGGCGCCTCCGCCTTCGTCAAGGCGAAACGCGTGATTCTGGCGACCGGCGCGCTGGAGCGGCCGTTCCCGATTCCCGGCTGGACGCTGCCGGGCGTGATGACTGCCGGCGCGGCGCAGACCATGCTGAAGTCGTCGGCGCTGGTGCCTGATGGACGCACGGTGATCGCGGGGCAGGGGCCGCTGCTCTGGCTGCTAGCCGCGCAGATTTTGCGTCTCGGCGGCCGCATCGACCGCATCCTCGACACCACCGAGCGTGGCAATTATTTCGCGGCGCTTCCGCACGCTTTCGCCTTCCTGACCTCGCCCTATTTCGCCAAGGGCCTGTCGATGATGCGCGAGGTGAAGGCGAAGGTGCAGGTCGTCTCGGGTGTCACCGAGCTTGCGGCTTCCGGTGATGGCCAGCTTGCCAGCGTGAGCTATGTCGCCGGCGGCAAGCGCGAGACGATCGCTGCGGACCTGTTGCTGCTGCATCAGGGCGTCGTGCCCAACGTCAATCTGGCGATGTCCGCCGGCATCGAGCATCGTTGGGATGACCTGCAATTGTGCTGGTCTCCAGTATTGGACGCCAGTGGCAATTCGTCGGTCGCCGGCATCGCGATCGCCGGTGACGGTGCCGGTATCGGCGGGGCCAATGCAGCCGTGGTGCGCGGTCGCATTGCCGCGTGCGCCGCCGTCGAAGCGCTGGCGCCCGCGGCAGCCGCAAAGGTCCCCGCGATGGCGATGCTCCGTTCCGATCTCGCCAAGGCCGAGCGCGGTCGCGTCTTCCTCGACACGCTGTTCCGCCCCGCGCCGCACTTCCGGATTCCCTCAGGCGACACCATCGTCTGCCGCTGCGAGGAGGTCACCGCAAAGGACGTTCTCGATTCCGTCGCGATCGGCGCGACCGGGCCGAACCAGCTCAAGGCCTATCGCCGCACCGGCATGGGTCCGTGCCAGGGCCGACTCTGCGGCCTCACCGTCACCGAGCTGATGGCGCAGGCGCGCGGCAAGTCCCCGCAGGAGATCGGCTATTACCGCCTGCGTGCGCCGGTGAAGCCGATCACGCTGGCCGAGCTCGCCGCCGTTCCCAAGAGCGAGGCCGACGTCAGGGCCGTGGTGCGCGGATGAGCACAAACGTGGATGCGATCGTCATTGGCGGCGGCATCCACGGATGTTCGACCGCGCTGCATCTGTGCCTCGCCGGCTTGAAGCCGGTGCTGATCGAGAAGGATTATGCCGGCCGTCACGCCTCGGGCGTCAACGCCGGCGGCGTGCGCCAGCTCGCGCGGCACATCCCGGAGATTCCGCTCTCGATCCGCTCGATGGGGATATGGGAGAAGATCTCAGATCTCCTCGACGACGATTGCAGCTTCGAGAGCTACGGTCAGGTGCTGGTTGCCGAGAACGAGGACGAGCTCGCGATCTGCCGCGCGCGTGTCGCCGAGCTCAACGCGCTAGGCTTCACCCACGAGGAACTGATCGACGCCGCCGAACTGCGCCGGCTGGTGCCAGCGGTGGCCGAGACCTGTCCCGGCGGTATTGTCTCGCGCCGTGACGGCGCGGCTAATCCGGCGCAGACGACGACGGCGTTTCGCCGCAAGGCCGAGCTGCTCGGTGCAACCGTGCGCGAAGGCGTGGCCGCCGACAACATCCGGCACCGTGACGGCCTCTGGCACGTCGATGTCGGTTCGGAGAGCTTTGCCGCGCCGGTGCTGGTCAACGCCGCCGGCGCCTGGGCCGGCAGGATCGCGGCTGACCTCGGCGAGCCGGTGCCGGTCGAGACGGTAGCACCGATGCTGATGATCACCTCGCGCGTGCTGCACTTCATCGATCCCGTCGTGATCCTGCGCGGGCGAAAGCTGTCCTTCAAGCAATTCAAGAACGGCACCGTGCTGATCGGCGGCGGTCATCTGGCGACGCCGGACCAGGAACGCAACGAGACGGTGCTGGACTGGAAGAGCCTCGCGACCAGCGCGCGGACCGTGTTCGAGCTGTTCCCGGTGATGCGCAGCGCCACCATCGTCCGCGCATGGGCGGGCATCGAGGCCAGGATGAAGGACGATCTGCCCGTGTTCGGGCCGAGCAGCCGTCACAAGGGCCTCTATCACCAGTTCGGCTTCTCGCTGCACGGTTTTCAGCTCGGCCCCGGCGCCGGCGCCGTGATGGCGGAGCTGATCGTCAATGGCGGCACCCAGACCCGAATCGGCGATCTCGGCATCGACCGCTTCCATCCTTCAACGCTCTAGAAAAAGAGGACATCATGAGCATCACCCGCAGCATCCGCACGCCCATCATGCATCGCGCCGTCGAGGCCAACGGCTTCGTCTTCCTCGGCGGCACCATCGCCGACGACACCTCGGTCTCGATGGGCGAGCAGACCCGCAACATCCTCGGCAAGATCGCCGGCTATCTGAAGGAGGCCGGCACCGACAAGTCTCGCGTCGTCAGCGCCTCGATCTTCGTCACCGATCTCTCCAGGAAGAAGGAGATGGATGCGGCCTGGACCGAGTTCTTCGGCGACAATCTCCCCACCCGCGCCACCGTCGGCGTCGCCGATCTCGGCGGCGGCGCGCTGATCGAGGTGGTGGTCACCGCCCTGAAGGGTTGACCGCGCACGGCGACGAAGGACGACAGCGCCTTCCGCGCTGTCGTCCTCCTCGCGTCCCGCCTTGATCTCGCCGTTCGATGGGACTACTTGGAGAGTCCCTCAATCAGGATACTTGTAGCCATGGATATGACCCCGACCGCAAAGCCCACCTGCCTTGCTCACGGGGAATTCCATGCCTGCCTCGATCATTCTGTCGAACCTGTCGCTGTCCACGCCTGACGGCCGTTCTCTTCTTTCCAACATCGATCTGACGTTCACGACCGAGCGTACCGGTCTCGTCGGCCGCAACGGCGTCGGGAAAACGACGCTGCTTGCGTCGATCATAGGTGAACATGTGCCCCGATCAGGGCGCGTTCTGGCTAACGGCACTATCGGCTTGTTGCGCCAGGATGTGCAGGTTCTTGCCGGCACGACCGTAGCCGACCTGTTCGGCGTGCGGCGGGCGCTCGACCTGCTTCGCCGTGCGGAGCGAGGCGATGCCTCTGCCGATGACATCGCAGCGATCGACTGGACGCTCGAGACCCGGCTTGAAGCCGCGCTGGCGCGCCTCGGGTTCGATCCATCTCCCGACACGGAGCTGTCTTGCCTATCCGGCGGCCAGATCACCCGGGTTCGACTCGCCGCACTGATCTTCGCCGCGCCCGACTTCCTGCTCCTGGACGAGCCCACCAACAATCTCGACCGGGACGGACGCAAAGCGGTGACTGATCTGCTCGCCGCCTGGCGCGGCGGCGCGATCGTCGTCAGCCACGACCGGGGCTTGCTGGAGACCATGGATGCGATCGTCGAACTGACCTCGCTCGGAGCTACGCGATACGGCGGCAATTGGAGTCGGTATCGCGAGCAGAAGGCCGTCGAGCTTGCGGCCGTCCGGCATGACCTCGCGCATGCCGAGAAGCGTCTCTCCGAGATCGACGGCAAGGCCCAAGAGGCTGCGGAAAGGAAAGCGCGCAAGGACAGCGGCGGAAGGAAGAAGCGCGCCAAGGGCGACATGCCGCGGATCCTGGCTGGTGCACGCAAGGATCGTAGCGAGGACAGCGGCGGCAAGAGCACGCAAATCGCCGAGCGGCGGCGTGCGGAGGCCATCGATGCTGCGGACACGGCGCGCCGGCGTATCGAGATTCTTCAGCCATTGTCGGTCAGGTTGCCCGCGACCGGCCTGCCGGCGGGCAGGGAGGTGCTTTGGCTCGACGGCGTCAGTGCAGGCTATCGGCCCGAGCGGCCGGTCTTCCAAGATCTATCGCTCATGATCGTTGGTCCGGAGCGCGTCGCGCTGGTCGGCCCGAACGGCTCCGGCAAGACGACGCTGCTGAAATTGATCGCGGGCGAGCTGCGCCCGCTCTCCGGCACCGTGCGGGTCAGGCCGGACTTCGCGCTGTTCGACCAGAAGGTCAGCCTGCTCGATCCCGCGACCTCCATCCTGGACAATTTCGGGCGTCTCAATCCGAAGGCGGGAGCGAATGAATGCCATGCCGCGCTGGCGCGGTTCATGTTTCGCGCCGATGCTGCCTTGCAGATCGTCGGAAGCCTGAGCGGCGGGCAGTTGTTTCGTGCAGGCCTTGCCTGTGTGCTTGGCGGGGCGACTCCGCCGTCCCTGCTCATTCTCGACGAGCCGACCAACCATCTGGATGTCGAGTCCATCGAAGCCGTCGAGGCAGGCTTGAGAGCCTATGACGGCGCGCTGCTTGTCGTCAGTCATGACGAGGCATTCCTGCAGGCAATCGGGATCACGCGGCGGCTCGATCTCGCCGGCGAACGTGATTCCAGGGGCTCATCATTCCAATAACAAAAACCCGACGCCCTGCCCCCAGCGCGTCGGGTGGAAAAAATGAGTATCAATCCGTGATCGCAGTGCCGTTGTTGTGACGCTTATCTCGCCGGTTTTCCACTCCGGGAAACTACCGCGTCGGAAAAAACGTCGCCTGCCTTCGATCTACGCGCCTCCGCCCGGTTCCAGCGCCTCGCCGATCTCCAGCGGGTGGGCCATGGTCTCGTGCAGCGCGTCGCGGTCGAGCTCGCCTTCGGAGATGCTGATGACGACGCAGGCGACGCCATTGCCGATCAGATTGGTCAGCGCGCGGCACTCGCTCATGAACTTGTCGATGCCGACCAGGATGGCGATCGACTGGATCGGTATGTCGGGCACGATCGAGAGCGTTGCCGCGAGCGTGATGAAGCCGGCGCCGGTGACGCCCGAGGCGCCCTTCGAAGTGATCATGGCGATGCCGAGAATGCCGAGCTCCTGCCAGATGGTCAGATGCGTATTGGTTGCCTGCGCCAGGAACAACGTCGCCAGCGTCATGTAGATGTTGGTGCCGTCGAGATTGAAGCTGTACCCCGTCGGAATGACGAGGCCGACCACCGAGCGCGAGGCGCCGAGATGCTCCATCTTCTGGATCATCTGCGGCAGCACCGTCTCGGAGGAGGACGTGCCGAGCACGATCAGCAGCTCGTCCTTGATGTAGGCGATGAAGCGCAGGATCGAGAAGCCGGCGAGGCGAGCGATCGCACCTAACACGACCAGTACAAACAGCATGCTGGTGAGATAGAATGTACCGATCAGCGCCGCGAGGTTGAGCAGCGAGCCGAGGCCGTAGGCGCCGACGGTGAACGCCATCGCGCCGAAGGCGCCGATCGGCGCGACGCGCACGATGATGCGGATGATGCCGAAGAACATCTTCGCGGCCTTGTCGATCGCATCCGCAATGGGCTCGCCGGCCTTGCCGAGGAAGGCGATGGCGAAGCCGGAGAGGATCGAGATCAGCAGCACCTGGAGCAGGTCGCCGCGCGCGATCGCGCCCAGATAGCTGTCGGGAATGATCGCCATCAGATGGGCGACTATGCCCTCTTCATGAGCCTTGGTGACGTAGGTCGCCACCGACTTCGGGTCGATCGTGGCCGGATCGATGTTGAAGCCGTGCCCGGGCTGGAGAATCTCACCGACCAAAAGTCCGACCGCGAGCGCGACGGTCGAGACCGTCTCGAAATAGATCAACGACTTCAGCCCGACCCGCCCGACGCGCTTGAGGTCGCCCATCGAGGAGATGCCGTGCACCACGGTGCAGAAGATCACCGGCGCGATCATCATCTTGATCAGCGCGATGAAGCCGTCGCCGAGCGGCTTCAAGGCCTTGCCGAGATCAGGATAGAAATAGCCGATGAGCACGCCGAGCGCGATCGCGATCAGCACCTGAACGTAGAGGATCTTGTACCAGGGCTGGTGCCGACGTTGAATGGCTGGCTGGATCGCGATTTGTGTCATGGAGTGTGCCCCGGAACGCATTGATCATGCATGATCTGAATCATGCATCACTTGCATCATGTGATGGCCGCCGCCGAAGCGACAATCACATTTTTGTCTGTTTGCACGAAGATCGATCGCGGAGCCGCAAGCGCGCTTGTTGTCGATCGCGGCCACCACGGCGCCGGCGGCGGCAGGCTCTCGATGGGGCGGGCTCGCGACCGTTCCGATGGTCGGAGTGCTTGCTCTTGCAGCCCAGGCATGCGACGTCGCCTGCTGATCATCGGTGCGATCGGCGGATGTCTCGGATGCCTGGTGAAGGCCTCGCCTCGGCATGCCGATCGACTCCACCCAGCTGCCGGCCGCGCCGTGTCCAGGGATGCGTGCGGCGTATGCACAACCGGGTGGAACAAAACGCCGGTTCCATCCATGATGACGCATCTGGAGAGAACACATGCCGCAAACCGAACGTTCAACCTCATTTCCTTCGCGCCTCGTCGGTCAGTACGCCCTCGTGACGGGTGCCTCGCAAGGCATCGGCCGCGCCGTCGCCGTCCGGCTCGCCCAGGAAGGCGCAACCGTTGCCATCAACTATTTCGAGAACGTGGAGCGCGCCGAGGAGACGCTCGCGCTCGCTCGGGCAGCTTCGCGCTCGCGCGGCCACGGCGAGCCCGATCATTGCATCGTCAAGGCCAATGTCGGCGATGAGCGGGACATTGCTGCGATGTTCGAGGCGATCCTTTCTCGCTGGAAACGTCTCGATTGCCTCGTCAACAACGCCGGCTTCCAGCAGGAATCGCCGAGCGAGGCGCTCGACGTCGAAACCTATCGCCGCATCATCGACGTCAATCTCAACGGCGCCGTGCTCTGCGCACAGAAGGCGCTCGCTCACTTCGTCGCACGCGGCGGAGGCGGCAGCATCATCAATTGCTCGAGCGTCCACCAGATCATTCCAAAGCCCGGCTATCTCGCTTATTCGATCAGCAAGGGAGGCATGGCCAATCTGACGCGCACGCTGGCGCTCGAATTTGCCGGCCGGGGCATCCGCGTCAACGCGGTGGGACCAGGCGCGATCGACACGCCGATCAACGTGGCATGGACCGGTGACCCCGAAAAGCGCGGCGTCGTCACCAGCCATATTCCGCTGGGCCGTGTCGGCACGCCGGAAGAGATCGCCGCCGTATTCGCCTTCCTCGCCTCGGAGGATGCGAGCTACATCACGGGGCAGACCATCTATGCTTGCGGGGGCCTGACGCTATTCCCCGAATTCCGAGAGAATTGGGCAAGCTGAACGTCAGCTTTGGATCACGCGCAATCGGCGGCCGCCAGTGCCCGCGGAGAAATCAGGATGGGTTGGGGGCTGCGGCGCCGTGTGCTATCGACCGTGGACGACGCGGCCGCTATTGGCAAACGTCGACACAAGACGGGCTCGTGACCACAACCATCAGCATCAATGCCTATAGCGACGCGCTCGTGGTTCTCGGCACCGCCGGCGTGGTGGTGCCGATCGTGCGCCGCTGGGGCATCAACCCCGTGCTGGGCTATCTCGGCGCCGGCGCCATTCTCGGTCCGCTCGGGCTTGGTTCGCTCGTTCAGAATCTCCCGTTCCTGTACTGGTTCACGGTGACGGACGCGCAGAACGTCGAGGGCATCGCCAATCTCGGCATCGTGTTCCTGCTATTCCTGATCGGGCTCGAGCTGTCTTTCCGGCGGCTCGTCACGATGCGGCGGCTGGTGTTCGGGCTTGGCGGCCTGCAGGTGCTGGCGACGTCCGCCATGTTATTTGGCGCGGCGCTCCTCTGCGGGCAGAGTTCCGATACTTCCGTGATCATTGGCGCGAGCCTTGCGCTGTCCTCGACGGCGATTGTGCTCGAGCTTCTCTCCGCCGAGAGGCGACTTGCGACCACAGCCGGGCGCGCCAGCTTTTCGGTCTTGCTGGCCCAGGACCTCGCCGTGGTCCCCATTCTCGTGTTCGTCTCGGTGCTCGGTGCAGGCAGCGGTGGCTCGGTCGTGACGCACATCTCCAGTGCGATCCTGAAGGCGGTCGTGGCGGTCGCTTTTCTCATTCTGATCGGACGGCTGCTGATGCGTCCACTGTTCCAGATGGTTGCGGGAACCCATTCGACGGAGTTGTTTGTCGCGGCGACCTTGTTCGTCATCGTCGGCGCAGGGCTTGCCGCACACCAAGCCGGGCTGTCGATGGCGCTCGGAGCATTCGTTGCAGGACTGATGCTGGCGGAAACGGAGTATGGAAAAGCCATCGAGGCCACCGTCGAGCCATTCAAGGGCCTGCTGCTCGGCATCTTCTTCTTCACCGTCGGCATGGCCATCGATTTCCGCGTGTTCATGCGCGAGCCCGGTTGGCTGCTGGCTGCCGTGATCGGCATTCTCGCCGGCAAGGCGATCGTGCTCATCATTCTGGGCCGCCTGTTCAGGCTCTCATGGCCGGCGGCGATCGAGATCGGCTTCCTGCTGGGGCCCGTCGGCGAGTTCGCATTCGTCAGCATCGGCATGGCGGCCGCCGCAGGCCTGATCGAGCCTCGCGTGTCGAGCTTCGTCGTGGCCATCACCGCCGTGACGATGGCGCTGACGCCGCTCTTGGGCGCGCTCGGACGACGACTGGCCGCCAAGCTGGCTGACGAGCGCATCCTCGATCCCGAACTGACGGTTCAGCCGCCAAGCGACCGAACACAGGCGATCGTGGTCGGCTACGGCCGTGTTGGAAAAGTGGTCTGCTCGCTGCTTACCTCCCATGGCGTGGACTACATCGCGGTCGATCACGATCCGATCGCCGTGGCGCGCGACCGCCGCGACGGTCATAAGGTCTTCTTTGGCGACGTGACAGAGCCGGGCTTTCTCGAAGCTTGCGGCCTGATGCAGACGACCGGCGTGATCATCACGATTCAATCGCGAACGGCGATCGATGCCGTCGTCGAGCGGATCCGTTCGGCGCGGCCGGATGTGTTGATCGTCTCACGTGCGCGCGACGCTGATCATGCCCGTCACCTCTATGCAATCGGCGCCACCGACGCGGTGCCGGAAACCATCGAGGCAAGCCTGCAGCTTTCAGAAGCCGCGCTGGTCGGCCTCGGAGTCGAGGTCGGGTATGCGATAGCCTCGGTGCACGAAAAGCGTGATGAGTTTCGGCGGACGTTGCAGCAAGCCGCCCACACGGCAGACCAGGACAAATCTCACCCATCGTCCTTCGCAGGGCGTCCGTCCCGCCGACAGTGATCTGGAAAAAGCCGGCCTCGCGACCTACATCTGGTGCCATGTCAAACGCTCCGCTCCAGGATTTCGTCGACCGGCACGAAAATCTGTTCGTGCTGACCGGCGCCGGCTGCAGCACCAATTCAGGCATTCCCGACTACCGCGACAGCCAGGGCAACTGGAAGCGGACGCAGCCGGTCAATTTCCAGGCCTTCATGTCGGACGAGCATACGCGCCGGCGCTATTGGGCGCGCAGCCTGATCGGCTGGCGGCGGTTCGGCCAGGCGAAGCCGAACGATGCGCATCATGCGCTGGCCCGGCTCGAGGCGAACGGCCGGTGCGGGATGCTGCTGACGCAGAACGTCGATCGGCTGCATCAGTCGGCCGGTCACCGGCAGGTCATCGACCTCCACGGCCGGCTCGATCTGGTCCGCTGCATGGGTTGTGACCGCAAGACGCCGCGCGACGAGTTTCAGCAGGATCTTGGCCGCGCCAATGCGGCGTGGCTGACGCTCGATGCCGCGGATGCACCTGACGGCGACGCCGATCTGGAGCACGAGGATTTTTCCTCCTTCGAGGTGCCGCCATGCGAAGCCTGCGGCGGCATCCTCAAGCCCGACGTCGTCTTCTTCGGCGAGAACGTCCCGCGCGACATCGTCGCCACCGCGCAGGATCATCTGGCGGAAGCCGACGCCATGCTGATCGTCGGCTCCTCGCTCATGGTCTATTCCGGCTTCCGCTTCGTCCAGGCCGCGGCGCGCCGCAATATTCCGATCGCGGCGGTCAACCTCGGCCGCACCCGCGCCGACGATCTCCTGACGCTGAAGGTCGAGGAGCGCTGCGAGACGGCGCTTGCATTCCTGCTCTGATCGCGCAGGCGACGCACACGCCTTGCCTATTGCATAGGTGCCAAGCAGAATAGCCGGGCGCGGCGTGCATCTTGTCGTCCATGGCATGGAAATTGCTGCGCTTTTGTCCCCAGTCTTGACGACCAGCACGGAGAATTTGGAATGCTTGAGGGAGCCGAGGTGCGGCTTGCCGTTGATATCGGTGGCACGTTCACCGACATCGTGCTGGACGTGGGGCAAGATCGCAAAACCCGCAAGGTGCTGACCACGCCGCAGCGCCCCGAGCAGGCCGTGTTGGACGGCATGCGCCTCATTCTGGCCGATGCACGCGCGCATATTAGCGACATCGACGTCTTCATTCACGGCACGACGCTCGCGACCAATGCCATCATCGAGCGGCGCGGGGCCAAGACCGCGCTGATCGCGACCGAGGGCTTCCGCGACGTGCTCGATATCGGCACCGAAAGCCGCTACGACCAATATGACCTCGGCATCGACAAGCCGAAGCCGCTGGCGCCGCGCAGCCTGCGCTTCACGGTGCCCGAGCGCATCGACGCCCACGGTGCCGTTCGTCTCCCGCTCGACGAAGCGGCGGTGCGCGCACTCGCGCAGAGATTGCGCGAGCTGAAGGTCGAGAGCGTCGCAATCGCGTTCCTGCACTCTTATGCCAATTCCGAGCATGAGCGCCGCGCGGCCGCGATCATCAGTGATGAAATGCCCGGCATCTCCGTGACTGTATCGTCGGCAGTGTGTCCCGAGATCCGGGAATATGAGCGCACATCCACTGCGGTCGCCAACGCCTACGTGCAGCCGCTGATCGATGGCTATCTCGCCCGCATGGCCGATGCCTTGCAGGTCGAGCAGTTTCGCGGCGCCATTTATCTCGTGACCTCCGGCGGAGGCGTGACCTCGATCGAGACGGCGCGACGCTTTCCGGTGCGTCTCGTCGAATCCGGTCCCGCAGGCGGCGCGATCTTCGCGGCCCAGATCGCGGCGCGTCTCGGCGAGAGCAAGGTGCTCTCCTTCGACATGGGCGGCACTACCGCGAAAATCTGTCTGATCGAAAAGTACCAGCCCGAGACCTCGCGCGTGTTCGAGGTCGATCGCGCCGCGCGATTCCTCAAGGGCTCCGGCCTGCCGGTGCGCATTCCTGTCATCGAGATGGTGGAGATCGGCGCCGGCGGCGGTTCGATCGCGCATGTCGACGCGATGAAGCGCGTCACCGTGGGGCCCGAAAGTGCCTCCTCGGAGCCGGGGCCCGCCTGCTATGGCCGCGGCGGCCAACGCCCGGCCGTGACGGATGCGGACGTTGCACTCGGCATGATCGATCCAGATGCGTTTGCGGCCGGCACGATCAAGCTCGACCCGGAGCTTTCGAAAAAGGCGCTGCTGCGGGACGTCGGCGAGCCGCTTGGCCTGTCCGCGGAAACCGCGGCCTATGCTGTCCACGAAGTCGTCTGCGAGAACATGGCGAGCGCGGCGCGCGTGCATGCCGTCGAGCGCGGGGAGATTATCGGTCAGCACACGCTGATCGCTTTCGGCGGTGCCGCGCCGCTGCATGCGGCCCGCGTCGCCGAGAAGATCGGCGTCTCCCGCGTGATCGTGCCATCGAATGCGGGTGTCGGCTCGGCCGTTGGCTTCCTGGCTGCGCCCATCGCCTATGAACTGGTGCGCAGCCGTCATGTCCGGCTCGATGATTTCGACACCGAGGTCGTCTCTGACCTCTTGCAGGAGATGGCGACTGAGGCGCGTGCGCTGGTGGAGCCCGGTGCGGCCGGTGCGCCGGTGCGGGAGCGCCGCGCCGCCTTCATGCGCTATGTCGGCCAGGGCCACGAGATATCGGTCGAGCTGCCGAACCGGCGGCTGGCGACCGCCGATCTCGCCGGGCTGCGCCAGAAGTTCGAGGCGGATTATTCCGCGATGTTCGAACGACCGATCCCGGGGGCTGCCATCGAGGTGTTGAGCTGGTCGGTGCTCGCCACCACCGAGGCGCGCAATCCGCCCACCGTCGCTTCCGTCGCACGCATGCCTGCGGCCAAGGCGGCCGGCAGTCGCAAGTTCTTCGACGGCCGCGCGGGCGAAGTAATCGAGATCCCGCTCTATCGCCGCGAGGACATGGCGCCGGGCGCGACGATTGCGGGTCCCGCCGTGATCGCGGAGGACGAAACCTCGACCTTCGTCTCCAACAGTTTTGACGCCCACATAGACGGTGCCGGCAGCATCGTCATGGAACGGAAGGCGGCCTGATCATGAGCAAGGCAAATGGCGCGAGCCTGATCGACCTTCAGATCATGTGGCACCGGCTGATCGCCGTGGTCGAGGAGCAGGCGCAGGTGCTGCTCCGCACCGCATTCAGCCCGATCGTGCGCGAATGCGGCGACCTCTCGGCCGGCGTGTTCGACCTCGAGGGGCGCATGCTGGCGCAGGCGGTGACGGGCACGCCCGGCCACGTCAACTCGATGGCGGAATCGGTGAAGCATTTCATCGCTCACTTCCCGATCGAGACGATGAAGGAAGGCGACGCCTACATCACCAACGACCCCTGGATGGGTACGGGCCATCTCAACGACTTCGTCGTCACCACGCCGTGCTTCAAGGATGGCAAGCCGGTGGCGCTGTTCTCCTGCACCAGCCACCTCATGGACATCGGCGGCATCGGCTTCGGCCCTGATGCCACCGACGTGTTCATGGAGGGGCTCTACATCCCCATGCTGAAGCTGATCGACCAGGGCGTCGTCAACGAGACGCTGATGGCGATGATCCGCACCAATACGCGGCTGCCGATCGACACCGAGGGCGACACCTATTCCCTCGCCGGTTGCAACGACGTCGGCTGCGAGCGCCTGGTCGAGATGATGACCGAGTTCGGCATCGACTCGCTGGACGAGCTCGGCGACTACATCTGCGACCGCTCGCGCGAGGCCGTGCTCGCCGAGATCGCAAAGCTGCCGAAGGGCAGCTGGCGCAATACCATGGTGGTCGACGGCTATGATGCGGCGGTGACGCTGGCTGCGACCCTGAAGATCTCGGATCAAGGCATCCACGTCGATTTCGACGGCACCTCTGCCGCCTCGAAGTTCGGCATCAACGTGCCCTTGTCCTACACCACCGCCTACACCGTGTTCGGCCTCGGCTGCGTCGTCGCCTCGCAGATCCCGAACAATGCCGGCTCGCTCTCGCCGCTGACCGTGTCGGCGCCGGCGGGCGCTATCCTCAATGCGCCGAAGCCGGCGCCGGTCGCCTCGCGCCACATCATCGGCCAGATGCTGCCCGACGTCGTGTTCGGCTGCCTGCGCCAGATCATTCCCGAGCGCGTGCCTGCGGAAGGCACCTCATGCCTGTGGAATCTGAATGTGCGTGGGCAAACCCGCTCCGGCGTCGGCGGCAATTACGGGTTCTCCATGGCGGTGACGTCCAATGGCGGCACAGGCGCGCGCTTCGGCAAGGACGGCCTGTCGGCGACCGCCTATCCCAGCGGCGTGCGCGGCACCCCCGTCGAGATCGCAGAGACTCAGACGCCGCTGATTTTCTGGCGCAAGGAGCTGCGTCCGGATTCCGGCGGAGCAGGACGCACTCGCGGCGGCCTCGGCCAGATCATCGAAGTCGGCAGCGGCGTCGATGCGCCGTTCGACATTCTCGCTGCGTTCGATCGCATCGATCATCCGCCGCGCGGCCGCGATGGTGGCCGGGACGGCGAGGCCGGCTATGTCGGCCTCAAGTCCGGAAAGAAGCTGCGGGGGAAAGGCTTTCAGCAGGTGCCGCCGGACGACCGGTTGGTTGTGCTGACACCGGGCGGCGCGGGCATCGGCGATCCCGCCAACCGTGAGCGCGCGGCGGTCAATGACGACGTCGAAAGCGGACTCGTGTCCGTCGACAAGGCGGTCACAGTTTATGGGTACTCGCGGTGACGCCTCGGACATCGTGCGCGGAGCAAACGGAGGGGTGCAAATGATCACGCGAAGGAATTTCACCGCGGGCGCAGCGACGCTGCTTGCCGCCGGCCACATCTCCACCCGCGCGCGGGCGGCGACGGTGAGCTGGGACATGTCGACGGTGTGGCCTGACGGCAATTTCCACACCCAGAACGCCTTTGCCTTCGCCGAGGAGGTGAAGAAGCAAAGCGGCGGCACGGTGAGCATCACCGTGAAGGCGGGTGGTCAGCTCGGCTTCAAGGGCCCCGAGCACTTGCGCGCCGTACGCGACGGCTTGGTGCCGCTCGCCGACGTCCTCAACATCCAGCAGGTCGGCGACGAGCCCTTCATGGGCGTCGAGAGCATTCCCTTCCTCTGCGGCTCCGTGGACGAGCTCAAGGTGCTGCACAAATACGTGCGGCCCGAATACGAGAAGATCGCGGCGCGCAACAACCAGAAGATCCTCTACATCGTGCCGTGGCCGACGCAGTACCTGCATCTGAAGGCGAAGGTCGCCGACGTCGAGGGCCTGAAGAACATCAAGATCCGCGTGCCCGACAAGAACGCTGTCGAGATGCTCAATGCGATCGGTATGGCGGCGGTGATGATCCCCTGGGGCGAGACCATTCCCGCGCTCGCGTCCGGCGCCGTGGCCGGCGTCTCCACCTCGTCGGTGTCGGGCGTCGACGGCAAGTTCTGGGAATTCCTGAAATACGTCTACCCGACCAACCACGTCTGGTCGTCGCAGATGCTCACCGTCAATCTCGATTCCTGGAAGGCTCTCTCCGGCGATCAACAGAAGCTGGTTGCGGATGTCGCGGCGAAGATGGAGCCGGGCTTCTGGGCCAACTCGCTCAAGGCCGATGTCGACAGCCTCAACCGCCTGAAGGAAGGCGGCATGGAGGTGGTGCCGGTCTCGCAAGCCATGATGACGGACATCCGGGCCAAGACAGCGCCGCAGCTCGATGCCTTCCTCAAGCGCGTGCCGGCGGCCGACAAGCCGGTAAAGGCCTATCTCGCCGAAATGAAGCGTGGCTGAGGATGATGTCGTGGTGAGCATCTCGCCCGAAGCTCCGCAGAGCCTGAATGCAGCGGCGCCGGCGCCGCTGCGCATCCTGCTCGACGGCATCGATCGCCTCGGCCGGCTCGACGGCTGGATCGGCGGCTTCTGTCTCTTGATGCTGACGCTGTTGATGCTGTGCGAGGTCGCAACCCGCTTCCTGTCGAACTTCCTGCCGTTCTTCCCGCCCAGCATCTCGATCGCGTGGGAATATTCCTCCTATCTAATGGCGGCGTCCTTCACCTTCGGCGCCGCCATGACGCTACGTGTCGGCGGCCATATCCGCGTCGTGCTGCTCCTGAAGAACGCACCAGTGCCGGTACAGCGCGCGCTCGAGATTCTCTCGGCGGCGGCCGGCTTCGCCTTCATGGCGTTCCTGACCTCGGCCATGGCGAAATTCGCCTGGGCCGCGTTCCTGCGTGGCCAGGTCTCCACCTCGAGCGACACGCCGCTGTGGTTTCCGGAAGCCGTCGTCACCTTCGGCATGCTGCTGCTGACGCTTCAGTTCCTGGCGCGCGCGATCCAGGCCGCGCTCGGCCTGCCGCTGGAGGACCATCGCATGAAGGCCTCGCCCGTCGAATGACCGCCTTGCTCGCTCCCGGATCCAAGATCGCATGACCATCGAAGTCGTTGCCCTGTTCGGGATCCTGTTTGCGCTGCTGGCCTGCGGCGTCTGGATCGGCCTGACGCTTGCGCTCACCGCGACGCTGCTGCTCGCGATGTTCCGCTCGATCCCGCTCGACAAGCTGCTGCCCCAATACGCCTGGAACATCCTGACCACGCAGGAGCTGCTTGCGCTGCCGCTGTTCATCCTGATGGGCGAGTTGTTGTTTCGCACCCGCCTGTCGCGCTCCCTGTTCCAGGGACTGGCGCCTTGGGCCGGTTTGCTGCCCGGTCGCCTGCTGCATGTGAACGTGATCGGCTGCACCATCTTCGCGGCGATCTCGGGCTCGTCGGCCGCGACCACGCAGGTGATCGGCCGCATGTCGCTCAACGAACTCCTGCGCCGCGGCTATTCCCGCGACATCGCGATCGGCTCGCTCGCCGGCGCCGGCACGCTCGGGTTCCTGCTCCCGCCGTCCAACATCATGATCATCTATGGCGTGCTCGGCGACGTCTCGATCCTGAAGCTGTTCACGGCTGGCGTGTTGCCGGGATTCCTGCTGGCCGCCACCTTCATGGCCTGGGTGATGCTGCACACGAGCCTCAATCCGGGCATGGTGCCGGAAACGGAAGCCAAGCTCTCGCAAGTGCCATGGAGCGAACGCCTCGCCGCTCTGAAGGACCTCGCCCCGGCGCTGTTCCTGATCGCCTGCGTGCTCGGCTCGATGTATGGCGGCCTCGCGACGCCGTCGGAAGCCGCCGCCGTCGGCGTGCTCGGCGCGGCCCTGGTTGCCTGGGCCCAAGGCGCGATGTCGCAACAGGTCATGCGCGACGTGCTGATCGGCTCGGTCGTGACCTGCTCGATGATCGCGCTGATCGTGCTCGGCGCCTCGATCCTCGGCAATGCCGCGGCCTTCCTTGGCATCCCGCAGGCAGTGGCCGCCTTCGTCAAGGGCCTCGGCCTGTCACCGTTCATGCTGATCGTGACGTTGATCGTCTTCTATCTCGTGCTGGGCTGCTTCCTCGACGGCTTCTCGATGATCGTGATGACGCTGCCGATCGTGCTGCCCATCGTGAAGGGCGCCGGCTTCGACGAGGTCTGGTTCGGCGTGTTCCTCGTGCTCGCCGTCGAGATGGCGCAGATCACGCCGCCCGTTGGCTTCAACCTGTTTGTGATCCAGGGGCTGACCGACGACGGCCTCGGCTACATCGCCCGCGTGACGATGCCGTACCTCATGATCATGATCGGCTTCGTGCTGCTGCTGACGCTGTGGCCCGGCATCGTCACGATCCTGCCGAAAGTGCTTTACGGATAAGCCACTTCGCTCCGGGTTTGGCCGATCGAGGTCGAAACGGTCAGTGCCGCTGCCGTTTCAATTCGCTCCGTGCGTCAAAGTCGTCTCCTGCGCGCGTTCCGTGTTTGCACGCCCTGTGATCCGTCGTAAGCTGCAGCGGTAAGCAGAAGTACAACAGCAATCACACCAGTGAACGTGGCTCCCTCGGCGCTATCCGCCGAGAGAGGGGATATCTGTTGGCGACTCGGTCCGATGGAGGACGATCGACGCGTACTGAACTGCAAATGCCCCCTCGCGGCCGCGCTTACGAGACGCAATCAACAAACACAAGAGCGGGAGGAAGTGCAAATGAGAAAGCAGTGGCTCAGCTCGGCCTTGCCTGTCGTCGTCGTTGCGACACTTGCAGCGTCGGCGGCGTCGGCCCAAGCCGTGGATACGGCCCGCATCGAGGCCGCCGGCCAGAACGATTGGCTCACCTATCACGGCTCGTACAAGTCTCACCATTACAGCCCGATCGCGCAGATCAACACGAACAACGTCGCCAATCTGGGCGTGGCCTGGATGCACATCCCCGGGCGATCGACGCGCGGTCTGCAGTCCATGCCACTCGTGGCTGACGGGGTGCTTTATTATTCGGGCTCTTACAGCCGGGTCTTTGCGCTGAATGGCGCGACCGGCGAGGTCATCTGGTCGTTCTTTCCGGAACTGGACGAGGCGCTGATCAGCCGGCAGACCCACTCTCCCTACAACCGCGGCGTAGCTCTCGGTGAAGGCAAGGTCTTCGTCGGCACGATGGATGGGCGTGTCTTCGGGCTGGATGCGAAGACGGGAAAGGTCCTCTGGGAGACCAAGCTGATCGACTCGCAGAAGCTCACGGTCGGCTTTACCGGTGCGCCGCTTTACGCGAAGGGAAGCGTGATCATCGGCGCGCAAGGTGGCGAATGGCCGGGCCGCGGCCCGATCTTTGCCCTCGATGCCACGACGGGAAAGAAGAAGTGGGAGTTCCTGACGGTCGCGGGCACCGAAGAGGCGATGAAGACCTGGGGCAACGATTCCTGGCGCACCGGCGGTGGCGGCGGCTGGATGCCGGGCACCTACGATTCCGAGACTAACACCATCCTGTGGGGCACGGCGAACCCTGCGCCGCTCTACGACTGGTCGGGCGCCGATTACAAGACGCAAGGTGCGCGTCCCGGCGACAATCTCTATACGAGTTCGGTGATCGGCCTCGATATCGATACCGGCAAGCTGAAATTCTATCATCAGGAGCTGCCGCACGACGCCTGGGACTTTGACAGCTCCGTCGGCGAGTTCGTTATGCTCGAGCGCGACGGTCAGAAATATGTGGTTCATCCGAACAAGGGTGGCTTCGTCTTCGTCTACGACCGCAATCTCAAAGTGAAGAACGTCTGGCGGCTGGTCGAGAACATCAACTTCGTCAAGGATATCGATCCCAAGACCGGCGCGCTGATCGGCCGCCGCGATTTCTCGGTCGGGAAAGTCACTGAACCGCCTCTGTGTCCGTTCATCGGCGGCGGCATCAGCTGGAACGCCGGCTCATACAGCCCGAAGACCGGCCTCTACTACAAGATCGGCCAGGAATGGTGCATGACGCTGGACATCCAGAAGACGACACCGGTCACGACGCCGCAGGTCCAGCTCAACATCGGCGCCGATTTCAAGATGACGCCTCCTCCCGGCGGCGAGATCTATGGCCATCTCGACGCGCGCGATCCCATAACGGGAGCGAAGAAATGGGAGGTCCGCTACCCCGAGCCGCCGCTTGGAAGCGTGCTGTCGACGGCGGGCAATCTGGTCTTCGTGCCGGACTCCCGCGGCGTCCTTCACGCCTATGATGCCGAAACCGGAGCCGAGCTGTGGAAGCACAACAACGGCACCGGTCACCAGGGCGGCATCGTCAGCTACTCCGTCGGCGGCAAGCAATATATCGCGGTGACCGCGGGCTTCGGCGGCATGCTGGCTGACGAGTATGCGCCGAACTTCGGCGGCGTCTACAAGAGCATGCCGCGTGACGACGGTGCGCTCGTCGTCTTCAGCCTGAAATAGTTGCCGCAAACGATCTGCAGGAGCGGGTGCAAGCCCGCTCCTTGCCGTGAACAACGGCCACCTGCTTCAGGAATGGAGTGGACGCGTTGAAGCTGCATTTGAGAACAGTTCCGGTGGGCGCCTCGTTGCTGTGCGCTGCAATGGCTCAAGCACAATCCGCGGCGCCTGCGCCCGAGAATGCGCCGTTCGAGGTCGAGCAGGTGTTCGCGGGGACTTGCGGGTTTTGTCACTCCGACGGCGGCCGGGCTGCCGGCAAGGGGCCGCAACTGATGAATTCGCCGCGCGACGACGACTTCATTCGCAGTCGCATCAAGCTCGGCAAGCAAGGCGCGATGCCGGCATTCGATGGCGCTTTCACCGACGCGCAGATCGACCTGATCGTCAAATACATCCGCGCCTTGAAACCACGCGAAGGCTGAACCAGACCGCGATGCGTCCAGATGAGGGTGTGCAATGAAGGCGATCGTACCGGTCATCGTCGCTGCCGCCATCGGGCTGCCGGGACCGGCACAGGCGCGAGCCCTGGACGCGATCCGCGCGAGCGGTGTGATCGGGCTGTGCGCGCATCCCAACTCGCTTCCCTTTGCCCGCAAGACCGGCGAGCCGCCCGGCTTTCAGGTCGAGCTGGGACAGGTGATGGCCCGCGAGCTCGGTGTGGCGCTGAGGCTCGACTGGATCATCACGCAGTACCAGATGCGCAGCGCCGGCTGTGACATCCTTCTGGACGTCATCGCCGACCGCGAGGCCCAAGGCGAAACACGTTTGAGGATTTCGAAACCGTATTATCGCACGGGCGTCGCGCTCGCGGTGCCGTCATCCAGCCCGCTCACCTCGTTCAAGAGTCTCAACGAAGAGACCAAGGTGGGAGTGCAGGTCGGATCGATCGCCGCCATGATCATCGGCCAACGGCGCGTGCCCCTGTCGACGTTCGGCTTCGAGAGCGACAGCCTGGAGGCCGTGTCGAACCGTGAGATCGATGCCGCCGCGGTGACGCCCACTGCGGCCGGCTATTTCAATCTGACGCATCCGGACAATCCGCTCCGGATCCTGGATCGTGATGAGAGCATCGCCGATCTCAACTGGAATGTCGCCGTCGGCATGATCCGCCCGGACGATGCGTTGCGCGAGGCCATCGACCGGGCCCTGGACCGGCTGCGAAGCGACGGCACGATCGATCGGATCTACCGCCGCTATGGGATCGTGCTGCAGGCGCCGAAATAGTCGACCCGCACTCCGGAACGGCTTTCGTTGAATCAATTGCCGCGGCTCCTTCACCTCTCCCGCAAGCAAGCGGAAGAGGGAGGGCACCTCCGTCGTTGCAGCGATCAAGCCTCATGTCATCGTGTTTTACGCCGCCGCCTTCTTCCGCGCGAGCTCGGCCTTGTACAACTCGAACTCCTCCGCGATCGCCCTGGCGACCGACGGGCGCTGGCGCAGGCGTTCGTAATAGGCCTTCACGTTGGGCCATTTCGCAAGCTCGATCGGCGGCGTCGCCATGGTCCAGTTGATGACCGTGGCGAGATAGGCGTCAGCCACGCTGAAATGGTCGAGCAGGAACTCGCGTCCCTTTAGATAATTGTCGAGATAGTCGAGCCGCGACAGGTTCTTCTCCAACGCATAGGCCTTCGTCTCCTGCGGCGCCTTGCGGTCGAGCAAGGGGAGGAAGAGACCCTTGTGCAGCTCGGTGCCGATGAAGCACAGCCATTGATGCAAGCGCGTGCGGTCGATGCCCTGCGCGGCGCCGAGGTCGGATTGCGGGAAACGGTCCGCGACATATTGCAGGATCGCGGCGTTCTCGGTCAGCACCACGCCTTCGTCGGTACGCAGCGTCGGCACCAGGCCGATCGGATTGATGGCGCGGAAGTCGGAGCCGTCGCTCAGCACTATCTTGTCGTCCGTTAAGAAGCCGAATTGAGCGGGGCCGGACAGGCGCGCGTGCGCCAGAGCTGGATCAGGAACAGGCACAAGAGTTCTCTGATCCAGGCGAGGATGCGGCGGAAGTTGTGGCCGACGGCTGAGAGGATGACGTTGGCCGCATCGCCGGCGCGGCCTTTGAGGTAGCAGCGGCCGAGGTGGCCATCGGTCTTCAGGTGTCCGATGATGGGTTCGATGGCGGAACGGCGGCGCAGCTCGCGCTTGATGACACCGAAGACGCCGCGCTTCTGGCCAGAGATGAAGATTCGGCGGG
>NZ_JACEGD010000047.1 GCF_016031635.1 Bradyrhizobium diversitatis
CCTATTCCTACAAGATGCCGCGCGGGATGGAGCTGAAGGCGGGCGATCTCATCAGTGTGCCGCTCGGCCCGCGCGAGGTGCTCGCCGTGGTGTGGGGCGAGAATGCCAATCCCGATCCGCGCCTGCACAATCGCCTCAAGGAGGTCAGCGAGAAGCTCGATATCCCGCCGCTGAAGCCCGAGCTGCGTTCGGTGGTCGACTGGGTCGCCAATTACACGCTGAGCCCGCGCGGCATGGTGCTGCGCATGTGCCTGCGCATGGGCGAGAATCTCGGCCCGGAGCGGGTGCGCGCCGGCGTTCGCCTCGTGGGGGATCCCCCGAAGCGCCTGACGCCGGCGCGGCAGCGGGTGATCGCGGTGCTGTCCGATCGGCTGCTGCACGGCAAGTCCGAGGCGGCCAAGGAAGCGGGCGTCTCCTCAGGCGTGATCGACGGCCTCGTCGACGAAGGCACGCTCACGGTCGAGCCGATGCCGCCGCCCGCGCCGCCGCCCGCGCCCGATCCGGATTTCGGCCGGCCGGATTTCTCGCCGCTGCAGCGTGCCGGTGTGGATGCTATGCGCGCGCTCGCGGCCAACGGCACTTTCCATGTCGCGCTGCTCGACGGTGTCACCGGCTCGGGCAAGACCGAGGTCTATTTCGAAGCCGTGGCCGAGGTGATCCGTCGCGGAAAGCAGTCGCTGATCCTGATGCCGGAGATCGCGCTGACCGGCCAGTTCCTCGATCGCTTCGCGCAGCGTTTCGGCGTGCGGCCGATCGAATGGCATTCGGAGCTCACGCCGCGCACCCGCGCGCGCAATTGGGCCGCGATCTCCGAAGGTTCAGCGCCGGTCGTGGTCGGCGCGCGCTCGGCGCTGTTTCTGCCCTATGCCAATCTCGGCCTCATCGTCGTCGATGAGGAGCACGACCAGGCCTACAAGCAGGACGACGGCGTGCATTACCACGCCCGCGACATGGCGGTGGTGCGCGCGCACATCGCCAGGATTCCGGTCGTGCTGGCCTCCGCGACCCCGTCGGTGGAATCGGAGGTCAATGCGCGCAAGAGCCGCTACCAGCGCATCGCGCTGCCCTCGCGCTTCGGCGGCCAGCACATGCCGCATATCGAGGCGATCGACCTGCGGCGCGAGCCGCCCGCGCGCGGCCGCTTCATCTCGCCGCGGCTTGCCGGCGAGATCAGAATCGCGATCGAGCGGCGCGAGCAGGCGCTGCTGTTCCTCAACCGGCGCGGCTATGCGCCGCTGACCTTGTGCCGTGCCTGCGGCCATCGCTTCGCCTGCACCATCTGCGATGCATGGCTGGTCGACCATCGCTTCCGCCAGCGCCTAGTCTGTCACCATTGCGGCTTCTCGATGCCGCGCCCGCATATCTGCCCGAACTGTTCGGCCGAGGAATCGCTGGTCGCGGTCGGTCCCGGCGTCGAGCGCCTGCAGGAGGAGGCGGCCGCGCTGTTCCCGGACGCGCGCACCATGGTGCTGTCCAGCGACCTCATCACCTCGATCGAGACGATGCGCATCGAGCTCGCCGAGATCGCGGAGGGCCGCGTCGACATCATCATCGGCACGCAGCTCGTGGCGAAGGGCCACAATTTCCCGCGGCTCAATCTGGTCGGCGTGATCGATGCGGATCTTGGCCTCTCCAACGGCGATCCGCGCGCGGCGGAGCGCACCTGGCAATTGCTCAACCAGGTGATCGGCCGCGCCGGACGCGAGCAGGGCCGCGGCGTCGGCTACCTCCAGACCCACCAGCCCGATCATCCCGTGATGAAGGCGCTGATCGCCTGCGATCGCGAGGCCTTCTACGACAGCGAGATCGAGCTGCGCGAGAAGACGCTCTATCCGCCGTTCGGCCGGCTCGCGAGCCTGATCATCTCGGCAGGCGACCGGCCGAGCGCGGAAGGTTTCGGCCGCAAGCTCGTCGCGCTGGCGCCGCGCGACGAACGCGTCGTGGTGCTGGGCCCGGCGGAAGCGCCGCTCGCCGTCATCAAGGGCCGCTACCGCTTCCGCATCCTGGTGAAATCGGCGCGGGGCTTCGATCTGTCGGACTATCTGCGCAGCTGGCTCGCCGTGTGCCCGAAGCCGACGGGCAATCTCAAGCTCGAGGTGGACGTCGATCCGCAGAGCTTCTTGTAGGCGCCACTGTCACCAAATGCTTGGTCGTCATTCCGGGGCGCGACGAAGTCGCGAGCCCGGAATCCATTCTTCCACCAACTCTGCCGCGCGATGGATTCCGGGCTCGCGCTGCGCGCGCCCCGGAATGACGACAAAAAAGCCCGTGGTCCCCCAAGACCACGGGCTTGTCTCACGCGCGCAGCAAACTGATGAAAACTGCGCGTGTGAGGAGAGGCGCTGAAGCGCCCCTTTAGGAAACGACTTCCGCGGTGACGCGGCCGACGCCGCGGCTGGTGAGGCCAATGGCGCGGGCGGCACCCGTGGAGAGGTCGAGCACACGCCCGCGAATGAACGGGCCGCGGTCATTGATGGTGACGATGACGCTCTGGCTGCCATGGGTGACGCGCAGCTTGGTGCCGAACGGCAGCGAACGGTGCGCCGCAGTCATGGCGTTCTGGTTGAAGCGCTGGCCCGACGCCGTCCGGCTGCCGGACTCGTTGCCGTAAAAGGAAGCCATGCCGGAGAAGCTGCGGCCCGTGCCGGAGGTCGGCGTCATCGACGCATTGGCGTTGCGCCAATCGGAGGTCGCGTTGGTATCGGTCTGGGCGTGGTGGCGGTGATGATGATGGTGCCGGTGATGCCGGGATTTGGCGGACGCTTCGGTGGCGGTTCCACCGATGAGAAGGGTTGCGGCGACGAAAGCGATCGCCGTACGCGGCCGGGTCACAAAGCCCAGCGTCTTCAAAGACAGCATTTATTGGTCCCTAAGCTAGTATTGCCACATGTGTGGCCAGTGGAGCCCCCATCAGTTTGTGAGCGGTTTGGCGTTTCGATTCCCAATGAGGCATGAATTGGGCAGTAAATTGGGTATGTTTCGTCATGAAACATCTTGTTACCGTTGTGCGATAATCAGACGATGTTTCGTAATCTTCGGCTTTAACGATTCATTAACCTCATGATTACTTCGTAATACTGTAAAACGAAGTGATCGCTTCGATTGTTCAGAATTCGGTAAGTATTCGGCCAGTGGAACCGGCGGCTTCGAAATCACGCCTCAGCGATCCGTGTTCATGGCCGCTATGCGCTGAGGGCAGGAACCAACCGCCGGGGAGGCTCCCGGCAATTTCCGCAACGCGGGAGGTCCTCCGCCCGAACGCGTCAGCGACGCCCTCGCGGCGTCGTCCGCTGCGACGAACTGGCGAGAGAACCTCGTGCCTTTAATTTGGCGTCATGTTGCACGTGCGCGCCTGCTATGTTAGCAAAGCCGCGATTTTAACGAGCCCGGCACCTCCCGTGCTGGTCGAAAATCGAAGTCCCGCTTGAATTCCAAGGGCTTGGATCGCTAGGCGCCGCTTCGTGGCGACGGTTTTTCCCTTGCGAGTTTGACAGCAAAAAGAGCGCGTCTGTGGCTGCAGAAGATACGTCCGTTTCAGGTGTGTCCGGCCGTTATGCAACGGCCTTGTTTGAACTGGCCCGCGACCAGAAAGTGGTCGACGAGGTCAAAGCCGATCTCGACAAATTCGATGCCTTGCTGAACGAGAGCGCGGATCTCAAGCGCCTCGTCCGCAGCCCGGTGTTCGCGGCCGACGCCCAGTCTCGGGCCCTCTCGGCCGTGCTGGCCAAGGCCGGCATCGCCGGCATCTCCGCCAACTTCCTCAAGGTGCTGACCGCCAACCGCCGCCTGTTCGTGGTGGCCGACGTCATCCGCGGCTACCGCGCCCTCGTCGCCAAGTTCAAGGGCGAGACGACGGCCGACGTCACCGTGGCGGAAGCGCTCTCGGACAAGAATCTCGATGCCCTCAAGGTTGCCCTGAAGTCGGTGACCGGCAAGGACGTCGCGCTGAACGTGAAAGTCGATCCCTCGATCATCGGTGGCCTCGTCGTCAAGCTGGGCAGCCGTATGGTGGATGGTTCGCTTCGCACCAAACTCAATTCGATCAAGCACGCGATGAAAGAGGCAGGCTGATGGACATCCGCGCCGCGGAAATTTCCGCGATCCTCAAGGACCAGATCAAGAATTTCGGCCAGGAAGCTGAAGTCTCCGAAGTCGGACAGGTGCTGTCCGTCGGCGACGGTATCGCCCGCGTCTACGGTCTGGACAACGTCCAGGCCGGTGAAATGGTCGAGTTCGAGAACGGCACCCGCGGCATGGCGCTGAACCTCGAAACCGACAACGTCGGCGTCGTTATTTTCGGTGCCGACCGCGAGATCAAGGAAGGCCAGACCGTCAAGCGTACCCGCGCCATCGTGGACGCGCCGGTCGGCAAGGGGCTGCTCGGCCGCGTCGTCGACGCGCTCGGCAACCCGATCGACGGCAAGGGTCCGATCCAGGCCGAGAAGCGCATGCGCGTCGACGTCAAGGCGCCCGGCATCATTCCGCGCAAGTCGGTGAGCGAGCCGATGGCGACCGGCCTCAAGGCGATCGACGCCCTGATCCCGATCGGCCGCGGTCAGCGCGAGCTGATCATCGGCGACCGCCAGACCGGCAAGACCGCGATCGCGCTCGACACCATCCTGAACCAGAAGCCGCTCAACGCGCAGCCCGACGAGAACATCAAGCTGTACTGCGTCTACGTCGCCGTCGGCCAGAAGCGTTCGACCGTCGCGCAGTTCGTGAAGGTGCTGGAAGAGCAGGGCGCGCTCGAATATTCGATCGTCGTCGCCGCCACCGCCTCCGATCCGGCGCCGATGCAGTACATCGCGCCCTTCACCGGCTGCACCATGGGCGAGTACTTCCGCGACAACGGCATGCACGCGGTCATCATCTATGACGACTTGTCCAAGCAGGCCGTCGCGTACCGCCAGATGTCGCTGCTGCTGCGCCGCCCGCCGGGCCGCGAAGCCTATCCGGGCGACGTGTTCTATCTGCACTCCCGCCTGCTCGAGCGCGCGGCGAAGCTGAACAAGGACCAGGGTTCGGGCTCGCTGACGGCGCTGCCGGTCATCGAAACCCAGGCCAACGACGTGTCGGCCTACATCCCGACCAACGTCATCTCGATCACCGACGGCCAGATCTTCCTGGAAACCGACCTGTTCTTCCAGGGCATCCGTCCTGCGGTGAACGTCGGTCTGTCGGTGTCGCGCGTCGGCTCCTCGGCGCAGACCAAGGCCACCAAGAAGGTCGCCGGCAAGATCAAGGGCGAGCTCGCCCAGTACCGCGAAATGGCGGCGTTCGCGCAGTTCGGCTCCGACCTCGACGCCTCGACCCAGCGCCTGCTCAACCGCGGCTCGCGCCTGACCGAGCTCCTGAAGCAGCCGCAGTTCTCGCCGCTGAAGATGGAAGAGCAGGTCTGCGTGATCTGGGCCGGCACCAACGGCTATCTCGATCCGCTCCCGCTCAACAAGGTGCGTGCGTTCGAGGACGGCCTGCTCTCGCTGCTGCGCGGCAAGCACGTCGACATCCTCAACGCGATCCGCGACAGCCGCGATCTCGCCGACGACACCGCCGGCAAGCTGAAGTCGGTGGTCGAGGGTTTTGCGAAGAGCTTCGCGTAACAACGCCGTCATGGCCGGGCTAAAGCGCGAAGCGCGTCTTCGCAACTGAGGTCCCGGCCATCCACGCCTATTGGCGTGCAAGACGGGACGTGGATGCCCGGGACAAGCCCGGGCATGACGACTGGGATAGGCTAGCGGGTTGATCGCAAGGGTCGAACCGCCGGGGTGAACGAAGAATGGCGTCACTTAAAGACATGCGCGTCCGCATCGCCTCCACCAAGGCGACGCAAAAGATCACCAAGGCCATGCAGATGGTCGCAGCCTCCAAGCTGCGCCGTGCGCAGACCGCCGCGGAAGCGGCGCGGCCCTATGCCGACAAGATGAGCGCGGTGATCTCCAACATCGCCAGCGCCGCTGCGGGCTCGCCCGGTGCGCCGGTTCTGCTGGCCGGCACCGGCAGGGATCAGGTGCATCTGCTGCTGGTCTGCACCGGCGAGCGCGGCCTGTCCGGCGCCTTCAACTCCTCGATCGTGCGTCTCGCCCGCGAGCGCGCCCTCGCGCTGATGGCGCAGGGCAAGGACGTGAAGTTCTTCTGCGTCGGCCGCAAGGGCTACGAGCAGCTGCGCCGCCAGTTCGACAAGCAGATCGTCGAGCATCTCGATCTGCGCAGTGTCCGCCAGCTCGGCTTCGTCAATGCCGAGGACATCGCCAAGAAGGTGCTGGCGCGTTTCGAGGCCGGCGAGTTCGACGTCTGCACGCTGTTCTACTCTCGCTTCAAGTCGGTAATCGCGCAGATCCCGACCGCCCAGCAGGTGATCCCGCTGGTCGTCGAGGAGAGCGCTGCTGCGAGCACCACGTCCTACGAATACGAGCCGGAAGAGGATGAGATCCTCACCCGCCTTCTGCCGCGCAACCTCGCGGTCCAGATCTTCCGCGCGCTGCTCGAGAACAACGCCTCGTTCTACGGTGCGCAGATGAGCGCGATGGACAACGCGACGCGCAACGCCGGCGAAATGATCCGCAAGCAGACGCTGGTCTACAACCGCACGCGTCAGGCGCAGATCACCAAGGAACTGATCGAAATCATCTCGGGCGCCGAGGCCGTCTGATCAAGGCGCTTCAGTACTCATTACACGCAACATCCCGGTCGCTGACCGTGGTCTAGAAGTTCGGATCGAAGGAGACATTCAATGGCAGCCCAGGTCGGTCGCGTCACCCAGGTCATCGGCGCCGTCGTCGACGTGCAGTTCGAAGGCCACCTCCCGGCCATTCTCAATTCGCTCGAGACCAAGAACGGCGGCAACCGCCTGGTGCTCGAAGTCGCCCAGCATCTCGGCGAATCCACCGTGCGCACGATCGCGATGGACACCACCGAAGGTCTGGTCCGCGGCCAGGAAGTGACCGACACCGGCGCTCCGATCCGCGTTCCCGTCGGCGAAGGCACGCTCGGCCGCATCATCAACGTCATCGGCGAGCCGATCGACGAAGCCGGACCGGTCAAGTCGGAAGGCCTGCGCGCCATCCACCAGGAGGCGCCGACCTACACCGACCAGTCGACCGAGGCTGAAATTCTCGTCACCGGCATCAAGGTCGTCGACCTGCTCGCGCCCTACGCCAAGGGCGGCAAGATCGGCCTGTTCGGCGGCGCCGGCGTCGGCAAGACCGTGCTGATTCAGGAACTGATCAACAACGTCGCGAAGGCGCACGGCGGCTACTCCGTGTTCGCCGGTGTCGGCGAGCGCACCCGCGAGGGCAACGACCTCTACCACGAGTTCATCGAGTCCAAGGTCAACGCCGATCCGAAGAATCCGGATCCGAGCGTGAAGTCGAAGTGCGCGCTGGTGTTCGGCCAGATGAACGAACCGCCGGGCGCCCGCGCCCGCGTCGCGCTCACGGGCCTCACCATCGCGGAAGACTTCCGCGACAAGGGCCAGGACGTGCTGTTCTTCGTCGACAACATCTTCCGCTTCACCCAGGCCGGCTCGGAAGTGTCGGCGCTCTTGGGTCGTATTCCTTCGGCCGTGGGTTATCAGCCGACGCTCGCGACCGACATGGGCGCGCTGCAGGAGCGCATCACCACCACGCAGAAGGGCTCGATCACCTCGGTGCAGGCCATCTATGTTCCGGCCGACGACTTGACCGACCCGGCGCCGGCGACCTCGTTCGCGCATCTTGACGCGACCACGACGCTGTCGCGCTCGATCGCCGAAAAGGGCATCTATCCGGCGGTGGACCCGCTCGACTCGACCTCGCGCATGCTCTCCCCGCTGGTCGTCGGCGAGGAGCACTACGCGGTCGCCCGTCAGGTCCAGCAGGTGCTGCAGCGCTACAAGGCGCTCCAGGACATCATCGCCATTCTCGGCATGGACGAGCTTTCGGAAGAGGACAAGCTGACCGTGGCCCGCGCTCGCAAGGTCGAGCGCTTCATGTCGCAGCCGTTCCACGTCGCCGAAATCTTCACGGGATCGCCGGGCAAGTTCGTCGAGCTCGCCGACACCATCAAGGGCTTCAAGGGCCTGGTCGAAGGCAAGTACGATCACCTGCCGGAGGCCGCCTTCTACATGGTCGGGACCATCGAAGAAGCCGTCGAGAAGGGCAAGAAGCTCGCCGCTGAAGCGGCGTAAGCTGGCGAAAAGCGAATAGGGAGTGGCGAATAGCTGCTCCCTCTTTCAGCCACTCGCCATTCGCTACTCACCATTCGCAGGTTCTCAATGGCCACCTTCCATTTCGATCTCGTCTCTCCGGAAAAGCTCGCGTTCTCGGGTGAGGTCGACCAGGTCGACATCCCCGGCGTCGAGGGCGATTTCGGCGTGCTGGCAGGGCATGCGCCGGTCGTGGCTGCGATCCGGCCCGGCATTCTCACGGTGACCGCCGGCGGCAGGCACGAGAAGATCATCGTGCTCGGCGGCCTCGCCGAAGTCTCCGAGAAGGGCCTGACGGTGCTCGCCGACGTCGCGACCTCGCTGGACGAACTCGATCGTGCGCAGTTCGCCGAGACGATCGCGGAGATGGAAGAGGGTCTGAAGGAGCACGAAGGCGGCGAGCTCGATCACGCCATCGAGCGGCTCGACCACTTCAAGAGCATCCAGCAGCAGCTCAGCTCCACGGCTATGCACTAAGCCCCGGGGCACCGCTCCGGGGCTCAAGCTCCAGATTCCTGAACAGGTTCAGCGCTCGTCACGGAAGTGGCGGGCGCTGAAACTTTGTTGCGGGATCGCTGGAGCTGCCGCCGATTTTATCGCGACGTGTCAAACACTTCGCTACTGTGCATGGGGTTGTTTTCGCGCCTTCAGTTTCCGAAGGCAGCAAACTCTCGCGCCACGGCGCGGTACACGTCGCGGCGGAACGGCACCACGAGATCGGCGACACGGTCGAGGCGCTCCCAGCGCCAGGCGTCGAACTCGGCGGGTTGGCCGTTGCGCGGTGTCAGCGGATCGATCTCGTCGTCGCGGCCGGTGAAGCGCAGCGCGAACCACTTTTGCCGTTGCCCCCGAAACTTCGCCAGCCGGTGCGTTTGCGGCCCGTCGTAGGGTGGGAACTCGTAGGCCAACCAGTCGGTTTCGCCGAGAAAGTCGGCGCTCACGACATTGGTCTCCTCCCAGAGCTCGCGCATCGCCGCATCGCGCAGATCCTCGCCCTCGTCGACGCCGCCCTGCGGCATCTGCCAGTCGAGCCCCGGCAGAATGATCTCCGGCCCGTCGCCCTTGAAGCGGTGGCCGATCAGCACACTGCCGTCGGTGTTGAACAGCGCGATGCCCACGTTGGGGCGGTAGGGCTTTTCATTGGTCACTTGCAAATCTCTCTCGTCGTCATTCCGGGGCGCGCGCAGCGCGAACCCGGAATCTCGAGGTTCCGGGTTCGATGCTGTCGCATCGCCCCGGAACGACGGCAACCATTCAATCCTCCGCCAGCGCGGAAAATTCCTTCACCACGCGCTCATAGACCGGGCGCTTGAAGGGGATGATCAATTCAGGGAGATTCTTCATCGATTCCCAGCGCCAGCTCACGAATTCCGCCTTGTGGCCGCCACCGCCGGGCTTCTCGACGTTGATCTCGCTGTCCTTGCCGGTGAAGCGCACCGCGTACCATTTCTGGCGCTGGCCGCGGTAACGGCCCTTCCAGGCGCGCCCCGCAACCGTGCGCGGAATGTCGTAAGTGAGCCAGTCCGGGACTTCGCCGAGCCGCTCGACCGAGCGTACGCTGGTCTCCTCGTAGAGCTCGCGCTTGGCGGCTTCCCAGGTGTCCTCGCCGGGGTCGACGCCGCCCTGCGGCATCTGCCAGACATGGGTGTCGTCGACATGCTCGATGCCGCCGGCGCGGCGGCCGATGAACACCAGTCCCTTTGGATTGAGCAGCATCACACCGACGCAGGTCCGGTAGGGCAGATCCTCGTAACGCGCCATTCCGCCAGACCTCTCGCATGCCCTAGGTCCGGCTTGATGCGGCCCGCGGGAGCCGTGCCGTACCAATTCGTTGATTTAGCTGGATTTTGATTTCAGCATCGCGGTTGTCAATGGCACCAAAAGGATACCTCGGTCGCCCAATGTCTTGGTCCAGGCGCCGATGCGCTCGATCGAGACGGGCAGGGCCGAGGCCGTACCGACAGCGATGCCGCGTTCGCGTGCGGTCGATTCGAGCTTGTTGAGGGCGCGGTCGATCTCGGTCGGCGTCGGCACCACGTCGATGGCGATGTCGCCCTTGCCGAACGGCATGGCCTGGTTCGCCGCGGCCTGGGGCGCGATGCTGCGCGGCGAGGAGCCATCGTCGAAGAAGCCGAGGCCGCGCTTGGCCGCCTCGCGGATGATCGGCTGCATCGCCGGCTCGGTCGCGATGAATCGCGCGCCCATGAAATTGGTGAGGCCGGCATAGCCCTGCATCCGGCTCAGGTGCCAATAGAGACGGTCCATGTTCTGGTCGGGGCTGAGCGAGGTCAGCAGCGTCTGCGGTCCCGGATCGTTGTCGGGGAAGTCATAGGGCTCCATCGGGATCTGGAGGAAGATCTCGTGGCGCTGCGCGCGGGCGCGCTCGGCGAGCTTGCCGGGGTCGGCGCCATAGGGCGTGAAGGCCAGCGTCACCGCCGGCGGCAGCTTCATGATCGCGTCCAGGGTCTTGGCGGCGCCGACGCCGAGGCCGCCGATCACGATCGCCACCACGGGCATCTTGGCGGCCTTGGCGCGGTCGGCGTCCGCCGCATAGACGTTGAACGGCTTCAGCCCGTCGGCGGTCATCGGGATCATGCCGTAGCGCGATTTCTCCAAGAGCTTCGGATTGATTCCGGCCATGACGGGCGGCGGGGCGGATGCCGCCTCGCCCTTGTCGGCGGCATCGCCACCGCCGATCACCACGTCGTGGCGGGCGCCGGTCGAGCCGTCGATCATGGTGATGGTCTTCTGCTCACCGGGGGCGGCCTGCTTCGGCGTCTCCTTGGTCTCGTGCTTGCCCTCTGGCTTGCTCTCCGAGCCGTGGCTGGAGGCCGCCGGCTTCTCGTCCGTGGCATCGGGAGCGCGGATCGCGATTCGGGTCATCGGCTCGCCGCCAAGCGGATCCTTGTTGAAGATGGCGAAACCGGCAAAGGTGAGGAGGAAAAGTCCGAGCAGGACGGCAAGCAGCTGCATGGCCGTGAACGGCAGCCGCAGCCGGCGTTTCCGGCGCGGCTTGTCCTGTCCGAGCGGCGCGCTCAGATCATCGGCCGTTTCAGTCATGCGAGATCCCGAATCACTCCAGCCGACGATACCATGCCGAGGTCAAGCGGCGGCAGGCCGGGATAGGCCGGGGGGTCGGGAGCCCCACGCAAAAAGGGCGGCTCCAGGAGCCGCCCTTTTCGTCAGATCGCAGAATGCGAGGCCTTAGTTCGCCGCCTTGGGCCTGTCGGCCGTGGCCTTGTTGTCGCCGCCCGGCGTCGGCGCTGCGGAGGCGCTGTTCTTGATGCCGTGGAGCAGGTCGCCGGCAAGCTTGAGCGCCTTGTCGTCCTTGGCATCCGGCGGGACGTAGGACTGCGAGCCGGTCTTCTCGTCGCCGTCGTTCTTCAGATGGCCGCGCAGCGAAGCCTCGCCCTTGGTGTCGGTGCGCGACTTCAGCTCGTCCGGCACGTCCTGCAGCACCTCGATGTCGGGCACGATGCCCTTGGCCTGGATCGACTTGCCCGACGGCGTGTAGTAGCGGGCGGTGGTCAACCGTAGCGCGCCGTTACCGCTTCCGAGCGGGATGATGGTCTGCACCGAGCCCTTGCCGAACGAGCGCGTGCCGACGATCGTCGCACGCTTGTGGTCCTGCAGCGCGCCGGCGACGATTTCCGACGCCGAGGCCGAGCCGCCATTGACCAGCACGATGACCGGCCTGCCCTTGGTCAGGTCGCCCGCATGCGCGGTGCGGCGCTGGGTCTCCTCGGCATTGCGGCCGCGGGTCGAGACGATCTCGCCCTTCTCAAGGAAGGAGTCCGAGACGGTGACCGCTTCCTCGAGCAGGCCGCCCGGATTGTTGCGCAGGTCGATGATGAAGCCCTTGAGCTTGTCGCCGCCGATCTGGTTCGTGAGGTTACCGATCTCCCGCTTCAGGCCTTCGGTGGTCTGCTCGTTGAAGGTGGTGATGCGGATGTAGCCGATATCGTCCTGTTCGACGCGCGCGCGCACCGAGCGGACACGGATGTTGTCGCGCACGAGCGTGACGTCGATTGGATTGTCCTGGCCCTTGCGGATGATCTTGAGCTTGATCTTGGTGTTGACCGGGCCGCGCATCTTCTCGACCGCCTGGTTCAGCGTCAGGCCCTGCACCGCCTCGTCGTCGAGGTTGGTGATGATGTCGTTGGCCATGACGCCGGCGCGCGAGGCGGGCGTGTCGTCGATCGGCGAGACCACCTTGATCAGGCCGTCTTCCATCGTGACCTCGATGCCGAGACCGCCGAACTCACCGCGGGTCTGCACCTGCATGTCGCGGAAGCTCTTGGCGTCCATGTAGCTCGAATGCGGATCGAGGCCGGTGAGCATGCCGCTGATGGCGGATTCGATCAGCTTGGTGTCGTCGGGCTTCTCGACATAGTCGGAGCGCACGCGCTCGAAGACGTCGCCGAACAGATTGAGCTGGCGATAGGTGTCCGCGGTGGCGGCTCGCGCGCTGGAGCCCATGAAGACCGCGCGCGGCTGGGTCACGAACAGCGTCAGCGCTGCACCGGTGGCGGCGCTGAGGAGGATTACTGAAGTCTTGCGCATCATCCGCGAACCTTCTCGCCTTCATTTGCGGCCCACCATGGGCCTGGATCGATTGGAGTGCCGTCTTTACGGAACTCGACATACAGCACAGGTTGACTCGCGTTCGTGGCGAGAATGGAGGCGACTTGTGAGGTCGATCCCATGGTCGCGACCGGCTCCCCCGTGAGCACAAACTGTCCGATGTTGACCGAAATGCGCTCCATCCCGGCGATCAGGACATGATACCCGCCACCGGCGTTTAGGATCAAGAGTTGTCCATAGCTACGGAACGGCCCGGCATAGACCACCCAGCCGTCACACGGCGTCGTGACCTGGGAGCCGGGCTTGGTGGCCAGCGAAATCCCCTTCTGGACCCCGCCAACCCCGTCGGAACCGCCAAAGTCCCTGATCTTGTTACCGTTAACAGGGAGAGGCAAAAGGCCCTTGGCGGAAGCGAAGGCGATCGCCGGGGTGTTGCGGGACTTGTCCTTGAAAGCGCCCGGGCCCGATTTGGCGTTGATGTTGGCGCTGGCGGCCGCCTTGGCCTCGGCCTGCCTTGCGGCCTCCGCGGCCTTCTCGGCAGCCTTGGCGGCGCTCTGCAGGTCCTGCTCCATCTTGGCGATCAGCCCCTGGAGATCGCCGACCTGCCGTGAAAGCGCGATGGCGCGCGAACTCTCGGCGTCCAGGTCCTTTTCGCGTGCCGCCTGCTGGCGCTGCCGCTCGTCGACCAAAGCGGCGAGCCGGGTCTGATCGTTACGGACCCTGTCGCGGTCAGAGGCGAGCTGGTCGCGCTCGGTGGCGATGGCCTTGCGCAAGGCCACGAGCTCGCCGAGCTCGGCCGCGATCTTCTCGGCGCGGCCGCGCAATTCCGGCACGACGGCGCCGAGCAGCATCGCCGTGCGCAGTGATTGCAGCGCATCTTCGGGCCGCACCAGCAGCGCCGGCGGCGTGCGCCTTCCGGCGCGCTGCAAGGCCGCGAGCACTTCGACGATGTCGGCCCGGCGTGAATCGAGCGAGCTGCGCATCTGCTGCTCGCGGCCGTTCAGCGCGCGCAGCCGCGCTTCGGCCTCGTCGATCTTGCTCTCCACGGTGCGCACATTGGCCGCGGTCTCGATCAGCTGCTGATTGAGCTGGGTGCGGTCCTGGCCGAGCGCGGTGATCTCGGCCTTGAGCTTGGCCTGCGCTTCTTCCGCGCCCCTCTGCCTGGCGCGCGCAGCTTCCAGCTCCTGCTCGCGCTGCTTGATCGCGTCGGGCGAGATGGCTGCGGTCTGGGGCGCCGGTGTTGCCGTCTGGGCTTGCGCGAGGCTTGCGCCGGCGACGTTGGCGATCAGCAGCAGGTTGAGAATCGGCGCTCGCATCGCTTCTCGGCAAAAGTGCTCGTTGTGGCGCGCATCACGCGCGGTGATAGGGATGGCCCGCCAGAATCGTGGCGGCCCGATAAAGCTGTTCCAGAAGCATGACGCGGACCATTTGGTGCGGCCAGGTCGCAGAGCCGAACGCGATCGCGAGCTTGGCCTTACGGCGCAATTCGGGCGAAAGTCCGTCCGCCCCTCCGATCACGAAAATAGTATGTCCGGCGCCTTCGTCGCGCCAGCGTCCGAGATGCCGTGCGAATACGGTGGACTCGAGATTCTGGCCGCGTTCGTCCAGCGCCACCAGGACGGATCTTTCCGGGATATGCGCCGAGATCGCCGTGGCCTCCTCGGCCATCCGTGTCGCGGGATCGCGCGCGCGGCTCTCGGGAATTTCGTGGATGCTGAGCTCGCGGAATCCAAGCTTGCGGCCGGCCTCGTCGAACCGCTCGAAATAGCGGTCGGCAAGCTCCCGTTCGGGGCCCTGCTTCAGCCGGCCCACCGCAATGACAGCAACACGCATGATATCTTCAGGGTCTGATATCTTCAGGGTCGCGCTTCAAGACCGCGCGCAACAAGCGCGCGCACGACGCTAGCATGCGCGTCAGCCGATTCGAAATCGGCTCGATGAGCCTAGATCGCCTTCGCCGCCCCCGGGCCCTGGGTGTACAATCTCTCGAGATTGTAGAACTCGCGGACCTCGGGTCTGAACACGTGCACGATCACGTCGCCGGAATCGATCAGCACCCAGTCGCAATTGGGCAAGCCCTCGACATGGATGTTCTTGATGCCGTTTTCCTTGAGGCTCTTGGTGACGTTTTCCGCGATCGCGCCGACGTGCCGGTTCACCCGGCCGGTGGTCACGATCATGTAGTCGGAGTACGCCGATTTGCCGCGAAGGTCGATGGTGACCGTCTCTTCCGCCTTCATGTCCTCGAGGCGGGAGAGGATCAGGCTCAGCGTCTTGTCGGCGTCGGGTTGCGCCTTCAAGTCCGCAGCTTTGGTCGATGTTTTACGCGTAGGCTTGGCAACCTTGGGTAAAACAGGCTTCGTCGAAGCTGACTTGGACAATACAGATGTGGTCAGGGACCATTCCTTTCACTGTATCGCGAACGCGAATCCGGCGCTCACTGGTTACACTACATCATGTGGGGTTAAGGGTTTCAATATGCCAGAGAGCCCCCGGCCCGCACACTTCGTCTCACTTCGTACCTTTCCAGCTCCCGTCCGGGTTCCGCAGGCCCGTCGAGGAGAGGTTCAGCTTCAATCCGGTCAGGAAGACCCAGGCGGGCGCCGGCCGATCCGCAAGTCCTGCCGCCTTCGTCTCGGGCAGGCGGTAGCGCGATAGCGCCTGGGCGGCGGGGGAGGCGAGGGCACGAAAACTCTGCGGCGGGCGATCGATGATGGCCATCGGCACCTGGGCGGCGATGCGCCGCCAGTCCTGCCAACGGTGGAATTGAGCGAGATTGTCGGCGCCCATGATCCAGACAAAGCGCAGGCCGGGGAAGCGGCGGCGCAAGGTGTTGATCGTGTCGATAGTGTAGCGCGTACGGATGACGGATTCGAGACAGCTCACCTCGATGCGCGGATCATCCGCGACGTCGCGCGCGGCCTGCATGCGCGCGCCGACCTCGTGCAGTGTGCCGTTCTCCTTCAGCGGATTGCCGGGCGTGACCAGCCACCACACGCGATCGAGCTGCAATCGCTTCAGCGCAAACTGGCTGATGGCGCGATGCGCCTGATGCGGCGGATTGAAGGAGCCGCCGAGCAGGCCGATGCGCATGCCCGGCGTGTGGGGCGGGACCGCTTGCGCCGGGGAACGCGGCACGACGAAATTGTTGCTCAATGCCCGCGCCTCGCGACGTTTACGGCCGGGTCTGCCCGGTGCCGTGGACGCGATATTTGAAGCTCGTCAATTGCTCGGCGCCGACCGGACCGCGGGCGTGGAACCGGCCGGTGGCGATCCCGATCTCGGCGCCGAAACCGAACTCGCCGCCGTCGGCGAACTGCGTCGAGGCGTTGTGCAGCACGATCGCGGAATCGACCTCGCTCAGGAATTTCTTCGCGGCAGCCTCGTCCGCGCTCACGATCGCGTCGGTGTGATGCGAGCCGTGACTCTGGATGTGCGCGATCGCGCCGTCGACGCCGTCGACCACCTTCGCCGCGATGATCGCGTCGAGATATTCGGTGTCCCAATCGTCTTCGCTGGCGGGCTTGACCCGTGCATCGGCGTTCTGCACGGCGTCGTCGCCGCGCACCTCGCAGCCGGCATCGAGCAGCATCTCGACCAGCGGCTTCAGGTTGTTGCCGGCAGCGGCGCGATCGACCAGCAGCGTCTCGGCCGCGCCGCAGACGCCGGTGCGTCGCATCTTGGCATTGAGCACGATCGACTTCGCCATTGCGAGGTCGGCGCTGCCATCGACATAGACGTGGTTGACGCCTTCGAGATGCGCGAACACCGGCACGCGCGCCTCCTGCTCGACGCGCGCGACGAGGCTCTTGCCTCCGCGCGGCACGATCACGTCGATCGCACCGTTCAGGCCTGACAGCATCATGCCGACCGCGGCGCGGTCGCGCGTCGGCACCAGCGTGATCGCAGCTTCGGGAAGGGCCGCTTCGCGCAGGCCCTGCACCAGGCACTCATGAATGGCACGGCAGGAGCGAAAACTGTCGGAGCCGCCGCGCAGGATCACGGCATTGCCGGACTTCAGGCACAGCACGCCGGCGTCCGCCGCAACGTTCGGACGGCTCTCGAAGATGACGCCGACCACGCCGAGCGGCACGCGTACGCGCTCGATGGTCATGCCGTTCGGCCGCTGCCAGCTCTCGGTGACGACGCCGATGGGATCGGCGATGCCGCGGACGATGGCGATCCCTTCGGCCATGCCTTCGATCCGCGCCGGCGTCAGCGTCAGGCGGTCGATGAAGGAGGAGGTTGCGTTGCCGGAGGCGCGGGCTTCCGCGACGTCCTCGGCATTGGCGGCGAGAATCGCGGCCGCATGGTTGCGGATCGCCCGCTCCATCGCGTCCAGCGCGCGGTTCTTCTGCTCCGGCGGCGCCAGCGCCAGCACGCGCGCGGCAGCGCGGGCCCGGGTTCCGAGATCGGACATCAGCGCCTGAAGATCGGCATTGCCGTCAACGGCTTTCAGGGGGGCGGCCATGGGTTCAACCTTCTGCTAAGGCGGTGTCCTAGCACGGAAATCCTGCTTTTGCGAAGGGCGGGGCGGGTATGGCAGGTCTCCCGGCGCTCGCTGCTGGGGTGGGCTGATGGCTCAGCCTCCGGCGTCGTGGCCGAGCTTGTCCCAGCCATCCACGCATCACCTTCGCCGTCATTCCGGGATGGTCCGAAGGACCAGACCCGGAATCTCGAGATTCCGGGTTCGGCGCTGGCGCGCCGCCCCGGAATGACGGTGCGGTCACTTACCCGCCCACTACGAGATCGTCGCGGTGGATCATCTCGGAGCGCCCGCTGATGCCGAGGATGCTCATCACGTCCGGGGAGGAGCGGCCCTTGATCCGCTCGGCGACCTCGGCGTCATAGGCGATCAGGCCGCGGCCGACCTCGCTGCTGTCGGGGCCGCGGACGATGACGGCATCGCCGCGGGCGAACTGGCCCTCCACCTTGATCACGCCGGCCGGCAACAGGCTGGCGCCGGCGCGCAGCGCCGTCACGGCACCCGCATCGATCGTCAGCGTGCCCTTCGGCTCCAGCGTGCCTGCGATCCAGCGCTTTCGCGAGGTGATGGGGTTAGCCGGCGTCAGGAACCAGGTGCAGCGGCCGCCATTGGCGATCGCCTGCAGGGGATGCTCGATCTTGCCGGAGGCGATCAGCATGTGGGTGCCGCCCGTCGTGGCGATCTTGGCCGCCTCGACCTTGGTGCGCATGCCGCCGCGCGACAGCTCGGACTCGGCGTCTCCCGCCACCGCCTCGATCTCCGAGGAGATGCTCTCGACCACGGGAATGAGCTTTGCGTCCGGATTGTTCTTCGGCGGGGCGTCGTAGAGCCCGTCGATGTCGGACAGCAACACGAGCAGGTCGGCGCTCGCCATGGTGGCGACGCGCGCGGCGAGGCGGTCATTGTCGCCGTAGCGGATTTCGTTGGTGGCCACCGTGTCGTTCTCGTTGATCACGGGGATCGCGCGCCATTCCAGCAGCTTGCCGATGGTGGAGCGGGCGTTGAGATAGCGGCGGCGCTCCTCGGTGTCCTGGAGCGTCACCAGGATCTGGCCGGCGCCGATGCCGTGCGCCCCCAGCACCTCGGACCAGATCCGCGCCAGCGCGATCTGGCCGACCGCGGCGGCGGCCTGGCTCTCCTCCAGCTTCAACGGACCGCGCGGCAGCTTGAGGCGGCTGCGGCCGAGCGCGATCGAGCCGGAGGAGACGACCAGGACGTCGCGTCCTTCGCTGTGCAGCCTGGCCATGTCGTCGGCGAGCGCGGCGAGCCAGGACGCGCGTACCTCGCCCTTGTCGGAATCCACCAGCAGTGCGGAGCCGACCTTGACGACGATACGGCGGAATTGACTGAGTTCGGGGCTGGCCATGTGTGTATGCGCTGGCGCGTGTGGCGAATTGCTCTGCATCGGAAGCGGCGGAGCGAAAGAGCGGCGCCGGTGAGGCCTGCTTTTGCAGCAGGACGATGGCCGGCGCAAGGCGGGCGAGATGGTAAACGGCCAACGTCGGCCTTGTCTTGGACGCCAAGCCGGTTCTAATGCCGGCAACCAAAAACGGGCTTGGAGAGGAAACGTATGGATCGCCGCAAATTCATGACCGGATGCCTCGGCCTGCCGCTCCTGGCGCATGCGGGTGGAGCGCAGGCGCAGGCCGGGCTGAGCAAGATCATCTTCCCGTTCGCAGCGGGAGCCGGCGGCGATACGCTGTGCCGGCTGATCGCGCAGGAGATGGCCCCGGTGCTGCAACGGACCATCGTGGTCGAGAACCGCACCGGCGGCGACGGCCTGATCGGGATCAAGGCGGTGAAGGGCGCAAGCCCCGACGGCAGCATGGTGCTGGTGACGACCGGCCCCACCATGTACCTGCTGCCGATGGTGGAGACGACACCGAGCTTCGACACGGCCAGGGACTTCATGCCGGTGTCGCTGCTGGCGCGGTTCGAGTTCGCCGTCGTGATCGGCCCGGGGATCGACGTCCCGGATTTCAAGAGCTTTGTCGCCTGGCTGAAGGCGCATCCCGACAAGACGTCGTTTGGCGTGCCGAGCAACGGAACCATCCCTCATTTCACGGGCTCCAGGCTCGAGAAGGATCTCGGCATTCCCCTGACCCGGGTGCCCTATCGCGGCAGCGCGCCGATTCTCAACGACCTCGTCGGCGGCCATATCTCGTTCGGCATTGTGACATTGGCCGATGCGCTGCCGCAGCATCGCGCCAAGGGCGTGAAGATCGTCGCGGTCGCGAGCGCCGAACGCTCGCCGTTCGCGCCCGACGTTCCGACGCTGAGGGAGAACGGCATCGATCTCGTCGCGGACGCCTGGTATGGCATGTGGCTTCCCGCCGGCAGCCCGCCGGAGTTTGCCGGCAAGCTCGGCGCGGCCGCGAGCGCGGCGCTGGCCAAGCCAGAGGTGAAGGAGAAGCTGACGGCGATCGGGATGATCCCGGTCGGGTCGACGCCGGAAGGATTGACGAAGGAGCTCGCCGCAAACACGGCGTTCTGGCAGCCGATCGTCAAGGCGACGGGCTACAAGATCGAGAATTGAATCTATTTGGTCGACAATGACAGAGCGGTTACTCGGCGCGGCGCGCGTGTTTGCGAGCAATTATCAGATCGTCGTGTGCGACGATCCATTCAGGTCCCTTGAGAGCGAGGAGAACTGGGACGCGGAGAAAACCAGGCAAGGTTTTGCCGGCGTGCCGGCGTTTCGAATGATTGGCACCGAAGCCGATCTTAACGACCATTGGGTTGAGCTGGTGTCGAGTGACGGGCCGCCTTCATCGGATGAGTGGCAGCGGATCACGTGCGTGCATTTCAGTTGCGAGAGCGGGCATATTCACGTCATGTCGGTGATCGACACCGATCCTCCAATTTCTGCGGATATCGAGCGGGGTGACTACGCAGTCTACGTGGCTGGGCAAAATCTCGGAGTTGACCAGTCGAGCCTCGGTGAGACGGCCAAACTCTCGGACGCTGAAATCGCCGAGCGAAAGGATATGGAGTGGTACCGGCTCTTTCTGGTACCAGGTAAGCCGAAATTTGAAGGCCGTTTGGTCGACCGTTAGTCGGCAGCATTTGCGCGGTCGTCGCTGGGCTTGATGCCTAGAGAGAGCGGCGCGCTCTCTCTATCCCCTCATCCTGAGGAGCGCGCTTTTGCGCGCGTCTCGAAGGATGAAAGGCCCCGCTGCTGCGGCTCGGCCTGCATGGTTCGAGACGGCGCTGTCGCGCCTCCTCACCATGAGGGTCTTATAGTTTCGCGCGCTGCGCGATGCCGTCCTTGATCGCCGCGAGCTCTTTCTCGTCCCAGATGCCGATCAAGACCCCACCCTTCACCTGGAGCTGGTTATCGGCATAGGCCGCGATCTTCTCGCGCGGCGTGGTGATGTGGCCGTTCGGATGCAGCGCCCAGTCGAACAGCTCGGCCTGGAGGCGCGCGATGATGCCCGCGCATTCCGGATCGTCGCCGCGATCGACGTATTCCTGAGGATCGGTTTCCAGGTCGTACAGCATCGGGCGGAAGCCGGAGGCGTGAATGTATTTCCAGCGGCCGTCGAACACCATGAACAGGCGGCAGCGTTCAATCGGCTGGTTCAGCTTCAGCCGGACGTCCTGCATGGCGTAGTCGTATTCGGAGAATGCCACCTTGCGCCAATCCGGCGGCGTCGGCCCGCGCAGCAGCGGGAGCAGCGAACGTCCTTCGAGGATGTGGCCCGGCACCTTGCCGCCGAAATAATCGACGAAGGTCGGCGCAAGATCGATCGCCTCGACCAGCGCGTCGCTGTGCGTGCCCCGCGTGGCGTCGGCCTCCTTCGAGGGATCGATGATGATGAGCGGGATCTTCGCCGACTGTTCGTGGAACAGATCCTTCTCGCCCATCCAGTGATCGCCGAGATAGTCGCCGTGATCTGAGGTGAACACGATCATGGTGGTGTCCAAGAGGCCTCGGTCCTCCAGGAACTTCATCAGCACGCCCATCTGGTCGTCGATCTGCGTGATCAGGCCCATATAGGTCGGGATCACCTTGTCGCGGGCATCGTCGCGCGCCATGTTGCGGGAGTAGCGCATGTCCATATAGGCGCCGAACACGGGATGCGGATTCTGTCGCTCGCGCTCGGAGCGGATTGCCGGAATCATGTCATCGGTCGAATACATGCTCGCATAGGGCTCCGGCGCGATGTAGGGCCAGTGCGGCTTGATGTAGGACAGGTGCAGGCACCACGGCCGGCCGTCGGTCTCGGCCTCGGTGATGAAGTCCATCGCGCGCCGCGTCATGTAGGGCGTCTCGGAATGCTCGTCCGGCACGCGCGCGGCCTTGTCGGCATGCACCAGCAGCCAGCCGTTCTGCAGGGAGCCATCGTCGGCCGCGCCTGAATTGGCCCAATGCTCCCAGGGATTGGTTGCTTCAAAGCCCTGCTGGCGCAGATAGTCATCGTATTTCGGTCGCGGCCGCCCCGTGGGATGCAGGCCGTCGTCGCGCTCGTAAGGCTCGAACCCGCATTCGGCGACGTGCACGCCGATGATCGATTCCGGCGGGATGCCGAGCGCCTTCATGCCCTCGAGGTCGGGCGCCATGTGGGTCTTGCCGACCAGCACGTTGCGCACGCCGATCTTGCCCAGGTGATCGCCGAGCGTGGGCTCGCCGACGCGCAGCGGCCAGCCGTTCCAATGCGAGCCGTGCGAACGCATGTAGCGTCCGGTGTAGAACGACATCCGCGACGGCCCGCAGATCGGCGACTGCACATAGGCGTTGGTGAACAGCACGCCGCGCTTCGCCATGGCGTCGATGTTCGGTGTCTTCAGCGTGGGATGGCCGGTGCAGCCGAGATAATCATAGCGAAGCTGGTCGCACATGATCCAGAGAACGTTCTTCGCGCGCGCCATGCGTTCATCCCTGCATTTTCTTGATTATTTGATGCTGCTCTATCGAGAGCGCGATGACAAGCCGGGTGATGCGCGCATTCATAGCCGCATCCTCCGCTGTCGTCCCTGCGAACGCAGGGACCCATAACCCCAGGCAGTGGTTTGGCGAAGACTGGTCGTTCGGGGACTACGACCATCCGCAATCGATGGATCACGCGGTATGGGTCCCTGCGTTCGCAGGGACGACAGTGAGAGCTTAAGCCGACCACGGCTCCGCTTCCGCCGCGCTCTTCGCCTTGGCGGAGACCGGGCTCTCGCCGATCACGTCCGCGAGCGCACGCAAGGCTTCTTTCACGCCTTGGCCCGTGGCGCCGGACAGCAGCAGCGGCGTCTTCTTCGCGGCGCGCTTGAGGCGGTCCTTCTGCTTCTTGAGCTCGTCCGGCTCGACCGCGTCGATCTTGTTCAGCGCGACGATCTCGATCTTGTCGGTGAGCTGTCCGCCATAGGCGTCGAGCTCCTTGCGCACGGTCTTGTAGGCCTTGCCGGCGTGCTCGCAGGTCGCGTCGACGAGATGCAGCAGCACCCGGCAGCGTTCGACATGGCCGAGGAAGCGGTCGCCGAGGCCCGCGCCTTCATGCGCGCCCTCGATCAGACCGGGAATATCGGCCAGCACGAACTCGCGGCCGTCGGCGTTCACGACTCCGAGCTGCGGATGCAGCGTGGTGAAGGGATAGTCGGCGATCTTGGGCTTCGCCGCGCTGACCTTGGAGAGGAAGGTCGACTTGCCGGCATTGGGCAGGCCGACGAGTCCGGCATCGGCGATCAGCTTCAGCCGCAGCCAGATCCAGCGCTCCTCGCCGGGCTGGCCGGGATTGGCGTTGCGCGGCGCGCGGTTGGTCGACGACTTGAAATGCGCGTTGCCGAAGCCGCCATTGCCGCCCTCGGCCAGCACGAACTTCTCGCCCACCTTGGTGAAGTCGTGGATCAGCGTCTCGCGATCCTCGTCGAAGATCTGGGTACCGACCGGCACCTTGAGCACGATGTTCTTGCCGTTGGCGCCGTGGCGGTCCGAGCCCGAGCCGTTCTCGCCCTTCTGGGCCTTGAAGTGCTGCTGGTAGCGGTAGTCGATCAGCGTGTTGAGGCCATCGGCGACCTCGATGATGACGTTACCGCCGCGGCCGCCATTGCCGCCGGAGGGACCGCCGAATTCGATGAACTTCTCGCGGCGGAACGCCACGCAGCCGTTCCCGCCGTCGCCGGAGCGGATATAGACCTTTGCTTCGTCGAGGAATTTCATGGGCCATAGGTAGGCCAGCAGGTCCCCCGCGGCAACCCGCATTGCCCCGCGGTTTGGCCGAATTTCTCGCGAAATCGCGCCTTGCTTAACCTGCCGGGCGGCGCCGGATCAGGAATTTCTGCAGGCCGTCCAGCACCAGCTCCTTGCGCTGGTTGAACACGGTACTGCGAAGCGTCACCACGCCGGTCGAGCGACCCGGCACCAGCTCGGTGACTTCGAGCGCGGGGTAGATCGTGTCGTCGGCGAACACCGGCTTGAGGAACCGGCTCGATTGCTCGAGGAAGCCGACCAGGGAGTCCTCGACCATGAACGGAAACAGGCCGGCGCCGGGCGCGGTGTGGATCAAGGTCTGGAAGCCGTGGGCGAGCAGATGCGGCATGCCGCGGCTGCGGCAATATTCCACGTCGTAGTGCACCGGATGGGTGTCGCCGCTCGCGGTCTGGAATGCGGCGAACACCGCCGAGGTCTGGGTTCGGCTCGGCAGCACGAAACGCTCGCCGACGACGAAATCCTCAAACCAGCGTTGCGCGGGGATCATGCGATGCTGGGTGGGATCGAAGTCGGTCATGTCAGAGCTCTTTCGTCGCTGGGGCGTTCATCGCTACCGCGATGCGAAGAGTGCGACAATCCGTTCAATTCGGCTTGCGCGGGCTTGCCGCGGCGGCTCCCGTCATTAAAACGACCGCAAGCGACCCTATTCGCCGCTTTTCGACGCTCCCTCCGCCCGTCATTGCGAGCGGAGCGAAGCAATCCAGACTGCCTCCATCGAAGCAGTCTGGATTGCTTCGTCGCAGGAGCTCCTCGCAATGACGAGCCTCTGAATCCGCACCCTTGCCAATGTCCCTGTTCAAGACCCTCTCAGCCTATGACGACCGCTCGGCGCGGCTGGCCGGCATCGCGCTGATGGTGCTGTCGATCTTCATGTTCTCGTTCGGCGACGCCATGGGCAAGTTTCTGGTCGGCACCTATTCGGTTGGCCAGCTCTTGTTTCTGCGTGCCTGCGCGGCGCTGCTCCTGCTGTCGCCGATGATCTGGACGCAGCGTCACCAGTTCCTGCATCTGGAGCGGCCGGGCTTGCAGCTGATTCGCGTCGTGCTGTCGACGTTGGAAGTCGCGGCGTTCTTTCTCGCGACGGTCTATCTGCCGCTTGCCGACGTCATCACCTATTATCTGGCCGGTCCGATCTTCGTCACTGCGATGTCGGCGATCTTCTTAGGCGAGAAGGTCGGCTGGCGGCGCTGGACCGCCATCCTGATCGGCTTTTGCGGCGTCTTGATCGCGCTGCGCCCGTCCGCGCAGACCGTCAGCCTGCCGGCGCTGATCGCGCTCGGCGGCAGCCTGTCGTTTGCGACCCTGATGCTGATCACGCGCAGCCTGCGCAAGACGCCCGACATCGTGATGGCGTCTTCGCAATTCGTCGGCACGTTCTCGCTCGGCGCGGTGCTGTCGGCGTTTCACTGGGTGCCGCCGACGCCAGGCAGCCTCGTGATCTTCGCCGCCGCCGGTCTGATTTCGGTGACCGCGCTGTTCTGCGTCAACCGTTCGCTCAAGCTGGCGCCGGCCAGCGTCGTCGTGCCCTACCAATATTCGATGATCGTGTGGGCCGTGATCTTCGGCTTCGTCGTGTTCGGCGACGTGCCGTCGATCGCAACCCTCGTCGGCGCCGCCATCATCATCGGTGCCGGGTTCTACATCTATTTGCGCGAGCGGGATCTGGGGCACGCGACGCCCGAGGTGAATCCGCCGGCGTAGCCACGACGTCGTCCCGGGGCGCGCGAAGCGCGAGCCCGGGACCCATACCCACAGGGAGTGGTGTGACGAAGACTCGGAGTGGGAGTTCTGCCCCTCACTCCTCCCTGGGATTATGGGTCCCGGGCTCGCGACTTCGTCGCGCCCCGGGACGACAGCGGAGAATGTGGTGAGCTCTTGCGCTATTTCATGCGTCGCGCACTGCTCCAGCTCTTCAGCGACGCCCAGACGCCGCGCGAGAGGCGGAAGCAGTCGACGGGCGTCGAGGAACCCAGCGCCAGGAAGCGGTGCAGCTGCACGCCGCTCCACTGGAAGCCGCACTTCTCCAGCACGTTGCGCGAGGCCGGATTGGTGACGCGCGCGCCGGCATGGAGATGCTCGTCCTCGAACTCCTCGAAGAAGAAATCGATCGCGCCGCGTGCGGCTTCGGTCGCATAACCCAGGCCCCAGTGCTCGACGCCGAGCCAGTAGCCGAGTTCGGCGTTGCCGGGCGTGGAGCAGTCGATGCCGACCATGCCGACCGGCCCGGTGTCGTGCTCGATCAGGAACACGGTCTCGCTGCCGAGCGCGGCGGTGGCGCGGATGAATGCGACGGCGTCGTCCTGCGAATAGGGATGCGGCAGGCGCCGCGTGTTCTCGGCGACACGGCGGTCATTGGCGAGCCGGGCGATGGTCCTGACGTCGGCGAGGGTCGGCCGCCGCAAGGTCAGCCGCTCGGTGGCGACGACGCTGGGTCTCGCCTCCTGCAAGGTCACGCTCGAGAAATCCTGCAACATGTCCGGCTCCGTGAAAGTCACTAATTCGAAGTGAGCAAGTCAAAGAAAAGGGGAGGCCGGTTTCCCGCCTCCCCTGGAGCCTTCGATCTCTCGATCTCTAGGACTCCGCCGGTTCAGTCGGGACCGGCGGACTCCAAATTTGATCCACCGTCTATTCAGCCGCCTCGGCGATCGGGAGTACCGATACGAAGGTGCGGCCGTTGGCTTTAGCCTGGAACGCAACGCGGCCCTCGATCTTGGCGAACAGAGTGTGGTCCGTGCCCATGCCGACATTAAGGCCCGGGTGCCAGGTCGTGCCGCGCTGACGCGCAATGATGTTGCCGGGAGTGACGATCTCCCCGCCGAACGCCTTGATACCGAGGCGCTTGCCTTTGGAATCGCGTCCGTTACGCGATGAACCGCCTGCTTTTTTGTGAGCCATGGCTCGTCTCCGAAATCCTGCGTATGTCTAGGTCAATTCCTTGACGGAATCATTTCAAAAGGTCTCACGCCTCAATTCGTGAACTGGCGTGATCGAATCTCGTTACTCGGCGGCTTCGGCTGCCGGCTCCTTGGCCACCTTCTCCCGCTTCGGGCGCGGGCCCTTGGTGGGCTTGGCGCCGTCCGTCAGGATCTCGCTGACGCGCAGCACGGTGATCTCGTCGCGGTAGCCGCGCTTGCGGCGCGAATTCTTGCGGCGGCGCTTCTTGAACGCGATGACCTTGGGGCCGCGCTTGTGGTCGAGCACCTCGACCGCCACGGAGGCACCCGCCACCGTCGGGACGCCCAGCACCGGCGTGTCGCCGCCGACCACCAGAACTTCATTCAACTGCACGATCGAGCCGACTTCGCCTTCGATCTTGCCTACTTCCAGGACATCATCCGGCACGACGCGGTATTGCTTGCCGCCGGTTTTGATGACTGCGAACATCGTTTTTTTCCTTCGTGTTCAATCCCGGCCTCGCGACTGATATCGTCGGGGCCGGCTTTTTGTCAGTCGCTAAGGGTTTATGCGCGATTGTGCGGGCGGGGCTTACCCCTTTGAAAACCCACGCAAAAGCAAGCGGCGCGAGAAACGCCCCGCGCCGGCTATGGGACTTATAGCCGCTGGACGCCGCGAGTCAAGGAAAACCGCGGGAAAAGGCCCGAGATCTGAAGGATTTGGAGCGTTTGCGAGAGCGGAGCGGAATCTCGGCCCGGGCTGCAACCATCGGGTTCCCTCGCCGTTGTCCTCGCAAATCTCTCGCGGGCAAGGGCTATCATGGCAACGGACGAACTGGTCAAGACAACGGGCATCGCCCAGCACGGCGCCGAGCGGCTGCCGTCGGTGGATGTCGACAGCTTCAACATCGAGATCAAGGACGAGGACGGTTTTCTCGGCGACCGCGCCAGCAAGGGCGCGTTCCGGGACGTCCTCGAGCGCTGGCGCAAGCCGCTGCGCAAGACGGGAGAGGACCCGTTCGGCAAGGTGCCGACGGAGGAGATCAACAAGAAGACGCTGGACGCCATTCTGGTCGGCGACGACACCGAGGCCTCGGCCGTGGTGCACAGCGCGATCGAGGACTTCTCCCAGGAGCTCGCCTATGTCACGCGCCGCTTCCTCAAGACCAAGGCCTGGGCCAAGACCGAGCGCATCGTCGTCGGCGGCGGTTTTCGCGATTCCCGGCTCGGCGAGCTCGTGATCGCCCGTGCCGAGATCATCCTGAAATCCGAGGATTTTAAGATCGACCTGCAGCCGATCCGCCATCATCCCGACGAAGCCGGCCTGCTCGGCGCGCTGCATCTGGCGCCGTCCTGGATCTTCGAGGCTCATGACAGCATCCTCGCTGTCGACATCGGCGGCACCAACATCCGCTGCGGCCTGGTGGAAACCAGCTGGAAGAAGGCCAAGGATCTGTCGAAGGCCAAGGTGGTGCATTCCGAACTGTGGCGTCACGCCGATGACGAGCCGACGCGCGAAGGCGCGGTGAAGCGGCTTACCAAGATGCTGAAGGGGCTGATCACGGAAGCCGAGACCGAAGGCTACAAGCTCGCGCCTTTCATCGGCATCGCCTGCCCCGGGGTGATCAACGCGGACGGCTCGATCGAGAAGGGCGCGCAGAACCTGCCGGGCAATTGGGAGAGCAGCAAGTTCAACCTGCCGGCAAGCCTCGTCGAGGCGATCCCCGTCATCGGCGAGCACGACACCGCGATCCTGATGCACAATGACGGCGTCGTTCAGGGCCTGTCGGAAGTGCCGTTCATGCAGGATGTCGGGCGCTGGGGCGTGCTCACCATCGGCACTGGGCTCGGCAATGCGCGCTTCACCAACCGCCGCAAGGAGAACGGCAACGGCAAGGACCGGGATTCCACGGAGAACGGGAAGAAAAAGGGCAAGTCAGACAACAAGGCAGACAAGGAGTAACCTTGACCGGTTAGGTTAAGGGGCGGATTGCGTTGCGCCATGCAGACCGCACGCTACGGTCGAAATCGCCGCTTTCACTCGGCCGGCGAAGCCGCCCTTCCTGGCCAGTATTTCAATGAGCGGCACGGGACCGCCAGTGTTTACCGCGTCTGGCGGTCCCACCCCCTTCTGCTTTCCCTTCGAGCCGTGATTCGCGTCTGCGGCCTCGGCCCCCGCGCCGGCCGAAGCGCGAAAACTCCGGCCCGAAACGCTCAAACGCGCGCCAAAATCCGCAAACGGCGCCGCCGGCACCGCGACCGTTGCAGGGTTCGGCGGAAAACCGTCCCGAATTTCGTCTCCCGCGCCTTGTCTGGCCCGCCATCCTCGCCTATTAACGCCCCCAACCACAGGGGCCGCAGCCCCTCAATGGCGCCTTCAGGAGAGGTGGCAGAGTGGTTGAATGCACCGCACTCGAAATGCGGCATAGGTGCAAGCCTATCGGGGGTTCGAATCCCTCCCTCTCCGCCACCCAGCAGCCCTCGACAAATGGTCCGTGCTTTCGACCTGCAAAGGTCTGTCGCAACATGCGACCCGGCTGAGCTCGGTCGGACACCGCTCCAACGAACGTCAGGCCGCCTCCGGCACAGGCGGTCCGCACCATGGCTGCGTTACTATCGATGCGCCGTCTGGGCTTATCTGAACCTTCGCAAAATAAAGCCTTCAGCCCACACCCCGCGACCGCCCGGCAGCACGCGGCGGCTCTTTCCGGTTGTCGCATGTTGTTGAGCTGCTTCTCGTCTCCGACCTGCTCGCTGCCGTCATTTCCCCTCACTCTTCAGACGAGGCAAGTCTGCGCCCCTCTGTTGAGCAGCCTTCCAGACATAACGGGTAAACGCAGCCGTTTCTGCCCATTGCAGATGCACCGGATCTGTAAATGCCGAGTCCGGCACTTGCCATTCGGTCATGCCATCGACCAAGATTGCTTTAGTAGGGGCAAGCGCAGATGCGACCGCAGATCTGAATTGTTCTCGTATCGAGCGGGATCGGTCGTGACGTGCGGCCCACCCCGGCATGACGGGAAAGGTCACCGCAACGAACTGAATGCCCTTCGATTCGAGCCAGGTGGCGAGGCCGGTTAGTTCCGCATAGCAACTCGACTCCGGCTTGACCGGGTATCCCGCGTCCGGCACGTCCCTGACCAGGGGGCCGGATCCAAACTCGTCAAACTGCAATTCGGAGCGGCGCTCTTCGGCGTAAAGCACGTGAAAGAAGACGTCTTTGAGACGAAAGTTACGAAAGCGAAGCCACGCCCTGTCTAGTCTGTTGCTTAGTTTTCGATCGATGAATTGATCGACCAGATCAGGATCGAAAAATGCAGTCGGATTCCTCGAACAGCCTTGGAAGTCTCGCGGTGCAAGGACCATCATCACAGTTTTTGCGTTCGATGCGCGCGAGAGAAGAAACTCGGTCATATAACGAGTCTGATTGACGGTTAGGGCGCAGGGCGCTGCGTTTATGATCCCCCCCTCGGGGCGAACCACATGGAAATCGAGATTACGCCAAGTCACCGACGACCCCACCCCGATGAGCGCCGCATTCTTCCAATCCGGGTTGTCTCTCAGCCAGACAAAACGGCCGTCGATGCACCACGTCCCGGATACCGGAGGCGGCGGCAGGCGATCAACGGCCCGCAAAACTCCGAGTGCTGCAAAGAATCCAACCACCGACAGGAGGACCGTAGTGGAAAATGCGGCAAGACAGACCCGCGCGCGACGTTCGGCGCTACCTTCATCGCCCGTCCGGATCATCTGCATTTTGGATTCCTCCGGTTAGAACTGGAAATAGAGGAAAGATTGCACGATGGACATCTGGGTCAGCGTGAAGACGAAAAGGCAGCCCAACGCCACGCCGTGCACCGGGTAGGCAGTCGCAAAGTGACTGGCCCAGGAGGAGTGCTCTTCAGCCCGATGCTGCGGATCGTAACCCAGCCACTGCTGTGAGTTGGGGGCAAACAGCGCAATCGCCGACAAAGTGACGATAGACGCCAGCGTCAGCAGGGTGGTCAGTTGCCGGTCGGCATTGATCCCGAGATCGAATCCATTCAGTCCGATCATCGTCCCCATCATCTTGGTTGCGCTTCCCATGGAGTCCGCGCGGAACAGCACCCACCCAAACACGACGAATATCAAGGTAAGAGTGCGGCCAACCATGGCCCCGGATCGACTGGTGCCGCTGCGTTGGGCAGTACCGAAGAGACGTATCCAGAAATGGCATATGGCCAGCCCGAAGCCATGAAACGCTCCCCAGCAGACGAATGTCCATCCCGCGCCGTGCCACAGCCCGCCGAGCAGCATGGTGACGATCAGGTTTGCAAACCGCCGTACTTCCCCTCGGTGGCTGCCGCCGAGAGCAAAGTAAAGATAATCGCGGAGAAATGCCGACAGGCTCATGTGCCAGCGTCGCCAGAAATCGATGAGGTTTTCTGCCTTGTACGGCGAGTTGAAATTCAGCGGAAGGCGAACCCCGAACAGGAGGCCCAATCCGATCGCCATGTCGGAATAGCCGGAGAAGTCGAAATAGAGCTGCAACGTATACGCCAGGGCTCCAACCCAGGCTTCGGCAAAGGTCGGCGAAGCTCCCCTGGCCACACCGTCGAAAATCAGATTGGCCTGCGGCGCCATGCCATCAGCGAACAGCACCTTCTTTGCAAGGCCGAGTACGAAAAGGCCGCTTCCGAGCGCAAGAGTTGGGGCCCTCGCGCTCAATTGCTCGTTGCTCATGAATTGACGCATTAAAATCCGGTGATTGACGATCGGCCCGGCGATCAGGTGCGGGAAGAACACCACCATCAGTACGTAATCCTTGAAGCGGTACCCGTACGTTTCGCCCCGTGACGAATCGACGAGATAGGCGATCTCCTGAAATGTGAAAAACGAAATCGCCAGCGGCAACACCAGATCGAGGACAGGAATGTCGGTTCCAAAAATCGTATTGACGTTGGCGGCAAGAAAGCCTGCATACTTGAAATAGCCGATCATGCAGAGGTTAAATGCGATGCCCACGGCAAGCAGAAGTCCGGTTGGCCTTCCGCTTCGCGCGCGATCCGCGAGGCTCGTGCCGCAGATGAAATTGAGGGCGATGCTCGTGAAGAGCACCAGAAGATTCCATGGGTCCCAAGCCGCATAAAACGCCAGGGATGCGCCGATCAACCAAAGCAAGGTGACGGCCTTGGTCGCAAAGAAACGCAGGGCGAAATAGCCGAACAGTACGGCAGGCAGGAATACGAGTATGAACTGATAAGAATTAAACAGCACGTAGATTACTCCGCTCGCTGACGTTAATCGCGTCGTTTTGGACGTAGTCAGAGCCAGTAACTCAGCCACTTGCCGCTGATTTCACCATCGTAACTTTAGTCGCCGAATCCTCAGCGAAGCTGCTTTCGAACAGTTCGATTCGCGAATGTAGGGGAAGAGAGGATTCTCACGGTCGCCCGGGGCAGAAGATGACGTGCCGGGGCTTTGACGTTATCTGGCGGATGGGCGGCCAGAAGAGCCACCTGGCTTCTCACCAGGTCCATGTGATGAAGCCATCGTTGCAATTGGGCGGCAGCCGTTCTTGAGATTCGTCAAGTCATCCAGTGGCATTCCGTCGCGGGCACAATCGCGAGCATTGGCGACAACCGTTTCGCCTGCCTCATAGCGGCGAACCGGAATATTTCAAACCAGTGAGCGGCTGCGGCCAGTCCAATCGGACTATCGCCAATGACTGCATTCGATGTTCATTGAAATATTTCTGAGCGGAGTGCGAGACCGATTGTGCCCGCGTCAGGCATCGATCTGCCGCATCTCGACCGATCGAACTAGTTCGTCGGCGCTAAAAGTCTAGACCGCAGTTCAAGATGGCCGCTTTGTCCTGCAGAGCGCTGACGGGTTGAACCTGTTATGGGTGGGGTCCGACCTAGCAACGTCCCGCCCTCCGACGACCCCGAGTAATTCCCCAACGATGTTCGACAAATCCTACCGGCAGCGCCTCGACGCCGATCTTGCGCGATGGGAGGCCGACGGCGTGATCGCGCCGGCGGCGGCGGCCTCGATCCGCAATGCGCTGCCGCCGCTTCCGGCGGGCATCAACATCGCAATGGTCGTCGCCATCGTCGGCGGCCTGCTGATCGCGGCCGCGTTCCTCGCCTTCGTGGCGGCACATTGGACGGAGATCTTGCGACCGATGCGGTTCGCGATCCTGCTCGCCGGCCTGGTCGTCACCGGCGGCCTCGGCGCCTGGTTCGCTGCGAGCGGCCGCATTGTTCTCGCCGATCTCTGCGCCAGCGTCGGTGCGATCATCTTCGGTGCGGGCATCGCGCTGGTCGGCCAGATGTATCATCTCGGCGAGGATTTTGCCGGCGGCATGCTGCTGTGGTCGATCGGCGCGTTTGCCGCGGCGCTGCTGACCGGATCGCGCGGCGCGCTCGCGGTCGGGCTCGTCGCGGCCTCGATCTGGACCTGCATGCGGACTTACGATGCGCCCGATGTCCTGCATCTTCCGTTCGTGGCGGTCTGGCTCGTCGCCGCCGCGACGGCCTTCGCCTGGAATTGCCGCGTCGCGGCCCATCTCGTCGCGCTCGCGCTGCTGCCGTGGTGGATCGCGACCGCGCTTCGCGTCGAGCTCGACGGCGCCCAGCCGTCCTTCCTGCTCGCCAACGGCGCGGCGCTGGTGTTCGGCGCGGGCCTTGCGATCGCGGCAGTGCCGTCGCCGCGGGCGCTCCGCCTCGGCAGCGTGCTGTCGGTCTATGGCGCGTTGTCGCTGGCTGGCGTTGCCTTCCTCGAGGTGACGACCGTCGACGACATCATCCACATCAGGACCGCGAAGGCATCGGTCCAGCCGCTGTGGGCGATCCTGTGCGGCGCTGCCGGCGTGATCCTTGCGCTGGCGTCCGCCGCGTTCACTAGGCGCCCCGGCGAAGTTCTGGCGGCCGGCGCGATCGCCCTCGTGCTGCTCGCCGCGCCGCTGTGGCCGGCGCCTGCGGCCGGCGAGCCCTGGCTCGCCTATGCCGCGCTGCTCTCTGCCATGCTGTGCCTCGTCGTATCAGGCATGCTCGACGATGTGCGTCCGCGCGTCGTCGCCGGCTGGCTCGGCATCGCCGGATTGGTCGCGGGCATCACCTGGGCCGTGAAGGGCTCGCTGCTGCACCGCTCGGCCTTCCTGGCAGTGGCGGGCGTCGCGGCCGTCGCCTTTGCCACGGTGCTCAACCGCATGCTGCCGAGGGCCGCGCGATGAAAGGGCTGATCGCATCGCTGGCTGCGTTCTGCCGGCGCATCCCGAAAGCCGTGCTATTCGGCATCGCCGTCCTGCTGCAATCTGCGCTGCTGGTGCTGATGGTGGCCGACCGCATGCAGATCCTGCGCGACGGCGTCGAGGTCACCCTGCAGACGCAGCCGGTCGATCCCCGCGATCTCCTGCGCGGCGACTATGTCGTGCTCCGCTACGACATCTCGCAACTGCCGGCCGGCGCGCTCGCCGGCAAGCCCGCGGACGCGCGCCATCCTGATGTCTTCGTCAAGCTCGCGCCCAATGCCGGCGGCATCTATCAAGCCGTCTCGGTGCATGCCGAGCCTGTTACGGTCACCGCGCCCGACGTGCTGATCCGCGGCCGCGTCGGAAATCACGGCGGGGCCTGCGGCGACGACCGGCGACGGTTCTGCGACAAGCTGCCGATCAAATACGGCCTCGAAAGCTATTTCGTGCCCGAAGGCGAGGGCAGGAAGCTCGAGGACGCCCGCAACCAGCAGAAGCTGCGCATCGTCGCCGCCGTGCTGCCCTCGGGCCGCCCGGCGATCAAGCGGCTGCTGCTCGACGGCGAGCCGATGTATGAGGAGCCGTTGTATTAGGCGGGGTGGCGCTGGGGTAGATCGATTGCCGCGGCGCTCGTTCGCCTCTCACGCTAGGGGCCGCAGCCTCTCAATGGCGCCTTCAGAAGAGGGTGCCAGAGTGGTTGAATGCACCGCACTTGAAATGCGGCATTGGTGCAAGCCTATCGGGAGTCCGAACCCCTCCTTCTCCGCCACGCTTCACAAGGGCTGCTTTGCAGTAGGTGCTGCCTAGGAGCTTTTAGAGAACGCCGCGCCAACTATTGATTCGGGGCGCACTCCCGCATCGAGCTTGAACGCTCTGAAAAGTTCCGCGTAGTTGCGTTTCTCGTGTGGACCAAGAACGCCGTTTAGCAGTTCTTCTAGTTTTCTGATCTCGGAGAGTTTTCCTTCAATCTCCAGGAAATGACCTAACTCAGGAATTTCGTCTAACGCCACGATCAGCCCGTCACCAGGTCGTCTAAACGTGGTCCTACGTTTCTCGAAGAACCAAGTTACGCCGAATCCGCTCCGGCTCAGTGCGTCTCTGACCAAGTTTTCGGATCCAGCCGGGAATTCTAGTTCGATCCGTGAATAGGCTTCACCGATCCAGTGCCGAGGCCCTTTTAGCGCTACCGCCAGCGAGCCGTCTTCGTTGCGAAGCCTAACAACGTAGTCGAGTCTCTTCGACAGCAACTCAGGGGTGTCAAAATATTCATCGCGTTGGAACGTTGTGGGAGCGTCGGCCCGAAAGCCGTGCTTTTTGAGTAGTTGATGTAATTTCCGTTCGTCGATCACGGGATGTTTCGACTCGGTCTCTACCGGATTCCTATTGTTTTGGCCCTCTGAGACCGGCGGAGTGTCGATGTTACGACAAATCTCTTCCAAGCTGTTCCCATCAAAGAACCAAGGATTCCAGTTCAGATACCGTCGAGCATGCCCGAAGCGATCAAGATGAGGCCAAAGTGCCTGGATCAAGTCTGGCCGAGCGTCGCCAACCTTGTACAAGGGGACCTTTCCCTTGTGAGCATAGCCTTCGGTATAGAGATCGCCCTTGCTGCCGATGAGGAGAACGGAATTAGGGGTTGTGTCGGTGTCGGTGCATCTAATATCGATGGGTAAATTCAGCCTCATCGTCTCATCGACCAATCGCCAGAGGCGTTGATACACCTGTTGGCTGGGCGATATGCCACCGCTGCGTTTGCCTCGTGCAGCCTCTTCGATCCTTCGTGCGCTTCCACCCTTCACGACGACGTGCAAAACCCAGTGACGCACTCCGCGTGACACGAGCCAATCCCGCAAATCACACCAGTCATCGAAATTGTCGTTCAAAGAGGTGATCACGGTCTGCACCGTGATTGGTATCCCTTCCTTGAGGCATCGATCGATCGTCTGCACAGCTCCCTCGGTTGAGGTACCGGAGCGGACATATAGCCGATTGATGGGTCGGAGTTTTTGATTTTGACGCGAAATCGTGTCGAGCGAAACACGTACATGAACCTGATGCTGTTTCAGTAGCTCAACCAGTGAGTCAATATTTCCAACTCCAGAGGTATCCAAGACAAGGGCTTTTTCAGAGGAAAGGCGCTCAATGAGTTTCTTGGCTCGTTCGGGTCGAGTCAGCGGATCTACAACTCGCAATAGCTTCGTTGTGTGCCGTCAACCCATCGGTTGGGGATAATAGCTACGGTGGGTCAAAACGATATCCGTCGGATATGTAATGGCAGGCGGCTATGGCTCGCCGTCGCAGGCGTCTTCCTCACGATAATGTATATCAATCAACGACTTGTGCGGTCTGATCGAAGCGATTGCGCGTCATAGCACAACGGGGCTCTGGCAACTCCTCACAATGGTAACATTGTGCCCTGTTCCGATGACCAACGTCCGGCTGCAACTCGGTCACCTTGGGGAGGCCCGGCCGAAAGCCTGCCGTCGAACGCTCCCGCAATGATGCCATCATGCACCTGTTTTGCGCGAAGGCCGCGTGACGTCATTCGAAGCAAGCCGAGACCGAGATCAATTTCCCCAAACCGACTCATCACCCTCACCCCCAGCCCGCAAAGTCCCGATTATTCCGCGTCACCAGCGTCAGATCGTGCGTGAGCGCCGTCGCCGCGAGCAGGCCGTCGATGACAGGAACGGACCTGATGGCCCTGATGCGGCACCATTGATCTAATACGGCGTTGTCGATGCCGGCCGTAACCGCCCTCCCGTCGCCCTTGCAAACCCGCGAAATCATCAGGATGATCGGCGCGTCGTAGCATCGCTCGCGAGGCCTTCATGCGAAAATGCGAAGTAGCCGTGCTGGGCCTGGGGCTCATGGGCGGAGCAGCGCTGGGTGCATTGCTGGATGCCGGCGTCGATGCGCTCGGCTTCGATCCTGTCGGACCCGGTTCGGATCGCCGCTCGTCACATGGTTCATGTCGCATTTTCCGTCGCTTCAATTTCGAAAACCCCAACTACACCAGCCTGAGCGACGAGGCTCATGCCGGCTGGATCCGGCTGCAGACCGAAAGCGGTCAAACGGTTCTGACGGAAACCCCCGTTCTGGAGGCTGGCCGTTCCGGCTCCGCCATGGTGGCGTCCTCGCGCGCGGCCGCGATCGCGAAAGGGCGGGCGGATCCGAAGATGACCGCGGCTCAAGCGAACAAAGAATTTCCGGCTTTCAGCCTCCCCGACGACTGGGACGTCGTCGTACAGGACGGCGGCGCGATCCTGCACACCGAGGTCGTCATGAAACTGATGCGCGCACGCGCCGGGAAGCGCGTGATTCCGGAACGCGCGAGCTTCACGCCGCACCGCGACGGCGTGTCGATCCGCACGGCGAGCGAAGAGTTCTTCGCCGAGCGGGCTATACTGGCGCTGGGCCCATGGCTCGGTCGCGCACTCCCGCGACTAGGCGCGCTGCTCAACGTGACCCGACAGGCGGTCGGCTGGTTCGCGCCTGTCAGCCCCGACAGCGTGGCGCTCGGTCGTTTCCCGATCTTCATTCTGGACCGAGGTCCGAACGACATCGTCTACGGCTTTCCGGACTTCGAACAGCGCGGCGTCAAAGCTGCGCCTCACAACCACGGGCCCGTGGTCGGCCCGGACGACTGGGGTCCGCAGGCCACCGATGCCGAACTCCGCCCGGTCGGCGACGCGTTGGCCGCCCTCGTCCCCGGCGCGGCCGGGCCCATCATCGATCGCGACGTCTGCCTCTACACCAATAGTGCGCCCGCCGACCGCCTGTCCGATGCGGGCGAGGAATTCATCATCGATCGCTGGCCGGAGTCCCGCCTGATCGTCTGCTCCACGTGTTCAGGCCATGGTGCGAAGTTCGCGCCCGCCATCGGGCAAAGGCTTGCTCGCCTTGCCACCGATCCGTCCTACCAGGCAGAACCCTTCTTTCAGCTGTCCCGCTATTCTCAATTTGCCTGAGCGGGTGCTGGATGTTGCGGTGACAGTGCACAAAACGCGCACCGTCCGGCGGCAAACGCCTTCAAGAGATCTGGGCCAAAGCCCTCCCTGTCCGACCTCCTGCGATGATGCCACTATGCTCCTGTTTTGCCCGACGAAGCAAATGACAGGAGACGTCATTCGGAATGGGCGACACCGCTCGCCGCCAATCTCGTCGGCTTGCACCGATGCGCCGAACAGCCGCGACAAACCACGTTTCCTAGACTTTTTGCCTCCCGAAACCCCGCCCGACGCGCGCCCGATCCCGCCCCCCACCTAACCCATTGATCTTGCAACCCCCGTCTACTGTGCATGGGGTTGTTTTCGAACTTTTGTTGTTCCATGCCATCACGCGACGCGTTCAACCGCCGCGGCACCCGATCCGCCGGCCCCTACCCAAGCGAGACCAACATGCACTCTTCCGCCAGCGGCTGGGGCAACGGGCTTCTCGGCGTCATCATCTTCAGCGGCTCGCTGCCGGCGACGCGCGTCGCCGTCGGCGGCTTCTCGGCGCTGTTTCTGACCTCGGCGCGCGCGGTCATCGCGGCGCTGATCGGTGCTGTGGTGCTCGCCGTGCTCCGGCAGGCGCGGCCGCAGCGGCGTGATCTCGCCTCGCTCACCATCGTCGCCATCGGCGTCGTGGTCGGCTTTCCCCTGCTGACGGCGCTCGCGCTCCAGCACATCACCTCGGCGCGGTCGATCGTCTTCATCGGCCTCTTGCCGCTGTCGACGGCGATCTTCGGCGTGCTGCGCGGCGGTGAGCGGCCGCAACCGCTGTTCTGGCTGTTCGCCGTGCTCGGCAGCGCCACGGTGGCCGGCTTCGCCCTCGCTGGCGACGGCTCGGCGTCGCTCACCGGCGATCTCCTGATGGTGGCCGCGATCGTGCTGTGCGGCCTCGGCTATGCCGAAGGCGCCGCGCTGTCGCGCCGGCTCGGCGGCTGGCAGGTGATCTCCTGGGCGCTGCTGCTTGCGCTGCCGTTGATGGCGGCGCTCGCGATTCTGACATGGCCGCCCGTCTGGAGCGGCATCAGCGTGCCCGCCTGGATCGGGCTCGGCTACGTCTCCGTCTTCAGCATGTTCGTCGGCTTCATCTTCTGGTACCGCGGGCTCGCAATCGGCGGCATCGCCCGCGTCGGCCAGCTGCAGCAACTGCAGCCGTTCTTCGGTCTGGCGCTCGCAGGTCTTCTGCTGCATGAGCCCGTCGCCTGGAGCATGATCCTCGCCACCGCGCTCGTGGTCGTCTGCGTCTTCTTCGCGCGGCGGTTCGCGTGAGGCTGTGCCTCACGCCTCGCCCATCACCGTCCGCGTCAGCGCGCTCCTTGCAAACTTCTTCAGCGGCATCGGCTTGCCGAACAGAAAGCCCTGCACGAGGTCGAAGCCGAGTTCGTTCGCCGCGACGAGGTCGGCGCGGCTCTCGACCCCCTGAGCCACGGTGCGCGCGCCAAAGCCCTGCGCCAGCTCGACGATGTGACGGCACACCGTGCGCTTCAGCCGGTCCCCGCCGCTGCCGGTGACGAATTGCCGATCGGCCTTCAGCTTGACGAAGGGAATTCTGTCGAGCCCCATCAGCGACGGCCAGTTGGTGCCGAGATTGTCGATCGACAGCGCGATATTGTGCAGGCCCACCTCGCGCGCGACCTCGGTCAGGAGATCGAGCTCGCGGATCGCCTCCTCGCTGTCGATCTCGACCGTCAGTCCGCCGAAGGCAGGATGCGTCGGCACGCGGCGGCAGAGATCGCGCACCGCGTGCGGTTCCCTCAGATAGGAGGCGGGGAGATTGATCGACAGATCGACCGGGCTTTGTTGTTCCAGAAGATAGTGCCAGTCCTGCACGGCGCGATCGATCACGAACTCCGACAGACCGCGGAAATGCGGATCGTGCGGCTCCGGGATGAAATAGGCCGGCGGCACCACGCCCCAGGTCGGATGCCGCATCCGCACCAGCGCCTCGGCGCCGCTGCGCACGAGCGTGCGCGCGTCGATCTTGGGCTGGTACCAGAGCTCGAGCCAGCCGGCGTGCAAGGCCTCGCCGACATGCACCGCCGGGCTCGGCGCCGGCTCCTCCGGCAGCAGCATCGCAACACGCTCGCGCAGCGTCTCCGCGGCAAAGGGCGTGGTCAGCGGCGGCAGCATCGCAAGGCCATATTCCTCACCGACCTGCCGCACGGCTTTGACGATGATCGACTCGCGGGCACCGACGGCGAGGACCCTGCCGGCAAATGCCTCGCGCACCAGGATTTCGAGGAATCGTCCCGGCTCGATGCCATCGGCGGCGACGCCGAGCAGGATCAGGTCCGGCAACTCGGTGGCGAGCACGGTTTGCAACTCGTCGGCACTGGCGCATTCGCAGGTGACGAACCCGAGATCCTCGAGCACCTCGCTGAGAAAGGCGCGCAGGTGACGCTTGCTGTCGGCCACGCAGGCGCGCGGCGTCACCTTTCGTCGTCCGAAGGTCACAGGCCTCCGGCCGACGAGTTCAATCATCCCATCGTTCATCCTACACCACTCCCGTTCCGTGACGGTTTTTTAAACGGCGAGCGTGGGTTCAAATAAGGAGAGCTTCACATCGTTCTTGAATAATTTGGGTAACGTTAAGCTCTGCAATTCGAGCTAATTTTTCGACAGAAGCTTCGAAAAGAATTTGCATACCCGAGCACCGCACGCGCAACGACGGTCAACGCACGTGAAATGGCTGTTGCGCGCAATGGGCGTGCAATTTGCCACTCGACTGCGTCGCGCAATGCGGTTGCGCTGTCGCTCCGGCGCAGCGATGAGGCTTGCGAAGGATTAATTGCCGGCGACTTTCTCATGTCACGCCAGCCCGCGTGCTCGTTCGAGGGACACGGCGGGTGCTGCTTGTCGTTGTGGTCGGCGTGCAATGGCCTTGCGGCGAAGACGTCAGCGCCATTGTCGTCGATGCGAGCGTCAGCGCGCGCACCGGAGCGACGGCTGCGCCGGAATAGCTCGTGTTCGCGCCATGCGCGCATCTTGCGCCTTCGCGCGCGGTGGTTCTGCGACAACGAGGCCGGCCCGGCGGCCGAGAATGTGAAGTGCATCACACGCGCATTGCTGCACCTGCGCTATTGGTCCACGCAGCCGGTGGTGGGCTGTCGAGGACTACAGCAATGTCGATGCGGCGAATGATATATTGGTGGTTCAGATTCGTGCTGTCAGGGCGGTTTTTCGACCGTTTCCTGAGCCTGCCGCGCGCCCGGCGCGCCTAGTTTTGCCCGATCAATTTGCGGAACGCCGCCGCACCGTCCTGCATCGCGTCGCGTCCCTTCCAGGCCAGATAGGTCAGCTTGCCGCCGAGCGTGTCGTGGCTGCGCAGCCGCCGCGATCCGAGAATGTGGCCCACATTGTCGGGGAAGCGGCTCACCTCGGCGGAGACCAGCTTCGCGATCGCGTCCATCAATTGTTGGAGGCGAACGCCCCAGTCGCAATGTTCGATGTCGTCGATGCGGACCTTGAGCGCATATTCGGTGTCGTAGATTTCGGCGAGCAAGTCGCGGGCGACCAGCACCCTGTTGTTGCGAAGCGCGATACGAAGCGCGAGGCGCTTGTCGTCGAGCCGATCGAGGACCATGTGAACGACGCAGGCATAGGGCGTGGCGGCAATGTCCGCGGCGGCCTTGCTCGCAGCAGCCTTGGTGGCAAGCCGCACCAATTGCCAGGGCGTCTTCAGACGCCGCGCCACCAGCGCCAGCGCGAAGGGCAGCGCCTCGGGATGGGCCTTCTTGAAGGCGTCGAGCTGCGCGGTGGCCTGGACGACCTGGCCGTCGTCGAATTTCGCGATCCTCTCGGGCAGCTTCTCGTTGAACTTCGGTAGCGCATCGCCGGCGCGCAAGGCATGCAGCATCTTCACAACGTCGTCGAAGGCGGTGCGCGAGGCCGTGTATTGCGCGAGCTTGGCTCGCGCCAGCTCGGAGCTCTCGGACGAGGTGAGGGTGCTCTCGAGGACCTTGACGACCTTGGTCTGGAAGGTCGACGCGATCTTCTGCACCTCCTTCGGGTTGTTGGCCGCCACCTGGTCGTTGACTGCCTTGATGTAGTCGCGCGCCATGGTGGGCAGCAGGTCGCGGCAGATCCACTCCCAGATCGGGGTGAGGGTGTTGCGCGAGATCCGCCCCAGATTGGCATGCTCGGGCGCGCCGTCGATCAGCAGCAGCTGCAGCGGCGCGAAGAAATAGCGCAATGGGTTGGTGGCCCGTGCCTGGGTCGATCCGTCCTTGCGGAACTCGGCGCGCAAGCGGGACTGGAGGTCGGCCGAGCCCGGCATGTCGATGCCGCACAGCTCGAGCCGCTCGAGCTCGCTGAGCAGACAGCTGCGCGACAGCGGTGTCAGCCTCTGCAGGAATTCCGACAGTCGATCGATCTCGTTCATGGCACGCATCTTTCGCAGCGTGTCCCGCTGGCTTGCGGGCCCAATGCGTGGAGGCATTTGCGCGCTCGACCTCCCTAGAGAAGCAAGTCGCCGTTAATTAATCCGTAAAAGCCGGGGGGCCAGCGCCGGTTGGAGGCGGCGATCAAGGGGAGTTTTCCGGTCAGACGGCTCAAGGTGTCGGCCGGAACTCAACCGCTACACGATCGGGAGCTGCCGCACGCAAGCACAAATTGTGCCGAAGTCGCCTTTTTAGCGCAAAAGGGCCCAAATCACCGTAGTCTTACGGAGCAGAAAGTTAAGCACAGACCGGCTCCGGTTCCGCTAAACGAGTGCCATGGGGTCACCGAATGATACGGCCACTGATTCGCGGCCGTCGGAATGGGACGAAGGCGGCGCTGCGCCGGCTGAAGGGCCCGATTTCGTCCGCCTGAGCGCCGCCCGTGCCAAGGCGGCCGACGAAATGGCCGCGGCCATCGCCCGCGAGCTCAACGGCCCCCTGACTGCGCTCCTGCTCTACATGGGCGAGATCAAGCACCACAGCGATCAGCTCGTGCCTGCTACGGGCGATCGTGCCTATTTGCAGCGGGTGGTGGAGAACGCGCTGGTACAGACCGAGCGCGTTTGCGGTCTGGTCAAGCAGCTCGCCGGCAAAGGCGGCTTGCCGATCCCGTCCGGCGCCGAGGAGGCACAATCGAAGGTCGCTAGCGCGCTGCAGCCACAGCGCGTGCCGAGCGCCGAGCCCGTCGGTCCGTCGGGCCAGAAGCGGCTGACCAAGCGCGAGCGCGAGGTGCTGAGGCTGATCAGCGAAGGCTATTCGAACAAGCAGGGCGCGCTTCGCATGCAGATCAGTCCGCGCACCTTCGAGAGCCATCGCGCCGAGGCGATGCGCAAGCTCGGTGCGCGCAACACCGCGGATCTCGTCCGTGCGGCGCTGCTGCATTCGATCGACTGAGGCGGGCGTGCTGCGTCCCGGCTGGCGTTGCACCCGCGACATCTCTCGAGACGTTCGGAAACCCGTCCTGCTCAGAAATAGTCTTCGGCGAAGGGACGCGCGGGGGAGGCGCGACGCAGCGGCTTGATCTCTTCCTTCGGCGCGTTCGGAATGATCGTGATGGTCCAGCGCGGAGGCACGCTCGATTCCTGCTCAAGCACCGAACGCACGAAGCCGGTCACGGTGGACTCGCCAGCCTTCACTGTCGCCATCCGGCCGTTGAACTGTGCGATGCGGAAGCGACGAACCTCTTTCTGGTCTGCCGTCTCGTACTTGAACATTGGAAACCCTCCTGGTTTTCCCGGGGACTATCGCCTCCTATGATTAGCCATCTATGAACATCCCAAACCGTAGAAGTACGGCGGGCTTCGCGTGGTCTTCGCCGGGGCGGAGTGGATACCGGTTCGCGCAAGGAAAAAGCGTCAATCGCATCGCGCTTCAGACCTGCGGCTCTTGCGCGCGCGCGGCGGCGTAGGCGGCATCCATCCGGTCCAGGAGCGCGCGGAATTCGGCTTCGCCGAGGCCCTCAGCGGTCTTCTCCAGCCGCAACGCCAGCGCTGCGAGCCCGACATAGCCGAACGTCCCGGCCGTGCTCTTGAGCGAATGCGCCTCGCGCGCGATCCGGGCGTGGTGCTGCGCAAGCGAGAGCGTGCGGAACAGTTGCAGGCGCGCGCGGGTCTCGCTCCAGAACACATCCCGCACCTCACGGGCAGCATCCTCGCCGATCTCGCGCACCAGCGCTTCGTACGCGCGCGGCTCGCGCGCGGGGGCGGCATCGAGTGCGTTCTGCGCAGGCGCGACGGTTGCATCAAACATGGGCTTGCCTGTCTCGATCATCGTGCGTTGTCGCGCGGCACGTGGCGGCGCGAGGTACGTCCCCCGTCTACGGCATCGGAATTTCAGTTCCGGTAGCACGATGGCCGGTGTTTGCAGACCGGTATTAGCCGGCGGTTTACCAATCGCCCGCGGCGTTCAGCGTATGCCGAGCAGCCGGTCGTACTGGGCCTTCACCGTGGCGTAGCATGCGCACGCCGTCTGGCGCAGGCCGTCGATGTCGATGATCTGGATGTGTCCGCGGCTGTAGTGGATGAAATTGGCCTGTTGCAAGGAGTGGGCGACCAGCGACACGCTGTTGCGCCGCGCCCCGATCATCTGTGCCATGGTCTCCTGGGTCAGTAGCAGCCGGGAGCCGCCCGACAGATCATGAGTGTGCAACAGACACCGCGACAGCCGCGACTCCACGGGATGGGCGACGTTGCAGCCGGCGGTCTGCTGCACCTGGACGTAGACCGCAAGCCCGTGGCGCATGAGCAACGTGCGCAGGGTGCTGCTCTGGTCGGCGGCGATCCGCAGCGGGTCCAGGTCCACCACCGACGCGACGCCGGGAACCAGCACAAGCGCGGTGTTCAATACAGACGCCTCGCCCATGATCGAGAATGTGCCGAGCAGGCTGTCGCGGCCGATCATGGCGACTTGCACATGCTCGTCCCTGGCCAGTTCCACCACCAGCGAGATGACGCCGCGGTGGGGAAAATAGGCGCGCTTCAGTGTCTCGCCGGTCTCGGCCAGCACTGCGTCATGGGGCAGATCAACCGTTCGCAGATGCGGACGGATCAATTCATAATCGTCCGCCGACAGCGCGGACAGGAAACCGTTGGGTGGACGCGCCATCGTTTCCAAAGCTGCCTCCGCTGTTCCTGCACCGTCGAGTCGCGACGCGCGAAATCACGGTCCTGCGCGGTAGGTTCAATCATGTACAGGCCGGGATATATTGGCAATTGAGACAGGTTGTCCGGCCGCGGCAATCGCTTCCTGCGGCGCTTCGCACTTGCAAAGCGGCGCGCCTGCGGCAGCGACTGGAAGGAAAGCTCCGATTTCAAGCATGGAGGCAGTTCCGGGGAACGGAACGACGCGCCCATCGGATGCCGTCGGCAAGTGCCCGTTCGTCGCTCAGTTGTAAGTCTGGCAGATATTAGGCCAAAGGTTGTGGCACGGTCCAACAATTTTCAGATGATGATGGCAAGGCTGGCGAAGCCGGGCTGCACGTTCGAACACGACCAGCTCGATCTGATGATCATCGACATCGTCATGCCGCATTGCCCGCCAGAGCATCGTGGCGGCGGCATTGCCTCGGCTGCGCGGCGAGGTTAGCGCGGCACGAGTCGCTATCGCCGCAGAGTAAGAGTTCGTTTACCTCATGCGCGGGCCGCGCACGTCGCAGCAATACCACAAGGCGCAGGTCACGAGAGCATCGCCGGTTGCGACCGGCTCGGTCCAACCCCCCAACAGGCCGTCTGCAATGCTCTTCGCGAGCAGGACTTTCCCGCGCGCCTCGCCTCGCTGTTATCAGCCCGTTTACCTCGCACGCCGACTCCTTTGCGGCGTGGAGACGGATTTGCCGAAAAGCGCTGGGGCATGCGGTCGAACCGCAAACTTCTCTTCAATATCCGTAGTAGGACGGAGCATGAAATTAACGGGACTGTGAAAGGGGATGTCTAACGATCGAGGAGAGGGCGTCCGTCCGTGCCAAGGGTGGCCCGGGCGCCCAGTTTAAATCCAGGTCAGTAAGGCGTAGCTCATGGATGATCTGTTGCGGGAGTTTCTGACGGAGACCAGCGAGAGCCTGGACACCGTGGACAATCAGCTGGTGAAGTTCGAGCAGGAGCCGAACAACGCCAAGATCCTGGATAACATCTTCCGCCTGGTCCACACCATCAAGGGCACGTGCGGCTTCCTCGGGCTGCCGCGGCTGGAAGCGCTGGCGCATGCCGGCGAGACCTTGATGGGCAAGTTCCGTGACGGCATGCCGGTGACCGGGCAGGCGGTGACGGTGATCCTGTCCTCGATCGACCGCATCAAGGAGATCCTGGCGGG
>NZ_JACEGD010000048.1 GCF_016031635.1 Bradyrhizobium diversitatis
TCTCGGCGCATCAGGCTTGGCTAAGGGGGCGGGCGGGGTCACGGGGCGGGGGTCCGGTGCGGCGACGAAACAGGACGTAGCAGACCCGCAGGGGCTTGGAGAGCCCCCTCACCTGAATGTGTGCGACGTTCGGCATATGTGCGACGTTCGGCCCCTCGAGCGAGGGACAGGTCGATGAGCCCGGCGGACGAATTGCCTTCCCGTCGGGCGTCCTGCCTAAAGCGCGATGCGATTAGGATGAATCGTCATCGCGCTTTAGGTTATTATTTGAGCATGATCTTTTCGGAAAACCGCTGCACACATTTCCGGATCATGCTCTACCGCCGCAGCAATCCACCGAGCGCGCCGCGGACCAGCGTGCGGCCGATCGAGCCGCCGAGCTGGCCGCCGACCGACTTGCCGATATTGGCGGCCATCCCGCCGATCACCTGGTTGGTGACCGATCGCGTCACGTCCCGCGCAATGACCTGGCCGGTCGACAGACGCCCTCGCTTGACGTTGGTGCCGAAGATGGTGCCGACGATCGAGCCGATCTGGCCCAGGATGCCGCCGCCGCTTCCACCCGCTGGACTGTCCGCCGTGGCCGCGGTGTCGGCGATGCGCTTCTGGAGCATCTCGTAGGCGGATTCAGAATCGACGGCGGTGTCATATTTGCCCTTCACTGGGCTTGCAGCCATGATGGCCTTGCGCTCGTCCGGCGTGATCGGTCCAATGCGCGCCGACGGCGGCCGGATCATCACCCGCTCCACCATCGACGGCGTGCCGTTGCCCTCGAGGAAGGACACCAGCGCCTCGCCCTTGCCGAGCTCCGTGATCACCTTGGCCGTGTCGAGCTTCGGGTTGGGCCGGAAGGTCTGGGCTGCAGCAGCGACGGCCTTCTGGTCGCGCGGGGTGAAGGCACGCAGCGCATGCTGCACGCGACCGCCCAACTGGGCCAACACCTTGTCCGGCACGTCGATCGGATTCTGCGTGACGAAATAGACGCCGACGCCCTTGGAACGGATCAGACGAACCACCTGCTCGATCTTGTCCATCAGTGCCTTCGGCGCATCGTTGAACAACAGATGCGCTTCGTCGAAAAAGAACACAAGTTTTGGCTTCGGCAGATCGCCGGCTTCAGGCAGTTCCTCAAACAACTCCGACAGCAACCACAACAGGAAGGTAGCGTAGAGCCTGGGGCTCTCCATCAGCTTGTCGGCAACCAGAATGTTGACCATGCCGCGACCGTCGCTATCGGTCTTCATGAAGTCCTTCAGCTCCAGTGCCGGCTCACCGAAGAATTTCGCTCCGCCCTGGTTTTCCAGCACCAGCAGCTGGCGTTGAATGGTTCCAACCGTCGCCTTGCTGACATTGCCGAAGCTCTGCGCGGCCTTGCGGACCTCGGCTAACGGATCTTCCTCAGCATCCGGTCCCTTCTTGCCACTGGCGGGAACGATCGCATCCAACAGCGATCGCAGATCCTTCATATCCAACAATGGCAGGCCATTCTCGTCCGCGACGCGGAAGGCGACGTTGAGAACCCCTTCCTGCACCTCGTTCAGATCGAGCATCCGCGCCAGCAATAGCGGCCCCATTTCGGTGACGGTGGCGCGGACCGGATGTCCCTGCTCGCCGAACACGTCCCAGAACACGGTCGAGAACTGGTCCGGCTGAAACTTGAGACCCATGTCGCCGGCGCGCTTGAGAATAAAGTCTTTGGCCTCGCCGACTTCCGAGATTCCGGAGAGGTCACCTTTGATGTCGGCCGCGAATACGGGAACACCGGCGCGCGCAAATCCTTCCGCCAGCACTTGAAGCGACACGGTCTTGCCGGTTCCGGTTGCACCCGTAACGAGGCCGTGGCGATTGGCGAGCGCCAGCGTCAGCCATACCTGCTCGTTTCCCTTGCCGACGAAAATCTTGTCGTCGGTATCGCCGAGCTTGCTGTCCTGTGCGGTCATTATTCTGATCTCTCTGCCGAGTTTCGCGTATTGAAACTCAAATGCACCAGTTCCGTAGTTTAGCGCATGTCGCGCACCGATTAAAACCATTCAACGCGCGCCCCGAGCATGGGACATTGTCGGACACGAAGGGACAACATCAGCCGAAAGTAGGAACGAGGTATTCGCAGCGCGGCAATTTCTTGCCGATTCGATCTCGGCTCGTGCACGGCTGCAACACCTTTCGCGCGTTCGGGGATGAATCGCGACCGCGCATGCGTTCATCGCTTGAATTTCACATCACACCGGCTCAAGATCAATTTTCGGAAGCAATACTCCGGCGTGCAAACCGGCTGAGGGGCCTTATGGACGAGCTGATCGGACGGCTGGCGGCAAACGCCAGCATAGATGGTGCTGTCGCTGAAAAGACCGTCGGCATTATCCTGGGATTCCTCCGCAGCGAGGGTCCTTCCGAGAGCGTAGAGGCCCTGATCGACCAGATCCCAGGAGCGGAAGCTGCAATCGAGGCGTCCAGGAGCGGCGGCGGCCTGTCGCGGCTGATGGGTGGCGGCTTGATGGCGGTCGGCACGCGCCTGATGGGCCTGGGACTCGGCATGTCCGATATTCAAAAGGTCGCCCGTGAACTTTTCCGCTACGGGCGAGACAAAATCGGAGCGGATCAGATGGGCAAGATCATTGCTGGGACTCCGGGCCTCAGCCAATTCGCCTGAAGCCACGCATTTCACACCGAGTGTCATGACATATCCAATCTCCGAGATTGAGGGCCTGTCGACCTTTGCGGCCAACAAGTTGAAGGCGCAAGGAATCCGCACCACCGACGCGCTGCTCGAGGCGGCCTCGACCGTGAAGGGCCGCAAGGCGCTTTCCGCCAAGACGGGCATCAGCGAGCAGTCGCTGCTGGAATGGGCCAACGTCTCCGACTACATGCGCATTCCCGGCATGGGCAAGGCCAAGGTCGGCCTGGTCCGCGCCGCCGGCGTCACCACCGTGCGCGAGCTCGCCTATCGAAATCCCGCAAGGCTTGCCCAGAGCATGCGCGAAGCCAACGAGAAGAAGAAGCTCGTCCGCATCCTGCCTTCCGAGAAATCGGTCGGCGACATCATCGCGAAGGCCAAGAAGCTGCCGCCGAAGATCACGTATTAGCCCACTTCCCTCTCCGTCATCCTGAGGTGCTCGTCTCTTCGGCGAGCCTCGAAGGATGCACGGCCACCGCCGCGTCCGCACGGAGAGCGCCGGGCCGTCGCCCTTCGAGGGCCGCTAAGAAGCGGCCACCTCCAGCGACAACGGCTTCGCCGTTGCGCCGGGGTGACGGTGCTAGAGCGGTGCTCGTCCACCCCATCCCCGCTTGACTCCCCCTGCCCGACCGCGCAAAGCGGGCCGCATGAACGCCTCGCTCTCCCCTTCCGTCCCGCCGGCCGGCTCGGCCGGGCCTGATGCGCTGCGGACGCTGCTGGAGCGGTCGCTTCCCGCGGTGATGGGCGTGCTCAACATCACCCCGGATTCCTTCTCCGACGGCGGCGCGTTCATCGCACCGGCGCGGGCGCTGGAGCGGGCGCGGGCGATGATCGCCGATGGCGTCGACATCATCGATATCGGCGCCGAATCCACCCGGCCCTACAAGGGTGCCCGGCCGGTCACCGCGGCAGACGAATTGGCACGACTGAAGCCGGCGCTGGCCGACGTGGTGGCGCTCGGCGTGCCCGTCTCGATCGACAGCATGAAGGCCGAGGTGGTGGCCTTCGCGCTCGACCATGGCGCGGCGATCGCCAACGACGTCTGGGGCCTGCAACGCGATCCCGACATGGCGCCGCTGATCGCCGCAAGAGGCGTTCCCGTCGTCGCCATGCACAACCGCGACAGTGTCGATCCCGCGATCGATATCATCGCGGACATGAAGACGTTCTTTCGGCGCTCGCTCGATATCGCCGCGCAGGCCGGCATCGTGCGCGACAAGATCGTGCTCGACCCCGGCATCGGCTTCGGCAAGACGGCCGAGCAGAGCATGACCGCGCTGGCGCGCTTACGCGAGCTCGACATGTTCGGCCTGCCGATCCTCGTCGGTGCCTCGCGAAAACGCTTCATCGCCTCGGTGTCGCCGTCGGAACCATCGGAGCGGCTGGCCGGCTCGATCGCAGCCCATCTGATCGCCGCGCAGCGCGGCGCCAAGATCATCCGGACCCATGATGTCGGCGAAACCCTGCAGGCGCTGCGGGTGGCGCATGCAATCGAGAGCAAGCAATGACCGATACGATCTTCGTCACCGGCCTGTCGATCCATGCCCGCCACGGCGTGATGGATCACGAAACCGAAGTCGGCCAGCGTTTCGTCATCGATCTCGAACTCTATACCGACTTGTCCGAGCCGTCGCGCAGCGACCGGCTCGCGGACACGGTGTCCTACGCCGATGTCGTGGCGACGACGACGGCGGCGTTCAAGAACACCAATTACAAGCTGCTGGAGCGCGCAGCCGGCGCCGTGGCCGACGCCATCCTGTCGAACTTCCCGCGCGTCCGCGCCGTGAAGATCACGGTGCACAAGCCGCATGCGCCGATCGCCGCGATCTTCGACGATGTCGGCATCATGCTGACACGCTCGCGGCATCCCTGACATGGCGAGCGTGCTGATCGCACTTGGCGGCAATGTCGGCGATGTCCGCGCGACGTTCCGCAAGGCGATCACCCACATCTGCGGCATGGCGCAGGGCGCGCTGATCGCGCGCTCCTCGGACTACGCCACCCCACCCTGGGGCGACGAGGACCAGGCCCCCTTCATCAATGCCTGTATCGAGATCGAGACCGGCCTCGATCCGCACGCGCTTCTGTTCGTGCTGCAGAAAGTCGAGCAGAAATTCGGCCGCACGCGGGAGAAGGACCGACGCTGGGGTCCGCGCACGCTCGATCTCGACATGATCGCCTATGACGACGTCAGCTTGCAGAAGCCCGACCTGACGCTGCCGCATCCGCGCCTGTTCGAGCGCGCCTTCGTGCTGGTGCCGCTGGCCGAGATCGCGCCCGAGCGCATGATCTCGGGTATTCGTGTGCGTGACGGCCTCGCCAGCGTCTCCACGCAAGGCATTGAGCGGCTTCCGGATACCGGTTAACCAAAAACAACCGTTTGCAGGGACGGTCTGCCGTGGCAATTTCGCCTGAGAACAACGACACGTTTGGGAGCCCCTCGCCGCATGACCTCCGTGACTGACGACCTGCCGCTGGCGGCGGATTTTCCCAAGTCCACGCCTGAGGACTGGCGCAAGCTGGTCGACGGCGTGCTGAAGGGCGCGCCGTTCGAGAAGCTGGTCGGCAAGACCTATGACGGCATCAAGATCGATCCGCTCTATCCGCGCGCCAAGGGCGTTGCGCCTGTGGTGGGACGCGCGCCGGCTGCGCCGTGGCAGATCGTGCAGCGGATTGACCATCCCGACGCGGCGCTCGCGAATGCACAGGCCCTGACCGACCTCGAGAACGGCGCGACGGGGCTCGCGCTGGTGTTCGCCGGCGGCAGTGGCGCCCATGGCTTCGGCCTGGAACCGTCGGCGGATGCGGTCGCAAAGGTTTTGAAAGACATTCATCTCGACGCCGGCATCGGCCTCGAGCTTCAGATCGGCCCGCAATCGCGGATGGCTGCGATCCATGTCGCGGAATATGTCAAGAGCAAGGGGTTCGATCCCGCAGCCTGCAACATCCGCTTCGGGCTCGATCCGCTCGCGGCCGCCGCAATGTGGGGGCACAGCCCCTATACCTGGGACGAGATCGTTCCTGCGCTCGCCGGCGCCATCAAGGGCCTTGCCGCGCTCGGCTTCAAGGGACCGTTTGCCTCCGCCGACGGGCGCGTGATCCATGATGCCGGTGGCTCGGAGGTGCAGGAGCTCGCCTTCATGCTTGCCTGCGGCGTCGCTTATCTGCGCGCGATCGAAGGCGCCGGCATTTCCCTCGAGCAGGCGCAGGGCATGGTCTATGCGCGGCTTGCCGCAGATGCTGACCAGTTCCTGACCATGGCCAAATTCCGCGCGCTGCGGTTGCTGTGGGCACGCATCGAGCAGGCCTGCGGGCTGACGCCGAGACCGCTGTTCATCGCTGCCGATACAGCCTGGCGCATGCTGACGCAGCGCGACCCTTACGTGAACATGCTGCGCGCGACCATGGCGACGTTCGCCGCCGGCCTCGCCGGCGCGAATGCGATCACGGTGCTGCCGCATACGCTGGCACTCGGCCTGCCCGATCCGTTCGCGCGGCGCGTAGCGCGCAACACGCAGCTTCTGCTGCTGGAGGAGAGCAACCTCGCCAGGGTCAGCGATCCCGCGGCAGGCGCAGGTGGCATCGAGACGCTGACGGCGCAGCTTTGCGAGGCCGCCTGGGCGCTGTTCCAGGAAAGCGAGAAAGCCGGTGGTGCCTTCGCGGCGCTTCAGCAGGGCGTGTTCCAGAGCAAGGTGGCGGCCGCGCGAAAGGCGCGTGAGGCCAACATCGCAAAGCGCCGCGACGTGCTGACCGGCGCCAGCGAGTTTCCGAACCTGCATGAGCGCGAAGCGACCGTGCTGACGACAGCGCCGATCGCGCTTCCGCCTTACGGGGAACAGACATACAAATTCGATGCGCTGCCGCCGATCCGGCTGGCGGAACCGTTCGAGGCGCTGCGCGACAAATCCGACGCGGCGTTGAAGGCACGTGGCGCGCGGCCAAAGGTGTTCCTGGCCAATCTCGGCACGCCCGCCGATTTCACGGCGCGCGCCACCTTCGCGAAGAGCTTCTTCGAGGCCGGCGGCATCGAGGCCCTGGACAGCGAGGGCTTTGCCGACCCAGCCAAATTGGCAGCCGCGTTCAAGGCATCAGGTGCGGAGCTTGCGTGCCTCTGTTCCAGCGACAAGGTCTATGCCGGTCAGGCGGAACCCGCCGCCCGGGCCCTGCAAACGGCAGGCAGCAGACATATCTATCTGGCGGGCCGCCCGACTGATGCCGAGGCGGCGCTGCGGACCGCCGGCGTCACGGGTTTTGTCTTCGCCGGAGGCGATGCGCTTGCGACATTGCAAGACGCTTATCGACGGATGGAGCAGCCATGACCGGCACCAGCAAACCCGTTCTCACCGGCGGCTGCCAATGCGGTGCCGTGCGCTTTGCCGTCATGACGGCGCCGACCAGGGTTTCGATCTGCCATTGCCGCATGTGCCAGAAGGCGGCCGGCGCGCCATTCGCCTCCTTTGCCGACATCAACAAAGTGGACTTCGCCTGGACCAGGGGACACCCCTCGTTCTTCCGCTCCTCCACCATCGCCGAGCGCGGCTTTTGCGCCGCCTGCGGCACGCCGCTGAGCTTCGGCCGCATCGACGGCGACCGGATCGAGATCATGACCGGCACCTTCGATCACCCCGACTGGGTGATCCCGACGCGCCAGTTCGGCACCGAATCCCGCCTCGGCTGGGTGGTCGGCATCGCCAACCTGCCAAGCCAGACCACGCAGCAGAATTACGGACCGGAGAAGATGGCGACCATCGTCAGCCATCAGCATCCGGATCATGATTGAGCGCTTATAATATGGTTGAAGCCATGAGCCGCATTCCCAATTTCGCCGATGTCGCCTTCGAGCGCACCGCCACCACCGCGCCGTCAGGCAGCGCCGAACCGTGGCTGACGCCCGAGGGCATTCTGGTGAAGCCCGCCTATGGCGAGACCGATCTTGCCGGGCTCGATTTCCTCGAGACCTATCCGGGCATCGCGCCCTATCTGCGCGGCCCCTACCCGACCATGTATGTCAACCAGCCCTGGACGGTCAGGCAATATGCCGGCTTCTCCACGGCGGAGGATTCCAACGCGTTCTACCGCCGCAACCTCGCGGCCGGCCAGAAAGGCCTCTCGGTCGCCTTCGATCTCGCCACCCATCGCGGCTATGACAGCGACCATCCGCGCGTCGGCGGCGACGTCGGCATGGCCGGCGTCGCCATCGATTCCATCTACGACATGCGCACGCTGTTCGCGGGGATTCCGCTCGACCAGATGAGCGTGTCCATGACCATGAACGGCGCGGTGCTGCCGATCCTCGCGCTCTACGTCGCCGCCGCCGAGGAACAGGGCGTGCCGCCGGAGAAGCTGTCGGGCACCATTCAGAACGACATTCTGAAAGAGTTCATGGTGCGCAACACCTACATCTATCCGCCCGCGCCCTCGATGCGGATCATCTCGGACATCTTCGCCTACACGTCGCAAAAGATGCCGAAATATAACTCGATCTCGATCTCCGGCTATCACATGCAGGAGGCCGGCGCGACGCAGGACCTCGAGCTCGCCTATACGCTCGCCGACGGCGTCGAATATCTGCGCGCCGGCCTCGCCGCAGGGCTCGACGTCGATCGTTTCGCTCCCCGCCTGTCGTTCTTCTGGGCGATCGGCATGAACTTCTTCATGGAAGTCGCCAAGATGCGCGCCGCGCGCCTGCTCTGGGCGAAGCTGCTGAAACCCTTCAATCCGAAAGACCCGCGCTCGCTCTCGCTGCGTACGCACAGCCAGACCTCTGGGTGGTCGCTGACCGCGCAGGACGTCTTCAACAACGTGATGCGCACCACGGTGGAGGCCATGGCCGCGACGCAGGGCCACACCCAGTCGCTGCACACCAACGCGCTCGACGAGGCGCTCGCCTTGCCGACGGATTTTTCGGCGCGCATCGCCCGCAACACCCAGCTGTTCCTTCAGCAGGAGAGCGGCACCACCCGCATCATCGATCCCTGGGGCGGCTCGTACTACGTCGAGCGGCTCACGCGCGACCTCGCGGCGAAGGCGTGGAGCCACATCCAGGAGGTCGAGGAGCTCGGCGGCATGGCCAAGGCGATCGAGGCCGGCTTGCCGAAGCTGCGCATCGAGGAGGCCTCGGCCAAGACCCAGGCGCGGATCGATGCCGGCAAGCAGGCGGTGATCGGCGTCAACAAGTACAAGCCGACCGACGAGGACAGGATCGAGATCCTGAAGGTCGACAACACCAATGTCCGCCGGCTCCAGATCGACAAGCTCAAGCGGCTCAAGTCCGAGCGCAACCAGAAGGACGTCGATGCCGCGCTCGCCGCGCTGACGCGCTCGGCCGGCGAGGGCAACGGCAACCTGCTCGCGCTCGCCATCGACGCGGCGCGGGCGAAGGCGACCGTCGGCGAGATTTCGGACGCGATGGAGAAGGTGTTCGGCCGGCACCGCGCCGAGATCAAATCCATCACCGGCGTCTACAAGCGGGAGGCGTCCAGCATGGGTAACCAGGTCGAGAAGGTTCAGGCGCTGATCGACGCGTTCGAGGAGGCGGAAGGCCGCCGCCCGCGCATCCTGGTCGCCAAGATCGGCCAGGACGGCCACGACCGCGGCCAGAAGGTGATTGCGTCCGCCTTTGCCGACATCGGCTTCGACGTCGACATCGGGCCGCTGTTTGCCACTGCCGACGAGGCCGCGCGGCAGGCGGTCGAGAACGACGTCCACATTCTCGGCGTCTCCTCGCTCGCCGCCGCCCACCTCACCGCCGTGCCCGAATTGAAGGCCGCGCTGAAGAAGCAGGGCCGCGACGACATCATGATCATCGTCGGCGGCGTGGTGCCGCCGCAGGACTACGACGCGCTCTACGCCGCCGGCGCTGAGGCGATCTTTCCGCCGGGCACCGTGATCGCGGACGCCGCCGAGGAGCTGATCCGCAAGCTGAACGCCCGGCTCGGCCATAGCGAGGCGGCGGAGTAGCCGTCGCTCGAACTTCCGGCAAGAAGGATTTGCGTGATGTTTCTCGCGCCAACGTTCATGCGCGCGCTGGCTGCGACCGCAGTTTGCAGCGCGCTGTTCGGCATCGCCCTCGCCGCCGACCCCAAGCCCGACGCCGTCGTCAAGACCAAGAGCATCGAGGCGCGCGTTTTCCTCGACGACAGGATCAAGGCGGATGCGGCGCTGGCGGCGGATTGCCTGGCCGAAGGCAGGAAATGGCTCGATAAGAATGCGGCCGAGGCCGCCGCCTCGCGCAAGGCGGACCCACAGTTCTTCACGGACGGTGGCTGGGACTTCGAGCGCAAATATGAGATCCGCTCGGTCGTCGCCGATCGCTATGTCAGCATCCTCCGCAACGACTACATGAACACTCGCGGCGCGCATCCCAATTCGGATGTGAACACGATCCTGTGGGACAAGGCGGCGAACAAGCGCATCTCGATCCGCCCGTTCTTCACCGAGACCGCCGACAAGGGTCCGGCCATGAAGGCGATGGTGACGGCCATCATCACCTCGCTCAAGGCCGAGAAGAAGAAGCGCGGTGCCGGCGAGACCGCGACCGACGAATGGTTCAAGGGCGTGGAACCGAGCCTGCTCAAGATCGGCGCGGTGACGCTTGCGCCGTCAACTGAAGCAGGCAAGAGCTCCGGCCTCACCTTTCACTACCCGCCCTACGCCGTCGGTCCCTACGCCGAGGGCGAGTATGTTGCATTCGTGCCTTGGGAGGCGCTGAAGCCGTATCTCAGCGCAGAAGGCACGCGAATCTTCGGCGGCGCGCGGCCGAAGGACGACGCGGAGGAGCCGCAATGATCGCGGCACAGTGACCGCGCGTTCCGGTAGTTCTGGTCGCCGCAAAGCTTCGAAACGCACAGATCGTCCGCGTGGCCGTACCCAATACGGCAGCAATGCGCACCCAAGTTTCGATTGTCAGAACGCTCTTGTGCTACTATACTTTGAGTTGCATTTCTTAGTAGTTATTTTGCATTTTCATTGTCCGGGGAGTGGCGTCATGCTCGATCGGGGCAAGGTTTTGATCAATTCCGGTTCTTCGGCACTTGCGTGGCCGAGCTGCACCGAATTCACGAGATTGATTCTTGCTGGAGTTTACTCGCACGGCGCAGCGTTTCGACGCGGCCTACTGATCAAAGCGATGGACCCCGTTCATGCACCACCTTTGGAAATCGGCTTCGACCCTCGTCCAGCTATCCATCTCGCATGGAAGGTGGAACGTGAGAGCTTAGGCTATCGCGCAGTTTGCGCGCTGATTCTCCTCGCCTACATCGTCGTTCTCTCATTCCGCCTTGCCCTGGGCTCGAACGGTGACGACCCCGATGGACTGACACTCGTCATGATCGGTGTTTTCGCCGGCGGCGCGTTTTGGACGATGACGCACAGTGCCCGCCAGCGCAGCTCGCTCGAGCGATTCACGAGAGAGAACTTTAATCTGGAAATGGCAGCGTCGCTCCTGGAAGCGCCGCACGACCGGCGGCTCGAGGCCGGAATCGGAGGCCGCCAGCAGCGCGTGCTCGTCTACAGAGACTTCGAGCCGTTCAAATGTGCCGGAGCTGCGATCGGCCGATGGTCGTTCACTGTCGACGTCGAAAAGCCCGCGCACACGGCATCGGGAAAATCCGATCTGGTCCCGATATCTCTGGCGGAGATCGACGACCTCATTGCTCAGCAGCTGCCACAAAGCGGGTTCGGAGACCTGATCACGCAGAGAATCGTCGCTTTGCGTGGCACGGATGCTTGGACATTACCCCTTGTCTCACGCAACGATTGGGCGAAGCAACCGACAGTCGCGCTGAATGAGATGGCGCTTTCGGATATCGTCGCCATGCATCCAGATTTCGTCAGGGAGTACCTTCTGTTCCATGACGTCAGATGGGACGGGGAGCTGATACTCACTCATGCGGTCAAGACAACACACAAAGGCAGGATCTTCTATATCGAGGCGAGCAGGTTCCTGCTTACGCCGCCATTCAAGGAGTTCAGAACGGTCGATACCACGAACTTCCACGATCACAGACTGAAGACCAGGATTTCCCATTTCGTCGGCGAGGTCATCGCAAGTCCCTTCGTGGTACTTGGCGAAGTCTACAATCTGATCGCGTTGTTCGCCGCGATTGGGCACTCAGGGCGGAGTCTTAAAAGGGAGTATCGCGACAGCGTGGAAGCGAACCCGAGATATGACTATGGCGCGACCGAGAGCACCCGGCGGGAAGTCATGGACGAAAAGTTCGAGCACTACTTCCAGAAGACCGATCTGGACTTTGCTATCAAGGCTTTCGATCAATGCATTGTCGAGCTCGTCTGCGGCTACATGGAAACCCATGGCGTGGACGTCTCCGATCTGCGCAAGAAAGTGATGGCAATCTACAATTCCGGCATACTGGTTCAGGGCGGCGACGTGACAGCACAGGCGATGGCGGTTGGACAAGGCGCCAACGCGACATCCTCCCACAATGCACAGCAAACGGTTCTCGCGTCATGACCAAGCCCGCGCAGACCACGTCCAACGAGGGCATCATCGCAACGAACGTCAGCGCTCAGGTCATTGCGGTCGGTCAAAACTCGACTGCGATCCAGACGCTCTCGGCTGGCGAGTCCAGGCAGCTCAGCGCTTTCGTGGCCGAGCTGCGCGACGAGCTTGCAAAGGTCCAGGCGCCGAATAAGGCCAAGGCCACGATCTCCGAGCACATAGATCAATTGGCCCAGGAGGCTGCGAAACCTGAGCCCGACCGCAGCCGGATCGAGACGGCCATCAAGGCGGTTTTCTCTTCGGCCAAGCTGCTCGGCGAGTTCGTGTCGGATGCCTCCAAAATCCTTGCTCCGATCACCAAGATCGCTGCATTTCTCGGCTTCGCCCTGTTTTGACGAACCCGGTACCACGGCCTTCCACAGGGCGAAGGTACACCACTGGTAGCGCTATCTTGCGGCGGCTCCGCAAAGCCGACTAGAATGCCGCCATTGACAAGAGCGCCCGACGTCACGGGCGCCGCTGGGAGGCTTCATGTCCAAGATTACGCGCCGCACCTTTGCGGCCTCGACCGCCGCAGTCGCAGCATCCGCCGCCTTCGGCTTCAAGCCCGCGCTCGCACAAGCCTACCCGGCCCGGCCGATCACCGTGATCGTGCCCTGGGGCGCCGGCGGCGGCACCGACGCGACGGCGCGCATTGTCGCGGCGCTGCTGGAGAAGGACCTCGGTCAGCCCTTCAACGTGGTCAACCGCACCGGCGGCTCCGGCGTGGTCGGCCACAGCGCGATCGCGACCGCACAGCCCGACGGCTACACCATCGGCATGCTCACGGTCGAAATCTCGATGATGCACTGGCAGGGCCTGACCGAGCTGACGCCGAAGAGCTACACCCCGCTGGCGCTGATGAACGAGGACCCTCCGGGCATCCAGGTCTCCTCCTCGTCGCCCTACAAGACGGTCAAGGAGCTCGCCGATGCGATCAAGGCGGCGCCTCCCGGCAAGTTCAAGGCCTCCGGCACCGGCCAGGGCGGCATCTGGCATCTGGCCCTGGTCGGCTGGATGCAGGCCATGGGCCTGCCTGCCAATCAGGTCGCGTGGGTGCCCTCGAACGGTGCGGCGCCGGCGATGCAGGATCTCGCCGCCGGCGGCCTCGACCTCACCACCTGCTCGGTGCCCGAGGCGCGCGCCATCATCGAGGCGGGCAAGGCCAGGAGCCTTGCCATCATGGCGCCGGCCCGCAACCCGATCTTCAAGGACGTGCCGACGCTGAAGGAGGCGATGGGCATCGACTACGCGACGGGCGCCTGGCGCGGCATCGCCGGGCCAAAGAACCTTCCGCCGGAGATCGCAACGAAGCTCACCGCGGCACTGAAGAAGGTCTACGATTCCGCCGAGTACAAGGACTTCATGAGCAATCGCGGCTTCGGCACCGTGTGGGGCGATGCCGCTCACTTCGCCAGCTTCATGGACAAGGGCGACGCCCAGATGGGCGAAGCCATGAAGGCGGCAGGCCTGAGCAAGGCGTGATGTTTCGCCTCTCCCCGCACGCGGCAGGGCTATCGGCATATGAAGAAGGTGGCGAGTAGCTCGCCTGCAGCCCATCCTTCGAGACGCCCGCCTACGGCGGGCCCTCAGGATGAGGTCGCGTTTTGCGGCGAGATATCAAAACCTCATGGTGAGGAGCCCGCGAAAGCGGGCGTCTCGAACCATGCAGGCCGAGCACCTTCGGCATATGCGCTGGCCCAGCCCATGCGGCGAGAGGGAGCGCACCTCCCGGAATTCTGACAGGACCCCTCCCATGCGTCTTCCCGACTCCGTGACGGGATCGTTTCTCGTCGTGCTCGGCGCAGCAGCTGCCTATGGCGGCTGGATCCTGCCGCCGGTGCCGGGCCAGCCGGTCGGCCCCAACGTGTTTCCGCTGGTGATCGGCTGCGGCCTTGCACTCTGCGGGCTCGCGATCGTGTTCGGCATCGGCCGTTCCTTCGAGGAGGAGGAAGTGCTGGTCCCGTTGGAGGACGGCCGGGCCGCTGCCCCGCCACCGCAGGGCAGGCTCTACGGCCTGCGCGCGCTGCTGCCGCCGGCGTTGCTGCTGTTCTACGTCGCGGCGGCCGACCGGCTCGGTTTCATCATCACCGCCGCGATCATGGTCTACGTCACCTCGACCGCGCTCGGGGCCAGGTGGAAGCTGGCCCTGCCGCTCGCGGCCCTCTCGCCCTTCGCCATCCACCTCATCTTCGGCAAGCTGCTCCGCGTGCCGCTGCCCGCCGGCCTGTTGCCGGCGCCCTGGTAGTCCCATGCTGAAAACCCTGATCGATGCGTTCGCGCTGATCTCCACCTGGGAGGTCATCATCGCGATGTTCGCGGCGTCCGTGTACGGGCTCGTGATCGGCTCGCTGCCGGGCCTGTCGGCGACGATGGCGACCGCTCTGCTCGTCCCCGTCACCTTCTATCTCTCACCGATCGCGGCGATCGCGACCATCGTCGCGGCCTCCTCGATGGCGATCTTCTCCGGCGACATTCCGGGCGCGCTGCTGCGCATTCCCGGTACGCCCGCTTCCGCCGCCTATGCGGACGAGGCCTACGCGATGACGCGCAAGGGCCAGGCCGAGCTCGCGCTCGGGGCCGGCGTCTGGTTCTCGGCGGTCGGCGGCATCGCCGGCGTGCTGTCGCTGATGATCCTGGCGCCGCCGCTGGCCGAGATCGCGTTGTCGTTCTCGACCTTCGAATATTTCTGGCTGGCGCTGCTCGGCCTGATGTGCGCCACCCTGGTTGCGCGCTCTTCGCCGGTGAAGGCGATCGCGGGCATGTTCATCGGCCTGCTCGTCGCCTGCATCGGCATCGAGAATCCCGGCGGCGTCCCGCGCTTCACCTTTGGCCTCACCGATCTGTTCGGCGGCATCGAGCCGATCCCGGCGCTGGTCGGCGTGTTCGCGGTGGCGCAGGTGATGCGCGCGATGCTGACGCCCGAGCCGCCGCCGCTGCCGCGCCGAAAGTTCGGAAGCATTCTGGCCGGCCAGTGGAGGCTGACCAAGCTGTATCACTGGCAGATGACGCGCGGGAACATCGTCGGCATCATCATCGGCGTGCTGCCCGGCGCCGGCGCCGACATGGCCGCCTGGGTCTCCTATGCGATGTCGAAGCGCTTCTCCAAGGAGCCGGAAAAGTTCGGCACCGGCCATGTCGAAGGCCTGGTCGAAGCCGGCGCCAGCAACAATGCCAGCATCGCCTCCGGCTGGGTGCCCTCGCTGCTGTTCGGCATCCCCGGCGACACCATCGCCGCGATCGCGATCGGCGTGCTCTATATGAAGGGCCTCAATCCTGGTCCGACGCTGTTCACCGAGAAGGCGTCGAGCATGTACGCGATCTATCTGATGTTCATCATCGCGAACATCATGATGATCCCGCTCGGCATCGCCATGATCCGGGTCGCGGCCTACATCCTGCTGGCGCCGCGCTCGGCCATCATGCCGATCATCATGCTGTGCTGCGCCGTCGGCTCGTTCGCGATCGGCAACAACATGTTCGGCGTCGTCACCGTCGCCGCCTTCGGCGTGATCGGCTACGTCATGGAGGCGAACGGTTATCCCGTCGCCGCCATGGTGCTCGGCATCGTCATGGGCACCATGGTCGAGCAGGCCTTCGTCACCTCGCTGATCAAGTCCGACGGCAGCATCCTGCCGTTCTTCGAGCGGCCGGTCGCGGCGATCCTCGCCGCGATGGCGATCGGCGCGCTGCTCTGGCCGGTGATGGTGTGGGTGTGGCGGAAGGTGAAACAGCCGCAAGCCGCGGCGGCGACCACCCGTTGATATCGGGCGGGCGGCTCTCGCCTGCCTCGCCCGGGCGGTCGAGGCCGGCGGCTGGGCCGGGCCGGAACCCTGTGCTATTATAGAGCCATGACAGAGGTCGCAGACGTTCAACTCAAGACTATTGTCGGGAAGCTCCGAGAGCTTGCTCCCGCCTTGAGGGCCGCGGGGGTCACCCGCCTGTACCTGTTTGGGTCCCGCGCACGTGGCGACGCCCGCCCCCACAGCGATCTTGATGTCCTGATCGAGACGACCTCGCGCGAGGAAACGCCGCGGTTCGACTATTTCAGGGTCCTGCACCTGATCGAGGATCAGGTCGGCCTTCGAGCGCAGCTCTCGATGCGGGACCTGCTGAAGCCGCGCGTGGCTGAACGGATCGCGGATGATCTGGTTGAGGTCTTCTGAATGCCGCCGACCGCGGAAGACCGGCTGCGAGATATTCTGGAAGCCATCACCGACATCGAAAGCGTCGTGAAGGGCCTCAGCTTCGATCAGTTCGTCTCTGAAAGGACCTCTCGTCTGGCAATCGAACGCCTTCTCGAGATCGTCTGCGAGGCTTCGAGATTCATCCCGGATGAGATCAAGCGAACCGAGCCTGGAATCGACTGGCGCAAGATGATCGACTTCGGAAATCTTCTACGTCATGCCTACCATATGACCAAAGCCGAGATCGTCTGGGACATCATTCGAACTCACCTTCCACCGTTGAAATCCTGCGCTGAAGACACCTTCGCATGTCGGGCCCCTAGCGGCTGGACGCGATAACAATCATGACCATTGGCAAATCCATCGACATCAAGACCCTCGCCAGAGAGCTCCGCGCCGGCAGCCGCGCGGCGCTCGCCCGCGCCATCACGCTGGTGGAGAGCCGGCGCGCCGATCATCAGGCGCTTTCGCGCGAGCTGGTGCAGATGCTGCTGCCCGACACCGGCAAGGCGTTTCGCGTCGGCATCACCGGCTCGCCCGGCGTCGGCAAGTCCACCACCATCGATGCGCTCGGGACGTATCTGATCGAGCAGGGCCACAAAGTCGCGGTGCTCGCGGTCGATCCGTCCTCGGCACGCAGCGGCGGCTCGATCCTCGGCGACAAGACGCGGATGGCGCGGCTCTCGGCCTCGGACAGTGCCTTCATCCGCCCCTCGCCGTCCTCGGGCACGCTCGGCGGCGTCGCGGCGAAGACGCGCGAGGCGATGCTGCTGTGCGAAGCCGCCGGCTTCGACGTCGTGCTCGTCGAGACCGTCGGCATCGGCCAGTCCGAGACCGCAGTGTGCGACATGACGGATTTCTTCCTGGCGCTGATGCTGCCGGGCGGCGGCGACGAGCTGCAGGGCATCAAGAAGGGCCTGGTCGAACTCGCCGACATGATCGCCATCAACAAGGCCGACGGCGACAATCTCAAGCGCGCCAACATCACCGCCGCGGATTATCGCGGCGCGCTGCACATCCTGGCGCCGAGATCCGAGCATTGGCACCCGCCTGTTGTCACATATTCAGCGCTGGCCGGCACCGGCATCGCCGAGCTCTGGCAGAAGGTTTTGGACCACCGCAAGGCGATGAATGCGTCCGGCGACTTCGCCGCGCGGCGGCGCGACCAGCAGGTGAAATGGATGTGGTCGATGCTGGAGCAGCGCATGCTGGCGAGGTTGCGCAGCGAAGCGTCGGTGCGGACCAAGGTCCGGAAGATCGAGGCCGAGGTCGCCGAGGGCCATCTCACGCCGGCGCTCGCCGCCGAGCGTATTCTGGAGTTGCTGCAATGACCGGGCCCCGCATTCTCCTCACCGGCTTCGGGCCATTTCCGGGCGCGCCCTACAATCCGACCCAGGCGTTGGTGGCCCGGCTGATGCAGTTGCGCAGGCCGGCGCTCGACGATGTCGAGTTGTCGAGCCACATCTTCCCGGTCACCTATGCTGCCGTCGACCGGCAATTGCCGGACGTGCTCGCCGCCCAAAAGCCCGACGCGCTCTTGATGTTCGGCCTCGCGGCGCGCACGCCCTATCTGCGGATCGAGACCCGCGCCCGCAACGCCGTGACCATGCTCTGGCCGGATGCCGCCAACACCCGCTCGAGCAAACGCGGCATCGCCGGCCATGCAGATGCGATGACGTTCGGCCCGCACACCGCACGGCTGCTGCGCGCCGCGCGCCTCACCGGCATCGACGCGCGGCCCTCGCGCGATGCCGGCGCCTATCTCTGCAATTACCTGAGCTGGCGCGCGATCGAGAACGTCAGGTCGGGCGGGCCGAAGCTTGCGACCTTCATCCACATTCCGCTGCTTGCGCGCAGCGGCGCCGTGCGGCGCAAGGGTTCAGCCCGGATCACGCTGGAGGAACTGGTGGATGCGGGGGAAGCCATGCTGATGGAGGTGGTGCAGTTGGCGCGGAAGCGGCGGAACACGCCGGTCTCGTAGGGTGGATTAGCGAAGCGTAATCCACCTCTTCTGTCTCCGCGGATAGAGACCGTGGTGGTTACGCCTGACGGACTGCGCTTCGCGCAGCCGCAAGGCTAATAACCCACCCTACAGCACCGTCTTTGCGTAAACATTTAACCCTACCGCGAACAATCCTCACGGCCCTCGCCGCGCTGGGCTACGAAACCGCTGCGGACCTCCCGCGTCCGCCGGAGGACGCGTCATGGACCTCAATCGCCGTCATCTCATCGGGGCTTCGACCGCGGGCATCGCTGGCGCGCTCGCCATGCCGGCCGACGCTGCGCGCGCGGCGCCGCTGACGTCCCTGCTCGGGCGCGATGCCACGCAATATGGCGTGCGACCTGGAAGCAGCGAGGATCAGACGCGAGCGCTGCAGCGGGCGATCGACGAGGCTGCGCGGGCGCAAATGCCGCTGGCGCTGCCGCCGGGCGTCTATCGCAGCGGGTTGCTGCGGCTCCCGAACGGGTCGCAACTGATCGGCGTGCGCGGTGCGACCAGGCTGGTCTTCACGGGCGGAACCTCGATGATCCAGAGCGACGGCTCCGATGCGATCGGCCTCACCGGCATCACCTTCGACGGCGGCAACATTCCGCTGCCGACCCGGCGGGGCCTGATCCATGTTCTCGGCGGACGAGATGTGCGCATGGCGGATTGCCAGATCACGCAATCGGGCGGCAGCGGCATCTGGCTCGAGCAGGTCGCGGGCGACGTCTCCGGCAACATCTTCACCAATATCGCTCTGACTGCGGTGGTCTCGTTCGACGCCAGGGGGCTCAGCGTCTCGCGCAACACCATCATCGGCACCAACGACAATGGCATCGAGATCCTGCGCACCGCGATCGGCGACGACGGCACGCTGGTCGCCGACAACCGCATCGAGGACATCAAGGCAGGCCCCGGTGGCTCCGGCCAGTACGGCAACGCCATCAACGCGTTTCGCGCCGGCAACGTGATCGTGCGCGGCAACCGCATCAGGAATTGCGACTATTCGGCGGTGCGCGGCAACTCGGCCTCGAACATCCACATCACCGGCAACAGCGTCAGTGACGTGCGCGAGGTCGCGCTCTATTCCGAGTTTGCGTTCGAAGCCGCGGTGATCGCCAACAACACGGTGGATGGCGCCGCCGTCGGCGTCTCCGTGTGCAATTTCAACGAGGGCGGCCGCATCGCGGTGGTCCAGGGCAACATCATCCGCAATCTGATCCCGAAGCGGCCGATCGGCACCGCACCGGACGACGATGCCGGCGTCGGCATCTACATCGAGGCTGACACATCGGTCACCGGCAACGTGATCGAGAATGCGCCGTCCTACGGCATCGTCGCCGGCTGGGGCAAATATCTGCGCGACGTCGCGATCACCGGCAATGTGATCCGCAAGGCGCTGGCCGGCGTCGGGGTCTCGGTCGTGCCGGGCGCGGGCACCGCGCTCGTCAACAACAACATGATCTCGGAAACGCCACGAGGCGCCGTGGTCGGGCTAGACCACGCGCGGGCGGTGACGTCGGATCTGTCTGCCGAAGGGGCGCAACGCTTCGCGCAGGTTGTGGTCGGCGGCAATGCGGTGCGACGTTAGATGCGCTGTCGGCAGATGGGCCGCTCATCCTTCGAGGCTCGGCATGGGACGCGTCGCGTCCCATGCCGAGCACCTCAGGATGAGGGGGCGAGAGAGGCGGCCGACTCTGCTCGGGCCTCACCCACCGCCTTAGAACGCGTTTCTGAGCAGCGGGTATTTGGCTTCGAGGCCGTCGAGGCTGAAGGTGAATTCGACGACGCGCTCGGGGGCTGCGACGATTTCCTCGGCCGGCGGGGCGAACTGCGGGAGGAGCGCTGCCATCGCCGCAGGCGCCGACTTCGGCAACTTCGCGGCAGGCACCGCGAGCGGCGGCCTCACTTCGGGCGCGGTGAACGGCGTCATGGCGGCGGGCGCAAGGGGTGATCTCACGGCAGGTGCGCTTAGCGGCGCCCTCGCGGCGGGAGCCTTGAGCGGCGGCATCTCGGCGGGGGCGGTAAACGAAGCCACCGCGACAGGTGCAGTGGGCGGCGCCATCGCGACGGATGGCAACACCGCCGCGATCGGCGCCTCGGTGATCTCCGCGAGCACGTCCGGCTTCTGATCGAGCCTGACTGCCACCGTGGTCTCAGGCGCGATGTGAACGGCCTTGGGCTGGACGGTCTGCGCCTGGTGCTCGCGCGGTGCCATGCGGGGCATCGTCGCCGGCGACCAACCGAATGCGGGCGTCACGCTTGCAGCCGCCTCGGCGACGTCCCCGCCGGTTGCGAGCGCGCGCCAGGTCTGGACCGCACGCTTGGCTTCCTGGATGTTTTCAAGGAATTCGATCTCGGAATGATACCGGCGCCAGCGGCCGGTCTCGAACATCTCGGAGAGATGTTGCAGGCGCTGTTCGGCGAGAGCGCACCAGCGCGCCGCGATGGCGCGGCCGGCGGCTGCGTCGCGAACGAACTCTTGGCGATGTGTCATGAACCAGCCCGTCAGGAAAAAAATACGGACGCGGGGGACGCAACGCACACGAATCAATTTAGACGCGACATGAATATTTTGTGGAAAAGATTTGACTTGTCCAGCAGCGACACGGCATTCGTCATCAAATACCGTAGTCCTTCGGAAATTTGCTGCGTTTTCGAGTCAAGCTTCGCACAAGCATAACGGAGTTGCGGTTCGTTGCGCGAGCGACGGCAACGGACGGCTGCGGTGATCCTCAACCGCAAGCTGAACGAATGCGGAGCCTCAAAAGACCGGATGCCGAAAGCTTCGGTTCCGGTTGAATCAGAACCGACGCTCTGGATCCTCGGTTTGACGCGTTTTCGTCCCGCGAACCGGCGGCCACTTCGCTCAAGAACGCGCTGAAAAGAAAAGACCCGTCCGGGGGGACAACCGGACGGGTCAAGCCATATGGGCGCTTGGGGTGGATGGGCGCTCGCGCCTGATATGACTGATGGGGAGGGATGACCGCTCCCACATCAGTTGGTCGTGGCAGCTGGCTGAACGTTCAATGCGAGGGTTCGCTTTTTTGAGCTTCGGCCCGTGCGCATCCTTGTCGCAGCCGCTATCTCGCCGCCGGTCTATCTGCCTGAGAAACCGCGGACTTTTCGTCCGAGCCCGACAACGACGGTTGCTCGATCGCACGGCTGCCGGGCTCGCCGCGACGCTTCTCGGCATCTTCACGTTTTGTTGTACCGGACGCAGCCGCAACGGGCGTCGCGCTGTCGGCGGGCACCGCCATGACCGCGGCAAAGGCGTCGGCCTGACCGTCGCCGAAAAGGTCGTCGCGTCCTGGTGAGCCGAGATCGCGCGCGGTCTTCGCCAGCGTCATGCGCAGCGCTTCCGGCTTCAAGGCGTGGTTGCGCTCGAGGAGCAGCGCCGCGACGCCGGAGACATAGGCCGCCGAGAACGAGGTTCCCGACGTCATCTGGTACTTGCCGGCAGGGGCCGGCAGGAAGATGTCGACGCCGGGGGCTGCGACCGCGATGAAGTTGCCGCGGTTGGAGGCGGAGAACAGCCTGTCCTGCTGATCCGTCGCGCTGACCGCGATCACATTGGGATTGGCAGCCGGATAGAGCGGTGGCGATTTCGCGCCGGCATTGCCGGCGGCCGCGATCAGCACGAGGCCGCGTGCGGCCGTCGCCGCGATCGCGCGCTCGATGATCGCGTCCTTCGGACCGGCAAAGCTCATATTGATGATCTGCGCGCCGTGCTCGGCGGCGTAATTCAGCGACCGCAGGATGATGTAGGACGAGCTCTCGGCGCCGCCGTTGGTGCCGCCGAAGGCCCGGATGGCGATGATGCGCGCCTCGGGCGCGCTGCCCATCAGGCGGGCATGCGCCACGATGGCACCGGCGATGCCGGTGCCGTGGACGTGCGGCCCCTCGGCACTGCCGAGCGCGTCGAAACTGTCGGCGACGGAATTCGCGAGTTCGGGATGCTTGGCGTCGATGCCGGAGTCGATCACGGCAATTGTAACGTTGGCTCCGTGCGCCAGCGCATGCGCCTGCGGCAGGCGGAGTTTTGCCAGCGCATATTGCGCAGGATCGCCCTCGACCGGTACGGACGATTTCTGGTCCTGGAGCGCGTAGCGGAAGTTCGGCTGGACCGAGCGCACGCTGCCGTCGGCCGCGAACTCGCGCCGTACCGTCTCGGCGGGCCGGCCGTCGGTGATGCGGAACAGGCCGAACGTCGCCCCGATCAGCGGAAAATTCTGGGATGCGACGCGCGCGAGGCCGTGGCGACGCGCAAGCTCGTCGGCCTCCGTCACCGACAGACTGCCGTCGATCTCGGCGACGAATTCGCCTGCGAAGCTGCGCTGGTTCACCGCGACCGGCGTGTTGTTGCCGCGCCCCTTACGGGCGCTCTTCTTGTTGCCCGATTTTCCACTGCCCTCGCCGCCCGCGTTCGCCTGTGCCAGGCATTCGCCGTCGGCAGACCGATAGGGCGCCGTGCAGGCCGGATAGAGGTTGGGAGAGTAGCGCGCATAGGGCAGCACCGGCGTCAATCCGATCCGCGCCGAAGGAATCCGGGCGGTCGTGATCGGACGCGGGCCGCGGTCGACCGACACCGCCCTGGCGGATAGGGTCGGGTTGACCCGCGGGGCAATGCTCGGGGAGATCGTCGGGATGCGCGAGGGAACGCTGATCGTAGGCGTACGCATGATCGCCTGCGCCTGCGCAACCTCGACGCCGAGACAAGAGGCGACCAGAAGGGCGGCTCCGATGGACGAAGCGTACGCCCCGGCACGCACCCTGCTGTCGGAATTGCCCGTCATCGGCCCAGCGGCGCGCCTAGGGCGCCGCCACGGCAAGGTTGACGACCTTCTCGCGCTGCATCCTGCCGAGCAGCGAGGCGAGCTCGTCCTGGCTCATCGCCTTGTCGAACTGGAGGCGGAACATGCCGCCCTTGGCGTCGCCAATGATCGAAGCCTGATAGCTGTCGAGCAGCGCCGTGATGTCGGCGACGCGTGCCTCCGGCGTGAATCGCACCAGCGCGCGCGCAGGCGCGGCCGTGCTGCCAAATTCGCGTGTGATCGGGGCGCTGGTCGAGAGCGAAGCCGTCTGGAAGGTCGCCGGCTGGTTTCTCATCAGCACGGCGCCGATGATTCCGGCCTGCAGCACGAGCGCGACAGCGCCGAGGCCCGCCGACCACGCCAGCGTGCGCGGCGACAGGCTCGCGAAGAAGGTCGAGATGCGCGCCGACAGCGGCAACGAGGCGCTCGCCCGTGCCGGCTCAGCGTCGATCGCGGCGAACAGCTTCTGCATCGCCCGCGCCGACGGAGCTCCTAGGCTCTCGTTCAGATGGATGGTCTCTTCGTACTCGCCGCGGATCACGGCATATTGCCTGGCAAGCTCGGGATCGCGCGCCAGCGCTTCCTCGACGCGGCGCGCATCGCGCGCGCTCAGCGTACCGGCGGCGTGCCACGGCAGCAGCAGTTCAATCTCACTGGGCTCTTGCTCCAGCATCTTCTTGCTCAACGCCATCATGGCCAGCCTCGCTCAACGCCGGCTGCCTTCAGCAGTTCGGCCAGTCTCTTGCGCGCATAGAACAAGCGCGTCTTCACAGTGTTCTCGGGAATTCCGACGATTCCGGCCACCTCTTCCACGGACTTCTCGTGGTAGTAGACGAGATCGACGATTTCCCGGTGTTCCGGCGAAAGGCCCGTCAGACACTCCCGCAACGCCTCACTGGTATTCTTCTTCTGCACCACCGTTTCCGGATCGTCGGACGTGTCCTCGATCGCGTTCGCGGCCTCTTCGTCCAGTTCGAAATCCTTCCTGCGCCGGAGCGCAGACAGGGCCTTGAATCGGGTGATTGCCAGCAGCCAGGTGGAAACCGCCGATCGGCCCTCGAACTTGCCGGCTTGACGCCAGACGTCGAGAAACACCTCGCTGATGAGGTCTTCCGCCGCCTGCTCGTCCCGCACGAGCCGCAGTCCGAACCTGTAAACCCTGACATGGTGCCGCCCGTACAGCACCTGCATGGCGAGCCGGTCACCTTGGGCGATCCTGGCGATCAGGACCTCGTCGGAAGCCGCTTGTGTCACGCTCAATGGCCGTCTCGCAAAGTTGGTCGGGTCGATGCGGCAGGCGGTTCGACGGGGAAGGCAAAATTGTTCAAACTACCGCAATCATCCGGGGGCCAGTGTGAGCTACCCCACACAGGCGCACTTTTATCGTCCCATCCGCGGCGGTTAGCGGCGTCTATCCCAATCGGTAACATAGTACTGAGATACTTTCCCTGCGGACGGCCTTTGCGGCACAGGCGCCGGCCTGGTCCGGTTCCATAGCAGTCCTGCACCAGGTTTGTCGCACCAAGCCCTGCTTTGGCTCGACCGCATCGCACACGATGCAGGATCGCCGGTAAGATCGCGCGATGGCTGATCATCTTGTTCCGTGCTGCAGGATTCGGATTCGGTTTCAAAGGATACCAAACCTAAAGGCTTGCCACGTAGATTTTTGCGCTGACATCCACCATTGGCGGGACCATGAGCACGGCCGCGACGTCCTTTCCCGAGAGGAATGCCGCAGAGGCCGCGGACCTCGTCCTCGCGCCTGAGACGGCAGCCCCCGAAGTCAGGGCGCGCCGGGCCCGGCAGCGCCGCCAGATGTATATGGGCCAGGTCGCAAGCTACTCGCTTGGCGCCTCGGTCCTGCTGCTCTACGCCTATGACGGCACGATCTCGATGGGCGTTCCGTCACTGTTCTGGATCGGCGGCCTCATCATCATCGGTACGTTCACGGTGCTGTCCGAAGCCGGCTTCGGCGACCGGTTCAAGGATCATTACCTCACCGTCTATCAGATCTCGGCGCATATGGCGCTGCAACTGGCGTTCCTGCTCGCGGTACCGACCGTCGGGGTCGCGTTCCTGGCCGTGTTGTTTCTGATCTTCGCGTTCGGCACACTGCGTATGACGTCGGGGCAGGCGATGCTCACCTGGGGCCTTGCCACCTGCGGGCTCGCCGCGGTTTTCCTGGGATCGGACCTGCCGATCGGACTGCCGGTCACGACGCGTCTGCAGCGAGCCGCCTCGATGCTCTGCTTCGTGCTGGTGATCGGCCAGTGCGCCTTTCTCGGCCTGTTCGGCGCCACCCTGCGCAAGATCCTGTACCGGCGCAGCATCGAACTGAAGGCGGCCTATCAGCGCATCGAGGAACTGGCCGAGCTCGATGAACTCACCGGCGCCTACAACCGCCGCTGCATCATGCGGCTTCTCGACGCCGAGATCGAAAAGTCGCGGCAGGCATCCACGCCGTGCGCGATCGCGCTGATCGATCTCGACTGGTTCAAGCGCATCAACGACGCCTTCGGCCATCCCGTCGGCGACGAGGTGCTGCGCACCTTCGCGATCACCATTTTCGCCAACATCCGCCCGGCCGACAGTTTCGGCCGATACGGCGGCGAGGAATTCCTGCTGCTGCTGCCGGGCATGCCGGGCGACGTCGCGCAGCGCATGCTGGAGCGGTTGCGCGGCATCGTCGCCGATCTCGACTGGAGCGCGTTCTCTCCGGGCATGCGGGTGACCATTTCCGCGGGCGTCGCGACGCTGCGCGACATCGATACTGCCGACACGTTTCTCGCGCGCGCCGACCGCGCGCTCTATTCCGCCAAGGCGCAAGGGCGCAACTCCATTGTGACGAGCTGACCAATCCATTTTCTCCCGGCGCGGCAGAAGCCGTTGCCGGGCCGAACGCTCCAGGACAGGGCAATGAGATCCAAATCCGCAAGACCATCCGAAAACCTGCTCGACGAATTACAGGCTGCCCTCACGCACGGCACCGTTGCGCGCCGGGTCGAGACGCTGCGCCGCATCACCGATCTCTTCGTGGGCAATGCAGTGGACTATTCCGACGACCACATTCGCGTGTTCGACGACGTGTTCCAATGCCTGATCGGGCAGATCGAGACGTCGGCCAGGGCGCTGCTCGCCGAACGCCTCGCACCGATCGCGGCTGCGCCGCCGAAAATCATCCGCACGCTCGCGCTCGACGAGGTCATCGAGGTCTCCGGCCCGGTGCTGTCGAAATCGGAACGGCTGGACGAGGCGACCCTGCTCGAGATCGCACGCACCAGGGGCCAGGCGCATCTCAAGGCGATCTCGCTACGGCGGATGCTGTCGGAAGCACTGACCGACGTGCTGGTGACGCGCGGCAACGAGGACGTGGTGCAGTCGACCGTCCGGAATCCGGGCGCGCGGCTTTCCGATGGAAGTCTCACCGAGCTCGTCATCCGCGCCGAGCGCGACGACGACCTCGCCAGCTGCATCGGCCTGCGGCCCGACCTGCCGCGCCATCACTATCTGAGACTGGTCGCCAAGGCATCCTCGAGCGTGCGCAGGAAGCTTGCGGCCGCGCATCCCGAGCTTGCGGATGAGGTCTCGAGCGTAGTCCAGCAAGCGGCCCAACGGGTTCGCGCTGCCGCCATGACGAAGCAGACCGAATTGGCCCGCGCGCTGGTGAAATCGCTGCACGACGACGGCCGGCTCAACGAGTTTCAGGTCACAACCTTCGCCGAGCAGGGCAAGTTCGACGAGACCAATGCGGGGCTGGCTGCGCTCGCCGGCGTCACGGTCGAGACGGCCGAGACCATGATGATCGAGAGCCGTACCGAAGGCGTGATGATCCTCGCCAAGGTCGCTGGCATGCAATGGTCGAGCGTGCGCGCCATCATCGCCATGCGCGAGAAGCTCTCCGGCGGGTCGCAGACCGACATTCTGACGCTGCGCGACAGCTATGAGGCGCTGCGTCCATCGACCGCGCAGCAGGTGCTGCGCTTCCACCGCATGCAGCTGGGCGCGACGCCGGCGGAGTGAAGCCGCAGGATCTGGACTAGAATCTTAGGACCTTCGATCCCACCAGCGCGCCGATCGCCGTTACCAGCGCGGTCGCGAGCGTGTACCAGGTCGCGACGAACAGGGGCGAGTCGTCGGTGCAGTGCGAGGCATAGAGGGTCGCGGCGAGGCCGGCCGACACCAGCCCGGCGAGCGCGCCGGCGAGCGCGGGGCTTGACGGCGCGCCGTGGCGCAGGCCGAACAGCGCCCCCGCAAGCAGCGGCAGCGACATCGCAGGGATCGCGACCAGGCATATCCTGGAGTTCTTGCCCATCAAGCGCATCGTCATCGGCATGGCCGGGGCCATCATCGCCTCGCTGCCGATCGCAACCGCCAGCAGCCCGACCGGCAGCAGCAGCAGCCAGGCCCAGCCGCGCAGCAGGGCTTCGGGACGCGACAAATGCAGGCTGATGATGATCGCGGGGATTGCGAGCGACAGCGTCACCGCGAACTTCATGTCGAAGAACGGGTTGTGCATGGCGCTCATCACGTCGGCGCGCACGCCGAGGAATGTCGCAAAAAACAGGATCGAAAACGGCGCGGCCACCAGCAGCGCCATGGCCAGCACGGCGCCGACGCGTGGAGCGCGGTGCGCGTTGTCGGCTGCGAGCGAGCGAATGAGTTGATCGGTGTCCATGACTAATGGTCTCGCAGTTTGGCCGTCAGCGCCGCAAGTCCGCGATGCAGCGCGACCCGCACCGCACCCTCGCTCATCGAAAACTTCGCCGCCGTATCCTTGATCGAGGCCGCCTCGACGGCGACCGATTGCAGCACGTCGCGCTGACGCTGCGGCAGCGTGCCCAGTTGGGCGGCGACCTCGGCGGCCGACGCGGTCTCCTGCGGCACCTCGCCCGGCAGCGTCTCTGCGAAATCGTCGATGTTGACGAACACGCGCTTGCCGCGCCGGCGGAGCGCGTCGATCAGCTTGTTGCGGCCGATCGCAAACAGCCAGGGCGCGAAGGGAGCCTCGCTGTCCCAAGTGTGCCGTTTCAGATGCACCGCCAACAGAATCTCCTGCACGATATCCTCGGCCTGGTCGGGAGGCTGACCTGCCCGCGCCAACCCGCGCCTCGCGGCAGCGCGCAGCACCGGCGTGATGGCCTTCAACAGGCGATGATACGCTGCGTCATCGCCAGCCATGGCCGACCGCATCAGGCCGGTCCATTCGTCCTCACGTCCGCGCACGCGCGCCCTCACCAAGCAATTCGGCCGCTCTTTCAATTTGTTACGTGGCGCCGGATAGATCACGAATTCGTGATCGAGCCGGCACCTCGCGACCGAAGCGGCCGTAAACATCTCTGGGGCGGCTCATAACACCGATCGGCGCGTTCCGCATCGGGCGGCCGGCCGCGAGGGGCGGTCTGCCCCGTTTTTGCCGGCTCTAGCCCGAAGATTCCCATTTTCTGCCCCGCTGTCGTCACGCCGCGGGGTCTCTGTTCGCTGCCGGGACGGGCGGAATTGGGGAGATCGTCAACATGATGAAAGCCAGCGCACGCGCGGCCCTGATCGTCTTGGCCGGGCTTTTCTTGCTGTTCGGAGGCATTGCACAGGCGGCGCCGAATTCGGCCGCAAGCAATAAAGCGGACAGCGCGGACCAGCAGGCCGACACGGCCAAGCACCGGCGCCAAGACTCGCGTCGCACCAGCAGCAGCAAGACGACGCAGAAATCCGACGACAAGGCCGACAGGAAGGGCGCCGCGGCACGTGCTGACGAGGCCAGGAACGGCAACAAGAACGACAACAAGGCAGGCAGTGAGGTGCCGGTGTCGAGCCAGATGCCGCCGGAGGTCGCCAATGCCAACGCGCAGCTCGCCACGGATACGCCGACTGCGGCTGCCGCCTCCGCGATGACGAACCGCGCCAACGACAATGTCCAGGCTGCAGCCGATAATACCAACGTCGCGCCGGCCGAAAGCCAGGTCGTCGCACCCGATCAGCTCAACGACATCGATCGCGCCCTGCAACAGGAGACGCCGGGGCAGAAGGCGGTGATTGCCGCAACCGAGGCACAGCCGCGGCCCGCGCCGGTGATGGCAAGCAGCCACCAGAGCTCGGCCTGGGATCAGAGCTCCCTGATCGGCAAGATCTTCATCGGCGTCGGCACGCTGCTGACGCTGGCGTCCGCCGCGCGGATGCTCATGGCGTGATTGCCGGCCGCTTCCCGGCCCGGGTACCTGCCTGACGGACCTCGTCCGGAACGCGCCCTCGTCGCGTTCCGGCGGCCTGCAGCCCCTTGAAGCCCATCGCGCCAGCGGGCACATTGCCCACCCAATCAAAAGCGTGGGTGGAGCATGAGCACGTTCGAACACATCATCGTCGAAAGCAAAGGCGCGGTCGGCATCGTCAAGCTGAACCGGCCGAAGATGCTCAACGCACTCTCCTTCGGCGTCTTCCGCGAGATCGCCGCGGCGGTCGACGATCTCGAGGCAGATGATGCCATCGGCTGCATCGTCGTGACCGGCAACGATAAGGCCTTTGCCGCCGGCGCCGACATCAAGGAGATGCAGCCCAAGGGCTTCATCGACATGTTCTCGGAGGATTTCGCCGCGATCGGCGGCGACCGCGTCGCGCGTTGCCGCAAGCCGACGATCGCGGCGGTTGCCGGCTATGCGCTGGGCGGCGGCTGCGAGCTCGCCATGATGTGCGATTTCATCATCGCCGCCGACACCGCGAAGTTCGGCCAGCCCGAGATCACGCTGGGCACCATTCCCGGCATCGGCGGTACCCAGCGCCTGACACGCGCGATCGGCAAGTCCAAGGCAATGGACCTCTGCCTCACCGGCCGGATGATGGATGCGGCGGAAGCCGAGCGCTCGGGCCTCGTCAGCCGCATCGTACCCGCCGACAAGCTCATGGACGAAGTGATGGCGGCAGCCGAGAAGATCGCCGCGATGTCGCGCCCTGCGGCCGCGATGGCCAAGGAAGCGGTGAACCGCGCCTTCGAGACCACGCTCGCCGAGGGCATGAGCGTCGAGCGCAATCTGTTCCACTCGACTTTCGCGCTCGAGGACCGCTCCGAGGGCATGGCTGCGTTCATCGAGAAGCGCAAGCCGGTGAACAAGAACCGGTAAGGCAAACCGGTCAGGCCGGCGTAAGGCTCTGCCGCGCTCCCGCAGAATGCTGTGACGGAGCTGCAACAAGCACGGATTTCATGGGGGTTTCCCCCGCGGCAGTTTGCCTGCGGGACCTTGGCTGGTTTAACAGTTAAGAGGACCGCCGTCGGCGGGGGCGGACAGCCGGGAATTTCGCGGGAACATATGATTGGGCGTATCGCCAGAGCTGGTCGCGGGGTGACGCGGCATCGATCGGGCGTGGGTCCCGCGTTTGCGACATGGGCCACGCTGGCGCTCTCTTGCGCCCTCCCCTCTAACGCCTGGGCCGAGGCCCTGCCGGAGGCGCTGGCCAAGGCCTACCAGACCAACCCGCAGCTCAATGCCGAGCGCGCGCGCCAGCGCGCGACCGACGAGAACGTACCGCAGGCGCTCGCCGGCTACCGGCCGCAGATCCTGGCCAGCCTCAGCGCCGGCCTGCAATCGGTGCGCAATCTGTTGCCCGACAACACCATCCAGACCGCCAACCTGAAACCCTGGATCATCGGCGTCACAGTGACGCAGACCCTGTTCAACGGTTTCCGCACCGCCAACAGCGTGCGGGCCGCCGAACTCCAGGTGCAGTCGGGCCGCGAGGCACTGCGCAATGTCGGCCAGGGCGTCCTGCTCGATGCGGTCACCGCCTACACCAACGTGCTCGCCAACCAGTCGCTGGTCGAGGCACAGCGTTCCAACGTCGCGTTCTTGCGCGAAACACTGGCGGTCACCCAGCGCCGTCTCAACGCCGGCGATGTCACGCCGACCGACACCGCGCAGGCCGAGGCCCGTCTCAATCGCGGCCTTGCCGATCTCAACGCGGCCGAGGTCGCGCTCGCCGTCAGCCAGGCGACCTATGCGCAGGTGATCGGCAATGCGCCATCGCAGCTTCGGCCCGCCGAGGCCGTCGACCGCTATCTGCCGAAGAGCCGCGAAGACGCCGTGACGATGGCGATCCGCCAGCATCCGGCGGTGATGGCCGCAAGCTTCGACGTCGATGTCGCCTCCACCAACATCCGCATCGCCGAAGGCACGCTGCTGCCGAGCGCCAGCATCCAGGGCAGCGCAAGCAAGAGCCGCAACAACGACCCGACGCTAGGCACCTTCGCCGAAGACCAAGCCTCCATCGTCGCCAACGTCACCGCGCCGATCTACGACGGCGGTCAGGCTGCGGCACAGACCCGGCAGGCCAAGGAGATCACGGCACAGAGCCGGCTCGTGCTCGACCAGGTGCGCAACCAGGCGCGCACGGCGGTGGTCAGCGCATGGGTTGCCAATGAAGGTGCCAAGGTCACGGTCTCGGCCTCGGAGTCCGAGGTGAAGGCGGCGACCGTCGCGCTCCAGGGCGTGCAGCGTGAGGCGGCCGGCGGACAGCGCACGACCGTGGACGTCTTGAACTCGCAAGCCGATCTGATCCAGGCCAAGGCCCGCCTCATCGGCGCGCAACGCGACCGCGTGATCGCCTCCTACACGCTGCTCAGCGCCATTGGCCATCTCGACGTCAAGACGTTGAACCTGAACACGCCGGACTACCTGCCCGAGGTGCATTACCACCAGGTCCGCGACGCCTGGCACGGCCTGCGTACGCCGTCGGGGCAGTAGGCGTCCCGCAGCGCCTCCAAAGCTCTCCGCACCGGTCGCCGTCTTGACGGTGCCCGGTCGGACGCGTTGACGGCTCACGTCCGCTTGCGGGCCTTGTTGAGCAGCTATGCAGCCAGGGGCAGCAGCTCACCCGGCGGATCTGATACCGTCCCAGCCGCATTTCCAAAGAACGAGGGAAGCCGTGCTCGACCGACGCAGCGTCCTGCTTGCCTCCCTTGCCGCCGGAGTAGCCATGACCAGCAAAGCCCGCGCCCGTGCGGCGCAACCCGCAACGCCGATCAATTTCGACATCCCGGCGCATGCCTGCGACTGCCACACCCACATTCATGGCGACCCCCAGAGATTTCCGTTCTTCGCGGGGCGCGTCTATACGCCGGAGCCGGCGAGCCCCGGAGAAATGGCGGCGCTGCACAAGGCGCTGCATATCGAGCGCGTGGTGATCGTGACGCCGAGCGTCTACGGCACCGACAATTCCTCCACCTTGTTCGGCATGAAGGCGCGTGGCGCGACCGCGCGCGGGGTCGCCGTGATCGACGACAAGACCACGGAAGCGGAGCTCGATACCATGCAGGCGGAAGGCTTCCGCGGCATCCGCATCAATCTGGCGACCGGGAGCATCAACGACCCCAATGTCGGCCGCGCCCGCTTCACCAGAGCCGTCGAGCGCGTGAAGGCGCGCGGCTGGCACGTGCAGCTCTACACGACGCCGGCGATGATCTCGGCGATAAAGGATCTCGTGCAGGCGTCGCCCGTGCCCGCCGTGTTCGACCATTTCGGCGGGCTCGAGGCCTCATTTGGGCTGGAGCAGCCGGGATTTGCCGACCTGGTTGCCCTCGTCAAGTCCGGCAAGGCCTATGTGAAGATCTCGGGCGCCTATCGCTCGTCGAAGCTCGCACCCGACTATCAGGACATGGTGCCCTATGCCCGCGCGCTGATCGCGGCCAATGCGGACCGGATCGTCTGGGGCACCGACTGGCCACATCCGGATTCCAGCCGCGTCGAGGGACGCAAGCCCACCGACATCGCTCCTTTCTATCAGATCGACGACGGCCGCCTGCTCAACCAGCTTCCGGTGTGGGCGCCGGATGCGGACGTGCGCAAGAAGATCCTGGTCGACAATCCGGCGCGGCTCTACGGGTTCTGACGGTCAGCGCGCGCGGCGGGAAAAGAACGAGATCAGGACCGGCAAGGTCACCAATATCACGAGCGGCGCCAGCATCATGCCGGTGACGACGACGACCGCGAGCGGCTTCTGCACCTGCGAGCCGATGCCTTCCGACAGCGCCGCCGGCAACAGGCCGACGCCCGCGACGACGCAGGTCATCAGCACGGGGCGGAGCTGAAGCTCGCCGGTGCGGACCACCGCGCTCATGCGGTCCATGCCCTCTTCGATGAGCTGGTTGAACTGCGAGAGGATGATGATGCCGTCCATCACGGCGATGCCGAACAGCGCGATGAAACCGATTGCCGCGGAGACGCTGAACGCCGTGCCTGTTATCAGCAGGCCCAGCACGCCGCCGAAGATCGCCATCGGAATCACGCTCATCGCGAGCAGCGTGTCGGTCATCGAGCCGAAATTGAACCAGAGCAGCACGCCGATCAGCGCCAGCGAGATCGGCACCACGATCGACAGCCGCCGGATCGCGTCCTGGAGATTGCCGAACTCGCCGACCCACTCCATGTGCGAGCCCGGCGGCAGCTGCACCTGCTCGGCGATCTTGTCCTGTGCCTCGCGGATGGCGCTGCCGAGATCGCGCTCGCGCACCGAGAACTTGATCGGCAGATAGCGCTCCTGCTGCTCGCGATAGATATAGGCCGCGCCGGAGACGAGGCTGATGGTGGCGACCTCGCTCAGGGGAATCTGCGTGACGGTGCCGTTCGGCCCGGGCGCGCCGATCCGCAAATTCTGGATCGCCTCGGCACTCCGGCGGTATTCCGGCGCGAGGCGAACGATGATCGGGAAGTGGCGGTCGCTTCCGGGCTCATAAAGGTCGCCGGCGGTGTCGCCGCCGATTGCGACCTTGATAGTGGCATTGATGTCGCCCGGCGCAAGGCCGTAGCGCGCGGCCTTGGCGCGGTCGATGTCGATCTGGATGGTCGGCTGCCCGAGCGAGGTGAACACGGCAAGGTCGGTGACGCCCTGTACGGTGGCCAGCACCGACTTGATCTTGTTGGCGGTGTCGGTCAGCGCCTGGAGGTCGCTGCCGAACAGCTTGATCGAGTTCTCGCCCTTCACGCCGGAGACGGCTTCGGAGACGTTGTCCTGGAGATATTGCGAGAAGTTGAACTCGACGCCGGGAAAGCGGTCGTCGAGCTGCTTGAGCAGTTGCGCGGTCAGCTCTTCCTTGTCGTGCGTTCCGGGCCATTGGCTCACGGGCTTGAGCGGCGCGAAGAACTCGGCATTGAAGAAGCCGGCGGCGTCGGTGCCGTCATCGGGACGGCCGTGCTGCGACACGACGGACTCGACCTCCGGCCGGGCGCGGATCACCTTGCGCATCTCGTTGACATAGCTGTTGCCTTCGTGGAGCGAGATGGTCGGCGGCAGCGTGGCACGGATCCAGAGATTGCCCTCCTCCAGCTTCGGCAGGAATTCGAGGCCGAGCAGCCGGCTGAGCGCCACCGTCGTCAGCACGAGGCCGACCGCACCGCCGAGGACGATGTTGCGATTGGCGACCGCCCAATGCAGCAGCGGCGAGTACAACCGGTGCAGGATCAGCATCACCTTGGTCTCGGTTTCCTCGACATGCGCGGGCAGGATGATCGCGGACAGCGCCGGCGTGACGGTGAAGGTCGCAAGGAGCCCACCGGCGAGCGCATAGGCATAGGTCCGGGCCATCGGCCCGAAGATGTTGCCCTCGACCCCGGACAGCGTGAACAGCGGCAGGAAGGCCGCAATGATGATCGCCGCGGCGAAGAAGATCGAGCGCGAGACGTCGGCGGCCGCGCTGAGGATGGCATGGCTCTTCATGCCGAACAGCATCTCGGGCGACGTATGCTCGGATTCCGAGATCGGCGTCGTCTGCGTCAGGCGGCGGAAGATCGCCTCCACCATGATGACGGTGGCATCGACGATCAGCCCGAAATCGATGGCGCCGACCGACAACAGGTTTGCCGATTCCCCGCGCAGCACCAGGATGATCACGGCGAAGAACAGCGCGAACGGAATGGTGGCGCCGACGATCAGCGCGCTGCGGAGATTGCCGAGGAATATCCACTGCAACAGCACGATTAGCAGGATGCCGACCACCATGTTGTGCAGCACGGTGTGGGTGGTGAGGTCGATCAGGTCCTTGCGGTCGTAGATGCGCTCGATGCGCACGCCCGGCGGCAGAATGGTGGAGTTGTTGATCTGCTGAACGAGCTGCTCGACCCGCTTGATGGTCGGCGAGCTCTGCTCGCCGCGGCGCATCAGGACGATTCCCTGCACGATGTCGTCGGTTTCGTCGAGGCCGGCGATGCCGAGACGCGGTTTCTGGCCGACGGTGACGGTTGCGACGTCCTTGACCAGCACCGGATTGCCGCCGGTCTGCGCCACCATGGTGTTGGCGAGGTCGTCGATCGAGCGGATCAGGCCGACGCCGCGCACCACGGCCGATTGCTGGCCGATATCGACGGTGTTGCCGCCGACATTGACGTTGGAATTGCCGACGGCCTGGAGCAGTTGCGGCAACGTCAGGCCGTTGGCGACCAGCTTGTTGAAGTCGACCTGGAGCTCGTAGGTCTTGCTCTTGCCGCCCCAGCCGGTGACGTCGATGACGCCGGGCACCGCGCGGAAACGGCGCTGGAGAATCCAGTCCTGGATGGTCTTGAGGTCGAGCACGCTGTAATTGGGCGGGCCGACCAGGCGGTAACGGAAGATCTCTCCGATCGGGCTCAGCGGCGAGATTTGCGGCTGCACGTTGCCCGGCAGCGGCGCGAGCTGCGCCAGGCGGTTCAGCACCTGCTGCAACGCCTCGTCATAGGTGTAGGCGAAGGAGAACTGGAGTTTGACGTCGGAGAGGCCGTAGAGCGAGATGGTGCGGATGGTGGTGAGATTCTTCAGACCCGCGACCTGAGTCTCGATCGGAATCGTGATGTAGCGCTCGATCTCCTCCGCCGACAGGCCCGGACTCTGCGTCACGATGTCGACCATCGGCGGGGTCGGATCGGGATAGGCCTCGATGTTGAGCTGGTTGAACGCGATAAGGCCGCCGATCAGCACGGCGGCGAACATGCCGACCATCAGGAAGCGCCGGTCGACGGCGAGGGCAACGAGACGATCCATTCAGGTCAACGGCCTTCCCCCTCTCCCCGCTTGCGGGGAGAGGGTTGGGGTGAGGGGGAGTCTCCGCAGGGACGGCGAGAGTTGGACTCGCGGAGAGTCCCCCTCACCCGGATTGCATCTTCGATGCAATCCGACCTCTCCCCGCAAGCGGGGCGAGGTGACGCGAGCCCGTGCGTGACCTGATTCACGTCAACATTCATTCTGGATCAGCTGCCGGAGGCTGCACGGTCGATGAACAGGCTGCCTTTGGTGACGATCTGCTCGCCGGGCTTGAGATTGCCGGTGACCTCGACGAGGTCGCCGTTGATGAGGCCGATCCTGATCTTGCGCAGCTCGACCGACTTGTCCTCGCGCGCGACCCAGATGCGGACGTTGTCGGCTTCGTAGATCAACGCCTGCTTCGGCACTGCCGGCGCGGCGCGGTCGCCGGCCGAATAGATCGTGACGTTGGCGAACATCTCCGGCTTCAACAGGCCGTCCTTGTTGTCGATGGTGGCGCGAACCAGAAGGCGGCGGGTGGCGGGGTCGATCGCAGCGGCGACGTAGTTGATCCTGGCGGTGAACGGACGGCCCGGCAGCGCCATCACGTTGACGGTGATGTCCTGCCCGATGCACACCGCGGCCGCGTCGCTCTCGCGCACGAAGGCGGTGAGCCAGACCGTGGAGAGATCGCCGATGACGAAGACCGGGTCGCTGGCGCCGGAATTGACGTACTGCCCGGGGCCGATCTTGCGCTGCACGACCGTGCCGGAGATCGGCGAATAGATCGTGACCTCCCGATTGATCGTGCCCTTGTCCTGGAACGCCTTGATGGTCTCGTCGGTGAAGCCGAGGATGCGCAGCTTGTTGCGCGCGGCTTCCAGCGCCGTCACCGAGGAGCGCATGTCGTTCTGCGCCTGGACCTGGGTTGTTTCCGCCTGCTGATAATCCTTCAGCGGAATGGCGTGTCCCTCATAAAGATCCTTGGCGCGCTTGAACTGGATGTCGGAGAGCTCGAGCGCCGACTTCGCCTTGTTCTGAGAGGTCATCGCCGCGATGAAATCGTTCTGGGCCTGCACGGTGTCGGCGGCCTCGATCGTAAACAGCGGTTGACCCTGCTTCAGCATCTCGCCCGGCTTGGCCAGCAGCTTGGTGACCCTGCCCGCGTAGGGCGAGAACACCGGCGTCGAGCGGTCCTCGTCGACCGCGACCTTGCCCTCTGTGACATACTCGGCTCGGAAGCTCTTGGCCTTGACCGGCTCGATCGTCAGCGTCGCCCATTCGGACGGCGTGGGCGTGAAGGTCTGCGCATTCCTGCGCGACTGGCTGGAAATCTCGGAGTGCTTTTTTTGCTTTGGCCCCGAAGAAAGCAAGCCGTAGGCACCGGCGCCTGCAAGAGCGAGTAGAACTACGGATGCGATCACCCGTTGTTTTGTAAGCACCTGCAATCGCTTGGTCTTTTCAAATACCATGGGCCCCGGTCGTGTCTGCGACGATCTCGGCAAATGACTGCCTCATCGGTCGCGCTAATAGTGCCGAATTGGGATTTCAAACAACCTAAAAAACGCTGGTCCCTTGCGGTTTGCGTTAAAGTTTTGCGACGTGTCAGCTTCATGTCAGCTTCGCGCAGGCCATTCTGCAGGATGAGTGCCGAGCGGCATCGCGGGACGGCTCCATTGTGCCGGCGTCTTCGACAGCACTGCCGAATGACGCACTGCCTTCAACGTGCCGAAGCCAGATGGCATATCTTCGATGAACGCAGCATGTACGGCCTCGCCCGCAATATCCGGGGTATTCAGTCCGCCGTCGAGCCGGCCGAGGCTCCACAACCAGCGTCCGGTCTGCGCCAGCGAGACGCGCACGTGCCAGCTGCCACCTTCGCGGGCCTGGCGCGCCCTGGCCATCATCGCGCCGAACGCCATCAGATAGCCGGTGGCGTGGTCGAGGATTTGCGCCGGCAATTCCCTGGGAGCATCGATGCCGGCGGCCCGGCCTTCGGCATGATTGAAGCCGGTCGTGGTCTGCACCAGCGAGTCGAAGCCGCGCCGCTCGGCCCAGGGGCCGGTGTGGCCATAGGCCGACAGCGTGAGATAGACGATGCCGGGATTGATTTGCGCTGCGGCCTCCGGCGCGAAACCGAGGGCAGCGAGCGCACGCGGGCGATAGCCTTGCGAGAAGATGTCGGCGTCCTTCAGCAGCTCGCGCAGCTGCGCCCGTCCGAACTCGCTCTTCAACTCGATGAAGGTGGTGAGCTTGCCGCGGCCGGTATCGATGGTGAGCCAGGGAATGGCGGACAGTTCCGGTCCTGACACCAGCAGCACGTCCGCGCCATGCGCCGCGAGCGTGCGGCCTGCGACGGGGCCCGCGATGACGCGGGAGAGATCGAGCACACGAAGTCCCGAGAGCGGACGATCGCCTTTTGGCCACGGCTTCGGCGGGGCCTCGCCGATCCTCTCGATCGAGACCAGCGGCAATTGCGCGAGCGCATGCGCCTGCGGCAAGGCGGACCATTCGTCGTAGGACCGCATCAGGGCGACGACGCCGCCTGCTGCGTAAGCCGCAGTTTCGAAATCCTCCCCCCTCCAATGCATCAACGCCGCCTGCACCTGCTCGCGCTCCGCCGCGCAGCCGAGCACCTCGCAGACGGCGTCGCGGTGATGCGGGAAATTGGTGTGGCAGCGGACGAAGCGGCCATCGCCGGTCCAGTAGACGCCGGCGATCGCGTCCCACGCCGGCGGCGGCGGCTTGTCGTCGACGCGCAAATAGCGCTCGGAACGACATTCGGCGACGGCGTGGCGCATGTCGACGGAGACGTCCTGCACCTCGCCGCTGCGCAGTCGCCAGATTTCGGCGGCGGCGAGCCCCGCGGCAGCTATCGTCGTCTGGCCGGCGACGGCGACACGAAACGAGGATGGGATTTGTGGCTCGGTGCCGGTCAGCCGCACGCGATCGAGCGGACCCGCATCGCCGCCGGCGGAAGTCCAGATACCCTTCAGAATGTCGGCGGGGCTTTGCATGGCCGGTGCCCTCCCTTGAAGCTTGAGCATGATCTCCGCGCAAACGCGGTCCGCGTTTGTCGCGATGGAAAACGGCTGCACACCTTTCCGGATCATGCTCTAATTTTCGCGACCATTCATCAGCACGAGAAGGAATGCAATGGCCGCCATCGATCCCCTCACCGCAGGCGCCGTGTTCATCGCGACGGCGGCCACCGACGCGGTCTATGTCATGTTCACCTCGGCGGTGATCGCGCGCAAGCGCGTGCCGGCGGCGAACTGGAGCGCGGTCTGGTACCTGCTCTCCTCCTATGCGGTGATCAGCTACACCGATAACGCGTTCTATGTCGCGTTCGCCGCGATCGGCTCCTGGGCCGGCGCCTATGCGTCGCTGACCTTCCTGCACCGCCCGCCCGGCGGTCCGCCGGTGGGGGCGGCACCGGAGTGAGGTCTCTCCGCGTCATTGCGAGGAGCCCTTGCGACGAAGCAATCCAGACCGTTGCTGCGGATGCAGTCTGGATTGCTTCGCTGCGCTCGCAATGTCGACGTGGAGGCTTCTGGGCGTCTCTCGAAGCAGCTACAGTCCCTGCGATCAACAAGAAGGAGCTAACAATGGATCTCGGTCTCAAAGGCAAGAACGCCATCGTCCTCGGCGGCACGCGCGGCATCGGGCGAGCGATTGCGGCGACGCTGGCTAGTGAAGGCGCCAATGTCGCGGTGTGCGCGCGCAACGCCGATCAGGTTGCGGCCACCGTCGCAGAGCTGAAGGCGAGCGGCATCAAGGCCACCGGCAGCCCGGTCGACGTCACCGACGGCGCGGCGCTGCAATCCTGGATCGAGAATGCAGCGAAGGAGCTCGGCGGCGTCGACTTGCTGTTCTCCAATGCCGGCGCGATGGCGCAAGGCGGCGATCCCGCGTCCTGGGAGCAGAATTTCCGGCTCGACGTACTCGGCGCCGTGCATGCATTCGATGCCGCGCGACCGTTCCTCGAAGCCAGCGGCGCGAGAAGCGGCGATGCGGCTTTCGTGATCATCTCGTCGATCGCCGCGGCGCAGGCGGACACGGCCAGCTCCTACGGTCCGGTCAAGGCCGCGTTGATCCACATGGCCAAGGGACTGGCCCGGCAATATGCGAAGAAGAGGATCCGGGTCAACGTCGTCTCGCCCGGCACGGTCTATTTCAAGGGCGGCGTCTGGGAGATGATCGAGCAGAACATGCCCGAGCGTTACAAGGATGCGATGAGCCGCAACCCGACCGGACGCATGGCAACGCCCCAGGAAATCGCGAGCGCTGCGGTGTTTCTGGCAAGCCCGGTGTCGGGGTTCACGACGGGATCGAATCTGGTCGTGGACGGCGCGATCTCGAACCGCGTGAATTTCTGAGGGCGCACTGTCATCGCCCGGCCTTGACCGGGCGATCCAGTATTCCAGAGACGGTTGTGATTGGGCCGAGAGGCCGCGGCGTACTGGATACCCGCTTTCGCGGGTATGACGACTGAGCGTGGGGCGCGCGATCTCTCGACAAACTCGGCATTTGCGAGCCAACTAATTGCGCATAGCGCGGCCCGATGACGGGCTCAGAGAAGAAACCCGGAATCTTTCCGGGGAACAGTCTGATGCTTCGCCGCTTCTCTCCTCGCAGAGGCACAGACGCTTATGGGGCGGATACGCGCGAACGTCGCCTGCGAATGAGCCACATTGCAAATTGTATGAGCCAATCTGGTGCGTTCAAATAGCGCAATGTATCAATCTGGCCCTGGTGTTCGCGGCTCCGAAAGCTGGCGTCGGAAAGGTAGCTCTCGTCGCTTTCACACCACTCCAATGTACGAACGATTTCCTCCTGCATGAACCCGGCGTCAGGCAGCTTCTTGAGAAAGCTGAGCTCGCGCCGAAGACAGGCCGCCTCGATTCGATAGCGGCTCGATTCTTCATAGATGATCCCCCATCCCTCTAACCGTGCATGGGTCGCTTCATGGACGATGGTAGAGGCGATCCGCTCAAGTGTCATTGTCTCGTTGAGAACGTAACGTTCATCGAGGGCGCAGGCGTTCAGTGACCGATCATAGTGCGCCTGGGCGCTGGGGAGCAGATGTACCCATATTCGATCGAGATTGCGGGAGATACGGGAATAGTTGAGTGTGTCGTGACGCTTGATGAGTTGGAGCGCCTCTTCCACGCGGCGCAACGCCGGGTAAGGCTTGCTTTCGGTTGTCCCGATCCAAAGCCCGTCGATCGTTCTGCTCTTGGAGAACCAGAGGCCCAGCCTGTCGATGCGGGAGGGCCTTCGCTCAAGCTTTACGGCGACGGCGAGGCCGCGCGATCGTTGCGGCGCTTTCAGCTGCAAATATTGACTCCCGCCGTGTCAAAATGGGCACTACGAATGATAGGCGCGCCTCGCTTTCAGGTTGCTTACAGACTCGATTCAAATCGTATTGATCGTTGGGCAGGATCGGCCGATTCCCGCGGTTGTCCATAATCCCTCAATGAAAGTCCCGCGACGGCGGCAGGATGCGGACGTTGCGGGGGTGGCGGATTTTTTGGGCTGGCATGTCCGCAAGAGCGCGGGGGTCTTCGTTGAGCGGCTCGACGACGGTGGCGCCTGCCGGTACCGGATGCTTGCGACCGAGCGCATCGTTGGCGAGGCCGATCAGATCGTGCGAGCGGTCGATCATGCGCTGGGCGATGAGATGCGTCACCTTTTCGGGGCTGCTCTGGATATAACCCTCGACCAGGATGAGGCGCGCGCCCATCACCTCCTTGCGGTACTGTTCCATGATCTTGGGCCAGACCACGACATTGGCGATGCCGGTCTCATCCTCCAGCGTCATGAAAACGACGCCGCTGGCGCTGCCCGGCCGCTGCCGGACCAAGACCACGCCGGCGCAACGGACGCGGCGGCGCTCGTTCTCGTGACTGATGTCCTTGCAGGCGACGATGCGCTCGCGCGAAAACATCTCGCGCAAGAATTCCATCGGATGGCCCTTCAGCGATAGCCGGATGGTCTGGTAGTCCGCGACCACCTGCTCGGCGCGCGGCATCACCGGCAGCGGCTTGGCGTGCTCGTCCGGCTGCTCGCGGGCGGTCGCCGCCTCGAACAGCGGCAGCGGCACGTCGTCGGGCAGCCGCCGCACCTGCCACAGCGCTTCGCGGCGATCGAGCCCGAGCGAGCGGAACGCGTCGGCATCCGCCAGCAGGATCAGCGCCCGCTTGGGCAGGCCGGTGTCGCGGGCGAAGTCCTCGAGCGAGGTGAAGGGATGGCGGTTGCGGGCGGCGACGATGCGGTCGGCCCAGTCAAGCTCAGCTTCTTCAATGCACATCTGGTCCAAGGCCGCACGAGAGGTGGATGGGTTCCCTCCCCCCTTGCGGGGGAGGGTTAGGGAGAGGGGTGAGCCGCACGGGCGCTGGTCGTGGCTTACCCCTCTCTCCAACTCTCCCCCGCAAGGGGGGAGAGAGCCCAACCATTTGTGCGCCCCTGACTCGTGTTCATCCACGCTTCGCTTGCGCAGCTGCTGCCCCCTCTTCAGCCTCTCCTCGTCCTCGTCCAGCCAGTGGAATCCATCGATCTGGCGAAAGCCCAGGCGCACGGCGCAGTATTTGCCACTCCCCTGCTCCAGCGTGTTCTGCGCAAAGCTGTAGGACACGTCGATGTCGCGAACCTCGACGCCGTTCTTGCGGGCATCGCCGACGATCTGCGCCGGCGCATAAAAGCCCATGGGCTGCGAGTTCAACAAGCCGCAGCAGAAGGCGTCGGGATGGTAGTGCTTCAGCCACGACGAAATGTAGACCAGTTGCGCAAAGCTTGCGGCATGGCTCTCGGGAAAACCGTAGGAGCCAAATCCCTTGATCTGGTCGAAGCAGCTTTTGGCGAAGTTGGGGTCGTAGCCGCGCGCCACCATATTGCCGATCAGCTTCTCCTCGTATTGGCCGATGGTGCCGACATTGCGGAAGGTCGCCATCGAGCGGCGCAGGCCATTGGCTTCCTCGGAGGTGAAATGTGCAGCCTCGATCGCAATGCGCATCGCCTGCTCCTGGAACAGCGGGACGCCGAGCGTCTTGTGCAGCACCTTGTAGAGCTCGTCCTTGTCGCCATGCTCCGGTGACGGCGAGGGGTAGCTCACCTTCTCGAGCCCGTTCCTTCGCCGCAAATACGGATGCACCATGTCGCCCTGGATCGGCCCCGGCCGCACGATCGCAACTTCGATGACGAGATCGTAGAAGGTCCGTGGCTTCAGGCGCGGCAGCATGTTCATCTGGGCGCGGCTCTCGACCTGGAACACGCCGAGCGACTCCCCGCGGCACAGCATGTCGTAGACCTCCGGGTCGTCCTGCGGAACACTCGCCAGCACAAAACGCTCGCCCTTGTGCCGATCGATCAGATCAAAACACTTGCGGATACAGGTCAGCATGCCCAGCGCCAGCACGTCGACCTTCATCATATGAAGCGCGTCGACATCGTCCTTGTCCCATTCGATGAAAGTGCGGTCGTCCATCGCGGCGTTGCCGATCGGAACATAGGTGTCGAGCCGGTCCTGGGTGAGCACATAGCCGCCGACATGCTGGGAGAGATGGCGCGGAAATTCGATCAGCTCGGTCGCAAGCTCGACCGCGAGGTTGATCATGGGATTGTTGGGATCGAGTCCGGCCTGCCTGACCTGCATGTCGTTGAGGCCCTTGCCCCAGCTGCCCCAGACGGTGTCGGCGAGGGCGGCGGTGACGTCCTCGGTCAGGCCCAGCGCCTTGCCGACGTCGCGGATGGCGCTGCGCGGGCGATAATGGATGACGGTGGCGATGATCGCGGCGCGGTGGCGGCCGTAGCGGCGATAGACATATTGCATCACCTCCTCGCGCCGCGAATGCTCGAAATCGACGTCGATGTCGGGCGGCTCCAGTCGCTCCTTGGAGATGAAGCGCTCGAACAACAGGTCGACCTTGGTCGGATCGACCGAGGTGATGCCGAGCACGTAGCAGACGGCCGAATTCGCCGCCGATCCCCGCCCCTGGCACAGGATGTTCTGGCTGCGTGCATAGTGCACGATGTCGTGCACGGTGAGGAAGTAATGCGCGTATTTCAGCTCGGCGATCAGCGCGAGCTCCTTCTTCAGCGTCGCGCGCAGCTTGTCGTCGATCTCGCCGCCGAAATATTCCGTCCGATTGCATCGATCGTGGACTTTTCCCGGATGCAGGTCAGCACGTCCTGGAGGGGACGGCGACCGGGGTGGTGATAGAGGACTTCGTTGGTCGCAAGCAGGGGCACTTTTGCTGTGGTGGCGAGATCATCGAGCCGCGCCAGACGGCGCCGGTCGTCGCCGCGATAGACCAGGCTCGCCGCCAGCCACACGCCCGCGGCGCGGCTGCCCTTGAGCTTTGCGAGAACATCCAGCGCCTGGGCCGGATCAAAGCGATGCGGCAGCGTCAGGACCAGGAGCTGGCCTTCCGAAAACTCCAGGAGATCAGCGAAGGCGAGATGGCATTCGCCCTTCTCGATCCGCGTGATGTCGTCGCCGCGCTTGCCCCGGGTGAGAAGCTGGCACAGACGGCCATAGGCGGCACGGTCGCGCGGATAGACCAGGACGTCGGGCGTGCCGTCGACGAAGACGATGCGCGCGCCGATCAGCAGTTTCGGCTTGTGCAGCACCTTGTCATTGTCGAGCTCTTTGTAGGCCCGCACCACGCCGGCGAGCGTGTTGTGATCGGCAATGCCGATCGCGGGGATGCCGAGGATGCTGGCCTGATGCACATAGGCGCGCGGATCCGAGCCGCCGCGCAGGAAGGAGAAGTTTGTGGTGATGCCGATCTCGGCATAGGCAGGCGTGGTCATGCGAAGAGACCGTGCACATACCAGTTGGGGGAAACGGGCTTGCCTTCGCCGTCGAACGTCTCTCCCTCGTAGAGACCGTCGCGAAAGATCCAGAAGCGCAGACCCTCGGCATCCTCGATGCGGAAATAGTCCCGCGTCAGCTGCTTGCCGTCCTGCTGCCACCATTCCATCGCGATGCGCTCGGGCCCCTCCACCCGCACCACCGCGTGCAGCGCGCGGCGCCAGGTGAATTGATGCGGCGGACCATCCGGCACGGTCGCGAACGGCACCTTGATCGGCTCCGGCTTGTCGAACAGCCGCAAGGGACGCAGCGGCGGCTCGCTCTCGGTGCGAACAGGCCATTCGGCCTGCATGGCAGCGGCGAGATGATGCTGGGCGGGGGCGGACCAAACCGCGCGTTCGGGGATATGGGTGTCCTGCGGCAGATGCACGACGACGCGCTTGCCCCCGATGCGCGCGGCGATGCGGTCGATCAGCGCAGCAATCTCGTCATTGTCGTGGACATGCGCATCGAGATCGCGCTGCTCCTGCACCACGATCTCGGTGCGGCTCGCCGACAGCCGCACCATGTCGAAACCGAAGCCGGGATCGAGGGGATCGGCGAGCGCATCGAGGCGTTCGCGGAACAGGCGGTCGATCACGGCGCTTCGCGTCACGGGGCGTCCGGTCTCGACCGTGATCGCGCGCACCACGCCGTCGGTGCGGAAGAAGGCAGCCTCCAGCCGCCGCGCGCCTTTGCCCTGCTTCTCCATGGACGCGATCAACGTGTCCGCCAGCCGCGACAGCGTCATCGCGATCATGGTGTCGGTCGCGATCGGCTCGGCGAAACGCTTCTCGACGATGTAGTCGGGCAGCGGTTTGCGCGGATTGATCGGCGCATCGCCCTGTCCCAGCGCATGCGCGAGCAGCGTGGAGAACCGCGCACCAAACCGCGCCGTGATCTCGTGGGAGCTGCGCGAGGCGACATCGCCGATGGTCTTCAGCCCGGCGCGGCGCAAGCCGGTGGTGATCGCCTCGCCTGCCCCGAGCGCGGACACCGGAAACTGGTCGATCGCAGCCGCCTCCCCACCATCTGCAACGATGGTTCCCGTGGCCTGCCGCGTCAGCGTGCGCGCGCAGACCGAGGTCCCGGCAATCGCAGCACTGACGGCAAAGCCCTGCCGGTCGAGCGCCCGGACCAGCGTCCGCAACAGCGCGGCTTCGCCGCCGAACAGATGCGCGCAGCCGGTGATATCGAGGAACAGCCCATGCGGCACATCGAGCGCCACCAGCGGCGTGAAGCGGTCGCACCAGTCGGCGATATCGCTGAGCGTCTTCGCATCGGCCGCGACATCGGCATCGAACACTTTCAAGTCCGGGCACATCGCCCGCGCATTGGCCAGGGGTTGGCCGATATACAGGCCGAGGCGCTCGGCGGCCTCGTCCAGCGCATGGATCACCAGCGCATTGTTGTCCTTGATGACGACGATATCAGGCTCATGATTGGCTTTACCCAGCCCGGCGCTGCCGAAAAACCGCTGAATCCTGTCGATGGGCAGGCGCGGCAGCCACAGGCTGAGGATACGTCGACGGTTCACTGAACTGGCACTCATCACAATTCCATTCCATGATCCACCGGCCACAGGGGCCATGACGATTGCGCAAGAGTTCGGCATCGAAGCGCGGCGCACCCCAGGCGCTCCATGCTGAGCCCGGCGGCGAATGCGCAGCGCGCAGCATCCATCGCGTTTCGGCAGTTGAAGGCAGTGGCTGCGCGGCCATGCGCAGCATCAGACCGGTGACGCCTGACGATTGCGCGGCGAGCGTCAGCTTGCGGCTTGCCACGAGATCGAACTGTCTGGTCTCGCCCCAGAGCTCGAGCACGACGGCGCCCAGCGCATCGCAGGCGAGCGCATCGGCCGAGGTGCGCAGCGCGCTCTCGACATCGGCGGCGCGCACCATCACCACGCGGCGCGGATCGAGGCCGAGCTCGGATAGCCCGCTCATCGACAGCGCACCCGTCTCTATCTCCGAAAAATCCTGCCGCACCCACAGCAGCGGCCGACGCGCGCTCACGCGTCCCGCAAGGCCCATGACGAAGCCGGTCGCGGCCGCGCCCTGTCGTCCTTCGCAAAACACCTCGTGGATCGCCGCGCGCGCGAGCCCGCCCTTCAGCGCGGTGTCGGCCTCGCTGTGGCCGAGCGCGACGCGATCGTGTTGATGTACGACCTCCGCCGTCTCGATGCGTTCGATCTGGCTGCGCAAGGTCGCAAGCGCGCTGATGCGTGCGCCGCTCATGCTCGCCGCTCCTTCAGAGGTGAGTGCCGAAGTTCTCGAAAATAAGAACCAGCGGCTGGCTCATTTGTTCATGATATGTTCTAATACAAAGCTAACGGCGCCGGCAGAGTCAATCGAATTAGCGCATCCAAAGATTCATGAGCGGAATCAAAGAGATTCAAACATGGACGTACAACGCAAGCTGGAGATTCTGGCGGATGCCGCCAAATACGACGCATCCTGCGCCTCCAGCGGCACCGAGAAGCGGGATTCCAGCGACGGCAAGGGGATGGGCTCGACCGCGCCCGGCATGGGCATCTGCCATTCCTACGCGCCGGACGGACGCTGCATCTCGCTGCTCAAGGTGCTGCTGACCAACGCCTGCAATTACGATTGCCTCTATTGCGTCAACCGCGCGTCCTCGAACGTGCCACGCGCCCGCTTCACCATCGACGAGGTCGTCAAGCTGACGCTCGACTTCTACCGGCGCAATTACATCGAGGGCCTGTTTCTCTCTTCCGGCATCATCCGCAGCCCCGATTACACGATGGAGCAAGTGGTGAACGTCGCGCGAAAACTGCGCGAGGAGCATCACTTCCGCGGCTACATTCACCTGAAGACCATTCCCGAAGCCGACGACGCGCTGATCGCGGAGGCCGGCAAATATGCCGACCGTCTCTCCATCAACATCGAGATGCCTGAGGAGACCAGCCTGCGGCAATTCGCGCCGGAGAAGGACGTGCGCGCGATCCGCCGCACCATGGGCCGGCTGCGACTGAAGCTGGACGAGGCCGAGGACAGCCGCAGCGCAAAGAGCAAGGTCAAGCCGCAGCGCTTCGCGCCGGCGGGCCAGAGTACGCAGATGATCGTCGGCGCCGACGCGGCCTCCGATCACACCATTCTCCACACCAGCGCCAATCTCTACGGCGCCTACCGGCTGCGGCGCGTCTATTACTCCGCTTTCAGCCCGATCCCCGATGCCAGCCGCGCCCTGCCCCTGCGGGCGCCGCCGCTGCTGCGCGAGCACCGGCTCTACCAGGCCGACTGGCTGATGCGGTTCTACGGCTTCGATGTCGGCGAGATCGTCGACGACAGCGCGATGCTGCCGCTCGACATCGATCCCAAGCTGGCCTGGGCGCTGCGCCACCGCGACCGCTTCCCGCTCGACGTCAACCGCGCCAGCCGCGAGGAATTGCTGCGCGTGCCGGGCTTCGGCACCAAGGCGGTCGAACGCATCATCGCGACGCGGCGCACCACCACGATCCGTCTTGCCGATCTCGCGCGGCTACACGTGCCCCGGAACAAGGCGCTGCCGTTCATCGTCCTCAGCGATCACCGACCCTCGCTCCATCGGCTCGACGCTGCCGGGCTGATCGAACGGTTCAAGCCGAAGGCAACGCAACTGGGGTTTGGCTTCTGATGCAGTACATCACCCTCGATACCGAAACCGATTTCGACGGCTGGCGCAAAGCCGCCCGTACGCTCGTTCTACATCATGTGGAGCCGCGTGATATCACCTGGACCGTGCGAGGTGGCGAAGTGGAATTGTTTGCGCCACCCGCGCCGTCTCCGATCCTCGAGGTGAACGACGGCACCTTCAACGTATCAGCAAAATTCGTCGAGCTGGCCAAGGCCGCCATCCTGCACCGCGATGTCGAGCGTTTTGCGATCCTCTATCGCCTACTCTGGCGATTGAGGGACAATCACGACCTCATCGAGGTTGCGACCGATCCTGACGTCGCGCAGGTCACGACCATGGCAAAAGCGGTCTATCGCGACGAGCACAAGATGCATGCCTTCGTCCGCTTCCGCGAGATCGGCCGGGAACGCCAGGCGCATTACGTCGCCTGGTTCGAGCCTGAGCATCATATCGTCGAGCTCGCTGCGCCGTTCTTCACCAAGCGCTTTGCCGACATGCCCTGGTCGATCCTGACACCGGACCTCTGCGCGCATTGGGATGGCCACGCACTTTCGTTCACATCCGGCGTCAGAAGGAGCGAAGCACCGAGCGAAGACCGGCTGGAAGAAACCTGGCGGCGCTACTACGCCAGCATCTTCAATCCGGCACGGCTCAAGGTGAAGGCGATGCAGGGCGAAATGCCGAAGAAATATTGGAGGAACCTGCCCGAGGCTTCGATCATTAAGCCCTTGATCGAGGACGCCGAGCGCATGACCGGTGCCATGATCGCCAATGCCGCAACCGATCCGCACAAGCCTCAGAAGCGGCCGGAGGCCCCGATGAAACGCAAGCTTGCTGCCGACGATCTCGAAGCGCTCCGCGAAGAGGCCGCGCATTGCCGCTCCTGCCATCTCTACAAGGACGCGACCCAGACCGTGTTCGGCGAAGGCCCGAAGTCCGCCAACATCATGCTGGTCGGCGAACAGCCCGGCGACAAGGAAGACCTCGTCGGCCATCCTTTTGTCGGTCCGGCCGGTCAGATGCTCGACCGTGCGCTGGAGGAAGCCGGCGTCGACCGCAGGAAGGTCTATGTCACCAATGCGGTCAAGCACTTCAAATTCGTGCCGCGTGGAAAAATCCGCCTGCACCAGAAGCCGAACACACCTGAGATCCGAGCCTGCCGGCAATGGTACGAGCGGGAAGTTGCGGCAATCCAGCCCGATCTCATCGTGGCGATGGGCGCGACCGCCGCGCAAAGCGTGTTCGGCAAGATCACCCCGATCGGCAAGAACCGCGGCCGGCTCATTGACCTTCCCGACGGACGCAAAGCACTCGTGACGGTGCATCCGTCCTATCTGCTGCGGCTGCCGGATCCGGAAGCCAAGGTGCTGGAGTATCGGCGCTTTGTCGAGGATTTGAAGATCGCCGCTGCCTTGCAGAAGAAGGCCGCCCGCGCTGCCTGATGTCCCGGCCCTTGCATCGCAGTGCGATGCGGCTAGGGGACGCGCCCGACGACTAGGCGCGTCCCAAGTACCAGGCTGTCATTCCGGGGCGGTCCGCAGGACCGAACCCGGAATCTCGAGATTCCCCGGTGCGCAATTGCGCACCTGAGGTCTGGTCCTTCGGACCATCCCGGAATGACGACGGAGCGTTACGACGCCGCCAGCGATTGCTCGATCAGCTTGACCCAGTAGGACGTGCCGTAGACGATCGCCTCGTCGTTGAAATTGTAGGCGGGGTGATGCAAGCCGGCGCTGTCGCCATTGCCGCAGAAGATGAAGGCGCCGGGCCGTGCTTCCAGCATGTAGGCGAAATCCTCGCCGCCCATCAGCGGCGCCATGTCGTGCACATTGGCTTCGCCCGCGACCTGCTCGGCGACGCGCCGCGCCACTTCGGTCTCCGCCGCATGATTGTTCACGACGGGATAATTGCGCTTGTAGCGCAGGTCGATCTTGGCGCCGGTGATCTGCGCCACGCCTGCGACGACTTCATGCACGCGCTTCTCGACCAGCTTGCGCACCTCCGGCGTCAGCGTGCGGATGGTGCCTCGCAGCGTCGCGGTCTGCGGAATGACGTTGCGGGCGTTGCCGGCGTGGAATTCGCAGATCGAGATCACGGCCGATTCAAGCGGATCGACGCTGCGCGCGACGATCGACTGCAGTGCCGTGATCACCTGCGCACCGACCAGCACGGAATCGACGCATTTGTGCGGACGCGCGGCGTGGCCGCCGACGCCCTCGATCATGATGTCGACCTCGTCGGTCGCTGCCATGATCGGACCCGGGCGGATCGCGAACGAACCGATCGGGATGCCCGGCCCGTTGTGCATGCCGTAGACCTGGTCGATGCCGAAGCGTTCCATCAGGCCGTCCTTGACCATGGCCGCGCCGCCGGCACCGCCCTCCTCGGCCGGCTGGAAGATCACCACGGCATCGCCGGCAAAATTGCGGGTCTCGGCGAGATAGCGGGCGGCCCCCAGCAGCATCGCAGTATGGCCGTCATGGCCGCAGGCGTGCATCTTGCCGGGGATCTTGGAGGCGTAAGGCAGATTGGTCTGCTCCTCGACCGGCAGCGCGTCCATGTCGGCACGCATGCCGATCACCTTGGGCCCCTCGCCGACCGGCTTGTTGCCCTTGATCACTCCGACCACGCCGGTCTGGCCGAGACCGGTCACGACCTCATCGCACCCGAACTCCCGCAGCCGATCCGCGACGAATGCTGCGGTGCGGTGAACGTCGTACAGCAGCTCGGGGTGCTCATGGATGTCCCGCCGCCAGGCCTGGATGTCGGGCTGAAGGTCGGCGACGCGGTTCACGATGGGCATGGAAGGTCTCGAGCTTTGTTGGCAATACAGGACTCTCTACCATGCAAGCGCCGGTCCACCCAACCGGCGGAGGGTCCAGGGTAGCTCTGTTCTCTCGTCATGGCCGGGCTTGTCCCGATCCGCTGCGTCTGCCTATTAGACGAAACGCGAAGTGACCATCCGGGTGGAAACAGAATGCCAAGGCGGCTCGAAGGTGAGTTTGACTACATTGTCGTCGGAGCCGGTACGGCCGGCTGCATCGTCGCCAACCGGCTCTCGGCCGATCCGAACAACCGAGTCCTCATTCTCGAAGCTGGCGGCGACGACAATTGGATCTGGTTCCACATCCCGGTCGGCTATCTCTTCGCGATCGGCAATCCCCGCTCGGACTGGATGTTCAAGACCGAGGCGGAGCCCGGCCTGAACGGTCGTTCGCTCGCCTATCCCCGCGGCAAGGTGATCGGCGGTTGCTCGGCGATCAACGCCATGATCTCGATGCGCGGACAGGCCGCCGATTACGATCATTGGCGCCAGCTTGGGCTGACCGGCTGGGGCTATGACGACGTGCTGCCGCTGTTCAAGCGGCTGGAAGATCACTTCCTCGGCGCCAGCGATCATCACGGTGCCGGCGGCGGCTGGCGAATCGAGGCGCCGCGGCTGTCATGGGCCGTTCTCGACGCCGTCGGTGACGCCGCCGAGGAGATGGGCATCAGGCGCATTCCGGATTTCAACACCGGCGACAACGAAGGCACGAGCTATTTCCACGTCAACCAGAAGCGCGGCCGGCGCTGGTCGTCGGCGCGCGGTTTCCTCAAGCCCGCACTGAACCGCCCCAATCTGCGGCTCGAGAAGCATGTGCTGGTCGACCGCCTCATCATCGAGCAAGGCCGCGCCGTCGGCGTCCGCTTCATCCAGAACGGCGAGATCGTCGAGGCGAGCGCGAAACGCGAGGTCATCCTCTCGGCAGGCTCGATCGGCTCGGTGCAGGTGCTGCATCGCTCCGGCATCGGACCGGCCGACTGGCTGTCGCCGCTCGGCATCGACATCGTCATGGACAAGCCCGGTGTGGGACGCAACCTCCAGGACCACCTGCAGCAGCGCGCGATCTACCGGGTCGAGGGCGTCCGCACCCTGAACGAGACCTATTACAATCTCTTCCGCCGCGGCCTGATGGGTCTCGACTACGCCTTCCGCCGACGCGGGCCGCTGACCATGGCGCCGTCGCAGCTCGGCATCTTCACGCGCTCGGACGCGACGCGCGCCCGCGCCAACATCCAGTTTCACGTGCAGCCGCTGTCGCTCGACAAGTTCGGCGATCCCCTGCACCGCTTTCCCGCCATCACCGTCAGCGCCTGCAATCTGCAGCCGACCTCTCGCGGCACCGTTCGCTTGCGCGCGGCGACACCTGATGAGAAGCCGATCATCGCGCCGAACTACCTGTCGACCGACGACGACCGCCAGGTCGCCGCCGACGCCATCCGCACCACGCGACGCCTGATGCAGCAGAAGGCGCTCGCAAAATATCGTCCAAGCGAATATCTGCCCGGGCCGACGGTAGGCGATGACGACGCTTCTCTGGCGAAGGCCGCCGGCGACATCGGCACCACCATTTTCCACCCCGTCGGCACCGCGAAGATGGGGACGGCAAGCGATCCGATGGCTGTGGTGGACGAGCGGTTGCGCTTCTACGGCCTCTCGGGCTTACGCATCGTCGATGCCTCGATCATGCCGACGATCACGTCCGGAAACACCAACACACCGACGGCGATGATTGCGGAGAAAGGCGCGACGATGATCCTGGAGGATGCGAGGTAGCATCCGATCACCATGATCTGTCAGCGCTTTTCAATCGGCCCCACTGATGCACAAATCGCCATGCTGCAATGGGGCGAGAGCGGGAAGCCGCCCGCTCTCCTCGTGCACGGCACCGGTTTCGTCGCCGACGTCTGGGACGAGGTCGCGCGCGAGCTTGCATCGACCTACACGGTCTATGCGCTCGACCGCCGCGGCCATGGCGCGAGCCACAAGCCCCGCGCCTATCATTTCCTGGACTATGCGCAGGACGTCTGCCACGTGATCGATGCGCTCGATCTCCGCGACATCTACGGCATTGGGCACAGCGCGGGGGCGACCGATCTCCTGCTCGCGGCGAAACTCTTGCCCGGCCGCTTCACGCGCCTGTTCGTGATGGAGCCGACAGTGATGGATCCGCGCAGGACGCGCTCCGGCGGACTGAGCGAGGAATCCTTGTCCCGCGTCGAGAGCACGCTGCGCCGACGCGCTGAGTTCGACAGTGCCGACGCCGTGTTCGAGCGCTATCGCGCCGTGCCGGCCTTCGCGGACTGGACCGAGACCTCGCTGCGCGCCTATGTGCGCCACGGCTTCGTGCCGCTCGACGATGGCCGCGTCCGACTCTGCTGCACACCCGAGATCGAGTCCGCGATCCTGCGCCCGATCTACGAGGCGATGGAGCAGGTGTACATGGGCGACGCCCGCGGCAATCCGTTTGCCTGGCTGACCGAGATCGACTGCCCGGTGCGCGTCACGACCGCCGCAAATTCAGGGCCGATCTACAAGGAGATGGCGCGACGCGCCGTGTCGCTGATCCCGCGCGTCAGCACATTGGTCTTCGAAGGCGCCGGCCATTGCGTGGCTCAGGAAGTGCCGGCGGCCGTGGCCGCAGCCGTGCGGGAGTTCGCGAAATAGGTCTGGTGCCCCGGATGCCGCGCAGCACACAGTGATACGCTCGAGAGCCGGGGCCCATCTTGCCGCATACTGTGCAGCCTGTTGGGTCCCGCCGCTCCGTGCTGCGTGGCTTTGCGATCGGCTCGGCGGTCTCCGCGCTTGCCGCCTCATCAGCGATATCGGCGCCGACGAGCCCGCCGAATTCGTCGACGAGTTCGAGGCGGCAATGAAGGAGAATGTGGAGGGATTGCAGCGCCTCAAAGGGGGCTACAGGAATGTATCAGAAATCGATACAATTTCTTTTCCTTACGTATCATACAGTGATACACTACGCGCATGATCAGGACGTTTCGGGACAAAGCGACTGAAGCGGTCTTTAACGGCGATAGTCCCAAAGGCTTTCCGGCCGACCTCGTGAAGGTTGCACGCCGGAAATTGCGCTATCTTCACGCCGCAGGTGAACTCGCCGATTTAACCGCCTCGAGGCCCTCACGGCTGATCGCAAGGGACAGCATTCGATCAGGATCAACGACCAGTTCCGGGTGTGCTTCGTCTGGACGGCACAGGGCCCCGCGGAGGTCGAGATCGTGGACTATCACTAGGAGAACGCGACGATGGCCAAGAAACTCAAGCCCATGCATCCTGGCGAGGTTCTGCGGGAAGAATTTCTGGTCCCGCTGAACATGTCCGCCGGCGCGCTTGCCAGGACATGCGGCCTGCCGCGCACACGTATTGAGCGGATTGCGAGTGAGCAGACTGGCGTCACCGCCGACACCGCACTTCGGCTCGCCAAGGCACTGGGCACAACGGCCGAGCTTTGGCTCAATCTTCAGAATGATTACGATATCCAGATCGCCAGACGCGACCTCGGCAAGGCGCTCGACCGCATCGAGACTGTCAACAAGCCCAAGGCAGCCTGAGCGACCGGCCCTACGCCGACCGTCGCACCGCGTTGTCCACCAGCGTCTTGCCGAGCGACCAGATCGCGCCGGGGACCTTGTGGCTGCCGGCGATGACGTCGTCGAAGGCGCGCTCGATCCAGCTGCAGTCTTCCTCGGTGATGGTGAGCGGAGGCAACAGCTTGATAGTGTGGCTGCCGTGACCGGCGACCTGGGTCAGAATCTTGTGATCCTTGAACAACGGCACGGTGATGAGCTGGCAGAACAGGCCCTTGTTGGCGGTCTCCAGCACGTTCCAGGAGGCGCGCAGGCGCAGCGACTTCGGCGGGCCGAACTCGACGCCGATCATCAGTCCCTTGCCGCGCACTTCCTTCATCAGCTCGTAACCGGGCACCATGCGCGTCAATGCGAGGCGCAGCTCGGCGCCGCGCTTGGCGGCGGATTCGATCAGCTTCTCCGATTCCATCACGTCGAGCGTGGCAATGCCCGCAGCCATGGCGAGGTCGTTCTTGGAGAAGGTGGAGCCGTGCACCACCGCCCGGTCCATCTGGTTGAAGATCTTGTCGAAGATGCTCTTGCGCGTCAGCACGGCGCCGACCGGCACGTGGCCGCCCGACAGCGACTTCGACAGCAGCACCATATCGGGCTCGACGTTCCAGTGCTCGACAGCAAGAAAGCGGCCGGTGCGGCCCATGCCGGTCTGGATCTCGTCGGCGACGAACAGCGTGCCGTATTTCTTGCAGAGCGCGGCCGCGCCGGGCAGGAACTCGTCGGTGGGCATGTTGACGCCCTTGCCCTGGATCGGCTCGACGACGAAGGCCGCAACCTCGCGCGAGGCCAGGGCCTTTTCCAGCGCAGCCAGATCGTTGAACGGGACCGGGGTGCAGCCCGGCAGCAGCGGCTCGAAGCCGGTGCGGAAGTTCGAATCGCCCGTCAGCGACAGCGCGCCATAGGTCAGGCCGTGGTAGCCGTGGGCGCAATAGACGATGCCGGGGCGGCCGGTCGCGCCACGCGCAAATTTGATCGCGGCCTCGACGCATTCCGCGCCGGAATTGGCGAAGAACGCCTTGTCGAGATAGGGGACGTATTTCAGCAGCCGCTCGGCCAGCACGCCGGCGAGCGTCGAGACGTCGAACTGGACGAGGTTGGGCAGGTCGGCATCGAGGACGCTCTTGAGCGCATCGCGCATGACAGGATGATTGCGCCCGATCGCGAACACGCCAAAGCCGGACAACAGGTCAAGGTAGCGAGCGCCCTCGCGATCGTAAAGGTACTGCCCCTGCCCCTTCTGGAAGCCGACATCGTAGCCGATGGTCTTGAGAACCCGGACGAACTGCTCGTTCAGATACCGGTTATGCAGGGTGCTGCGCTGGGCCTGACGGTCCGCGAATAGCTGAGACATGTCTGGATTTGGGCTGTGCATCCGCTACATACTTCGATTGGAGGCCGTCTCGTCAACTGAAAACGGACCGCTGCTGAAAACGGTCTGTGCGGCCTTTTGCCCTTTTTCGGACCATCTTCGCAAGCACAGCTTTTAGATCATGTTGCACTGCCAAGGAACCATCATGCGTTTAGCCCTTTACACCGGACTAATACTGGCTGGCGGTTACACCTGCCTGACACCCGCGCTCGCTGCAGACCCGACCGGCGACTGGCGGGTGGCCGACAGCGTTGCCAACATTCGTGTCGCCCAATGTTATGGCAGCATGTGGGGCGCGGTCTCCTGGGAAAAGCAACCCGGCGGGCGCGACGAGAACAATCCGGATGTCTCGAAAAAGAACAGGCCGACGCTGGGTATGGCAACCTTGATCGACATGAAGAAGAAGCCCGGTATCGATCAGTGGGAAGGGCAGGTCTACAACGCCAAGGATGGACAGCTCTATAGCGCGACCATCACGCCGGCCGGTCCCGACCAACTCGAAATCAAGGGCTGCGTGATGGGCTTCCTCTGCGGCGGCGAGACCTGGACCCGGGTCGGCCCGCCAATCCCCTCGAGTCCCGTCAACGCCATGGCCAAGGGCGCGCCGAAATCCGGCGGCGCCGCGCCGCCGAAGGCTCAAGGTGCGCAGGCAGCTCAAGCCACGACAGGCGCCACGGCACCTGCGCCTGCGCCTGCAGCTCCGAAGGCCGCCGGCGCCGCCAAGCCCGGTCAGAAGGGCGCCGCTGACCCCGTCGGCGACATCTGCCTACTCCCTGAGATTGCGGGGTTTGCCCATTAGGGCCGGCTGAAACAGCAGCACGGCGGCAAGCGTGGTCACCAGCGAGAGTGCCAGCAGCTTGCCCATGCTGGATGTGCCGGGATGGCTCGACAGCCACAGGCTGCCGAACGCGGTTGCCGTCGTCAGCGCGCTGAAAAAGATCGCGCGCGTGAGGCTGGTCTGGAGCAGGTTTGTTCTGCCCGAGCGCCACGCCACGACATAATAGATCTTGAAGGCGACACCGACGCCGAGCAGCAGCGGGAATGCAACGATATTGGCGAAGTTCAGCGGCAGGCCGATCAACACGCAGATTTCGAGCGTCACTGCGCCGGCAACCAGAAGCGGCACCAGCGTCATCAGCACGTCGACGAACCGGCGCAGCGTGATCCACAGCAAGAGCCCGATCACGACCAGCGCGTAGATGCCGGCGTGGATGAACGCCTTCACCACGGTGTCGCCGGATTTCAGGATCGAGACCGGTCCCCCGATCGCGGTCGGCTCGGCCGCGAGCACCGCCGCCGCGAATTTGCGCAGCGTGTCGTTGTCGTTGGGATCGCCCTTGGGCAGCGCCTCGACGCGGATGATGCCGTCCTTGCTCTTCCAGGCGTTGACGAGCTCGGGCGGCAGTGACTTCAGGGTGACCGGCCCGGCCTGCATGGCGTTCCTGAGCTGGTCGAACACGATCTTCATCGGCGTGACGAACACGTCCTGCGCCTTGTTGCGCGTGGCCTCGTCGCTATCGGCGAGCTTTTCGAGCGCGTCTGCAAGACGGCGCGAGGCGAGCGCCCCCGGCCCCTTCGCGTCGCCCGCGGTCCGGCGCAGATTGTCGACGGAAGATTTCAGCGACTCGACATTTTCCTGATCCGACGGCGCCGCATCGATCTGATCGGGGTTCAACGCGGGGTTCAGCACCTTGGCGCCTTGCGCGATCAGCTTCAGCTTCGGCGGCTGATCCTGCGGCACGAAACTGTTGAGTGACATCACCCTGAGCACCTCGGGCACTTTCTCGAGCCTCGCCTCAACCTGCCTCGCCTGCTCCTCCGACGTCGTCATCACGTTGATGGCATTGGCGCCGGTGTTGGGATCCTTGCGCAAATCGAGGAAGGTCGCGATCGATTCGGCCTTGGGATTGCGCAGGTTCATCGGGTTGAAGTCGAACTTCATGAAGTAGAGCAGCGGCAGGCCGCCAAGCGCGAGCAGCAGCGTGCCGCCGACGATCAGCACGCGATGCTTCTCCAGGAAGTGATCGAGCGGCGCCAGGAAGGCATAGCCGACGGGCTCCGGCTCGCCGGGCGGGTTCAGAAGCTTGAGCAGCGCCGGCAGCACGGTGATGCTGGACACGAACGCCACCAGCATGCCGACGCCGGCGATCTGCCCGAGTTCCGAGATGCCCTTGTAGTCGGTCGGCATGAAGCAGAGGAAGCCCGCAGCGGTGGCCATCGCCGCGAGCGACAGCGGCACCGCCGAGCGCTTGGCGGCCAGCACCAGCGCACCCGAGAGGTCATTGTGCTTGTAGCGCTCGGAGCGATAGCGGACGCTGTACTGGATGCCGAAATCGACGCCGAGGCCGACGAACAGCACCGCGAACGCGATCGACAGCAGATTGAGCGAGCCGACCATCATCAGGCCGGCCGCGGTGGTGATCGCAAGGCCCACGAAGAGATTGACGAACACCGCAAAGATGATCTTCGCCGAATGCAGCGCCAGCCACAGGATGAGCAGCACCACGAGAACGGTGCCGATGCCGTTGACGACGGCTCCCTCCTGGACGGTCGCGTATTCCTCGTTGGCGATCGGGACCGGGCCGGTCAGGCGCACCCGCGCCTGGTATTTGTTGGGGAAGTCCAGATCGGCCGCGGCTTTCCGGATCGCGTCGGTCGCGTCCTTGCCCGGCTCCAGCGCGTTGTAATCGAGGATGGGCTTGAACTCGATGAAGGCGCGCTTGTCCGAATCCTTCAACGGCTCGTCGCTGACGAGCTCGCGCCAGGAGAAGCTGGCATTGCCCTTGTTGAGCACGGTCTCGACGGTCTGCGCGATCAGGTTGAAGGGCCGCTCGGTGTTGTCGAGCTTGACCTGGCCTCGCTTGACGCCGGCAAGACCGGTTTCCAGCGCGCCGGTCAGGCCGCGGATCGAGGGATCGCCGGCCATGATCTCGATCAGGGGCGCGGCGGATTCGAGCTGGCCGGTCGTCTTGGCGACTTCCTCCGTCGGCAGGAACAGCAATCCATTCTTTTCGAAGAACTCGCCGCTACCGAGTTGCTGCATCGAGTGGAAGTTGGTCTTGTCGTCCTTCAGCCTTGCATAGAGCGCGTCTGCTGCGGCGCTCGCCATCTCCGGCGTCCGGGCCTCGATCACGGCGAGGATCGTTTCGTTCTGATCGAACGCCTGGTCGAATTGCTGGTCGCGCTTGCGCCAGTCGAGATTCTGGGAAATCAGCGAATTGATGTCGGTGTTGATGGCGAAGTGGCGCGCGGCGTAATAGCCCGCTCCCACCGACAGCAGGAGCCCGAGAAGGACGACGAGGGAGGCAAACCGGGTGCAGGCCCTGACGGTGGCAACGACGACGCTTTGCAGCACTTCTTTTCTTTCTGCGGTTACAGCTTGCCAGAAACGCCCGCTGTTTATCGGAGTTTCCGGGCGAAACCTATTGCTGTTTTGAGTGGTTCCCGCCGCGAGAAGGTTCGAGGTAAACGGCGGAGACCGAGGCAAAAATCATGCGGGGCGGCCGGTATAGCCGGGGAGTTGAGGCGGGAAAGTGACGAAGGACGATGCACGAATGTCGCGCATTTGCGCCCATCGCATATCCTACCATGATACCTCAACAATCGGACCCGTAGCGGTCCGACCTTTCCTTAATGCCGATTTTTTGACACAAAGTATTGCGCCTCCATGCGCCGGAGCCCCTTCCGGGGGTGGGCGGCTACCGCGTATGCGAACCAATGGTGCGGATATTGCAACTCATTGGTCAGTATCGGGGTGCCGTCGGGGACTTACATAAGCGGATTGGTGCAACTTGCGTAATGGGCGTCCAATGGAAGTGTATCTGGCGCAACCGCGCGGCTTCTGCGCGGGCGTGGTGCGTGCGATCGAGATCGTGGAACGGGCGCTGGAGAAATACGGCCGCCCGGTCTACGTGCGCCATGAGATCGTGCATAACAAATACGTCGTCGAGAGCCTGAAGAGCAAAGGTGCGATCTTCGTCGAGGAACTCTCCGAGGTTCCGCCGAAGGCGGTGACGGTTTTCAGCGCCCATGGTGTCGCCCGCAGCGTCGAGGAAGAGGCCGCCGCGCGCGATCTTCCGGTGCTCAATGCCACCTGCCCCCTGGTCACGAAGGTTCACAATCAGGGGAAGCGCTACATCGGCAAGGGCCGCACGCTGATCCTGATCGGCCATGCCGGCCACCCCGAGGTCGAGGGCACGATGGGCCAGGTCCCCGGGCCCGTGCAGCTTGTCCAGAGCGTTGAAGAGGTTAAGGCGCTCACGCTGCCGGCGGATACGCCGGTGGCCTACATCACCCAGACCACCCTGTCGGTCGACGACACCAAGGACATCATCGCCGCCCTGCAGGCCCGCTTTACAGACATTCAAGGTCCGGATATCCGGGATATCTGCTATGCGACACAGAACCGCCAATCTGCGGTAAGGGACTTGAGCAAACTGGTCGACGTGATCCTGGTGGTGGGCGCTGCCAACAGCTCGAACTCGAACCGGCTTCGCGAAATCGGCACCGAGGCCGGCGTCGCGAGTTATTTGATTGCCGACGGCAGCGAGCTCAATCCGGAGTGGCTGAAAAATGCCAGGACCGTCGGCATCACGGCCGGCGCCTCGGCGCCCGAGGTACTCGTGGATGACGTGATCGAAGCGATGCGGCGGATCGGACCGGTCAAGGTCCAGGTGTTGCCGGGCCGCGAGGAGAACATCGAATTTCGGCTTCCGGCCCAATTGGCTGCGAGCTGACCCACCCGAATTTCAAGCCCAGAAAGAAACGTGTAATGGCCATCCCCTTCTTCAAGGAAATGCGTATCGGCGGCTATTTGCTCAAGCAGAAACTGCTTGGCCGCAAGCGCTATCCGCTCGTGCTGATGCTGGAGCCGCTGTTTCGCTGCAATCTCGCCTGCGTCGGCTGCGGCAAGATCGACTATCCCGACGCGATCCTCAACCGCCGCATGACGGCGCAGGAGTGCTGGGACGCCGCCGACGAGTGCGGCGCGCCGATGGTCGCCATTCCCGGCGGCGAGCCGCTGATCCACAAGGAGATCGGCGAGATCGTGCGCGGCCTCGTCGCACGCAAGAAGTTCGTCTCGCTCTGCACCAACGCGCTGCTGCTCGAGAAGAAGCTCGACCTGTTCGAGCCCTCGCCCTACCTGTTCTTCTCGGTGCATCTCGACGGCCTGCGCGACCACCACGACAAGGCGGTGTCGCAGAAGGGCGTGTTCGACCGCGCCGTCTCCGCGATCAAGGCAGCCAAGGCGCGCGGCTTCACCGTCAACGTCAACGCCACCATCTTCGACGGCCATCCGGCCGAGGAGATCGCGAAATTCCTCGACCTCACGGTCGAACTCGGCGTCGGTGTCTCGATGTCGCCGGGCTACGCCTATGAGCGCGCGCCGGACCAGGAGCACTTCCTCAACCGCACCAAGACCAAGAAGCTGTTCCGCGACGTCTTTGCCATGGGCAAGGGCATGAAGTGGAATTTCATGCATTCCGGCCTGTTCCTGGACTTCCTCGCCGGCAACCAGGAATACGAGTGCACGCCCTGGGGCATGCCCGCGCGCAACATCTTCGGCTGGCAGAAGCCCTGCTACCTGCTCGGTGAAGGCTACGCCAAAACCTTCAAGGAGCTGATGGAGACCACCGACTGGGAAACCTACGGCACCGGCAAGTACGAAAAGTGCGCCGACTGCATGGCCCATTGCGGCTACGAGCCCACGGCCGCGACGGCCGCGCTCAACAACCCGCTGAAGGCGATGTGGGTGTCGCTGCGCGGCATCAAGACCTCCGGCCCGATGGCGCCGGAGATCGACATGAGCAAGCAGCGCCCGGCGCAGTACATCTTCTCGGAGCAGGTCCAGAAGAAGCTCTCCGAGATCCGCAAGGACGAGGCCGAGGCTGCGCAGGCGAAGGCCGCGCAGAAGGCTTCGACGGCGGCATAGGCCGACGCACTCAACTCTCACGACAAAGTCCCGGCCGCGATCGCGACCGGGCCTTTGTCTTGTAGGAGGCAATGCCGCAAGGATAGCTCTTCGTGTCCCGGATGCGCTGCAGCGTGCAACGCTGCGGCGCAGAGCCGGGACCCAGAGCCGCACGTCCCCGGTGATGCATGGGCCCCGGCTCTACACCGCACCGCGCAAGTGCGCGCTGCGCCGCATCCGGGGCACGAGACCTGCGCGACCATCCATTTGACCTCAGGCGACGGTTCGAGAAGGCACACCATCGCGTTCTCGCGGCTGCTTTCGCCCGAGCTTTGCTGTTCGTTTCGCCCCATGGAAGCCAAAGGGCGCAGGGAAGACCGGGCGCCGGCGGCACCCGCAGATCCGTGCGCAACGAAAAATGCACACGGGGTGGATCACAGGTGATGCCGGTCGCCCGGCCTTCCCTGCGCGGATGGTTTTAACGGTGTCCTTCGCGCTCTTGTGTCCGCAAAATCTGCCAGGATGTGACAACGGGCGGTTCTGACCAACCGCCCGTCGCTGGATCCGAGCCCGTTCGTGCTCAAAGGCCTAGAGCCTGTCGGGGAGCGTGGGACGGATTCGGCGTGTCTTCCTCAACCCGAACAGTTGCATGGGCTTCGAGCCCGAACCGAGCAAGGAAGGGAGTGGATGATGGCACAAAACAGTCGCGTTGTCGTCGGGATTGATGTGGCCAAGGACAAGGTGGATGCATGCATTCGCTCGCTGTCGCAACGGCAAGCGTTCCCGAGCGGTG
>NZ_JACEGD010000049.1 GCF_016031635.1 Bradyrhizobium diversitatis
AGCGGAAGAAGATTGAGATGCGGTTTGCACACCTGAAGCGCATTCTCAGGCTCGGTCGGCTTCGACTGCGTGGACCACGAGGCGCACAGGATGAGTTTGTTCTTGCTGCCATCGCGCAAAATCTGAGGCGCCTCGCGTCGCTCGTTGCACGACCTCCGCCCGCTCATGCTCTCTGCATCGCGTAGCGTAGGAGTTGCGTAGAGAGCGTCAGGGTCGGCGGATCAAAGCCGGTCCACTTTGCCCAATGGCCGAAGGGGCATTCGTCGGTTACAATGACTTTTGCAACAATATCGGTCCACAAGCCGACGTTCTCGCACCTTTCGGGAGAGAAGGCGCTGTCATGCCCCGGCTTGCCGCCTTCGCTGAAGCTTCGGCGGCCGAGCACCTTGTGGCCCGGCGGAGCCGGGACAGGGGCATCCAGTACGCCGCGGCGCCTCGATTTCGTCACAACCGTCTTTGGAATATTGGATCGCCCGGCTCAAGCCGGGCGATGACGGCTAGGTGTGTGGCGCGATCTCTGCATCTTGGCGAAGATCGCGCCGTCTCGTGAAGAGTGCTTACGACTCGATCTTCACATACTCGAAATCGCCGGGCTTGTTGTCGATGCCGACCTTCGGCGGCGAGATCCAGGATGCGTACTTGCCGGTTTCGGTGACGGGCTGCATCAGAGAGGTGATGAAGTCGCCGTCGCTCGCCGACGGCAGCCACTCGTCCTTGCGCCTGGCCCAGGTGGCATCGTCGATCAGGATGCCGTCGGGCGTCGCGTGCACGTCCTTGAACTCGCCGATGTGGCGATGGAAGGCGACGTTGGGCAGAGTCAGCTTGAAATCATAGCCCGCGGTCGAGATCACCTTGTTCCAGCGCAGCATGCCCTTGACGCAATCCTGGCTGTAATCGTCGCGCAGGCGCATGTTGAGCGCGGTCAGCGCCGGCTCGTCGACCAGCTTGATCTCGCCGTTGATCAGCTTGAGCACCGGATAGGTCGAGTTCTTGAGCTGGTGGTCGTCCTCGATCTGGGTCTCGTGGTAGCGGCCCTTGATGCCGGCGTTGAAGGCGTTGGCCGCATTGGTCGAGACTTCCGAGCCGAACAGGTCGAGCGAGAGCGTGTAGTGCAGGTTCAGCTTCTTCTGGATGGTCGGGAGATCGATGACGCCGAGCGCGCGGACTTTCGCGATGTCGGTGGGATCGGTGATGCCGGCCGCGCGCATCGCATCGCAGGTGCGCTGCACGACGCGGGTGATGCCGGTCTCGCCGACGAACATGTGGTGCGCTTCCTCGGTCAGCATGAAGCGGCAAGTGCGCGACAAGGGATCGAAGCCCGATTGAGCGAGGCTGTGCAGCTGCATCTTCCCGTCGCGGTCGGTGAAATAGGTGAACATGAAGAAGGACAGCCAGTCCGGCGTCGCTTCGTTGAACGCGCCCAGCATGCGCGGCGCGTCGGCATCGCCGGAGCGGCGGCGCAAGAGATCGTCGGCCTCCTCACGTCCGTCGCGGCCGAAATATTTCTGCAGCAGGTAGACCATCGCCCAGAGGTGACGGCCTTCCTCGACGTTGACCTGGAACAGGTTGCGCATGTCGTAGAGCGAGGGCGCGGTCTTGCCGAGATGGCGCTGCTGCTCGACCGAAGCCGGCTCTGTGTCGCCCTGGATCACGATCAGGCGGCGCAGCATGGCGCGGTGCTCGCCCGGGACTTCCTGCCAGGCCGGCTCGCCGTAGTGCTCACCGAACGGCACGACGCGGTTCTCTTCCTGCGGCGCAAGGAGAATGCCCCAGCGATATTCGGGCATGCGGACGTAATCGAACTTGGCCCAGCCGCGCGGATCGACCGAGTACGCGGTGCGCAGATAGACCAGCGATTCCTGAAAACCTTCCGGCCCCATGTCGCTCCACCAGTCCATGTAGCCGGGATGCCAGCCCTCCAGCGCCTTCAGCACCTGGCGGTCTTCAGCCAGATTGACGTTGTTCGGAATCTTGGTCGAGTAGTCGACGTTCATGATGTTCATGTTCATGGCCGTGTCTCCTTGCGATCTCGTTCCGTCATGCCCGGCCTTGTGCCGGGCATCCACGTTCTTGCTTCCTTGAGCGAAGGACGTGGATGGCCGGGACATTTGTGCGAAGACGCGCTTCGCGCTTCTGCCCGGCCATGACGCGGTGAATGTCAGACTCGCGTCATATCGAATTTCGGCTTCTGGCCGCTGCCGTAGCGGCGCAGCGCGCCTTCCTCGCCGACCGCGTTCGGACGCTGGAAGATCCAGTTCTGCCAGGCGGTGAGGCGGGCGAAGATCTTCGATTCCATCGTCTCGGGCCCGACGAAGCGCAGGCTCGCTTCCATGCCGGTGAGGCTGTCGGGCGAGAAGCTGGCGCGCTCCTCGAGAAACACTCGGACCTCGTCGTCCCAGTCGATGTCGTCGAGCGCGAAGGTGACGAGGCCGAGTTCCTCGGCCTCCTCGGCATCGAGGCTGGTGCCGATGGTCGCTTCCGCGCGCTCCACATCGGACGGATCGGCCTGGAAGCGCGATTGCAGCCGCGTCAGGCCGTGGCTCATCGGATACGGACCGAAATTCATGGCGGACAGTTCGATCGACGGCGGCGGGCGGTTGTCGCCCTGGCGCGTGCCGATCAGCATGTAGGAGCGGTCGGCGGCGAACACGAGCTCGGCGAGCGTGCCGGCAAAGCAGGAGCCGGGCTCGACCAGCGTCACCAGCGTGCGCGAGGTGACGTCGACGCGCTTGAGCACGCGCTTCCAGTAGTGGCGGATTTCGTTGACCAGCCAGTGCGCCTTGTTGGCTTCGAGGAAGGCATCGCAAGCGAGCACATGGGCGCGGTCGCCATGGCTCTTGAAGACGAGCATGGCGATCTCGAGCTCGTTGATGCGCAGATGCAGGATGGCGTCGTCGAGCTCGCGCGCGACCTGGAGCGGCCAGAACGAGGCGCCCTGCGCCATCATGCCGTCGATGTCGGCAGGCGGCGCGGCCTCCGGCGCCTTGATCGAGATGGTAGCGATGCGAGCCGTGCGATCGATATCGACGGTGACGAAGCCGTAACGGATGCTGGTCTCATCGATCACGCGATCGAGCGGCGTCAGTGCGATACCCTTGCCGCTGCCGGTGCGTTTCGAGGCTGCCGCGAACTCCCTGGCGCGCTCGGCGATCTTGGCTTCCAGCTTGGAATTCGGCGCGATCTCGTCGACGAGACGCCACTGCACCGCGCGCTTGCCCTTCACACCCTCTTCGATGGTGCAGAAGAAATCGGCGTGATCGCGGCGCACCTTGCGCTTGTCGACAACGCGCGTGAGACCGCCGGTGCCGGGGAGCACCGCGAGCAGCGGCACCTCGGGCAGCGCAACGGCGGATGATCCGTCATCGGCGAGGATGATGTGATCGGTCGCAAGCGCCAGCTCATAGCCGCCGCCGGCGGCCGAGCCGTTCACGACGGTGATGAAGCGCTGGCCGGAGTTCTCCGAGGAGTCTTCCATGCCGTTGCGGGTCTCGTTGGTAAACTTGCAGAAGTTCACCTTGTGCGCATGCGTCGAGCCCGCCAGCATGCGGATATTGGCGCCGGCGCAGAACACGCGGTTCTTGGCCGAGCGCATCACTACGACCTTCACCTCGGGATGCTCGAAGCGCAGGCGCTGAACCGCGTCGGCAAGCTCGATGTCGACGCCGAGATCGTAAGAGTTGAGCTTGAGCAGGTAGCCCTCGAACAGGCCGCCGTTCTCGTCGACGTCCATGGTCAGGGTCGCAACGTCACCCTCGACCGCAAGCTTCCAGTGCTTGTAGCGGGACGGTTCGGTCTGGAAATCGATGAATGTCGCGCCGCCTGCGAGGCGCCGATCTTCCCCGGCCATGAGCCACCCTTAAGCTTGCTTATGCGTTTTGGAGCGTTAGATGCACAATAGTGCATCTAACTAGGTTAGTCCAGCCCGAATCTCGGCGTCATATGCACTTTGCTTCATCTAAGCGTGCATTCGCCTTATGCGGCCTGAAGTCCTGGATCGTCCCGCAAGGCGGCCTTTGCGAACTGCACGATGGCATCGAGGGTCGGCCCCGCGGCCTCGCGATGCGGCGAATGCGCCGCGCCGGCAATGATCTTCAGATCGACCGGGCAGTAACATTCCTCCTGCGCGATCTCGACTTGCCGCAGCGTCCCGTATTGGTCGTCCGCGCCCTGCACGATCATGACGGGCACGCGGATGTAGGCGAGGTATTCCGAGATATCCCAATCGCGGAATTTTGGATCGAGCCAGGCGCCGTTCCAGCCATGGAACGCGTTGTCGACGTCCTTGTGCCAGCGCGCCAGTTTCGTCCTGAGATCGGTGGTCTCGAACGTCGTCTTGATCGCGGCGATGGATTTGATCGAGATGTCCTCGACGATGAAATGCGGCGCGATCAGCACGAGGCCGTTCAGCCGATGATCCTGATGCGCGCCGGCATAGATGGTCGCGATCGAGGCGCCGTCGGAATGGCCGAGCAGGAGGCCGCGCTTGAAGCCGATCGCATCGAGCAGTTTCGGCAGCACGTCCAGCGCCTCGCGCTGCATGTAGTCGAGTGGCCGCGGCAACGCGACCGGGCTGGACTGGCCGTAACCCGCGCGCGAATAGGCGAAGATACCGGCGCCGGTCGCCTGCTGCAGCTCTTCCGGGAAGTCGCCCCAGAGCCCGACGCAGCCGAGGCCTTCGTGCAGCATGACGATGGTCGGCGCATCGGCCGCCTGCGGCGCGAGCCATTTGTATTCGAGGCTGGCGCCATCGATGCTGAGGAATCCGGTGGGGGTGAGATTGGTCATGATGTCACTCTTCTTCGCGCAATGAGCAGAAGGTGCTTCCGCGCACTCAGGCGTTCCCTCCCCCCTTGTGGGGGAGGTCAGGGAGGGGGGTGCCACACGGGGATTCTCTCGAAGGCGCGGGCGCGGCGTGCGCCGCTCACCAACGACCGCGGCACCACCGCTGAGGCTACCCCTCTCCCCCGCCCTCCCCCACAAGGGGGGAGGGAGCGCAGCGGTGCTCGAGGCGATAGAACGCGTCATATGACACACCATGCCGTTCAATTCGCGCCCTCGCGCAGCTTGAATCGCTGGATCTTGCCCGTCGCGGTCTTCGGCAGCGAGTCCACCACGTCGATCCAGCGCGGATATTTCCACGGGCCGATCTTCTGCTTGACGTGGTCCTTGAGCGTCTCCTGCAAGTCCGTCGTTGTCACGCCCGGGCGCAGCACGACGAAGGCCTTCGGCTTCAGCAACCCTTCCGGATCGGCTTCGGGCACGACGGCGGCCTCGAGCACGGCCGGATGCGTGATCAGCGCGCTCTCGACCTCGAACGGTGAGACCCAGATGCCGGAGACCTTGAACATGTCGTCGGCGCGGCCGCAGAAGGTGTAGCGGCCATCCGCATCACGAACATATTTGTCGCCGGTTCGCGTCCATGGTCCTTCGAACGTGCGGCGGCTCTTGTGGCGCTGATTCCAGTAGCCTTCGCCGGCCGAGGGAGCATCGACCAGCAGTTCGCCGACCTCGCCGTCGGCAACGTCCTGCCCGGCCTCGTTGACGAGCCGCACCGCATAGCCCGGCACCGGCTTGCCGGAGGAGCCGTACTTGATGTCGCTGGGGGCGTTCGACAGGAAGATGTGCAAGAGCTCGGTCGAGCCGACGCCGTCGAGGATGTCGACGCCGAAGCGCGCCTTCCAGCTGGTGCCGACCGATTCCGGCAGCGCCTCGCCGGCCGAGGTGCAGATGCGCAACGCCTTGCCGCAGCGCTCGCTTTTCATCGTCTCGTCGTTGAGCATCGCCGCGAACAGCGTCGGCACGCCGTAGAAGATCGACGGGTTGTAGCGGTTCATCAGATCGAACATGCGGGCCGGCGTCGGACGCTCGCTGTTGAGGATGACGCTGGCGCCGACCGACATCGGGAAGGTCAGCGCGTTGCCGAGACCGTAGGCGAAGAACAGCTTTGCCGCCGACAGACAGACATCGCTCTCGCGAATGCCGAGCACCTGCTTGGCGTAGGTGTCCGCCGTCGCCTGCAAATTCGAGTGCAGATGGCGCACGCCCTTGGGCATGCCCGTTGACCCCGACGAATAGAGCCAGAACGCCGGCTCATCCGGGTGGGTCGCCGCGGTGGTGAACTGATCGCTCTCGCCGGCCATCTCTTCGGCCAGTTGCTTGTGGCCGTTCTGCTTGGCACCGGAGACGACGACATGCTCGAGATCCGGCATGCGGCCGACGACGTCCCTGATGACGGGATAGAGCGCTTCGGACACGAACAGCACCCGTGCGCGGCAATCGGCGAGGATGTAGGCGTACTGGTCCGCGGTCAGCAGCGTGTTGAGCGGCACCGGCACGACACCGGCGCGGATCGCGCCCAGGAATACGATCGGGAAATCGATCGTATCCAGCATGATCATCGCGACGCGCTCCTCGCGGCGGACGCCGAGCCGGCGCAGCATGTTGGCGGCGCGCCGGGTCTGTTGCTGGAGCTCGCCATAGCTGAGCCGCGAGACGGTGTCGTCGAAGGCGAGCTTGTCGCCGCGGCCCTCTTCGACGTTACGGTCGAGCAGCCAGGTCACCGCATTGTAGGATCCCTCGCTCACGGACATCTCCCCCGAATTTAGAATTATAATTCATAGAAAGACACCGCGACGGCTTGCTGTCAATGCCAGCAGGCACTATGTTTCATTAAAACGCGCCGCAGGACCCCTGTAAAGAAGACTCATGAGCGAAAGTCCCGACGCCGAATCCCGCTTCCTCGAACAGCTCGGCCAACGTGTGCGCACCATGCGCGCATTGCGCGGCATGTCGCGCAAGGTGCTCGCCAAGGTCTCGGGGATCTCGGAGCGCTACATCGCCCAGCTCGAAAGCGGCAAGGGCAATGTCTCCATCGTGCTGCTGCGCCGCGTCTCGGACGCGATGGGCGCCCATCTCGAAGATTTGCTCCCCTCGGCCGATCCGACGCCGGACTGGCAGATGTTTCGCGATCTCCTGCGCAAGGCAACGCCGGCGCAGATCGCGCAGGCCAAGGATCTGCTCGCCGGCGGCAGCGCCTCCGCACCGCGGCGCGCGCCATTCTGCGGCATCGCGCTGATCGGCCTGCGCGGCGCCGGCAAGTCCACACTCGGCAGGATGCTGGCGAAGAAGATCGGCTGGAGTTTCGTCGAGCTCAACAAGGAAGTCGAGCAGCAGAACGGCCTCTCGGTCGCCGAGATCATCGCGCTCTACGGCCAGGAAGGCTTTCGCCGCATGGAGCAGGCGGCGCTGCAACAGCTGCTCGCGCGCAACGAGCTGATGGTGCTGGCAACCGGCGGCGGCATCGTCTCCGAGCCCCTGACCTTCGACCAGGTCCTGACCTCGTTCTACACGATCTGGCTGAAGGCCGAGCCCGAGGAGCACATGGCTCGCGTCCGCCGCCAGGGCGATCTGCGCCCGATGGCGGATGACCGCTCGGCGATGGCCGAGCTGCGCAACATCCTCTTGAGCCGCGAGCCGCTTTATTCGCGCGCGACGGCGGTGGTGGATACGGCCGGGCTTTCGGTCGATGCAGCTGCTGCACGGCTGATCGATGCGGTGCGGCCAGTGCTGCAGAACGAAGCCCTCAGCTTCGGGCTGCGCAGCGTGGCGCTGTAGGGCGAGCTGTATCCAATTGCTCCGCTGTCGTCCCGGACAAGCGCGCCACAAGCGCGCGCAGATCCGGGACCCATATCCCCAGGAAAGAGTCGTTGCGCGAGAGGGCAACCACGAGTCTTCGCCAAACATCTCCCTGTGGTTATGGATCCCGGATCGGCGCTCGCTAAGGCTCGCTTGTCCGGGACGACGGCGGAGTTTGTGGGCGCGCCACAATGTCACTATATGCGAGCCCAATAGACAGCTTGGAACAACCATGACCCCCACCGACGTCAGCACCTCCATGTTCGAGCGGATCGGCGGCAGCGCCACGATCGATCGTCTGGTCGACCGCTTCTACGACCGCATGGACACGCTGCCGGAAGCGAAAGTCATCCGCGCGATGCATGCGGACGACCTCGGTCTGATCCGGGTCGTCTTGAAGCGCTATCTCACGGAATGGACGGGCGGCCCGAAGCTCTATTCCCCAGAGAAGGGCCATCCGCGATTGCGGCAGCGGCACATCGGCTTTGCCATCGGTGATGCCGAGCGCGATGCGTGGATGCTCTGCATGCGTGGAGCGCTGGAGGAGACGGTGATTGATATCGCCGCGCGCCAGGATCTCGACCGCGCAATGTCGGGCCTTGCTGACTGGATGCGCAACCGGCCTTGATACGGCAGCGCCTCGTCGCAAATCGAGGACGCGCCCATGCTCTCGCGCAATGCGCCATGCATTGCTTGAATTGAACTCCGGACAAATCGCACCGATGCGCTGCTGCACCCCTTCGACGGCGAAGGCCGCGCCCATATGCAATATGTCAATGACCGCGGCACCTATCACGACGTCCCGGCAAAGTTCCTGATGCGCGAGATGGCGGAAGCGCGGCAGGGCACGGTGCCGTAGCGATAGACTTGGATGGGCGCCATCGCGACGCTATGCTGGGCGCGAACGAGCGAGACGCGCGATGGACGCAACCGCCGATGTCATCCGTCGATCTGCCTCCCCCCGCCTTGCGCGGCTGGTCTCCAGCATCTCGTTCTACCGCGAGCGCGGCCTCGGCCTGGCCGCCTTCCGCCACGCCGCGCCGCTTGCGCTCCCTCTGCTGGTGAACCTGGGAACGCCCTTCCGTATTGCGCTCGGGCACCAATCGGATGCTGCAGACGCTCGACCGAGTTTCGCGGCGGGTCTCTTTCCCGGGCCGGTCCTGATCGAATCCGACGGCCGCGCCGAATGCGTTCAGGTCGATTTCACGCCGCTCGGGGCGTATCGCTTCTTCGGAGGAGCCGTGCCCGATTTGACCGCCCGCATGGTCGGCCTTGACGACATTCTGGGACGCGATGGTGAGAACCTCCGCGCCAGGGTGGCCGAGGCGGTCGGCTGGCGGCGGCGATTCGAGATCGTGGAGGATTTCGTGCTTCGCCGCGCCGTCCACGAGCCTTCGCCGGCGGTCGCTTTCGCCCTGGAGACGCTCTGGGAACGCGCAGGCGCGATCAGGATCGCCGCCATCGCCTCCGACATCGGCTGGAGCCGCAAGCATCTCACGCGTCGCTTCCACAACGAGATCGGCGTTCCGCCAAAGACGCTGGCCCAGATGCTGCGCTTTCATCGGGCCTGTGCGCTTGCCCGGACGGACGGCACAGGCGGCTGGGCCGCAATTGCAGCAGACGCCGGCTATGCGGACCAGGCGCATCTTGCTCGCGATTTCCGGATATTCAGCGGCGAGACGCCGACCGGATGGGCCGCGCGGCTCGATGTCGTCGATCCACGCCTGATGCGGGACGGCGGCGGCTAGCGCCAGGACGGCGCGAGGCAACGGTCAAGTCCCATTTGTTCAAGCCTGCCGCCATGATCCGAACTAGGGTCGGCGTCGCAACAAGCTTGCAAGGACTTGCGCCGAACTTGCACCGAACTTGCACAGAACTTGCACAGAACTTGGAGGGTTTCATGAACCAGCCGAACGGCTACGAAGCGCCGCGCCTCTACCACACGATGCGCTGCAGGGATGCGGAGGCGATGATCGCCTGGTTGAAGAACGTTCTCGGCTTCGCCGAACACGTGGTGTACCGCAAGGAGGGCACGATCATCCACGCCGAGCTGGCGTTCGGATCATCGATCCTCATGCTGGGCGCGCATCGCGACGATGCCTACGCCAAGCGGGTTGGTGACATCAGCGGCCAGCGGACAGATGCCGTCTATCTGGCCGTTGATGATCCAGACGCGCTCTATGAGAAGGTGAAAGCCGCTGGCGCAAAGATCGAAATGGAGCCCTACACAACCGATTATGGCAGCCGCGATTTCGCCGCGCGCGATCCGGAGGGCGGCCTCTGGAGCTTTGGCACCTATTGGCCCAAAGTCGGCGAACAGCCGCTCGCCGGATAGCCGGACGATCACGTCAGACGCGGCTCGGTGGCCGCGGCTCGGGCCCAGCCAGTCCGGTGCGAGAATGCGGGCTTCCAGGCCGGCTTGCTCGCTAGACCGACCAGTAATGCGGATGCGGGTAGGACCGCGAACGGTCGCCCCAGTCGAACGCATCGCCATCGAACTCGCACGGGCCGCTACTGAGTTCGTCCAGCGTCAACTCGATCTGGAACGCCTCGCGGCTGGGGTCGTATTTCAGCGCGTTCCACTGGAGAGGGTAGTGATGATGGGTGCCAAGCAGTCCACCGGTCTTGATCACGGCATAGGCAACCATTCCACTCAGCTTGTCGAGCATCAGCCGTTCGATTGTGCCGAGCTTCGTACCGTCGCGTCCATAGACGGCGACGCGCTCCACGCGATCACTGGGAACCATGGTATGGTGCATGGCGTCCTCCCTGTTCTCTCATGCTTGGAGCCATTATAGCACCGCCTTCGAGACAACGGGAATGCAGCTACAGATTCTCTCAGGTCTCGACGGCGTCGACCGCAAGCTCGACCCCGGCCCCCTCGGCGGACACGCCCTACGAGACCAAAGCGCTGCCATTGCCGAAATCGCTGCGCGATGCGGTCGCCGCGCTGAAGGACGACCCTTTCTTCCGCGAGAAGCTCGGGACCGAATTCGTCGACTACTACACCCACATCAAGAACGCCGAGATCGATCGCTTCCTGTCCGAGGTGACGGACTGGGAGCATCGCGAGTATTTCGAGATGTTTTGAGCAAGTCCGGCCCGATCCGGCACCGATGGTCACTTCAGCCGAATCGTGTCGACGCGCCGGCACGGAATACAATTGTAAGCGTGCTCCGAACGGAGCATGACGATTCCCGGCAGCGTCGCCAGGAACTTCATTGGCCGCCTGCATCTCGAGCAGATGAGGATCGGCGGATCATCTTCACGATCGGAACTCATTCGACAACCAAGTCTGAAGCGCCGCACGATACTGCCTCGCCGCGCGCGCTTCATCTCGGGAGAACTACCGGCTTCTATCGGAATCCGGGCCGGCCTCAAGCCGGGCGCGTTGCTTCACGCTCCCGTGAGGCGACTTCTTCCGGAAAGTTCCGACGACATTGCGCCACTCCGGGACGAAGCCATTTCCTCATTCCGCGAAAAACGCCGGAAGGACACGCGGCCTATAATTTCCGTCCATGATCAACAACGGAGTTCGGTCATGTGGGATCAATTTTTCAGCCTGATCTATCGCTTGTCTTGTCGGACCACCCTGATCGAGATCGGCGCGCACCGCCTCACACGTTAGTTGGGCGCTGCATGCGAATTGGGTAAGGTCAATTGACCAGATGACGGGGAATGCGAGGCGCTGGCATTCCGCTGCTCACATCGCGCGAGGAAGCGCTAAATTCCCAGATATTTGTGCTGCAGATCCGGCTCGGCCACGAGTTCGTCGGACGTGCCGCTCCACACCGTCCTGCCGCGCTCGATGATGTAGTGGCGGTCGCAGATGCGGGCGAGGTGGTCGACATTCTTGTCGACGACCAGGATCGACTGTCCCCGGCTCTTGAGCAGCGACAGGCAGCTCCAGATTTCCTCGCGGATCAGCGGCGCAAGGCCCTCGGTTGCCTCGTCCAGGATCAGGAGTTTTGGATTGGTCATCAATGCGCGGCCGATGGCGAGCATCTGCTGCTCGCCGCCGGAGAGCTGGTTGCCCATATTGGAGGCACGCTCGGCGAGGCGCGGAAACATCACGTAGATCGCTGCCAGCGTCCACGGATTGCTGCTGCCGAAGCGGTCCGCGGCGGCGGCCACCAGATTTTCGCGCACGGTGAGGTTCGGGAAGATCTGGCGCCCCTCCGGAACGAGGCCTACGCCGAGCTTTGCGATCCTGTAGGACGGAAGCTGTCGCACCTCGGCGCCAGCGAAACGGATCGCGCCTGCGCGCGCGGGCGTCAGGCCCATGATGGAGCGGATGGTGGTGGTCTTGCCCATGCCGTTGCGACCCATCAGCGATACCATCTCGCCCGGCTTGATCGACAGCGACAGGCCGAACAGCACCTGGGACAGGCCGTAACAGGTCTCGATGCCTTCGACCTCGAGCAATGTGTCAGCCATGATGCGTCACCACATGCTGATCACCGAGATAGGCGCGCTTGACGTCCTCGTTCTGGCGGATCGCGGCAGGATCGCCGGAGGCGATGACGCGGCCATAGACCAGCACCGAGATGCGATCGGCCAGCGCGAACACCGCCGGCATGTCGTGCTCGACCAGCACGATCGACACTTCCTTGCGCAGCTCCTGGAGCAGTTTGACCATGCCCTGGGACTCGGTGACGCCGAGGCCGGCCATGGGCTCGTCGAGCAGCAGCAATTTCGGCTTGCTGGCCAGGGCGACCGCAAGCTCGACCTGGCGCCGCTCGCCATGGCTGAGCTTCGACACCAGAACATCGGCGCGATGCGCGAGCCCGACGCGATCGAGCGCCGCCTGGGCGGCATCGCGCAGGCCTTTTTCCTTGCGCGCGTTGGCGAAGAAGCGGAACGAGGTTCCGGCATGCGCCTGCGCCGCCAGCGCGACGTTGTCGGCGGCGGTGAAGTCGAGCAGCAGCGAGGTGATCTGGAACGAGCGCGCGAGCCCGAGCGCACAGCGGCGATAGGCCGGCAGATCGGTGATGTCCCGGCCGCCGAGCAAAACGCTACCGGAATGCGGGGAGAGATGTCCGGTGAGCTGACTGATCAGCGTGGTCTTGCCGGCGCCGTTCGGGCCGATGATGGCGTGCAGCTCGCCTTCCGCGACGTCGAGCGAGACGTGATCCGTCGCGATGATGCCGCCGAAGCGACGCACCAGCTTTTCGACGCGGAGCAAGGGTTCAGCCACGGCCAGCCCTCCCCAGCGCGCCCATGATGCCGCCGCGGCCGAACAGGACGATCAGCAGCAGCAGCGGACCCATGATCAGCGCCCAGTATTCGGTGATCTGCGACAGGAACTCTTCCAGCAGCAGGAACACCACGGCGCCCATGACCGGGCCGAACAGCGTGCCCATGCCGCCGAGGATCACCATCACCATGAGGTCGCCGGAACGCGTCCAGTACATCACGGCCGGGCTGATGAAATCGGTGTTGTTGGCGAGCAGCGCCCCGGCAAGGCCGCACATGGTGCCTGATATGACGAAGCAGACCAGCTGGTAGCGCTTGGCCGGGAAGCCGATCGCCTGCATGCGCTGCTCGTTGGAACGCAGGCCCTGCACGACGAGGCCGAAGCGCGAATTGACGATGCGCCAGATCAGGAAGATGACGCCGAACAGGCAGGCAAGGCAGAGATAGTAGAACTGCACGCGATTGCCGAGATCGATCAGGCCGGAGAAGTCGCTGCGCTTGTAGATGGTGAGGCCGTCGTCGCCGCCGTAACGCGCCAGCCCCGAGGCGACGTAATAGGCCATCTGGGCGAAGGCAAGCGTGATCATGATGAAGTAGACGCCGCGCGTGCGAAGCGAGAGCGCGCCGATCACGAGCGCGTAAATGGCGGAGGCGGCGAGCGCGACCGGAAACTGGATGAAGCCGCTTCCCACGCCTTCCTGAGCGAGCATGCCGACCGCGTAACCGCCGATGCCGAGATAGGCGGCGTGACCAAAGCTCATCATGCCGCCAAAACCCATGATCAGGTTGAGGCTCGCAGCCGCCAGCGCCAGGATGATGATGCGGGTGAACAGCGTCAGGATGAAGATGTTGCCGGAGAGCTGCGAATAGAGCGGCAGCAGCACGAGGCCCGCCAGCATCAGGGCCGTGACGGCCTTGCTCACCGTGATAGCCTTCATCGACGATTGGCCGGAAACAGCCCCTCCGGGCGCACCACCAGCACGATCGCCATCAGCAGGTAGATCAGCATGGACGACAGCGCCGGCGCGGCGGTGGAAGCAGCGGCACCGCTCAGCACCTGCCGCAACAGGTTCGGCAGGAAGGCACGGCCGAGCGTGTCGATCATGCCGACGAAGATCGCGGCGAGGAACGCGCCGCGGATCGAGCCGATGCCGCCGATCACGATGATGACGAAGGCGAGGATGAGGATATTCTCGCCCATGCCGATCTGCACGGTCAGGATCGGCGCCTGCATCAGGCCGGCAAGGCCCGCGAGCGCGGCTCCCAAACCGAACACCAGCGTATAGAGCAGCTTGATGTTGATGCCGAGCGCACCGATCATCTCGCGATTGGAGGCGCCGGCCCGGATCAGCATGCCGATGCGGGTGCGCATCACGCCGAGATAGAGCAGCAGCGCGACCAGCAAGGCCACCACGATGATCGCGAGGCGATAGGCGGGATAGTGAATGCCGGGCAGGATCGGCACAGGTACGGTGAGCCAGGCCGGCAGCGGCAGCGCAAGACCGGCCGGGCCCCAGATCAGCCGCACGGCTTCGTTGAAGAACAGGATCAGGCCGAAGGTCGCGAGCACGTGGTCGAGGTGGTCGCGGCCATAGAGATGCCGCAGCGCCGTCACCTCCAGCACGATGCCGAGCACCAGCGTGGCCCCGAGCGCCATCAGCGCGCCGAGCAGGAAGCTGCCGGTCCAGGCGGCAAAGGTCGCGGCGAAGTAGGCCCCCATCATATAGAGCGAGCCGTGCGCGAGGTTGACGAGATCCATGATCCCGAACACCAGCGTCAGGCCGGCGGCGAGCAGGAACAGCAGCAGGCCAAACTGCAATCCGTTCAGGAACTGTTCGACGACAAGCAGCATCAAGACTCTTTCAGGCGCACGCAGCGTCGCGCCGATGTTCGAGCAATGTCGCCATCAGTGAAAGAGCTCCCCCTGCCTCTTCAAGGCCGAAAAATGGGTAATGGCAGTATCGTTCCGAGGCAAGAGCGATTCGACACCAAACATGCACTTTGTTGCATGCCGATGCATGCGATCGAGATCGAGATCGACCCTAGCAAGAAGGCTGCCGTGCAGGCTGGGGCAACCTGCCGCACCCATGCGATCACCCTCTCGCCGGCGGACGGACGAGAGGGTGCAAATTTGTCGGAGTTCTGGGGAAGTCTAGTGCGACGTCATCTGCCGGGGTAGATCATCGGGTTCGGCGAGCCCGCCGTTGGCCGTCGTGGCTTCGAGCGCTGCCATCCGGAACAGATAGGCGAGCGTCGCCAACCCGGCGTCGTCCGCCATCTGCGCCAGCTCGAGCGCCATATCGGACATGTAGCCGAGATTTTCGTCGTTCGTTTGCGCCATGATCTGGCTGTCCCGCATCATGTTCGACATCTCAGGCGCTCTTTCGTTGCGCGGCAGCGAAGCCGCAGAGGTTGGCACGGGCGACGGCATCCAGTCGCGGGCCGTCTTGCTGCACGACGGAAGCCAAGCCGATTCGATCGTGCAGGGCATCGAGTGTCTCGCGGCGAATGTCGATGATCGCCGCCATGGTCCATGCGTTCTCCACCAGGGCCGGCAGGCCGAGCGGCGTGACGACGAACCCGGCCTGGTGGAAGCGCGGCAGCCACCACGTCTCCATGATCGCGCTGACCTGCGCGATTCCCTGATCGAGGCAGAACTCCTGCACCGCCGCCATCAGTTGCAGGTTGAGCGCGCCGTCGCGGCGATCGCGCACGACGAAGTAGCGCGACCATTCCCAGACCAGCGGATCGGCCGGGCAGCCGCGTACCGCCGCCAGATGCGGGAACACCTCGCTCATCATCGAAGGCTTGGTGGTCGGGTAGAGCCGATGACCGCCGACGACGCGACGCTCTTCCAGCGCCAGCAGATAGACGGTGTCCTCGTCATCATAGGAATCGATCTCGCGGCCATCCGGCCTGCGCAGCGTCTCCCAGCGCCGCTCCTCGACGAAAATGTCGTGACGTAGCCGGAAGTGCTGCTCGATCACGTCTTCATAAAGGTGGCGATTTACCGCGGAAATTGCGTGAATCATGAAAACCCCCATTCATTATCAATGGAGGCAGACTCCGCGAAAAGATGCAGATCCGATATTGGGAAATTTCCCAGTGAGGCGGCTAGGGAGCGATGATCTTGTTGCGAATCGCCAGCGCTACCGCATGCGTACGGTTGACGGCACCGAGCTTGCGCGCGGCGGTTGCAAGATGCTCTTCGGCGGTGCGCTGCGTGATGTGCAGGATCTCGCCGATCTCCCAGGCCGATTTCCCCTGCGAAGCCCAGGCGATCGCCTCGCGCTCGCGCCGAGTGAGGTGCGTCGACGGGTGCGGCACCGGCTCGAGCAGACGGCGAATGTGGTCGAAGCCATACATGGCCATCAGGTGCAGCGCCGGCTTGCTGCGGGGATTGAGGTCGAGATGGACGCCGCCAAGCGAGACCGCGGCCTCATAGCCCGTGAGCCCGTGGATCGGCACGATGAAACCGCGCGACATGCGAAACTCGCTGGCGCGATTCATCACCTCGGCTGCGCTCGGCTCGAGCTCGGCATCATAGGGGGCTTCCGACCACTCGAACGGATTGACCGATTGCCGGCAGAGCCGCACCACGGGATCGTAGCGGTCGTAATTGTTCTCGGTGTAGAGGCTGAACCATCCCGCCGGCCAGCGCTTGGCAAGCACCATCTGCGCGAACCGCTGGTCGGGATTCGGCAATCCCGTCACGATGATGGTTTCGAAGCCGAAGCGACCAAAGGCCGCTTCGAGCGCATTCATGGCTTCTGGAACCTTGCGGTAGGCCTGCAGGCCTTCGATGAAGTCGAGCGCCTCCCGGCCATAGTCTACGGCGGACATCGGTGCGTTTCCTGACCCTCGCCGCTTCCGTATAGCACGTATCTGCGAACTGCCTCAAATGGCTGTGGCCGTAGTTTCCCGGTGCCGATCTGCTCTGAAGATTTAAACTACTTGTGGCAGAATTTACGCCGCGATACACCTGAAATGTCTGAAGCGGGAAACCAATGATGGAAGACGAGGACATTGCCCTCAACAGCGTGCTCGGACTGGAATTGAACCGCGTGTTTTTTGCCGTCCGCGAAACGGCGAACAAGCAGAAGATCATCGAGTTCGCGCGCAAGGTGCTGCAAAGCGAGCACGCGGAGGCGGCCGAGAACGTATCGCCCGAGGGCCCGGCGAGCTAGCCATCGCAGTTGCAACAAACGACGCCGATGCAACTGATCGCGCGGCGACGCGGCCCTTCCATTTGAGCGCGCAGATTGTAGTCGAAACTCTCTGGCTGAAAATGTGGTTTCCCTTCTCCCCTTGTGGGAGAAGGTGGCGCGAAGCGCCGGATGAGGGGTCTCTCTCCCACAAGGGGAGAAGGCAGAGTCTGCCGCCTCCGTCCACATCGACACCCCACTTGCCGCTGGATGACATCACGGCTCTCGTGAGATGATCGCCGCCACGATCGTCTTCCGGATGCCAAGGACATTTCAAGGCCATGATGACGCTGCGCCAGGTTGAAGTGATCCGTGCCGTGATGGTGACGGGCACCATCGGCGGTGCGGCGAAGCTGCTCAACGTGTCGGCGCCGGGAATCAGCCGTCTGGTCAAATACACCGAACGCTCGCTCGGCATCCGCTTCTTTCAGCGCCAGAACGGGCGCTACTTCCCGACGCCGGAAGCCGAGAACATCTTCGAGCAGATCAACGGCGTCTACAAGAAGGTCGACGATCTCTCCGAGATCATCTCCAAGATCGGCCGCGGCGGCCTCTCGGAGCTGCGCATCGGCTCGGTGCCGAGCATCTCGCAGGTGATGGTGCCGCGCGCGATCGAGCGCGTCCGCCGCCGCTATCCCGATCTCGGCATCGACATCAACATCCTCAAGCTCGAGGAAGCCATCGACTATCTCCTGCTCGGCCGCGGCGAGTGCGTCGCGATGAGCTACCGGCTGGAGCACTCCGGGCTCGACTTCATGCCGCTCGCCTCGGGCGAGCTCTATTGCATCGTTCCGCCCGGCCATGAGCTCGCCGGCCGCAAGCAGGTCTCCGCCGCCGAGATCACCCGCTATCCGCTGATCGGCATCGACCCGAACGATCCCTATGGGCGGATCATGGCCGAGATCTTTGCGCGCAACCGACTCGACTACAACATCACCATCCGCGCGCGCTTCGGCACCACGGTCTGCGCGCTGGTGAAGGCGGGGCTCGGCATCGCCATCATCGACCAGTTCACGGTGGCCCATGGCGGCTATCCGGGGATCGAGCTGTTGAAGATCACCGAGCCGACACGGTTCGACACCTATGTCGCAGTGAAGCGCGGCGCGCCGCTGTCGCTGCATGCCGAGTATTTCATCGAGTCCCTGCGCACCGAGATGCGCGCGGTCGAGCCGTTGCGCGGCAACGGCAAGACCGTTTCGGCACGGGGCCGGAAGAAATAACATGATGTTAGGTTTGCCGGATAAAAGGGTAATTGTGTTAGGCGGAGGAAAGGCTATCGTCGCAGCTGGAATTGCGCGGTTTTCCCCGCTAATGGCCGGGACCGGACGCTCCCAACGAGACGATGGCGAACCATGTCGAAGCGCGGATACGCCGCCAGCAAGAAGCTTCTCACCGGCCTGATCGGCGCGCCGATCGCGCATTCCGCGTCCCCCGCCATGCATGAACGCGCCGCCGAGGCGCTTGGCCTGCGCGGTCACTACCAGCTCATCGAGGTCGCCGGCGCCGACGCGGCCGGGCTCCGCATGATGCTCGAAGGCGTGCGGCGGCTCGGCTTCGCCGGCGTCAATGTCACCTACCCCTACAAGGAGGCCGTGGTCCCGCTGCTCGACGCGCTGGCGCCGGGCGCAGCCAGCATGGGCGCGGTCAACACCGTCGTCGTCGGAGATGGCCGGCTGACCGGCCACAACACCGACACCACGGGTTTCGCCCGGGCGGTGGCGCCACTGCTTGCGCCGTCCGGCAATGCCGTCGCGGTGATTGGCGCCGGCGGCGTTGGCAAGGCCATCGCGTTCGCGCTGGCGAGCCTGAAGGTCGCCGACATCCGCATTTTCGACAGCGAGCCGGCGCGCGCTGAGAAACTCGCTGGGCTGCTCGCCGGGCAAGGCGGTGCGAGGGTGGCTGGAAGCATCGAGGACGCGCTCGTTGGCGCGACCGGCCTCGTCAACGGCACGCCAGTCGGCATGCTGCCGAGCCGTGACGCGCCGGTACCGGCGGCGCTGCTCAGGGCGGACCTGTGGGTCGCCGACGCCGTCTATTCGCCGCTGATCACGCCGCTGCTTGCCGCAGCGCGAGAGAAAGGCGCCCGGATCATGACCGGACGCGAGCTCGCGATCTACCAGGCCGCGGACGCCTTCGAACTGTTCACCGGCCTTGCCCCATCGACCGAGATCATGGGAGAGGCTTTTGATGCCGTGATGGCTGCGCGCAGTGCCGCCTATCAGGCAGCTTGAGGCAAAGCGGCCGGACACAAGGCCGCTTGCAAGATTCGAAACGGGAGGAGAGGACGATGAAACCAACGCTATTGGTGGGCGCGCTGTTCACCATCATGACCGCAACCAGCGCCTACGCCCAGGCGATCAAGCTCGCCGACGTCGCCGAGCTGTCCGGCGGCGGCGCCACCGTCGGCACCAACTGGAAGAACGGCATCGACCTCGCGGTCGAGGAGATCAACGCCAAGGGCGGCGTGCTCGGCCGCAAGCTGGAGGTCACCCACGCCGACTCGCAGTCCAACCCCGGCGTCGCCCGCGCGCAGGTGCAGAAGGCGCTCGACGGCGAACCGTATGTGCTGCTCGGGCCCGGCTATTCCGGCTCGGTGAAGGTCACCGCGCCGCTCGCCGCCGAGGCCGGCATCGCGCAGATCATGGGTGGCGAGGCCGCCGAGCTGACGCAACAAGGCAACAAGTACCTGTTCCGCACCTCGTTCGGCCAGCAATCCTCGATGCCGAAGGTCGCAAAGTACATCCACGACGAGATGAAGGCGAAGTCGGTGGCCGTGATCTGGGTCAACAACGATTTCGGCCGCGGCGGCCGCGACGTCGTCATCAAGGAGCTCGACCGGCTCGGCTCGAAGGTGGTGGCCGATCTCTCGACCGAGGCGGGCCAGGCCGATTTCGCGGCCGACGTCGGCAAGATCAAGGCCGCCAACCCCGACGCCGTGTTCGTGTATCTCAACGAAGAAGAGAGCGCGCGCATCCTCAAGGAGCTGAAGCGGCAGGGCGTCACTGTGCCGCTGATGGGCGAGACCACGCTGATCGGCCAGAAGGTGATCGAGCTCGCCGGCGATGCCGCCAACGGCGCGCGTGGCCATGTCGGCCTCACCACGGATGCCCCGGTCGATCTGATCAAGGCGTTCCGCGAGAAGTTCTCCAAGAAGTACAATTACGTGCCGGACCACAACGGCCTGAAGGGCTATCTCGCCGTCTATATGGTGAAGGCCACCACCGAGAAGATGGGCAAGGTCGACCCCAAGAAGTTCGCCGACACGCTGCACGGCCTGACCATCAAGGCCGCCGACGAGCCGGGCATCCTGATGGACGTCACCTTCAGCGACACCGGCGACATCGATCGTCAGAGCTTCCTGGTCGAGGTCGTCGAGGGCAAGCAGGTCGTGAAGCAGGTGCTGCCGAAGGTAAAGTGAGGCGCTCTCGCCCTTCTTCTCCCTCGCCCCGCTCTTCGCGGGGAGAGGGTTGGGATGAGGGGCTGCTTCCGCAGTCACGGTGACAGTTGAGTTCGCGGAGACAGCCCCTCACCCCGCCCTCTCCCCGTGAGAACGGGGAGAGGGAGACGATAGAGCGGAGTGAGATAAAGAGGGGAACATGTCCAACCTGTTCGATCTTCTGGTCGCGGGACTTGCAACTGGCGCGATCTACGCGCTGGTCGCGGTCGGCTTCACGCTGCTGTGGCAGACCTCGCAGACCATCAATTTCGCCCAAGGCGAGTTCGTGATGCTGCCGGCGTTCCTCATGCTGGCGGCCATGCATGTGGGCGCGCCGTTCTGGCTCGCCATCATCCTCGGGATCCTGCTCTCGATGATCCTGCTCGGCCTCGCCTTCAAGCTGCTTCTGGTCGACCCGATGATGCGCCATGGCGTGCTGCCGCTGGCGATTGCGACGATGGCGCTCGCCATCGGCATCAAGGAGGCCGTCAAGCAGTTCTACAGCGCGGAAGCGTCACCCTTCCCCTCGGTCGTGCCGACCGGCGACATCTCCATCCTCGGCCACGCCGTCTCGCTGCAGAGCATCGGCGTGCTCGTCGTCGCCATCCTCGCCGTGCTTGGACTGACGACGCTTCTGAACCGTACCTCGCTCGGCCACCAGATGCAGGCGGCGGCGCAGAACCCGACGGTGGCGCGCATCATTGGCGTCCCGGTCGAGCGCATGATCCTGCTGACCTTCCTGATCAACGCCTTCCTGGTCGCGCTGGCTTCGCTCCTGATCACGCCGATTTACCTCGCCAAGTTCTCCTCCGGCGAGGTGCTGGGCCAAGCCGCCTTCATCGCCGCAATCGTCGGCGGCTTCAACCAGGTGCGCGGTGCGATCGCCGGGGGCCTGTTGATCGGCGTGCTCGACAATCTCGCGGCCGCCTATGTCTCGACGCAGTACCGCGCCGCCGTGCCGATGATCTTCCTGATCGCAGTCATCCTGTTCCGGCCGCAGGGCTTGCTTGGCCGTGCCGAGGAGCGCACCGTATGAGCGGCTTCGCCAAACCCCTGAAGATCGCGCTCGGCCTTGCCGTCATCGCCGCGCTGATCATCGTCCCCATGAACTTCAACCGCTACGGCCTGTTCATCCTCAGCCAATGGGCAGTGATGAGCATCGCCGCGATGGGCCTCAATCTTACGCTCGGCTATGCCGGCCAGGTCTCGCTGGCGCAGGGTGCCTTCGTCGGCATCGGCGCTTATGCGGCGGCGATCATGACGACGCATGGTTGGCCCCTGCCGGCGGCGATCGTGGTCGCGATCGTCCTGAGCTTCGCGGTCGGCTGGGTGCTCGGCTATCCCGCGCTGCGCGTGCAGCACCACTATCTCGCCTTCGTCACGCTCGCCTTCTCCACGCTCGCCTTCCTGGTGTTCCGCAACGAGAGCTGGCTGACCGGCGGCATCTACGGCATCTCCAACATCCCGCGCCCGCACATCTTCGGGCTGGCAACCAACAAGCCGCTGCCGTTCTACTATGTGTGTCTCGCCTCGCTTGCGATCGTGTCGCTCGCGATGTGGTGGTTGATCCGCTCGCCGTGGGGCCGCGCCTTCATGGCACTGCGCGAAAATCCGCTGCGCGCGCAATCGCTCGGCATCGACACACGGCGCTATACGCTGATGGCGTTCGCAATCGGCTCGGCGCTCGGCGGCGTCGCCGGCGCGCTCTACGCGCCGCTGACGCAATATATCGACCCTGTTCCGTTCAACCTGTCGCTCTCGCTCGACCTGCTAATGATGGTGATCGTCGGCGGCGCCGGGTTCTATTTCGGCCCCTTCCTTGGCGCCATGATCGCGGTGCTGCTGCCGGAATGGCTGCGCTTCACCGAAGGCTATTATCTGATGCTCTACGCCGTCGCCGTGATGCTGCTGCTGATCTGGTCGCCGACGGGCATTCTGGGACTCCTGGACCGTTATCTCGCCGAACGCCGTACCAAAGCGGCTTCGGCGCTACGTGCCGTCGCGAAATCCCGCCTGGAGACGGCGCAATGAGTGCGGTCCTCGAAGTCACCGACATCAAGAAGAACTTCGGCGGCATCAGCGCCGTCGGCGGCGTCTCGTTCGACGTGCGCGAGGGCGAGATTCTCGGCCTGATCGGCCCGAACGGCTGCGGCAAGTCGACCCTGTTCAACTGCATCCTCGGCCAGCTCAGCCCGAGCGGCGGCGAAGTGAAGCTTGACGGGCGGGTCGTCACCGGCCTGCGTCCGTCCGAGCTCAACAGGCTCGGGGTCAGCCGCACCTTCCAGCTGCTGCAGGTGTTCCCAAAGCTCTCGGTGCGGGAAAACCTGATCCTCGCCGGGCAGGAGCACCAGGGCAACATGGCCTCGCGCCTGGTCGGCCGCTCCGATGCGGGGCTGACCGACGCCGCCAACCAGATGATCGGCTTCTTCAAGCTCGATCATCTCGCCGACGAACCGGCCGGTGGTCTCTCCTATGGCCAGCAGAAGCTGCTCGATGCCGCCATGGCCTTCATGGGCGGACCACGCCTGGTGCTGCTCGACGAGCCCGCCGGCGGCGTCAACCCGTCGATGCTGGCTGACCTGAAGGAGCGCCTGGTCGCGATCAACCGCGAGAAGAACGCCACCTTCGTCGTGATCGAGCACAACATGGAGTTCGTGATGTCGCTGTGCTCGCGCGTGATGGTCATGGCGGAGGGCAAGGTGCTGGCGATGGGACGGCCGGACGAGGTCCGCAAGAACCCCGCCGTGATCGAAGCCTATCTCGGACACTAAAGCGCGATGGAGATTAGAATGAACCGGCATCGCGCTTTAGCCTTGTTGTTTGAGCATGATCTTGTCGGAAAACCGCTGCGCACTTTTCCGGATCATGCTGTAGGGAGCGAGTGATGAGTGACCCGATCCTCTCGGTCCACAATCTCGTCGGCGGCTACGGCAAGATGACGATCCTGAACGGCACGACCTTCGCCGTGCCGCAGGCGACCATCACCACCATCATCGGCCCGAACGGCGCCGGCAAGTCGACCGTGTTCAAGGCGATCTTCGGCCTGCTCAGGCTGCGCGAGGGCAAGATCAGCTTCGCGGGTCGCGATGTCACGAATTGGAGCCAGCGCGCGCTGCTCAACGCCGGCATCTGCTACGTGCCGCAGGGGCGCAACATCTTTCCCGAGCTGTCGGTGCGCCACAACATCGAGCTCGGCGGCGTCGCCGCCGACAAGGGCCTCGACCTGCCCCGGCGGATCGAGGCGGCGCTCGACCTCTTCCCCGCGCTGCGCCGCAAGTCGGCGCAGCAGGCCTCGACGCTGTCGGGCGGCGAGCAGAAGCAGCTCGAGATTGCCCGCTCGCTGCTGCTCGAGCCGAAACTCGTGCTGGTCGACGAGCCCTCGATCGGCCTGTCGCCGCTGATGGTGCAGCAGACCTTCGACATCCTGAAATCCCTGCGCGACCGCGGCGTCACCATCCTGATGATCGAGCAGAACGCGCGCTCGGCGCTGGAGATCTCCGACATCGGCATCGTGCTCGAGCTCGGCCAGACCCGCATGGTCGATGACGCCAGGCGCATTCTGAACGATCCGCGCATCGGCCAGCTTTTCCTCGGCGGCGCCATGGAGGAGAGCGCGGCATGAACAAGCGCTCGATCGCAACGGTCTCCCTCTCTGGCGCTCTCGACGAGAAACTCCGCGCCATCGCGGCCGCAGGTTTCGACGCGGTCGAGATTTTCGAGAACGATCTGCTGTCGTTCGGCGCAGGCCCGCGCGACATCGCAAAGCTCTGCCGCGATCTCAATGTCGAGATCTGCGCGTTCCAGCCGTTCCGCGATTTCGAAGGCATGCCGGAGCCCCAGCGCGCGCGCAACTTCGGCCGCGCGGAGCGGAAGTTCGATCTGATGCAGGAGCTCGGCACCGACCTGCTGCTGATCTGCTCGAACGTGTCGCCCGCCTCGCTCGGCGGCATCGACCGCGCCGCGAACGACTTTCGCGAGCTTGGCGAGCGAGCCGCCAGGCGCGGCTTGCGCGTCGGCTACGAAGCGCTGGCCTGGGGCCGCCATGTCAACGATTATCGCGACGCCTGGGAGATCGTGCGCCGCGCCGATCATCCCGCGATCGGAATCATCCTCGACAGTTTTCACGCCCTGGCGCCGGGCTTTCCGACCCGTGTGATCGCTTCGATCCCCGGCGACAAGATCTTTCTGGTGCAGCTGGCGGACGCGCCGAGGCTCGAGCTCGACATTCTCTCCTGGAGCCGGCACTTCCGCTCCTTCCCCGGCCAGGGCGACCTGCCGATCGGCGAGTTCATGGCCGCGATTGCGGCGACCGGCTACGCCGGGCCGCTGTCGCTGGAGATATTCAACGACCAGTTCCGCGCCGGCTCGGCGGCGCAGACTGCGATCGACGGGCTACGCTCGCTGATCCTGCTGGAGGACCAGCTCGCGCCGGACTGGCCGAAGCTTGCCGGCGAGCCGCTGGCACCGAAAGCCAGAAGTCGCGGCACCGGCTTCATCGAGTTCGCCGTCAACGAGACCAAGGCGAGCGAACTCGGCCGCCTGTTTTCGCAGCTCGGTTTCCGCAAGACCGGCCGGCACCGCAGCAAGGCTGTCGAGCGCTGGTCGCAGGGCAAGGTCGAGCTCGTCATCAATTGCGAGACCGACGGCTTTGCCCATTCGCACTACGTCACCCATGGTCCCGGCGTCTGCGCGATTGCGCTCGATGTCGACAATGCCGGCCTCGCCATGCAGCGCGCCGAGACGCTGAAGGCGCGGACCTTCTACCAGCCGGTCGGGCCGGGCGAACTCGAGATCCCCGCGATCCACGGCGTCGGCGGCAGCCTGCTCTATTTTCTCGATCAGGCCGGCAAGAACTGGGGTACCGATTTCGAGCCGGTTGCAAGCGATGCAAGCGGCGATGCACTGCTCGCGGTCGATCACATCGCACAGTCGATGCCCTATGACGAGATGCTGTCCTGGCTGTTGTTCTACACCGGCATCCTCGATCTGAAGCGGCGGCCGCAGATGGAGATCGTCGACCCCAGAGGCCTCGTGCAGAGCCAGGCCATCATCAACGGCGACGAAAGCCTGCGTTTCGTGCTCAACGGCTCCTCCGCCAACCGGACGCTGCCGGCGCGCTTCATCTCCGAGTTCTTCGGCTCGGGCGTGCAGCACGTCGCGTTCGCATGCCGGGATATCTTTGCGGCCGTTGCCGCGATGCGCAAGCGCGGCGCGGACTTCCTGGATATCCCCGAGAACTACTACGACGATGTCGAAGCCAAATACGACCTCGCGCCCGAGCTGATGGCGCAGCTGCGCGCCAACCACATCCTCTACGACCGCGAGGGCGACGGCGAATTCTTCCAGGTCTACACCCACATCTTCGACGAGCGCTTCTTCTTCGAGATCGTCGAGCGCAGGAATTATCAGGGCTTTGGCGCGTCCAACGCCGCCATCAGGCTCGCAGCGCAGGCCCGCGAGGTGAGGCCGATGAGCATGCCAAGGGTGTAGTTCTTCGCCTCCCCCGCGCTTGTCCGCCGAAGCTTTGGCGAAGGCGGATGCGGAGAGAAGCCGGAATTTGCGAGAGCAAATTCCGGGTGAGGGGAACTCTCAGCGAGTCACATCACAATCAAGAGCAACGCTCCCTCAACTCGTCATTGCGAGCGCAGCGAAGCAATCCAGAATCCCTCCGCGGAAAGAGACTGGATTGCTTCGCTGCGCTCGCAATGACGATGTGGTGAGTAGTTGCGAACTCAACGTCTACCGCCCCCGCGGAGAATCCCCCTCACCCTGTCCCTCTCCCCGCAAGCGGGGAGAGGGACAGAGGCAGCTGGGAGCACCAACCTCACTTCATCTTGCACTTGTCGTGGAAGCGATCCTGGTCGTTCTCGACGATGGTGGCGACGGTCTTCAGCGCGAGCTGGCCTTCGGAATCCTTGACCACGTCCTGGAGGTAGAAGTTCTGGATCGGGATGTGGTTGTTGCCGAACTTGAACGCGCCGCGCACCGACTTGAAGTTGGCCTTCTCCATCTCGGCCTTCATCTCGTCCTTCTTCGAGGTGTCGCCGTTCACGGCGACGACGGCGCTGTTGATCAGGTTCGCGGCGTCATAGGACTGCGCACCGTAGAAGGTCGGGCGCAGGCCGGTGTACTTCTTGCGGTAGTCGGCGACGAAGCGCTTGTTCTGCTCGTTGGGGAGGTCGTTGACCCATTGCTGCGCGCCGGGCACCCCGAGCGCGTTCTCCTTCTGGAGCGGCAGCGAGAGCTCGTCGATGGTGAAGGCGGTGTAGAGCGGCATCGTGCTCTTCAGCCCGGCCTGCGCATATTGATTGAGGAACTGCACGCCGGCGGCACCGGGGTAGAACACGAAGATCGACTCGGCGCCGGAGGCGCGCGCCTTGGAGAGCTCGGCGGAGAAGTCGAGCTGGCTCGGCCACACCGTGTATTCCTCACCCACGACCTGCCCCTTGAAGGTGCTCTTGACGCCGGCCAGCATGTCCTTGCCGGCGGCGTAGTTCGGGCCGATCAGGAACACCGACTTGACGCCCTTCTGGTTCATATAGGTGCCGACCGCCTGCGGGGTCTGGTCGTTCTGCCAGGAGGTCGAGAACACGTAAGGCGAGCACAGTTCGCCGGCGAGCTGCGACGGACCGGCATTGGCCGAGATCAGGAAGGTCTTCGAATCGACCGCGGTCTTGAGCGAGGCGAGCAGCACGTTCGACCAGATATAGCCGACGATGAAGTCGACCTTGTCCGACTGCACCAGTTTCTCGGTCTTCTGCTTGCCGACATCGGGCTTCTGCCCGTCGTCCTCGTAGAGCACCTCCACCGGCTTGCCGCCCATCTTGCGGCCGAGATGATCGAGCGCGAGCTCGAAGGAATTGCGCATGTCGTTGCCGATCACGGCGGTCGGGCCGCTGAACGTCGAGACGAAACCGATCTTGATCGTGTCGCCGGCGAATGCCTGATTTGCCAGCACCAGCGCCGCTGCGCCCGCCAGCCAAAATGCCGTCCTCATAACCACTCCCTCCATATTATCTTATCGGTCCCGGAAACGGGGTGATCGCCGCCCCGGGCCTGTTTCTATTGAACGCAAAATCTGTCGAGCCGCCAATGGCTCAGCGCCCGCCCTGCACCATATTTCGCCTCAATCGGCGATGGCAAGAAATATAATTCTACTCACTTCGGCCAAGGCTTGGTCCAGGCTGCGGCGCTTTTTCGCGCCAGATCGATACATCAGGCCTATGCAGCGATTGATGACGGCTATTGGACCGCGGCGCCCAATCCGCACTTAAATGAAGGTGAGCAGCAGCGAGATTCGAAGGTGCATCATGGCCGCAAATCCCCATCGCGTCGTCATCGTCGGCGCCGGCTTCGGCGGGCTGGAGGCGACCTACCGGCTTGCGGGCGCTCCCGTCGAGATCACGCTGATCGACCGCCGCAATCATCATCTGTTCCAGCCGCTGCTCTACCAGGTCGCGACCGCCTCGCTCGCGACCAGCGAGATCGCCTGGCCGATCCGCCATCTCATGCGCGATCGCCGCGATGTGACGACGCTGTTTGCCACCGTGAGCGGCGTCGACACGGGGCGTCGCTGCGTGCTGATCGACGACGGCAGCGAGGTGCCCTACGACACGCTGGTGCTCGCCACCGGCGCGCGGCACGCCTATTTCGGCCACGACGAGTGGGAGCAGTTCGCGCCCGGCCTGAAAACGCTGGAGGATGCGACCACGCTGCGCCGGCACATCCTGGTGGCGTTCGAACGCGCCGAGCGCGAGACCGATCCGGAGAAGCGCGCGGCGCGGATGACCTTCGTCATCGTCGGAGCCGGCCCGACCGGCGTCGAGCTCGCCGGCACCATCGCCGAGATGGCGCATCACACCCTGCCCGGCGATTTCCGCAATATCGACACGCACAAGGCGCGCGTGGTGCTGATCGAGGCGGGCCCGCGCGTGCTCGCAGGCTTTCCCGACGACCTCTCGGCCTATGCCCAGGCCTCATTGGAAAAGATCGGCGTCGAGGTCGTGCTCGGCCAGGCCGTTACCGAGATCAATCGCGAGGGCGTCGTGTTCGGCGGCAAGCTGCTCGAGGCGAAGACCCGAATCTGGGCCGCCGGCGTGCGCGCTTCGCCCGCGGCCGAATGGCTGGGCGCCCCCAGCGACCGTGCCGGGCGCGTGCAGGTCGAAGCCGACCTGACCATCCCCGGCCATCCCGAGATCTTTGCGATCGGCGACACCGTCAGCATCAACGCCTGGAACGGCAAGCCGGTGCCCGGCATCGCACCGGCCGCCAAGCAGCAGGGCCGCCACGTCGCCGAGACCATAAGAGCGCGCCTGCGCGGCGCCGCGACCGGCCCGTTCCGCTACAAGCATGCCGGCAGCCTCGCCCAGATCGGCAAGCGCCTGGCGGTGATCGATTTCGGCCGCATCAAGCTGCGCGGCGCCATCGCATGGTGGATCTGGGGCATCGCCCACATCTACTTCCTGATCGGCCTGCGCCACCGCCTCAGCGTCGCGCTCAGCTGGCTCTGGATCTACGCGCGAGACCAACGGGCGGCGCGGTTGATCACGCAGGGGTCAAGCAAGGTGGTGTAGCTTTTTCCTTCTCCCCTTGTGGGAGAAGGTGGCGCGAAGCGCCGGATGAGGGGTTCTTTCCACTCGCACGATTGCCATGAGGAGAGAACCCCTCACCCGCCTTCGCTTCGCGAAGCCACCCTCCCCCACAAGGCTAAGGCGTGCACATATCTCGGAGCCTCCAACCGGCTGACATTTGCTTGAAGCGGTGCCACCCTCTGCGCATAGTGATGGGACCTGGTGGCCGCTCCGAGGCGTAGCCGGTCCATCCTCCGAGGCGAGCGATGATCCATGCGAGCCATGCGACAGAGTGCTTGGAGTGAGGGTTCTTTTGCTTGTCAGTCCTGCCTTCGAGCTGGACCTGCAAGATTTCGAGGATCGGCAGTTGGTCCGGAGGCACCACGTCGGTGGCGGGGCGGTCGACCGTGCCATCACGGGCGAGGACGAGCTGCATGATCTTGGTAGCTGCCGTCATCGCGATGGCAGCGAGCTTGAACAATGCCTCAGCCGCCTCGACTTGGCTGCTCTCGATGTCGAGGCCTTGGCTTTTACTGGTGCGGAACAACTGCTTGATGTGCCAGCGCTGACGGTACCAATCAACGATCTGCAGCGCCTGCTTCACGGTCGTCACCGTATGAGTGGTGAGAAGGCGCCAGTGGATCGACTCCCCGATAACGGGATCCAGTTCCTTCACTTCAACCAAGCGCAACGTCAATTGACGCGCAGCTTTCCGGTCGCTGCAGTTGGCCGGGCGCTTGATGGTCACCCCGCCAAAGCGCAGTGCGATCTTGGCCGTTCGTGCCGCACGGCCGGGCTGTGCCCGAACCTCCAAGTCGAAGCTATGCTGGACCGGCCAACTTTCGGCAATATCAAACAGCTTTCCGCCGCCCACCAGGGCGCGATCGCGACAGGCACGTGTAAGCAAATGGGTCCGTGCGTCAGGAATCCGGTCAAATTCCTCGTAAATGTCGCTCTCACGGTCGCCAACCACCGTGACCATCGCCGCAGCAGCAAGCGCACTCTTGGCGTCGGCCGCGCTCTTTATCCAACGATAGGACTCCTTCTCTTCGATTGGCTGGCTCTGGTAATCGGGCGACGCAGGCCCCTGGCGCGTCCAAATCTGCATCCCAGCGAGCCCGAGCAAGGCTCCGCTCCCGGCGTCAACGGCCAACACCGGATGCACAAACAGGCCTGGGTCAATCCCGTTCCCGGAAGGGCCAAGGCCGCGGACCCGGCCCGCATGCCTCGCGTAGTTCAGTTCCGTCGTGTCCTGGATCGCAAGCACATGCAGGCCTGCACACTGCTTCGACAGCACCTCTGCGCCATGCCCGACGATCTCGTCCACCGTTACGCTCGGATTGTTCAGCCACCGGCTGAAGCCGACCCATTCGGCGCGGCCATCGGCCGCTGCTCGCAGATTCATCGTCACGCGTTCGACGGCGCGCCGCAACAACAGCGCCCCCTTTTGGCCAGTCGAACGTCTCCAAAACGGCCGACCGACCAATCCATTCCTGCCTTCAATGCGGTTATCCTTCTTAACCGCATTACAAAGAATCAGACTCGATTCACTCAAGGCAAGAAAATTCTGTGCACGCCTTAGCCCACAAGGGAAGAGGGTGCAGTTGCGCGCTCGGCTATAGCTACTTCACTAGCTCACATCCGCCTTCCGTCAGCGGACGGAAGGCCTGGTCGGCGGGAATCGTCGAGACCAGCTTGTAGTAGTCATATGGATATTTCGACTCCTCCGGCTTCTTCACCTCGAACAGGTACATGGGGTGCACGACGCGGCCGTCCTGGCGGATCGTGGTGTCGCCGAACAGCTTGTCCTTGCCCTTGAACTTCTTCATCTCGGGCACGACCTGCTTGGCATTGTCGCTGCCGGTGACGGCGACCGCATTGAGATAGGCGAGCGTAGAGGCGTAAACACCGGCCTGATTGCCGCTCGGCATCTTGCCGTTCATTCCGGGCCGGGCGGCGAAGCGCTTGGCGAAGGCGCGGGTATCCTCGTTCATGTCCCAATAGAAGGCTTCCATGAGCTGGAGCCCTTGGGCGACCTTGATGCCCATACCGTGGATGTCGTTGATGAAGAGCAGGAAGGCGACGAGCTTCTGGCCGCTCTGCTGGATGCCGAACTCGGCCGCCTGCTTCACAGCGTTGATGGTGTCGCCGCCGGCATTGGCGAGCCCGATCACCTGCGCCTTGGAGCTCTGCGCCTGCAACAGGAAGGACGCGAAGTCGGAAGTGCCGAGCGGATGCTTCGAGGAGCCGAGCACCTTGCCGCCGTGTCCTTCGATGTATTTCTGCGCCTCCGCCTCGATGCCCTTGCCGAGCGCATAGTCCACCGTGAGGAAATACCAATCCTTGCCGCCGCGCGACATCATCGCGGCCGCCGTGGTGTTGCCGGTTGCCCAGGCGTCATTGACCCATTGGATGGTGTTGGGCGAGCAGGCCTTGCCGGTGAGATCCGAGCTTGCGGTCGACGACGCCAGGAACGTCATGCGGCTGTCGCGCAGCAGGGCATTGATGGAGAGGCCGACCGCCGAGTTCGGCACGTCGACGATGGCATCGACGCCCTCGACGTCGAGCCATTTGCGGGTGATGGCGTTGCCGACATCGGCCTTGTTCTGGTGATCGGCATAGACGATCTCGACCTTGATGCCCTTTCCACCGCCGTTGAAATCCTCCGCCGCCATGCGCGCGGCCTCGACCGAACCCATGCCGTTGGTGTCCTGGAAGATGCCGGAGATGTCGTTGAGCACGCCGATGCGCACGACGTTGTCCGATATCTCGGCATTCGCCGCGCCAGTTACCAGGCTCGCGGCCAGCGCGAGCGTCCACTTCAGACGTTTCATCATTTCCCTCCCCTGTTGGTCGATTGGCGCGCCGGTCTCTGCCGGCGCGTTTGAAAAGTCAGACCTGCCGTTCGGGCAGTCTCAGCACCAGCCCATCGAGTGCGGGCGTGATCTTGATCTGGCAGGACAGGCGGCTGTTCGGCCGCCGCTCGCTCGCGGTGCCGTCGAGCAGCGCGTCTTCGTCATCCGCCATCGCGGGCAAGAGTGCGAGCGAGCCGTCGTCGACATACACGTGGCACGTGGCGCACATGGCGTTGCCGCCGCATTCGGCCAGGATGCCGTCGAGGCCGTGGCGGGTCGCGGCCTGCATGGCACTCTCGCCGTCGCCGGTCTCGACGCGGTCGGACTTGCCGTCGGGATGGATGAAGGTGATGGCGGGCATGAGCTCCTCGTCAGGCCGGAGTGATGGTGACAGGCAGGCTGTCGAGCCCGCGCAGCGTGTTGTTGAAGCGGCGCTTCGGCTCGCCCGTGATCTCGATCTTTTCGATGCGCCGGGCCAGCGCCGTCAGCATCACCTCGCCTTCGAGCCGGGCGACAAGCTGACCGACGCACATGTGGATGCCGGAGCCGAAGCCGACATGGCCGGAGGTGCGGCGTGTGATGTCGTAGCTGTCCGGCTTGTCCCAGCGACGGGGATCGCGATTGGCTGCGGCCAGGAACATCAGCACCTTCTCGCCCTCGCCGATCCGCGCGCCCGACAACTCGACCTCGCGCGAGGTGGTGCGGAAGAAGGTCTGCACCGGACTTTCGAAGCGCACGGCCTCCTCGAAGGCGCCACGCGCGAGCGTAAGATCCTGGCGCAGGCGCTGCCATTGATCCGGGAAACGGGCGAGGCAATAGACCGCGGCCGCTATGCCGTTGACGGTGGTGTCGAGACCGGCCGACAGCAGCGAGCGCACCAGGAGCGGCGCTTCGGTTGCCGTGATGGCGCCTTCGTCGACCTGTGCATGAATGCAGGCCCCAAAGCCACCCGGCGCCAGGTTCTCGCGCTGGCACTGCTCGGTGACATAGGCCTGGTGCGGTGCCGAGCGTTCGATCGCCTCCTGGCGCAGCTGGTTGGGCGGACCGAAGGCGTTGAACACCACGCTGGCATAGGGAATCAGATGCTCCCGCCCCTCGGGCTTCAAGCCGAGCGCATCCGGAAAGATCGAGAGCGGATAGGCTTCCGCAAGATCCGTGATCGCATCGAAGCTGCGCGTCTCCAGCAGCGCATCGACCCGCGCCTCGGCCGCCGCGGCAAAGCGATCGCGGACCTGCTTCATCACGGTGGGCGACAGCACCTTCGACAGCACGGCGCGGGTGCGGGTGTGCGCCGGCGGATCGGCCTCGAGGATCAGGCTCGGCGGCCGCCACGGCGTCTCCTTCTTGAAGTCGGACAGCCCGACGCCGCGGCTCGAGCAGAAGGTCGCGGGATCGTTGAGAACGGCATGGACCTCGGCGTAGCGCGCGACGGCGTACACGTTCCATCTGTCGAGATAGACCACGGGGCCCGCTTCCCGCAGCAGCTCATGCGTGGGGTAGGGGTCGGCAAAAAACTTCATGTCGAAGGGATCGACGTCGAGATGCGGAATGCCTGATCCAGCGGGGCCGGATACGGTCATGGAAGACCTCCCTCATTTTGATCTTGTGAAAGGGGAGCGCATGCCCTTAGGTCAGCGGGCCCGCCGCGAGTCAGAAACCCGATATGCCGCCGTCTTCGACCAGAGTCCGCCAGAAACCCGCGCCCAATGATGTGGGACCGACGCTCGATCTCGACCGTTACGTCCCGGCGTTCATCACCTTCATCGCCAACAAGCTCTCGAACAGCGCGACCGCGTTCTATCAGAAGCAGTTCGGCGTCAACGTCACGGAATGGCGGATCATGTCGCTGCTGGCGATCGAACCCGGCATTCCGGCGTCGCGAATCTGCCACGTCATCGGCTTCGACAAGGGGCCGGTGAGCCGGACACTGGCAGGACTGGAGAAACGCGGGCTGGTCTCGATCCGCACCGATCCCAATGACGGCCGCACGCATTCGATCTCGCTGACGGCGAAGGGGCGCGCCACCCACGACAAGGTGATCGTCGCTGCGTTCGAACGTGAGAAACGCCTGTTGTCCTGCCTGAGCAAGGACGAGCGCGAGGTGCTGATCGACCTGCTGCGCCGGCTGCACGAAAATCTCGGCGCGGTGACAGGCGGCACTGAGGTCTGACGGGTCGCGCCTCAGGCAGCACCTTCCGACAGTTCCAGGCATGCGCCGGCGTTTGCCGGCGGCACCATTCGTGCCGAGCATTGTTTCCTCCAGACAAGAACGCGGCGGTTCCCCCGCCGTCATCTCTATCTGGAACGGTTCGCATAAATTAGTTGCTTAGGCAACAAAAGAATCGGCAAGATATTGCGGCAGGGATGCTGGGCTAGTTTACGGGCCTGGATCCCCGGGTCCCGGCTCTGCACTCGGATAGATGGGCCCCGGCTCTGCAGCGCATCACACCGGACGATGCTTCGCATCGCCGGGGCGCTGCGCTGCGTCCGGGGCACGAGAGCTTACGAGTGGAGAGAACCTCTACTCCTTACGGACCGACCCACTCCGCCGACGCATCATCATTCAGCCGCGCCACCGCATCGGCCCGGCGCGTCAGCACGGCGCGCTGATTGATGTAGCCCTTGTCGGTGATCTCGCCGCGATCCACCGATGGCGGCTCGGCGAGAAGCAGCGCGCGCGTGGCATGGCCGGAGGAGTTGGGGCCCTGCAGTTTCAGCCTCGCCAGGCCTTGCGCGATCGTGGTTCTGATCAGGTCATGCGCGATCACGTCGTTCACAGCCGCTGTCTCGGGCAGACCGGCATGGGCGCGGCAAGCTGCGATGTTTGGAAATACCAGGAAGCGCACCTCGTCGCCGCCGTGGCCGGTGACGACGATATCCTGTGCGAGCGGTGCCAGCGCAGCGATGCCGGCAACGCGCAGCGTGCCGACGCTGACCCATGTGCCTGAGTTGAGCTTGAAGTCTTCGGCAACGCGGCCGTCGAAGAACAGGCCGCGCTCCGGCCGCGCGCTGTCAGCAAGCTTCACCGCGTCGCCGATCAGGTAGAAGCCCTCCTCGTCGAACGCTTGCCTGGTCAGCTCCGGCGCCTTCCAATAGCCCGGCGTGACGTTGGGGCCGCGCACGCGGACCTCCAGCTTGTCGCCGGAGGCGACGAGCTTCAATTCGGTGCCGGGAATGGGCACGCCGATGTTGCCGGAGCGCTCGGCGAGGAAATGACAATCGGTGGCGAGCGGCGAGGTTTCGGTCGAGCCCCAGGCCGAGACCATCGGCAACGCACGGCCGACGGTCTCGATAGAGAGTTGCTCCAGGGCATCCCAGAGATTCTGCGGCAGCGCCGCGCCGGCATAGAAGGCGAATTTCACCTCGCCGAAGAAGCGGCGGCGCAATTCCTCGTCGCTGCGCAGCGCGGCGACCAGCATGTCGAAGCCGCGCGGCACGTTGAAATAGACCGTCGGGATCACGCTTTTCAGATTGGCGAGCGACGTCGCGAAGAGACCAGGGGCAGGCTTGCCGCCGTCGATATAGAGCGAGCCGCCATTGCGCAGCACGAGGTTGAAATTGTGGTTGGCGCCGAAGGTGTGACTCCAGGGCAGCCAGTCGAGGATGACGAGATTGCCGGGGCCCTCGTCGAGAAAGGTCCAGGTCTGCGCCTTGGCTTGCTGACTGGAGGTCAGCATGCGCTGGGTGTTGATGACCGCCTTGGGCGTGCCGGTCGAGCCTGACGTGAACAGGAGTTTCGCTATCGTGTCCGGCGTGAGCGCGGCAAAGACCCTTGCGACGTCGGGCGTCTCGGGCGTCGCCGCAACGGTGCGGAAGGCGAGTGCGCCATCGTCATCGGCATTGCCGCTGATGATCTGCGCCTGGTGCAGCGGCGCGACAGCTGCCAGCGCCGGCGCGAACGGCCTGACCGCGGAGACGTAGATCGCGCCCGGCTCGAGCAGCGCAATCATGCTCTTGAGCTTGTCGAAGTCTCTCGACATCAGTGAATAGGCGGGCGAGATCGCGGCCGATGGCACGCCCACATGCTGGGCGGCAAGCGCGAGCAGCGCGTGATCGATGCTGTTGTCGGAGAGGATCGCGAGCGGGTGCTCAGCGGAGAGGCCTTGCGCCAAGATCCAGGACGCGGCGGCGCGCACCTTCCGCAACGCCTCGGCATAGGTGACGGTGATCCAGGGCGCTTCGACATTGCCGCGTTCGGCCAGGAAGATCGCATCGGGCGTTCGCCGCGCCCATTGTTCCAGCCAGTCGCCGACGCAACGGGCGCCATCGCGCAACGGATCCGGCGATCGCAGCACGATGCTGCCGTCGGCGCGCTGCTCTGCGATCGTCCTTGGCGTTGCGAACAGTCCTGCAACGTCACCATCTGGGGCGACTGTCATGTGTTTCCTCCTCCGCCCGGATACGGGATCGACCGCAGCCTCGTCCGGGCCGCTTGGCCATAATGTTGGTCACGACAATTGTTGTCGTCAACAACAATCTTTCACTCAGGCCCACGAGGCGATAGGGTTGCGCGACAGGAGAGACCGACGTGACAGCCACCGCAGCCCGGGTCGACAGCCGCCACACCCCGCGAAAGCGCGCGGGCAACGGCGCAGCACCACGCGATGTCGCCGACGACGTCGGCCTCGACGCACTGGCCGGCCATGCCGGCTATGCGGTGCGGCGTTTCCAGATCTGGATCTTTCAGGACTTCATCAAGACGCTCGGCGAGGTCGACATCCGGCCGACGCAATATTCGGTGCTGACGGTGATCGGCGCCAATCCGGGCCTGTCGCAGATGGCGGTGGCCAAGCGCCTCGGCATCGAGCGCGCCCGGCTGGTGCACCTGCTCGACAGCCTCGAACAGCGCAAGCTGGTGAAGCGGATCAAGTCGAAGGAGGACCGGCGCTCCCATGCCTTGCACCTTACGGCGCAGGGCGAGACCGCGCTGGCGAAGTTCAAGCGGCTCGCGGCCGAGCACGAGCGGCACGTCGAGGCGAAGATCGGCAGGGAGAACAGGGCGCAGCTGCTCCGGATCCTCGCCGGCTTCACCTGATCCCGATCTGCCCATGATTTGGGCAGATGCACGTCACGGGTCGCTGGCGCGTCCGCTCGCGCCCCTGCCGAAATATCCACCAACCCACTGATCTCACGATAATATCCTGGATAATTTTCCTGCCCGGATAATGTACACAATGGCACATCGCTTGCTTCACTCCGGGGTGAGGACATGTTGCCGGAGTTTTGTCGCCATGGGGGCTGAGCAGCCTGAAACGATCGCCGCGATTGTGGCCGCGCACCGCGCGGGCCGGCTTTCGCCGGCGCAGACGGTCGCGCGGACCTATCAGCGCATCCGCGACCACAATGACCCCGCCGTGTTCATCAGCCTGCGCGACGAGACGGACGCGATCGCGGAGGCCGAACGTCTCGCCACGAAGGGCGCCACCGGCCTGCCGCTCTATGGCGTGCCGGTCGCGGTGAAGGACAATATCGACGCGCTGGGCTTTCCGACCACGGCCGCTTGCCCGGCCTTCTCGTACACGCCGGCGCACGATTCGACTGCCGTGGAGCGCCTGCGCGCCGCCGGCGCCATCATCATCGGCAAGACCAACCTCGACCAGTTCGCGACCGGTCTCGTCGGCGTCCGTTCGCCCTACGGCATCCCCAAAAACTCGATCCGCGAGGATCTCATTCCCGGCGGCTCGAGCTCGGGCTCGGCTGCCGCGGTCGGCGCCGGGCTGGTGCCGCTGTCGCTCGGCACCGACACCGCCGGCTCCGGCCGCGTGCCGGCGATGCTCAACAACATCGTCGGGCTGAAGCCGAGCCTCGGCATGATCTCGACCGCGGGCCTGGTGCCGGCCTGCCGCACGCTCGACTGCATCTCGGTGTTCGCACTGACGGTGGACGACGCCGCCCTCGCGCTGTCGGTGATGGCGGGACCGGACCAGGCCGATCCGTTCTCGCGCGACCGGCCGCTTGGCGCGATCACGCCGTTGCCGCCAAACTTGCGCCTGGGCGTGCCGCGTAACGGGCAGCTGATCTTCTTCGGCGACAGGAAAGCGGAAGCCGCTTACGGCGATGCGCTGAAGCGATGGACTGCGCTTGGGGCGACATTGGTCGAGTTCGACCTCGAGCCGTTCTACGAGACGGCGCGGCTGCTGTATGAGGGGCCCTGGGTCGCCGAGCGCTATCTCGTGATCAAGGACCTGCTTGCCTCCGCGCCCGACACGATCCATCCCGTGACGCGCGAGATCACCGCCGCCGGCGCGCGGCTGACGGCGGCGGAAACCTTCTCCGCCCTCTATCGTCTGCAAGGGCTTCGCAAGATCGCCGAACGCACATTCGCCAATATCGACGCGCTGGTGCTGCCGACGGCACCGACGGCCTACACGACCGCACAGGTGCTCGCCAATCCGATCGAGCTCAACAGCCGTCTCGGCACCTACACCAATTTCGTCAACCTGCTCGATCTCTGCGGCCTCGCCTTACCCGCATCGATGCGCAGCGACGGCATTCCGTTCGGCATCACACTGCTCGCGCCCGCAGGACGCGATGCGCTGCTCGCCAGCATCGGCCGCGTCTTCCATGCGGATACCCAGCTGACCGTCGGCGCGAAGGGCGTGGCGCAGCCACCGCTCGCAGCGCTCGCCACCAGCAGCAGCGACGAGATCCCCATCGCGGTCGTCGGCGCGCACCTGTCCGGCATGGCGCTGAACGGCGAACTGACGGCGCTCGACGGGCGCCTGATCGAGGTCACCAAGACCGCGCCGGACTACAAGCTCTATGCGCTGCCGACCACGCCGGCCAAGCCGGGCATGCTGCGTGTCGCAGCCGGCAAGGGCGCCGCGATCGAGCTCGAGATCTGGTCGCTATCGCCATCCGCCTTCGGCAGGTTCGTCAACGCGATCCCCGCACCGATGGCGATCGGCGCCGTTCGCTTGGCGGACGGCCGCAGCGTGAAGGGCTTCCTCGTCGAGCCGGAGGTGCTGGGCGAGGCCCGCGATATCACCGCGTATGGTGGCTGGCGGAAATTTATGGCGGAAGCCGCGACGGGGTGAATTTCACTCCGCTGTCGTCCCGGACAAGCGCAGCTCTGGACAACGCGTAGCGTTGTCTAGAGCGGAGCGCAGATCCGGGACCCATACCCACAGGGAGCGGCTTTGGGAAGACTGGGAGTGGGAGCTTTGCCTCGCACTACTCCCTGTGGTTATGGGTCCCCGCGTTCCGCGGGGACGACAGTGAGAGTGTGGCAATGAACGGCTTACACCGACACCGCGTAGATCTCGTACTCGCCGCGCACGAGCTCGATATGCGCGCGCATCGCCGCTGCGGCACCTTGCTTGTCGCCGCGCATGATGGCGACGACGACGCGATCGTGTTCGGCGTGCGACTTGGCGAGGCGGCCGAGATTGCGGAACTGGGCGCGGCGGAACGGCTGCACGCGGACGCGGGTGGCGAGCGTGATCTCGGCGATGTAGCCGTTCTGCGAACCGGCATAGATCGCGTTGTGGAAGCGCTCGTTGACCTCGTGGAAGCGCTCGGGATTGCCGGTGTAGCTCAGCACCCGCAGCTCCTCGTGGATGGCCTCCAGGCCGTGACGCTCGGCCGCCGACATGCGTTCGGCGGCAAGGCCTGCGCACAAGGCCTCGAGCTCCGCCATCGCCTCGAACATACCTTTCAGCCGCTCGACGGATGGCCGCGCCACCACCGCGCCGCGATGGGGCCGTGCCTCGACCAGCCCGCTCGCCACCAGCTGGCGCAGCGCCTCGCGGACCGGGGTGCGCGAGACGTTGAAGCGCCGCGCGATGTCGGTCTCGTCCAGCGGCGCGCCCGGCGCCAGCATTCCGCGCACGATCTCGTCGGCAAGCTGAAGCCGCAGTTCCTCGGCGCGCGTGACTTTCTGCAGCGACGGAAGTGCCCGGTCGACGCGGGGCACCACCGGCTCGGCCGGCAATGTCCCGGGCGGAAGATCGTCAAGCGTCATTCGGTCAGGTCTCTTTCGGCTCGTCGATGATGCTGACATGAGCCGCAACGACGCGCCAGCCCTCCGGGAAGCGAATCCACGTCTGCATCTGCCGGCCGACCTTGCCGGGCGCCGTGTCGCGATAGAACAGGGTGGAGGCCACGGCCGTGTCGCGGCCGTAGCTGGTGATCACCGTCCTTGCGGTGCGCCGGTTCAACCCGACCGGCGAGCGTGCGGCGCGGAAGCCGGAGATCGCCTCATAGCCATAGAGGTTCTCGCCGATGCCGTAGCGCAGCGTACGGGGGTCGTTGCGAAAGAGTTCGCCGAGCACGGCGACGTCGTTGCTGACGAGGGCCTGCTCATAGCGCTCGAACGCGGCTTTGACTTCCGCGATCACCTCGGGGAGATCGATCTCCATCTCAAAATCCTCTTGGCGTGGACGCAGCAACGACGCCCATCTTCTCCAACGCGTGCGCGACGCGCAGCGCGATGTCCTCGCGCCAGGGCGCACAGATGATCTGCACGCCGATCGGCAGCGGTTCGAGCGGCACCGGCACTGCCACGACCGGCAGGCCGATGAACGAGATCGGCTGGGTGTGGATGCCGATATTGGCGCGCACCGGCAGCTCGACGCCGTCGAGGTTGAAATTCACCTGGCCGAGCTTCGGCGCGGTGCAGGGCGTCGCCGGCGCCAGCAGCACGTCGACCGATTTGAAGATCTCGGCAAGCTGCGCGCGATACCAGCGGCGGAATTTCTGCGCGCGATCAACCAGCGGCGCCGGCACCATGGCGCCCGCGATCAGCCGGTCGCGTACGGCCGGATCGAAGTCGTTCGGGCGCTTGCGCAGGCGATCGAGGTGCAGCGAGGCGCCTTCGGTGGTGGTGATGACGTAGGCGGCCGCGCGGGCGCGCGAGGCTTCAGGCACGTCGATGACTTTCGTCGCACCAAGCGCCTTGGCAACGCGGCTGACGGCTTCGACCGCTTCCGGAAAGACGTTCTTCTGGAAGTGACCGCCGGCAACGGCGATGCGCAGATCCGAAACCGGATTGGCGAGCAGCGGCAGCGTCGGTTCCAGCCCACGCGTGGTGCAGGCGGCATCGTCCGCATCCGACCCCTGCATCACGTCATAGGCGAGCGCGAGATCGGTGACGGAGCGCGCGAATGGGCCGAGATGGTCGAGGCTCGCGACGAACGGAAACGAGCGCGCGCGCGACAGCCGGCCATAGGTCGGCTTCAGGCCAAAGATGCCGCAGAACGACGACGGCACGCGGATCGAGCCGTTGGTGTCCGAGCCGAGCGCGAGCGGCACCAGCGCGCCGCCGACGGCGCTGCCCGAGCCGCCCGACGAACCGCCGCTCATCCGCGTGGTGTCGTGCGGATTGCGCGAGGGGCCGTCGTGGATGTTCTCGCCCGTGAAGTCGTAAGCGTATTCGCCCATGTTGAGCGCGCCGACGAGAACGGCGCCGGCCGCTTCCATGCGCTCGATCAGCGCCGCATCGCGCTTGGCGGGTGCGAGGTCGCGGTTGATCTTCGAGCCTGCGCGGGTGGGCAGGCCCGCGACGTCGAACAGGTTCTTCACCGCGAACGGCACGCCGGCGAGCGGGCCGACGGGCTTGCCGGCGGCGATGTCGACGTCGACCGCGCGCGCTTTCGTGCGGGCACGATCGGCGGTGATGTCGGTGAAGGAATTGAGCACACCGTCATGCTGCTGGATGCGCGCCAGCGCGGCTTCCGTGGCATCGAGCGCGGACATCTTCCGCCTTGCGACCGCGCTTGCGATCTCGGAAGCCGTCATCTCTGGCTTGGCGGTCATGGCAGCATCAGGCCGTGAAGATCGGCGCCGGCTCGGTCTCGTCCGGCAGCGCGAATTCGTCGACGAGACGGGCGAGCCGCAGCGAGACCTCGAGGTTGGCGCGCACCGCGGGCCTCCAGGCCTCCTCGAGCGGCAGCGCCAGCGCTTTTGATACGGCGTCGATATAGTCGTCCAGGGGTTCGCGTTTACTCGCAGTCACTTTTATCTCCATCTTCGTCATCGCCCGCGAAGGCGGGCGATCCAGTACACACCAACGCTGGTGATTACTGGATGCCCCGCCTGCGCGGGGCACGACACCTAGGCCGGCAACGGCGGATGCGGGATCGCCGTCAGCAGTTCCTTGGTGTAGTCGTCCTTGGGATCGCTCAAGACCTGCTCGGACGAGCCTTCCTCGACGATTCGACCCGTCCGCATGACAATGACACGATCGCACAACAAGCGCACCACATTCAAATCATGCGAGACGAACAGATAGCTCATACCTAGCCGCGCCTTGAGATCCTGCAGCAGATTGAGCACCACGGCCTGCACCGAGACGTCCAGCGCCGCCGTCGGCTCGTCCAGGATGACCAGCTTCGGATGCAGGGCAATGGCCCGGGCGATGCCGACGCGGGCCTTCTGGCCGCCGGACAATTGGTGCGGGAAGCGGTCGAGCAGGTTGTGCGGCAGGCCGACCATGGTGGCCAGTTCCTCGCAGCGGGCGCGGAGCGCATCGCGGCCCTTGACGTCGCCGAGTTGCATGATGGGGTCGGCGATGGCGCGCGCGGCGGTGAAGCGCGGGTTGAGGCTGTCGGTCGGGTCCTGGAACACCATCTGGATGCGGCTGCGCTGCGGCAGGCGGGCAAAGGCCGATGGCGCGATGCCGGAGATCGCCTCGCCATCGAACTCGATCAGTCCGGAGGTCTGATCGAGGAGACGCATCACCATCATCGACGTCGTCGATTTGCCGCAGCCGGATTCGCCGACGAGGCCGACGCTCTCGCCATGGCCGATCGCAAAGCTGATGCCGTCGACGGCGCGGAACACGTCTGGCTCGACCGGCGGCTTGCGGCCGAACAGTTTGCCGAGCACGGCGGTGGCGCCCTGGCGGGGATATTCCTTGACGAGCTTGTCGACGAGGAGGAGGGGCGCCTTCTCCCCGCTTGCACTGCTCTGCTCCCTCTCCCCGTCCTTCACGGGGAGAGGGTTGGGGTGAGGGGCTACATCTGCGAGCACAATACGCGGAGGCTCACCCTCACCCGCCGCGCTCTTGGGCGCAATTGCGCTCCCGAGCGCGTCGGCCTCTCCCCGCACGCGGGGAGAGGCGAAGGCAGTGCCCTCCTCTTCCGGCAGCAGATCCCGCAGGCTCACACCCAGCCGCGGCGTCGCGCGCATCAGCTTCTTGGTGTAGGGGTGCTGCGGGTTGGCGAAGATGTCGGCGGCTTTCGCGGTCTCGACGACGCGGCCCTTCTCCATCACCACGACGCGGTCGCAATAGGCGGCAGCCAAGCCGAGATCGTGCGTGATCAGGATGGTCGACATCGCGCGGCGCTTCGTCAGCTCGACGATCAGGTCCATCACCGCCTTCTGGGTGGTGACGTCGAGGCCGGTGGTCGGCTCGTCCGCGATGAGGAGCTGCGGATTGCAGGCGAGCGCGAGCGCGATGACGACGCGCTGGCACATGCCGCCGGAGAGCTCGAACGGATAGGCGTGGTAGCGCTCGCGCGGGCGGGCGATCTTGACCTGCTCCAGCGCCTCGATCGCCTTCTCGCCGTGATCGGCCACCTGGGCCTGCTGCACATGGGTGCGCAGCACGTCCTCGATCTGGTCGCCGACTTTGCGGATCGGGTTCAGCGCGGCGCGCGGGTTCTGGAAGATCATCGAGACCTCGCGGCCGCGCAGGTCGCGCATCTGGTCTTCGGTCGCGGCCTTGACGTCGATGCCGGAGAACATCACCGAACCCTCGGCGATCCGCCCCGCGCGATCGAGGATGCGCATCACGGCATAGGAGGTCACCGACTTGCCGGAGCCGGACTCGCCGACGATGGCGAGCGTCTCGCCCTTGGCCACGGAGATGTCGACGTGCTGCACCGCTTTCACGATGCCGCGACGGGTGGTGAACTCGACGGTGAGGTCCTGAACGTCGAGCAGCGGCTGGGCGGTCATGGACGGCTCCCGTCACTCAAACATTCGAAAACAACCCCATGCACAGTAGAATGGCGACTGAAATCATTGGAGAATTTCCGATGGGCCTTTGCGCGTGAGGGAGGCACCGACCTCTCGCTCCCTCCCCCCTTGTGGGGGAGGG
>NZ_JACEGD010000050.1 GCF_016031635.1 Bradyrhizobium diversitatis
TATTCCCCATGAAGCGGTCGAGCTCGGCGCGCAGACGGGTGCTCTCGCTCGACAGGGTCTTGGCCGAATTCAGCACCTCTTCCGAGGCCGAGCCGGTCTCGGCGGCGCCGCGGTTGACCTCGCCGATGTCGGTGGCGGCCGTCTGCGTGCCCTGTGCGACCGTCTGGACGCTGCGGGCGATCTCCTGGGTGGCGGCGCCCTGCTGCTCGACCGCGCTCGCGATCGACGTCGAGATCGACGAGATCTGGCCGATGGTCGCCCCGATCTCCTTGATCGCGGCAACCGATTCGGCGGTGGCCCCCTGCATGCCGGCGATGTGCGAGGAGATCTCGTCCGTCGCCTTCGCGGTCTGGCTTGCCAGCGACTTCACTTCGCTCGCCACCACCGCGAAGCCGCGGCCGGCTTCACCCGCGCGGGCCGCCTCGATGGTGGCGTTGAGCGCAAGAAGGTTGGTCTGCTCGGCAATCGCCGTGATCAGCTTGACCACCTCGCCGATCTGCTGGGCGGCATGCGACAGCTTGCCGATGCGGCCGTCGGTCTCCTTGGCCTGCACCACGGCAGCCTCGGCGATGCGGCTGGAATCGCGGACCTGGCGACCGATCTCCTCGACCGAGGCCGAGAGCTCTTCCGTCGCGGTCGCGACCGACTGCATGTTGCTGGAGGCCTGCTCGGAGACGCCGGCGACCTGGCTCGACAGGCTCTGCGTGGTCTCGGCGGTGCGGGTCAGCGTCGAGGCCGCCGATTCCAGCTGCACGGCGGAGGCCGAGACGTTGGAGACGATGGCGCCGACCGCGCTCTCGAAATCATCGGCAAAGCGGATCAGTTCGGCGCGGCGGCTTGCGGCCTGCTCCCGGTTCTGGATTTCGCTGGCGGCAGCGTCGCGCTCGGCCTTGGCGACCGCCTGAACCTTGAACTCCTCGACCGCACCGGCCATCTCGCCGATCTCGTCTTTGCGGCCGAGGCCGGGCAGCACCACGTCGAAATTGCCCGAGGCAAGCTCGCGCATCGCCTTGCACATCGCAATCATCGGACGCGAGATGCCGGTACCAAGCAGAAAAGCAAGGACCGCGCCGAGCAGCGTGCCGCCAACGGCCAGCATCAGCACCAGCTGCTCGGTCCGTCCGATGGTCGCCTCCGACTCCGAATCCAGCCGCTGCTGCTCGGCGAGGAGGTCGGCCTTCATGGTGGTCGCTCCTTGCAGGATCGCACCGGCGGAACCGTTCATCTCGGTGACGAGATCATCGACCAGCTTGGCATTGGCGATCAGCTTCTCCAGCGCTTCGCGATAGGCGCCGAGCAGAGCCTTGGCATCCTTCAGGCCGGCGACGACCTTGTCGTCCATGGAATAGATCGCACCGAGCGAGTTCTCGACGAATTTCAGCCGCGCCAGCGCGCTGGTGGCGATCGACTGGTCGGAGGTCAGCACGAAATTGGTCGCCGCCGCGCTCGCCGTCTGGAACTGGGCGTTGACCTGCTTCGTGCCGAACTCGATCGCCTGCGCCTCGGAGTCGGAGGCGTTGTTGCCGATATCGTCCAGCTTGTATTTCAAGAGATTGGCGTTGCGGCTGAGCTGGTTCTGCACCAGCAGCGCACTGTCGCGCTTGGCCTTGAGTACCTTTGCGAAGGTCGCGGAGAAGTTGGAGAACTCCTTGGCGAGCTTGTCGAGGCTCTCCTGCCGCGCCGGCGTCTTGGCGCCCTTCACGGCCTGGTCGATGGCGTTCTTCAGGCTGCCTTCAGCATCCAGCGCCGCCTTGGCGTCGTCTTCCTTGCCGGTCACCACGAAATAACGGGCGGCCGAACGATAGGCGAGCAGCTCGCGATCGATGTTGCGGGCGAGATCGGCCTCGGAAACGCTGCTGCGGTACGACCCGACCCCGGAGGCGACCCGCTCGAAGCCGAAATAGGAGAAAGCCATGCTGCCGGCGGAAATCACCAGCACGGCGGCGAAGCCGAGAATGATCTTTGCGCGGAACCTGAGGGCCGGAAACAGTGCACGCTTGGACGGCGACGCGATACGCCCGGACATTCCCACCCCCATTTGTAATTCAGCCGCGATCCGGAGGCGCCCCGCCCCCCGACCTTGATGCGCAAAACTAAGGCAGAATCGATAAGGGGCGGTAAATTCGTCCCACCCCTCTCCGGCCCGATCGGCTTCGGGCGGAACGCCCCGCCCCGCAGGCCCCATCGCCGTGTTGCGACCGGACGAAAAAGGCCATACTCTTTGAACACTTGTCAGGAATTCGGCATTAGACCGAGCTGTCCTCGGGGGAGAAACGGAGTGAGGCAAACCGACTTTCGGTTTGGCGGTGCTTCCGGCATTGCCGTCGCGAAGTCGAAGGCTGCGGGCGCGGAACATGCTGTTGCCGAGCTCACCGCTCAGCTCCCGGCTGACGAGCTGGCGCTGATCCTGCTCTTTGTCTCCCCGAGCTACGACCCCCACCAATTTATCGCGGAGATCAGCCGGCGATTTGACGGGATCCCGGTCTGCGGTTGCACGACCGCCGGCGAACTGGCCCCTGACGGTTGGGACGAGAACAGCATCGTCGCTCTCGCCTTCAGCCGGGCCGACTTCTCGGCCGTGGTGCGTCCGATTCTCAATCTCGACAGTTTTCGCGTCGAGGACGGCCGCCGGATCGGCGCCGAAATCCGGCAAGAGCTGCTGCGGGTGTCCGCGCACGCCGAGCGCCGAAATCCGTTCGGCCTGGTGCTGATCGACGGCCTGTGCCGCCGCGAAGAGACGGTGATGTCCGCCATCTATGCCTCGCTGGACGACATTCCGGTCATCGGCGGGTCTGCCGGCGACGGATTGCGCTTCGAGAGGACCTGGGTGTTCCTCGACGGCAAGGCGCATACGAATGCCGCGCTCCTGATCCTCTTGAATACGTCGCTGCCGTTCCGGGTCTTCAAATGCGATAATTTCGAACCGCGGCCACAGCGCATGGTGGTCACCGAGGCCGACATCGAGAACCGGACCGTCAGGGAGCTGAATGCGGAGCCCGCGGCCCAGGAATATTCCCGTGTCGTCGGCATCATGGATGCCAAGCTCGACCCCTTCTCATTCGCGTCGCATCCTGTGCTGGTCCGCGTCGGCGGCTCGTACTATGCGCGGTCGATCCAGCGCGTCGAACCGGATGGTTCCCTGCACTTCTTTTGCGCCATCGACGAAGGCATGGTGTTGACGGCGGCGACGTCGCGCAGCCTCGTCGGCACGACGCGCGAGGCCTTTGCGGAGACGTGCGACCAGATCGGTGAGGTCTCGCTCTATATCGGCTTCGAGTGCCTTCTGCGCCGTCTCGATGCCGAGCAGCATCAGCTCGCACGCGACATGTCCGAGCTCTACCGCCAGAATCGCGTGGTCGGTTTTCATACCTACGGCGAACAGTTCGGCTCGATGCATGTGAACCAGACGTTCACCGGCGTCGCCATCGGCAGGCGCCCCACGTGACCGAGCTGTGGCAGGATCCCGCAACGGTCGAGCAGCTTCAGCGGGAAACCGCGAAGCTGAAGAAGATCAATGCAGCGCTGATGTCCCGCGTCGAACGCTCGATGGACCAGCAGCTCAACGCCTTCTCGCTGTTCGAGACCGCCATCGCGCTCGACCGCCAGGTTCGAGACCGGACGCAACAATTGCGCGAGGCGCTGCATTCGATCGAACACGCCAATGAAGGGCTCCATCGCGCCAAGCAGCAGGCCGAGGCCGCAAGTTCGCTCAAATCATCCGTCCTGATCTCGGTCACCCACGACCTGCTGCAGCCGCTGAACGCGGCGCGCCTGACGCTCTCGGCACTGACCGAGATGATGCAATCGCAGGACGCCGCCCTGCTGATCGATCAGGTCGACCGCTCGCTGGTGACGCTGGAGGATCTGCTGCGCTCGTTGCTGGAGATCGCAAAGCTCGACGCCGGCGCGCTCAAGCCCGACGTGCGTCCCATGGCGCTCGCGCCGCTGCTCGAGCAGCTCCGCAACGAATTCGCGCCGATCTGCGCGCGGCAGGGCCTGTGCCTGCGCATCCGCTCCTCGCCGCTCGCTGTGTCGTCGGACGCGATGATGCTCCGGCGCATCCTGCAAAATCTGCTCGCCAATGCCATCCGCTACACCCGCAGCGGCGGCGTCGTAATGGGATGCAGGCGCCGCAACAACCGCATCTGCGTTCAGGTTTCCGATACCGGACCGGGCATCGCACAGGCGCAGCAGGAGGCCATCTTCCGCGAATTCCAGCGCGGTGAGGCCAGCGCAACCGACCAGGCCGGATTTGGGCTCGGTCTCTCCATCGTTCGCCGCTTCGCAACGGTGCTCGGGCACGAGGTGCGGCTGTCATCGCAACTTGGCAAGGGATCGACGTTCACCCTCGAGCTCGAGCCGGCCGACCTTGCCGAGGTCGGCGACGGGGCGCACGAGGCCAAGCTCACCGAACGGCAATATGGCGGGCTCGAAGGCGCCAAGATCCTGCTGATCGAGAACGATCCATCGGGCTCTGAGGCCATGGCCGCGCTGCTGGAAGGATGGGGCTGCGACGTCGCGTCGACGCGATCGGCCGCGGACGCGCTGCTGCGCCTGCGCGAGCTGGGCGGCGCGCCGGACGCGGTCATCGCCGATCTTCATCTCGATCACGGCGAGAGCGGATTGTCGGCCATTGCCGACATCCGGCAGCAAACGAAGCTGGACGTGCCTGCGATGATCATCACCGCCGACTATTCCGAGAAGGCCGCCAAGCAAGCGAGCCTCTACGGGCTCGAGGTGTTGAAGAAGCCGGTCAAGCCCGCCGAAATGCGCGCGCTGCTGTCGTTCCTGCTGACGTGATGCGGTCGCGGCCCTTCTGCTACTCGGACTGCGCGCGATCGTGCTTCGCCCGGCTCCCGTCGCTGGCCAGCGTCGCGAAATCGATCTTCGACATCTCGACGATCGCCTTGGTGCGGCTCAGCACGTTCAGCTTGCGCAGGATGTCGGAGACGTGGACCTTCACGGTCGTCTCGGAAATTTTAAGCTCATACGCGATCTGCTTGTTCTGCAGGCCGCGCTTGAGCATTTCGAGAACCCGCAATTGCTGCGGCGTCAGATCATGCAGCCGCTTCAGCAGATCATGCGCGGGACCTGGAGCCCGCTGCGGCCGGAGCGCACGATAGGCGTTGGGAACACAGACGAGGCCACGCAGCGCCTCGCCGATCGAATGTGCAAGCTCCTGCTTGGACGAGGATTTGAGGATGTAGCCGGACACGCCGAGCGACAAGGCGCCGGAGATGATGCGCGGGTCTTGATGCGCCGATACGATGACGACGGGAACCTTCGGAAAGGCCTTGCGGATGCGAACGATGCCCGAGAGACCGGTCGTGCCCGGCATCGACAGGTCGAGCAGGAGGAGATCCAGCTCGGCTCCCACGGCCAGCTGCTCGAGCGCGCCATCGACCGACGTCGCCTGCAGGATCTCGGCCTCGGGCGCCACCATTCGCAGCGCGCCTTCGAGCGCCTCGCGAAACAACGGATGGTCTTCGACAATCAGAAATCGCGTCACGCGTCAGCCATTTCCAAATCGTTGCAGGGATCGAGCGTAAACCGAGGATGTATCAGCCGGCGCCAGCCGGCTTGATCGAGGTCAATGACAGCGCCGGTCATTGCGGCCTCCCGCGGTCGACCCTTGCATAGGGGCGGTTCCTGGGATCTGGCAGGTCCATCTTGCCGATCTCGATGATCGCCTTGTTGCGGCTGAACAGGCCGAGCTTGCGCAGGATCTCGGTGATGTGCGCCTTGACCGTAGATTCGGCGAGCTGCAGCTCCTGCGCGATCTGCCGATTCGGATAGCCGCGCCGCAACAGGTCCAGAACCCTCAGCTGCTGCGGCGTGAGCTCGCGGAGCTTGACCTCGAGCGCCTTGCTGGTCTCGGCCTTTCGTCGTTGCGGCGTCGCCACGAAATCCCGCGGCACCGAGACCGAGCCGGAGAGCACGCCCTCGATCGACTGGGCCAGCTCGCGCTTCGACGTCGACTTCGGGAGATAGCCGGCCGCGCCGAGCGCCAGCGCTTCGCGGACCACGTGCTGGTCCTCCTCGCTCGATACGATGGCGACCGGCAGGCGCGGATATGTTTCGCGCAGGCGGAGGAAACCGGAGAAGCCGGTCGCATCCGGCAGCGAGAGATCGAGCAGCGCGAGGTCGACCCCCTGCTCGGTCGTCAGGATGTGCAGAGCATCCTCGATCGACATCGCCTCGAGGATGCGGGCCTCGGGCAGGGCCAGCCGCACCGCATTGCCCAGCGCTTCGCGGAACAGCGGATGATCGTCGATGATCAGGAAGCTGGCCATTGCGCCTTCCAAAGGATCCGCCGTACCGGCGGCAGCAGCGCACCCATCCCGTGCCGGAAAGATGCAGGATGGACGCTACCACATCTTCCCGATCCCGTCCGGTCAAGACCGTTCAGTCGTTCGATTCGACCTGGACCGTCAGCAGGAAGGAATAGATGCTATCGAGCTGGCCGTCGGTGAAAACCTCCTTCCAGGGCGGCATGCCCCTGGCGGGGCGCCCCTCGTGTACGGTCTTCCAGAACGTATCGCGCATGTCGTCGCCGTAGCGGTGATGCAGGAGCCGCAGGTCGATCTTCCGTTCGCTCTGCACCGCGTCCGGGCCGTGGCAATGCGCACAGGTTCCGTTGAAGATCTCCTTGCCTGCGCTGACGGCCTCGGCATTCGGCGCAGCTGCATCGCCCTTGATCTCGGTTGCCACCGCATTTGCGACCTGCATCACGCTCGCCCCGGGGCCCGCTCCGGTCGTGGTTCCCGCCGGCGCAGCCGGGGCCGCACCAAGGCGGACAGGCTGTCCGGCCGGCAAGCCGTATTTCACCGCGAGATCGGCGATTGTCCGCTGGAGCTGAGGCAAGATCGCGTCGACGCGATCGCGGAGCTCGGTCGACCCCTTCGCAAAGCCGATGGCGGCATCCCATGACAGGCCTTCGCCTTCGGTCAGCCGGATTTGATAGCGATCATTGTAGGTGGTCATGTTCAACCAGCCGGCCACGGGCCCCCAGATGAAGGCGACGTCGGCCTTGCCCTGGTCGAGCGCCTGCATGCCTTCCTCGGGCGACAGCACGGTGACCTTCTGGATATCGTCCCGTGTCGCAAGAAGGTTTTGCGGCGTGCTGGCGTACTGGACTGCGACGCGCTTGCCCTTGAGGTCGTCGAAACCGCCGATCGCGTGACCCTTCGCCGCGACCAGCGCGTAGCCCTCCCTCGCAAAGGTGCTGGAGAAGATCATGGCGGGACCCATGAAATCCTCCGAGCGCGGCAAGCCGATCATGGCGTCGCATTGCTTGCCCAGCAGCGTGACCCGCACCGTGCGCTTGCCGAAATAGGATTTGTACCAGTCGTAGGCGATCGGCTGGCCGAGCGCCTGCGCCAGCGCCCGGCCGATTTCGACATAGAAGCCCGGCCGCGATGGGTTATCGCTCGAGAACGGCAGATTGGTCGGATCGGCGCAGAGACGGAACGGCTGCGCCTCGTCTGCGTGACCCGGCGCGATCATCGCGGACGCGGCGACACATGCGAGGAACCCGGCAACGGCGCGATTTCGGCTCTTGCCGCTTCCTGGATTGATCGGACGCATTCTCATCTCCGGAGGTTTGGAATGGCTTGACCGGGGATTGCGGCACGGGATCTGGCCAACGCCGCAATCGCGCAATCTCGAAAGGCGCGCGCGTATCCCGTCTCCTTCGGGATACGCGCGCCAGTCGTCACTGGACGGAGAACACGAAGAGCGAACCGCCCTCGGGGGCTGCGGCCGTCATCTTCTTCCCAACCTCGCCCAGGAACGCGGGCAATGCAGCCGTGCGGCCGACGACGATGGCGACGTATTGCTTGCCGTCGACACTGTAGGTCACCGGGCCCGCGCCGATGCCGGAGCCGAGATTCTTGCTCCACAGCACCTTGCCGGACTTCGCATCGATGGCGCGGAAGTCGCCGTGGATGTTGCCGGCGAATACGAGGCCACCGCCCGTGGTCAGCGTACCGCCGTTGAAGGGCAGGTCTTCCTTGATCGACCAGACCTTCTTTTGGGCGACGGGATCCCAGGCCACGAGCTCGCCGAGGAAGCCGCCGGGACCTTCCTTGGTCGGGAATTCGGCGCCGAGATAGAACACGCCGCGCTTGTAGGCGACGTCGGAGACCGACCAGTCCATGCAGACATTGTTCGAGGGGATGTAGACGAGTCCGGTCTGCGGATTGAACGACATCGGCTGCCAGTTCTTGCCGCCGATCAGGTTCGGACAGATGTCCTTGGCGGGATGGCCCGGACCCGGACGCTTGTCGGGATCCTCGACTGCGCGCATTGTCTGGACGTCCCACTTGTTGGCCCAGTTGGAGAACACGTATTTCTCCGCCGACAACACCTTGCCGGTCTCACGGTTGGCGACGAAGAAGAAGCCGTTGCGATCCGCCTTCATCAGCGCCGGAACGGTGCTGCCGCCGATCTTCAGATCCGCGAGCACGGCCTCATTGACGCCGTCATAGTCCCAGGCATCGGCCGGCGTGGTCTGGATGTGCCATTTGATCTTGCCGGTGTTGGGATCGAGCGCCAGCGTCGAGGCGGTGTAGAGGTTGGTCAGCTTGCCGAAATTGCCGTCCCCGGTCGAGCGAACGCCGGTGTTCCACGGGCCGGGATTGCTGGTCCCCCAATATACGGTATCGGTCTTGGGATCGTAGGAGCCGACCAGCCAGGCCGCGCCGCCGCCATGCTGGGCGGAATCGCCTTTCCAGCTGTCGCCGCCGGGCTCGTCCGGGCTGGGAACCGTGAAGGTCTGCCACAACTGCTTGCCGGTCTTGACGTCGAAGGCCTGGAGCGAACCGCGCACGCCATACTCGCCGCCGCCGAAGCCGGTGATGACCTTGTCGCGCACGACCAGCGGAGGCGAGGTGATGACCGAACCCTGCTTGTAGTCGACCACCTTCGTCGTCCACTGCGCCTTGCCGGTCGCGGCGTCGAGCGCCGTCAGCTTGCCGTCGAGACGGCCCACGAAGATCTTGCCATCCGCATAGGAGACACCGCGGTTGTTCACGTCGCAGCAGGCATATTGCAGCACATCATCGGGAATTTCGGGCTCCCACGTCCACTTGCGCGCACCGGTCGCGGCATCGAGCGCGTAGACGTATTTCGGGCCCCAGGAGCTCGAGACGTACAGCGTGTTGCCGACGACGATCGGCGAGGATTCGTTCGAGCGCAGCGACGCCAGCGAGAACGAATAGGCGAGCGTCAGCTTGCCGGCGTTCTCGGTGTTGATCTGCTTGAGCGGGCTGTAGCGCGTGTTGCCGTAGTCATGGCCGGCAACGGCCCACTGGTTCGAATCGGATTGCGCCTTGAGCAGCGAATCGTTGGCGCGGACGTCAGACGCGCCGGCGGCCAACATCGCGATCATCGAAATGCCAGCCAAGAAGCCCTTCGTTCCAAAGGTCATGTATTCCCTCCGCGATGTTGTTGTGCACGCCTCGTTGGGCGCCTGAGCGCATAGCGCTCGTGACACGCAGTTCGTCTGCGAGCCATCGTTCGAAATTACAGCATCGCCTTTTCGCGCTTAGTATAGGCGGAAGGTAGTAGTGCAAATCATTGACGATCTTCGTCGCCCATCTCGTTGTCCGAGCTTGCGTCTTGCCCTTGTTTTGCAGCTCGAAATGCGTCATCGAATTCAGACAGCATCGCGCCGCAATCGCGCATCAATCACGATGATGGCGCTACCAACGCCGCGAAGCTTTGGAAGAAGTTCGCGGCAAGTTTTCGCGACGTCGACTCGATCAGACGCGAGCCGAGCTGTGCGAGCTTGCCGCCGATCTGCGCGTCGGCCTCGTAGTGCAGGATGGTGACGCCAGGCGCTTCTTCCTCCAGCCTGACCTTCGCGCCGCCCTTGGCAAATCCGGCGACGCCACCGGCGCCTTCGCCGACGATGCGGTAGCCATTGGGTGCATCGATATCGGCCAACGTCACCTTGCCGCTGAACGTCGCCTTCACCGGACCGACCTTCAGCACCACGGTCGCGGTCATCTCCGTCGGGGACGCCATCTCGAGCGATTGACAGCCGGGAATGCAGCGTCTGAGAATGTCGGGATCGTTGAGCGCGGCCCACACCGTGGCCTTGGACGCCGGGATCCGCTGACTGTCGTTCATCTGCATCGCTTCCACCCTTTTTGCCGTTGCCGGTCGGCTCGACTAGGGTGGCGCGGGCCTGCGATCAATCGCCAGGAAGTACTAGAGGGTCGTGGCCGATGCGGCTTACCGGCGAGCATCGTGCGGCGCGGCTTCGCTGCATCGCCATAAGCAAAATCAATGACTTAGACCGTCGCCGCCTACTACCAAGATCGCGATTACAAAGGCGGGAGCGCGTGCTCCTATTCGTGCAACGAAGGCAGCATCAAGGGAGAAACGACGCACCGGGCCGCGTCCAGGGGCAAGTGGCGAGCACGACCAAGACACGCGCCGCCAGGACAAGCGCTTCGCATGATGGCCGTCGAACACACCATCGCAGCTGGAGGAGCGACCTTTTCCGCAAGCTTCCCGCAAGGTCGCACCACCCACTGGCGGCGGCGCGGAGCGTCGTGACCGGATCGTACGATTGCGACGGTCGCACGGTGTCATTTACATGACGCGCGGTCGCCAAAATCCCAGTTGCAAAGTTTCGCTCGCGCTGTCTCTAATTAGAACCAATCAAAATCATCCTGGGAGGACTTCAAGTGTCTACAGTCAAACTGACGGTCAACGGCAAGGCCGTCGCCGTCGACGTCGAGGACCGCACGCTGCTGGTCCAGCTTCTGCGCGATCACCTCAACCTCACAGGAACGCATGTCGGCTGCGACACCAGCCAGTGCGGCGCCTGCGTCGTGCACATGGATGGCCGTGCGGTGAAATCCTGCACCATGCTGGCGGGCCAGGCCGATGGCGCCAGCATCACCACCATCGAGGGCATCGCAAAGGGCGACGAGCTGCACCCGATGCAGGCCGCCTTCCGCGACAATCACGGCCTGCAATGCGGCTATTGCACGCCGGGCATGATCATGTCCGCGATCGACATCGTGCAACGCCATGGTGGCCAGCTCGACGAGGCGACCGTCCGCCACGAGCTCGAGGGCAATATCTGCCGCTGCACCGGCTACCACAATATCGTGAAAGCCGTGCTGGATGCGGCCGGACGCATGAAGGTTGCGCAGGCGGCCGAGTAGAGCGGCCGCCGCGACAAAAAACCACTGCCGCTTTCGAGGGAAAGCGCAGGTCAACAAATTTCCGGTCGGGAGGACCAGACATGGGTGTTGAAGGCATCGGCGCGCGAGTCGTGCGCAAGGAAGACAAGCGTTTCATTACCGGCAAGGGCCGCTACGTCGACGACATCAAGCTGACGGGCATGACCCATGCCTATTTCATCCGCAGCCCGCACGCGCACGCCAAGGTGAAGGGGATCGACTCGTCCGCCGCGCTGAAGATGCCGGGCGTGGTCGCGGTGCTCACCGGCAAGCAGCTCGTCGACGACAAGGTCGGCAACCTCATCTGCGGCTGGGCCATCACCTCCAAGGACGGCAGCCCGATGAAGATGGGCGCATGGCCGGCCATGGCGCCCGAGACGGTGCGCTTCGTCGGCCAGGCCGTCGCCGTCGTGATCGCCGAGAGCAAGAATCTCGCACGCGACGCGGCGGAGGTCGTCGTCGTCGATTACGAGGAGCTTCCCGCGGTCGCCGACATGCACGCCGCCATCAAGGCCGGCGCGCCGCAGCTTCACCCCGAGGCCCCCGGCAACCAGGTCTATGACTGGGTGATCGGCGACGAGAGCGCCACCGATGCCGCCTTCGCCAAGGCCGCCAATGTGGTGAAGCTCGACGTCACCAACAACCGCCTCGCCCCGAACGCGATGGAGCCGCGCGCGGCGATCGCCGATTACGACGCAGCGGAAGAGCACTTCACGCTCTATACGACCTCGCAGAACCCGCATGTCGCCCGCCTCGTGCTGTCGGCGTTCTACAACATCGCCCCCGAGCACAAGCTGCGCGTGATCGCCCCCGATGTCGGCGGCGGCTTCGGCTCCAAGATCTTCATCTATCCCGAGGAGATGGTGGCGCTGTGGGCCTCGAAGAAGGTCGGCCGTCCCGTGAAATGGACTGGCGACCGCACCGAGGCTTTCCTCACCGACGCGCATGGCCGCGACCACATCACCCATGCCGAGATGGCCTTCGACGCCAACAACAAGATCATCGGCCTGAAGGTGAAGACTTACGCCAATTTCGGCGCCTACATGTCGCTGTTCTCGTCCTCGGTCCCGACCTATCTCTACGCGACGCTGCTGTCGGGCCAGTACAACATCCCGGCGATCCATGCCGAGGTGATCGGCGTCTACACCAACACCACGCCGGTCGACGCCTATCGCGGCGCAGGCCGCCCGGAGGCGAGCTATCTGATCGAACGGCTGATGGAAACGGCGGCGCGGCAGCTCAACGTCGATCCGGCCCAGTTGCGCCGGACCAACTTCATCACCCAGTTCCCGCACCAGACGCCTGTGATCATGGCCTACGACACCGGCGACTTCAACGCTTCGCTCGATGCCGCGATGAAGGCGATCGACTATGCCGGCTTCCCCGCCCGCAAGGCCAAGGCGAAAGCCGACGGCAAGCTGCGCGGCATCGGCGTATCCTGCTACATCGAGGCCTGCGGCATCGCTCCGTCCAAGGCGGTCGGCAGCCTGGGCGCCGGCGTCGGCCTGTGGGAATCGGCCGAGGTGCGCGTCAACCCGGTCGGCACCATCGAGATCCTCACGGGATCGCACAGCCACGGCCAGGGTCACGAGACCACCTTCTGCCAGCTCGTTGCAGAGCGCCTCGGCGTTCCCATCAGCCAGGTCTCGATCGTCCATGGCGACACCGACAAGGTGCAGTTCGGCATGGGGACCTACGGCTCGCGCTCCGCGGCCGTCGGCCTCACCGCCATCCTGAAGGCGATGGAGAAGATGGAGTCCAAGGCCAAGAAGATCGCCGCGCATGCGCTGGAGGCGTCCGAGGGCGACATCGTAATCGAGAACGGCGAGTTCAAGGTGGCAGGCACCGACAAGGCGATCGCCTTCCCGATGGTCGCGCTCGCGGCCTACACCGCACACAATCTGCCTGATGGGATGGAGCCGGGCCTGAAGGAGAGCGCCTTCTACGACCCGACGAACTTCACCTTCCCGGCCGGCGCCTATATCTGCGAGCTCGAGGTCGATCCCGGCACCGGCAAGACCTCCTTCGTCAACTTCGTCGCGGCTGACGATTTCGGCCGGCTGATCAACCCGATGATCGTCGAGGGCCAGGTCCATGGCGGCCTTGTGCAGGGCATCGGCCAGGCGCTGCTCGAGCACGCGATCTACGATGCCAACGGCCAGCCGGTCACGGCCTCGTTCATGGACTACGCCATGCCGCGCGCCGACGACGTGCCGTCATTCAATCTCTCCCACACCACGACGCTGTGCCCGGGCAATCCGCTGGGCATCAAGGGGTGCGGTGAGGCCGGCGCAATCGGCGCTTCTGCGGCTGTGATCAACGCGATCACGGATGCGATCGGCAAGAACAATCTGGAAATGCCCGCGACCCCCGATCGGGTGTGGCGCACGATCCACGCGGCTTGACCGCTCATCATCGTCATTCCGGGGCGACGCGAAGCGTCGAACCCGGAATCTGGAGCTACGAATTCAACCTCGAGATTCCGGGTCTGCGCCTGCGGCGCATCCCGGAATGACAGAGAAAAGATTTCAGGAGCAACCAAGATGTACCAGACCACCTATCATCGCGCCTCCTCGGTCGACGAGGCCGCCAGCCTGTTCGCCAAGAGCAGCGAGGCGAAATTCCTCTCTGGCGGGCAGACACTGCTGCCGGTGATGAAGCAGCGCCTCGCAGGTCCTTCCGACGTGATCGACCTTGCCAAGATCAAGGACATGATCGGCGTCGAAGCCTCCGGCGACACGCTGACCATCAAGGCCGCCACGCCGCATTACGATGTCGCGAGCAGCGACGCTGCCAAGAAGGCGATCCCTGCGCTCGCCTATCTGGCCTCGCTGATCGGCGATCCCGCCGTGCGCTACCGCGGCACGATCGGCGGCTCGATCGCCAACAACGACCCCGCCGCGGACTATCCGGCCTCATTGCTCGCGCTCGACGCGACCGTGAAGACCAACAAGCGGTCGATCGCGGCCGCCGATTTCTTCAAGGGCCTGTTCACGACCGCGCTTGAAGACGGCGAGATCATCACCGCCGTGTCGTTCCCTGTTCCGGCGAAAGCGGGCTATTCCAAGATGCCGCATCCGGCCTCGCGTTTCGCGCTGACCGGCGTGTTCGTCGCGCAGACCAAGTCGGGCGAGGTTCGGGTGGCCGCCACCGGCGCCTCGCAGAATGGCGTGATGCGGGTGCCTGCGATCGAAGCCGCACTAAAGGCGAACTGGTCGCCGGCAGCGATCGACAGCGTCAGCATTCCGGCGAGCGGGTTGCTGGCCGACATCCATGGCTCGGCGGAGTACCGCGCCAACCTCGTCAAGGTGATGGCGCAGCGCGCGGTGGCTGCTGCGGGCTGACGATCACGCTCCAGCGTCTCAGCACAAATTTTCCGCGGCGCGCACTTCGGTGCGCGCCCGTTTTATTTTGGCCGTGCGGCATCAAAACTGCTTGCCTCGTTGGCGTGAAGGCGGGAAAAGTTAATCGGCCGATTAACTCGCTCAACAGAAGAAACGTTTGAGGCGTTTGCCGGATCACCGGCACCTGCCCGCGACCCGAGGAAACAACAACGTGCTCGACAAACCAGCCCCCACCTCGACCGTCCGCACCTCCGGCCCGCTCTCGGGCTTCCGCATCGTCGAATTCGCCGGCATCGGTCCTGGTCCGTTCGCCTGCATGATGCTGGCCGACATGGGCGCCGACGTCGTCACGCTCGATCGCGTCGGCGCGAAGAAGAGCATGAAGTCGGTGGCGGGCCGCGGCCGCAAGGTGATCGAGCTCGACCTCAAGGACAAGGCCGCGATTGCACAGGTGCTCGACCTGCTTGCCAGCGCCGATGCCCTGGTCGAGGGCTTCCGTCCCGGCGTGATGGAGCGGCTCGGGCTCGGGCCCGACGTGGTGCTCGCGCGCAATCCAAAGCTGGTCTATGGCCGCATGACCGGCTGGGGCCAGGAAGGCCCGCTCGCGAATGCCGCCGGCCACGACATCAACTACATCTCCATCACCGGCGCGCTTGCCGCGATCGGCACGAAGGAAGCGCCAGTGCCGCCGCTCAACCTGGTCGGCGATTTCGGTGGCGGCGCGCTCTATCTCGTCGTCGGCGTGCTCGCGGCACTGCTGGACGCGCAGAAGTCCGGCAAGGGCCAGGTGGTCGATGCCGCCATGTGCGACGGCGCGGCCTCTCTGATGTCGTTCTTCTTCGACATGACCGCGATCGGGCGCTGGACCGAGGGGCGCGACCAGAACTTCCTCGACGGCGGCGCGCATTTCTACGGCGTCTATGAATGCGCCTGTGGCCATTTCGTCTCGATCGGCTCGATCGAGCCGCAGTTCTACGCGCTGCTGCGCGAGCATGCCGGGCTCACCGACACCGATTTCGACGCGCAGATGGATCCCAAGGCCTGGCCCGCGCTGAAGGAAAAGCTCAAGACGGTGTTCAAGAGCAAGTCGCGCGAGGACTGGTGCAAGATCATGGAAGGCACCGACATCTGCTTCGCGCCGGTGCTGACCATGTCGGAGGCCACGCAGCATCCGCACATGGTCGCGCGAAAGGTCTTCGTGGAACGTCACGGCATCAAGCAGCCGGGGCCGGCGCCACGGTTCTCGCGCACGCCCTCGAAGGTGCGCGAGCCGGAGCCGGCGGAGATCGCCGCGGTGATGCAGGCGTGGGCAGGACGTTAGGCTCTCTGCTGTCGCCTCACTCTCCGCTGTCGTCCCGGACAAGCGCGCCATAAGCGCGCGCCGATCCGGGATCCATAACCACAGGGAGTGGTTTGGCGAAGATTCGTGGTTCGGTACTCCTACCGAACACAATGGATGGATTCCGCGGTATGGGTCCCGGATCGGCGCTTACGCTTGTCCGGGACGACACCCTTTGTAGAGACGACGACGTCGGCAACAGCGGCAGCTTAAGCCGCGTCCACCTTCAACACCCCGCGCCGGATCTGATCCTCCTCGATCGATTCGAACAGGGCTTTGAAATTGCCCTCGCCGAAGCCGTCGTCGCCCTTGCGCTGGATGAACTCGAAGAAGATCGGGCCGATCGCATTGGCCGAGAAGATCTGCAGCAGCACCTTGGTCTGGCCGCCCTCGACCACGCCCTCGCCGTCGATCAGGATGCCGTTCTTCTTCAGCCGCGCCAGATCTTCGCCGTGCTTGGGCAGGCGCGCATCGATCTTCTCGAAATAGGTGTCGGGGGGCGACGGCATGAACGGCAGGCCGGCTTCGCGCAGGTCTTCGATGGTGCGGTAGATGTCGCGGCAGCCGCAGGCGATGTGCTGGATGCCCTCGCCGCGATAGGACTTGAGATATTCCTCGATCTGGCCGGACTCGCCGGCGTCCTCGTTGATCGGAATCCTGATCTTGCCGTCCGGGCTCGTCAGCGCGCGCGAGAACAGGCCGGAGGCGCGGCCCTCGATGTCGAAGAAGCGAATCTGGCGGAAGTTGAACAGCTTCTCATAGAAGCCGGCCCAGACGTCCATGCGGCCGCGATGGACGTTGTGGGTGAGATGGTCGAGATAGAACAGGCCGGCGCCGACCGGCTTGGAATCGCGTGCGCCGAGCCATTCGAACTCGGCATCATAGGCCGAGCCATTGGCGCCGTAGCGGTCGACGAGATAAAGCAGGCTGCCGCCGATCCCCTTGATGGCGGGGACGTCGAGAGTCTTCTGCGCCGATGGCACATCGGCAGGTTCGGCGCCGAGCGAAATCGCGCGGTCATAGGCCGCCTTCGCGTCGACGACGCGAAAGGCCATCGACGGCGCACAGGGGCCATGCGCGGCGACGAACTCGTAGCCGTGGGTGCCGGGCTGCTCGTTGACGAGATAGTTGATGTCGCCCTGGCGATAGACCGTGATCTTCTTGGTCCTGTGGCGCGCGACGGGCGCATAGCCCATCAGCTTGAACAGCGCGTGCAACTGTTCCGGATCGGGATGCGCATATTCGACGAACTCGAATCCGTCGGTGCCCATCGGATTGTCGGCGCTGATCGTGGCCGGCGGTGCATCGTGCGGAAACGGACCCATGGTGCTCTCCCGAATTGCTGCTGGGAGGAACTATCCTTCATAGGGTGCGCAAGGGGCGTGCAAATGGGACGCGATTTCGCTACTCTATGCACGATTTGTGCAATAAATGGACGATTGACGCATGATTCCTGTGGACGCCTTTGACCTCAAGATCCTGGGCGCACTCCAGGACGACGGCCGCCTCACCAACCAGGAGCTCGCCGACCTCGCGGGCCTCTCCGCCTCGCAATGCTCGCGGCGGCGGATGCGGCTGGAGGAGGAGAAGGTGATCGCGGGCTATCATGCCGACCTCTCCAGCGAGGCGCTCGGCTTCGGCGTGATCGCCTTCATCCAGGTGGGACTGGCAACTCATTCGCCGGACAATTCGAAACGCTTCCGCGCGCTGGTGAACCGGATCGATGAGATCCAGGAGGCGTATTCGCTCACGGGCGATGCCGACTATGTGCTCAAGGCCGTGCTGCGCGACCTCAAGGGCCTCTCCAACCTCGTCAACGACGTCTTGATGCCGCACCAGAGCGTGGCGCATGTGCGCTCCTCGATCGTGCTCGACAGGCTCAAGGAAAGCTCACGGCTCCCGCTCAAGGAAATCAGGGCCGGCTGAAATCGAGGGAACTATGGCATTCGCGCGAGGCGCACGATCTGCGATGCTCCGGCTCCACGTGCGGAGATTCGACATGGCCCTCCAGCTTCGGCCGAACTGCGAATTTTGCGACCGCAACCTACCGCCGAGCGCGACGGACGCGCGGATCTGCTCCTATGAATGCACGTTCTGCGCGGATTGCGTCGAGACCAAGCTGTTCAACGTCTGCCCGAATTGCGGCGGCGGTTTTGCCCCACGCCCGATCAGGCCGGCGCAGGAATGGCGGCCGGGGGTCTGCACAGCGAAGCAGGCGCCGTCCGACAAGCGGGTGCATCTGAAGTACAGCGTGGAGGATGTCGCGGCGCATTGCGCGCGCGTGCGCGACGTGCCGCCGGAGAAGCGGTAGGCTCTCTCCACGCCGTCATTGCGAGGAGCCCTTGCGACGAAGCAATCCAGAATCTTTCCGCGGAAAGATTCTGGATTGCTTCGCTGCGCGCGCAATGACGGTGCGTGTGGCGGCGACCGCTCCTACTCCGCCGGCAGAATCGTCCCCTCGACCTCGCCGAACCCGACGCGATAGCCGTTGCCCTGGCACCAGCCGCGCATTACGAGGCTGTCGCCGTCTTCCAGGAACGAGCGCTTGGCGCCGCCGGGCAATTCCACCGGCTCGGTGCCGTTCCAGCTGATCTCCAGAAGACTGCCGCGCTGGTCCTTCTCCGGGCCGGAGATGGTGCCGCTGCCCAAGAGATCGCCGACATTCATGGCGCAGCCGCTGGAAGCGTGGTGCATGAGCTGCTGCACCGAGGACCAGTACATGTACTTGAAATTGGTGCGGCTGATGCCGGCGGGCGCATTGGCACCCGCAGCACGCAGGGAGACATCCAGCGCGACATCGTAGTTCTGCGGCTTCGTCTGCTTGAGATAGTCGAGCGGCACCGGCTCCTGCTCCGGCCCCTTCAGCCGGAACGGCTCCAGCGCCTCGCGCGTCACCACCCAGGGGCTGATCGAGGTCGCAAACGCCTTGGCGAGGAACGGCCCGAGCGGCACATATTCCCATTGCTGGATGTCGCGCGCGCTCCAGTCGTTGAGTAGCACGAAACCGAAGATCATCTCCTCGGCCTGTTGCTCCGTGAGCATGCCGCCCATCGGCGAGGGCTGGCCGATGACGACGCCCATCTCCAGCTCGAAATCGAGTCGCTTGCACGGCCCGAAGCTCGGCACATCCACATTCGGTGGCTTCAGTTGCCCGCGAGGCCGCTTCACCTTCGTGCCGGAGACCACGACGGTCGATGCGCGGCCGTTATAGGCGATCGGCATATGCAGCCAGTTCGGCTGCAGCGCATTGTCCTTGCCGCGGAACATCACGCCGACATTGGTGGCGTGCTCTTTCGAGGAATAGAAATCGGTGTAGCCGGAGACGGTGAAGGGCAGATGCAGTTTGGCAGCCGACATGGGAACCAGGGCCAGCTTGCGCAACTCGTCATTGTCGCGCAATTCGGGATTGTCGTGCCGCAAGAGCTCGCTGATCCGCGCGCGGGTCGTCGACCACACCTTCGGGCCCAACGACATGAACGGATTCAGGCTGCCTGCCGCAAAGGTCCCCGGCTGCCCGACATCGAGGCGGCCATCCTGCTCGAGCTCCCACAGATCAAGAATGTAGGCGCCGATGGCGACACCAACGCGCGGCGCCAATCCATTCGCCGAGAACACGCCATGGGGCAGGTTCTGGATCGGGAAGTCCGAGGCCGGATCGACGTCGATGAAGGAGCGGAGGCTGGGGTCGTTGGGGTGTGTCGTCACGTCTGGCCCGGTCCTTTCTTCCTTCTCCCCTTGTGGGAGAAGGTGGCGCGAAGCGCCGGATGAGGGGTTCTATCCGCGAATCTAGAATGAGAGAGGTCCACTCGCGGAGAGAACCCCTCACCCGTCTCGCCGCTACGCGGCGAGCCACCCTCTCCCACAAGGGGGAGAGGGCGCGACCATCACGGCCGGTTAGGATCGAACTTCTTCTCCAGGCCCTTCCAGCAATCCGCGTAATCGTCCTGCAGCGTGGACGCCTTCGCCGCATGCGCGGTGACGCGCTGCGGGTAGCGGGTCTCGAACATGAAGGCCATGGTGCCGGTCAGCTTCACCGGCTTCAGCTCGCCATTGCTGGCGTGCTCGAAGGCGTCGCGGTCCGGGCCATGCGGCAGCATGCAATTGTGCAGGCTCATGCCGCCGGGGACGAAGCCTTGCGGCTTGGCGTCATAGACGCCGTAGATCAGCCCCATGAACTCGCTCATGATGTTCATGTGGTACCAGGGCGGACGGAACGTGTTCTCCGCGACCATCCAGCGCTCGGGGAAGATCACGAAGTCGATGTTCGCGGTGCCCGCGGTCTCCGACGGTGAGGTCAGCACCGTGAAGATCGATGGATCGGGATGGTCGAAGCCGATCGCGCCGACGGGAGAGAAGGTGCGCAGATCATATTTGTACGGCGCGTAATTGCCGTGCCAGGCGACGACGTCGATCGGCGAATGCGGCAGCGTGGTCTTGAACAGCGAACCGCCCCACTTCACGAACAGTTCCGTAGGCGTGTCCTTGTCCTCGTAGTTCGCAACCGGCGTCAGGAAGTCGCGCGCATTGGCAAGGCAGTTGGCGCCGATCGGCCCGCGCTCCGGCAGCGTGAAGGCACCGCCGTAATTTTCGCAGAGATAGCCGCGCGCCGGGCCATTCGGAATCTCGACGCGGAACTTGACGCCGCGCGGGATCACCACGATCTCGCCCGGCTCGGCATCGATACGACCGAACTCGGTGACAACGCGAAGATTGCCCTGCTGGAGCACGAACATCAGCTCGCCGTCGGCATCGTAGAAATGCTGATCCACCATCGACTTGGTGATGAGGTAGACATGTGCGGCCATGCCGGCCTGGGTATTCACGTCACCAGCCGTCGTCATGGTCTGCACGCCCTGAACGAAGGTGACCTCATCCTTCGGAAGCGGCGTCGGGTCCCAGCGCAGCTGCGCGATCGGCAGGTCGTATTCATGGCACGGCGCCGAGCGCCACAGGCCGGCGTCGACCTTCTCGAAGCGGCCGGAATGCTTCACGGAAGGGCGGATGCGATAGAGCCAGGAGCGCTCATTGCTGCCGCGCGGCGCGGTGAAGGGCGAGCCGGAGAGCTGCTCGGCATAGAGCCCGTAGGCGCAGCGCTGCGGCGAGTTGCGGCCGATCGGCAGCGCGCCCGGCAGTGCCTCGGTCTCAAAGCTGTTGCCGAAGCCGGACATGTAGCCCGGCGTCACCTGGGCCGAGCTGCGGATGATCTGGTCAGGCGAGGTGTTGATGTTCATGACTATCCTCCTCCTTGCAAGGCAGCCCACATTTCCTGGTCGCGCTTGTCAGTCCAGATCACGGGGTCGTCGATGCCCGACGCCTCGTCATAGGCGCGCGACACGTTGAACGGCAGGCAGTGCTCGTAGATGGCGAAGCTGTGGAATTTCGGGTCCATCACCTCGCGGGTTGCCGCCATCGATTCCTTCAGCGTGCGGCCACGAGCAACGGAGATCTCGGCCGCGCCATACAGCGAGGTGACGAAGTCGCGCGTCATCGCGATGGCCTCGCGCACCGTGGCCGTGCCCTTCAGCGCATCGCCGCGGCCCGGCGCGATCGCCTTGGGATTGAAGTTGCGGATCTCGTTCAGCGTCATCGGCCATTCGCGCAGATGCGCATCGCCGCAATAGCAGGCCGAGTGATATTCGATGAGGTCGCCGGAGAACATCACCTCCGCATCCGGCACCCAGGCGACGATGTCGCCGGAGGTATGGCCGGCGCCCAACTGCATCAGGCGAACCTCGCGCTTGCCGAGGTAAATTGTCATCTCGCCTTCGAAGGTCAGCGTCGGCCAGGTCAGGCCGGGAATGCTCTGCGCATCCTGGAACAGCCGCGGGAAGCGGCCGTATTCGGAATCCCAATCCTGCTTGCCACGCTCCGCGATCAGCCGATAGGTCTCCTGCGAGGCGACGATGCCTTGCGCCTTGTAGGCGGAGGCGCCGAGCACGCGCACGGCGTGATAGTGCGACAGCACGACATATTTGATCGGCTTGTCGGTGACTGCGCGCACGCGCTCGATCACCTTGTTCGCCATCGCGGGCGTCGCCTGCGCGTCGAACACGAGGCAGCCATCGTCGCCGACGATGACGGCGGTGTTGGGATCGCCCTCGGCGGTGAAGGCATAGAGATCCGTACCGATCTCGGAGAAGGTGATCTTCTTCTCGGAGAGATCGCCAGTGGATGCGAAGTTCTTCGCCATCAATTCGTCCTTCAAGTCACCAGGTTATTGTTGCTGCTGTTGTTGCTGTTGGCCGTCGATCATGCGGCGCTTCGCAAGCCCGATCGCTTCGCGCAACACGTCGATATCGCCGATATGGTTGGCGAGGATCAGCACCAGCGCCGAATCGAAATCGGCGCTCTGCTCCTCGGTGAGACCGCGATGCGCCTCGACAATGGCGCGGAAGGCATCGTCGGGGCGTGCGAAGTTGGAGCTGGTGGAAAGCGGCATGCGAACCTCAATACAAGCCTTCGGCACGCACCAGCGCTGCCGCGATCGCCGCACGCGCCGGATGGCGGAAGCGCGCCGCGACATAACCATCCGGCCTCAGCAGATAGGCGGCGCCCGGTTCGGCGCCGTAACGCTTCGCGACCAAGCCCGAGGGATCGGCGAACCCGCCCTTGCCGCCGATGCGGATGCCCTTGACGCCATCGGGCGCGTCGATGGCCGCACCATTGCTGAACGACAGCAGGGTGAAGTCCGTTCCACCCTTGCGGAAGGCATCCGTCAGATAGATCTGCTCGCCGGCCGGCGTCGTGACGGGAGCGTCGAGCATGGAACAGCCGGGCGACGGTCCACCGTGCCACGTATCCGCGTCGAGCGAGGACAAGGGGGAATCATAGCTGCATGGCACCGAAAGCCGGCCGCCATTGACCATGCGCTTGCCGAACTCGGTCTCCTTCGCCAGCGACAGCACCGCCTTGCGCAGCCGCGCCTCCTGGTGCGAGTTCGGCGCCATGAAGTCGGTCGAGCGGGTGGATTCGCGAATGTTCTCGTCGGCCGCCATGCTGCGCTCGAGATGATAGCTCTCCAGCAGGCTCGCGGGCGATCTGCCGCGCAGCACACGGTCGAGCTTCCAGGACAGATTCTCCGCGTCTTCCAGCCCGGAATTGGCGCCGCGCGCGCCGAAGGGCGAGACCTGATGCGCGGAATCGCCGGCGAAGACCACGCGGCCATGGATGAAGCGGTCCATCCGCCGGCACTGGAATTTGTAGAGCGAGATCCACTCGAACGCGAACTTGTCGTGGCCGAGCATACGCGCGATCCGCGGCCGCACGTTCTCGGGCTTCTTCTCGACGACAGGATCAGCGTAGCGGTTGAGCTGGAGGTCGATGCGCCAGACATCATCGGGCTGCCGGTGCAGCAGCGCCGACCGCCCGGCATGGAACGGCGGATCGAACCAGAACCAGCGCTCGGTCGGGAATTCCGCAGTCATCTTGACGTCGGCAATGAGGAACTGATCCTCGAACACCTGACCAGCGAACTCGGCGCCGACCATCTGCCGCAACGAGGAGCGCGCGCCGTCGCAGGCAACGACGTATTGAGCAAGCACGCGGTACGCGCCCTCGGGCGTCTCGATCGTCAACGCGACGGAACCGTTGCGTTGCTCGAGCGCCGTCACCTTGTTGCGCCAGCGCAGGTCGATCTCGGGCAAATCGTCGATGCGGTCGACCAGATAGGCCTCGGCGTAATATTGCTGGAGATTGATGAAGGCCGGCCGCTTGTGGCCGTTCTCCGGCAGGAGATTGAACTGGTAAAGTTGGGATTCGCCGTGGAAGATGCGGCCGACGCTCCACACCACCCCCTTGTCGACCATGCGGTCGCCGACGCCGAGCCGGTCCCAATATTCCAGCGAGCGCTTCGAGAAGCAGATCGCGCGAGAGCCCTCGCCGATACGATCGGCATCATCCAGGAGGACGACACGCTGGCCGCGCTGAGCAAGATCGATCGCAAGCGACAGCCCGACCGGGCCCGCACCGACGACCACGACCGCGTGCTCGGCCGGGCTCTGGCCGGAACGATCCTGATCGGGGTGGCGTCGATAGCCGAACTGGGACTTGGCCTGCGCCATACACACTAACCTCGGCTCTGGTCAGGAGAGGATTGATCTGCTAGATAGTCTCACGTGCAACTATTTTGGACCGGAGCCGGCCGGCCGTCAACTGGAATTCGGAGCGCTTCCTTGACGAGGACATCCAGCAACATCGCGCTGAAGGCGCGTGAGGCCGACGAGGCTTCGGCGCGGCCAAAGCCACGGCTCGACCTGTTCAAGTTCGTGCCGTTCCGCCTCAACCGGCTCGCAGCGGAAGTCAGTTCCGCGCTTTCGGTCGAATATCAGGAACGCCATGGCCTCGACATTCCGGCCTGGCGCGTGATCGCCACCCTCGGCTTCCGCAACGATGCCTGCAGCGCACAGTTCATCGCGCAATGCACCCGCACGCACAAATCCACCATCAGCCGCGCGGTGACCACGCTGCTCAACAGCGATCTGATTGAACGGGTCGAGAACGAGGCCGACCGCCGCGAATTCCGGCTGCAACTGACGAGGAAGGGCCGTGCGCTCTACGAGGAGCTGTTCCCGCAATTGTTGCGGCGCGAGGACGAGATCCTCGCCTGCCTCTCCGCGCAGGAGCGCAGGCAACTCTCGGCCCTGCTCGGCAAGATCGAGCAGAGCCTCGACCTGATCCAGACCAGCGAAGAAGCCGACGCAAAGCAGGCGTATTAGGGACTCATAGAGGCGCGGACGTCGGCGTTTGAGGGTCCTGTTGAGGAATCTTGGTAGGCCCGTGACGGCACTGGCTTATATAGCGATGCTCCTTGTGGCGCTTGTCGCAACTCGCGCATACGCCGCTGACATAGGTCATCTGGCCCCCCCTGGCGTCGCTGCAAACGAGTTTCCCTCGCCACAGCGTCCTGTTGCAAGAATCGTCAGCCCCCGCCGCTCCGCCGAAGAGCACCGCGATGCCCTCGATGAGGCCGGTCAAATCGCACGTCTGCTTGAACTGAAACCAGGCATGACAGTCGGCGACATTGGAGCAGGCGGTGGCTACCACACGGTCAGGCTCTCGCACCTCGTCGGACCCGCCGGCTCTGTCGTTGCCCAGGACGTCACGCTGGATTACCTCGTCGAACTCGCCAGGCGAACAAAACTTCTGAAGTTGACAAACGTGCAATTCGCGCTCGGCGAACCACACGACCCGCGTCTGCCCGCTTCCTCGCTGGATGCCGCTATCCTTGTGCATATGTATCACGAGATAGCGCAACCCTATGCCTTCCTCTACAATCTCGCGCCCTCCTTGAAGCAGGGTGCGCGGGTCGGAATTGTCGATCTTGAGCTTCCGACGCCGAAGCATGGCACGCCAATTGCGCTGTTGCGCTGCGAATTGACTGCCGTCGGCTATCGCGAGGTCGCCACATATAGGCTCGCAGGGGACAGAGGATACCTGGCGGTATTCTCTCCGCCGGAGCTAGCGGCTCGAAAATCTCCTCGCGATATCGTTGCTTGTGGCGATCCTGCCGGCACTCGTTGACACCATATCTGCCGCCCGTCTCGGAGACCGCACGCGTCCGAAGAAAAGGTCAGCTCACAGGATGGGTAGATCGTCAGCGAAACCCATCAATCCCTCCGCCTGTGGCGAGGCATGATGGGTTTGGCCAAGACTCGGAGTTGCCAGCTCGCGCGGCGACTCCTCCCTGGGGGTATGGGTCCCGGATCGGCGCGCGCTTGATGCGCGCTTGTCCGGGACGACAGCGGAGTATGAGACGACGGCCAAAACCTCAATCGTCGTCCCGGACAAGCAGAGCTCTAGACAACGCAAAGCGTTGTCTAGAGCGAAGCGCAGATCCGGGACCCATAGCCACAGGGAGATGTTTGGCGAAGACTCGGAGTTGCCAGCTCGCGCGACGACTCCTCCCTGGGGGTTATGGGTCCCGGATCTACGCGCGCTTTGGGCGCGCTTGTCCGGGACGACGAGCATGGGGCAGGCCTCAGCGGCTATCTCGCAAACGATCGCGTCGGCGGCATATGCAGCGCCCAGGCGTCGACCTTCTCGCTGGCACGCGGATAGATCTCCGTCACGATCGGATCATGACCGGGAATGTATCTATCGGGGTGACCGGCGAGGCGCTCGATCGTCTCCCACCCCTGCGCCATGTCGCCGACATTGTAGACGATCGGGAACGGGCTCCTGCGCTGCAGATTGGCGTAGTAATGCGCGGCATCGGATGCCAGCACCACCGGGCCGCGCGCGGTTTCGACTCTGACCACCTGCAAGCCGTCGGAATGGCCGCCGACACGATGCACGGTGACGCCCGGAGCGACCTCGCCGTCACCCGAATAGAAGCTGACGCGCTCGCGATAGACATGGCGCACCATCTGCGTGACGTGTTCGACCGAGAACGGATGTCGCAACAGTCCGTTGCACATGCAGCGTCCCGTCGCGTAAGCCATCTCGCGCTCCTGGAGATGGAAGCGCGCATTCGGGAAGCGGTCGAGATTGCCGGCATGGTCGTAATGCAGATGCGTCACGATGACGTCGCGAATCGCAGATGCGGCAACCCCGAAGCGCTCCAGCGCATCGACCGGGTTGAGCGTCAGCTTGCGCGCCCGCGCGCTCGCCTCCTCGGCATTGAAACCGGTGTCGACCAGAATGTCGCGGCCACCGCCACGGATCAGCCAGACGAAATAGTCGAGGTCCTGCGCCGCACTGTCATGTGGATCGGGTGCCAGGAAGTTCATGCTGGGGGTGCGCGGCGACATCGTCGCGTAGCGCAGGGCGTAGATTTCGTAGACGTTTCCCATGGCCTTGCTTTTCTGAGTTGGATCTTCTGGGACGATCGAGCACACCAAGCCATCGTCGGCAGGAAAGGTCAAACGGGGCATTGCGTCGGGGGCCGGCCCCGCAATGTGAGACCAATCACATTTTCATCGCCATGGTTGCCCTTACATGCTGCCGATAGGATCGAACCAGGCCGCGCCGAGTACCGTCATGACAGCCCGTCTAATCCCCCTCGCGGCACGCCCATACGTTGCGGTCAATCGCTACGATAATGCCGAATCTCCAAGCGGTTGACGCCCCCCGTCCCCGGTTTGATAATGCAGGAAGCGTAAGTTAAGGTCGCCGCGGCGCAAGCTGGAACGGCGCCTTTTTGGCTGGACCGCGCTGATTATGAAAATTCGCTTCGTTTTTCTTCTGCTCTTGCTCGTCTCGCTTGTCCCGACTGCCCCATCGCTTGCGGCCGGCGACCGCTTTGCGCTGGTCATCGGCAACGCCAAATATCCGGACGCGGATGCTCCGCTGAAGGAACCGATCAACGATGCGCGCGACGTCGCCGATGAGCTCAAGCGGGACGGCTTCTCGGTCGAGGTCGGCGAGAACCTGACCGGCGACGCGATGCGCCGCGCCTTCGACAAGCTCTACGGCAAGATCAAGCCGGGATCGGTGGCGCTGGTGTTCTTCAGCGGTTTCGGCATCCAGTCGGCGCGCCAGAGCTACTTGCTTCCGGTCGATGCGCAGATCTGGACGGAGTCCGACGTACGCCGAGATGGTTTCAGCCTCGAGACCGTGCTCGGCGAGCTCAACAGCCGCGGCGCCGGCGTCAAGATCGCGCTGATCGATGCGTCCAGGCGCAATCCGTTCGAGCGCCGGTTCCGCAGCTTCTCGGCCGGCCTGACCCCGGTCATCGCGCCCAACGGCACTCTGGTGATGTATTCGGCGGCGCTGGCCTCGGTGGTCTCGGACGCCGGTGGCGACCACAGCCTGTTCGTCCAGGAGTTGTTGAAGGAGATCCGCGTTCCCGACCTGATGGCCGAAGAGACGCTGAACCGCACCAAGATGGGCGTCACCCGTGCCTCGCGCGGCGAGCAGGTGCCGTGGATTTCCTCGTCATTGGCCGAAGATTTCTCGTTCATTCCGGGCGCCGGCGGATCGCGTCCCGCAACGACGCCGCCGCCCGCGCCTCCCGCTGCGCCGGCCGTCGTCGCCAACAACCCGCCGCCGGCACCACCTGCCCCGCCGGCACCGGCGCCGAAGCCGGCCGACACTGCTGCGGCACCGGCTCCTGCCGCTCCAGCTGCCTCCGCACCCGCGCCGCCCCCCGCGCCGAAGCCGCAGATCGAGGCCGCCCTGCCGCCGCCGCCACCGCCGGTGAAACCGATCGATCCCGGCCTCGCGCCGAGCGCCGACAGCGGACCCAGCGCCGCCGCGCTGGCTGACGATCCCACGATCAAGGGCCTGACCGCCAAGATCGCCACCAATCCGGACGACGTGAACGCGCTGTACCGGCGCGGCCAGGTCTATGCCAGCAAGGGTGCCTACAACCTTGCGATCAAGGATTTCGACGACACGCTCCGGATCAATTCGAAGGACGTCGAGGCGCTGAACAACCGCTGCTGGACTCGCACCGTGGTCGGTGACCTCCAGGGCGCGCTGAAGGATTGCAACGAGGCATTGCGGCTTCGGCCGAACTTCGTCGATGCACTGGACAGCCGGGGACTCGTCAACCTCAAGTCGGGCGCGGTGAAGAACGCCATCGCCGATTTCGATGCGGCCCTGAAGATCAACCCGCGCCTGACCTCTTCGCTCTACGGACGGGGCCTTGCCAAGCAACGCAACGGCTCGGCCCAGGAAGGGGCGCTGGACATCGCCAATGCCAAGGCGATGGATCCGAACATCGTTCAGGAATTCGCAAGCTACGGAGTGCGTTGATATTTTTTCGAGTTGAGGCCGTTGAAGCCTCGAACCTTGGATGGGCCAAGAAAGACTAATGGGCGGATGCCGCAAGAGGCCTTTTCCGAGGCTTGTTGCCGGAATTTGGAAGCACGCAAGCTGGCTGAGCAGGAGGGACTGGCTATGAGATCGGCTGCAAAAGGACTTACCGCGATCCTGTCCATCATCATCGTCGGCGCTGCTCTGTCATTGCCGCGCGCGTACGCAGGCGATGACGGCAACAGCAAGAATGTCACCGAGGACGAGATCGTCCGCGCGCTCGCGCCGCCAGCCAAGAAGCCCTTGACCCGCGGGCTCTCGATCGGCCCGCAGACCGAATCCGCGCCGAACGCGGCGGAGACCAAGCTGATTCAGTCCGTGCGCGGCCGCTCGACACGCTCGCTGTCGTCGACCGAGCGCGAGGAAATCGCTTCAGTCGTCAAGGACAAGCCGAACATCGATCTCGAAATCACGTTCGACTACAACTCCGCCAATATCAGCGCCAAGTCGATGCCGTCGGTGCAAGCGCTCGGCCGGGCGCTGACCAGTCCCGACCTGAAGGGCTCGACCTTCGTGGTCGCCGGCCACACCGATGCCGCCGGCGGCGAAGCCTACAACCAGGACCTGTCGGAGCGTCGCGCCGATTCGATCAAGCGCTACCTCGTCGAGAAATACAGCATCTCCGCGACCGATCTCGTCACCGTCGGCTATGGCAAGAGCAAGCTCAAGAATCCAAGCCAGCCGCTGGCAGAGGTCAACCGCCGCGTGCAGGTCGTCAACATGGAAAACAAGACTACCGCGTCGAAGTGAGCTCATCGACGAAGTGAGCTCGACGTAATCCTTTACAGTGAACAGTCGTGATGTGGTGTAAGGTCTCGCTTCCAAAGCGCGTCCCGCAACCTTGCGGGACGCTTTATTTCAGGGAAACGCTCTGTCTGGGCCTCGCACGGACGGCCGTGAGCCAGGCCAGGATGATCCGGCGATGAATCTGACTCAATATCTCAAGCCGGCCGGAACTGTGCTGTTCGTCGCCGTGCTCGGCGTCGGCTATTATCTGTTCGAGCATCGGCATCGCCCCGAAGCGAAGGAGACGCCGGGCGAGGCGCTCGTCATTGTGACGAAGTCGACCAACGCCTGCTTCTCCGACCTGGTCCGGGTGACCGGCTTCTTCGTGCCGCGCCGCGAGGCGGTGGTCGTTGCCGACCAGGAAGGCTCAAGAGTCACCGACCTCCTGGTCACCGAAGGCGCCATTGTCGCCGACAACCAGGAGCTGGCGCGCCTGACTGCGCCGCCGCAGATTCCGGGGCAGGCGCAGCGACCCGGCCCACAAGGCCCGATCTCGTTGAGAGCACCTGCGCCGGGGCTCATCACCGAGGTCCGCACCATCGTCGGCGCGCCGGCCTCGCCGCAGGCCGGTCCGATGTTCCGCATCGCCGTCAACAACGAGATCGAACTCGACGCCCAGGTGCCGGCGGTGCACATGTCCAAGCTCAGTTCCGGCGCGACCGTGCGCATCAGCCGCGACGACGCGCCCGATCTGATCGGACGCGTCCGGCTGGTCGCGCCCGAAATCGACCGCACGACCCAGCTCGGGCGCGTCCGCATCAGCGTCACCAACAATCCATCCCTCAAGGTCGGCGTTTTCGCCCGCGCCTCGATCGACGCCAAGCGCAGCTGCGGCGTCTCGATCCCCAAGACCGCGATCGACCATCTGATGGTGCAGGTCGTCAAAGGCAATGTCGTCGAGACGCGCAAGGTGCGGGTCGGACTGTCGTCCGACACCTCGACGGAAATCCTGGAAGGGCTCGAGGTCGGCGAAATCGTCGTGGCCGACGCCGGCTCTTCGCTCCATGATGGCGACCAGATCAAGACCATGTTCGCCGATGAACTCGATCGCACGCGGGTACGCTGATGGCTCTCAATATCTCGGCATGGTCTATTCGTCATCCGCTGCCGTCTGTCGTCTTTTCGATCATCCTCCTGGTTCTCGGCTGGACCTCCTTCACCAGGCTTGCGGTGACGCGGCTGCCCTCGGCCGACATCCCCGTGATCTCGGTTGCGGTCTCGCAGTTCGGCGCGGCGCCCGCCGAGCTCGAATCCCAGGTCACCAAGACGGTTGAAGACGCGGTCTCCGGCGTCGAGGGCGTCAGGCACATCACCTCCTCGATCACCGACGGCCTGTCGGTCACCACGATCCAGTTCGCGCTCGAGACCAACACCGACCGCGCGCTCAACGACGTCAAGGACGCGGTGACGCGCGTGCGCTCCAACCTGCCGCAGAACGTCACCGAGCCGCTGATCCAGCGCGTCGACGTCATCGGCCTTCCGATCGTCACCTATGCCGCGATCTCGCCCGGCAAGACGCCGGAGCAGCTCTCCTATTTCGTCGACGACGTGGTCAAGCGAGCGCTTCAGGGCGTACGCGGGGTCGCGCAGGTGGAGCGCATCGGCGGTGTCGAACGCGAGATCCTGGTCTCGCTCGATCCCGATCGCTTGCAGGCCATGGGCCTGACTGCCGTCAATGTCAGCCAGAGCCTGCGCGGCACCAATGTCGACGTCGCCGGCGGGCGCGCCGAGATCGGCAAGAACGACCAGGCGATCCGCACGCTTGCAGGCGCCAAGACGCTGGGCGATCTCGCCGGCACCATGATCCCGCTGTTCGGCGGCGGCGAGGTCCGGCTCGACGATCTCGGCACCGTCACCGACACCATCGCCGACCGCCGCACCTTCGCCCGCTTCAATGGCGAGCCGGTGGTCGCGCTCGGCATCAAGCGTTCCAAGGGCGCCAGCGACGTGAAGGTGGCCGAAGCCGTGCAGAAGCGCATCGACGCGCTGAAAGCCGCCTATCCCGACGTCGATCTGAAGGTGATCGACACCTCGGTCGAATACACCAACGGCAACTACCACGCGGCGATCTCGACCCTGTTCGAAGGCGCCATCCTCGCCGTCGTCATCGTGCTGCTGTTCCTGCGCGACCTGCGCGCGACCATCATCGCCGCGATCTCGCTGCCGCTATCGATCTTCCCGGCGTTCTGGGCGATGGACCTGCTCGGCTTCTCGCTGAACCTCGTCAGCTTTCTCGCCATCACGCTGTCGACCGGCATTCTCGTCGACGATGCCATCGTCGAAATCGAGAACATCGTCCGGCACATGAACATGGGCAAGTCGCCCTACCGCGCCGCGCTGGAGGCCGCCGACGAGATCGGCCTCGCGGTCATCGCGATCTCGCTGACCATCATCGCGATCTTCGCACCGGCGAGCTTCATGTCGGGCATTGCCGGACAGTTCTTCAAGCAGTTCGGCATCACCGTCTCGGTGCAGGTGTTCTTCTCGCTGCTCGCGGCCCGCTTCGTCACCCCGGTTCTGGCAGCCTACTTCCTCAAGCACCATACGCATGTGGAACCGCCGCCCGGCCGCATCTTGCGGTCCTATCACCGGATCGTGGCCTGGTCGGTGAAGCACTATTTCATCACGGTGCTGATCGGCCTCGGCGTCTTTGCCGCCTCGATCTGGAGCATCACGCTGCTGCCGCAGGGCTTCCTGCCGGCGCAGGACAGCGCCCGCTCGCTGCTTGCCCTCGAGCTGCCGCCGGGCACCCAGCTCGCCTACACCGAAAAGGTCACCGAGGACATCGTCGCGCGCCTGCGCAAGCGGCCCGAGGTCAAGAGCATCTTCGTCGACGGCGGACGCGTGCCGCCGGGGACCCAGGAAGTCCGGCGCGCCGCCCTGATCATCAACTACACGCCCAAGAACAGCCGCGACATCACCCAGCGCGAGCTTGAATTCTCGATCAGCCAGGAGCTGGAGAACGTTCCCGATATTCGCTTCTGGTTCCTGGACGAGAACGGCCTGCGCGCGATCTCGCTGGTGGTGACCGGTGTCGATCCCAACATCGTCAACAACGTCGCGAGCGAGCTTGCGACGCAGATGAAACGCATTCCCACCATCGCCAACGTCATCTCGGAGACCTCGCTGGAGCGTCCCGAACTGCGTATCGAACCGCGCGCCGATCTCGCCGCACGGCTCGGGGTGTCCACCGAAAGCCTGTCGCAGACCATCCGTGTCGCCACCATCGGCGACGTCGGCCCTGCGCTCGCCAAATTCGACGTCGGCGATCGCCTGGTACCGATCCGGGTGCAGCTCGAGGATGCCGCGCGCGGCAATCTGAAGACGCTCGAGCAGCTCCGCGTGCCGCTCGGCGAGCGCGGCGAGAAGGGCGGCGTGCCGCTCTCGGTCATCGCCGATGTCAAGCTCGACCAGGGTCCGACCAGCATCAACCGCTACGACCGCGAGCGGCAGGCAACCGTGGCGGCCGACCTCGTCGGCTCCGCCGCGCTCGGCGACGCCACCAAGAAGATCTACGACCTGCCGGTCATGAAGACCCTGCCGAAGGGCGTGAAGGTCTCGCCCTCCGGCGACGCGGAAAGCCTGAACGAACTGTCCGACGGCTTCGCGACCGCGATCACGGCGGGACTGATGATGGTCTACGCCGTGCTGGTGCTGCTGTTCGGCACCTTCCTGCAGCCGATCACCATCCTGTTCTCGCTGCCGCTCTCGATCGGCGGCGCCATCGCCGCGCTGCTCGTCACCGGCAAGCAGCTCACCACGCCGGTGTGGATCGGCATCCTGATGCTGATGGGTATCGTCACCAAGAACGCGATCATGCTGGTGGAATTCGCGATCGAAGCCATTCGCGCCGGCAAGCGGCGCGAGGAAGCCATGATCGACGCCGGCATGAAGCGGGCCCGCCCGATCGTGATGACCACGATCGCGATGGCCGCGGGCATGATGCCGAGCGCGCTCGCGGTCGGCGCCGGCGGCGAGTTCCGCTCGCCGATGGCGCTCGCGGTGATCGGCGGCCTGATCTTCTCGACCATCCTGTCGCTGGTGTTCGTGCCCGCGATGTTCATGGTGATGGACGATTTCGGCGCCCTGATCTGGCGCTTCGCCAAGCGGCTGATCGTGCACAGCGAGGACGCCGAGACGGATGATCACCACGGAACGACTCCAGCGGAGGCGCCCCGCGTGCCAAAGAACTTCGTGCACCCGGCGGCGGAGTAGGACCGCGCGTCTCAAACGGAGGACGACGCTGGTTGGGTGCGATGATGAGTGCGCGGCGAGCAGGAAGATCGGACGCCGCGAGCCGCCACATCCCCTACTCGTTCCGCGCGATCGCGGTCAGCTTGGTCATGTTCCGCAGCAATATCCGGCCGCGCTGGAGATCGAGAATCGCCTCCTTGCGCCAAGCCTGAAGCTGGCGGTTGACGCTCTCGCGGGCGGCACCGACGAAGACGCCGAGCTGCTCCTGCGAGATGTGGACCTCGGAGCCGAAATCGGCGGCGAGCGCGCAGAGCCGCCGGGCCAGGCGCACCGGCAGCGGCTGCAGCATGGATTCCTCCATGCGCTCGCTCTGCCAGCGGATGCGCTGGCACAGCAGAGCGATGATCTTGATCGCGACCTTTGGCTCGCGCTCGAGGAAGCCGAGGAAATCTTCGCGCCGCAGCACGAACAATTCGCTGGTCTCGCCCGCAGTGGCGTCCGCCGTGCGGCTCTGGCCGTCCAGCACCGCGACCTCGCCGAACAGGTCGCCCGGGCCCATGAAATTCAGCGTCAGCCGGCTGCCATCGGAGGCGCCGGTCTCGATGCGGACCTGGCCGCGGCGCACGCCGAACAGCGCGTCCCCGGGATCGCCCTTCTGGAACAGCACCTCGCCATTCCCCAAATGCTGGGTGTGACAGAGATTGGACAGTCGCTGGAGCTCGTCTGCGCCGAGATCGGCGAACATCGGGTTCATCTTCAGGATGACCGCAAATTCGGCCTGCTTGCTCATTTCAATGTCCTTGTGAACGTCACTGTTCCTGTCAAATCGCTTGAAACCATCAACTTCAGGATCGCGTAAAACCGCGCCGGAGAAGTGTGTCATAAGTCACATAACTTTGCAGCACCCCCGGACTATTTTTACGCGCTTGGAGCCGCTTCCCGTCCGGGGATAAACTAAGGGCGCAAAGGACGGGTCATCTGCCGGATTCGACGCCGATCATCCGTCGTTGGAAAGTCGACATGAGAGCATTGAAATTCGCCGGCGGAGCTTTCGCCGCCGTCATCATCGTGATCGCACTCCTGCTGATGGTGGGAATCCCCTCGGGCTTCCTGACCTCCACGATCGCCTCGCGCGTCGAGAGCGCGACCGGCTATCGCCTGTCGATCGACGGCACCACGAAGATCAGCCTGTGGCCGACGTTGAACCTCACCCTGAACGACCTCACCCTTGCCGATCCCAGGGATCGCAGCGGCATCACGCGCCTGACGATCGGCAGCGTGCAGGCCGACATGTCACTCGCAAGCATATGGTCCGGCCGCCCTGAGATCGGCGAGCTCGTCGTCACCCATCCCGTGCTCTACCAGCCGCTGCTGCGTGAGCGCCTGCCGAGTGCCGGCGCCCCGTCGAAGCCGCTCGCGCTCGATACCAATGGCGCCACCATCGACCGCATCAAGGTGATCGACGGCGAAGTTGCATTCTCGCGCCTGCGCGATCGCGTCGAGGGCCGCATCAGCGCCATCAACGCCGACACGACCGTCGACCGCGACCGCAAGGTCAATATCACCGGCACCGCGCGCGTCGGTGATCATCCGACCAAGTTCGACATCAAGGCAACGGCGCCGGCATCGCCGGCCGAACGGCCGACGGTGCCGGTAGATTTCGCCATCGACATGCCTGACGTGCTGAAGTCCCAGCTCACCGGCCACGCCGAGATGCGGCTCAACCGCGATGTGGTGATGATCAACGGCGTGAATGGCAGGCTCGGCGACGGCGCATTCAACGGCTGGGCTTCGGTCGACATCGCGAGCAAGCCTCTGGTCAAGGTCGACCTCGATTTCCAGCGGCTCGCGATGCCGCTGGCGAAATCGCCGCAGGGCACGGCCGGGCAGCCCTGGAGCGATGCGCCGATCAACGTGTCCGGGCTCAACTATGTCGACGCGCAGTTGCGGATCTCCGCGAACGAAGCCTTGATCGGCGATGCGCGCATCGCGCCGCTGGCGCTCGACGCCAAGCTCGCCGGCGGCGTGCTGAAGGCCGGCACCTCCAATCTCGGCGCCTATGGCGGCCAGGTCTCGGGCGAGGTGATCCTGGATGCGACCAGCGGCGCGCCGAGCTTTGCCATGCATGCCGATCTGGTCGGCGTGCGCGCGCTGCCGCTGCTGCAGGGCCTTGCCGAATTCGACCGCATCGACGGCAAGCTGCAGGCCAAGCTCGCCCTGCGCAGCGCCGGCAACAGTCAGCGCGCGCTGATGGCGAACATGCAGGGCACGGCCTTCGTCAATTTCCAGGACGGCGCCATCCGCGGCATCAACGTCGCGCAGATGATCCGCTCGCTGACGACGGGCACGCTGTCCGGCTGGCAAGGAAACCAGGACCCCGGCCAGGAACAGAGCACGGACCTATCGCAGCTCTTGGCCTCCTTCCGCATCGACAAGGGCCAGGCGGTGACGACCGATCTCAATCTGATCGGGCCGCTGGTGCGCGTCACCGGCGCCGGCACCATCGCGCTCGACACCAAGATGATGGGCTTTCGCGTCGAGCCGAAGCTCGTGATGACGACCGAAGGCCAGGGCCGCACCTCCGAGCCGGTCGGCTTCGGTATCCCCGTGATGATCCAGGGCAGCTGGTCGCAGCCGCGGATCTATCCTGATATGGCCGGCATGCTGGACAATCCGGACGCCGCCTATGCCAAGCTGCGCGAGATGGGCAAGGGCCTGTTCGGCCCCGACGGAGCCGGGCTTGGCAACATTCTGGGCAGCCTCGGCAGCAACCTTGGCCTTGGTGGCGCCACCGCGCCAAGCGGCGGCAATGCGCCCGGCAATGCCAATCCGCAAGCCCAGCAGCCGGGGCAGAACAATCCGCTTGGCGGCCCGCTGGGGGAGGCGATCGGCAATCTGATCCAGCAGGGGCTTTCCAGTGGCGCAGCAACCGGCACCGGCTCCGGCCGCAGCCGCAGCGTGCCGGCAACGCCCTCCACGCCAGCGCCGCAGGCCTCGCCTGCGGCGCCCGCGCTGGAGGACCCGCCGCTGGCGCAGCAGGACAGTCAGCCAATGAACGACGTGCTGCGGCAGCTCTTCAATCGCTGACCTAAGGACTGGCGTGCTGGACATCACGGGCAGATCCTTGCATCGGCTTCAACCCCTGCGGCTTCCTCCGAGCGGGATGAGGCTGCGGCAATTTCCCCTTCCACCGGCCCGGAAACCCGCAGCGGGTAACCACGCCGGCCGGTCCGCCGGCCGCGCCACGGCCCCATGGCCCAAATTGTGGTAGAACGGCCCGTAGCGCGCAGCGTCGATGGCGGCGCGAGAGGATCGGGATGGCAGGAGCGAACGACAAGACACGATCTCTGCGCGGGGGGCTGTTCGCCAAATACGTCGTCTCCCTCGTCGGCCTCGTCGTGTTCGTCCTCGCCGTCAACGGGGCGATGGAGACCTGGATCTCCTACCGCGCCACAAGGACGTCGCTGACCGACGGGCTGGAGGACAAGGCGCAAGGAGCCGCCCGGCGGATCGAGCAGTCGATCTCCGAGCTCGACCGCCAGATCAGCTGGGTGACGCGGGCGAGCCAGGACACGCTGGAGAAGCGCCGCGCCGACTATGCGTCGCTGCTGCACCAGGTCTCCGACGTCAACCAGCTGTTCCAGCTCAATGGCGACGGCCGCGAGGTGTTGCGCGTCTCCAGGCAATCGACCACGACCGGCGGCAATGCCGACCTCTCCCGCGACATGCGCTTCACCGACGCCGTCGCCCGCGGCGTCAGCTATGCACCGGCCTGGTTCGCCGACCGGACGCCGATGATGTCGATCTCGGTGGCGCATTCCGGCTTCAACGCCGGCGTCACCGTGGCCGAGATCGATCTCAGCTTCCTCTCCGACTTCCTGTCGGACGCGCAGGTCGGCAAGGCGGCCTTTGCCTATGTCGTCGATCCGCGCGGCCGCGTGCTGGCGACGTCCTCGAAAGGACCCGAGATTGGCAAGGACCTCTCCAGGCTGCCGCAGGTCGCAGCCGCGATCGCGCCCGGCCACGAGCCGGACACGTCAGGCACCGACTTCAACGGCCATGCGGTGATGAGCGCCGCGAGCATCGTGCCGAAGCTCGGCTGGAGCGTGCTGTTCGAGCAGCCGAGCACGCAGGCCCTGATGCCGATCCGCGACCAGCTGGTGCGAATCGCGCTGCTGATCGGCATGGGCCTGATGGTCGCGATCCTCGCCGGCACGCTGCTGGCGCGCCGCATGATCATCCCGATCACGGCGCTGCGCGACGGCGCCTACAGGCTCGGCGAAGGCGATTTCAGCCACCGCATCGACGTGCACACCTCCGACGAGCTGGAGGACCTCGCCGGGCAGTTCAACCGCATGGCCGACCAGATCCAGGAGACCTATTCGAACCTGGAGACCAAGGTCGAGGAGCGCACCCGCGACCTCGCGCAGTCGATCCACGAGCTCAAGGTGCTGGAGGAGGTCGGCCGCGCGGTCGCCTCCTCGCTCGATCTCAACGCCGTGCTTGCGACGATCGCGGCCCGCGCGATCGAGATCACCCGTGCCGACGCGGTGCTGATCTACGGCTTCGACGCCGAGGCTGGCCGCTTCAACCTGGCCGAGGCCAACGGCATCGACAAATCTGCCGACGGCGCGCACGTCACCATCGCGCAGGGCGAGGACATCCTGAGCGATGCCGCCGCCAGCGGCGAGCCGATCGCGCTGGCCGAGCTCGGCGAGGCCGCCGAGCAGCCGCTGCGCGAGGTCGCGCTCGCGGCCGGCTTCAATTCGGTGCTGGTGGTGCCGCTGATCGACCAGCAGGGCACGCTGGGCGCGCTGGTGGTGCTGCGCCGCGCCGGCGGCGAGTTCGCCGGCAGCGTCATCGGATTGATGCGCACCTTTGCCAACCAGGCCGTGCTGGCGATGCGCAATGCGCGGCTGTTCAGCGAGGTCGACCACAAGAGCCACGCGCTGGAGGCGGCGAACACGACCGTGCGCGCCCAGGCGGACAAGCTCAAGCAGCAGACCGAGCAGCTCAAGGACTGGAACAAGTCGCTGGAGGCGCGCGTCAGGACCCAGCTCGGCGAGATCGAGCGCATCCGCAAGCTCGAGCGCTTCCTGGCGCCGCAGGTGGCGCAGCTGATCGCCTCCTCCGACAGCCCGGAAGGGTTGCTCACCAGCCAGCGCCGCGAGGTCACGGTCGTGTTCTGCGACCTGCGCGGCTTCACCGCGTTCACGGAAGCGACCGAGCCGGAAGAGGCGATGAACGTGCTGCGCGAATATCACGCCGCGCTCGGCAAGCTGATCTTCAAATACGAGGGCACGCTCGACAAATATGCTGGCGACGGCGTGATGATCCTGTTCAACGCGCCGATCCAGTTCGAGGACCACACCAGGCGCGCGGTGAAGATGGCGGTGGAGATGCGCGACACCATCGGCCCGCTGACCGAGCGCTGGCGCAACCGCGGGCACAGCCTCGGCTTCGGCATCGGCATCGCGCTCGGCTATGCAACGCTCGGCCAGGTCGGCTTCGAGCAGCGGCTGGAATATGCCGCGATCGGCAGCGTCACCAACCTCGCCTCCCGCCTCTGCGGCGAAGCCAAGCCCAACCAGATCGTGGTGAGCCGCCGCGTCTACGGCATGGTCGAGCCGTGGGTCGAGGCCCGCGCGCTGGACGATCTCCAGCTCAAGGGCTTCAATCACCCCGTGCTGGCGATGGAGATTTTGAGCTGGCGCGAGGAGGTGGAGAACGTGGTGGATGCGACGGTCGCGCGGATGCGGGGGTAGCCCCAAACGAAACTGCGAAAACAACCCCATGCACAGTAGACGGGGGGTGGAAAATCAATGGGTTACCGGAGCGTCAGACGTAGGCGGTGACGAGAGTGTGAGCTGGACGGAAATTTTGACACGTCGGGCAAAACACTCGCATGATGGCATCATTGGGTTTTAGGCCAAGGCTCATCCTGTCCCAGAGGTGTCTCTGGCATTCGCGTCACTGGTGTCAATCAGCCGACCAGCCCCTTGAGCTTGGCAGGGTCCCGAATATCGCTCTGCGCCTTCAGGAGGATCGCGCCGATGATGCCACCCTGCTTTACGAGCTTCTCTAGCGACTTGGCGTAGGTCTCACTCAGCGCCTCACCAGAGAGGTCCTTGATGTCCTCCCAGCGCGCACCTTTGGGCAGCCTTGAGGCTTCCCAAATTTGCGTGACGCGCTCCTCGTCCATCTTGAGGAAGAGGAGATATAGGCCTGATAGGAGACGCCCTGGTCACGCAGCACGTGCGCGAAATTCCAAACTTTTGCGACGAGGGTTTGGGCGTTCACGGCGTGCTCCCGGGAAACGGATTGACGATGGTGAGCCCACTGAAGCTGCGGCCATGCTGGAGATCTTCGCTGTAGAGCGTGTCACAGCCAGCCTCGATCGCCGCGGCGACGATCAAGGCGTCATAGAAGGCGAGGTTGTGATCGCGCGCCAGTGCGAGCGCTGCCGTGTGCGTGTCCGACGTCAGCGGCGCGATATCGGGAAATCGAAAGTCGTCCGTTAAGAAGCCGAATTGAGCGGGGCCGGACAGGCGCGCGTGCGCCAGAGCTGGATCAGGAACAGGCACAAGAGTTCTCTGATCCAGGCGAGGATGCGGCGGAAGTTGTGGCCGACGGCTGAGAGGATGACGTTGGCCGCATCGCCGGCGCGGCCTTTGAGGTAGCAGCGGCCGAGGTGGCCATCGGTCTTCAGGTGTCCGATGATGGGTTCGATGGCGGAACGGCGGCGCAGCTCGCGCTTGATGACACCGAAGACGCCGCGCTTCTGGCCAGAGATGAAGATTCGGCGG
>NZ_JACEGD010000006.1 GCF_016031635.1 Bradyrhizobium diversitatis
CCTTAGTTGAGTTCCTTGAAACGCTTGGCTTTGCAGTGAAGCGGATCGGGCTGGAGGCTGGGCCGCTGTCGCAATGGCTGCATGCGGGGCTGAAAGAAGCGGGCTTCGAGACGGTTCTGCTGGAAACACGGCATGTGAAAGCAGCATTGTCAGCGATGACAGTGAAGACTGATCGCAAGGATGCACGCGGGATTGCCCAGTTGATCCGGATGGGATGGTTCAGCCCGGTGCACGCGAAGTCGATAGGGGCTCAAGAAATTCGAGCGCTGCTGGTTGCGCGCAAGCAGCTTCTTGGGCGACTTATCGATGTGGAATTGAGTATCCGCGGGATATTGCGTGGTTTTGGGCTGAAGGTTGGCCCTGTGACGCGAAAAACCTTCGAAGCGCGGATCCGAGAGTTGGTCGCGGGTCAGGCAACATTGGAGCGCATTGCCACGGCGATGCTTTCGGCACGATCGGCTCTGAAGGCAGAGTACGGAAGGCTACACAAGGCTGTGCTGGCAACCGTGCGTGACGATGCGGTCTGTCGCCGGCTGATGACAGTGCCAGGCGTTGGTCCCCTGGTGGCTATCACATACAAATCGGCGATTGACGACCCCAATCGCATCAAGAAGTCAAAATCAGCCGGCGCGCTGTTTGGGCTAACGCCAAAGAAATACCAATCGGGAGAAAAGGACGTCACGGGCGGGATCACGCTGGCCGGTGACGAGATAGTCCGCACGGTGTTGTATGAAGCCGCCAACGTTCTGCTATCGCGCATCACGCGATTCTCAAAACTCAAGCGCTGGGGGATGGACGTAGCCAAGCGGCGAGGCTCGAAGCGCGCCAAAGTCGCTCTGGCGCGCAAGCTCGCAGTGATCCTGCATCGGATCTGGGTCGATGGTACAATTTACCGATGGGGTGAAGCGGAGTCGATCGCAGCATAGAACCTGTGGAGAGGATTGAGAATGCAACCGGGCTGAACTGAAGCCCGGTGCCCGAAGTCCCGTCGCCGGGACGGTGGATCCGGTGAAGCCGTTACACGCCCAGTGCCAGCATCGGCCGAAGAGTGGATGGCCTCCGAGGTCGCAGATGGGCCAGAAGCGGAATCTTTCGTCATGCAAACCTAGGCATTCCGCTAACCATCATTTAGTTGTTTTAGGATGATCTAAGTTGCAAAATACAACTACAATTGGCGGCGCATGGGATCACTGAACAAGTCTCTGGACAATTTTTCCTATGCGGGGGTTATCGCGGCCCTTGGGGCCTTCGGCTTCTTCTTGGGAAATCTCGTTCTCAATTTTGGACTCTTGCCGTTGATCGTCTCTCTGGTCATTGGAGCGGGATTGGGCTGGCTATGTGGCGTTTGGGTTCTCAAGGAGAGGCGTCTTCCCGCGAGCGCGACCATGGCCGAGATGAAGTCAGCCATGAAGCAAGACGGGGCTGCCAAATGACTTCACCCCGCACCAGCTTTTCGCCTGCCGGCAGTACACTTCGTCTTCATTATTCTCGCGGCGCTGCGAAGGCGCGGTCGGGTGAGATGGCGCCATGACACGTCAGAAAGTCACAATCCCGCGCAGGGCCAATGCGAGGATGCGCAAGGCCAAGTCGGTTGCGGCATGGAGTCTGCTCGCTGCGGCATGGCTGCTTTTTCTTGCTGAGGTCTTGTCGGCCGTTTTTTCGCGGCGAGTATTTTACGGAGATAAGTTCACCCCCCTACATTGGGTGAATTATCAGGCTGAACCGGGTGTATTCAGTTTCGTGCTAACCGGCTCACTTGCAGGGACCTGCTTCTTTGGCTGGGTTCTTCTGAGGCTTATTCCCAAACGGAGCTGACGGTGAGGTGCCCAGGTCAGCTAAGGGGTCAGAAGCGGGCCGCAGCCGGCAGCGCTGTGAAGGCCAGCTACGGGCCCAATAGCGGTCGTAGCGTCCAGTCAATTCAACAGCAACCATAAAGAAGCGGACGCGAGAAGTTCCATCTAAACAAGAATGGATTGCGTCCCCATCTCCGGGTAGTCTCGGCTGGATCTGGGAAGGCGGAAAGCATGGTGCCAGCAGACTACGTCTTTGGCTTCGCCATCGCGTCGGTCGTCGGGTTAAACCTATATTTTGGCCCGCGTATCGCAAGCGAGCGTGTTGCCATGCAATGGGGTCCCAACAGCGAGCCGACTTGGTACGCCCCAAAATGGCTCGCAATGTGGGGGATGATTGCCTTCATGGCGGCCGTTCGGCTCTTCATTTGGCTGGCTTCAACATATGCACCGCAGCATGTGCACGGTGTTGAATTAGGAATAGTCATCTTCTCGCTAATCGCCGCCGGTTCTCACCTGTTCATTTTGATGAAGGCGAGAGCGCCTTAGGGAGGATCAGGCTCGTGAATGCGAAGTCCTTTGCGAAGCTTGTTGGGATGGTAGCGATATCCGTGGTGGCCGCCACATTGCTCCTCGGTGGGAGCAAGGATGCAAACAGTTTCGGCTTTGTTGGTTCACAAGCCGCAGATCACGCTCAAGGTGGGTGACTTCCGCTTTACGTTGGTGAGCCGACATCTATGAGTACATGCGCTAGTCCTTGCCCTCGCGCTGGCGCAGATAGTCATCCGTCGTCCGCGGCGGCGTTCGTTCCGGAACGCCCTTGAACGGATCGAATTGCTGTTCGCTCATGACGATGACGCGGCAGTCTGCGCACATCCTGAGTGCCTCGATGCGCCGGTCGCCTGCCGGATACATCCAGTGCCGGCCCTCGAGCTTGGCTGCGATGCGGTCGATCGTGCTCTTGACGCCGAAGGGCGTGCCGCAGCGGACGCAGAGTGCGGGCTCCTCTTCCTTGATGATCGTCGCGGGAGCGCGCGCCGCGCGGAAATCGATCTGCGGCTTGAGGCTGATGACCTTTTCCGGACAGGTGCTCTCGCACAGGCCGCACTGCACGCAGGCATCCTCGATGAATTTCAGCACGGGCCGCTCGGGATCGTCGCGTAGCGCGCCGGTCGGGCAGGCCGAGACGCAAGAGAGGCACAGCGTGCAGCCATCAGTGTCGACGGTGATTGCGCCCACCGGCGCCCCCTGTGGCAGCGCGATCACGTCGACCGCCTGCGGCGCCAGCCGATGCAGCTCGCTCAGGGCGAACCGCAGGAGGTCGCGCCGCTTGCCGACGGTCCTGAAGGTCGCGGGCGTCGCGACCGCAGTGAGCGTGCCGATGTCAGTCAGATGCTCGCCCAGAGCATCGGGGTCGTCGGTTTCGATGGTGGCGAGGCGACGGCCCGCAAATCCAAGGCCGCCGAGGATCGCTTCGGCCATCGCGATCGTCTGCGACAGTCCGGTCACATCGTGGCGCGGCTTGGTACGGAGCAGGAAGCGCACAGCGGATACGCCATAGGCGAAGGCGCCGACGATCGCTTCCAGCCCCAGCTGTGTGAGCTCGTTGACGGCAAAGGGAAGCACGTTCGCCGGCAGGCCGTCGCCGTGCCGCGCGAGGGCATCGATCAGGGGTGTGCCGTGCGGGCTGTCATGAAAGAGCAGCACTGCATTCGCGCCGCCGGCCTCGCGATAGGCGAGCAGCATGGCGCGGATTTTCTGGAGCTGCGCATCGGCTGGAGGCAGCGTGTAGGATACCGCACTGGTGGGGCAGGCAGCCGCGCATTGGCCGCAGCCCGCGCAGATGTTCGGATCGATTGCGACATGATCGCCGACGGGGGTGATCGCCCCGGTCGGGCAGAGATCGAGGCAGCGATGGCAGCCGGTGCGCTTCGAGCGCGAATGGGCGCAAAGCGCGGGCGCGACGTCGACATATTTCGGCTTGTCGAAGCTGCCGACGAGATCGCGCGCGGTCAGCACGGCGCGGAGCACTGCGGCGGGATCTTTCGTGTCGGCGCGCAGATAGCCGTCGCGCAGGTCGTGAGCGGGAAACAGCGGCAGATCGCCGGAAAGATCGAGGATGACATCGCAGCGCGAGGTGACTCCGCTTCGCGGCGGGTCCAGCACGAAACGATCGCGCGAGGAGGGACGGGGACGCGCATAGTCGTCGATCACAAGCTCGAACGCGCCGAAATGTCCCGTCGCGGAGCGGATCGTGCCCTTCACGACCGGAAAGACCGTTGCAGTTGGCAACACCGTGTCGTCGAGCTGCTTCAGCATCACCGTGACGTCGAGGTGATCGGCAAGCAGGCGGCCGGCCTCGATCGCGGCCTCATCGCGCCCGTAGATCAGGATCACGCCCTCGCTCGACAGGGTGACGAGCGGATAGTCCGGGGCCGGGATGGCGGCGGACGCGAGCAGGGCGGCCATTTTCGCACCGGCGCGCGCGCCGTCGCGGGACCAGCCGGCCGTTTCGCGGATGTTGACGAAACTGATCGCATCAGCCCGTTCACCGGCCTCGTCCGAGAACTGCGCTGCCTGCTGCGTGCAGGCGACCGTCAACACGCCGTCTGCCGCGGCGGTCTTGCGGAAGTGATCGAGCTCCGCGCCGCAGAGGTGGCGAAAGCCCTTGACCTCGCTGTTCGGGCATCCGCGCCGGATCGCAGCCACGTCGAGGGACATCGTGTCTTCGCACGAGCAGATCAGGACGGTCTTCGACGGCTGCTCCAGGTTAACCCCTCCGCCATTCGGACGCCGACGACGGACTCGCGCCGGCCCTTCGCCTCGTATAGACATTATCCATCGGGAAGAAAAGGAAAGCGGAGGACGGCCTGTCGTCGACCCCAGTCAACCATGTTTCCCTGGCGGAACCTATTCACTTGCCGCCGCCGTTCACGTTGGTGCGATTGCGCGAGAGCGGAGATGCCTTTGCCCATGCATGCCGCATCGCACCGGAGGCCGGTGCCGGCACGCTGGTCTATGTCGGGCGCTTCGACCTCGCAGAGTTCGCCGTGGTGCTGGAGCCGGCCGAGCCGTTGCGCAGCGCGCGCCGCGCCTTTTACGCCGGCATGGTCGCTCTCACCGATGCCCTTAGCGCCTATGCGCCGCCGAGCAAGCCGATCACGCTCAATTGGCCGGACGCGGTCAGGATCGACGGGGGCCTGGTCGGCGGCGGACGGTTGGGTTGGCTTACCGGAGCTGACGAGGACGCGCCGCCGCCCTGGCTGGTCTTCGGCGCCATGATAAGGACGGTTGCCATGAACGATGACGATCCGGGCGTCCACCCGCTGGCCTCGGCGCTCGACCAGGAAGGCTTTGGCGAGGCCGGCGCGGCGCAGATCACGGAGAGCTTTGCCCGGCACCTGATGTTGGCGCTGGATGGCTGGCGGGTCGACGGCTTTGACAGCGTCGCGCGCGACTATCTCACGCGGATTCCGCGTGAAAGACAGACGGTTCAACGCATTGACGATCGCGGCGATGTCCTGACACGCCGCATCGGGACGGATCGGGTCCAGCGAAGCGATCTCGTGCGGGCGCTCGCGACGCCGTCCTGGCTCGATCCGGCCCTCGGAGGACCGCGCCTGTGAAGCTCTTGCGCACCATCGCGCTCGATCCCTCCGACACCTTCGTGTTCGACGTGGCGGCGGAACCGGCCGAATGGGCCGTCTCAGGCGCTTTCCGCTTCTGGGATCACGACGCTGCCAGGCTCGAGGGCAAGGCGCGCGCGGCGTTTCGCGGCGGTTTCCTCGGGGTGCAGTCCTGGGGCTGGTCGACGCTGGCACAGATCGTTCCGGCAACCGAAGACGATCGTCGCGGCCTGGTCGATCTCCTTGCCAGGCAACTCGTCGATCGCTTCGGTGCGCCGGACATGGCGGCGGCGAAGACGGCCGCGGAAGAGGAGGTCGCTTTCGCGCAGTCGCTTTGCAGCCATCCGATCAGCTCTCTCATTGCAGTGCACCGCACCTCGAGCGACGGCGAAGTCCGCGAGTCGTTCCGCCGGCTGCAACTCCGGCAAGGGCAAGGTCAGGGACACAGCAAGGCATTCTCGTTCATGGAAATTGAGGACGAGGTCCAGCCTGACGGCGATCTCAGGATTGCGGATCTGGGGCGGGAGCCGACCGTCCGATGAACGATTTCTGGATCGCCTGTGGTCATCACCTGCTCGATCGCGACGAGGGCGGTGGGCTCCGTGTCACGGACGAGTTCCTCAAGGCCTATTTTGCCCGCCCCGAGCTGATGCCGCCGGACGATGCGTGCCCGGTCGAACGCCGGCTGCACCGCGAATTGCTCGCCGACCCGCGCCAGGCGGTCAGCGCCGGCGAAATCGCCGGGATGGTCGATACGGATGCGCGGGAGAATTGGCAGTTCGTGTTGGCGTTCCGCGATCTTCTGTTGCGGCATCCGACGCTCGAAGCCGCTTATCTTGCATCGGTGAGATCGGGTGCGAACGATTTGCCGCCGCTGTTCGTCAACCAGCTCGTTCACGTCATCCTGCGGAATGCGCTCGATGGCTGCGACGACCCGTTCGTGCTGCGCGCGGCCGAATTGTTCTTCCGGACCCAGCGCATCCTGCCGCATGAGCAGGCCCTGTTGCTCGGAGACGAGGAGGTCGTTGGAGGCCGGAGCCCGACCCCGGTACTCTCTCTGATGTCGATGCTGGGCGCCACCACCGATGCCGTGGTCGAGGTGTTGGGCGAGGAAAATGCCGAGGCCTATTGGCAGCGCAGCGACCAGTTCGACATGGCCCTTGACCTTACGGCCGGCGGCCGCGGGCCGGTTGCCCTGGCGCAGGCGATGACGCGCTGGGTCTCCCATCTGCTCGGCATCGACGTCGTGATCGAGCCGCTGCGCGCGCTGCACGAGGCAAGGCTCACCTGGTATGTCGGGCTCGATGCCGACGCCACGAGGCTCGGCGACCGGCTGTGGCACGGCGAAGAACTCGGCGAGCGCGACGCCGATCGCGTCCTCGCGCTGTTCCGCCTGACGTTTGCGGATTCAGGCAGCGCTCTTGACGATGTCGGGGGTGAACCGGTCTACCTGATCCTGTCGATGACGGCGGATCAGAAGCTCCGGATGAAGCCACAGAATCTGCTGACCGGGCTGCCGGTTAAGCACCTGGAGATGGCGACATGAGCCCTGCGGCGTTGCCCACCCTCTCGATTGCCGTCGGCGTCGTGGTCGAGCGGCGCTCGGCTGACTCGCCGTGGGTCGATTTCATCTGGCGCGGAATTGCCGTCCTGCCGGACAAGCCGGTGATGACACCGCCGTGGACCGTGCTTCGCGAGCAGGACGGCACGACGCTGTTTTATGCCGGAAGCGCGACCGTCGATCTCTATCCCTCCGAGACGGCGCGCTATCGCGACAATCTCGCCTCCGGCAGTCCGAGCGTCTGGATCGTGCTGTCGCCCTCGGACGGCGCCTGGCCCTATGCCGTCGCCGCGGTGACGGCCGACCCCGCCGAGGGCGAAGGCTTCACCGAAGCCGCCGACAATCTCGTCGAGGCCGTGCCGATGCCGGAGGTGCTGCGCGAAGCGATTGAAAGCTTCGTGGCCGAGCACCATGTCGAGCGGGAATTCGTCAAGCGCAAGCGGCGCCGCGCCGACCCGGAGGCACTGGCACGGCGCGAGCATGAAGGCGGACAGGAATGAGTGAGGAGGAGTTCCTTGCACGTTGGTCCCGCCGCAAGCGCGAATCGCGAGCGGAGCCGGCGAAGCCTGCCGCGGCGCAGCCCGCGCCGCCGTCCGAGGTCACGGAGGACGAGGCTGAGTTCGATCTATCGAGTCTGCCGTCGATCGACGACATCAATGCTGCGAGCGACATCACGGCCTTCCTCGGCAAGAGGATTCCTCGGGACTTGAGCCGTGCGGCCCTTCGCCGCGCCTGGGCGACCGATCCCGCCATTCGCGACTTTGTGGGGCTTGCGGAGAATGCATGGGACTTCAACGATCCGACTGCGATGCCGGGTTTTGGCCCGCTGGATTGCTCGACGGAGGAGTTGGCCGCATTGGTCGATCGCATTGTCGGCGGCGTGCGCGAGGCGGCCCAGTCCCTTGCCGAGGCATCGACTGAAAGCGGGGATTCTCCGGCGGATTCGCATCAAGCCGATGTGGCACTTGTTTCCAATGTCGTTGAGCCCGATGAGAGGCAGCACCCGGCGATCCCTGCTGCAGTGCAACCGACAGTGGGCGAAAGACCTGCGGATTCCGCGGAGCCGGTGAGGTCCCGCACGCATGGTGGTGCACTGCCGCGGTGAACCACGACCAAAGACTATAGGTACAGGCTATGGCAGGCGATTGACCGGCGCTGGAACCGGGATTACGCTGTCTACTGCTTTGTAACAAAAGCGATAATCAAGCAGACGGGACTTGGATGGGAGGTCCACGTGCGTGATGACGGGCTTGATCGCGCGATCGACGCCGCAGGCGGCATCGCTCAACTTGCGCGCAAAATAGGCATCAGCCAGCCCTCCGTGTCGAATTGGACTCGCGTGCCCGCACAACGGGTGGTTGCAGTCGAGACTGCCACCGGCGTTTCCCGGAATGATCTGCGGCCAGATCTCTACAATGAGCAAGCCGTCCCAGCGAACCTCATCGATCCCGTCGATGCGGCGCGCGCGCAGGAATATGCGCTGCTGGCAACGCTGCTGTCCGCGCCGCCGTCGAAACGCCTGCTCGATCAGCTCGCCGCGCTCAGCGGTGACGCGACGCCGCTCGGGCGCGCGCATGAGGCGCTGGCCGATGCGGCCTCGAGCGCCGTCGCAGCGCAAGTCGAGCGCGAGTATTTCGATCTGTTCGTCGGGCTCGGCCGCGGCGAACTGCTGCCCTATGCCTCCTATTATCTCACGGGCTTCCTCAACGAACGGCCGTTGTCGCGCCTGCGCGGCGACCTTGCGACGCTCGGTATCGCGCGGGTAGCCGACAATTCCGAACCCGAAGATCACGCCGCCATCCTGTGCGAGATCATGTCCGGCCTTGCCGACGGCCGATTCGATGCCTCGCCCGAGGCGCAGCGCGCCTTCTTCGAAAAACATGTGTCGCCCTGGATGGGGCGGCTGTTCGCCGACATCGAGAGCGCCGGCGACGCCCGTTTCTATCGAGCGGTCGGCGCGCTCGGCCGCACCTTTATCGAAATCGAGACGGAAGCATTCACATTCGCCAACTGACCGAGGCGCCTTGGTCCGGGAGAGCTGCGATGAGTGACGAGACGAAAGCAAAGGTCGGACGCCGCGATTTCCTTCGCAGGGTCGGCTTGGGCACGGCCGGTGTCGGCGCGACGCTGGCGACACCGCTGGTCGGGTCCGCGCAGGCGGACAGCGAGAGCAACGATGAGAAGCGCAAGGCGCGCTACAAGGAATCCGAACACGTGAAGACGTTCTACCGCGTCAATCGTTATCCGGCCTGAGAGGGAGGCTGCCGTGCTTATCAAGCGAACACACCAGCGTTCCGATCGCCGAGGCTCCGTGGCCGAATCCCTTGCGGGCCATGCCGCGGGACTTGATCGCCGCACCTTCCTGCGCAAATCCGGTCTGGCGGGCGGCGCTCTCGCAGCGCTCGGGGCCATGCCGGTCGTCAGCGTGCGCAAGGCGGAAGCGGCCGCTGCCGGCCCGCTCGCGGCCGGCGCCATCGCCAAGAAGAGCATCTGCACGCATTGTGCAGTCGGCTGCACCGTGACGGCGGAAGTGCTCAACGGAGTCTGGATCGGGCAGGAGCCGAGCTGGGATTCGCCGATCAACCGCGGCTCGCATTGCGCCAAGGGCGCTTCGGTGCGCGAGCTCGTGCACAGCGATCGCCGCCTGCGCTATCCGATGAAGCTGGTGAACGGGCAATGGACGCGTGTGTCGTGGGACATTGCGGTGAACGAGATCGGCGACAAGCTGCTCCAGGTTCGCGAGAAGTCGGGCAGCGATTCCGTCTACTGGCTCGGCTCGGCCAAGATGACCAACGAAGGAGCCTACCTGTTCCGCAAGCTCGGTGCGTTCTGGGGCACCAACAACACTGATCACCAGGCGCGGATCTGCCACTCCACCACCGTCACCGGCGTCGCCAACACCTGGGGCTACGGCGCGATGACGAACAGCATCAACGACATGCGCAACTCCAAGACGATGCTGTTCATCGGCAGCAACGCCGCGGAAGCGCATCCCGTCAGCATGCAGCACCTGCTGGAATCCAAGGAGCTCAACAAGGCGAACTTCATCGTCTTCGATCCGCGCCTGACCCGCACCGCGGCGCACGCCACCGAATATGTCCGGATCCGTCCCGGCACCGACATTCCCGTGCTCTACGGCATGATGTGGCACATCCTGAAGAACGGCTGGGAGGACAAGGAATTCATCGCCCAGCGCGTCTACGGCTTCGACGACCTGCGCAAGGAGGTCGAGAAGTGGAACCCGCAGGAGGTCGAGCGCGTCACCGGTGTGCCCGCCGCGCAGCTCGAGCGCGTCGCCAAGACGTTCGCGACGGTCAAGCCCGCGACCATCATCTGGTGCATGGGCCAGACCCAGCACACGGTCGGCACCGCCAACGTGCGGGCGAGCTGCATCGCGCTGCTGATGACCGGCAACGTCGGAAAAGCCGGGGCCGGCGCCAACATCCTGCGCGGCCATGACAACGTGCAGGGCGCGACCGACGTCGGCCTCGATATCGTGACGTTGCCGTTCTACTACGGCCTTGCGGAGGGCGCCTGGAAGCACTGGTCTCGGGTCTGGGAGGTCGACTACGACTATCTCGTCTCCCGCTTCGACGAGAAGAAGCTGATGGAGACGCCAGGCATCCCGCTGACGCGATGGTTCGATGCTGCGCTGTTGCCGAAGGCCGATGTCGCGCAGAAGGACAACGTCAAGGCCGTATTCGTGCAAGGCCACGCCAGCAACAGCATCACGCGCATTCCGGAGTCGCTGAAGGGCCTGAAGGCGCTGGAGCTGTTGGTGATCGCCGACCCGCACCCGACCACCTGGGCATCCCTGGCGGTCGAGGCGGGACGCAAGGATGGCGTCTACATCCTGCCCGTGGCCACGCAGTTCGAATGCACGGGATCGCGCGTCGCCTCCAATCGCTCGATGCAGTGGGGCGAGCAGATCGTCAAGCCGATCTTCGAATCCAAGGATGACCTCGAGATCATCTATTTGCTGGCGAAGAAGTTCGGCTTCGCCGACAAGATGTTCAAGAACATCAAGGTCGAGAACAATCTTCCGGTCGCCGAGGACGTGCTGCGCGAGATCAACCGCGGAAGCTGGTCGACCGGCTACTGCGGGCAGTCGCCGGAGCGCATCAAGGCGCACATGAAGAACCAGCACAAGTTCGACCTGGTGACGCTGCGTGCGCCCAAGGACGATCCGGAGGTCGGCGGCGATTATTACGGCCTGCCTTGGCCGTGCTGGGGCTCGCCCGAGGTGAAGCATCCCGGCTCGCCGCTGCTCTACAACAACAATCTGCACGTGATGGACGGCGGCGGCGCGTTCCGTCCGCGCTTCGGCATCGAACGCGAGGAGAAGCTGCCGGACGGCACGACGCGGAAGGTGAGCCTGCTCGCCGACAAATCCTTCTCCAGGGGCTCGGAGATCGAGGACGGCTATCCCGAGTTCACGCTGGCAAGCCTGAAGAAGCTCGGCTGGGACAAGGATCTCACCGAGGCCGAGATGGCGACGATCCAGAGGGTCAACCCGGCCAATCCGGATGCGGTGTCCTGGGCGGTCGACCTTTCCGGCGGCATCCAGCGCGTCGCGCTGAAGCACGGTTGCGTGCCCTTCGGCAACGGCAAGGCGCGCATGAATGCGTTCGGCCTGCCGGACCCGATCCCGGTACATCGCGAACCGATCTACACGCCGCGCGTCGATCTCGTCGAGAAATATCCGACCCTGCCCGACGCCAAGCAGTTCCGCCTGCCCAATATCGGCTTCTCGGTGCAGAAGGCGGCGGTGGAAAAGGGGATCGCAAAGCAGTTCCCGCTGATCCTCTCCTCCGGGCGTCTCGTCGAGTACGAAGGCGGCGGCGAGGAAACCCGCACCAATCCATGGCTCGCCGAATTGCAGCAGGACATGTTCATCGAGATCAGCCCGGCTGATGCCGCCGATCGCGGCATCAAGGACGGCGGCTGGGTCTGGGTGAGCGGTGCCGAGAACAATTCACGTGCCAGGATGAAGGCGCTGGTGACCGAACGCGTCGGCAAGGGCGTCGCCTGGATGCCGTTCCATTTCGGCGGCTGGCTCGGCGGCAACGACCTGCGCAAGAATTATCCCGCCGGCACCGATCCGATCGTGCTGGGCGAAAGCGCCAACACGATCACGAGCTACGGCTACGATCCTGCGACGGGCATGCAGGAGCCGAAAGTCACGCTTTGTCAGATCGTCGCAGCCTGAGAGGAGCACGCACATGGCTCGGATGAAATTTCTCTGCGACGCCGATCGCTGCATCGAGTGCAACGCTTGCGTCACCGCCTGCAAGAACGAGCACGAGGTGCCCTGGGGCATCAACCGCCGCCGCGTCGTCACCATCAACGACGGCAAGCCGGGCGAGCGCTCGATCTCGATGGCCTGCATGCACTGCACGGACGCGCCCTGTGCGGCCGTTTGCCCGGTGAACTGCTTCTACACCACCGCCGATGCCGTGGTGCTGCACTCCAAGGACCTCTGCATCGGTTGCGGCTATTGCTTCTACGCCTGCCCGTTCGGCGCGCCGCAATATCCGAAGGTCGGGAACTTCGGCTCACGCGGCAAGATGGACAAATGCACCTATTGCGCCGGCGGTCCGGAGGCCGACGGCAGCAAGGAGGAATACGAGAAATACGGTGCGAACCGGCTGGCCGAAGGCAAGCTGCCGCTGTGTGCTGAAATGTGCTCGACCAAGTCGTTGCTTGCGGGCGACGGCGAGATCATTGCGCAGATCTACAAGGAGCGCGTCATGAAGCGCGGCTATGGCTCGGGTGCGTGGGGCTGGAAGACCGCATATCGCGAGACAATCGAGTCCTGACGTGGGCAGCCGAAGGGCGCGCAAGACCGGGGAGGACGTGATGGCGTCGTTTGGAAGGTTCATTCGTCTGGCGTTCGGCGCCTGGGCGCTGCTTCTTTTGGTGACGGCGGTGCCCGCGAGTGCTCAGCAGGTCAACCCGACCGCGAGCGCGGTCAAGGAGCAGCAGCTTCTGCAGGAGCTCAACCGCATTCAGGGCCGCGTCAGCATTCCCGATCAGCGCTCCGGCGTTCTCGAGCAGCCGCAGGGACGGGAATGGCGGGAATTCCGCAATGTGACGCTGCCCTGGATCGGCGGCATTGCGATCCTCGGCATGACCGCGGCCATCGTGATCTTCTATCTCACCGTCGGGATGGTGCGTCTCGAAGCCGGACGGTCCGGCCGGACCATCGTACGCTTCAACGCCTTCGAGCGGTTCGTGCACTGGCTGACGGCGACCTGCTTCATCGTGCTCGCCATTTCCGGGTTGAACATCACGTTCGGCCGGCCATTGCTGCTGCCGCTGATCGGTTTCGAGGCTTTCTCGGAATGGTCGCAATGGGCCAAATACGCGCACAACTATCTGAGCTTCCCGTTCACCATCGGCGTCGTCCTGATCTTCCTGATGTGGATCGGAGGCAATATCCCGAGCAAGGTGGATATCGAATGGGCGAAGCGCGGCGGCGGCCTGATCGGACATGACCATCCGCCGGCCTACCGCTTCAATGGCGGCCAGAAGATGATCTACTGGATCGTCGTGATCGGCGGCGGACTCGTCGCAGCGTCCGGCTACGCGCTGATGTTCCCGTTCTACGGCACGGGGATCGAGGGCATGCAAATGGCCCAGATCGTCCACTCGATCGTCGCGGTCCTGTTCGTCGCGGCGATGATCGGGCACATCTATATCGGCACCATCGGCATGGAAGGCGCGTTCGAGGCCATGGGCTCGGGCGAAGTCGACGTCAACTGGGCTCGCGAGCACCATAGCCTCTGGCTTGACGAGCAGAAGGCGCAAACCGGACCGAACGACGGGCAACCGCGCCCCGCAACGGCCGCGGCCGAATAAGCGGAGTCCGACGCGGGCGCTTCAGCCTACTGAGCCGGCTCTTTCGCAAACAAGACGGAGCGGTCCTGCAGCTCCTGCTCGGGCAGCTTGTTCGCCTGGCCTGTCTGCATGTCTTGAATGGACGCCATGCCGTGCTGACCGAACTGGAGAACTGCATGCGACCTGAACAGGTTGCTGGCCGCACCGGCGAGAAGCATGGCTGCAATGAGCGAAAGCATGAGGGGTTTCATGCGCATCTCCGTCTGCCATCTCCACCCGGCACGACGAATACATCCGGATTGTCCAGCCGCATGTGAGCCACTTCACAGCGATCGGTTCCACGACCGTTGAAACGGACCTGTTCTGGAGGCGGCCGCACTTGCGGCATCAACATGCAATCCATCCTCAGATCGGATGGTGCGGCGGGCATATCCGTGAGCCCCTGCCAGCCGTCAACTTGCTCGTCAGGGTGGATATCAGCTTGCCAATAGAAGCGCTCCGTCCCGCCCCGGCGTGGTCAAGGGCCGGCGCGGAATTCCTCCATGAGAGCAGCCATTTGGCTTCCGTTCTCGTCGGCGTTCGGCCGTGAGGTCGAAAGTGGTCCGGCTCTTGCTCTTGTCAGTATGAGAAAGTTTGATAAACGTCATACTGTGAAGGCGGGGCTGATGGAGCGAGTGGCGAGGCGGAATTTGCGGGCGGTCGAACCTGGGACTGCCGGGACGAAGGTTTTGGAATGCGCCGATGCGATTGAGACGGCCTAAGTCCGGCCGTCGTGGCGGCGCGCTGACGGCACTCTCGGCCCTGGCGCTGCTCGCGGATGACGGCCGCGCCCTTGCGCAGAGCAATAGCGCCGCACGCGAGCTGCCGCCGGTCCAGGTCAGTGGCAGCGAGACGCCGGGGCGCAAGAGGCCGGCCGCATCGCGCCGCACCGGCAGACCGGCTGCGGCCAGTCACCGCATCATCCTGTATCCTGCACCGACGCAGGCGTCGGATGCGCGCAGTGCCGGCTCGGGTGCAAAGGACGAGCCCGGCATGGCCAGCGAGATCACCGTCTCCGGCGATGAGATCAACGCGCGCCCGGTCTCGCGGCCGGGTGAGGTGCTCGAAGCCGTCCCGGGTCTGATCGTGACGCAGCATTCCGGCGAAGGCAAAGCCAACCAGTATTTCCTACGCGGCTATAATCTCGACCACGGCACGGATCTTGCGATTACGGTCGACGGCGTCCCCGTCAACATGCGCACCCACGCGCACGGCCAGGGTTATGCCGATCTCAACTGGCTGATCCCGGAAACCATCGCCGCCATGGACGTGCGCAAGGGGCCTTACTTCGCGGACGAAGGCGACTTCGCCTCGGTCGGAAGCGTTCATATCGGCCTGATCGACCGCACCAGGAGACTCGCCCAGGTGACGGTCGGCAGTTTCGGCTATCGCCGCCTGCTCGGCATGGACTCCGCAAAAGTCGGTGACGGTTCGCTGCTGGTGGCTGGCGAAGTTGGGACCTACAACGGCCCGTGGGACAATCCGGACAATGTGCGAAAGCTCAACGGCCTCGTGCGCTACAGCCAGGGCACCGCGACCGACGGCCTGTCCGTCACCGGCATGGCCTACGTCAACAGATGGAATTCGACCGACCAGGTGCCGCAGCGCGCGATTACGGGTGGCTTGTTCGACCGCTTCGGCTCGGAGGATCCGACCGACGGCGGCAACACCAACCGTTTTGCACTGTCGGGCCGCATCGCGCAGAGCGACGATCTCGGGTCGTGGAAGGCCAATGCCTATGTGGTGAAGAGCCAGCTCGACCTCTTCAACAACTTCACTTACTTCCTCGACGATCCCGTGCTCGGCGACCAGTTTCACCAGCACGACGACCGCCTGATGGCCGGCGCCAACGTCTCGCGTACGCTGAACGGTTCATTCGCGGGCCTGCCGACGCAGACCACGGTCGGCCTGCAATCGCGTTATGATGCGATCGACCTCGCGCTGACCGACACTTTCCAGCGCGGCTTTCTCTCCAATGTCCGCAGCGACAAGGTCGGCGAGGGCAGCGTCGGGGTCTATGCCGAAAACACGGTGCGCTGGACCGATTGGCTCAGGACGACGCTGGGCTGGCGCGGCGACTATTATGCCGCTGATGTCACCTCGCTGTTCAACACCGCCAATTCCGGCCGCGCCGACGCCGCGCTCGGCAGCCCGAAATTCAGGATGGTGCTTGGTCCGTTCAACCAGACCGAATTCTTCCTCGGTGCCGGCTACGGCATGCATTCGAACGACGCCCGCGGCGCGACCACGACGGAAGATCCGACCGATCCCGCGACAAGGCTCACGCCGTCGCCGCTGCTGGTGCGCACCAGAGGCGCGGAGGTGGGCGTCCGCAGCAGGATCGTTGCGGGCCTCGACACTTCGCTCAGCCTCTTCATCCTGGATCAGGATTCGGAGATCCTGTTCTCCGGCGATGCCGGCGATACTTCGGCAACCCGCGCCAGCCGCCGCTACGGCTTCGAGTGGACCAACCATTACCGGCCAAGGTCCTGGATCGACATCGACGCCGATCTTGCAATGACGCATGCGCGGTTTCGCGGCTATGACAGCGAGCAGGCGGAGGTCTATGCCTCGCTTGCCGGCTATCCCGAGGCGCAGATCGGCAATGCCCCAGGCAACTACATCCCGAACGCACCGGCGATGGTGGCGTCAGCCGGCGTCACGCTGGGCGAGAAGACCGGCTGGTTCGGAACCGTGCGTTGGCGCTACCTGGCCTCGAGCCCGCTGACCGAAGACAATGCGTTCCGCTCCTCTGCGACCAGCCTCTTCAATGGCCGCCTCGGCTATCGCATCGACAATGGCTGGCGCATCCAGCTCGACGTGCTCAACCTCTTCAACACGAAGGCGAACCAGATCACCTATGCCTATGGGTCGCTGCTCAAGACCGACTCGCTCTACAATCTCTGCACATCTGGCACAGCGCCGACGGCAGTCTGTCAGAACGGCGTGATGGATTACGTGCTGCACCCGGTGGAGCCGCTGACGTTCAGGGTCACTGTGGCGGGGACGTTCTAAGAGCAGCTCGCTCCCTGCCCGTTGAGAGACATCGCTATGGCCGCCGTACGCTGCAGATTCCGTTCGGGATCGGGGCGAGGCTTGCGGCATATTGCATGTCCAGGAAGCCGGCCCGCCAGCGCTGCGCCATGGCTGCCTCCGACAGATCGAACGACTTTTCGGGACCAGCTTCCTCGCGGCCCGGGCGATAGCTCAGGAGATAGACCTCGTCGTCGTAATCAAGGTCCTGAAGCTCGGCGCGGAGCTGACGGGCTTCCAGGGCGTAGCCAAGGCGCTGGAAGGTCTGGTTGCCGAAGGTCAGGTCGCTCTTGCGTTCGGCCGCAGCCTCGAGCCCGTCCGGGACCTTGCCGTCGCGCGGAAAGAGATCGATGACATACAGGCGGAGCGGGCCCGCAGTTTCCAGGATCGGGTCGAAAGGCGCGTTCAGCGCGAACCCGCCATCGCCGAGCCACCGGCCGGCGATCTGCACCGGAGCGAATTCAGGGAGGAATCCGCAGCTGGCCAGGATATGGTCCATTTCGATCCGCTGCGACGACGAGTCGAACAGCACGGCATCGCCGCTTTCGAGGTCCGTGGCGCAGATCGTGATGCGCGGATCGCCGCCGTTCAGGCGTCCGAAATCGATCAGCTGGTGGAGGCGTTCGCGGGTCGGGCCGAGATCGTAGAGGCCGCCGAAGTGAGATGCCGGGATCGGGAGGCGGGGATGGAAGAAACCGGCATGACCGAGGAGGCGAGTGTTGATCGAGCTGAACCAGGCGAAGAGATGGCGGCCGGCGTTCGGTATCGCAGGCGCGCGATCCGTCCCGTGCCAGTAGCTCCGCAGGTTACGCAGCCGATCGCCGCTCGGGCTTCCCGCGATCAGTGCCGCCGTGATGGCACCTGCCGATGAACCGGTCACCCAGTCGATCGGCGATCGAAGAGAGCTGAGCGCTTCAAACACGCCGGCATGATACGCACCGAGGCCGAGACCACCGGAGAAGGCGACAGCGGTGAGCGGAAGCTCGGCTGCCATTGCGCCGCCCGGCTCGGCGCCACGATCAGGCAAAACCGCCTCCGCTTGCCAGCCTGGACGTCAGGCTGATCACCGGTATCCTCTGTAGTGGCGCGCATAGGCGTAGCGGGGATTGATGCCGCAATAGGCGTTCGTTCCCGATGCGGTTGCCATGCACTGCGCGTAACTGGCGAACTGGCAGTTACCCGGATAGCCCCAGATCCGGCCCTGGAGGCAGTAGCGGTCTTGCGCCACCGCGGCTGTCGAAAAGCCGAAGCTCGTCAGGATCGACAGCGCGGCGGCAGCTATCAACAAAGGTCTCATCGAAACCTCCAATTTCGACAATGAACGCGGCCCGTGACCGGGTGTTCCAAGCTGATCAGTCCTCCGCCTCGGAGGCTTCACCATGCCTGGTCCCAGCACCCCGCAGTCCATGGCGTGCTGCGGACGACAGTCTAAAGCATAATCGGGAAAAGTGCGCAGAGGTTTTCCGAAAAGATCGTGCTTGAACAACAACCTGGAGCGTGATGACGATTCATCCTCATCGCATCGCGCTTCAGCCCGGAAGAGGTGTGTCGGCGATGTCCAGCAGGGCGCCGAGACCCTGCCGCAGGCGGCGCGTCGCGATGTTATCGTTGGCAAGGCCCAACGTCAGCAGGGATCGCCCGGTCACCGCGTAGGCGTGCCCGAACTCGAATTCGGCCATGGGCGCGTCAGGCCGATTGGTGTCGATCAGGCCCAGCCAGCTGCGGCCGTCGGTGACCTCCGGCAGGGTGAAGTTCACGACGTCGTGGTGCGCGTTGTAGACCAGCAGCATGGTCGCATCCGAGCCCCGGCGCTTGATCCCGGTCTCCTGCGCGCGGCCGTCGAGCAGCATCCCGAAGCATTTGGCATTGCCGTCCTGCCACTGCTCCGTCGTCATCTCCTCGCCGGAGGGCGAGAGCCAGGTGACGTCCTTGACGTCGAGTTCCTCGTTGTGCGAGCCGACCAGGAAGCGGCTGCGGTAGAGGATGGGAAAGGCCTTGCGGGTGGCAATCAGCTTGCGCACGAACTCGCGCAGGCTGCGGCCGTTCGCGGTGATGCCCATCCAGCTGAGCCAGGTGGTCTCGTTGTCCTGGGCGTAAGCATTGTTGTTGCCGTTCTGGGTGTGCCCGAACTCGTCGCCGGCGAGCAGCATGGGCGTGCCGTGCGACAGCAGCATCGTCGCCAGCAGATTCCGCTTCTGGCGCTCGCGCAAGCCGGTGATCTCCGGATCGTCGGTCGGCCCCTCGGCGCCGCAGTTCCAGGAATGGTTGTTGCTGTGACCATCGCGATTGTCCTCGCCATTCGCCTCGTTGTGCTTGTCGTTGTAGGAGACGAGATCGTTCAGGTTGAAACCGTCATGGGCCGTGACGAAGTTGACACTGGCCCAGGGCCGCCGCCCGCGCTTGTTGAAGAGGTCGCCGGATCCCGATACGCGCTTGGCAAAGTCGGCCAGCGTGCCCGGGTCGCCCTTCCAGAAGGCGCGCACCGTGTCCCTGAACTTGTCGTTCCACTCGGCCCAGCCGGGCGGAAACTGGCCGACCTGGTAGCCTCCGGGACCGATGTCCCAGGGCTCCGCGATCAGCTTGACGCTGGAGAGCACGGGATCCTGGCGGCAGGCATCGAGGAAGCCGCCGCCTTCATCGAAGCCATAGGGTTCGCGCGCAAGGATGGTGGCGAGATCGAAACGGAAGCCGTCGACCCGCATCTCGGTCGCCCAGTAGCGGAGGGAATCGGCGACGAGCTGAAGCACGCGCTGATGCGAAAGATTGACGGTGTTCCCCGTGCCGGTGTCGTTGATGTAGTAGCGCTTCTGGTCCGGCAGCAGGCGGTAGTAGCTGGCATTGTCGATGCCCTTGAACGACAGGGTCGGGCCGAGCTCGTTGCCTTCCGCGGTGTGATTGTAGACGACGTCGAGAATGATCTCGATGCCATGGGCGTGAAACTGGTTGACCATGGCCTTGAACTCGTTCGCGGCCGGCGTCTTGAGGTAACGCGGATCAGGCGCGAAGAAGGCGATGGAATTGTAGCCCCAGTAGTTGCGCAGGCCTTTCTCGACGAGATAGCTGTCGTCGACGAAGGCGTGGATCGGCAGCAACTCGGCGCTGGTGATGCCCAGCGAGCGCAAGTAAGCCGGGACTTCCGAATGTGCCAGGCCCGAGAACGTGCCGCGGTCACCTTCCGGCACCAGCGGATGCAGCTGGGTAAACCCCTTGACGTGCATCTCGTAGACGATCGTCCGCTCCCAAGGCACTTCCGGCTTGCGCGATGCGCCCCAGGTGAAGGCGGGATCGATCACGCGGCACTTCTGCATCAACGGCGCGCTGTCGCGTTCGTCGTAGGAGAGATCCTTGTCGGCATGGTCGAGCCGGTAGCCGAACAGCTCCGGTCCCCAGCGGAGCTGGCCGACCAGCTGCCTGGCGTAGGGATCGAGCACGAGCTTGTTGGGATTGAAGCGGTGGCCGGCGTCGGGCTCGTAAGGGCCATGGACTCGGTAGCCGTAGACGGTCCCGGGGCGGGCGGAAGGCAGATAGCCGTGCCAGACTTCGTCGGTATATTCGGGAAGCTCGATACGCTCGAGCTCGGTTTCACCGGTGTCGTCGAACAGGCAGAGCTCGACCTTGGCGGCGTGAGCCGAAAACAGCGCGAAATTGACGCCGAGCCCATCCCAGGTGGCGCCCAGCGGGAATGGTCTGCCCTCGGTGATCCGGGTGCGACGCAGGCTCGAGGCCGCCCGCGTTAGGGCATCGTCCGACTGTACTGTTTGATCCATCCTTCCCCCCGAATAGCCCGTCAGGACGTCGTCACGGTTGCCGCGACCTCGGTCGTGACCGGCTCGCCGGCGCTGGCCGAAGTGATCAACGCGGCGGCAGGCACAGCGACCGGCTTGGTCAGCACCTTGGCCCTTTGCAGAGCTGCCTCCTTGCTGATGGCCGGGATCGAATTGCCGATCCGCCCGACGATCGCGGTGAGCTCTGCGTCCGATAGTCCAAGGCGCTTCTTGAGCAGGCGCACCTGGGCGCGGTCGGTCACGTCGAGCTTGTTACGGATGGTCTGCGGTCTCGGGCGGCGCATGGCGGCGGCTCCTGTCTGGAACGCTAACCGTTGCGCCAGTGATTCCGTTCCCTGCGTGCTGCAAATGTCCGGCGTCGCCGCCACCGAGGAACGAACGCTCATGGCTCCGCTTTGTCGCCCCGACGCTTGCAAGCGATCTTGAAGCATGCCGAGGCGCAGGGCATGCAGGCGAAAGGGAACGGGCTTGAGGCAAACACTGGGAACGGCCGAGCAGAGCCGGCGCCACGGCCCACAGGTCCTCGATCATGGGGTCTCGTTCAACCTGTGGGCGCCTACGGCCCGATCGGTCGAACTGCTCGAAGTCGGCCAGTCGCCCCGCGGGATGCCGCGCGACGACGACGGCTGGTATCAACTGCTGAGCCCGACCGCGCGTGCCGGCACGCGCTATCAGTTCAGGATCAACGAAGGTCTCGTCGTTCCCGATCCCGCCTCGTTCTTCCAGCCGGACGACGTCGGTGCGCCCAGCGAGGTGATCGATACGGCTGCGCTGAGGGACCCGGTTCTCTACCCGGGCCGTCCCTGGGCGGAGGCCGTGATCTACGAGCTGCATGTCGGCACCTTCAGCGAGGAGGGCACCTATGCCGGCGTCGAGAAGAGGCTGTCTTATCTGCGCGATCTCGGCATCACCGCCATCGAGCTGATGCCGCTCAACGACGTCCCCGGCCGGCACAATTGGGGCTATGACGGCGTGCTCCTGAACGCGCCGAATGCCCGCTATGGCCGGCCGGAGGATCTCAAGCGGCTGCTGCGGGCCGCGCATGCCCTCGACATCATGGTTTATCTCGATGTCGTCTATAACCATTTCGGGCCGCAGCTGAACTATCTGCATCTTTATGCGGAGAACTTCTTCACGGCGCGCCACACCACGGGCTGGGGGCCTGCCGTCAATCTCGAAGGACCCGACGGCGCTTTCGTGCGCGGGTTTCTGATCGAGAATGCGCTGATGTGGCTGCGCGATTATGGCTTCGACGGGCTGCGGTTCGATGCGGTCCACGCGCTGAAGGACGATTCCGAGCGGCATTTCCTGATCGAGCTGGCCGAGACCGTGCGCAGTCAGCTCGGGGGCCGGCACGTCCATCTGATGCTGGAGAACGAGGCCAATCAGGCGCACCTGCTCGCGCGTTCGCAGGGACGGGCGAGGTATTACGACGCGCAGTGGGGTGACGATTTTCACAACGCGCTCCACGTCCTGCTCGCGGGCGAGGACGAAGGCTATTACCGGGCCTTCGCCGACAAGCCGCTCGAACATCTCGCGCGATCCCTGACCGAGGGCTTTGCCTATCAGGGCGAGGTTTTTCCCCTGCACGAGGCGCCGCGCGGCGAGCCGAGCGCGCATCTGCCGCCCGAAGCGACCATCTTCTTCGCCCAGAACCACGACCAGGTCGGCAACCGCGCCTTTGGGGAGCGGCTGTCCCGATTGGTCGGCCCGGACAAGCTGGAGCTCGCCCTGGCGCTGGTCCTGCTGAGCCCGCATATTCCGATGCTGTTCATGGGTGAGGAAGCGGCAGCCGACACGCCCTTCCTGTTCTTTGCAGACTGGACGGGCGAAGCGGCCGAGCTGACACGGGACGGCCGCCGCAGGGAGTTTTCGCATTTCAAGGCTTTCGCAACTCCCGAAACGCGCGCCAGAATCCCGGACCCGTGCGACGAAGGAACCTTCCTGGCTTCAAAGCTGGACTGGACAAGCATCGACCAATCAGCCGCTGGCGCGAGGTTTCGAGCGCTGACGGCGCAGTTACTGACGATCCGGCGCGAGAAGATCGTGCCGCTGATCAAACGTGGGTTCGTTTCGGCGCAGCGACAATTGCTCGGCACGGATCCCCGCATGGGCGGCGTGGATGTGCGCTGGCAGACGGAGCAGGGCGACGTCCTGCAGATCGTCGCCAATTTCGCCGACCACGAACTGCCGATGCCGCCGCTGGTCGAGGGCGAAAGCCTGTGGCGATTGCGCGCTCATGTCGCCGGAGGACTTGGGCCCGGCGACATGATCGTGCGGCTTGGCCGCAAGCGCTGACGAAGAGACGAGGTCAGCGCTCTGCGGCTAGCTGCCGGCACGGCTCGCGACCGCCGGTGTGGGCGAGGTCGCGAACTTGCCGAGCCCGAGATAGACCAGGCCCGCCACACCGATCCCGAACAGCCAGCTCAGATCGGCGCCGCCGAGAAGATTGATCGAGATCGGCCCCTGCAGCGCGCTGACGAGGCCGTCCTGCACCAGCCATCCGGAAACGAGGCCGGCGAAGAACGCGATCATGCCGGCCCAGTTGATGTCGCCATAGGCGCTGCTCTCCGGCGACCGGTAGAGCTCGGCCACCTCGATCTTGCCCTTGCGCTTGATGAAGAAGTCGGCGAGCACCACGCCGGCCCACGGGCTCATCCACAACAGCAGGCTGATCATCCAATGGTCGAACGCCTTCGCGAACGACGGCGCGAAGATGAAGTAGAGGGTAACCAGATAGCCGGCGACGCCGACGATGACGGTGAGCCAAAAGCGCGAGAGTTTCAGCCCCGCGCTCAGGGCCGCCAGCGCCGCCGAATAGACGTTGAGAATGTTGGTGGCGATCGGGCCGTGCAGCACCATCAACAGGACCAGGATGCTGACGGGACCGCCGAACACCGCGCTGACCATCTTGGCAGGGTCGGTGTCCAGCGTCGTCGAGGCAATGGTCGCGCCGAGAATGCCGAGCCAGACCGTCGGCACGAACATGCCGACATAGCTGTACCAGAACACGGCCTTCGATGGCGTGGAGCGCGGCACGAAGCGCGAATAGTCGGAGGCCCAGGTGACCCAGGAGATGCCCCAGCCGACACCGATCGCGGTCATGAGCATCGTCAGCGTCGCAAGATGCGCACCTGCTGGCAGCGAGGTGGTCAGGCTCCAGTTGACGACGCCGGGCCGCGTCCAGGCCAGCACGCTCATCAGCACCATGATGGCGATGGTCGGCGGCACCGTGTACTTCTCGAAGGTGCGGATCGCGTAGAAGCCGTAGACGCCGATCATCACCTGCACCGCCATCACCAGCGTGATGACGACGAGCTCGATCAGCCAGGTGTCGGGAATACCGAACTGGCCGAGGATGCCCATCGAGACCTTGACCGGGAAATAGGTGTTCACGCCGATCCAGCCCAGCGTCATCAGGAACATCAGGATGCTCGGCAGGTAGGCGCCGCGGACGCCGAAGGCGGACCGGCTCAGCACCATCTGGTTGACGCCGGTCTTGTGTCCCATCACGGTGAAAGTCGCGAAGATCGCGCAGCCGACGATGTTGCCGAGCACGATGACCGCGATCGTCTCCATCAGGCCGAGCTTGAGGATGATGCCGAGCGCGCCGAGCGCCCAGTTCACCGGCGCGATGTTGGCGCCGGCCCAGATCCACATCTGCTGCGGCCCGCTGGAGTCCCGGTCCGCGTCGGGAATTGGCTCGATGCTGTGAATATCAGCGCGAAGTTCGGAATCCGTCATGACATCCCCCAATACGAAGCACGCTTCGCATCACCGCAGCATAAATCGTGCCATGGAATTGCGGGGCGGCCGAGCGGGCGGGCGTCGATGCCGGGGGTCATGCGCATCGCGCCGGATGCGATTGCGTTTTCAAGCGTTGGCCGATCTTGCGCGAGCGTACGCTTCGGCATGTCTGCCGCGCCGGCGAGAGGCGGGCGATGTTGCTCGGCCGGGCAGCGGTACGATGATAAATTGAGCAGCCCAACTCAAAAGCGCAGCACTGGCTCCTAATCGAATACGGCAGCAGCGCTGTCGCGACTGGGATGGCCGGCCACGATGCGCTGCATCATGTCGATGAAAAGCGCCTGCTCCCGCGGGATCAAATCGCCGAGCGTCGCACGATGCGCCCGCCGCGCCGCGCCCTCGATCTTGACCAGCAGCGCGGCTCCGGCCGGTGTCAGTCGGCACAGCCGGGCCCGGCGATCGTCCTTGTTCACTGCGCGCTCGACCAGGTTGCGGGCGGCGAGCCGCTTCAAGGCGCCGGTCGTCGTGGTGCGATCGAGGGCGATATCGGCCGCTAAAGTGGTCTGATCGGCGGTTTCACGCACCGCCAGCGCCGAAAGCAGACTGTATTGCAGCGGCGTGACCTCGAATTCGCCGCAGGCCTCCTGAAACAGCGCGACGTGGATCTGGTGCAGCCGGCGGATCAGATAGCCGGGCCGTTCCGACAAGGGCCAGGGGCGGTGCCTCGTCCCGCCGCGACGTGTCTTCGCCTGCCGCAATGCACACTCTCCCAAGCCGAAACCCTGCCGCGCTTAGCTCGATTCGAGTGCGCCTGCCACATCAGGATCATGGCACGATGCTTGCTTTTGTCAAAATGCGAAGCATGCTTCGTAATGTCAAAATACGAAGCATGCTTCGTAATTCGGGCGAAGCCGTCGCCCGCGCGAGAAGAGGAGAGCACCATGTCCGTCACTGCCAGCTTCGACCTTCTGCTGCGAGGCGGTCGCGTGATTTGTCCGGCCTCCGGCGTCGATGGCATCAAGGATGTCGCGATCCGCAACGGCAAGATTGCTGCGGTCGCGTCCGACATTCTGCCGACCAGCGCCAGGGAGGTCGTCGACGTCGGCGGCAAGCTGGTGCTGCCTGGGCTGATCGACACGCACGCCCATGTCTATCAATATGTCTCCGGCCGCTTCGGCATGAACCCCGACATGGTCGGCGTGCAATCGGGTGTGACGACGCTGGTCGATCAGGGCGGTCCGTCCTGCATGACGCTGCCGGGCTTTCGCCATTTCATCGCGGAAGCCTCGGCCTCGCGCGTCTATGCATTTATCTCCGCCTATCTCGTCGGCGGCCTTGAGGGACACTTCTATCCGCAGCTCTACAGCCCCGATGGCGTCGACGTCGACGCGACCGTGAAGGCGGCGACGGCCAATCTCGACATCGTGCGCGGCATCAAGGCGCATGCCGAGATCGGCGGCTTCGCGCGCTGGGGCATTCGCGTCATCGAGATGGCGGCGGAGATCGGCAAGCGCGCCGATCTGCCGGTCTATGTGCATTTCGGCCAGCTCTGGGGCCTGCCCGAGAGCGGCGCCAATGGCGAGGATGCCGACACGATCCTGACGCGCGTGATTCCGCTCCTGCGCGAGGGCGACATTCTCGCCCATCCCTTCACGCGCCATCCCGGCGGCTTCGTCAATCGCGAGGGCGAGGTGCACCCGGTGATTAGGGCCGCGCTCGACCGCGGCCTGAAGGTCGACGTCGGTCACGGCAGCCATTTCTCCTACCGGCTGGCAAAGAAGGCAATCGCCGCCGGCATCGTTCCGACCACGCTCGGCGCCGACATTCACGGCTACAACACCCATGTGCCCGCGCCGGCCGGAACGCCGGACCAGCATGAGGACGAGGAGAATCATCCCTTCGCCGGACAGGCCAAGTTCAGCCTGGTCCAGGCGATGAGCTCGATGATGGCGCTCGGCCTGTCGCTGGAACAGGTGGTGCCGATGGTCACCTCCAATCCCGCCAGGATGCTCGGCCGCAGCGGGGAGATCGGTGCGCTCAAGGTCGGCATGGATGCCGATGTCTCCGTGCTCTCGGAGCAGAACGGCCGCTTCGTCCTCACGGACAACGAGAAGAACGAGGTGATCGCCGAGCGCCTGCTGCAGCCGGCGTTCTGCCTGCGTGCCGGCACGCGCTTCGACGCGGTTGCGCCGATCCTGCCGCAAGCTGTCGCGGCATAAGGCCGGGCGGTGAAGGAGAAGGTGGGCGTGCGCAACGAACGAGAATTTCCTTCGGGCAAGTCCGGCCAGGGCGTGGGCGCGCGGCTGCCTCGGAAGGAGGACGAACGCCTGATGCGCGGCCGCGGCCAATATGTCGCCGACATCAGGCTCGCCGGCCTTCAGGACATCGCCTTCGTGCGCAGCCCGCTGGCGCATGCACGCATCCGCGGGATTCATGTGCCGGAACGCCATCGCGGCAGCGTGTTCACGGCGGCCGATCTCGACGGCATCAAGCCCATCCGCGCGGTCTCGGGGCTTCCCGGCTTCAAGATTTCCGAGCAGCCGGTGCTCGCAACCGGCAAGGTGCGGCAGGTCGGTGAGCTCGTCGCGATGTGCCTCGCGCCGACACGCGCCGAAGCGGAGGACATCGCGGCGTCCGTGACGTTGGATCTCGAAGAGCTGCCGGCGGTCTATGACATGTTGAAGGCGCGCGAGCCCGGCTCGGCGCTGGTGCATGATCATTGGGGCGACAACGTCTTCCTGGAGACCAATTTCGAGGTCGACATATCAGCCGCGCTGGGTGCGCCGATCAAGGTGACGCGCGAGATCTCAACCGCGCGGCAGTGCATGTCGCCGCTCGAAGGCCGCGGCGTGGTCGCGACGTTCGACCGGCGGCTCGACCAGCTCACGCTGCATTCCGCGGCGCAGATGCCGCACATCACGCGCAGTGGTCTTGCCGAATGCCTCGGCATGGAGGAGGGCCAGATCCGCGTCATCTCGCCCGACGTCGGCGGCGGTTTCGGCCACAAGGGCATTTTGCTGCCCGAAGAGGTTTGCCTGTCCTGGCTGACGATGCGCCGCGGCCATCCGGTGCGCTGGATCGAGGATCGCCGCGAGCATCTCGTCGCCAGCTCCAACTGCCGCGAGCACCATTACAGGATCACGGTCTATGCCGACCGCGACGGCACGCTGCGCGGCATCGATTGCGAGGCGACCGTGGATTCCGGCGCCTACTCGTCCTATCCGTTCTCGGCCTGCCTCGAGGCCGCCCAGGTCGCGAGCATCCTGCCGGGTCCTTACAAGATGCCGGCCTATCGCTGCCGCACCTTCTCGGTCGCCACCAACAAGTGTCCGATCCTGCCCTATCGCGGCGTGGCGCGCACCGGCGTCTGCTTCGCGCTGGAATTGATGCTCGACCTCGTGGCGGCGGAGGCCGGGCTCGAGCCCGGCGAGGTCCGGCTGCGCAATCTGGTGCGGCCGGAGCAGATGCCGTTCGACAACATCACCAGGAAGCATTTTGACAGCGGCGACTATCCGGAGGCGATGCGGCGCGCGCTCGCCGCAATCGACATCGACGCCATCCGCGCGAAGCAAGGCCGAGGCGAGGCCGACGGCCGCCGTCTCGGCGTCGGCGTCTCCATCTATTGCGAGCAGGCCGCGCACGGCACCTCAGTCTATTCCGGGTGGGGCATCCCGATGGTGCCGGGCCATGAGCAGGCCTCGGCCCGGCTGACGCCCGATGGCGGCCTCGAATTGCGCGTCGGCGTGCATTCGCACGGGCAAGGCATGGAGACCACGCTCGCCCAGGTCGCGCATGAGATCCTCGGGGTGGATGTCGCGAAGATCCGCATCATCCTCGGCGACACCGCGATGACGCCCTATTCGACCGGCACCTGGGGCTCGCGCTCGATGGTGATGGCGGGCGGCGCGGTGGCCACTGCCTGCCGCGAGCTCGGCGAACGTGCTCGGCGTATCGGCGCCAAGCTGTTGCAGCATGATCCGGCCTCGGTGGTGTTACAGAACGGCGAGGTGCGCGGCGTCAACGGCAGCGTCAGCCTGAAGGCGATCGCCCATACCTGGTATCGCCGCCCGCAGGATTTACCTGCCGACGTCGATCCAGGCGGGCTTGAGGTGACGCAGGGCTACAAGCCGGTGCGCGACAGCGGCACCTTCAGCTACGCCGCGCATGCGGCGGTGGTCGCGGTCGATCCCGATCTCGGCGAGGTGGAAATTCTCGACTATGTGATCGTCGAGGATGGCGGCGTGCTGGTCAATCCGCTCGTCGTCGACGGCCAGATCTATGGCGGCCTCGCGCAAGGCATCGGCACCGCGCTCTATGAGGAGATGCCGTTCGATGCCTCCGGCCAGCCGTTGGCGACGACGCTCGCCGATTACCTGCTGCCGGGCCCGACCGAGGTCCCGGCCGCGCGTCTCGACCACATGGAGACGCCGTCGCCCTATACCCAGTTCGGTGTGAAGGGCATCGGCGAGGGTGGGGCGATCGCGCCGCCGGCCGCGATCGCCAACGCCGTCAACGACGCGCTGCGCCCGCTCGGCGTCGAGCTGATGCAATCGCCGATCACGCCGCACCGGATCGTCGCGGCCGTGCTGGCCGCACGTGCGGCCGAAAGGAGTGCGGCATGAAGCCCGCTCCCTTCGCCTATGAACGCCCACGCGATCTCACCACCGCGCTCTCGATGCTGGCAGCCGGCAGCGGCTCGGCGAAAATCATCGCCGGCGGCCAGTCGCTCGGGCCGATGCTCAATCTGCGGCTGGTGCAGCCGGAGCTGATCGTGGATATTTCCGGCTTGGCCGAACTCAAAAGCGCGGAGATTTCCGGCGGCGAGCTCGTGCTCGGGGCCCTTGTCACCCATGCCGATATCGAAGACGGGCGGGCGGCCGACGTGACCCGCGGCGCCATGCGCGGCGTCGCCGCCAACATCGCCTATCGCGCCGTGCGCAACCGCGGCACGATCGGCGGCTCGCTCAGCCATGCCGATCCCGCCGCGGACTGGATTTCGGCACTTGCCGCTTTGGGCGCACGCGTGACGCTGCGCAGTCTTGCCGGTGTGCGCGCGATGCCTGTCGAGACGTTTGTGGTAGGTGCGCTGGAATCTGCGCTGCACACGGGCGAGATCGTCGAGGCGGTCCATGTGCCGACGCGATCGGCCTCGGCGCATTGGGGCTATGCCAAGAGCTGCCGCAAGACCGGCGAGTTCGCCCATGCCATCGGCGCGGTCCTGATCGATCCCGCCGCGGCTTCGGCGCGCATCGTGATCGGCGCGATCGACACGACCCCCATTGTCATCACCGACGCTGGCGAGCTGTTCGGCGGCCGCGTCACAGCCGACTACAAGCCGCGCTTCGATGTCCGCGTTGCCGACGCCCTTCTGGCCAAGGCCGGCATCGACGATGCCGCGCAACGCCATATCCATGTCAGCGTGCTGAGGCGCGCCGTCCAGGAGGCCGCGGCATGAGCACGATCGCGCTTCACGTCAATCGCCGCGCTGTGGAGCTGTCGGCCGAGCCACGCACCAGCCTTGCCGATTTCGTCCGCGACAAGCTCGACCTGACCGGCACCCATCTCGGCTGCGAGCATGGCGTCTGCGGCGCCTGCACCGTGCTGCTCGACGGCGTGCCGGCGCGCTCCTGCATCACCTATGCGGCGGCCTGCGAGGGCGCCGACGTCACCACGATCGAGGGTCTCGACGAGGACGAGGTCACGACCGAGCTGCGCGCCGCCTTCACCCGCGAGCATGCACTGCAATGCGGTTATTGCACACCGGGGATGCTGGTCTCCGCCCGCGACCTGGTGCTGCGTCTGCCCGATGCCGACGAGCGGCGCATTCGCGTCGGTCTCAGCGGCAATCTCTGCCGCTGCACCGGCTATGTCGGCATCGTGCGCGCGGTGCAGTCCGTGATCGAGGCGAGGCGTGCGCGCAATGTCGCGCCGCTCGCCGACGGTGGCAGAACCGTCCTCGGTCCGGCCGGCTCGGGGCGAGCTGAATCCGGCCGCTACGACCCACAGCCTGCGCACACGGTGGCGGCTCCGGCGTCCGAGAGCGTCGCGCGTGGCACCATTCCCGATTTCACCCCGGCGACCGTTCTCGACCAGCGCTTCACGCTGCCGCACGCGCCGGCGAAGGTGTTCGCGATGTTCGACGATATCGCGGGCATCGCCGCCTGCCTTCCCGGCGTGTCGCTGAGATCGCCGCCGAGGCCCGAGCGTGTGGAAGGATCGATCCGCGTGAAGCTCGGGCCGATCGCCGCGGCCTTCGAGGGGGCTGCGCGCGTCGAGCGCGATCCCGCGACGCTCTCCGGGCGCATCGTCGGCATCGGCACCGACCCGCGCAGCCGCTCGGCGACGCAAGGCGAGATCCGTTACCGCCTGCTTCCGCTCGACGGCGGCGCCGCGACGGCCGTCGAACTGTCGATCGGCTACACGCTGACGGGGATGCTGGCCCAGGTCGGCCGTCCCGGCCTGGTGCGCGATCTCGCCAAACGCCTGGTCGCGGACTTCGCCGCCAATCTCGATCGCCGGATGTCCGGCCTGACGCCCGAGTCGGCAACGCAGGCCGAGCTGAGCTTCTGGTCGATTGCGTCGGATGTGTTGCGCGCGCGGCTTGCCCGCATCTTTGGGAACCGAAGCGGAGCGGGGTGACGGTGTGCTCGCACACCGGAAGTGACGAAGCCTGGACTTAAGACATCAACAGCGTTGAATTTGGAGAGACAACATGACACGAGCACTCGGATTGGTTCGGACACTCGCGCTGGCGACGACCCTGATCGGCGGCACGGCCGGGGCGCAGACCATCAAGATCGGCGTCAACGAGCCGCTCACCGGCGCGTTCGCGGCGTCAGGCACTTACGTCGTCAACGGTGCCAAGATCGCGGCTGACGAGATCAACGCCAAGGGCGGCATCCTCGGCAAGAAGATCGAGCTGGTGATCGAGGACAACAAGAGCAACCCGACTGAAGCGGCCGCCGTCGCCGAGAAGCTCATAACCAGCGACAAGGTGCCGGTGCTGATGGGCGCCTGGGGCTCGAGCCTGACGCTTGCGGTGATGCCAAAGCTGATGGAGTATGAGACCCCGATGGTGGTGGAGACCTCGTCCTCGGGCAAGATCACCACGACGGGCAATCCCTTCATCTTCCGCATCTCGCCGCCCTCGGCGATCGAGGCTGCGGCGTTCAAGGGCATCGTCGACAAGCTCGCGCTGAAGAAGGTCGACTTCCTCGTCATCAATAACGACTGGGGCCGCGGCACCGCCGAGGATTTCAGCAAGATGATGAAGGAAAAGGGCATCAGCATCGGCCTCGTCGAGACCATGGACCAGGGCGCGCAGGACATGAGCGCGCAGCTCTCCAAGATCAAGAGCTCGGATTCCGAGACGGTCATCGTCACCACCGCCGTGGATCAGCTCACCCTGATCTTCAAGCAGGCCGCGGCGCTGGGCCTGAAGAAGCGCATCATTACCACCGGCGGCTCGCAGAACCCGGACCAGATCATTGCCCAGGCGGGAGCTGCCGCCAACGGCACCATGCACCTGACCACGTTCCTGCCCTGGTTCCCGGAGAAGACGCCGAACCCGGAAGCCACCAACTACTTCATCACGGAATGGAAGAAGCGCGGCTTCGACTTCGCCGGCTGCACCGAGAGCTTCCGCGGTTATGACGGCATCCGCACCGTGGCGGCGGCGATCGAGAAGGCCGGCAAGGCCGAACCTGCGGCAATCAAGGCGGCGTTCTGGGACATCAAGGTGAAGGGCCTCAACGGCGACATCGTGTTCCGCAAGTCCGGCCCCGAGGGCAAGGAGAGCGGACAGAGCCAGCCGAACGTCTATCTGATCGAGATCGCCGACGGCAAGATCGAGATGAAGACGCTCTAGCGCATGGTTAGGTCAGGTCCGATTGCAAGCCGCGACGCAGGTGCGCTCCCTCTCCCGCTTGCGGGAGAGGGCTGGGGAGAGGGTGACTCCGCGATGGGATTCCCCAAGAGGATAGAACCCTCACCCGGCGCAAATGCGCCGACCTCTCCCGCTAGCGGGAGAGGTGACCGAGACCGCTGCGAGATCGACACAACCAAGATCCATCAGACAACTTGCCTGCGGCGCATCCTTCGAGACGCCCGCCTCCGGCGGGCCCTCAGGATGAGGTCGGGTTTTACGGCCGCTGAATTGGCAGGCCCGGTGCCGCTTAGCCCTGAGGGACCGCGTAAGCGGTCGTCTCGAAGGACGAGGCGCGCGCTCCGGTCTTCCAAAAGACCATATGCGTTAGCTCCAACTTAAACGCGTGACTCGGGACCAGCCTTGAGCGAATTTCTCCAGCATCTGATCAACATGCTCGTGCTCGGCGGCACCTATGCGCTGCTGGGCATCGGGCTGACCTTGATCTTCGGCATCATGAACGTCGTGAACTTCACGCACGGCGTGCTGTACACGTTCGGCGCCTACATCATGTTCATCGTGGTGCAGCAGCTCGGGCTGAACTTCTTTCTCGCGCTGCCCGTGGCCGTGCTGGCGGGATGGCTGCTCGGGGCGGCGATCGAGCTGACCTTGCTGCGGCCGCTGCGCGGCTCCGACATCGACACCACGATGCTGGTGATGATCGGGGCCTGGATCGCGATGCAGTCGGGCACGCTGTGGATCTGGGGCGGGGTCGCCAAATCGGTGACGACGCCGTTTCCCGAGGCACCGCTGGTGCTCGGACCGGTGTCGGTGTCCTGGCTGCGCCTGTTCGTGCTCGCTGCAGCGGCGATGCTGATCCTGGTGACGTATCTGCTGATCAACAAGACCAGCCTCGGCCGCGCGATGCGGGCGACATTCCAGGATCACGACACGGCCTCGCTGATGGGGGTCAACGTCGACATGATCTACACTTCGACCTTCGCGATCGGCTCCAGCCTTGCAGCCGCGGCGGGCGCGCTGCTCGGGCCGGTTTACGTCATCTTCCCGCAGATGGGAGACCTCGCCGCCGTCAAGGCCTTCGCCATCGTCATCCTCGGTGGGCTCGGCAACATCACCGGCGCCGTGATCGGCGGCTTCATCCTCGCCCTGGCCGAAGAGCTCGGCGCGGGTTACGTCTCGTCGGGCTATCGCGATGCCATGGGCTTCCTGATCATCATTGCGGTGCTGATCTTCCGGCCGACGGGCCTGTTCGCGCGCGCGGAGCGGGTCGGATGAAGGCAGCCATCACCATTGTCGCGGTCGCAGCTCTCGCCTCGGTGCCGCTCTGGCTGCGCGATCCCTATCTGCTCAACGCCCTGATCACGACCGGAATCTTCGTCATCGGCGCGATGAGCCTCAATCTACTGCTCGGCTTCACCGGCCAGCTCAGCCTTGGCCACATCGCCTTCTTCGGCATCGGTGCCTATGTCAGCGCGCTGACGTCGCTCGGCTTCGACGTCGGCCTGCCCGGAGACGTGCGCCTGGTCCACGCGCCCTGGCCGCCGATCGTGGGCTTCGTGCTGGCGATCATCATTGCTGGATTGTGCGGCTATTTCGTCGGGCTGCTCTCGTTCCGCGTTCGCGGCGCCTATTTCGTCATCGTGACGATTTCCTTCGCCGAGGTCGTCCGGCTGGTTGCGCTGAACTGGGTCGAGCTGACGCAGGGGCCGCTGGCGCTGACCAACATTCCCTCGATCGCGCTGCCTTTGCCGGGCTTTGGCGAGCTGACGCTGCGCACCAAGCTGCAGAACTACTATCTCGTGCTGGTCGTCGCGCTCATCGCCTATCTCCTGATCGCGCGCCTCGTTCACTCGCATTTCGGCCGCGCGATGCGCGGGTTGATGGAGAACGAGACGCTGGCGGTCTCCGTCGGCATCGACGTGACCAGGACGCTGACGATCGCAGCCGTGATCTCGGCCGCGATCGCAGGCGCAGCCGGCAGCCTCTATGCCCACTACATCCGGATCATCGACCCCGAAGTGTTCGCCTTCATCAACACCGTCACCATGGTGATCATGGTCATCACCGGCGGCAAAGGCTCCCTGGCCGGGCCCGTCGTCGGCGGACTCATCTTCGGAATGCTGCCGGTCGCGCTCCGTCCGGTGATGGCGCCGGAAGCGCAATGGATTGCCTATGGCGGCGTGCTGATCGCCATCCTGTTCGTGCTGCCGCAGGGCATCGTGCCGTCACTCGCACTGCGTTTGGCGAAGCGGCGACGGCGCCGGTCGCCGGCGCCGGTGACTCTCGCGGAAACCGCTGCCAAGGAACCAGCGTGATGACGGCGCGCAGCATTGCCATGACCATCGACCAGGTCGCCGTCCGCTTCGGCGGGCTGGTTGCGATATCCGACATGAGTTTCACCGTAGGCGAGGGCGAGATCGTCAGCCTGATCGGGCCGAACGGCGCCGGCAAGACCACCGCCTTCAACGTCATGACCGGCTTCCTGACGCCGAGCGCCGGCCGCGTGACCTATCGCGACACTGCGCTCGCCGGCTTGAAGCCGCACCAGATCGCCGATCTCGGCCTGATCCGCACCTTCCAGCGCACCAGTGTATTCCCCAACGACACCGTCCACGACAATCTCCTGATCGGGCTGCATCGACAGGGCCGCGTCCGGCTGATCGACGCCATTCTCGGCCTGCCCGGCGCGCGCGTCTCGGAGCGCCGGCTGCGGCAGCGGGCGGGTGAGCTGCTGGAATGGGTTGGGCTCGAACGCCGCGCGCACGATGCCGCGGGCTCACTGTCCTACGGCGAGCAGCGTCTCGTCGGCGTCGCACTGGCGCTTGCGGCAGAACCGTCGATGCTGCTGCTCGATGAGCCGGTGTCCGGCATGAATGCCTCGGAAACCCATCGCTTCGTCGAATTGATCCGCAGCATCCGCGACCGCGGCATCACCATCCTCCTGGTCGAGCACGACATGCCGATGGTGATGACGGTCTCTGACCGCATCGTCGTGCTCAACTATGGCCGCATCATCGCGGAAGGGACGCCCGATGTGATCCGCAACGATCCGGCGGTCATCGAGGCCTATCTCGGACATGGAGCGGGACGTGCTTGAGATTCGCGAGATGGTTTGTGGCTATGGCGGCGTCACCGCGCTGCGCGGCATCTCGCTGGACGTGAAGGCCGGCCAGCTGGTCGCGCTGATCGGTGCCAACGGCGCCGGCAAGAGCACGACGTTGCGTGCGATCTCCGGGCTGGTGCCGCCGCGCTCCGGCCAGATGCGGTTCGAGGGCATCGACATCACCGGGGCGAGGCCCCCGCGCGTGTTGGCGAGCGGAATCGCGCATTGTCCGGAAGGGCGGCGCGTGTTTCCGCACATGACCGTCGAGGAGAATCTCGACATGGGGGCTTACCTCCGTCGCGGTTCGGGCGAGATCGCGGCCGACCGCGACCGCATCTATACGGAATTCCCGCGGCTTGCCGAGCGACGCCGGCAGGCGGCGGGCACGTTGTCCGGCGGCGAGCAGCAGATGCTCGCGATCGGGCGTGCGCTGATGTCGCGACCGCGGCTGATCATGTTCGACGAGCCATCGCTCGGGCTTGGGCCCAACATCGTCGAGCGCACCTTTGCGATCATCCGGGCCATCCGCGATGCCGGCACCACGGTGCTGCTGGTCGAGCAAAACGCCTTCGCCGCGCTGGAGATGTGCGATCATGCTTATCTGCTCGAGAACGGCCGCATCGTGCTGTCCGGCGCCGGCAGCGAGCTGATCGCGAACGAGCATGTGCGCAAGGCCTATCTCGGTGGGTGATGGCGCCGGGTGGATTGACGTCTGCGATCTCGACCGGCTGAAGGCGGAGGTGATCGTCCGCGTCGCCGGGCGCGACCTGCTCGTGATCTGGAACGAGGGCAATGTCGTTGCCTGCGAACGTGCGTGCCCGCACGAACAGGCGGATCTGGCCTTGGGGCAGGTGAGCACGGGGCGGCTGTATTGCCCGCGTCACGCGGCATCGTTCGATTTGCGCGATGGGGCAATCACCGCGGGATGGCCGAGCCCGCCGCTGCGGCTTTATCCGGTGCGGATCACGGGCGAGCGAATCTGGATTGAGATGCAGGGGCGGCAGCCGGGGCGATGATGACATCATGCCCCTGTTTTGCCCGACGAGTCAAAGCGGTCATGACGGTGTCGATTGGTCTTCGAAAAAATTGCCTTTGAAAACAACGGGGTCTCTACTGTGCATGGGGTTGTTTTCGTAGCTTTAATCCAGCAGTCGCCGAACAGCGTCCACGAGTATGCCGTCCGGCCGGCGCAGCGCCTCGAGAATGGTGAAATGGTCGGCGCCTTCGACCGAGATGAGCTTGCCCGGCGCTCCCGCCGCCACGCGCTTGTCGGAGAGATCGATTGAATCACAGACGAGCGCCGGCAGCTCGTTACTGCCATAGGCGATGTCGAGGCGCTTCTGGGTGACGGGCAGGCGCAGCGGCGACAGCGTGGCGATCTCCTGGTCCGTCAGCTTCAGCGCGTCGTTCAACCCCGTGTCGCGGATCGGCGCGAGATCGTAGACGCCGGAGAGCGCGAGCCCCGCATGGACACGCGGATGATCCAGCGCCATCGCGACGAGATGGGCGCCGGCGGACCAGCCCGACAGCACGACCGGCCCGGCAACGCCGTAGGACGCACCATGTGCGGCGAGCCAGTCGAGCGCGCGCGGGATCTCGCCGACGATATCGGTCAGCGACACCTCGGGCGCCAGTGAATAGCCGGGGATGGCAACCGACCAGCCATGCGCAGCGACGCCTTCGACCAGCATGGCGAATAATTCGCGCGAATTGCGCTGCCAATAGCCGCCGTGCAGGAACACCAGGCAGGGCGCATCCGGCTTGGCGGCGGGGTAGAGGTCGATCTTGTTGTTGGCCCGCTCGCCATAGGGCAGGTCGAGGTGGGACTTCAGCGTGCCCCGCAGCCGGCTGGAGGCTTCGTTGCGCTCGGCGATCAGGGCCACGCTGTTCTTGACCGCCGCGTTGTTGTCATAGGCGGCATTGCGTTCTGCCTGCGACAGCTCGGACCATTTGCCACGGGGGTCGAGCGACCGAATCGTCGAACGCGCGTTCTCAGCCATGAAACTCTCCGTTGCGGCCCTGGACGACACTCTTGTCGATTTGGACCGGCCAGTCACCCTCTATTGAGCTGTTGGATCAACCGTGTCCAGCCTTGGACAAGACGGCTCGGCCTGCCGGCTGCGGGGCAGGTCGGGCGCGCGACGACCGGGAACATTTGGTCATGGGACTACCCCGGTGCTTTTACATTTTGCCGTACCTGCGGCTGCAGCTATGTCGGAGCGAGCTTGTCAGCCCGGGTTTATTCTGCTCAGTGTCCGTCCAAACCGTGCATGCGATCCACGCATGCATGCATCGACTAAAGTCGACAATCAGTGAGGAAACATTATGCGTAGACTGATTTTGGCCGCCGCCGTGATCGCCCCGATGCTCGGCCATGCGGCACGGGCGGAGGATACCGTCAAGATCGGCTACATCGATCCACTCTCCGGTGGCGGCGCCAGCGTGGGTGAGGGGGGTCTGAAGACGTTCCAGTACCTGGCTGACGAGCTCAACGCCAAGGGCGGCATCCTGGGCCGCAAGGTCGAGATCGTGCCCTTCGACAACAAGACCAATCCGCAGGAGGCCCTGGTGCAAGCCCAGAAGGCGATCGACGCCGGGGTTCGCTACATCACCCAGGGCAATGGTTCGTCCGTCGGCCTGGCGCTCGAGGATTTCGTCACGAAGTACAACACGCGCAATCCCGGCAAGGAAGTGCTCTACTTCAACTATGCGGCCGTCGATCCGGCCATGACCAACGAGAAGTGCAGCTACTGGCACTTCCGCTGGGATGCCAGCTCCGACATCAAGATGGAGGCGCTGACGAACTACATCAAGGACGTCGCTTCGATCAAGAAGGTGTACCTGATCAACCAGGACTATTCGTTTGGTCAGTCGGTGCGCAGCGATGCGCGCAAGATGTTGACGGCGAAGCGGCCTGATGTCCAGATTGTCGGCGACGAACTGCATCCGCTGCTGAAGGTCACGGACTTCTCGCCCTACATCGCCAAGATCAAGGCTTCCGGTGCCGACAGCGTCATTACCGGCAACTGGGGTCAGGACATCGCGCTGCTGCTCAAGGCCGCCGCCGATGCTGGTCTGAAGGTCAATTGGTACACTTACTATGCCGGTGGCGCCGGTGGGCCGACCGCGATCAAGCAGACGGGTCTCGACCATCAGGTATTCCAGCTGACGGAAGGTTTTGCCAATTCGGGCCACCAGCCCGCGATGGATTACGAGAAGGCCTTCCGTGCCAAGGTCAACATGTCGCTTTGGTATCCGCGTGCGGTCAACGAGATGCGCATGTTCAAGGCCGCGGCCGAGAAGGCCAACTCGGTTGAGCCCGTGAAGGTGGCGGCGGCGCTCGAGGACCTGAAGTTCGAGGTCCTGGATGGCGGTACCGGCTTCATGCGCAAGGACGACCATCAGTTCTTCCAGCCAATCTACATCTCCTCCTTCGGCAAGCTTGCCGCGAACGAGCCGTTCGACGAGGAGAACACCGGCTGGGGCTGGCACCTGGTCAGCAAGGTCGATACCCCGCAGGCCATGGTCACCACGACCTGCAAGATGACGCGACCGTAAGGGCCATACACGCCGCCGGCCCGCGGCACTCTCGTCGCGGGCAGGTGGCGGCCGAAATGCTTCCTGGATGGAAACCGGGGCCCTGCCCCGGATAGTTCACGAGTACGCTGTGCTAGAACTCATTGTCATTTCGATCCTGAACGGTGTGCTGTTCGGCATGCTGCTGTTTCTGCTGTCGAGCGGGCTGACGGTCATCTTCAGCATGATGGGCGTGCTCAACTTCGCCCATGCCAGCTTCTACATGCTCGGCGCCTTCTTCGGCTTTCAATTGACGAAATGGATCGGGTTCTGGCCGGCTTTCGTGCTCGCCCCGCTCCTGGTCGGCGCGATCGGCATGGCGGTCGAGCGCTATGGCCTGCGCAACACCCACAAGCATGGACACGTCGCGGAATTGCTGCTGACCTTTGGCCTCGCATTCGCGATCGAAGAGATCGTCGCAATGATCTGGGGCAGGAGCCCGGTCGACTATCGCGTGCCGGCGCTGCTCGACTTCCCAGCCTTCACGATCTTCTCCACCAATTATCCCGCCTACAAGATCTTCATGCTCGCGGTATCGGTGGTCATCTTCGTCGCGCTCCTGCTGGTGCTGCGGCGTACCAGGGTCGGCCTGATCGTGCAGGCGGCGCTGACGCATCCTCACATGGTCGGACACCTCGGCCACAATGTGGGGCGCGTGTTCATGGTGGTATTTGGTGTGGGCAGCGCGCTGGCAGGCCTTGCCGGTGTCATCGCGGGACCGGCGCTGGTGACGCAGTCCGACATGGCGGCTGCGCTCGGGCCGATCCTGTTCGTGGTCATCGTGTTCGGCGGCCTCGGCTCCCTGCCGGGTGCCTTCGTCGCCTCGCTCGTCATTGGCCTGGTGCAGACTTTTGCAGTGGCGTTGAATGGCTCGCTGGCCAGCGTCTTCGGTCCGCTCGATGCGGCGGGGGGGCCTTCCGCTCTTTCCGACATCTGGAACGTCACAATCGCACAGGTCGCGCCGATCATTCCTTATCTTCTGCTGGTCATCATCCTGATCGTTCGCCCCATGGGCCTGATGGGGACGCGCGAATCATGACTACGGCAACGACATCGGTATCGGGACCCGCAGCGAACGCGGCCGGCGAGAACCTGCGCTTCTACGGCGTCTGGCTGGCCGGCGTGATCGTCCTCATCGTGCTGCCGCTGGTGTTCTCGTCCGGCGGCTCCCTCACGTCCTTCAGCCTGATCGGGATCGCGATCGTGTTCGCGCTCTCTTACAACATCCTGCTTGGACAGACCGGATTGTTGTCGTTCGGCCATGCCGTGCACTACGGCCTCGGCGGCTTCACGGCCTGCCATGTGATGAACGCGATCGTCTCCCACGGCTGGCCGATCCCGCTTCCGTTCATCCCATTGTTCGGCGGCCTCGGTGGCCTCGGGTTCGCTATCCTCGTCGGCTGGCTCATGACCAAGCGTGCCGGCACCGTGTTCGCCATGATCTCGCTGGGCATCGGCGAGCTGGTGGCGTCTTCGTCTCTGATCCTCCGGTCGGTCTTCGGCGGCGAAGCCGGCATCACGACGGACCGCACAGCGCTGCCGCGCATGTTTGGCTGGACCTTCGGGCCGCAGATCCAGGTCTATTATCTGATCGCGTTCTGGCTGGTGGTCTCGGCGATCGCGATGTACGCACTGACCCGAACCCCGCTGGGGCGGATCAGCAATGCCGTCCGTGACAATCCCGAGCGCGTCCAGTTCATCGGCTACGATCCTCACGTGGTTCGTTATCTCGCCTATTGCTTTGCAGGATTCTTCGCCGGCATCGCCGGGGGGCTTGCCGCGATCAGCTTCGAAATCGCGAATTCGGCCTATCTCGGCGCGATCCAGTCCGGCCTGGTGCTGTTCGCAACCTTCATCGGCGGTACCGCCTATTTCTTCGGACCCATTCTCGGCGCGATCCTGGTGACCTATCTGCAGCTCGGGCTGACCAGCGTTACCAGCGTCTGGCAGCTCTATTTCGGCATCATCTTCATCGGCATCGTGATGTTCTCGCCCGGCGGCATCGCCGGGCTCGTGATGATGCACCGGCCGCTCCTTCGCGCCGGATCGTTATGGACGGTGATTCCGTCCTATCTCGTCGCGATCGTGCCGACCGTGGCGCTCGCTTGCGGCGTCATTCTGGTGATCGAGACGATCGCGCGTCATTCCGGCGGGGAGGCCAGTGCGATCAACCTGTTCGGCATCGCCTTCAATCCCAAGTCTCCGGCCACCTGGATTGCCGCAGCGGTTCTCGTGGCCGGTGGTTTCGTCATCGCGCGATTGACGTGGCGGCGGGTTGGCGAAGCGTGGGATCGGGCGGCCACGGTCGCGCGTGATCGGGGGTATCTGGCATGACTGCAGCCATCGAAGTCCGCGCCGTCGAGAAGCGCTTCGGCAACGTTGGCATCATTCGCGACCTGAACCTCAGCATCGCGCAGGGCGAACGGCACGCCATCATCGGTCCGAACGGCGCGGGGAAGTCGACGACGTTCAATTTGATCAGTGGGCATATCAAGCCGACTTCGGGTGAGGTCCGGCTCAATGGCGACGTGATCTCCGGCCTGCAGCCGTTCGAGATCAACCGGCGGGGGCTGTCGCGCTCGTTCCAGGTCACCAACGTGTTTGCCCGCATGACGGTCTGGGAAAACGTCCGCTCCGCCGTGCTGTGGGCCACCGGGCATCGCTACGCGTTCTGGAAGAACGTGGACAGCCTGCCTGAGGTGCGCGAGCGGACGGCGCGGATTCTCGAAGACATTCACCTCACGCATCGCCGCGACGTTCCGGCCGGCCTGTTGACATATGCCGAGCAGCGCGAGCTGGAGATCGGCATCACGATCGCAGGGGGCGCTACCGTCGTCATGCTCGATGAGCCGACCGCTGGAATGAGCCACGCCGAGACGGAGCGCGCGGTGTCGTTGATCCGGCGCCTGACCGAAGGGCGAACGCTGGTCATCGTCGAACACGACATGAGCGTCGTGTTTGGCCTTGCCGACCGCATCTCGGTGCTGGTTTACGGTCATATCATCGCCTCGGGCACTCCCGAGGAGATCCGGCGCGATCCGAAGGTCAGGGAAGCCTATCTTGGCGAGGAGGCACACTGATGCTCGAAGTCAGGAACCTCCACGCTTATTACGGCAAGAGCCACATTCTCCAGGGCGTTGACCTCGATGTCGCCGCTGGCGAAGTGGTGAGCCTGCTCGGCCGCAACGGAGTCGGGCGTTCGACCACGGTCAAGGCGATCATGGGCGAGGTCGTTCCGCAGGGCACGATCCGCTTCAAGGGCAAGGACATTGCGGGCCTGCCGAGCTACAAGATCGCGCGCCTCGGGCTCGGCTACGTTCCCGAGCATCGCGACATCTTTCCGAGCTTGACGGTGCGACAGAATCTTTTGCTCGGCATCAAGGACACGCGACGACCGGGCAAATGGCGGCTGCAGGACATGCTCGACATGTTTCCCAACCTCGCCGCGCGCGCCGACGCGCCTGCTGGGGTCCTCTCGGGCGGCGAGAAGCAGATGTTGACGACATGCCGCACGTTGATGGGTGATCCTGATCTCATCATGATCGACGAGCCGACGGAGGGGCTCGCGCCGCTGATCGTGCAACAGGTGGGAGACCTCATCGTCCGCATCGCGCAAGCCGGGGTCGCGATCCTGCTCGTCGAGCAGAAGCTATCGATCGCGATGCGCATCTCGAAGCGCGTCTACATCATGGGACACGGTCGCGTGGTTTTTGAAGGCACGCCGGACCAACTCAGGGCGAACGCGGCGGTTCGCCAGGAGTGGCTCGAGGTTTGAATCTATTGTGAGACGGATCGTTCAACGGGTGCAACAGCGCACACGTCCCGAGTTCGGCTGCAGCTCTCGCAATCCATGAACCTTCGGAATTTGATGATGGCAGCTCCCTACGTTCCTCAAATGGCCCTGTATCGTCAATGGCTCGGGGATACGCGCGGCCTTGTCTTCTCGAGCTACGAAGAGATGCGGCAATGGTCGGTGCGCGATCTCGACGGGTTCTGGCGCAGCATTTGGGACTATTACGATCTGCAATCTCCGACGCCGTTTGCCGCCGTGATTGCCGAGCGCAAAATGCCGAATGCGGTGTGGTTTCCCGGCGCGCAGGTGAATTACGCCAGGCAGGTGTTCCGGCATGTCGCGGCAGCAGACGCAGCCGGGCTGCCCGCCATCGTCAGCGGCGGTGAGGACGGCAGTCTCACGGAGACGAGCTGGCCGGAGCTGCGGCGCAAGGCAGCGGCGCTCGCGCTCGATCTGAAGGACAAGGGCGTGTGCCCCGGCGACCGCGTCGCAGCCCATCTGCCGAACATCCCCGAGACCATCGTTGCGTTCCTGGCGACAGCCAGCATCGGCGCAATCTGGAGCGTCTGTGCGCCCGACATGGCGGCGCCTGCGGTGATCGACCGCTTCAAGCAGATCGAACCGAAGGTGCTGATCGCCTGCGACGCCGTCACTTATGCCGGCCGGCGGCATGACCGTCGCGACGTCGTCGGCGAGCTCAGGCGGTCCCTGCCGACCGTCGAGCACGTCATCCTGCACAGCGAAGCCGGCGCAGCTGCGGCGCCGGACGCGCTGCTCTCCGACATTCTCGCCAGAACGGGCGCGGCCATCGATGCCTTCGAGCCGATCTGGCTGCCGTTCGATCATCCGCTCTGGATCGTCTATTCCAGCGGCACGACCGGCCTGCCGAAGCCGATCGTGCACGGCCATGGCGGCATCATCATCGTGGTGCTCGCGCTTCTGGGGCTGCACAACGACATCGGCTGTTCCTATCACCAGAATTCCTTCGGCGAGCGTTATCACTGGTACAGCTCGACCGGCTGGATCATGTGGAACAGCCAGGTCGGCGGCCTGCTCAGCGGGACCACCTGCTGCATCTTCGACGGCAGCCCGGCCGGCGCGAAGGACAAGCCGGACTGGACCACGCTGTGGCGCTTCGTCGCGCGATCGAAGTCGACCTTCTTCGGGGCGGGCGCGGCGTTCTTCGCGAACTGCGCCAAGGCCGAGATCGACCTTGCCGCCGCCGGCGATCTTTCGCAGCTGCGTTGCCTCGGCTCGACCGGCTCGCCCCTTAGCGCCGACACGCAGGCTTGGTTCAACGCGCGCTTCGCTGCGTTGTCGAGGACGAACGGCAGCAAAGCTCAGGCCGACATCTGGTGGGCGAACATTTCCGGCGGGACCGACTTCGCCGGCGCCTTCATCGGCGGCAACCGCGAGCTGCCGCAGACGCCGGGCGCTATGCAGTGCCGGCTGCTGGGCGCGGCCGTGGAGGCTTTCAACGAACAGGGGCACGCCGTCATCGACGAGGTCGGCGAGCTCGTCTGTACCGAGCCGATGCCGTCGATGCCGCTCTATTTCTGGAACGACGAGGGTGGGGCGCGCTATCGCGCGAGCTATTTCGAAACCTATCCGGACGATTTCGACGGCAGCGGGCGCGGTCCGGCGTGGCGGCACGGCGACTGGCTCAAGGTCAATCCGGATGGCTCCTGTATCATCTATGGCCGCAGTGATGCCACCATCAACCGGCACGGCCTGCGCATGGGTACGAGCGAGCTCTATTCCGCAATCGAGTCGCTGCCCGAGGTGCTCGACTCCCTCGTCGTGGATCTCGAATATCTCGGCCGCGACAGTTACATGCCGCTGTTCGTTGTGTTGCGCGACGGCATTGCGCTCGATGCGGCGATGCAGGCGAAGATCAACAAGGCGATCGAGACCGGCCTGTCGCGGCGCTTTCTGCCGAACGAGATTTTCGCCGTCGCCGAGATTCCGCGGACGCTGTCCGGCAAGAAGCAGGAGCTGCCGATCAAGAAGCTGCTGCTCGGCCAGTCCGTGGAGAAGGTCATCAACAGGGAAGCGATGGCCAATCCCGGCTGTCTGGATTGGTATCTCGATTTCGCAGCGATGCACCTGAAGAGGGTCGCAGGAGCGGCTTGACCGCGATGGGTACGGCATCTGCGACCACTGCGCAGGCACGCCGAGGAGTGGTTCCACCCGTAGGGTGCTGTGTGGACTTCGCGCGCGCAGTTCGAGCGATCCGGGCCGCGAGCTTGCGTGGTCCGGACCAATCGGCGCGGTGCACGCGGACCTAGCTGCAGCTCAGCGGCAAGGGTTGGGCCGGATGCAGCTCGTACCAGTCATAGCAATCCGGATAGCCGTAGAATCCATATCCGGACCGGAAGCGGTCAAAACGGTGAAACGCGTGCTGCCGGAAGCCGCCGGTTGCGACATGATGGCCGAAGCCGAGGTGCTCGCCGCCGAATCGGGCTCCGCCGCCGAATCCGCCAGCATGTCCCATGCCGCCGAAATGCGCGCCGCCACCGAAGCCCATGTGGCCGCCGCCAAAGCCCATATGCCCGCCTCCGAAGCCACCGCCGCCGTGGCCACCGCCACCGCCGCCATGTGCCTCGGCCGTTCCGACCGCCAGTGCTGAGGCAAGCGCCGCTGTCGCCATGATCATCAATGCGCGTTTCATGAGGGATTCCTTTCGTGTCCGGATGCCCGGCGGCCAATGCCGTCGCCTCAGCGTCGTGCCGCCAGCAAATCCTGTCTTGAAGGGAAGATAGGAAGGTCGTGCGGCAATCCCACTGAATTCGATTTCAGGAGCGGGGCGCTGCGCATCGGCGAGGTGATCCGCCGACGCGACTACCGAGCGTGGACGGGGTCAACGTCAGGCTCGACCCCATCGTGAAAGGCGGCGGCCGAGCGAGGCACCCGCCCGGCCGGCCGCGACGTCGTCGGGATCAGAAGCTGCCGGTGCCCGGCTCACAGGGAACGTTGTTGCCGGTCCACGGCGCCGTCGCAAACGCGCCGACACGGGGCGCTGGAACGCAGGCGCGGCCGGTCTGATAGACCGACCCGTACGATGCAACCGGATCGGCTTGCATTGCGGATGGGCGGACGTCGGTTTGGCGCTCCCGCGCCATGGCGGGTCCACCGAGCATGGCGACTGCGATCAGTCCGGTCGACAAGAGCTTGAGAGTGGTCATTTGGCTTCTCCTTTGATGAAAGCTGGCAGTCCAAGCCGGCCTGTGAAGGAGGTGCGGACGAACGCGCGGCGGCAAAACGCACGAATTGCTCACCCGTGTTCAATGGACCGTGATCCCGTCCTTGCCGGCAAGCACGATCGTGCAAACTCGCAACGTTTCGATCCTGGCGCGTAACAGCAGCCTCGCTGAAGACATATCTGCTGGAGCGTCCTGCTGCATGGAGATGAGAGATGATCACTGCGACAGCACATTCGATCGCCTTCGCGCCGCCGCCAGCAGTGACCGTGCTGCCGGGCGCTCTGAAATGCAATTTAATGGTGCTTTATCCCACGCAGGATTACTTCTGTCGCGAGACAGCGGTGCGTGGCATGCCGGTCCTGCCTCGCGTGTTCGGCCCGGGCGGGCATTGAACATGTCGTCGCAGATCACCGAGCCCATGCTTCGCCGCCGGTCTCGAGGCCTCGCGGGACGTGGAACCAGCACAATGACGCGGATTCTCCTGATCGAGGATGATGCCGAGACCGCCGACGCGATCGTGGCCGAACTCACCGAGCGCGGGTTCGAGGTGCGATGGGCGCCCGACGGAATCGGCGGTCTCGATCGGGCGCGTGAATCGTCTCCCGATGCCCTGATCGTCGATCGCATGCTGCCCGGAATGGACGGGCTGACCGTCATCGAGGCCTTGCGCAAGGACCAGGTCAGGACGCCCGTCCTGGTGCTGAGCGCGCTCGGCGCGGTCGACGACAGGGTGCGCGGGTTGCGCGTCGGCGGAGACGACTATCTCACCAAGCCGTTCGCGCTGATCGAGCTCGTCGCCCGGGTGGAGGCGTTGCTGCGGCGTCCGATCGACAGCCGCGAGACCACGTTGTGCGCCGGGCCGCTGGAGCTCGACCTGATCGAGCGGACCGCGCGGCGAGGCGAGCGCGAGATCGATCTGCTGCCGCGCGAATTCCGCCTGCTCGAATACATGATGCGCCGAAGCGATCAGCTGCTGACCCGGGCGATGCTGCTCGAGGAGGTCTGGAACTACAAATTCGTTCCGGCAACCACCAATCTCATCGACGTGCACATGGGCCGCCTTCGTCACAAGGTCGACGGCCCCGGCGAGACGCAGCTGATCCACAACGTTCGCGGCTCCGGCTTCGTGCTGCGAACTCGTTAACAGGTTCGGCGGATCGATGCGCCAGATTCAGTTCATTCGTTCGAACACGTTCCTGTGGGCCGCGGCGATAGCAGCCACGCTGGCGTTGTTCGTCGCCGCCCTGTTCGCCTTCATCTACTGGAAGATCGACGACTACCTGATCATGCGATCCGACCGCATGATTGCAACGCAGCTCAACTTCATGGCCGAGCTGCCGCCCGGCCGTCTCATCGACGCGATCTCCGATCATCTCAAGCAGGATTCGCGAGGCGTGCAATATGCCGGCCTGTTCGATGCCGCAGGGACCCGGCTTGCCGGCAACATCGCGCGATTGCCATCAAAGCTCGATTTCGGCGGACCGGTCCGGAGCGTGCGGCTCATACGGGACGGGCCGTCGGCGGTCCACGATGCCGTCGTCAAGGCCGCGGGCAGGCGGCTCGGCGACGGCCACATCCTCGTGATCGGGCGGAATGTCGATGAGACGCGCGAGATATCCATCGTCGTCGGACAAGCGCTGCTGCTCGGCCTGCTGCCGGCATTCTGCCTCTGCCTGCTGGCCGGGGCCTGGCTGAGCGTCCGCGCCCAGAGGCGCGTGGAGCAGGTGAACCAGAGGGTCCAGCGTATCGTGGCCGGCGATCTCCGCGAGCGGCTCCCACAGACCAACGCGGACGATCCGTTCGCGCGGCTGGCCAGGATCGTCAACGGCATGCTCGACGAGATGGAGACCACGATCAACGCGCTGGCCGGTGTCGGCAACGATATCGCTCACGATCTCAGGACACCGCTCACGCGAGCCCGCCTGGCGCTGGAGCGCGGGCGCACACATGCGGCCACGCTGGAGGACCTTCAGGACATCGTGGACAAGGCAATGGCCGGAATCGACCAATCGCTCGCAATCATCACTGCGCTGCTGCGCCTGGCCGAAATCGAGAGCAGCAGCCGTACGGCCGGCTTCGGCGATGTCGCGCTCGACGAGATCCTGCGACAGGTGTGCGACGTCTACGAACCCATTGCCGAAGACAAGGATATCGACATCGACGTCGAGATCGACCGCAAAGTGCAGGTGCGGGGTGATCGGGACCTGCTGTTCGAGGCGGTTGCCAATCTCGTGGACAATGCCGTCAAGTTCACCCCCGCGGGCGGACGAGTGACGCTCGAGCTGATGTCGGACGACAGGGCCGCGCTCGTGCGCGTGAGCGATACCGGCCCTGGCATCGGCGAGTCGGAGCGCGAGGCGGTGCTGCGTCGGTTCTATCGCTCCGACAAGATGCGCAACACGCCGGGAGTGGGACTGGGACTGAGCCTCGTCGCTGCGATTCTGAAGCTGCACGGCTTCTGCCTGACCATTTGCCCGGCACCCGGCGGACGGGTGGAGATCCTCGCCACGACGGGCGCGATATCACACGAAGCCGCGGCATCGGCGCCGGTTCGTTCGCTTCACGCGAGCCTCGCGCCGATGTGACCGCCGATGCCACGTGCGAGACGTGCGAAGCGGAAAGAGCGGTGGGATCTCTGAAAGCGAATTCAGGCTTGTTAAGTGCAGTTTACTGGCGCCGTCAGTCGGAGGCTTCTTACGTTCCGCTTGCCGGTTCGAATGTGGGAGCAAAAGATGCCAATGCGACATGCGGGTTTGAGCAGGATCGATACGGCTGAGCCGGGCAGGCGTACGGCGGCCGCTGTGTTCAATGCGTATTCCTCGGTCATCGGCCGGTACGACCTGCTCGAACGCGAGCAGGAGCAGCAGCTTGCGCGTCGCTGGCAGGAGACGAGGGACGGCGACGCCGCGAACGCGCTCGTCACGAGCCACCTCCGGCTCGCCGCCAAGGTCGCGCGGAGCTACAGGGGATACGGCCTTCCGTTCGCCGATCTCATGGCCGAGGCCAATCTCGGGCTGGTGATTGCCGCGTCGCGGTTCGAGCCCGACCGAAACTCGCGATTTTCCACCTATGCGACGTGGTGGATCAAGGCCGCCATCCACGAATACATCCTGCGCTCCTGGTCGCTGGTCAAGATCGGAACAACGGCCGCTCAAAAGAAACTGTTCTTCCGGCTTCGCGGCGAGATGAGAAAGGCTGGCCAGAGCGGGATGGCGCGGCTAACCCCCGATGTCGCCGAGGCGATTGCCACCAGGCTCGAAGTTTCGGCGCGCGAAGTGATGGAGATGGATTGCCGCCTGCACGGCGACCTGTCGCTGAATGCGTGGGTTGGCGGCGACGAGCAGGGTACCGAGTGGGAGGCCTTGCTTGTGGACGAGGCGAGCGACGCCGAGACCATCCTTGCCGATCAGGATCAGATGGAACATCGGACCGATGCCCTGCGCATTGCGCTGAATGGCCTCACGGGGCGCGAGCGGCGCGTGCTGGAGGCAAGGCGGCTGGCGGAGCATCCCCCGACGCTCGATCAGCTCGCCCGCGAGCTTTCGATCTCCAGCGAGCGCGTTCGGCAGATCGAGATTCGCGCCTTTGCAAAGGTCAGGCGTGCCGCCATCCGTGCCACCCTGGAGCCCGCGGCCGCCCGCGGACAGGGGCGGCGCGCGGCGTCGTCTCTGTCGCCACCCACCCGTCCCGACACTATCTCGAGCGTGAGGCGTTCGCATCGACGTGAACGATCGAGAGGTCACGATGCTGAACTCGATTTCATTTGAACGGTCAAGCATCGTCGCCATCTGAAAATTTCCCGCAACCTGCTCGAAGTAGTTGTCTCCATGGGAATTGTCCGCTTTGCGCTCCGGTTTCCGCACACGTTCTATGTGCTAGCGGCGCTGATCCTGTTTCTGGGCGGCATCTCGGTCTGGTCGATGCCGACGGATATCTTTCCCGAGATCCGCATCCCCGTCGTCACCGTCATCTGGAGCTATACCGGCCTCTCGACGCCGGAGATGGAGCAGCGCGTCTCCACGTACAGCCAGTATTCGATCAGCGCCAATGTCAGCGGTATCAAGAACATCGAAGCGCAGACGCTCAATGGCCTGTCGGTTCAAAAGATCTACTTCCAGCCGGACGTCAATCTCGATCTCGCGATCTCGCAGATCGTATCGGCAACGAACGCCATCCGCGCCCTGATGCCGCCGGGCATTCAGCCGCCCGTGATCGTGCAGTTCAATGCGTCGAGCGTGCCGGTCCTGCAGCTCAGCCTCGAGTCCAACAAACTGAACGAGCAGCAATTATACGACTTCGGCATCTATCGGATCCGGCAGCAATTGGCGCCCGTTCCGGGGGTAACGCTGCCGACGCCTGCGGGCGGCAAATATCGCCAGATCATGGTCGACATCGACCCGAACAAACTCTCGTCGCGCGGATTGACGCCGCTCGACATCGTCAATGCGGTGAACACCCAGAACCTGACGCTGCCGACCGGAACGGCGAAGATCGGTGATACCCAGTACACCGTGCGAACCAACGCGACGCCGGCCTCGATCAAGGATCTCAACATGATCCCGGTCAAGTTCGCGAACGGAGCGACGATCCTGCTGAAGGATGTCGCCCAGGTTCGGGACGGATCGCAGGTCCAGCAGAATATCGTGCGCGAGGACGGTCACCGCGCGGTTCTGCTCAGCGTGATCAAGAATGGCAACGCCTCGACGCTCGCCGTCGTCAACGGGGTCAAGCGGGCCTTGAAGTCGATTCGGGCGTCGGCGCCGGCCGGGCTGAAGATCAGCGAATTGTTCGACCAATCGGTCTTCGTCACCCACTCCGTCGACGGTGTGCTGCGCGAAGGCGCGATCGCGGCCGGTCTCACGGCGCTGATGATCCTGGTATTTCTGGGATCGTGGCGGTCGACGCTCGTGGTCCTGATCTCCATCCCGCTCGCGATGCTGTCCTCGCTCATCGTGCTCCATTTTCTCGGCGAGACCCTCAACACCATGACGCTGGGTGGGCTGGCGCTCGCAGTTGGCATTCTGGTCGACGATTCGACGGTGACGATCGAGAACACGCATCGGCTCTGGACCGAGGAGGGGATGCCGCTGTCGGAAGCGACGCTGCACGGTGCGGCCGAAATCGCCGTACCGACGCTCGTCTCCACGCTTGCCATCAGCTGCGTCTTCACCTCGGTCATATTCCTCGAAGGACCGGCGCAATACCTCTTCACGCCACTCGGCCTTGCGGTGGTGTTTGCCATGCTGGCGTCGTACGCGCTGTCGCGGACTCTCACGCCGATCACGATCGGTCTGCTGCTGAAGGGCGAGCGGCGCCATGGCGAGGGCGCGAGCTCGTCCGGCATGTTTTCGCGCGCATCCGCCGCGTTCGAGCGCGGCTTCGAGCGCCTGCGCGATGGCTATTCCGGACTCCTGACGACCCTGCTCCGGAGCCGCAGCATCGTGCCGATTGCTGCCGTGCTCGTGCTGGCGCTCGGGGCCGTCATGTTCGTCTACGTGGGCAGGGATTTCTATCCCCTGATCGACGGCGGTCAGATCCAGCTCCATGTTCGTGCGCCAGCCGGGACCCGGATCGAGCGCACCGAGGCCATCTTCCAGGCGGTCGAGGACAAGATCCGCGAAGTCATTCCGGACCGGGATCGCGGGCTGATCGTCGACAATATCGGCTTGCCGGCGCGTCCCTACAATCTGGCCTTCACCGACGGATCGACGATAGGAGTGAACGACGGCACGATCCTGGTATCGCTCAAGGACGGCCACAGGCCGACTGCGGATTACGTCAGGAAGTTGCGCCAGGTCCTGCCCGCGGCATTCCCCGAGGACGTCTTCTATTTCCAGGCGGCGGATATCGTCACCCAGATCCTGAATTTCGGCCTGCCGGCGCAGATTGACGTCCGTACAGTCGGTTACGGCGCCAACAACCTGTCCGTGGCAAAAGAGCTGCAAAAGAGCCTGGCGGCCATTCCGGGAGTCGTCGACGCGCATCTTCAACAGGAGGTCGACGCTCCCGCGTTCTACGCCGACATCGACCGCACAAGGGCCGCACAGCTGGGGCTCAATGCCAGCACGGTGGCAACCAACATCAATGTCAGCCTCAGCTCGTCCGCCCAGGTCTCGCCGAATTTCTGGACCGACCCGACGTCGGGCATCCCTTATTATCTTGCCGTTCAGACGCCGGAGTACAGGGCCAACTCGCTCAACGCACTTGAGAACACGCCGGTGTCGGCCTCGTCGGCTGCAAGCGGGCAGACGGTGCCGGGGCTGCTCAGCAATGTTGCGACCTTCAAGCGCGGGACTGTACCCACCAATTTGAACCAGGCGAACGTTCAGCCGGTGTATGACGTCTATGCGAGCGTGCAGGGGCGCGATCTCGGCAGCGTCTCGGCCGATATCGACAAGGTCACGTCGACGCTTCAGAAGCAGCTCCAGCCGGGAAATTCGATTGAGGTTCTGGGGCAGATCCAGAGCATGCGTCAATCGTTCCGCGATCTCGGGATCGGGCTGCTGTTTGCCGCCATCCTGGTCTATCTGCTGATGGTCGTGAACTACCAGAACTTCGGCGACCCCTTTGTCGTCATCATGGCGCTGCCCGCGACTTTATGCGGTATCGTGACGATGCTGTTCATCACGGGGACGACCCTGAACGTGCCTTCGCTGATGGGTGCGATCATGGCCGTCGGCGTTGCATCGGCCAATTCCATCCTGCTCGTGACCTTCGCGCGTGACGCGCAATTGGACGGGCACACCGCGTTCGAGGCCGCGCTGAGCGCGGGCCGCACGCGAATCCGCCCCGTGCTGATGACGGCTGCCGCGATGATCGTGGGCATGATCCCGATGGCGATCGGAGGCCCGGGCGAGGAGCAGAACGCGGCGCTCGCCCGTGCCGTGATCGGCGGGCTGCTGTTCGCAACGCCGACGACATTGCTGATCGTGCCCTATCTCTTCGCCTGGCTGCGCAAGCGCAACGACGGCAAGCCTCACCACGGCGTGTTCGAGGAGTCACCGGAATGAGCGATGTTCGCGTGCGGACCAACAGCCACGACGTGAGTGATCGGCCCGATGCGGAAAGCGGCCGCATCGTGGAGCTGCCCGGCAAGGAGGCGCGACCGCGCCGCCGCTACGGCGGCGTATGGCTCGGCGGCGCCATGGTCCTGCTCCTTGCCGGCGGTCTCGGCGTGGGCGGCTGGCGGCATTATCAGGCCGCACGCGATCTGGCTGTATCGGCAAAGCAGATCAGGACCGCCGTTCCGGAGGTTCGGGTGGCGACGGTCCGCGCCAGCCCCGAGATCACGAAGGTCACCCTGCCGGCGACGACGACGGCATTCGAGGCGGCGAACATCTTCGCACGGGCCAGCGGCTACATCGAGAAGCGCTATGTCGACATCGGCGATCACGTGAAGAAGGGCGATCTCCTGGCGGAGATCACCGCGCCGGAACTCGACCAGCAGATCGCGCAGGCGCAGGCGACGCTGGCGCAGAACCAGGCGGCGTTGCAGCAGGCACAGGCGAGCCGGGAGCTTGCCGACGTCACCAATACGCGGGACAGTAATCTGGTCAAGCAGGGCTGGTTGACGGCTCAGCAGGGCGACAACGACCGTCTTACCTTGCGCGCCCAGCAGGCGGCCGTGGGCGTCGCCCAGTCGAACATAACGGCACAAGAGGCGCAGATTCGCGTGCTTCAACAGGAGAAGGCCTATCAGCGCGTGGTGGCACCGTTCGACGGTGTGATCACGCAACGCAACGTGGACAATGGCAGCCTCGTTCAGGCGGGATCGACCTTCATGTTCACGCTGATGCATTCGAACGTGATCCGAACGCAAGTGTTCGTGCCGCAGGACGAGGCCTTCGGCATCGCGCCGGGCGTCGAGGCGGAGATTCACGTTCCCGAGATCCCGGACCGGGCATTTCCAGGGAAGGTCACGCGCATCGCGACCGCGTTGCAGCCGGGAAGCCGAACGCTGCTGACCGAGATCGACGTGCCCAATCCCGACGGCGCGTTGAGTCCCGGCATCTACTGTACGGTCGAACTGTCGATCCCGCGCAAGACGCCGTCGATGTCGGTTCCCGCCGATGCGCTGGTCTTCGACCAGAACGGCCTTCATGTCGCAGTCGTGCGCAACGGCACCGTTCACTTGCAGAAGGTCTCGATCGCGCGAGATCTCGGCACATCGGTGGAAGTGCGCGAGGGCGTGAAGCCCGGCGAGCAAGTCGTGCTCAATCCGGCAGTCAATCTGGCGGAGGGCAGCCAGGTCACCATTCGCAAGAATGAGACGAGCGAGGGGAGCCAGACATGATCCGGATCGCTTGCGCAGCGCTCGCCGCCGTGCTGCTCGGCTGCCCCGCGAGCAAAGCCCAGGTCGCAACAACCGGCAGCACGGCGATGAGCTTGCCGACCGTACCGGGCGCGATCGTCACCTCACCGCTCAATAGCCCGGGTCCGTTCTCCGCAACGACCGTGCAAGGCGTGCCCGACACCACGCTGGCACCCGTTCCGCTCGCTTCGGATCCGACGACGCCGGGGACAGTGGTCGTCTGTGCGCCACCATCGACATCTCCGACGTCGGTGCCGACAATGCCGACTGCATCGACTACGGGATCGCCGACGGCGGGCAATGTTGCTCCAATCATACCGCTGATGGGACAAAACGGGAGCTCGATCGGGACAATTTCCGCGTTCGCGCCGTCAGGGACTGGGGTGTCGGTGGCGTGCAGCTCAACGCCAGGCGGGGTGGTGGCGAGCTCTGCGAGTTTGCCGCTCTCGATCCCGCGAGTGCAAGCCGGGCCGCCCCCGGGTACGATCCCGGTCGTCATCAGCGGCGATGTCGGAACGGGCATTGATCCAAATGCTGTCGTCGCGCCCAGTCCCAACACCTCGACCTGCGCGGAAAGCATGACGATGAATCTGGCATCTCCTGCGACAGTGCTACCGGCCAACGCGTCAGGTGCGGCGCCAACGCCCGGAGTCTCGCCAATCTTGCCGCCGGGGTGCTGAAGGGGCAGCCGTGCAGCGCCGATCGCCTTATCGCCATGTCGCGACCATCGCGACAGAGGATGGATGCGTCATACGAAACGATCGTCGTCGCTCTGCCGGGCGGCGGCAATCATTCCTGATGTCGGCACCTCCATCGCCCGTGCAGCGGCGGTGACAGAGCGGACGACTCGAGAGTTGTCGATCGAATTTCAGGAATGACAGCATGAGGAGCTGCCATTCCTCTTTTTCGCGTAAGCCAGAAGGACCCGAGACGCGCAGCGGCCTGCTTCAGTTCAGCACACGCAATTGCGCTCTGCCGAAGCAGCATTGTCCGGCCGGTGCGCTCAATAGCCGGACTTGGGCTCGCAGGGCGGGCGACGCCACGGGGCAGATGCATAGGCGCCGACGTCCGGAGCCCGCGTGCAACCGCGCTTGGAGGTAACCGGAACACGTTGAGCCGACGCGTAGGCATCGGCATTCGTCCGCCGCGCGTTCGTATTGCCTTCACGCGCCATCGCCGGGGAAGCAACCATGGCCGCAGCGATCAACCCGGCCGAGAACAGCTTCAGTGTAGTCATCGCACATCTCCTTGACAAAGCGACGCCGGGAACGCCCCGGCTCGCGCGTCAGACATGTGCATGCGTGCGCCGGATCGGAAGTATCAATTGAACGATCATTTTCGTCGTTGCACGAAGGGATGCATGTACATCCACGCCGCGGGTACGCCGCATCGCGCGGTCGTACTCCGTTCGAGGCGTGAACGATGGTCATCTGGATCTGGTAGTTGTACTTGATTGCTCGTCCGGCTTGTCATCGGCGCCAGTGGTGGTTGCGAACCTGAACCGCGCCAAACACGGGAGCCGCGCCACCGGGGCGCTCGAGTCCCATTCGTCCTGCCGGGGTCAACGCGCCACCATTCAGCACGTCGCGGTCGGGATACATGGAGGCAAAGGTTGCGGGCTCCTGGTCGGCGAAGGACCAGGCGGCGGAGGCCGACGACACTGTCGCAGCTGAGATCAGCACCGAGGCGATTAGGATCTTGAATGCATTCATAGCGAGTCTCCATTGCTTTCTCGTGCGGAGAGTCGCTTGGCGGGGATCGCTGCTCGGCTGACGGCGTTTCCAGAATTGTATTCTATGTTGAGATATATAGGCCGCTTTGTTCGCAAAGCCCGTGATTGTGCATCACTGTTGCGAGAAGGCGATGGCTTTCGCCAGGTACTTGCCGGCGAAGACTGCACGCGACCGCGCGGCGACCCGACGTCGGTTGATGCCGGGAAGGCCCGAAGCCGCTTCACGTGCGATATCGGTGGTGACCTTATCGGATAGGCCCGCCGTGCCTTCACGAAATTGACGGTGCGTTTGGGAAGATTGGAATAGCGACGGTCCGCTAAGTTGGCTTCCTGTCATTGAGCGGTGAGCTGCGCGCTTTCAAGCGCCGGGCGGCCGCCGCGTTGCGAGAGGACTTGATGAACCAGCCAGGCAGAGTAGAGCGTTCGAGCCTTGGATGGCTCGTTCTGATTGCCGCCGTGGTCGGCGGCAGCGCCGCCGCCTTTGCGTATACCGCGGGATGGCTCACGCCGGGGCGTCTTACGCCGGATCGCATGATTGCAGCATTGACGCCTCCGAGCGGCCCGCCGCTGGGGCACCGGCGGAATCATGCCAAGGGAATCTGCTTCACCGGCATGTTCGAAGCGAACGGAAGTGGTGTCGAGCTGTCCCGCGCCAAGGTGTTCGTGCAGGGCCGCTATCCGGCTCTGGGCCGTTTCAATCTCGGTACGGCCGATCCGAACGCGGTGGACGCGACCGTGCGCGTGCGCGGCATGGGGCTCCAGATATCGGCGGCGGACGGAGAGGAGTGGCGAATGGCGATGATCAACCCGCCATTCTTTGCGGTGTCCACGCCTGACGCGTTTCACGATCTGCTGGTTGCGGCCGGCAAGAAGGATCCGGAGGCGATGAAGACGTTCATCAGCGCAAATCCGGAGTTCGCCGCTTTCGCGGCCTGGGCCAAGGCGGCGCCCTGGACCGGAAGCTACGCGGAGGACTCGTATAACAGTCTCAACAGCTTTGTCTTCACGAACGCGAAGGGCGACGAGCACGCTGTGCGGTGGTCGCTGGTGCCCACGGCAGCGCCGACTTCCATCGCGCAGGCGGAGCTGGAGAAGCGCGGCCCGAATTTTCTCGAGCAGGAGATCACGAACCGGGTGCGGTCGGCGCCGCAACGGTGGACCATGGTCACCACGGTGGCCGATCCGGGCGATCCCACCGCAGATCCGAGCAAAGCCTGGCCGGAGAACCGGCGTAAGGTCCAGGTTGGAACGCTGGTCGTGCAGCGAATTGAACCCGAGCGGGATGGGCCATGCCGCGACATCAACTTCGATCCGACCGTGCTGCCGCAGGGAGTCCGGGTGTCGGACGATCCCTTCCCGGCGGCGCGCTCGTCCGTCTACCGCAAATCCTACGATCTTCGCGCAGCCGAAGCCAGCGACTATCCGAGAACCGAGGTTGCCAAGCCATGACCAATGCCCCGCAACACTTCGCCCCGATCCAGCGGCTGCTGCACTGGCTGATGGCGATCTGCATCATCGCCATGCTCTTCATCGGTGTAGGCATGGTGTCCTCCGTGGCTCAGAAATACCTGCCGCTCATCCTGATCCACAAGACGCTCGGCGTTGCGCTCCTCGTGCTCGTCCTCGTCAGGCTGGCGTTGCGGCTTCATTTCGGCGCACCGCCATTGCCGGCCGACCTTCCGCCGGCGATGAAGCTGGGAGCGCGATTGTCGCATCTTTTGCTCTATGGCTTCATGATCGTCATGCCCTTGCTAGGTCTCGGCATGCTCTGGGCTGCGGCCTATCCGGTTGTCCTGTATGGCGGGATTCGGATTCCGGCGTTGCTGCCGCAGAGCGACCACGCGCACACGCTGTTTTGGAATGCGCATGTCTATCTGGGGTTCGCGTTCTTCGCCCTCGTGCTGCTGCATCTGGCAGCGGCGCTGTTCCACGCCCTGATCCGTCGCGATGGCGTGTTCGCGACGATCTCGCCTCTGCCGCAGCGGCAGCGGATGAAGCCGACCGAATGAGTCACCGCGCGCCTGTGGGCGTGCAATCCGGGAACGATGCTTCGGCACGGAAAGACCGGCTGCCCGCCCTCTGGCTAGAAATTGTCCACTTTCCAACAAGGATGCCAACCATGACAAAAGCAGACCTGCAAGGCCCGACCGATCTGGGAGCCAATGCGAACCGGGATGTTCCTGCCGCGTTGAGAGCGCTGCTCGCCGACGTCTTCGCGCTGTACCTGAAGACGAAGAACTTCCATTGGCACGTATCTGGCAGTCATTTTCGCGACTACCATCTCATGCTCGATGAGCAGGCCGAACAGATCTTCGCCATGACCGACGATATCGCCGAGCGCGCGCGCAAGATCGGCGGCACCACGCTGCGATCGATCGGTCACATCGCCCGCGAGCAGCGCATTCTCGACAATGACGCGGATTATGTCGATCCGCAGGATATGTTGGCCGAGCTGCGCAGCGACAATCAGCAGCTGACCCGGGAAATGCGCCGGGTCCACGAGCTCTGCGACGAATATGACGATGTCGCCACCGCGAGCCTGCTGGAGAACTGGATCGACGAGACGGAGCGGCGGATCTGGTTCCTGTACGAGACCGGGCGGAGCGGTGCGAATTCGTAAGAAGGCAAGCCGTTCGGCCGGGAGGCGTGTGAAGGATGAGCAGTCTCTCGGAGCTATCACCGGATAGCGGCACCAACGCGGAGCGCATGTTGCTGCGCGAGCTGGCCCATCAGATCGAGGGCGAGCTCGTATCCGTGATCGAGTTGCTGTCGGAGGCTGCCGGTCGCTGCGAAGGCGCGGAGGCGAGAGCGATACTCACTTCCGTGCAGGATCGACTGGAAAGCCATGTGTGCCTCCACCACGCATTGCAGATGCCCCAGTTCGCCACGACCATCGATCTGGCCTCCTATCTCCAGCAACTGTGCAGGTCGATCAGCCGCTCACGGCTCGAGTATGAGGGCATCGCGCTTTCGCTCCTGCTCCAGCCGCTCAAGGTAAGCTCCGAGCGTTGCTGGCTGCTGGGCATGATCGTCTTCGAACTGATTACCGCCTCGGCGCGTCACCTCTCCCTCGATGGGGCCGGCGCCATCCGGCTCGAAGTCTGGGGAACGGCAAATTCGGTCATGTGCTGTATCATCGACAATGGGGCAACCGCCGAAGGCCGGCCCGGGCTCGACCGTTCCATCGTCGATATGCTCGTTGCGCGTCTGAATGGAACGATGGATATCCGCTTCGGACCCGACGGGACCAGGACCGTCGTCGGGATCCCGCGGCGGGCCTAGCGCGGTCTCGACGCGCGGCGACGGGAAGCTTCCCGTTCGTGCCCCGCAAGCTCACCGCGCCAACGCTCCGCATCGTGCAGATCAACAATATCGTCGTTTTTGCGAAAGATGGTGCGTGGGCCCGCTTGTACGCTTTCTCCCATCCATGACCGGGAGAGCGGTCATACGTGCGAGGGTCAAGCCATGGCAGATATGTCGAACTCGAAGGCGTCGCTTGGAAGGGCCATCCACGCGATCAGCGGAAAATGGGGCTGGTTCGTTGCTCTGGGCGCAGGCGAATTGGTCCTCGGTGGCATTGCGTCCGCAAACCTGGTGGCCGCCAGTCTCGCCTCCGTGCTGGTCATTGGCGCCACCATGGCTGCCGCCGGCGTCTTCCAGATTGTGCATGCCTTCTCGGTGCGCGCTATGCGGGGATTCCTGTTCTGGCTGCTCGCGGGCGTTGTTTACGGCGCGGCCGGGATCATCATCCTCTTTGATCCGGTCCTGGCCTCGTTCACGCTGTCTCTCGCGGTGTGCGCCTTCCTCGTCGTTGCCGGTGTGATGCGGATCTGGGCAGGCTTTCATATGCGACCGGCTGCGGGTTGGCGCTGGATCGTCGCGGCCGGTGTTCTGACGGTCTGTGTCGGCGTCATGCTGGTGGCGGCTTGGCCCGCGATCGGCCTGTGGCTGCCCGGTGCGATGCTGGTGGTCGACCTGATCTTCCAGGGCTGGGGTTTCATTGCATTCGGGCTGGCGCTCAGGAGCCGGGCGTCCCGCCACTCGGCCCAGCCGGCGACGGTGTGAGCCATGATGACGGGATCGACTTTCACGCGGCACTCGGAGATTGCCTGGCGCGGCGGCCAGACGCGGTCGACCTCTCGGCTGATCGCCGAGGAGACGGCCATCGCGTTCACCTATAACGGCTCGACCCATGCCGTGATGATGGGAACGCCCGCCGACCTGGAGGATTTCGGTATCGGCTTCAGCCTCACCGAAGCCATCGTAGGACGAAGAGACGAAATCAGGAGCATCGATCTGATTCCGAACGAGCTGGGCGTCGAGGTGCGGATGTGGCTCGATGGCGACTGCTCGGCGTCCTTGGCGGCCCGCCGCCGTGCCATCAGCGGTCCGGTTGGGTGTGGGCTATGCGGTATCGAAAGCCTTGAACAGGCGCGCCGTGCACCCTCGCGGGTGAAAGATCGTAACATTGTCTTCCGCGCACGGGATCTGCTGGACGCGATGCAGGCCCTGTCTCCGCTCCAGACATTGAATCAGCACACGCGATCCGTTCATGCGGCGGCGTTCTGGACGCCGCGCAGCGGCATCGGTCCGGTCCGGGAGGACGTTGGCCGGCACAATGCTCTCGACAAGCTCGCGGGTGCGGTCCTCCGCGACGGCGTTTCGGCCGGCGAGGGCGCCGTGCTCCTGACGAGCCGCGTCTCGGTCGAGATGGTGCAGAAGGCGGCGATGATGGGCGTGCCGGTCGTCGTGGCCGTATCCGCTCCGACCGCGCTCGCCATCCAGACTGCGAAGGAAGCGGGCATCACGCTCGTGGCGATTGCCCGCGATGACGGATACGGCGTGTTCACACACCCGCGGCGCGTTTTGCTGCCCGACGAGGCCGCGCCGCGCCTCGGGTGTTAACCTCGCGGGCCGACCAGTATGACGACGCAGGCCGCATCTGCGGTGCCGGGAGCGGACCCACGCGTCACAGCCCATGCGCCGGAGCGATCGCTCCTGGTTGCATCCATGCTGACCATGTCCGGCGGATTCCTCGATGCCTTCACCTGGCTCTCGCTCGGTGGTGTGTTCGCGAGCTCGCAGACCGGCAATGTCGTCTTCCTTGGCATCGACGCCCTGTCCGGGCAATGGCCGCGGGCGGCGGACCATCTGCTGCCGATCGTCGGATTTCTTCTCGGCGCCTGGGTGGCGGTCCGTGTCCAGGCGCCGCTGTGTTGTCTCATGGCGCATATTGCCTGCCTCGCGGCGGCGATGCTGCTGCTGCACCGGATCCCTGATCCAATCGCCATCTTCGGAATATCCTTTGGTATCGCGCTGCAGTCCGCCAGCTTCAGGCACGTCGAGCGCTGGGGCTATCTCTCGGTCACCGTGACCGGCAACATGCTGCGCGCCATCGATCAATTCGTGTCGACATCCGATCGCGACGCCTCGCGTGGCGGCGCGGCCATGCTCGTGCTCTGCCTGATGTTCCTGTTCGGCGCCGTGGCCGGCGGTTATGCGACGAAGCGGCTGGATGCGGCCGGCCTTGCCGTGCCGATCGCATTGTCGAGCTGTGTGCTCCTGGTGTGCTTGCGGAATCGGCGCTGGCGCGACACCGGCTGATCGGTCTCCCGGACATGCGCCGACGCACCATGCCATTCGGAAAAGGGACGTTCGCTCGCGGTAGCAGGCGCGCTGCGCGCGGTCTATGATTTCCAGCAAGCGCCGGAACGGCGGCGCCGACATCAACTGCCAGAGAGGCAAGAATGAACGACCTCCGCAAAGAGACCGACAGCCTGGGTGAAGTGAGTGTTGCCGCGGACAAGCTCTGGGGCGCGCAGACGCAACGTTCGCTCGAGCATTTCAGCATCGGCAGGGACCTGATGCCCCGCGAAATGATCCAGTCCTACGCGATCTTGAAGAAGGCGGCCGCCAACGCCAATTACGCAGGCGGTCGGCTCGACGGCAAGATCCACAAGCTCATCGTCCAGGTCTGTGACGAAATTCTCGCGGGCCAGCATCACGACATGTTCCCGCTTCACGTCTGGATGACGGGCAGCGGAACGCAGTTCAACATGAACGTGAACGAGGTGATCTCGAACCGGTGCTGCCAACTCGCGGGCACCGCGCTCGGCAGCAAGCTGCCGGTTCATCCGAACGATCACGTCAACATGTCGCAATCGTCGAACGACAGCTTCCCCTCGGCCATGTATATCGCGGCCGCGCTGAACGTGACGGAACGGCTCGTTCCCGCGGTCGAGGCGCTGCATGACGCGATCGCGGCAAAGTCGAGCCAGTGGGACGATATCGTCAAGATCGGCCGGACCCACATGCAGGATGCGACTCCGCTGACGCTCGGGCAGGAATGGTCGGGTTACGCCGGCATGCTCGCCGACGATCTGACGCGCATCGGCGACGCCCTCAAGGACGTCTTCCGGCTCGCTCTCGGTGGCACGGCCGTTGGTACCGGGATCAACGCGGCGCCCGGATTCGCCGAGGCCGTTGCGGCCGAGGTCGCACGGTTGACGGGTCTGCCGTTCGTCAGCGCGCCGAACAAGTTCGCGGTGCAGGGCGCGCATGACGCGCTGGTGCAGCTGTCCGGCACGCTGCGGACGCTCGCCGGCTCGCTCTACAAGATCGCGAACGACATCCGCCTGATGTCATGCGGTCCGCGTGCGGGGTTTGCCGAATTGCTGATCCCCGAGAACGAGCCCGGCTCGTCGATCATGCCGGGCAAGGTCAATCCGACACAGGCGGAAGCGCTGACGATGATCGCCGTGCAGGTGATGGCGAACGACGTCGCCGTCGGGTTCGGTGGCGCCGGCGGCTATCTCGAAATGAACGTCTACAAACCCCTGATCATCCACAACATCGCGCAGTCCATCACCATCCTGGCCGACGGCTGCACGAACTTCCGTACATTCCTCGTCGAGGGCACCGAGCCGAACCGCAGGAAGATTCAGGAGTATGTCGAGAAGTCGTTGATGCTCGTGACCGCGCTGGCGCCGGTGATCGGCTACGACAAGGCGTCGCGGATCGCGCATTACGCGATGGACAACGATCTCACGCTGAAATCTGCGGCGCTGAAGCTCGGCTTCGTGACCGAGCCGGAGTTCGACCGCATCGTGGATCCCGCCAAGATGGTCAGACCCTATGTGGCCGAGATCAAGGTGCCGCTCGCAATCGGCTCGGAAGCCGGAAAAGGAGAGATACGATGATCCGCTGTGTACGTCTATGGACCGGAGAGGACAATAACTCGCATTTCGAGGAAGGTATCCTCGAGCTGGAGCCCGGCCAGCGCGGCGACTTCCTGAGCGGCAAGATCGATGCCGTCAGCGTCTCCTTCCAGGAGACCGAGTCGGGCGGCGCCTTCTCCTGGCACACCGCGCCGATCCGGCAACTGGTGATCACGCTGAGCGGAACGCTCGATTTCCAGACACGTGACGGCCACAACTTTCTGATTCACCCCGGCAACGTCCTCCTGGCCGAAGACACCGCTGGCTCGGGGCATAGCTGGAAATTGACCGACGATTCGTCCTGGCGCCGTGCCTATGTGGTGCTGCGGCCGGGAGCGGACGTGCCGTTCCGCGCCAAGGGACAGCAACCGGCGCGAGCCTGATCGAGACATCCGAACAGCAACACCCAATGAAGGGAAAGACCATGTCAGCAGTGTCCGACCGCGAAACCGACGTCGTCCTCATCGGTGCCGGCATCATGAGTGCCACCCTCGGCGCCTTTCTCAAGGAGCTCGAGCCCTCCCTCTCGATCCAGATGCTGGAGGTCCTCGGGGATTGTGCGCTCGAAAGCTCGGACGCGTGGAACAATGCGGGCACCGGGCATGCGGCCAATTGCGAGATGAACTACACGCCGGAGAGGCCCGACGGCAGCGTCGATATCTCGAAGGCGCTCCAGGTCAATGTCGAGTTCGACCTGTCGCGGCAGTTCTGGTCCTATCTCGTCGGGCGCGGCGCGATCGCCGATCCGCGATCCTTCATTCATCCCGTGCCGCACATGAGCTTCGTGCACGGCGTCGACAACGTCGCCTTTCTCAGGAAGCGGTTCAAGACGATGGCCGCCCATCATTGCTATGAGGGCATGGAATACAGCGAGGATCCGACGAAAATCGCCGAGTGGGCGCCGTTGGTAATGGATGGCCGCACTGGCGGTGATCCCGTGGCGGCAACGCGTATCATCACGGGGACCGACGTCGACTACGGCTCACTGACGCATCTTCTCGTCCGTCATCTCGTCGGACAGCCGGGCTGCGCCGTGCACTACAAGAGCTGTGTCACCGATCTCGCTCGCGAGCAGGACGGTCGCTGGCGCATCGAGGTGCGCGACACCGACAGCGGCGAGACGCGGTCCGTCCGCGCGAAGTTCGTCTTCATCGGTGCCGGTGGCGGTGCGCTGCCGCTGCTGGAGAAGTCCGGGATTCCGGAAGGACGCGGTTATGGCGGTTTCCCGGTCAGCGGCATCTGGCTGCGCTGCGATGATCCGGAGATCAACCGGCGTCATCATGCCAAGGTCTACGGCAAGGCCGCGGTCGGCTCGCCGCCGATGTCGGTGCCGCATCTCGACACGCGCGTGATCGGCGGCCAGCGCTCGTTGTTGTTCGGCCCCTATGCCGGCTTCTCGAGCAAGTTCCTCAAACATGGCTCGCTGCTCGACCTCTTCGAGTCCATCCGTCCCGCGAACGTCAAGCCGCTGCTTTCGGTGGCGCGCGACAATTTCGATCTGACCGAGTACCTGGTCGGACAGGTGCTGCAGTCCGAGAGCCACCGTCTGGCGGCGCTCGACGAGTATTTCCCGAAGGCAGACCCGAAGGACTGGAGGTTGCAGGTGGCGGGCCAGCGCGTCCAGATCATCAAGCCCGATGTCACGCGCGGCGGACTGCTCGAATTCGGCACTGAGCTCGTCGGCGCGGACGATCATTCGCTGGTGGCCCTTCTCGGCGCCTCGCCGGGCGCGTCCACCGCGGCCTTCATCGCCATCAGCGTGCTGGAGAAATGCTTCGCCGGCGAGCTGACGGCAAGCGCCTGGCTGCCGAAGCTGAAGCAGATCATCCCGTCCTATGGCGTATCGCTGATCGATGACGCGGATTTCTGTCGCCAGATTCGTGCCGCGACGGCGGAGGTGCTCAAGGTCGACAACATCCCGCCGCCGGCCGCGCAGGCGGCGGCGGCGCCCCCGGCACGGGCATGATTGGAGAGGAGGCTTCCCAATGGATCCGACGGCGCTTCTCCTGTCGCGGCTGCAGTTCGCGTTCACCATCTCGTTCCACATCATCTTCCCGGCGTTCACGATCGGGCTTGCCGCCTGGCTGACCGTGCTCGAAGCGATGCACCAGTACAGCGGCAGGCCAGTGTACCGGACGTTGTTCGAGTTCTGGCTCAAGATCTTCGGTGTCGCCTTCGGCATGGGCGTCGTGTCGGGCGTCGTGATGGCGTTCCAGTTCGGAACGAACTGGAGCGTGCTGTCCAAGATGTCGGGGCCGATCCAGGGCCCGCTACTGGCCTACGAGACGTTCACCGCCTTCATGCTGGAGGCGGGTTTCTTCGGTATCCTCATCTTCGGACGGCCTAGGGTACCGCCCTGGTTCTATCTGTTCTCGACCGCGATGGTCGCGCTTGGAACCACGCTGTCGGCGTTCTGGATCATGGTCAACAACAGCTGGATGCAGGTGCCGACCGGCTATGTCCTGCAAAACGGCCAGTTCGTGCCTGACGATTGGGCACAGATCATCTTCAACCGGGTGGTCTGGGTCAGGTTTCCGCACATGCTGCTCGCCTCGTATCTGACGGGCGCGTTCTGCGTGGCGGCGACCGGCGCGTGGTATCTGCTGCGCCGGACCTATCGGGCCGAGGCGCATGTGATGCTGCGCATGGGTCTTGCGCTCGCGGCGGCGCTGCTTCCGCTGCAATTGTTCATCGGGCATCTCGTCGGCGACTACGTTCACGATTACCAGCCGGCCAAGTTCGCCGCGATCGAAGCGCGCTGGCATGACGAGCAACCGGCTTCGGAGGTGCTGATCGCGATCCCGGACTCGAGCACCGAATCGAACAGATATGCGATCTCGATCCCGGTGCTCGGCAGCATCATCGCAAGCATGAGCCTGAGCTCGAAGGAGGTCGGCCTGAGCAGCTTCGCGCCGCAGGACCGCCCCCCGGTGGCAATCCCGTTCTTTGCCTTTCGCATCATGGTCGGCTGCGGCTTCGTGATGCTGGGGCTTGCCTGGCTCGGGACCTGGCTAGGGCTCAAGCATCGGCTCGAGCGCAGCCGCTTGCTGCTGTGGGGCATCTTCCTCAGCTTTCCATTGCCCTGGATCGCCATCCTCACGGGCTGGTACACCGCGGAAGTCGGCCGCCAGCCATGGACGGTCTATGGCGTGCTACGCACGGCAGATGCCGCGACGCCGTTCCTGACCGCGTCGGCCGCCACGGCTTCGCTGATCCTCTTCGTCGCGGTCTATGCCTTCATCTTCTCGTTCGGAACCTATTACATCTATCGGCTCTTGCGCGCCGGACCGGCGGGACTCAGCGGCAAACCGCTGGACGTTCCCGTGCCCAACCGGCCGATGTCGCTCGCCGACAAAATGCCGACAATCGTCGAGGCGGGAGAATAGCCATGGTGACGTTCTGGGTTGCGCTTCTTGCCATCAGCATCCTGATCTATCTCCTTCTGGACGGTTTCGACCTCGGGGTTGGGATGCTATGCGGCCTCGCACGCAGCGAGGCGAAGCGGGAGACGATGCTGCACACGGTTGCTCCGGTCTGGGATGGCAACGAGACCTGGCTGGTCGTCGCGGGCGTGATCATGTGGGGCGCGTTTCCGCTGGCATATGCCACGGTGATGTCAGCCTTCTATATCCCGGTTATCGTGATGCTGCTCGGATTGATCCTCCGCGGCGTTGCGTTCGAGTTTCGCAGCAAGGCGCTCCGTTCGCGCTGGATTTGGGACGTCAGCTTCGTCGCGGGCTCGTTCGCTGCCAGCTTCATGCAGGGCGCGATGGTGGGCGCCCTGGTCGAAGGACTTCAATTCTCCAACGGCGACTACGTCGGCGGGACGTTCGGCTGGCTCACCGCCTTTTCCGCCCTGTGCGGGATTGGACTCTGCTTCGGATATTCGCTGCTCGGCGCCTGCTGGCTGGTGCGGAAGTGCGATGGTCTCGTTCGGGACGCCGCGCGGCGCCAGATCCCGCCGCTGGCGATCGGCGTCCTGATGTTCCTGATCGTCGTCTTCGCCTATGCGCTTGCCGAACATCTGCCGATTCTGCAGCGCTGGACCGACCGGCCCTATCTGTTCTTGTTTCCGCTCATCGGGGCCGGTGCCGCTGCCGTGCTCGCCACGAGTGTCCTGCGCCACGACGATTACTGGCCATTTCACATGGTCGCGCTGATCTTCGCGGCGGCGTTCGGCACGCTCGCCCTGTCATTCTGGCCCTATATGATTCCGTTCGTCCTGACGATCGACGAGGCCGCGGCGCCTCATGCAAGTCTCGCGTTCATGTTCTGGGGGGCCGGCCTGTTCGTCTTTCCGCTGATGCTGCTCTATGTCGCGGTCGGCTACCGCGTCTTCCGCGGCAAGTCTGTCCAGGCCGTCGACCACTACTGACGGCCAGACGGCTCGAACTTGCCGCGGAACTACAGCGGACACGAAGAAAGGCGCCGTTGCCGGCGCCTTTCGCGTTGAGGAGCTCTCGTTGAACGGCTTCCTTCAGGACTTGGGCATGACGCCGGGACTGTTGTCCGGCCATTTCGCGATCAGCTTCTCGTCGATGTTGAAATGCTGGGCGACGAGCTTGGGCGGTGTGTGCGTCAGCCAGTTGGTGAGCGAGACCTCCTCGTAGCGCGGCGCACGGAACACGCCGACGAACTGCAGCTCGGTATCGCCGACATTCTCGACATAATGGCCGAGATTGCGCCGGACATAGCCGATGTCGCCGGCCGCGAAATCCGTCGTCAGCGCGTTCGGACCGGTGTCGAACACCGTCATCCGCGCCTTGCCCTTGATGTAGTACTGCCATTCGTCGGCGTTCGGGTGCCAGTGCATTTCCCGGACCGCTCCCGGCGGCATCGTCACCAGTGCCGCGGCGACGGTCGTGGACACCTTGAAGTTGCTGCTGTCGGCAACGCGGATGCTTCCGGCAGAGCTCTCCTTGACCGGGGTTGAGCTGCCGAGCGAGTGGACAAAGGGGTAGGGCGGCGCTTCGGCGTGCCTGGCGACTGCGGCGCGATCGGCGGCGAGATCGCCGGGCACCGTCCCCTGGAAGATCCAGAGATTGTGCAGCGGGATCTTTGCGAAGGCCTCGGCTGGGACGCCGAAATTCTTCGCCAGGACCTCGGGCGGGGTATGGGCGAGCCAATCCGTTACCAGCAGCGTGTTGAACTCATTGGCGTGGCCGTCATCGAAGCAGATCACGAACTCGCAGCCGTCGGGCCCCAATCCCTGCAACGAATGAGGCGCGCCCGACGGGAAATACCAGAGGTCGCCGGCTTTGACGTCGGCGACATAGGGGCGTCCCTGGGTGTCGAGCACCGTGATGCGGCAGGTGCCGTAGGATCGCCCATTCGGCGGCCTGATGCCAATGCAGCTCGCGGATGCCGCCGGCGGACAGCCGCATGTTGACGCCGGATATCTCCTTGGAGATGGCGAAATCCGCAACGGTGACCTGACGGGCCCAGCCGCCATTCTGGATGCGCTTCGGCGCATTATTGAAGGAGGCCCAATCCATCGGCAGGCCGCCGACATCGGTCGCGGGCGGGCTCTGCACCGATGGGAATTGCCTGGCCAGCGCGGGATTCTGCGGACCGGGATCGGTCAGGCTTCCCGGACTCGTGGCGTTTACGGCACCTTGCGGTGGCTCGTCCGGATTGCCGAAGCTTGCGGCCTGCGCACCTGTGCCGACCATGGCGGCGCCTGCCGCGGACATGGCCAGCAAATCACGTCGTGAGAACATGTTGGGTCGCTCCTGAGGATTGTCCAAAGCCCTCTGTTTCGACGGGGCTCCAACCGTCCAGCCTAGTTTCCACCTGCTGTTCCAGCTTCCGCGAACGGCGTTCTTCTTGCCGGAATGCACGGGCTGTTGCGGCAAGCCGGCCGGGCTCGGCCGTGTGCAATTGAGAAATTCGGCTTCGTTTTGAAAAGACGGCTCTGCCCGCGTGATCCTTAACTGACCCGGAGAAGCGCAAGATCGAGAGACATCGAGATGACCAAGAAATCGGTTCGTCCCTACCGTGAACCTGCCGGCGGCTGGGGCGCACTCAAGGCGCTCAGCGAGGCGCTTCTGGTGCAGCGGGTGCCGCTGAAGGGCGCGGCGACGCTGAGCCGGATGAATCAGCCGCAGGGCTTTGATTGTCCCGGTTGCGCATGGCCCGATCCGAAGCACACTTCTTCGTTCGAATTCTGTGAGAACGGCGGCAAGGCGATCGCCTGGGAGGCGACGTCAAAGCGTTGCACACCGGAGTTCTTCGCGGAGCACACCGTCACCGAGCTCGCCAGCTGGAATGATTATGATCTCGAAATGGTCGGACGCCTCACGCATCCGATGGCCTATGATGCCGCATCCGACCGCTATGTCCCGGTGGAATGGAGCGATGCGTTCGACATGATCGGACGGGAGCTCAGGGCATTGCCGGATCCGAACATGGCGGAGTTCTACACTTCCGGGCGGACCTCGAACGAAGCAGCTTTCCTCTACCAGCTCTTCGTGCGCGAATACGGTACCAACAATTTCCCCGACTGCTCGAACATGTGCCATGAGGCGACCAGCGTCGGCCTGCCGTACTCACTCGGGGTCGGCAAGGGCACCGTGCTGCTGGAGGACTTCGACAAGGCCGATTGCATTTTCATTTTCGGCCAGAATCCGGGCACCAACAGCCCGCGGATGATGACCAGCCTGCGCAATGCGGCGCGTCGCGGCGCATCGATCATCTCGTTCAACCCGTTTCGCGAACGTGCGCTGGAGCGATTCCAGGCGCCGCAGAGCCCGATCGAGATGATCACGCTGAGCTCGACGACGATCAGCTCGAAGCTCTTCCAGGTGCGGGTCGGCGGCGACGTCGCTGTCCTCAAAGGGATCATGAAGATCCTGGTCGAGGCGGACGAGGCCGCCCGCACCGCCGAGCAGCCGGAGATCCTGGACTGGGATTTCATTCGCGGTCACACCGTCGGTGTTGAGGCGTTGATCGACGACCTCAAGCGCACGCAATGGCCCGACATCGAACGTCAGTCCGGCCTGACGCGCGAGGACATGGAATACGCCGCCGGCGCGTACAGGAAGGCCGAGCGTGCCATCATCGTCTACGGCATGGGCATCACCCAGCACTGGCGCGGCGCGCACAACGTGCAGCAGATCGCCAACCTCGCGCTGTTGCGCGGCAATGTCGGGCGCGAGGGCGCCGGCGTCTGCCCGGTTCGAGGCCATTCCAACGTGCAGGGCGATCGCACCGTGGGAATCACCGAGGTTCCCAAGGCGGACTTCCTCGATCGCCTCGAGCAACGCTTCGGCTTCAAGCCGCCGGTCGCGCCGGGACACAACGTGGTGACCGCGCTGGAGGCGATGATCCGCGGCGAGGTGAAGGCCTTCTTCGCGATGGGCGGCAATTTCGCCGCGGCCATTCCGGATTGGCAGGCGACGCAGGCGGCACTCGGCAAGCTCGATCTCACCGTCCACGTCTCGACCAAGCTCAACCGCAGCCACCTGATCCATGGCCGCGCCGCCCTGATCCTGCCATGCCTCGGACGCACCGAGATCGATATCCAGGCGTCAGGGCCGCAATCGATCACGGTGGAGGACTCGATGTCGATGGTGCATGCGTCCGGCGGCCGCAACAAGCCTGCATCGGAGCATCTGCGCAGCGAGGTTGCGATCATTGCCGGCGTCGCCAAGGCGACGCTGGGCGAACGCACCGTGGTCGACTGGGACGGCTTCGTTGCCGACTACGACAGGATCCGCGATGCGATCGAGGCGGTGTTCCCGATTTTCCAGGGTTACAATGCCCGTATTCGTGTCCCCGGCGGCTTCCACCTCACCTCGACGGCGCGCGAGCGGATATGGGCGACGCCGTCGGGCAAGGCGAACTTCCTGGTGTTTCCGGGGTGCGGCGAAGACCCGCAGAGCGATGCCGATTTCCTCTGGCTCACCACCATACGCAGCCACGATCAGTACAACACCACGCTCTACTCGATGTCCGACCGCTACCGCGGCGTGTTCGGCCAGCGCGACGTGGTCTTCCTCAACGAGTATGAGCTGAAGAAGCGGGGACTGGTCGACGGCGACCGCGTCGACCTGATCACCGTATCAACCGATGGCGCCGAGCGGATCGTGCGCAACTTCCGCGTGGTGGCCTATTCGTTCCCGACCGGCTGCTGCGCCGCGTACTATCCGGAAACCAATCCGCTGGTCCCGCTCTATGCCCGGGATCCTCTCAGCTTCACGCCGTCATACAAGGGCGTTCCGATTCGCCTTGTGCGCTCGGCTGCGGCCCGGGAATAGAGCCAGCGACAGGCGCGTTGCGGTCACGCATCGCAGCACGGCGCATCCGCCCGGACGGAGACCGGCAGCGTGAACCAGAAACGGGCTCCGCCATGCGCGCCATTGCCTTCCGCGCCGATCCGGCCTCCATGCGCTTCGACGATCGACCGGCAGATGGACAGTCCCATGCCCATCCCGGTCTCCTTGGTCGTAAAGAAGCTGTCGAAGAGCCGACCGACATGTTCGGCATCGATGCCAGGCCCGTTGTCCTCAACAGAGCAGCATAGTGTCGACGGGTCCGGCGTGATCGTGCTGATGACGATCCGGCGATCGTCATATCCGGCCTGCGTCATTGCCTGCACCGCGTTGATGGCCAGATTGACGATCACCTGCTGGAGCTGGGTGCGATCACCGAGCACCTGCGGCGCGCTCGGGTCGGGCCGATGCACGATCGTCACCGCGCGGGATTCGAGTTCGTGCCGGAGGAAGAGAAGCGCTTCGCGAATGATTTCATCAAATGACAGCGATGTCTGTTCGGGGGCCCTCCGGGAAGCCATTCCGTGAACGCGCGCCACGATGTTCGCCGCCCGCTGCGCATCTACGGCGATGTTTTCGATGGTCTTGCGGATCTCGACGATATCGGGAGTGGGCCTGTTCAGCCATCGCAGTCCGGCGGCGCCATTGGTGGCGATGGCTGCGAGGGGCTGATTGACTTCGTGGGCGATCGATGCGGTGAGCTCGCCGAGCATCGAGACCCGGGCGGCATGCGCGAACTCGGCCTGTACCTGCTGGAGCTTCTGCTGGGCGCGAAGACGCTGTGAGATGTCGATCGTGCCGACCAGGCTTATTTCGAGATCATTGATAGGGCCGACGCGCGCGGTCGTGAAGAGAACGTCGACGATGCGACCGTCCCAAGTGACCATCTTGGTCTCTTCCTCGAAATTCGTCTCGCCGCGATAGCGGGACTCCATCGCCCGGCGGAACGTATCGGGCCGTTCCCTCCAGGTGTCCGCCATGGAACGTCCGACGAAGCTTTCGACGCCTCCCCCGAACATCTGGATGGCTCGTTCGTTGGCCTCCTGAAACGTGAGCGCATCCATGCAGGTGCGGAGGAATTCGGGATGGCTGTCGAAATAGGCGCCGAGGTCCTTGACGCCCTCGGCACGCAGCTTTCGGAACAGCGCAACGAGTCTGCTGGCGTCGAGCTGCCGGAATGCGATCGGCATGCGGTTGAACAGCTGGCGGTAGCGCTGCTCGCTCCGCTCCAGCTCGGCACTGGTCTTCTTCAGGGCCGTGATATCCATGATCGCGCCGACGAGCGTCAGCGAAGCGGCTAAAAAAGCAGCGAAAGCGATCGCCGTGAAATTGTCTCCAAGCAGTGAACAGGCGAAGGACAGCAGGGTCAGAACAAGGCTACCCCAAGCCCACAGCAGAATCCGATCCTGTATTGTCTGGATCGGCAGCAAACGCCGCCACCATCGCTGGGGCTGTACGGGGGGTGAGCCACCTAGGCGTTCGAGCATCATGCGGAAGGTCTAGCGCGCCGCCGACGGGAGGTCTTTTGCGTTTTCGCAGGCGTCTTGTCAAAACGCACGAAACTGCGATCGGGCTTGCTGGATGCGATCCTGGGCCATCTCGGCGGTTGGCCTCGTGACGCCGAATCGCTGCTCGAACTCGGCGACATTGACGACGCCACGGCGGTGGGTGCCGTCGCCGATCTTGCGGTCGCCCTCCCAGGCCTCGACCTCGAACAGGACGCTTCTGGCGTCGATCGCAATGACCCGTGCCGTCGCCCGCACCGTGCGGCCGACCGGCGTCGCGGCCAGATGGCGGATATTGACCATCATCCCGACGCTGACATGACCTGCGGGAAGGAACGGCTGAACCGCCGATCCGGCTGCTATTTCCATGTGCAGGATCATCATCGGCGTGCCGTAGACTTCAGGCATGCCCGGCACCACATGGCCGACTGTCATCTCGGGCGTGACGGTCACCAGTTTTTCGGCGGTCATGCCGGTCGTCACTTTCTCAAGCGGATTCATGGCTCAATTCCGTCTGTGCCTCGGTCGTGGATGGGGTGGATGTCTTGGCGGCCTGCGGCTTGCGCCCGGTGAGCCAGTTGCCGAGCCGATCGAGATAGAGATAGACGACGGGCGTGGTGTAGAGTGTCAGGATCTGCGACAGCATCAGGCCGCCGACGATCGTGTAGCCGAGCGGCTGACGCAGCTCCGCACCGGTGCCGGAGCCGACCATCAGCGGCACGCCGCCGAGCAGCGCAGCCATCGTCGTCATCAGAATCGGGCGGAAGCGAAGCGTGCAGGCTTGGTAGATCGCCTCTTCAGGGCTGAGCCCGTGCCGGCGCTCCACTTCGAGCGCGAAATCGACCAGCATGATGCCGTTCTTCTTGACGATGCCGATCAGCAGGATGATGCCGATGATGGCGATGACGCTGAGGTCCATGTGGACAGCCAGCAGCAGCAGCAGCGCGCCGATACCCGCCGAGGGTAGCGTCGACAGGATCGTGATCGGATGGATCAGGCTCTCATAGAGAACGCCGAGAATGATGTAGATCACGATCAACGCGGCCCCGATCAGCAGCGGCGTGCCGGACAGGGAGGACTGGAAGGCCTGGGCGTTGCCCTGGAACGACGTCGACAGCGAGGCGGGCTTTCCGGTGTCCTTCTCGATCTTCTGGATCGCCGTCACCGCATCGCCCAGCGCGACGCCTGGCCGCAGGTTGAACGAGATCGTCACCGAGGGAAACAGGCTCTGGTGGTTGATCAGGATGGGCGCAGGCTTGATGACGGCATGGACCAGCGTACTGAGCGGGACCTGCTGGCCGCTGGCCGAGTTCAGGTAGATGTCCTTGAGCGCTTCGGGCCCGTACTGGAACTTGGGATCGACCTCCATCACGACGTGGTACTGGTTCAGCGAGGTGAACATGGTGGAGACGATGCGCTGGCCGAAAGCGTCGTCGAGCGCATTGTCGATCGTCGTCGGCAGGATTCCGAAGCTCGAGGCGACCTCGCGATTGACGGTGACCTCCAGCCGTGGGCCGGCGTTGGCCTGGTCGCTTGCGACGTCGCTGATGACGTCGAGCGCGCGGAGCTTCTCCAGGAAGATCGCCGACCAGTGGGTGAGCTCGTTGGAATCGGCGTCCGTCAGGGTGTACTGATACTGTGTCTTCGACAGGCGCGCGCCGATCGTGATGTCTTGCGCCGCCTGCATATAGAGCGTGATGCCCTGGATATGGGCAAGCCGCGGGCGCAGACGATCGATGATCTGGTCGGCGCTCGCCTTGCGCTCCGGCTTCGGCTTCAGCACGATGAAGATGCGCCCCTGGTTGAGCGTTGCGGTTGGGCCCCCCGGCCCGATATAGCTCGCCACCGACTGGATTGCCGGATCCTTCGATAGGATGTCGACGATCGCCTGCTGGCGTTCGGACATGGCGGGGAAGGAGATGTCCTGGGCGGCCTCGGTGATGCCGACGATCTGCCCGGTGTCCTGTTGCGGGAAGAATCCCTTCGGGATGATCACGTAGAGGTAGCCGGTCAACGCGACAGTCGAGAGCATGACGAGCAGCGTCGCGAAGCGATGCCGCAGCACCACGCGCAAGCCCCGCGCGTAGAGCGCAAGCAGGGCATCGAAGCCGTGCTCGAACAGGAGATAAACCCGGCCGTGCTTCCTTCGCGAATCGTCCTTCAGAAGGCGCGCGCACATCATGGGCGTCAGGGTGAGCGAGATGACCAGCGAGAGCAGCAGCGAGGCGGTTATAGTGACGGCGAATTCCTGGAACAGCTTGCCGACATAGCCGCCCATCAGGAACAGCGGGATGAACACTGCAATCAACGACAAGGTGATGGAGACAATCGTGAAGCCGATCTCGGCGGAGCCCTTGAGTGCCGCCTCCAGCGGCGTCATGCCCTGTTCGAGATGGCGCACGATATTCTCGATGACCACGACGGCATCGTCGACCACGAATCCGACGGCGATCGACAGTGCCATCAGCGAGAGGTTGTCGAGGCTGTAGCCGAGCACATAGAGCACCGCGAACGTCCCGATCAGCGCCAGGGGAACGGTGATCGCCGGAATGACGGTGGCCCAGAAATTCCGCAGGAACAGGAATATGACCATCACCACCAGGGCGACGGTCAGGAGCAATGTGAATTGGACGTCGGAAACCGCTGCGCGAATGGTGGCGGTGCGATCGGCGGCGATCGTCACCTTGATCGCCGGCGGAACGGAGGCCTGCAGCTGCGGCAGCAGCTTCTTGATGTGGTCGACCGTTTCGATCACATTGGCGCCGGGCACGCGCTGGACCGCCAGAATAATGGCGCGCTCTTTGCCGTACCAGCCGGCCAGGAGATCGTTTTCCGGCGCCTCGATCGCCGTGCCGATATCGCGGATTCGCACCGGCGAGCCGTTGCGATACGCGATGATGAGGTCTTCATAGGCGGAGGGCTTCAGCAGCTGGTCGTTGGTGTTCAGCGTGTAGGTGACGCGCGGGCTGTTGAGCGTGCCCTTGGGCAGATCGACATTGGCGCCGGCGATGACGTTGCGGACGTCTTCGAGACCGATCCCACGGGCGGCAAGCGCTTGCGGATTGACGCGAACACGGATCGCCGGCTTCTGCTGGCCGCCGATGCCGACGAGGCCGACACCTGGCACCTGCGAAATCTTCGGCAGCAGGATGTTTTCGGCGTAGGCATCGACCGTGGTCAGTGGCAGCGAGTCCGACGTCAGCGCGATCAGCATGATCGGCGTCTCCGCCGGATTCACCTTCCTGATCGTCGGCGGGTAGGGGATGTTCGGCGGCAGGAAGGGGCTGGCGGCATTGATCGCGGCCAGCACGTCAACCGCCGCGCTGTCCACCGTCCGCGACAGCTCGAATTGCACCGTGAGCTGGGCCACGCCGAGCGCACTGGACGAGGTGAGCTGGGTGATGCCGGGGATCTGGCTGAGCTGCTGCTCGAGCGGTGTGGCGAGCGACGAAGCAATGGTGCCCGGATCGGCGCCGGGCAATTGCGCCGAGATCTGGATCGTCGGGTAGTTGACGTTCGGCAGCGCACCGACCGGCAGCAGTGGATAGGCCGCAAGGCCGCACAGCAGCAAGCCGGCCATCAGCAGCGCGGTTGCGATCGGCCGCAGGATGAAGGGCGCCGAGAGGTTCATGGGATCGCGTCCTGCACGGCGCTCTGCAGGTCGGCTTCCTGCGCAGCTTTGCCGTGCAGTTCCCGGACGCGGCTGCCTTCCGTCAGCCGATACTGGCCGTCGACCACGACCACGTCACCTGACTTCAGCCCCTGGTCGATCAGTGCCTGGCCATCACTGATCTGTGCGACGTGAACGGGGCGCAAGGCGGCCGTCTGGTCCTTGGTCACGACGTAGACATAGCTGCCGTTCGGTCCCTGCTGCACGGCCGAGCCCGCGACAGTGAGCGCGTCCTTCTGAATTTCGAGCAGCAGGCGCGCGTTCACAAGCTGGCCCGGCCACAGCCGGTGCTCACGGTTCGGGAACACCGCCTTGAGCTGGACGGTGCCGGTCGTCCCTGCGATTTCGTTGTTGACCAGCAGCAGCGTGCCCTCGTCGAGCTTCATCTTGTTGTCCTGGCTGTAGGCAATGACCTTCAGCGATCCCTTCGCAGCGTGCTCCTGGATTAAGGGCAGGTCGGTCTGCGGCAGGGTGAACAGCAGCGAGATCGGTTCGATCTGGGTGACGACGACGAGGCCATTGGGGTCGGTCGGATGGATCACGTTGCCGACATCGATCTGGCGGACGCCCGTGATGCCGGGAATGGCCGAGGTCAGGCGCGTGTAGCTGAGCTGGACGTTGGCCTGATCGATCAACGCCTGGTCGGCCTTCACGGCGGCCTTGAGCTGCGCCACCTGCGCCGTCTGCGTCTCGATCAGTTGCGGGGTCGCGTAGCCCTTGTCGCCGAGCTGATTGTAGCGTGCGAGATTGGCCTCGGCGTTCACGAGCTGCGCCTGGTCCCTGTCGCGGTTGGCCGTCAGTTGCTCGATCTGCGCCTCGTAGGGACGCGGATCAATCTGGGCGAGCAGGTCGCCGGCCTTGACGGTCTGTCCCTCGGTGAAGGCGATCTTGACGATCTGCCCCTGAATCTGGCTGCGCACGACGTCGGTGTTGTACGCGATCACGGTGCCGATGCCGCGCAGATAGATCGGGACGTCCTTGCCGGTGACGGTGGCTGCGACGACCGGCACGGCAGCTGGCACCGGCGCGGCCGCCACGACCGGCCTGTGGTCGCTGCCGTAGAACCAGAGGCTTGCGCCGATCAGGATCGCGGCCAGAGCAACCAGTGCAAGGGTGAGCTTCCGTTTCACGGTGATGGTCCTTCTTGATCTCAGGGATTGCCGGAACCGTCGATTGAGCTCGTGCTGCCCATGGGGGCAGGGCCGGGTACCGGCAGGGACGGACTGATTCCGGCGCCGCCGAGCTCGGTGGATCCGAGCGGAATCCCGACGCGTCCGACCGTCGATGTCGAGGGTGGCAAGGCCGCCTGGGTCGTCGTGCCGTCGGGGCAGCCGAGTGACGGGCTTCCGGAGAGCCCGCCGCCGTCAAACAAGGCCCCCGACGATCCGGTATTCCCTGATGGGGGGCAGTTCGTCATTGCTTGCGAAGGATTGATCGGAGATACGCCAGGGGTGGCGATTTCGGTCGAGCCCAGCGGAATGCCTTCTGGCCGCGTGGAGCCCAGGTTGAGCGGCGAGGTTGCAGACATGCCGACAGGAGGCAGCGTTGTCGGCAGCGTCATCTGCGCATTCGCCGCGGCCGGGATCAGCCAAATCAGGCTGGTTGCGAGCGCCACGCCCAGATGCATCGATGCAAATCGGTGGCATCCGAACCTGTTCAATGAGAGCTGTTCTCGCATGGACTGCTCCGGATTCTTTCATGTGTGCGGAACGATAGGAAGCGGCCGGCGTGCCGGTATTCCCTGAATGCACGTCCCGCTGTCTGGCCGCACGATCGAAAGCTATCCACCCCGGGATCATTGGGGTCCCTTCCGAAGCAGTCGCTTTGCTTCGGACAGCTCCCGGCGGCACGTGGCGATGTCGCTGGAGCCGTCCGCGGCGCGTGCGCGGTCGAGGGCATCGAGCGCGAGTCGAAGGTACACTCCGCTCGCGCCTTCCGCTTGCGCCAGCGATCGTGGCGTGGGCTGATGACCGCGCAGTGCATCGAGGCTTTCCGTGCTCCAGCCATGTGCGCCGGCATTCTTCTCGATCGCGGCGTCCAGCTGTGCCTGGACACGCCCGATCGAATCTTCGCAGGACGCAGCATGGGCCGGGGATGCCGCCTGCAGGAGGATTATAGTGGCAGCTGCAATCCGGATGAGTGAATTCGATGTCATTGTCGATCCTCTCGTGTCGGTAGCGAACGTCTGTCTGGAATGACAGGACCGATACGCGCCGTCTTTCGCTTGCGAACGTCGGCTGCTTTGCATGCGCACGAGATCGTGCCATCAGAGAAACCGGAGCGTGAGCTGGATCAGAGCTGCGGCCGATAATTCCCGGCGTGCGAAGTGGCAAGGGCCGTTGTTTGCCGAAATACGCAGGCAAGCGGCCAACGTAGTGTCGTATCGTTCCAACCCGGAGTGATCCCGACATGAAACACCTCAACACAGGTCTCGCCTTTGCTGCAGCTCTTTCCCTGTTCGCGAGCGTCGCCCCGGCGCGTGCGGAACCCGTTAAGAACATCGTCCTGGTGCACGGCGCCTGGGTGGATGCGTCCGGCTGGAAGCCGGTCTACGAGATCCTGAGCAAGGAAGGCTTCCGCGTGACCATGGTGCAGGAGCCGGAAACGTCGTTCGCCGACGACGTCACGGCAGCGAAGCGGATTCTCGATCTCCAGGATGGTCCGACACTCCTCGTCGGCCACAGCTATGGCGGCTCGATCATCACCGAGGCCGGCGTTCATCCCAAAGTCGCCGGCCTCGTCTACGTCGCCGCGCACGCCCCCGATGTCGGCGAGGATGAATCGGCGCTTGGCAAGAAGACGCCGAGCGTGCTTGGAAAGACCGAGGGCGTCATCAAGGTCACGCCGGACAAGTTCACCTATCTCGATCCCGTGCAATTTCCGAAACTGTTCGCGCCCGATCTGCCGCGTGAGCGCGCCGAGTTCGTGGCACGCTCCCAGGTCCTGGCCGCGGCACAGGTGTTCAGCACCCCACTGACGGCGGCTGCGTGGAAGACCAAGCCGAGCTGGGGCATCGTTGCCGGCGGCGACCAGATCATCAACCCCGATCTGGAGCGCTGGTACTACGAGCGTGCCAAGAGCCACACAACGGTGATCCCGGGCGCGAGCCACTCGGTCTACGAGTCACATCCCAAGGAAGTGGCGGCTGTCATCACGCGCGCAGCGCGCAGCATCGATCAACCGGTCACCCGCTGACGCCGCATTTTGCCAGTCCTAACGCACGGCCGGTGAACGGAGGGCCGGCGGGAGAGGCAGCACTCCCGCCGGCCTGACTGCCCACCCCCGGAGAATTCCATGAGCGTGATCGAGAAGACCAGCGCAAGTCGAGGACCGGTTCGTGACCTGACGCGCGTCAAGGAGCAAAGGCCATGACGAGCTGGCAGAACAACCGCGCCACGCGTGATGCCCGCATCGCCGCAGGCGGCGGACTTGCCCGCGGCAAAGTCGTGGAAGCGGGCAATGCCACGCGCCTGCTCGAGGCCGTGATCCGGCCGGGCGACCGGATCTGCCTGGAAGGCGACAACCAGAAGCAGGCCGATCTGCTCAGTCGCGCGCTGCTCGCGGTCGATCTTTCCAGGGTCAACGATCTGCACATGGTGCAGTCGGGCGTCGTTCTTCCAGAACATCTGGATCTGTTCGACCGCGGCGTCGCGAAGCGGCTGGACTATGCCTATTCCGGTCCGCAATCGGCCCGCATCGCGCGCATGCTGTTCGGCGGCAAGATCGAGCTGGGCGCGGTCCACACCTATCTCGAACTGTTCGCGCGCTACTTCATCGACTTGACGCCGCACGTTGCGCTGATCGCTGCCGTCAGCGCCGACCATGACGGGAATCTCTACACTGGTCCGAACACCGAGGACACGCCGACCGTGGTGGAGGCAACGGCCTTCAAGGACGGCATCGTGATCGCCCAGGTCAACGAGATCGTCGAGCAGGTTCCGCGGGTCGACATCCCGGCGGATCGTGTCCACTTTGTCGTCAAGTCCGACAAGCCGTTCTTCGTCGAGCCGCTGTTCACGCGCGATCCGGCCGCGATCACCGAGGGACAGATCCTGACGGCGATGCTCGCGATCAAGGGCATCTATGCTCCCTATGGCGTGCAGCGGCTCAATCACGGCATCGGCTTCAGTACGGCCGCGATCGAGCTCCTGCTGCCGACCTTCGGCGAGCGGCTCGGCCTCAAGGGCAAGATCGCAACCCATTTTGCTCTGAACCCGCATCCCGCACTCATTCCGGCGATCGAATCCGGCTGGGTCCGGCAAATCCACTCGTTCGGTTCGGAGGTCGGCATGGACGACTACATCCGCGCCCGATCCGACGTCTACTTCACCGGCCCCGACGGCTCGCTGCGCTCCAACCGTGCCTTTTGCCAGACCGCCGGGCTCTATGCCTGCGACATGTTTATCGGTTCGACGTTGCAGATCGATCTTCAGGGAAATTCGTCGACCGTCACCACCTCCCGCATCGCCGGGTTCGGCGGGGCGCCGAACATGGGAGCGGATGCGCGCGGCCGGCGTCATCCGAGCGAGCCCTGGCTGAAGGCCGGGGCGGAGTCCGATCCGGACGGCTCGCCCCTGATGCGCCGCGGCCGCAAGCTGGTGGTGCAGATCGGCGAGACGTTCGGCGACAAGAACGTACCGCTGTTCGTCGAGAAGCTCGATGCCATCGAACTCGCGGAGAAGCTGGAGCTCGAGCTCGCGCCGATCATGATCTATGGCGACGACGTCACGCACATCGTCACCGAGGAGGGCGTTGCCAACCTGCTGCTGTGCCGTACTGCGCAGGAGCGTGAGCACGCCATCCGCGGCGTCGCCGGCTACACCGACGTCGGCCGTCGGCGGGATCACCGCATGGTCGCGCACTTGCGCGAACGCGGGGTGATCCGGCGCCCGGAGGATCTCGGCATCAATCCGCTCGATGCGGATCGCAGCCTGCTCGCGGCGCGCTCGATCAAGGATCTCGTGCGCTGGTCTGGCGGACTCTACGCGCCGCCGTCGAAGTTCAGGAACTGGTGAGGACGGGCCATGGAAGATCTTAGGTTTCAGCACAGCGTTCGTACCAGGGCCGGCGGCGCCAGGCAGAGCGCGATCGTCGGCGTTGTCGCTTCGGGCAATCTGGAGGTGCTGGTGGAACGTGTCCTCCCGGATGCGGAATGCGCCATCGAGATCAGGACCGCGGCGGTTGGCTTCGGCGAGGTCTGGACCGCCGTAATCGGCGATTTCGTCGAGCGCTATTCACCCGGCGGGCTGAGATTCTCGATCAATGACGGCGGCGCGCGCCCCGATACGGTCTCGCTTCGGTTGGCGCAGGCAGTGCGATTGATCACGGAGAACGGCCAATGACCACACCACTCGAGGACGTCACACCGGCCGAGCGCGCCCGCAGCACCAGCTTCTACGAAGCGTCGGCCCGCACGCGGCTGGAGTTGCTGCTGGATGCCGGCAGCTTCGCCGAGTTCATCGGTCCGGAGCAGCGCGAGGTCAGTCCGCATCTGAAGATTTTTGATCTGCCCGAGCAGTTCGACGACGGCATCGTCGTCGGCCATGGCCGCCTCGATGACTCGCCCGTGTTCGTCGCCGCACAGGAGGGCCGTTTCATGGGCGGCGCCTTCGGCGAGGTGCATGGCGCCAAGCTGATCGGGTTGCTCCGCGCGGCAAGCCAGATCGCATCGATGCCCGTCCTGATCCTGTTCGACACCGGCGGCGTCCGGTTGCAGGAAGCCAATGCGGGCGAGCTCGCCATCGCCGAGATCATGCGGGCGGTGATGGAGGCGCGCAGCGCCGGCGTGAAGGTGGTCGGCCTGATCGGCGGCCGGTCCGGATGCTACGGCGGCGGTGGGTTGATCGCAGGCTGCTGCTCGGCTCTCGCCGTCTCGGAGCCCGGGCGGATTGCGGTGTCGGGCCCCGAGGTCATCGAGACCAATCGCGGCGTCGAGGAGTTCGACTCCCGCGACCGCGCGCTGGTCTGGCGCACCATGGGCGGCAAGCATCGCCGGCTGCTCGGCGCCGCCGACGTCTTTGCCGATGACAACGTGCAGGATTTCCGCGAGGCCGCGTTGGAACTGCTGGGTCTGATCGGACCTTTCGGCCTCGACCGCTTGAAGGCGGAGCAGGAGCGGCTTGCCGACCGGCTAAGCCGCTACGGTGCCTGCTTGGATGCCGTCGACATCTGGGCGGCGCAAGGCATCGCGCATGCTGAAACGGTTCCGCAGCTGCCGGCCGACCAGTTCATTACGCTCGCCGACAGGATCGGGAGGACCAGCCGTGACGCTCGATGACATTCTCGCCTCGCTGTTCCCAAAGGGCCATGAGATCAGGAACGACAAAGGCGTCCTTCTCGGCTCGGCGACGCTGCGACGCGGCGACAAAATGCTCGTCCTCGGTGTCGCGGATCGAACCGCACTGGGCGTCGACGAGGCGATCCGATTGTCCGGCCATGTCCTGGCGTCGATCGGCCGGGACTCTGGCCCGATCCTGGTGCTCGTCGATAGCGACAGCCAGCGCATGAGCAAGCGCGACGAGTTGCTCGGGCTGAACGAATTCCTTGCGCATCTGGCGAAAGTGTTGATCCACGCGGACATGAACGGCCGCCCGACCATCGGCCTTCTCTACGGTCACTCGGCGGCGGGCGCTCTGCTCGCGACGGGACTTGCAACCCGCGTGCTGATCGGATTGCCCGGCGCACACCCTGCAGTGATGGACCTGCCGTCAACGGCGAAGGTCACCAAGCTATCGATGGAAGCGCTCGAGGAGAAGGCGAAGTCGACGCCGGTGTTCGCGCCGGGGCTGTCCAATCTCGTGCAGATGGGCGCGGTTCACATGACATGGAGCAATGACGCCTCGCTCGCTGATCAACTGGAGGCGCTGCTGGCCGACATGCCGGCCGCGCGAGACCAGCGGGATGCGCTTGGTAAGGCGCGTGGTGGCCGGCTGAAGGCCGCTGATATTGCGGAGCGGGTTCGTGACCTGGCCCTGCAAGCACGGTGAGCGCTCACCAGATCGTCATGACCTCGTTTTCGTCAGCCCGGCGGGATGGCGTGCGATGCTGGAAGCGCGCGGCGATCTCGCTACCGATGCGTTGGTCGCACGTTGGTCCAAAATGGGCTGGCCAGCGATCAGGCGGCGCGCTCTGCCATGCGAGGAAGCCGGTCTTGCTCTGGGCTTGCCATTGCCGCCATCGGCCGGCAAGAAGCGGATCTCCCTCCTGGTTGATATCGACCACGTCGTCTCGGTCGCGAGACCGCCGTCGCTGCGGCAGGCGCGGGCTTACGCGCCGCGCAACTGGTGGCCGACGCTCGATCGGCTCGACCGGTTGGAGCTTCGTCACTCGGTGGACGCGCGCGTCTTCGGCAGCCTGGCCTGGCAGTCGCTGACCGGGCTCGACTACGTGACGGACCGATCGGACCTCGACGTGCTGTTCGAGTTTCGCGGTGAAACCGACGTCGATCGTTTCGTTGCCGATGTGGCTGCGATCGAAATCGAAGCACCGATGCGGATCGATGGCGAACTGATGCGGGCGGATGGTGCTGCCGTGAACTGGCGCGAACTCCACGGCGGCGGTAGCGAGCTCCTGGTGAAAAGCATCGAGAGCGTGATCCTGCTCGGCAGGGATCGATTCATTTCCGGAGCGAGGGGATCATGATCACCGCGGCCATGCGAGGTTTGGAACGGTCGGTTCAGCGGCGGGCGCGCATCACGCCCGACGTTTCCGCCATCGGCGCCATCGCCGCCCGCTGCCTCGTCGAGGAGCTGGAAACCTGGCCGAAGCCGGGGCTCGTGAGTCATATCGACAATGGCAGTCACGTTGATATGGATGCCGGCACGTTCCGTCGCAGCGCTGCGGCGATCGAGCCCCATCTTCAGCGCCTGGCCGATGCAGGCGCGCGCGCTTGCGGCATGGGGCGGCTGCGGATCATCGGCCTCGAGGCCGAGCACGCGATGTTTGTAGCGACCTCTGGCGTCAACACGCATCGCGGCGCGATCTTCGGGCTCGGCCTGTTGTGTGCGGCGGCCGGTGCGAGGGCCGGCGGGCTGGTCGATCCCGAGCTTTCGCTTGGCGAGGTCGTGAGGCGCCTGTGGAGCGACGGCATCCTCGACGGTCCGGTGCTGTTGCATAGCCACGGCAGCGCGGCCCGACGCCGTTTTCACGCCGGCGGTGCGCGTACCGAGGCCGCGAACGGATTTCCCAGCGTCTACCGGATCGGATTGCCGGCGCTGCGCAGGGTGGCGCATGCCGTGCCGGAAGATACTGAAGCCGCCCGGGTCGAGGCATGCTTTGCCCTGATCGCCTCGGTCGAGGACACCAACCTCCTGCATCGCGGTGGGTTCGACGGCCTTCGCTTTGCGCATGATGCGGCGCGATGCTTCATCGATGCCGGCGGCGTCAGCGTGCCCGGTTGGCGTACGCGGGCGCAATCGATCCATGACAGCTTCGTCGCCCGTCGTCTCAGCCCGGGTGGATCGGCCGATTTGCTCGCGATGACACTCTTTGTCGATGCCCATGAGAGCCCATGCCGATGATGTCCAATGCAATCCTGATGGCGCTCGTGCCGATCTTCTTCGTTCTCTTGTTGGGATACGCGGCCGGAAAACTTCATGTCGTCGACAATCTCCATGTCGACGCTCTCAACGCGCTCGTGATGGATTTTGCATTGCCCGCTTCACTGTTCGCCGCGACCGCCTCAGCGTCGCGCCGTGAGATGATCGACCAGGTACCGCTCTTCCTGGTGCTCGGCGTCACGATGCTGCTGCTCTATCTTGCCTGGTATTTTGTCGCACGTCGGCTCTCCAAGCTCTCCCAGTCCGAGGCCGCCCTGCAGGCGTTGACGATCGGCTTCCCGAATCTCGCCGGGGTGGGTCTTCCGATCATGACCTCAGTCGTGGGTCCAACCGGCGCCGTTCCGGTTGCCGTCGCATTGGCGGCGGGCTCGATCCTCATCAGCCCATTGACCCTGATCGTAGCGGAAATGGGTGCCGCCAAGGCTCGTGGCGAAGAAATGGCGGCGCGGCAGATCTTGACGGCAGTCCGCCGTGCGATCACCAAGCCGGTGGTGCTGGCGCCCGCGCTCGGCATCGTGTTCTCGTTGTCGGACGTCAGCCTCGGCGCGCTGGCTCATGCGAGCCTCGCCCTGATCGGAAGCTCGGCAGCCGGCGTCGCCCTGTTCCTCACCGGAGCCATTCTGTCGGCGCAATCGTTTCGGCTGGATTGGAAGATCAGCGCTGCAACGGTGGCCTCGGACATCGTCCGCCCGTTGTTGGCTGTCGCGGTCATTCTCGTCCTTCCGATCGCGCAGGATGCAGCGAAGACGGCCATTCTGCTCGCCGCGGTTCCCTCGGGCTTTTTCGGGATTTTGTTCGCGGTCAACTACCGGCTGGATTCCGCAAGGGTGGGGTCCATGGTTATCGCCAGCACCGCATTCAGCGTTCCGACGCTGGCGATTGTGATTGCGCTGCTCTTTCCGCATTAGGGCGTGACCATGACATTGGCAATCCTTTGTTCGGGGCAGGGCGGGCAGCATCGCGATATGTTCGCCCTCACGGGCGATGCGCCGGAGGCCGCGCCCCTGTTTGCGCATGCGGCGACATTGCTGGGCGGCAAGGATCCACGCAATTTCGCGCGCGCCGAATCCGACGAGGCCCTGCATCGCAATCGTGCTGGCCAGGTTCTGTGCACCTTGCAGGCCCTCGCCGCCGCGGCCGCGCTCGGAGATGCCATTCCACCTAGCGCCATCATTGCCGGCTACAGTGTCGGCGAGGTCGCGGCCTGGGGTGTCGGCGGCCTGCTTGACGCGACCGTCACGCTGGACCTCGTGGCACGCCGGGCGGAGGTCATGAATGAGGCCACGCACACCGGTGACGGACTGATCTTCGTCCACGGTCCTTCCCGGGACGAGGTCGATCGCCTTTGCGAGTGTCACGGTACGGCGGTCGCCATCGTCAATCCGGGCGATGCCTTTGTCATCGGCGGCGGCCGTGAGGCGCTAAGCGATTTTGTCCGAGACGCGCGGGCGATGCACGCAAGGATCGTTGCGTTGCCGGTCGAGGTCGCCTCCCACACCGAACGACTCGCCGCGGCGTCTGCCGTCTTTCGTCAGACCTTGCACGAGGCATCGGTGATATTCCCCCCGCGGACCGGTGCGCGCATTCTGAGCGGAATCGATGCCGCTCCGGTCGTCTCCCCCGGGACTGGTCTCGACAAACTCGCCGCGCAAATCTCGCAAACCGTGCAATGGGCCGATTGCCTGCAAGCCTGTGTCGAAGCGGGCGCGACAGGATTTCTCGAACTCGGGCCGGGACACGCGCTGAGCGGCATGGCTGCGGAAGCCGCACCCGGAGTTCCGGCGCACGCGCTGGATGATTTCAGGAGCCTTCAGGGCGTCCGCACCTGGCTCACGCGTCACGTCATCCTCTAGCTAGCGCCGGCAAATCACGAACGGGAGATGCCCTCGATCGCCCATTGTGCCGTCGAAAAAAAAGGGGGCCGTCCCTTGGGGGAGGACGGCCCCTAAAATGCTCGGATGCCTAGGGAGGAGGGAGGCTCGAGCCGTGACTTGGGGGTCTCAGTCACTTAACACGCACACCATCGCCGATCCCGCAGCCAGAGTATTTCATGAACCCCCGCCGTTTCTCATTTCGCATGATCCACAAGAGGCCCGCACGCAGTACGTGAGACCGGGCCTTCGCGGGTGTCGAGGTCAGGTCGCCGCACGGAACTCGTGCTGGCTGTCGCGCTGGTGCGTGCGGAAGGGACGAGACGCATGGTGCGTCTCGTCCAGGTCAAGCGTCCTGGCCTGCTTCAGGGCAGGCGTGGCGAGGCGTCGATGCCGGGTGTTAGGCCGGGTGCGATCTTCTCTGCCGGAGGAACCGCGGGCTCGCGCGTATAGGGAAGTGCTTCCACCTCGGGGCGTTGCTGCGATGTCGCCTGCAGGCAGTCCGGACGAGGCGGGCGGCCTGCGCCGAACAGATCGGAGACGGGATCGACGAAGTTCGCGCGGAACCGGTCGAGCCAGGTTTGGCCCTCGCTCGCGGATGGCTGCCGGATCGTCACCGTCGCTGTCATGCCGGAGACGAGCGGCACATCGGGTGGCACAGTGTCGATGGCGAGGCGAACCGGTACGCGCTGCGCGAGCCGCACCCAGGTGTAGATCGGGTCCACGTTGGGCAGGCCCTGTGTGCCAGCGGCGGCGTTCGACACGCTGACGCCGCGTGTCACGGTCTTCACATGTCCCAATATCGGCTTGGGATAGCCGATCAGTTGGGCTTCGGCGCGATCGCCGACGCAAACCCGCGCCATCTTGGTTTCCTCGAAATAGCCGTCGATCCAGAAACTGTTGGAATCGATCACGGAAACGTTGCTGACGCCGGTGACGGCATAGTCTCCCGCGCGCAACAGGAGGTTGGTGACGTAACCATCGACGGGACTGACCACGCTCGTACGCTTCAGGTTCAGTTCCGCCTGTGCGAGCTGGTGCGCCGCAGCCTCGTAGGCAGCCTTCGCCTGCGCCGCGTTGCCTGCATAGATTTGCTGTTCTTCGGGCGTCGTCGCAAGATCGGACAGGTGCTGCCGGCGGTCGAACTCGGCCTGCTTCACCACGAGGTCCGCCGCCCGCTGGTCGACCAGAGCCTTGCCGACCCGAACGGCCACCTCGAAGTCGAACGGATCGATCACGTAGAGGATGTCGCCCTTGTGGACGAACTGGTTGTCGGCCACCCGAAGCTCCACGATCTTGCCCGCCACTTGCGGCGCCACGTTGGCGACCTGCACGCGGACGCTGCCGTTCCGCGTCCAGGGCGCGGTGACGTAGTGCTGCCAGGTTGAAGCCGCTATGAGAATTGCGACCAATGCGATGCCGAGTGTCGCAAGGTGCCTGCCGGCACCGCGCATGAAGCGGCCGACCGCTTGGCGCAGGCGCCTCGTGGCAGGCGTAGCCCATGCGGAGGGGCTGATGCTGTGCAGTGCCCGATCGCTGGTGTCGCGCGCCACGGTCTGCGGCGCGTTTGAACCGTCCACGGCGTCTGCGGCATCGACCGGTGCTTCGGCTGGGGGCTCGCCGTGAAGCGGGGTGACGTCCCGAGGCAGGGTGGCTTCCATGGCACGTCTCCTAGAAGAACAGCGCGAGCGTGCCGAACATCGCCACGTAGAGGCAAAGTTCGGCGAGCGACGGGTTGCTGAAGACTCTCGCGAAGCCGACGAAGCGCAGCAGCGGGCGAAGCATCAGGAACGCAAGCAGCGCGATTGCGGCATAGGAGACGATGGGAGCAATGAGCACGCCACCGATGACGAGCTCCCGATATGTGTTTGTCATGGCTGCTTGCCTTGGCTGGGCTCTGTTGGAGACTGCGATGGTGCAAATATGGTAGCTGCCGGAACCAGCACGGCGATGGCCGAATTCGCGGACAGGTTGTTTTGCGATGCCGCCTTGCTCAGCGCCCCGGCAGCGACGAGGATCGCGGCACCGTTGCGCTGGGCGAGGGCGTCTCGTGCGTCCTGCACCAGCCGGGCGAGCGGACCTTGAGTCAGCCGCTCCAGTTCGGCGCGGCAGCGTCGCAAGCTCTCAACCTGGTCGAAACAGCGCATCGCCTTCGCCGCGATCTGACCATTGAGAGCCGAGGCGCCGTTTGCGCTCAAAATCTGTTCGACTCGCCCCGCGTCGCGAAACGCGGCTTCCTCTGGCGCGAGGTCTCGAACTCGCCAGCGGTCGAGCTGGCCCAGCTGGTCCGTGGCCTCTCGCAACAGCAGACGAACTCGCTGGTCGCCCGACAATGGAGGCAGCAGCGTCTGCGCTGCGAGCACGAGCACGGACGACAGGCAGGCAAAGAAGCTCGTCACGAGAAAGACCTCGGGGTCGTAGTTCTGCGGGTTGGTCGGTGCGAGGACGGCGATCGTGAACACCAGCGTGAGCCGGCCGAGGGAAGACAGCAGCGGGTTCGGCGACGAGATCAGCAGCGCGAAGCCGATGACGACAGGCGCGAGACCGATCGCCAGCAGTTGAAATTCGGACACGCCGTTGAAGACGAAATATTTCAGGATGCCCGCCAGCGCGCAGGCGATCGGCATCGCCATCACCGTCACCATCGTGAAGGTGCGTGGCGCGGGCGCCGTCGAGCCGAGGCCGAGGATCACCGCGACGAGCGAGAGGCAGAGCTCGGTGGTCGGCCAGCCTGTCAGGACGAAGAAGATCGCGATCAGCGTGAATGAGATCGCGGCCCGTGCGCCGGCCTTCGCCGCGATGCGGCGCGAGCGGTAGAGCGGCGCTCGCCATGCATGATACGGACGTACCCCTTGGTGCAGCGCATCGAGGCTGCTGCGGACCTGGGCAAGCTTATGGCTGATCTCGCTGCGGAGCCAGGATCGGGAAATGGCCGTCAGCGTGGCCGCCTTCTGGACCGGGCCGTTCGCACTCTGCGCCGGGGCGGACGTGACCGGGAGCGCCGCGAGCATGCGCCCAAGGGAGAGGACGCTGACGAGGTCGACCAGCGCGGAACGCGCGGCCGCGGTCCGTGCCGTGCCGATGCTCGATTCCGTGGTAAGGCTGGCGATCTCCGGACGTATCGCAGCGATGTCGTGCAACAGGCTCGCGGCAGCCGCTGCGGAGTCAAGGTCGGTACCGTGCGTGAGGGCCTTGACCCGGTCGTACAGCGCCTCGATGCGGCCTGCCAGTACCGGATGATAGTTCGGCGCGGCCAGCACCTCGTTGACAAGCGCCACCGCAAGCACCCCGATGCCGATGGCGGCACCGCGCGCGATGCCGGCCGGAAACACCTGGAGCGGCGTGTCGATCTGCTGGATGGCGATCAGGGCAACGGTGATGCAGCCGAGCGCCGCCGCATAGGCACGATTGCCGTCCAACATGGCGGCGACATAGACGCAGAGCCCGACCCAGATGCCGAGCACGGCGAGCAGGAGGCCGTCGGTCTGAGAAAACACGCCGGCGATCGCAATCGATGCCATGACCCCAATCGCCGTCGCGAGCAGCCGGTAACCGGCCTTTTCCATGCCCTGACCGCGTGTCGGCAAAGCCAGGATCGCCACGGTCAAGGCTGCCGACGAGGGGGATTCGAGCTCGAGCCAGAAGCTCGCATAGAGTGCGAGCATCATCGCCAGCCATACCCGCAGCGCGAAGCCCCAGGAGCTTGCCGGGAAGCCGGCGAAGACCAACGGGGACGGCGCGGCAGCACTGGTGGCGTTCACGGGCATCGTGCCTCATCCGTTTTTCGGCAAAGCGTGCCGCCCGGCCGAAGTCGAAAAAGTCGACGACGATTATGAGGTTTGCAGTTCCTGCCGGTATTTCCGGTCCATCAACCCAGTTGTCGGAATGCACGTCTGGTTGGGGAGGAGGGCCGTTGCGCGAGGGACGAATAGGCGGGCTACGGCGCGTGGCCTGCCAGCGCCTCTTCGAGGCAGCGGATGATCTCATCGCCGCTGGAGGGCTTGCCGAGATAGCAATGCGCGCCCGCCGCCATCACACGCTGGCGCACGGATTCGCTTGGAAATGCGGTCATGAAGATGATCGGGAAGCGGCGGCCGGCGGCAATCAATTGGGCCTGCAACTCATCGCCCGTGATGACCGGCATCTGCACGTCGGTGATCATGCATGCCGGATCATCTCCCGGCGCATGCCGCAGGAAGTCCAGGCCGGACTCGTAGGCATCGGCCTCGTAGCCGAGCGAACGCACCAGGCTCGCAAGCGAAGCGCGAACGCCTTCATCATCGTCCACAATCGCAATCACAGGGGTCTTGGCCATTTGCGCACAATCCTGACCGCGGTGTTCCGCAAGGCAAGGAGGATATCTCCCGTTGCGCGGCCGATAATGCCTTATGCACCCGGGGCCCGGACCGCCGAAATTATACTCAGGTTTGGTCCGTAGTCCTGCGGGTTTGGGAAACTCCGAGCGCCTCGGCCTTGCGAACGAGGTCGGCCAATGACCTAACCCCCATCTTGCGCATGACGTTCCCGCGGTGGATTTTAACCGTGATCTCGCTGAGGCCGATCAGGGCCGCCACCTGCTTGTTCATCAGGCCGGCGGTGACATGGCCCATCACCTCGCGTTCGCGCGCCGTCAGGGTCTCGTACTGGGCGCGGATGTCCTCCTTGGCCGCGGCTTCGGCACGGTGCTGCGCATCACGCTCGAGCGCCGCGGTCACGGCATCCAGCATGTCCTGGTCGCGAAACGGCTTTGAAAGGAAGTCGACGGCACCGGCCTTCATGGCACGCACCGACATCGGAATGTCCCCGTGGCCGGTCATGAAGATGATCGGATAGCTGATGCCCTGCCGGACGAACTGGCTCTGCAGATCGAGCCCGCTCACGCCCGGAAGGCGGACGTCCAGCACGATGCAGCCGGGACCGTCGGGCAGCGAGCCGGCAAGCAATTCGGCGGGCGAGCCGTACAGGCGCGTTTGCAGGCCGACGGATCGGAACAGGCTGTCGAGCGAGGCGCGGATGCCTTCGTCGTCATCGACGACGATCACCAATGCACTGGAGGGTTGGGCGGGCGGCTGCGCCTGGTTGGGTCGGGTCATGGCAAGGCGTGTTCTTGGCTAAATGGCAATGTCAGGTGGAAGGTCGTTCCCGAGCCCGGAGTGCTCGCCACAGACAACCGGCCGCCGTGAGCTTCCACCGTGGTTCGGCAGATCGCAAGTCCCATGCCCATTCCGCCATCCTTCGTCGTGAAGAACGGATCAAACAGGCGCGGCAGATCCTCAGGTTGGATGCCCGGGCCGCTATCCTGTACCATGATGGCGAGGGTTTCGCTGTCCTCGTTGCCGGCGCGCAGCGTGATGGTGCGGGAACCGGGCTGGCCTGACATGGCTTGGCCGGCATTGATCAGAAGGTTGACCAGGACCTGTTGTAGTTGGACCCGGTCGCCGCGAATCGGCGGCAGATCGTGCTGCGACTCGACGGTGAGGGTGACCTGGTCCTTGGCGAGTTCGCGCGCGACCAGTGCGGTCGCCTCCTCGATGATCTCGCCGATTTGCAGCATATCCCGCTGGGGCGGGGCCTTCTTGAGGAAGGTGCGGATGCGGGTCACGATCTCGCTGGCACGGCGGCCCTGAGCGACGACATGGCCGATCGTCGTCGTAACCTCCTTGAGATCGGGGACGTCGCGCCGCAGCCAGCGCAAGCCGGCCTCGCCGCTGGTGACGATCGCCGCCAGCGGCTGGTTCACCTCATGCGCAATTGACGCGCTGAGCTCGCCGAGGGTTGCAACGCGTGCAGCATGAGCGAGCTCGGCTTGCGCCGCCAGCAGCGCATCCTGCGCCTGCCGACGCTCGGTAATGTCGACGACGAAGATGAGCACGTTGTGATCTTCGTCGGATTGAGGCGGAAAGGTGATCGTGAACAGCACGGGGAGCTTGCGTCCGTCGAGGCGCACGAGCTCGCTCTCCCCTTCGTGGAACTGCTCTCCTTCCGCGAATGCCACCAGCGCGTCGAGGAAACTGCGATCGTTCTCGCCTAGCAGCTTGTCCACGTTCTCGATGAAGGCCGCAGAGCTGCTCGCCCCCGCCATCTTCTGCAGGGCAGGATTGACGTCGGCAATTCTGGCAAGTCCGCGGGCATGGCGGACGAAATCGGGATGCCGTGCCAGATAATCGCGCAGGTCTGCCCCTTGGGTGGGTAGCGAACGCAGCGCGGTCCGTAGTCCGCTCCAGTCTTCCTCTACGACGCCGATCCGGCTCGCGTCGAACATTCGGCGGTATCGTTGCTCGCTCTGCACGAGCGCGCTGTGCGCCGCCACCTGGTCCGTGACGTCGGTGTGCGTTTCGAGCACCCCGACGGGTTTGCCGAGATGGTCGTGTTGCAGCGCCCAGCGGGCATCGACCGCGAGTACGGCACCGGCCTTCGTGCGCTGCTCAACCCTGCCTTCCCATCGCCCGGTATCGAGCAGGGCGGCCTCGATGACTTCCCTCCGGTCGGGATAGCTGGTTCGCAGAAGCTTGTCGGCGATCTGGCCGAGCGCCTCCTCGGTGGTCCAGCCGTAGGTCTGTTCCGCGGCCTTGTTCCAGAAATTGATCACGCCGGCGCGATCCCGGACGAAGATCATGTCATGCGAGAGGTTGAGGAGGCGAGCCTGCGCCGCCAGGCGATTGGTTGCGGCATGATTCTGGAGCGCGAGCAGCGTGGTGATTGCGATGGCCGCTAGGCTCACCAGGGCACGAAGGGCCGGTGAGCCGATGGGCTCGTGATCATGCGATAACAGATACGCGGTGATCGTCAGGGCGGCACAGCCGATCGCGGCGACGATGATGTCGTTGCGCCGGTTCGTCCTCGCCGCGAGCAGGATCGCAATGACGTAGAGAACCGCGACCGCGCCTTCGAGCGGCGTCAGCACGTCCACCATGAAGACCGCGAAGGCGAGGACGGCGGACCAGAACCGCAGGCCGGCGCGGCTCATGGACAAGCCCGTGGGCCGATCAAAGTTCGTCATCGTCTCAGCTAGGGCTTCTTCTCATCGCAGCCGCGTTGATGCCGCGATTTGATCGCGCCCACAATATCCCCCTAGAGGATTTTCGTGCCCTCTTAGAAGACCCCGTGGATAGTCCAATGCGGCGAGGGCGGCGCGACGGAAATTCCCCAGCGAAACAAGGCCTATCGGTGATTTTGCCCATCGCGGACGCGTCAACTTACCGCAGGCAGGGCAGCTTCAGGGCTCGAGGCTGGGGCGGAGTGTTCCGCTCGCTCTCTCGCCCGCGATCATACCTACGTATGACGCGGTTAACCCGAGACCTTATCCATGCACCCGCGCGTAGAATGGAGCGTGCGGATCGCCGAGCTACTCTGTTCCCATAGCATTCGGACAAGCCGGCCAGGCATTGCTGGTGCAAATTGGGACAAGGAGGTTCGACGATGTCGCTGCAGATATCATACCCGCAAAATGCCGAGGATCATGTCGCCGCCACGATGGACGTCTCTCCCATCGACGGCCCGCAGCTGCGGTCATTGAAGCGTTCGCCGCGCTCCAGCGAGGCGGCAGTGATGCTCTCCCTCGTGCATCTGGATGTTGCGCTGGCCATCGAGTCGCCTGCGCCGGACGTGCGGGGATCTGCCAGTGGCGGGCCAAGCTTCAGGGTGTCGGCAAAACGCCTTGCGCACGCGTCCGCGGAGTCCGATCGGGAGACGGGTGCGGAGGGAAGCGCGGACCCGGTGATGCGGCGCCTCTCGGATGCACTCGCGGCAACCAAAGCCATGCAAGATCCGCATTCCGCTATTCTCGTCGACGCATTGCGCCTGGCCATTCTGACCCGGAAGGCCAGCGGGGGAACGACGGCCGGACGAGGCCAGTCCGAGCCGACCGAGAGCGACCGCGGAGGGCACGCCTGCCGGGCGGTGCGGTCGTTGCAAAAATGGCGTCTCAAGCGCGTCATGCAGTATATCGACGACAATCTGGACGCGAAGGTCACCTTGCAGCATCTGGCCGCCGTTGCTGGCCTCAGCCGGATGCACTTCGCCGCGCAGTTCCGGGCGGCCGTCGGCATGCGGCCGCACGAATATTTGCTGAAGCGGCGGATCGAGCGTGCTCAGGAATTGCTGCAGCGGTCGGACATCTCGCTCGTAGACATCGCCTTGACCGTCGGGTTCCAGACCCAGGCTCATTTCACGACAGTCTTCAAGCGCTTCGCCGGCAATACGCCATATCAGTGGAGGAGTGCTCACCTTGCGCAATTCCTGCCGTTGCCGCGCCCCGAAGCGAGGGCGTCATGACCAGCGTCGGTTTGCAGTCCCTGTTGCTGCCGCTGCTCGGCATTCAGTCGGCGCTGGTGTACCACGAGCTCATGGGATTGTTCGAGATCGCGCGTGTCCTCAGTGCCTCCTATCGCTTTGCATCCTCGGGATCCGGGTTAGGCGCTCTTTACGGTCGCTTCACTCTGAACTTCTTCAGGACTATTGTCGGAGGCATCGCACACTATGCATTGATGGACCGGTCGATCGAGGAGGCGGTCCCGCAGGCTTGAAAAAGGCGTTGGACCGATACGAGCGGTTTCGCAGTCGGCTCGACGGGCCCATTATGGCCGAGCGATCCGAGATGCGCAGACGAGCAGGTGTTCGAGGTCGATGTGCCGCTCAGTCACGGCAGGATTTACACTCGCAGGATGGCCTCAATCTCTTGCGCTGCTCCGAGCAGCGAGCGGTCTTGTCCGCGCGCGGCGATGATCTGAAGGCCGAATGGAAGCCCGCACCGATCCGTTCCGCACCGAATCGAAATCGCCGGCAGGTGGGCGTGATTGATAAAGGGCGTGAACACCGCGTGGGCCCGCGGGCTTGCGGGTTTTCCACCGATCATGTCCGGGCCGAGCTGCGTCAGCGGCCACGCGACGCATGGCACAGTCGGCGTCAGCAAGAGGTCAACTTCAGTGAAGAAAGCCGCGAAGGCATTGGCGATCGCAGCGCTTGCGAGTAGCGCTCCGGCAACCTCGGCACCCGACCAGGAGAGACCTCGCTCGATCTGCCTGGCGATGTCGGGATCGAAGATGGTAGGATCTTTGCGGAAAGTATCACCGTAGAGTGCCGCGAGACCCGCATGCTGAAGCGGCATGATGGCGTCTTCCGTGGTGCCTGCCGGCCAAACGGGATCGCGTTGCGTGATGCACAAACCTGCCGCGGAAAGGCGCTCGATGGCGGAGGCGAGCCCATTCGCGACGACGTCATCAATCGCGACATCGAGGCCAAGGCGCGGCGAGAACGCGATGCGCTGGCCGCCGATGTCTTCGGCCTGCAGCGCAACGACAGAAGAATCCGGATCGCGCGGATCGGCGCCGACCATGGCTTCGAACACCAGTGCGATATCGGCCGCATCAGCTGCGATCGGCGCGATGACGGAGAGGCCAAAGAAGGGCTCGGCGAAACCTGGCCCATAGGGGATCGCGCCATAGGACGGCTTGAAGCCGGCGACCCCGACATGGGCTGGCGGCCTGCGGCTCGAGCCACCCGCATCGGTGCCGATCGCGAGCGGCACGAGGCCGGCCGCAACCGCGGCCGCCGGTCCCCCCGACGAGCCACCTGGCGTCAGCGCGGGATCGAGCGGATGCCGCGTTGACCCATACAGCGGCGAGGTGGTGACGCCCTTGCATGCGAACTCGGATGTTGCGCCGATGCCGACGACGACCGCTCCGGCCCTGCGCAGGCGCTCGATCGCGACGGCATCGTGCGGTGCGATGAAATCGCTAAACAGGCGCGAGCCCTGCGTCACGCGCCAGCCGCCGACCCAGATGTTGTCCTTCACGATGACGGGGACGCCGGCGAGCGGCATCGCCTCGCCGGCACGCAGGCGATCGTCGACCGCCGCAGCGTCGGCCAGCGTGTGTGCGGGATCGATCGTGACGACCGCGTTCAACGCCTTAGCGGCCTCGATCCGCGCGAGCGCGGCCTTTGCGGTTTCGACGGCGCTCGTCCGCCCGGCTGCGAAATCGGCCGCGATCTCGCGGGCACTATGCGCTGGCATTGGCACGGCCTCCCCAGATCAGCGCCACCGTGCCGCAGAGGGCGAGGCACGCCAAGGCAAAGAAGGCCGCGCCGAGGCCGGCCACACCATCAAGGATTGATACCAGCGCGGGCGCCACCAGCAGGCCGGCATAGGATGCGGTCAGCACCGCGCCGGTGGTTTCGCCGATCCGGTCTTGAGGGGCGAGGCGGGCGATCTCGGCAATGAAGACGCCATTCCAGCCCGACGCCGTCAAGCCGAACAACGCCGCAATCGCGAACTGCCAGGTGCGACTGAGCGATCCGCCGTCGAGGCCGAGCAGCGCGGCGCAGAAGGCCATGCCGAGACCGATGACGATGAGCACCATGCGCGGAGCATCGAGCCGCATCGCCACAAATCCCCAGCCGAGCCGGCCGACGAGGCCGCCAGCTTGCGCGCAGGCGAGCGCCATGCCGGCCTCGATATGGCTGAGGCCGAGCTCGCGGGTGCCGAGCGTGACGAACACCGTGTTGAGCGACACCTGCATGGCGCTGAACGGCATCGAGGCCAGCGCCAGCATCGCGATACGCCGGTCCGCTGTCATCAGCGCCAGCCGCGCGCGGAGATCGAGCTTTGGGGGCGGGACGAGCTTGACGGCGTAGGCCGGCCGTAACCATTCAAACAGAACGATCGCCAGCAGCGCGCAGAGGCCCACCACCGCATAGCACCAGGCCGGTCCGAATGCGATGGCGATCGCGGGCAGGGCCAGCGAGCCGCAGACAGCGCCAATCTGGTTGCCGGTCTGGCGCACCGAGAACACGAAGGTGCGCCGCTCGGCGGTCACGAGCCGCGCCAGCAGCGCCGCGCTCGCCGGTGTTTCGGGCCCCATCGCAAGGCCAAGGCAGATGCCCGCGGCCAGCAGGGCGGCGGTCGATCCGAGCGCGGCCAGCGCCATGGCGACGACGATGGCCGCCGCGCACAGGCTCGCGATCCGCAGCGAGCCTGCCCGCGCGATGAAGCCGCCGCCCCAGAACGAGGCCGGGATGCCAACGGCGAACACAGCGCAGGAGAATATCGAGAGCTGCCAGACCTCGATATGGGCGCGCGGCGCGACCACGCCAGGCGCGAACAAGGCAAACGCAACGAGGGCCTGCAGCAAGGTCATCGCGCCAAGGGCCGGCAGCAATGCGGGTGCTGGCCGAACGGCCGCGTTTCTGTCTACCATGGCGGCTTGCTCATGGGAGGAACAACGTGGCAGGCGGCATTTCCATTCACGCGGTTGATGTGGCGAGCGGGCGGCCGGCGCAGGGGCTGCGCGTCGAGATCTGGCGGATCGATCCGGACTCCGCGCGCATCGCCGACGGGCGGCTCGGCGCCAACGGCGCGCTCGATCATCCCGTCGCGCAAGGCGCTGGCGTGACGGCCGGCGAGTACGAGGTGCTGTTTCATCTCGGCGAGTTCTTTGGCGAGCGCGACGGTTTCCTGACCGTGACGCCGTTCCGGTTCCGCATCAAGAACGTTGACGAGCATTTTCATCTGCCGCTGAAATTCACGCGCTGGGGCTACTCGCTGTTTCGCGGTGCCTGATCAGTTGGTCAGGCGCCGCGACAGGCCAGTTACACGCTCCATGACCGCGACCAGCGCGACGGTGGCGATGATCAGCACGCCGGAGAGCGCGGCGATGGTCACGTCGAGCTTGCCTTCGAGATCCTGCCACATCCGGATCGGCAGCATGTCGGTCGCGGCATCGCGCAGGAACAGCGACACCGGCACGTTGTCGAAGGACGACATGAAGGCGATGAAGGCGCCCGCGATGATGCCGGGCCGGATCAGCGGCAGCACGATGCGGCGGAACGTGTAGAGACGGCTTGCCCCCAGCACGGCCGAGCTTTCGAGCAGGGTCGGCTCGAGCTGGGCGAGGGCGGCGACGGTGTTGCGCACGACATAGGGGACGCAGACCACGGTGTGTCCGATCACCAGCGTCAGCGGCGACACCGGCAGGCCGACCAGCGAGAACAGCATCAGGGCGGCAAGGCCGAAGGCGAGCGCCGGCAAGACCAGCGGCGACATGAAGAGGGAATCGAGCAGCCGTGCGGACAACGTCCGCGACCGCGAGATTGCGAGCGCGGCTGCGACGCCGAGCACAACGGAGAGGCCGGTCGCCCAGAACGCCACGATCAGGCTGTTCTTCGCCGCGAAATGCAGTTGCCAGGCATTCCACAATTCGGCGTACCAACGCAGCGAATAGCCGGGCGGCGGGAAGCGCAGCGAGAAGCCGCTCGTGAAGGAGACGATCACAACGACCAGCGACGGCGCGATGATGATGATCAGCGCGATCACCGCGATCACGGTCATGACCAGCTCGAAGCTCAGGGCTTCCAGGGTACGCCTGCGGCCGCTCATTACGCGCCTCCATGGCCGCGCGACAGGCGGCCGAGCGTGGTGAAGACCGAGACGACCGCGAGCACGGCGAGCAGGAAGATGATGGAGATCGCCGCCGCAAACGGCCAGTTCTGGAGCGTGGAGGCTTGCTGATAGAGATACATCGGCATGAACAGCATCTGCCCGCCGCCGACCAGCGACAGGGTGATGAAGGCGGTGATCGCAGCGGCATAGGTCAGCGTGCAGCCGGCGATCACGCCGGGCAATGACAGTGGCAGCACGACGCGGAAGAAGGTGCGCCAGCTTCCGGCGCCGAGCGAGCAGGAGGCATCGTCGAGATTGGGCTCGATGCGGCCGAGCGCGGTGATCAGCGGCAGCGTCATCAGCGGCATCTGCACCTGCGCCAGCGCGATCACCACGCCGAACTGTGTATAAAGCAGCTTGAGGGGGGTATCGATGATCCCCAGCGATTGCAGCGTGGCGTTGATGATTCCCTGCCGGCCCAGGATGACGATCCAGGCGAAGGTGCGCACGACCACGCTGGTCAAAAGCGGCAGCAACACGATCAGGATGATGATGGTCTGAAGCTTTGGTCCGACTCGTTGATAGAGCCAGGCGATGGGAAAGCCGAGCACGAGACAGACGGCGGTTACCTCGGCGCCCAGCAGCAGTGTCGAGCCGAGCACGCCCAGGCTGAATGGATCGGTGAGAAAGTGCAGGTACTGGCCGAGCCCCCAGTGGAGCCCGGCCGTGTCGTTGTGCAGCGAGAGCCAGAACAATTGCAGCAGCGGCGCGACGAAGAAGAGGAGGAAGAACAGCGCCAGCGGCGCTGCCAATCCCATCCCGTAGGATGTCACATCGCGTGATGCCGGTGCTGTGCCCATCGCCATTCCTCGAATGTTCTAGGATGAAATGGTCTTAAGTTGAATCAATCGGCCGCGGACTCGGTGCACCTCTCCCGCTTGCGGGAGAGGTCGGCGCAATGCGCCGGGTGAGGGTTCTCTCCTCTTGGGGGGTCTCGATTGCGGAGATACCCTCTCCCCAGCCCTCTCCCGCAAACGGGGGAGGGTGCACACCTCCCTCGTCACGGCAGTCGAATCTAATCTCATCATGCTCTAGATCTTGATTTCGCGGTTGAAGCGTTCGATCCAGGCCGAGCGCTGCTCGTTGATCTTCTTCCAGTCCTGGAACACGAACTTCTTCTTCAGCTCGGCCGTGTCCTTGGCCAGCACGCGCGCGATCTCACCGCCCATCGTGACCTTGGAATTGGTCGGCACGATCAGATAGGGCGGATTCATCAGCGTGGTCTGCACCTCCGGTGTCAGCGCCGCCTCGATCAGCTTGAACGCGAGCTCGCGGTTCGGCGAGTTCTTGACGATGTGGATCGTGGTCTTGAAGGCGATGGCGCCTTCCTTGGGCGCCACGAACTCGACCGGCACGCCGCGCGCTTTCAGGATCTGGATGGCGTTGAAGTTGCCGGGCGAGATGTCGATCTGGCCCTGCTGGAACAGGGTCGCGAGTGCGCCGGGATTGGCGGCGACCGCGGCGAGATTGGGCTTGAGCTCTTCCAGCGCCTTGAAGGCGGGATCGACATTGGCTTCCGAGCCGCCGCGCATCTTGGCGATCTCGACCAGCCATCCGGTGCCGAGCGTCGAGTTGAGGTTGGTGATTCCGACCCGGCCCTTGAACTCGGGCTTCCAGAGGTCGGCCCACGATGTCGGCGGCGTCTTGACGGCTTCCGGATTGTAGGTGAGGCCGACGACCTGGAAGAACGGGGCAGGGCCCATCGGCTCCTGCGCCTCGGCGATCAGGTCCTTGTAATGGACGCTTTTCTCGACCGGATAGGGCTCGACCAGATCCTGGCCGATGGCGATGAGTGCAGGGCCGGGATCATGCAGCATGACGTCGATCGGCGGATTGGCTTTCGCAGCGTTGACCTTGGCGATCTGGTCCACCGAGAGCATGGGATCGAGCACGATCGCGGCGTCTGCGTTCGCCTTGCGAAATGCCGGCACCAGCACGGCCTTGTGAGCTTCCTCCCAACTTCCGGTGAAGGTCGCGAACACCAGTGGGCGAGCCTGGGCAAAGCTCAAACCTGGAAATGCCTTCATGGCCCCGAGCGTGAGCGCCGTGGTCAGCAGGCTTCTGCGGTTCATGATCATATCAAACTCCCCTCTGGACAAAGACTGGATTTAAAGCGTTGCGGGAAAGGCGTTGGCGAGCGACGGGGCGAGCGGCGCGAGGCGCACCGCAGCACCGTTCTCCAGCGCGCGCGTCTCGCCGATGCGCGCCTGGGAGACCTTGACGCCGGAGCCGTCGGCGGTCGTGACCTCGTGGACGACGGTCGCGCCCAGCGGCAGCGACATGCCGACGACGCCGGCAAAGCCGGTCTCGTCGCCGACGAATTGCAGATGCTCGGGACGGATGCAGACGGTGACTCGGCCACCTTCGCTGAGCGCCCCGCCGGCGGGCCGTGCGATGATCTCCGCGCCGGCGTCGAGGCGCACCTTGGCGGCGGTACGGTCCGCCGAAACCACCACGCCGGGCATGCGGTTGGTCGAACCGACGAAAGTATTGACGAACAATGTCTGCGGCCGGTCGTAGACGTCGGACGGTGTGCCGAACTGCTCGAGCTTGCCGTGGCTCAGCACGGCGACGCGGTCCGCCATCGATAGCGCCTCTTCCTGGTCGTGAGTGACGATGAGCGTGGTGATGCCGGAAACGCGTTGCAGCCGCTTGACCTCGATCTGCATGTCGAGCCGCAGATTCTTGTCCAGCGCGGCAAATGGCTCATCCAGTAGCAGGATCGACGGCTTGATCGCGAGCGCCCGGGCCAGCGCGACACGCTGCTGCTGGCCGCCGGAGAGTTGCCTCGGGAGCCGCTCACCCATAGCCGGCAGCTGCACCAGATCCAGCAGGCGTTGCGCCTCGCGCTGGCGCGTCGCCTTGTCGATGCCGCGGGCGGCGAGGCCGTAGGCGACGTTCTCACTGATCGACAGGTGCGGAAACAGCGCGTAGTTCTGGAACACGATCCCGACGGCGCGGCGGTTCGGCGGCAGCGTGTCCACGATGTCGTCGCCGATGATGATCCGTCCTTGCGTCTGCGCGATGAAGCCGGCGATGATACGCAAGAGCGTTGTCTTGCCGCAGCCGGACGGGCCGAGCAGGGCGATGATCTCGCCACCCTTGATGTCGAGATTGATGTTCTCGACTGCAAGCGCGCCACTCGGGTACCGGTGCGTGACCGCATCGACGACGAGCGATCGGCCGCCTTGCGTTTCAGCCATGGTGTTGCCTCCCGTTGCCCCAGAGGAGAAAGCAAGTCTCATGCCCGTGCCTGTCGCTTTTCGGCGCGCGCTCAGGCATGGTGGCCCGATGACATCGGATCGATCGGTTTGCTACCTCACAACCACGGAGCTTGCTCGCACGATTGCGAGGCGCGAACTGTCCTCGCGTGAGGCCGTTGAAGCGCATCTTGCGCGGATTGCGAGTCTCAACAGTCGGTTGGCGGCGTTCGTGACTGTCGATGCCGATGGTGCTCGCCGCGCCGCGCAGATTTGCGATGCGACATCGGAGCCGCTCGGTCCGCTGCACGGTGTGCCTATCGGGATCAAGGACCTCACCGACACCGGCGGGCTTAAGACGACCTATGGATCGATGCTGTTTCGCGATCACGTTCCGGCCGAGGACGATCTGGTGGTCGCGCGGCTGCGCCGCGCCGGTGCGATCATTCTGGGCAAGACCAACACGCCGGAGTTCGGTTTCGGCGCGGTCTGCACCAACCGATTGTGCGGGCCGACGCGCAATCCCTACGATTCCGCACTGACCTCCGGCGGATCGTCCGGCGGCTCTGCCGTCGCTGTCGCGGCGGGCATGGTGCCGTTGGCGCATGGCACCGATTTCGGCGGCTCGGTGCGCACGCCCGCAAGCTTCTGCGGCGTCGCCTCGATCCGGCCGACGCCCGGCCGCATTCCGTCGCCGCGCCGGCCGCTCGGCTGGGACATGCTGGCGACCCACGGTTTCCTGGCCCGCGGTGTCGATGACCTCGCGCTTGCGCTGTCCGTGTGCAAGGGAAGCGATGGGCACGACCCGGTATCGCTCGGCCTCGGCAGCGACGATTGGTCGAACGCGGGACGTCCGAGGATCGCCGTCACACCCGATTTCGGCGTTGCACCGGTCGCGCGCGACGTTCGCGTGCGTTTCACCACCGCGTGCGAGGCGCTGGCCCGGGTTGCCGAAATCGTGCCGTCGTCGCCCGATTGTAGCGGCGCGGTCGAAACCTTCCGCGTGCTGCGCGCTGCGCACATCGCCAACAGCTATGGCGAGTTGCTGAGGACCCGGCGTGCGGAGCTCACTCCGACGGTGATCTGGAATATCGAGGCCGGCACGAAACTGTCCGCGCAGGACTACCTCAACGCAGAACGGCGTCGCACTGCCATCTACCGCAGCTTTCGCGAACTGTTCATCGGTACCGATTTCCTGATTGCGCCGGCCGCGTCCGTCTTCTCCTGGCCGAACGAGATCAGCGATGTCACCGCAATTGACGGGGCGGCATTGGAGACGCCGATCGACTATCTCGCGGTCACCTTCATCGTGTCGCTGGTCGGCTTTCCGGTCCTGACCATACCGGTACGACGACGAGAAGCGAGCGAACTGCCCTTCGGCATCCAGATCATCGCGCTGCCGGGCGGGGAATCCCGCTTGTTTGCCTTTGGCCGTGTTCTCGAGAACGAATTGGGCTTTTCGCATCGTCGGCCGCCTCTCTGATCAGCTGTCGCGATGCTCGATCCGGGCGGCGAGCGCAGCGGCGAGACCGAGGGTCGGTTTGGCCGCGGGCCGCTGGAACGTTCCCGTTGCTGCCTTGCGCAGGCGCAAGGCCACCAGCGCTTCGGCCTGCTTCACTGAGGCAACGACCTGATCGACCACGGGAACGGGAATCCGGTCGGCGACGCGCTCGGCGAGGCCGGAGAGCGGGGCCCCGGCAAAGATCAGAACATCGGCCTTGTCCTCGACGATGGCGCGGTGGGCGAGTTCGACCAGCACGTCCTCCTTCTCGGTGCCGACCTCGGAGATGGCCTGAAACGGCGTATCGAGCATGCGGATGCCGGCGCAACGCTCCCACAGCCCGTGGGCGCGGACGCACTCCTCGTACCAGGGACCAAGCGCCTGGGCGAAGGTGACGATGGCGAAGCGACGCCCCGCCATGCAGGCGGTCAGCATCGCTGCTTCCGCCATGCCGACCACGGGAATGTTGAAGGTCTCGCGCGCGGCGAACAGGCCGGGATCGCCGAAGGCCGCGATGATCGCGGCATCGACCCTCCTGTGCTGCTCGGCCAGCATCTCCAGCGCAATGGCCCCGCCGATCTGCGCCTCGGTGCGCGTCGCGATATAGGGCACGCCGCGGGTCGCTGTGCAGGGGATCAGCTCCGTCCCGGGCGAGACCGCCCGCTGCCCGACACCCATCATCAGGTGCGTGACCTCGGCGCTGGTGTTCGGGTTGAGCAGCAGCAGCTTCATGACTATGCCGCTGTCTGCTTGGCCTGAGAGGCGGCGAGGACTTCGAGCAGGGCCGTGCCGGTGCGCGCGACATGCGCGCCGAGCAGGCGGCCCGCCGCTTCGCCGTCGCGCGCTTCGAGGGCGGCCAGGATATCGGCGTGCTCGTCGACCGAATTGCTCCAGCGCCGGTCGGCGCCGAGGGCGAGATATCGCGCGCGCTCGGCCCGGGTGATCAGCGTCTCGTGAGCTTCCCGCAGCGGCGTGTTGCGGGCCATGCGGACGATGGCGTTGTGGATCTCGCCGTTGATGGCGAAATAGTCGTCCAGCTTGCCGCTGCGGTGATGACCCTCCATGCGGGCCTGAAGCGTGCGCAGGCGGGCGAGGTCGCGCTCGGTCGCGCGCTCCGCAGCGAGCTCGGCGGCGAGCCGCTCGATTCCGGCGAGCGCCTCGAACAATTCCGAGATGTCGTCCGCCGCGATATCGGCAATGCGCGGGCTGCGGTTGGGGCGAAGCTCGATCAACCCCTCCGCGGCAAGCACTTTCATGGCCTCGCGCAAGGGGGTGCGGGACACGCCGAGCTCCTTTGACAGCCAGGTCTCCTGGGTCTGCGAACCCGGCGGCAGTTCGACGGATGATCCTGCGCAATGCGCGGATATCGCGCCTTCGGAGCGGAGTAAGCGATGCGGATGAGTTTGCGACTGGGTCTAGTGGCAATGGCGGCAATGCTTGGCGGAGGCGATCTCGCCTCGGCGCAGACGGCGAAGATCAAGCTCGGCTACGCCAAATGCGCGCACTGCTTGCCGATGTCGCTGATCCCAGGCATGGCCAAGGGCGTCGAGGTCGATGCCACCGGCTTCAACTCGGGGAACGACGTTCTCACCGCCTTGATATCGAAGAGCATCGACGTCGCGCAGGTCACCTATCTCCACTACATCACCGCGCTCGACAAAGGCTTTGACGTTGTTGCCGTGTCCGGTCAGATCAATGGCGGCTCGGAATGCCTGTCCTCCGCGAAGCTGAGCCTGCCGCCCGAGGACTGGGCCACGTTCAAGGCGACCGTTGCGAAGGCGAAGAGCGACGGTCAGCCGCTGAAGGTTGCGGCCTCCCGCGGCAACGCGCAGGACATCCATATGCGCGGGGCATTCCTCAAGCAGGGCGTCGATCCCAACAAGGACATCCAGTTCATCAACATTCCCAATCCGTCCGACCATCTCGCTGCACTCCAGCGCGGCGAGGTCGACATGATCTGCTCGGTCGAGCCGTTTGCATCGCAAATCCGGCTCGCCGGTGCCGGCAAGCACTTCGTGTTGCCGTATGAACAGGCCGCAGGCAATCTGACCAACTTGATCGTCACCCGCTCCGACGTGATCGCGGGCCAGCGCGTCGGCGTCCAGGGCGTCGTCAGCGCCGTGGTCGAGCTCGACAACAAGCTGATCGCCGACAAGGGGCCGTGGATCGAGGTCATCAACAAGCTCACCGGCCTCGACAAGACGGTCGCGACGGAGGCGCTGAAAAATGCCTCGCCCGATCCTGCGATCCATCGGTCGCAGACGCTGGCGATCGCCGCCATGATGCGCGACCTCAAATACATCTCCAAGGACGTCTCCGCGGAAGCGGAGAAGAACATGGACTATTCGTTCCTGGAAAAGGCCACGGGAAAGGCCAAGAATGACCTCGGTTACTGACGTCTCGCCCGCGAGGCCGACGTTCCGGCTGACGCGGGCGTTCCAGGGGCTCGAACGCCTCGTCGTCCCCGCGCTGCTGATTGCGGGCTGGGAGGCGTTTGCCCGCAGCGGCATGCTGCCGCCCGCGCTGCTGCCGGCGCCGAGTGCGGTGCTGCATGCGCTCGGCGACTGGGTGTTCGGCTTCGACGAGACCACGCAGACCTACTCTGGCCATTGGCTGCGTGATGCGCTCGCCAGCGCTCTTCGCGTCTTTGGCGGCTTTGCATTGGCCAGCCTGCTCGGCATCCTCGCCGGGGTCGCGATCGGTTGGTCGCGGCTGTTCGAGAAGACGCTGGAGCCGACGCTGCAGATGTTGCGCCCGATCCCGCCGGTATCCTGGATTCCGCTCGCCATCATCTGGTTCGGCATCGCCGACAAGCCGGCGATCTTCCTGGTCTTCCTCGGCGCATTCTTTCCGGTGCTGATGAACAGCATCCATGGTGTCAAGACCGTGGACCACAATCTCGTGCGGGCCGGCGCGATGATGGGCGCGAACGGGCGGCAGATGCTGACGGACATCGTGCTGCCGGCGGCGCTCCCCTCGATCTTCGCAGGGCTTCGCATTGCGGTCGGTTCGGCCTGGATGCTGACGGTCACGGCCGAGATGGTCGCGGTGAAGAGCGGCCTCGGCTACGTGCTCTGGGATTCCTACTACTTCCTGCGCTACGACATCGTGCTCGCGGCGATGATATCGATCGGGCTGCTCGGCTATCTCTCCGACCTCGGCCTCAAGGCGATCATGGCGCGCACGCTGCGCTGGCAGCAGACAACCACCGTTCAGGGCAGGGCGGGCTGATGGCGGCAATCGAGCTTCGCAACATCGTCAAGGTGTTCTCCGACAAGCGGCGCGGCCGTGACCTGCTGACGCTGGACAACATCAATCTCGACATCGAGGCCAATGATTTCGTCTGTCTGCTCGGCCCTTCTGGCTGCGGCAAGTCGACCCTCCTGAACATCATCGCCGGCTTCGAGCAGGCGACCTCCGGTCGCACGCTGGTCGACGGCAGACAGGTGGAGCGGCCCGGCTCGGACCGTGGCGTGGTATTCCAGCAGCCGACCCTGATGCCGTGGCTGACAGCGATCGACAACATCGCCTTCCATCTCAAGCTCAAGGGCGTTGCCAGAGCCGAGCGGCACCAGCGCGCCATGGAGTTCATCGACCTCGTCGGCCTTCGCGGTTTCGAGCATCATCATCCTTCCGAAATGTCGGGCGGCATGAATCAGCGCGTGGGCATCGCCCGCGCGCTGCTGATGAACCCGAGTGTCATCCTGATGGACGAGCCGTTCGCGGCGCTGGATGCCCAGACCAAGCTCGAAATGCAGGAGGAACTGGTCGCAATCTGGCAGAAGCGCCGCTGTACCATCGTGTTCGTCACCCACAGCGTCGACGAGGCGCTGGTGCTCGGCAACAAGATCGTGGTCATGACCAGGCGGCCGGGCCGGATCCGCGAGGCCGTCAACTTCGACCTGCCGCGCCCGCGCGACATCACCAGCCCCGAGTTCAACGATGCAAAACGCCGCATCCTGTCCCTGATCCGCGAGGAGTCGACGCGCCTGGCGCAGGCGTCGTAAGGTTTCGACATGCGCAAGCGTCTCGGCATGATCACGCCGTCCTCCAACTCTGTGCTCGAGCCCGTCACCAGCGCCATGCTGGCCGACGCTCCCGGCGTCACTGCGCATTTTTCGCGCTTCCGCGTCACCGAGATTGCGCTCGACGCCGCCGCGCTGAACCAGTTCGATGCCTCCGCGATGCTTCCGGCCGCGGACCTGCTGGCGGATGCCAAGGTTGACGCCATCGCTTGGAACGGTACGTCCGCAAGCTGGCTCGGCATCGCCCGCGACCGCAGCCTGTGCGAGGCGATCACGGTCCGCACAAATGTGCCGGCGACGACATCGACGCTGGCCTGCATCGATGCCGCCCGCGCGCTCGGTGCCAGGCGCGTCGGCCTGGTCTCGCCCTATACCGACGATGTCCAGCGGCGCATCGCCGACGTCTGGGCCGAGGAGGGCGTTGCTCCGCATGCCGAGCGGCATCTGGGCTTGCGCGACAACTTCTCCTTCGCCGAGGTCGCGCCGGCGGCGATTGCGGACATGATCCGTGCTGTGGCGGCGGAGGGGGCTGACGTGATCGTCATTCTCTGCACCAATCTCGACAGTGCTGCCCAGGCGGCCTCGATGGAGCGGGAGCTGGGCGTCGCCGTGCTCGATTCGGTCGCAGTGACGCTGTGGCGATCGCTCGGCCTCGCCGGCGGCGACATCCGGGCGCTTGCGCAGTGGGGGCGGATCTTCCAGACATTGCCAGGCATCAAGTGACGGAGGCATCAGTGACGCAGCTCGACCTCGCCATTCGCGGCGGCACCATCGTGACGGCCAGCGACGAGTTTCGCGCCGATATCGGCATTTGCGACGGCCGCATCGTCAGCATCGCCGATAGCATCGAGGGCGCGGTACGCGAGATCGATGCGACGGGCCTATTGGCGCTGCCGGGCGGCATCGACAGCCACGTCCATATCTCGCAGCCCTCGGGCCCCGACGTGGTGATGGCCGACGATTTTGCCTCGGCGACGCGTGCGGCGGCGGCCGGCGGCAACACCATGGTGCTGCCCTTCGCGCTGCAGGAGAAGGGTACCTCGCTGCGCAGCTGCGTCGAGAACTATCGCAAGCTCGCCGAGGGCGAATGCTACATCGACACCGCCTTCCATCTCATCATCTCCGACCCGACTGCCGTGGTACTCGGGCAGGAGCTGCCGGCGCTGGTCAAGGATGGCTACACCTCGTTCAAGGTGTTCATGACCTATGACGACCTCGTGCTCAGCGACAAGCAGCTGCTCGAAGTGTTCGACGTCGCGCGCCGCGAGGAGGCGCTGGTCATGGTCCATTGCGAGGGCTACGACGCCATCCGCTTTCTCACCAGCAAGCTGGAGCGCGAAGGTCATATCGCGCCGTACTATCACGGCACCTCGCGACCGCAGGCGGTCGAGCGCGAGGCGACGCACCGGGCCATCAGCCATGCCGAGGTGATCGGCGTTCCCATCATGATCGTGCACGTCTCGGGCCGAGAGGCGATGGAGCAGGTGCGCTGGGCCCAGCAGTGCGGCCTGCCGGTGCATGCGGAGACCTGCCCCCAATACATCACGCTGACGGCCGACGACATGAAGGGCCTCAACATGGACATCACGGGCGCGAAATACGTCTGCTCGCCGCCGCCGCGCGATGTCGAGAGCCAGCAGGCGATCTGGGAAGGCATCACGTCGGGCGTGTTCCAGACCTTCTCGTCCGATCATTGCCCGTTCCGCTACGACGATCCCAAAGGGAAGCTGACGCCGAATGCGCGTACCTCGTTCCGCTGGGTGCCGAACGGCATCCCCGGCGTCGAGACCCGGCTGCCGATCCTGTTCTCCGAAGGCGTCTTGAAGGGCCGCATCACCCTGCAGAAGTTCGTCGAGTTGACCGCGACCAACCACGCCCGCATCTATGGCCTCTATCCGCGTAAGGGCTCGATTGGCGTCGGCTTTGATGCCGACATCGTTCTCTGGGATCCAAAATTGAAGAAGCCGATCCGGCAGGCCGATCTGCACCACGGCGCAGACTACACGCCCTGGGAAGGTTTCGAGGTCACGGGATGGCCGGTGACGACGATCGCCAGGGGGCAGGTGGTCTGCAGCCAGGGCCGGATCGTCGGCACCAAAGGTACAGGCCAGGTGCTCAGCCGGGGCAAGTCGAGCCTGATCTGATTCAGCTCGACTCGCCGCCGACTGCGCCTCTAGCGCGGAATGGCTTTAGGTCGATCGATTGCCACGGGCTCGGTGCAACCTCTCCCGCTTGCGGGAGAGGTCGCGCCCACCGGGTCGCGCCGAAGGCGCGCCCGATGACAGGCTCCGGCGCGGGTGAGGGCTTTCTCCTCTAAGGAATTATCCCATTGCGGAAACACCCTCTCCCGCAAGCGGGAGAGGGGGCCGACTACCGTCGTTGCAGCGATTAAGACTCATCTCATCGCGCTTCAGAAGGTCGCGGCCATTGCAGCGAGGCGTTGATGGGCCCGTTCGCGGGCAGCATCGATCGGCGCTTGCGGTCCCGTGGTTGGACCGATCAGAACGAAACGGACATTTCTGATGCCGATGAAGCGCAGGATTTCCCGCAAATAGGGCGTAGCCATATCGATCCGGCCGCGGTTCATGCCGGTGGCAAAATCGCTGCCGCTTGCGATGATCACCAGCGTCGGCCGGTCGTTGAGCAGCGGCAGATATCCCTGCGATGGATCGAACCGAAAGGTGAGACCGGGCTGGACGATGATGTCGAACCACTGCTTGAGCTTGTAGGGAATGCCGAAGTTCCACATCGGGGTCGAGATCAGCACCCGATCGGCCAGCGAAAAGCGTAGCGCCATTCGCTCGGCCTCGGCAAAGCTGTCGCGTTGGGTGCCGTTGAAGGCCTGAGCCTTCATGCGTGCATATTTGGCCTCGACAATGGGGCCCGTGAATTCCGGCATCCGCTCGCGCCAGATGTCCACGAGATCGACGTCCCAATCCGGCCGAGCTTGGCGAAATCCGTCAAGAAAGACGCGCGCTCCGGCACTCGACTCGGACTCGGCGCGGGGCGAGCAGGTCAGATGAAGGAGCTTTGCCACAGCTCATCCCAGCGCTCTGATCACGGTGTCGGCTCTGGTCACGACGGCGACGTTCTGCATGGCGAAGTTGATCGAGGCGTGGTGCCAGTCGGCATTCATGGTCGAGCAGCAATCCTCGGGCACGATCATGAAATAGCCCTTGTCGGCGCCGGTCCGCGCTGTGTGCTCGACCGACATGTTGGTCCAGGCGCCGGTATTGATGATCATGTCGCGGCCGGTGGCCTTGAGAATCGTCTCCAGCCGCGTACCTTCCCAGGCGCTCATGCGCATCTTCTCGACCACGAAATCGCCGGGCCGCGGCTCGAGGCCCGAAACGGGCGCGGCGCCCCAGCTTCCGCGCACCATCGCCTTGCTGTCGACGAGGCCCTCGAACAGCGGCGCGTTCAGTGTGACGCCGGGGGCGCCGGGCTCGACGACGAACCAGACATGGATGATGACGACGCCGCGGGCCCGTGCGGCTTCCGCCAGGCGCCGCACATTCTCCACGACATGCTGCTGCTTGGCGTGTCCCGGCGCGCCGGACTCGGCGAAGGCGCCGCCGTCCATGATGACATCATTCTGGAGATCCTGGATGATCATGGCGCAGCGTTGCGGATCGAGCCGCAGCTCACCCTCGGCGAGAATGGGCGCGGCCGGGGCGGAGCTCGATGTTGCGCCACCGCTGCTTCGCCGGCCGCTCATATACGGCTCGTGCCGCGGACCGGCCTTGGTCGGGATCGCATAGACCGAACGCGTCGCGGTCAGGTAGAGCGTGCGGAAATCCGGCCCGCCCCAGGCGAGGTTGGCGACCAGCTCCGGCACGCGGACCTTGCCGAGCAGTTCGCCCCGTGGCGAATAGACCCAGATGCCGCCGGGTGCCGTAACCCAGACATTGCCGTGCTGGTCGCACTTCATGCCGTCGGGCAGACCGGGCTCGAGTTCGGACTTGATGCCGCTCGCAAACACCCGTGCATTGGCCAGCGAACCGTCGCCGTTGACGTCGAAAACGCGGACCAGGGCCTGCACGGTGTCGTTGACATAGAGCAGCCGCTCGTCAGGCGAGAAGCACAGCCCGTTCGGCTGATCGAACAGATTGCGCTCGACCACGAGCTTCGGCTCGCTGCCGGGCACGAGGCGATAAACGCCCTGGAAGCCGAGCTGGCGCGGCCGCTCGACGCCATAGACCGGCATGCGGCCATACCAGGGATCGGAGAAATAGATCGCGCCGGATGAGTGCACGCAGACGTCGTTCGGGCTGTTGAGCTCCTGGCCGCCGAAATGCGAGGCCAGCACCTCGCGCCGTCCGTCCGGGCGTTCGCGGACCAGCGACGAGGTCGCGTGCTCGCAAACAATCAAATTGAGCTCGGCGTCATAGGTCATGCCGTTGCATTTGTTCGATGGGCGTTTGACCTCGACGACGCCCCGCCGCGCATCCCAGCGCCTGCGCACGTCGGCCGGCATGTCCGAGAACAGCAGATAATGATCGACCGGATGCCAGATCGGCCCTTCCGTGAAGTCGAAGCCGGTGCCGATCTGGGCGACCGGCGCATAGGGGTCGATCAGGGTCTCGAACTCGCTTCGCAACGTCACATGCGTCATCGGTCGATCCTCGACAACCTTAAGCCGGGAACCAGTTGCGCTGGGGGAGGGACTGTACGATCGGGCCGGGGACCTGATCATGCAGCCGACCCACGACGTTGCCGCCTTCGATCTTGGCGGGCCGGTCGTGCACCGGGAGCAGGTAGCGCGAATTGCTGAGAAGCTTCTTGATGGCCGCCTTCTCTGCGCGCTTGGTGGTGCCATGGTTGCCGGTGGTGCGCGGCTCCCAATCGTGTATTTCATGGAAAGGCGTGACGATCTGATCGTTGAAGTCGTAGATCACATCGCCGCAGATGGTCGCAATGCCGTCGGCTGTGTGGACGATGATATTCATCGAGCCCTCGGTGTGCGCGTTGGCGGCGTCGCAATAGACGCCGGGCATCAGCTCGATCGGTCCGGTGATCTCGAGATCCAGGAAGCGCAGCGCGCTCTTGGTGTGCAGGCGGTCGATCAGGTGCTTGATGTCGGGCGCCGGATATTGCGGATGCATCAGGCCGGAGACGGAATATTCGAGCTCCCTGCGGTTCAGGACGACGGTCGTGTTCATCGGGAACAGATCGTCCTTGCCGGCATGGTCGATGTGCAGATGGGTGTGGCAGACGAAGCGAACGTCGCCCATGCGGACGCCGTGGCGCGCGAGCTGGTTCTCGATCATGTTCTCATGATACTGGAGACCCCGCATGCCCAGCGTCTCCATGATCTGATTGGAGCGATAGCCGGTGTCGACCACGACCGGATAGGGGCCGCCGAGGATCAGGAAGCCGAGGGTGAGGACGCGGCGGGTGCGGCCGCAGTCGCGGCCGAGCACCAGGAAGCTCGATTCCAGCTCGATATCGCCGTAGTCCAGGATCTTGATCTCCAGCGCCATTCGTTTCCCTCCTGTCTCGTTTCTTGTCTGTCAAAGCCGATAGACGCGCGTCGCCGTCGTCCTGAAGACCGCATCCTGCTGCTCCGCATTGAACGGGGCGGCTGCGGCGCGAAAGGCTCCGACGAGCTCGCGGTAGCTGGTCCACAACTTCTCGATCGGAAAATTGGAGCCAAACAGGCAGCGCTCGGCGCCGAAGATCGCGACGGTGTCGGCGAGCACGGCGGCGATATGCGCGGGATCGTTGCGATGGATGAAGGTGCCGAGACCCGAGAGCTTCGAAACAACGTTCGGACAGGCCGCAAGTCGCGCCATGCCGGCGCGCCAGGCGTTGCGGCCAGACGGTGAGAGGTCCTCCAGCATGCCGGCATGCTGGAGGATGAAGGTCACCTTTGGACAAGCGTCGGCCAGCTCCGCGGCCTCCGGCATCTGTGGCGTGAACACCTGCAGGTCGAAGCTCCAGCCGTAATCGGCCAAACGCGCGACGTTGCGGCGGATCATGGGGTCGGCGCAAAGATCCGAGCGGGCCGCAAAGCGGTAGAGCGGGTTCTCGTGCCAATGCAGCTGCATGCGCACCCCGCGCAGCAGCGGATAGCGTTTGAGGCGGTCGAGCTGCGGACGCACGTCGTCGACCGCGAAATTGGCGTAGGCGACGATGGCGTGCGGCCAGCCGTGCTCATCAGCCGTCTGCTGCACCCAGGCAGCCTCGTCCTCGAAACGGTCATTGGCCCAGTTGGTCTGGACGTAGACGGAGCGGGTGACGTCGCTGCCCTTGAGGTCGTCGAGATATTCCTGGATCGGATAGTCGCGCCGGATCGGCTCGTAGGGACCGAAGATGCGGGGCTGCATGGGACCGGTCAGCCAGGGCAGGTCGGCCTGCCGCCAGATGTGATGATGGCCGTCGACAATACCGTTCACGCAGCTCTCCTTCCCAGTGCCAGGACGTGGGCGACGATCGATGCGCTCGATCCGCCGTCCACGAGATCGTCGACGAAGCGTTCGATCGCGACCAATGCTTCGGTCTGCGGACGGAAGCCGGGGCCTGTCGCAAGGGGCGTCAGCCAGCTCAGGCGCCAGGCCCGCCGCGACAGTTTCGCGACGGCGTCGCGAAGGGCGTCCGGTTCGCCGCGCTCGAGTCCGTCCGACAAGATGACCACGGCAGCGCCGCGGGCGTAACCGCCGAACCGCGGGACCGCGAGAAAGGCCTGCAGCGCGTCGCCGATGCGGGTGCCGCCGTCCCAGTCGCTGACGAGATGCGCTGCCGCATTCAGCGCCTGCTCGCGGCGTTTCAGCCGCAGTGCGCGGGTGACACGGGTCAGCCGCGTGCCGAAGGTGAAGACCTCGACGCTCGGCGCGGCCTGCACCAGCGCGTGTGCAAGCTTCATATTCTCTTCGGTGCGGCTCTTCATCGAGCCGGAGACGTCGATCAGCAGCAGGATCTTGCGCGGGCGCTGGCGCCGCTTCATGTGGCCGAGACGCAGGATCTCGCCGTCGCTGCGGACGCTGTCGCGCAAGGTGCGGCGGAGGTCGGCGAACGGGCCGCGGCGCGCCCGCATGCGGCGGTGCCCACGCCGCCGCGGCAGGCGCCGCGGGGCCTCGCGTGCCAGGCGCCGGAGGACATCGGTCGTGGAGAATTGCGCGAAGCGGCGCTCGACCAGAGCCTCGGTGCGCGTCGCAGTGAGGCCGGACTCGTTGGCGTCGTCGGAGAGCAGTGGCTCCTCGTCGCCGCGACCTTCCTCCTGCAGGCGAACGGTCTCATCGTCCTCGCCGTCTTCGGCATGCTCGATCGCCTCGCCGCCACGGAAATGGAGGTCGAACAGCCGGTCGAAGGTGGCGCGGCGCTCGGGCGGCGGAGCGAGGGTGGCGAGCGCAGATTGCTTGATGTCGTCGAGGTTGCGCGGTCCCAGCAGCGCGATCGCGGCGAGGAACGCGGTAGTCTGCTCCGGCGCCACGGCGAAGCCGTTGGCGCGCAGCAGCGCGACGAAGGAAACAAAGGTGCGGGCAGCGCGTGGAAGCTGCAGCTCGGGGCTCATGCGGTCGCCTCCGCGAGCATGGCATCGAGCCGCGGCGCAATGAAGTGCAGGTCCTCTTCGTCCTTCAGCGCGACGCCGATCGAACGTTTGAAGGCATCAGGCCAGCGCGCGCCGCCCTTGTTGAGGAGGGTCGCGGCCTCGGCCCAGTCGACGGCTTCGGCGATGCCGGGCGCCTTGCTCAGCGGTTCGCGCCGCAATCTCTCGACGGCAGCGACGACGGCGCGGGCCGTGGCCTCGGCGACGCTGGATGCGCGCATCATGATGATCCGCGCCTCCCGCTCGGCGCTGGGATAGTCGATCCAGTGATAGACGCAGCGGCGGCGCAATGCCTCGTGCAGATCGCGCGTCCGGTTGGAGGTGAGCACGACGACCGGCCGCTCGGCCGCGCGCACTGTGCCGCGCTCGGGAATGGAGATCTGGAAGTCGGAGAGGAATTCGAGCAGGAAGGCCTCGAATTCCTGGTCGGCCCGGTCGATTTCGTCGATCAGGAGCACGGTTGAATCGGGCGCGCGCAGCGCGGCCAGCATCGGCCGCTCGATCAGGAAGGTCTCGCCATAGATGTCGATGCTCTCATCGCCGGCCTGGCGGATCGCCAGCATCTGGCGCGGATAGTTCCACTCGTAAAGCGCGGCAGAGGCGTCGATGCCCTCGTAGCATTGCAGGCGGATCAGGCGGCGGCCGAGCACGGCGGCGATGGCTTTGGCGGCTTCCGTCTTGCCGACGCCGGGCGCGCCTTCCAGCAGCAGCGGCTTGCCCAGCGCAAGCCCGAGATAGGCGGCGGTCGCAAGGCCCTCGTCGGCGAGGTAATAGGCTGCCCGCAACGCCTTCTCCAGCGCCTCCGGACTGTCGATGCCGACGATGTTGCTGCGAACCGCCACGGCCGATCCCCCTAGCGCCGTGCCTGCGGCCGTGCGCCGCCTTGCGCCTTGATTGCGCGCAGCACCTTCTCCGGCGTGATCGGCAGGTCGTCGATGCGAACGCCCACGGCGTTGAAGATCGCATTCGCCACCGCCGGCAGCACGGGATTGGCGCACATCTCGCCAGGCCCTTTTCCCCCGAAAGGACCGTCAGGCGCCGGACGCTCCAGCACGGCAATATCGTGCGGGCAGATGTCGCCGGGACCTGGCATCAGATATTCGACGAAGTCGCGGGGGCCGTGGACGGGATCGGGATAGTATGGCTCCGGCGTCTCGTAGAGCGCGTGACCGACGCCCATCCAGGCGCCCCCGACGAGCTGCTGCTCGACCAGCCGCGGATTGAGCGCGCGGCCGAGCTCGTAGGCGGAGTCCATCCGGACCATCGCGATCTCGCCGGTCTCGTCATCGACCTCGACCTCGGCGACGAGGCAGGCATGGGCATAGCAGGTTGCTGGCGACATCTCGCCGGTTTCGGGATCGACGTCCGACAGCGGCACAAGAAAGATGCCGCGTCCGGAGATGGTCTTGCCCTGCTTGAACTGCGCGGCAATGGCGACGTCCTTTGTCGAGATCGAACGGTGCGGCGCGCCCTTGACGTGGATATTGCCGCGGCCGTCGGTTTCGAGATCGGCGGCGTTAACCTCGAGCTCCTCGGCGGCGGCCTCCATCATCACGCCGCGCGCCTCCCGGGCGGCCGCCATCACGGCGTTGCCGACGCGATGGGTGCCGCGCGAGGCGAACGAGCCCATGCAGTGCGGGCCGGTGTCGGAATCGGCGGTGTCGACATAGACGTCCTCGACCGGCACGCCCAGCGTCTCCGCGCAGATCTGCCGCGTCACCGACTTCATGCCCTGGCCGAGGTCGATCGACGACAGCGCCACGGTGAACTTGCCGCTCGGGTTGGAATGCACCAGCGCCTGGCTCGGATCGCCGCCGAGATTCATGCCGATGGGATAATTGATCGACGCCATGCCGCGTCCGCGATGCCTGGTCATCTAGCGCCTCCTGGTGCCGAACACGGAGGAGAAGCGAGTCGCGCCGTGTGAAGGCGCGGCTGGCCGCGGCGGGGGAGGTGGCGGCGCCGGCGGCGGTGGCTCGCGCGGCGGTTCGCGGGTGACGGTGGGCGGGAGCCGATCGTAGCTGGTGCGCTGCTGTGCCGGAGTCGTCGGTCTCGGACGCGCATCCCCCGGCGTCGGCGGGATCGCGGCGCGGCTGCCGCCGCCGTCCTTGCGCGAGGAGGCGCGCCTGAACTCGTCGCGGATCGGCCATTTGGCTTTTTCCGCCGCAACCTGGACGCACTCGATCAGCGCGGTGTTCTTGGCCTCGCGCCGATGCGCCTTCATGTCGCCGTCGCGATAGGCGTTGAGGATGCGGAACTCCATCGGGTCCATGCCGACGAGGTTTGCCAGCTTGTCCATCTGGCATTCGATGGCAAAGTCCATTGCGGTGACGCCGAAGCCGCGCATGGCGGTGGCCGGCGTCCGGTTGGTGAAGACGCAATAGACGTCGCCATAGACGTTCGGGATGGTGTAGGGCCCCGGCAGATGCGCGGCGCATTTCACGGCGGCATAGCTCGACAGCCGCGTATAGGCGCCGCTGTCGAAATAAGCGCGGATTTTGCGAGCGACGATGCGGCCGTCGCGCATGACGCCGTCCTTGATGTAGATGCGCTCGGCGCCGCGCGGCGGACCGTATTGCATCTCCTCCTCGCGCCCGAATACGTAGCGGACGGGACGTCCGGTCAGCATCGCGCCGAGGATCGCGAGCGGCTCGGTCAGCGTATCCACCTTGCCGCCAAAGCCGCCCCCGACGGTGCCGCCGATGAAGTGGAAGGTGTTGGAGGGCACGTCCAGGATCTTGGCGCAGGTGTCGACGGAGAAGAACAGCGCCTGGGTCGAAGTGTAAACGACGTAGCGGCCGTTGGTGTCGGGCGCGGCAATCGCGCCATTGGTCTCGGTCGGCGCGTGCTCGATCGGCGACATCTGGTAGCGCTGTTCCAGCACGTGGTCGGCGGTCGCAAGCGCCGCATCAACGTCGCCAAAGCGCAGGCGCTGGTGATCGTAGACGTCGTGATAGATGAAGGCGTTCTTCGGATAGGTCTCGTTGACGACAGGCGCACCGGTTTTGAGCGCATCCTCGACGTCGAACACGGTGGGCAGCGGCTCGTAGTCGATCTTGACCTTTGCGATCGCCTCGAACGCCTCGCGCTCGCTGTCGGCGACGACGGCGAGGATCGGCTCGCCCTTGTAGCGGACCTTGTCGACCGCCAGCGACGGCTCGTCGTCCTTGCCGAAGTTGATCAGGCTGAGCAGCGTGTTGAGGTTGCGTGGCACGTCGGCGCCGCGAATGATCCGGCGGACGCCGGCCGAGCGCTCGGCCTCGGTGGTATCGATGCGGCGCAGCCTTGCATGCGCTTGAGCCGAACGCACGACCTTCAGGTGCAGCATGCCCTGCAGCTTGTGGTCGTTGAAATAGCTGGACGTGCCCGTGATGTGGCCGAGCATGTCCTGGCGCTGGGTGCCCTTGCCGATTTCATTCAGGTTGTCGTCGCGCTCGTCGGCGAAGATGTCTTTGCGCAGTTCCAGCATGGTCGCGTCCTCTAGGCGCTGACCCGGCCGCCGGCGGCGGCGAGGATGGCGTTGATGATCGGCTCGTAGCCGGTGCAGCGGCATATATTGCCGGAGATCGCCTCGACGACCTCGGCGCGGCTCGGCGAAGGGTTGCGGTCGAGCAGGGCTTTTGCCGCCATCAGCATGCCCGGTGTGCAATAGCCGCATTGGGCGGCGAAATTGTCGGCGAAGGCGCGCTGGAGCGGATGCAGGTTCGGGCCCTGTTTCATGCCATCGAGGGTCTCGATCGAGCGACCCGAGACTGTCTCGGCGAGTGTCAGGCAGGAGAGGTGAAGTTCACCGTCGATCAGCACGCTGCAAGTGCCGCAGCCGCCTTGGCCGCAACCGAACTTCGGCGTGATGTCGCCGATCAACTCGCGCAAGGCGACGAGCAGGTTGGTGCCGCCGTCGACGAAGATCGCGACGTCGCGGCCGTTGTGGCGAAACTGAAGGGGGATTTTTGTCATGGCGAGCTATTCCTGTCCCGACAGCAGGCGCCGCAAATGCACGCCGACGATCTCGCGGCGATACCAGGCGCTCCCGAGCGCGTTGTCGGATGGCGATGTTCCTTCCGTTGCTGCCGAAGCGGCAGCTGCGATGGTCGCAGTATCCAACGAGCGGCCCTCCAATGCGCGCTCGGCGGCGCGAGCACGGATTTGCGTCGGCGCCATCGAGCCCAGCGCAATCCGCGCACCCGCGATCCGTCCGCCGCTGACCGGCAGATGCGCGGCAAGCGTGATCACCGAGCCGCCCTTCGGCTTGATGCGCGCGATCTTGCGATATCGGAACGCCTCGCTGCTGGCCGGCCGCGTACAGGACACCGACAGCACCAAAGTTCCGGCCTGTCGCTCGCGCCCCTGCAGGAACTCCTCGATCGGAATATCGCGCGAGCCGAAGCCGCCTTGCACCGCAATCGTGGCGTCGAGCGCCAGCAGCGCCACGGTGAAATCGCCGTAAGGGCTCGGCGCGAACAGATTGCCGCCGACCGTGCCCATGTTGCGTACAGCGGGACCGCCGATCGAGCGGGCGGGGGCATGCAGGAAGGCGAGGTCGCGCTCGGCCAGCACGCGCGCGAAGGTGACGCCGGCACCGAGCGTGATGCGCGGGCCTGAGGCCTCGATCCGGGTCAGCGCCTGGTCCTGCGCGCGGACGATCGTCGAGATCGACACGTCGCCTTCGTTCAGCGCCCGCATCACCAGCGTGCCGCCGCCGAGATAACGCGCGCTCCGGTCCGACGACAGCGCGCCAGCCGCCTCGCTCGCATTCGCAAAAGTCTTTACCGTCACGGCCATGCTATGCGGCCTCCTTCAGATGTCGGCGGATCGCCTCGAACCCTGCCTGATAGATGTCTTCGGCGACCATGTGGGTGATGCGGTCCTTGTCTTCCGGCTTCGTCGTGAATCGCGATTCCCAGTGCCAGAAGGTGCGGTCGCCATCGGTGACCGGCAGCAGCCGGACGTGAGCGACATAGTTGAACATCGGGACCGGCGTATCGAGCAGGCAGTAGCTGAACGCCTGCTCGAGGTCGGACAGCGCCAGCAGCTGCTCGCGCAGCTCCGAACCGTCCTTGAGCTTGAAACGCCTGACGCAGCCGATCTTGTCGGAGGATTGCGCACGCTCGATGGAAGAGGTCGCGACCGCCGGATGCCAGCGGTCGTGCCCATTGAAATCGCGCAGCACGTCCCACACCGCGTCGGTCGGTGCGTCCAGGATCGTGCTCTTGACGATATGCGGCACGGTCAGCCCTCTGTTGTTCTCTTCACATCGCCCCGCTTGCGGGGAGAGGTCGGCGCGAAGCGCCGGGTGAGGGGGAGTCTCCGCGAGTCCAACTGCCTCCGTCCCCGGAGAGGCTCCCCCTCCCCCCAACCCTCACAGCGCGAGCGACCCCGCAAGCGGGGCGAGGGGGCGCAGTGTGCCTTGATCGAAACAGGTCGGATCACGTCAGCCCCCGAACACGCGCTTCAAGGCGTCGAAGCCGCCCTGGAACACGCCGCCGCCGATGTTGCTGACGAGCTCGGTCTCCCGCTCCGGCGCGCAGTCGAACTCAGCGGTCCATTCCACGAAGGTCTGGTCGCCGTCCGTGACGGGCGTCAGCCGCAGGGTGGCGACGTAGTTCTCGACGCCCATCGGCGATTCCAGGATCGAATAGGTGCAGAACATGTCGTAATCGGAGAGGCCGAGCAGCTTCTCGCGGATGCGGTCGCCGTTGCGCAGGCGGAAATCCCTGACACAGCCGATCTTGTCGGAGGGCTCGCCGCCTTCGATGCGGCTTTCGGCGATGGCCGGATGCCAGTTCGGCAGGCCGTTGAAATCGCGAACCCGTGCCCAGACGCGGTCGTTGCGGGCGTTGACGACGGTGGAGACGTAGACGCGGGCCATCGCTCAAACCTCAGCTCTTCTTCCGCGGGCCGCGCTCGGAATGCTCGCCGCCCTCGGTCGCGGGCGGGGAGGCCGCCGGCTTCTCGCCACCGCCAGCACCTCCGCCGCCCTTGCGCGCGGCCTCCTTGATGCCCTGCATGTCGCGAGCTTCGCGGATCAGCCCCGGCATCTTGGCGAGACTGCCGCCTTCGACGCCGATGTCCGACAGGATGGAATCGATCAGCGGGGCCTGGACGCGATAGCGCAGCGCCGAGTCGATCACCTCGTCGGTGGCGCTGCGGCCGCCATTGCCATTTCCGTGACCGTTGCCGTTGAGGCCGTCGACCTGGAGAATGCGGATGCCCTCGATCTTCTCCATCGGCTTGACGCTCTCGCGCACGATGCCCTCGATGCGGTCGAGCAGCTTTCTGCGGAACAGCGAGTAGCGCGCCTGGTCGGTCAGCACGTTCTCGGCCTCGTTGAGCAGCCGCTGCGCCTCGGCCTCGACCGCCGCGCGCACGCGCTCGGCTTCGGCCGCGATGCGCGTCTCCTCGGCCTGCTTCTCGGCAAGCAGGATTTCGACGGTCTTGCGCCGCTTGGCGATCTCGCTCTCCCGGGCCGTGACGACGCGCTCGGTAGCTTCCGTCGCGCGCATCCGCGCTTCCTCGGCAGACGCCTTGGCTGCGGACTCTTCCAGGGATTTCGTGTGGATGGCGATCGCCTTCTCCATCAGGACGGTCTCGACCTCCTTCTCGCGATTGACCTCGAGCTTGCGCAGCTCGCGCTCGCGCCCGATGCGGGCTTCGTCGAGACCGCGGTCGGAGGCGATGCGGGCACGCTCGACCTCCTCGCGCGAGGCGATCTCGGCTTCCTGGAGCGACTGGACGCGGGCGACTTCGAGCTGCTCGATGGCGCGGCGCCGCTCGATGCGGGCCGCTTCCAGCGCCTGCTCGCGCGAGACGTCGGTGGTCTCGACCTCCTTGCGCGCGACGATCTCGGCCTGCTTGACCTGGCGATCGGCGTCGATGCGTTCGGAGCGCTTGGTGGAGAGGGCGATGACGCGGTCCTCGTCGGCGATCTCGATCGCCTTCTTCTGCTCGATGTTGAGCACCTCGCGCTTCTTGGAGGAGTTGATGCGCTCGGCTTCGAGCGCCAGATCGACCGTGATGCGCTGGCGCTCGACGGCGTCGCGCTGCTTCAGCTCGGCCGCCTCCAGCGCTCCGGTGCGCTCGATCTCGAGCGCGCGCGTCTCCCGTTCGGCCTGGATCCGCTCGGCCGCAACCGCCTTTTCCTGGGCGATGCGGGCCGCCTCGATCGCCTCGCGCGAGGCGATGTCGGCTTCCTCGACGGCGCGGTTGCGGGCGATCTCCAGCGAGCGCACGCGCTCCTCCTGCGCGATACGCGAGGCTTCCGTGGTCTCGCGCGCGGCAATGCCGGCGACGTCGAGCGCCTGGTTGCGCTCGATCTCCAGCTGCCGCGTGTTCTGCTCGGCGGCGATGCGTTCGGCGGCGAGCGTCCGCTCGCGGGCGATGCGGGCGGCCTCGACCGCGCGCTGGGCCTCGATCTCGGCCTCCTGGATGGTCCGCACTTGCTGGATCTCCAGGGCGCGGGTGCGCTCGTCGGAGGAGATGCGCTCGACATTGACGATCAGCGTCTGCGCGATGCGGGCCTTTTCAGTGGCCTCGCGGGCGGCGATCTCGGCCTCGTCCACGGCGCGGGTACGCTCGATCTCGCGGCGGCGCGTCTCTTCTTCGTTGGCGATGCGGGCGTCGGTGACGACGCGGTCCTGCTGGATGCGCGCTTTTTCGATCGCTTCGCGGGCCGCGATCTCGGCTTCCTCCACCGTGCGCATGCGCTCGATCTCGCGCTGGCGCACCTCGCGCTCGGAGGCAATGCGGGTGGTGTCGATCGAGCGCTGGTTGGCGATCCTCGTCTTCTCGATCTCCTCGCGCGCCAGCAGCTCCTTTTCCTCGATGGTGCGGGTCCGCTCGATCTCCCTCTGGCGGGTCTCGCGCTCGGAGGCGATGCGGGCTTCCGCAATCGCCTGGTCATTGGCGATGCGGGCGCGCTCGATCGCCTCGCGAGCGGAAATCTGCGCCTGTTCGGCCTCGGTTTCGCGCAGCGCCCGTTCGCGGGCAACCTCGGTGCGCTGGAGCGCGCGGCGCATCTCGATGTCGCGTTCCTGCTCCAGGCGCGCGGTCTCGCTCTCGCGCTCGATCTCCAGCGCCTGCCGCTCGGCCTCCAGATTGCGGGCGCGGATCTTGATCATCGAGTCCTGCTCGATGTCGTTGCGCAGCTTCCGCTTGGCCTCGATGTCCTGCATTAACTGGGTCAGACCTTCGGCGTCGAACCGGTTCGAGGGATTGAAGAATTCGAGATCGGTCTGGTCGAGATCGGTGATGGCGACCGATTCCAGTTCGAGGCCGTTCTGGGCAAGGGCTTCCGCCGCTTCGGTCTTGACGCGCGCGACATAGTCGCCGCGCCGCTCGTGCATCTCCTCCATGGTCATTTCGGAGGCGACCGAGCGAATCGCAGAGATGAACTTGCCGGCGAGCAGCGCATGAAGTTGCTCCGGCGCCATGGTGCGGCGGCCGAGCGTCGCCGCGGCGATCGAGACCGCTTCGCGGGTCGGCTGCACCCGGACGTAGAAGTCGGCCTCGATGTCGACCCGCATGCGGTCGCGGGTGATCACGGCATCCTGTCTGGAGCGGACGACCCCCATCGGCAACACGTTCATGTTGACCGGCGTGTAATCGTGGATGAATGGCAGCACGAAGGCGCCGCCATTGATCACCACGCGTTCGCCGAGGAAACCCGTCCGGACGAACGACGTCTCCTTGGAGGAGCGATGATAGAGCCAGTTCACGATGTAGACGCCAACCACGATCACGATGATCGCGACGATCAGCCAGAGGATCAATTCACCGACCAGATTGCCCGACATCCTTCCCTCCCTCGTCCTTTCGGCGTTACCGCGCGCCGATCGCCTTGAATTGACGTACCTGCTCCGTCAGCGCCCGCTCAACCGGCAGTCGCTCCATCGAGGAGGCGCCGTAGAAGCCATGGCAGTGGCGGGTGTTCTTCATAATGAAATCGGCGTCGGCGGGATCCGCGATCGGACCGCCATGCGCGAGTACCAGGATGTCTGGATTGACACTGAGCGCTGCGGAAGCCCAGGTGTCGATACGCGCGGGGCAGTCCCCGAGCTTTGGCGCGGTGTGCGCACCGATCGTGCCGCCGGTCGTCAGGCCCATGTGGCAGACGATGATGTCGGCGCCGGCGATCGCCATCGCGGCGGCTTCCTTCTCGCTGAACACGTAGGGCGTGGTCAGCATGTCCTTGTCGTGCGCCTTTGCGATCATGTCGATCTCGAGCGCATAGGACATGCCGGTCTCCTCGAGATTGGCGCGGAAGGTGCCGTCGATCAGCCCGACGGTCGGAAAGTTCTGGACGCCTGCGAAACCAAGCGCCTTCAGCTGGTCGAGGAAGACATCCATGTCGCGGAAGGGATCGGTGCCGTTGACGCCCGCCAGCACGGGGGTCTGGTCGACCACAGGGAGCACTTCGCAGGCCATCTCCAGCACGATGGCATTGGCGTCGCCGTAGGCCATCAGGCCAGCGAGCGAGCCGCGGCCGGCCATGCGATAGCGGCCGGAATTGTAGATGACGATGAGATCGACGCCGCCAGCTTCCTCGCATTTGGCCGACAGCCCGGTGCCAGCACCTCCACCAACGATCGGCACGCCGCGCCTCGCCATGTCGCGAAACTTCTTCAGGAGGGCTGCGCGTTCAAATCTGGCCATCGCTCACCTCGCTAGCCTCCGCCGCGCGCCGGTGCGGCCGAACAGGGTTCGGAACGCACTGACGATGGCGGCGGCGAAATCGGGATCGTTGATGTTCTTGGGCGTGCGAACGAGCTGGCGGTTGCCGGTCTGCCGCACGGTCCGCTCCAGCGTGCGAAACAGTGCGGCGTCGGCATCCGGATCCCAGAACGGCTGGCCGCGCGCGTCGAGGGCTGAGACGCCACCCTCGGGGAGGAAGAAACGCACAGGGCCGTCCATCTGGTTGAGCCGATCGGCGATCCAGCGGCCCATGCGCTCGTTCTCCTCGGCGGTCGTCCGCATCAGCGTCACTTGCGGATTGTGGACGTGGAACTTGCGGCCACGATAGCGTTCGGGAATGGTGTCCGGCGCACCGAAATTGACCATGTCGAGTGCGCCGACCGAGCCCACATAGGGCAGGCGGCTGCGGATGATCGCCCCGAAGCGGTCATCGATCGCCGGAAACACGCCGCCCATCAAGAGGTCGCAGATCTCGGTCGTGGTGAGGTCGATCACGCCGGCGAGCTGGCCGGACTCGACGAGCTTCTCCATCGAGCGTCCGCCGACGCCGGTGGCGTGGAACACCAGGCATTCGAAGTCGTCGCGTAGGTCGGCGGTGATCTTCTGCACGGCCGGCGTCGTCACGCCGAACATGGTGATGCCGATTGCGGGCAGCCCGCCGGCCTCGCGCGCCGTTGCGGCACGCGTGTCGAGCCGCGCCTTAACCATGCCGGCGAGCGCATGGGCCCCGTTGGCGAGCACCGCGCGCGAGATCGAGTTCAGCCCCTGCACGTCGGTGACCGAGTACATCATGGTGATATCGGCGGGGCCGACATAGCGCCCGACATCGCCTGATGCGACGGAGGAGATGATCAGCTTGGGCACGCCGATGGGCAGCGCGCGCATGCCCGGGGCGACCAGCGAGGCCGCGCCCGAGCCGCCGGCCGAGATCACGCCGGCGACATTGCCCTGGCGTCGCATCCAATTGGTAAATGCATCCGCCATCGCGGTGACGGCGGCACCACGGTCCGTGCCGAACACGGCGGAGCCGCCGCGACCGTGGTTCAGGGCGATCTCCTGCGCGGAGACATCGCAGGATGAATGCCTGCCACTGGTCGAGACGTCGACCAGCCGCGTGCGCAGGCCGCTTTCGGCGATGATGTCGCGGATGAAGCGCAGCTCCTGGCCCTTGGTGTCGAGCGTGCCGACGACCAGCACCACCGGTGGGCCCGAGGCTTGCGCCGCCGCCGGCTCGCGCTTGCGCCGCGCCGTCTCGTCGAGCCGTGCGACCTGGGTGGAGAGTGTCCGCGCCGCTGCCTCGATGCGAGCGATCGGCACCGGTTGCGACCATCGCGTCGGCAGCGTCGGGTTGGAAACGTAGATGCGGACCGGCCCGTCGCGGCGTGGTGCCGGCGCGGGCTTCGCCTCGGGGCCGGACGCGGGGATGTCGATATCGGGCTCGAGCTCGGCGTGAAGCCCGACGCCGAGCAGCCGCTGCTGCAGCTCGCGGTCGGCGGCAAGGCGCGCGGAGTCGATGATGCGGTTGATGCGGCCGTTGACCATGATCGCGACGTTGCGCGAGATCGCGGTGGCGACGCCGATGTTCTGCTCGATCACGAGCACGGCCATGTCGCCGTCGTCACCGAGCCGCAGCAACATCTCCTCGACTTGCGCGACGATGACGGGCGCGAGGCCTTCGGTCGGCTCGTCCATGATGAGCAGATGCGGATTGGTGAGCAGCGCGCGCGATATCGCCAGCATCTGCTGCTCGCCGCCGGAGAGCTGGCCGCCGCCATGGCCCTTGCGCTCGGCGAGGCGCGGGAATGTGTCGTAGATGCGCTCGACGGTCCAGACGCCCGGCCGCAGACCGCCGGAGAGTCGCAAATGCTCGTCGACGCTGAGCGATCGCCAGAGCCGACGGCCCTGCGGCACGTAGCCGACGCCGAGCCGCGCGATCTGGGCCGGCAGCCGCCGGGTGACATCCTCGCCGCGGACGCGGATCGAGCCGCCGCTCACGCCGACGAGGCCCATGATCGCCTTGCACAGCGTGGTCTTGCCCATGCCGTTGCGGCCGACGACGGAGAACACGCCGCTCTCCAGCGTGAGGTCGACGCCTTGCAGCGCGTGGGAGTGGCCATAATAGACGTCGAGGCCGCGGACCTCGAGCGCGGCGCTCGAGCGGCGGGCCTCATTCATGGCCGCCTCCGAGATAGAGCTCCTGCACTTCAGGATCGGACTGGATCTCCTGCGGCAGGCCCTCCTTGAAGACGCGGCCGTTGTGCATCATCGTGACGCTCTCGACGACGCGCAGCGCCACGTCCATGTCGTGCTCGATGATTATGTAGCCGATATGCGCCGGCAGCGAGGTCAGGATCTCGATCAGCTCGGCGCGTTCGGTCGGCGACAGGCCCGCCGCAGGCTCATCGAACAGGACGAAGCGCGGCGCGCCGGCGAGCGCGAGCGCGATCTCGAGCTGGCGCTGCTGGCCGTGGGCGAGCTCGGCCACGCGCTGGTCCTTCACGGCGGATAGATGCACGGCCTGGACCAGATTATCGGCCGCATGCATCAGCGCATCGTTCTGTCCCGGTCGCAGGAACGAGAAGCGCCCGCGCGAGACACCGCGGCAGGCGAGATAGACGTTATCCTGCACGGTGAGGCCGGGGAACAGCGCGGAGATCTGGTAGGTGCGGCGCAGCCCGCGCCGGATGCGCTCATAGGGTGGGAAATGCGTGACGTCCTCGCCGAAGAAGCGGATGGTGCCGGAGGAGGGCGGGAAGTCGCCGGTGATGCAGTTGAACAGCGTGGTCTTGCCGGCACCGTTGGAGCCGAGCACGGCGCGCCGCTCGCCGGGTCGTACGGTGATGGTGACGTCAGTCAGCGCCGCCAGCGCGCCGAACATGCGCGTCACGCCGCGCAGCTCCAGCGCTGCGCCGGCGCCGACGGCGGAGAGGCGCCGGGCAACGCTATCCATGGCTGCGCCCTCCACCGGTTGAGTCGGCGCCGCGACGCTGTCGCTGGCGCCAGCGCTGCCACAGGCCGATCACGCCGTCCGAGGACCAGAACACGATGGCGAGGAAGCCGAGCCCGATCAGGAGGCGGAAGCGGTTGCCGTCGAGGCCGAGCCGGACCAGGAAGTCGAGTGCGAAGGTGCGCAGCAGCACGAAGATCAGCGCGCCGATAAAAGGGCCGATCGGGCGCGTGATGCCGCCGACGACCGCGATGATCAGCACGTCGATGCAGGCGCCGACACTGACCGAACCCGGCGAGATCTGGCGGTAGTTCCAGACCTGGAGCACACCAGCGAGTGCGGCCACGAAGGAGGCAAACGCATAGGCTGCGACGCGGTGGGCGTTGACGTTGAAGCCGAGCGCGGCCATGCGCCTCGGATTGTCGCGCACCCCCTGGAGGGCCAAGCCGAAGGGCGCGCGCGAGAGGTATTCGACGGCGAAATAGCAGAGCGCGGCGACCGCGAGCACGATGTAATAGAAGGGGATGTCGGCGCGCCAGTTCACGCCCCAGAAGTGCGGCGTGGCCACGGTATTGATGCCGGTATGGCCGTTGAAGATCGCCCAGTTCTGGTTGGTGAAATAGTAGAAGGCCGCGCCGATCGCGAGCGTGATCATGATGGTGTAGATGCCTTCGGTGCGCACCGCGAGCGCGCCGCCGAGGGTGCCGAAGGCGGTCGCCAGCGCCAGCGCCATCGGCACCGCGAGCCACCAGGGCCAGCCCAGGCTGATATTGGCGTTGCCGCTGACGCCGAACACCGCGACCATATAGGCCGAGAAGCCCGCGATGGTGAGCTGCATCAGGCTGACCATGCCGCCGTACCCGGCGAGGAACATCAGGCTCAGCGCGATGGTGCCGAGGATCAAGGTGGAGGCGAAGATCTCGATCAGGAAGAAGCCGTTGGCGATCAGCGGCATGATCAGGAGAATGGCCGCGACGATCCAGGCGGCGGGATTGTTGACTTCCGGCCATGTCCGCGTCGGGCGTTGCGACACGGCAGCGGGTCGAACGGCAATCTGAGCATCGTGGGCGAGCGACATCTCAGCGCCTCGCCAACAGGCCTTGCGGCCGGATCGCCAGCACCAGCACCATGATCAGGAAGGTCACGACGATGGCGTAGGTCGGGATGTAGACCGAGCCGAGCTGCTCGGCGAGCCCGATGATCAACGCGCCGAGTGCAGCGCCTGGGATCGAGCCCATGCCGCCGACGATCACGACGACGAGAGAGGCCAGCAGGAAGCGGATGTCCTCGCCTGGTGACAACGACTGGAAGGTGCCGCCGACCACGCCGGCAATGCCCGCAAGTCCTGCGCCGAAGGCGAAGACGGCGACGAAGACGAGCTGGATGCGCACGCCGGTCGCGGCGAGGATATCGCGGTCGTCGACGCCGGCGCGGACGATCATGCCGATCCGGGTGCGATTGAGCGCGAGCCACATCGCGACGCCGATGACCACGGACGCGGCGAAGATCACGAGCCGCACCGAGGGATATCTGAGATAGACCGGCTCGCCTGAGGATTTGATCGCCGTGACCAGCGGCAGCTCGACGGGACCGATCAGCCAGTTCGGGGTCTGGATCTGGTAAAAATCGCCGCCGCACGCCCAGAGCATGAGGTCGGCGAACACGATCGACAGCCCGATCGTCACCATGGTCTGCCTGAGATCCTGGCCCTCCATGCGGCGGAAGACGATGACCTGGAGCAGCACGCCGACGAGGGCAGTCAGGATGAAGGCGACGATGAAGCTGAGGATCCATGACCCCGTCGAGGAACTGATGGCGTAGCCGACATAGCCGCCGAACAGATAGAGCGAGCCGTGCGCGAGGTTGACGTTGCGCATCAGGCCGAAGATCAGCGTGAAGCCGCTGGCGACGAGGAAATAGAGGCCGCCGAGCGTGATGCCGTTGAACAGGGCGTTGAGAAAGACGCGTTTGCGGCCGATCGCCTGTTCGAGGCCCGGCGGCCAGACCGCGAAGATCAGCCAGAGCATGACGGCAACGGCAATGATCGAGATCAGCGCCCAGGCGGGATGGCGTTCGACAAAGCGGCTCATGCTGTCGCCTCGCTTCGCTTGCTGCAGGGCAATCGCACGTAAAATGCGGATTCTCCGCAGCCCATCCTTCGAGACGCCCGCTTTGGTGGGCTCCTCAGGATGAGGGCGGAGTATGCGGCAGCAGTTTCAACGAGGCCGATGCCGATGAGCCTCATCCTGAGGAGACAGCGGAGCGGTCGTCTCGAAGGACGAGGCGCTTGCTCAGGTCGTTCCAGGCAATCGTGTGTGATGGCGTTCGCGCGTGCGCAGAGAGGTCGCGCCGGAGGCGCCGGTTCACCCCAACCCTCTCCCTGCAAGTGGGGCGAGGGGGCATGCAAGCCGTTGCCGGCTGCTGGCCCTGCCATGGACGAACGTCCTCCCTGGACTCAGCGATCCTCTTTCCGGGATCGCGTTGCCGGCATCCTAGCCAGGCGGCGAGGGCGGCGTTTGATCGTGAGTATCTTTTCGTGGCCCGCGGTCAGGCGCGCAAAACCTTGGCTGCGCGACGATAATCGGTCGGGGCCATCCCGACATTGGCGGCGAAGAAGCGGGTGAAACCGCTTTGCGAGGAGAAGCCGAGGTCGAAGCCGATATCGGCGATCGGTGCCTCGCTCGCCACCAGCGCTTCGAGCGCCTGTTCCATGATCAGCGTATTGAGATAGAGGTTCGGGGTGACACCGGTCTGCACGCGGAACAGCCGGTAGAAATGCGGCCGCGACAGGCCGGATTCGCGCGCGATGGTGTCGAGCTCGATCTCGGCGCCGGGACTTTCCGACATCATCTTGATGCACTTGCGCACGCGAAAATCGGTGACGGAGCCGCTTGCGCGCGGATCGCGCGCGACCACGGCCTGCTGCCAGCTTTCGTCGTAGCAGATGTCGATCAGCCTCCTCAGCTCGGCATCGAGGCTGGAGAGCGATGGTGCGCCGCACACGAGCGCGGCGGTCCGCCTGATATGCTTGTCGAGTGCAGGCGTGCGCCTGAACTGGGTGCGGCCGAAGCGCAGACGGTCGCTGCCCGAGGCATCGGGCGCAAACCATTCGGCGTTGACGTAGAGTACGAAAAAGATGGCGCCGCCATCGAGATCGGCCGGCAGGAAGTTGTGCGGCTCCCAGGGATTGACGGCGACGACGGACGATTCGGTGAGATCATAGTGCCCGTTGGAGACATCGATGCAGGCCGGCATGCCGCCGACATGGAAGATCAGATGACCTTCACGATGGGCGTGGATATTGAAAGGGCGGTTCAACTGATAAACCGTCGCCCGGCCGAAGCGGCCGTGGAAGACGGCGAGCGCACGGCTCATGCCTTCCCCTCCCGGATGTTCTTGTCTTTTCAGCCAGCGTTCAACAACGCCGCCGAGATTGCAAGAGCCGAGAGCGACCGCGTCAGCAAGTCGCTCTCCGCTTGCACTGTGCAGGCGTGATGCGTCAGTATTTCTTACATTCCGGAACGGTGCGGCTCGGCAGCCCGATCTTGGAGAAGACGGCCGGATCGTAGCCGAGTGTCTGGTTCACGTTCGGAATCACCTTCACGACCTTGCTGAACAGCGCGCCCTTGCCGTCGTCGACGACCTCGGTGACGAAGTTGGTGCCAATCGCCTGGCGGTTGGAGTCGAGCTTGATCTTGCCGTTCGGCGCATCGAGCTCGATCTTCGCCAGCGCTTCCTTGAATTTAGCCTGGTTGTTGGAGAGATCACCGTTGACCTGACGCAGCGCGAGGATCAGCGCCATGGTTGAATCATAATAGTTGGTCGCCAGCAGCGAGGGGCTCGGGAAGCGCTTGTTGGGCGGGAAGGCGTCCTGATAGGCCTTCACGAACTTCTGCCAGCCCGGATCCTCCCAGGTGTCTGCCTGGCCGCTCGCCGCAATGGTGCCGATGAGGGCGTTCTTGGCGTTGCCCTTGGACGACAGGATGGTCTGGTCGATCATGATGGAACCACCCATCAGATGCGCCTTGCCGCCGGCCTGCTGATACTGGTTGAGGAAGTTGACGGCATCCGCGCCGCCGAGCCCGAGATAGATGGCGTCGACGTCGTCGGGCAGGGCGGCGATGACGGAGGCGAAGTCCTTCGTTCCCAGCGGCACCCATTGTCGGTTGGTGACTTGCCCGCCCATTCCGCAGAACTCGAGCACCAGCCCGAACACCTGGGTGTAGATGAAGGAATAGTCTTCGCCGACGGTTGCGATCTTGCGGTACTTCTTGTCCTCATAGGCGTATTTGCCGAGGCCGACCTGCCACTGGGCGCCGTCCATATTGTAGCGGAAGAAGTTCGGGGCAGGGTCGACATAGGTCGTTTCCTGCGCGCCGGAGGCCGCATTGATGAAGGTCAGCTCGGGATGGGTCTTGGCAAAGTTCTTCACCGCGATGCCCTCGTCGCCAGAGAGCGGCGACAGCAGGATCTGGACCTTGTCCTGCTCGATCAGCTTGCGCACAGCGCGCACGGCCGAGTCCGGCGTTGCGTCGGTGGAGGCGACGATGAATTCGAGTTCCTTATCGCCGATCTTCTTGCCCAGCACATTGAGTGCCGTCTGATGGCCGCGCATCCCATCCTCGCCGAGCACGGTGTAAGTGCCTTCGAGGGTTGCGGTCACGCCCACCTTGATCTTTTCCTGGGCGATTGCTGCGCCTGAAAGAAACAGGCTGCTCAACGCGAGCAGTCCCATGCTGCATTTCGACATGTGCTCCTCCCCTGTGTCGTCGTTTTGTTGCCGCGCCGACCTGCGCGATGCTCGTGGCTCTCGAAGGCCGCGGCTTTAGAGGGAAGCTAGCCGAAGTCGAATGCGGTGCACGCATCGGTGTCTCGTTCGGTTTGACTGGCAGTCTCATTTTTGAATGTTGCGGCGCAAGTCGTTTCGCGGTGCAGCAGGCGCTCGCGCCGCAAAAATCCTGTCGCAGCCGACCTGAACAATCGCATCCGCCGATGATCGTGATGCAGATCCGCGACGGGACTGCCGAGCGCAACGCGTCGCGAACCAACCCGATCGACCCCTCACCACCGCGTGTCGCGTGACGGTACGTTGGCAACCCTACGCCAAAATGGCGGGAAGGACCTGCGCCTGGTCATCTCCAGGAGAACGAACGACGCCGTGACCGCCCTGAAGATGAAAAACAAAGGCGAGAACGGGTAGCCGGCGCTGACTAGTGTATGCGGTGCGCCTCGGTTCCCAGCATTCGAGCGGGGCAAACATCGAGCTGGCGTAGGCGAGCCTACGATCACCAGTGGCTCAATAAACGTCCTGACCGGAGAGCGTTACTACGGTCCGGATCATGATGCGAATGTCCAACCAAATGCTCCAATTGGTGACATACCAGACGTCGTACTCAACGCGTTTCTTCATCAGCTCGATGGTCGGTGTCTCGCCGCGGAGACCGTTTACCTGAGCCCAGCCCGTAAGGCCCGGTTTGACGTGGCGACGACAGGCATAGTTGCCAATCATCTGATCGTAGTAGTTGTCATGCGCAAGAGCGTGCGGTCGCGGACCCACCAGCGACATTTCTCCGCGCAGCACGTTCCACAGCTGAGGCAATTCGTCGATGCTGGTCTTGCGCAGGATCCGCCCGACCCGCGTAACCCGCGCATCCTGTTTGCTGGCCTGCTTGATCTCGGAGCCATTCTCCGACACCGTCATGCTGCGGAACTTCCAGATGTCAAATAACTCGCCGTTGAAGCCCCGGCGTGTCTGACGGAAAATGATGCTGCCTGGCGAATCGAGCCTGACCAGGAGTGCCGTCATGACGAGTAGAGGTGCGAGGCATAGAAGGCCGAGCGAGGCAAGACAGATATCGACGCTGCGCTTCAAGGCTCGTTCGCCGACCGAGAGAGGCGCTCTCTGGACTTCGATCACCACCGAGTCGCCTACGGGCGTGAACGGCCGCGACACAAGGTCGGCGATCTCAAGATCTGGCAGGAGGCGAACCGGATTTGGTACCTGGCGCAGAGATTGGCTGAGGCGCTGAAACAGCGCCAGATCGCGCCAATTGAAGGCCAGAAGGAATTCGTCGACGCCAGCTCCGCGCGAGTTTCGAATGATGGTGGCCAACTCGCGCTCCATTGCTGCGTCGTCGGACTTCAACGTAGCGTCCAGAACGAAGTGGCGTACCACCTGAAAACCGTTCCTACGCAAATCCTTGAAGCGGACTGAGGTAAAGTCGAGCGGCTCTCCGCTGATCAACACGACCCTTCGTTTGACGGAGTGTCTTCGCGCGAAAGATGAGACCAGAGCGAATCGCCAGATCACGCGATGCGCGCCGAGACCAGCAAGGCCGATCACTGCGAACAGAACGATGGTGATACGGGACAGCTCGGCGGTCGATCTCAGTAGGAAAGCAGAGAATACAAGAATCGCAAGCGAGAGAAGCCAGACGGATGAGGCCTTCCGCAACTGCCAGTTCGTATTGGCCAGGTTGTGGTTATCGTAGCATCCCCTGAAAAAGGCGATCGCCACGAATGCGGTCGCCACAAGCAACGCGACGCCGACGGAAAGTTCTCGCTCGGCCAGTGTCGTCATGAACTTGCGGTGAACCAGGTTTGCGGCGACATAGCTGAGCAAAATGAGCAGGAAGTCGCCTGCCATAATGGCAAATTGAACCGGTCTCTGTAGTGAGACACCGCGTCGTACCAACATCGAAGATGAGGACTTCGAACCGTATGTGGTCAATGACATGAAATGCCTCATTCCAAAAGACGTCACGTGGCAATGCATTGGCTAAAGCAAGGGTGCGTTCAAAAGCCTGGATCGAGAGGTTACAGGTCCGATGATATCGGTGTAGCTCCTCGCGACATTTCGAAGACGGCAATCGCAAATATCAACTTTGCCTAGTGTACCTATCGCGGCGCCAAGGTCCGCAGACACGGCGAGGGTCCGGCCGCAGTGCGCCGCGTGCTGGTGGCTGTAACAGGGAGCGGAGACTCAGCCAGGGGTGGGGGTGGGTCTGCGACGAACTGCGCTGTGCTGCCCGAAAAGAAGTAGAGTGTTGACCAATCTGGGGAGAGCTCGACCCAGTTGCTGCTGCCGGCTGCTCGATTGTTAGCGCCGTTATGCGGCGAGTCCGAAGAACGCCACCAGTCGGCTCCAACGTTGGCAACCACTTTCATTTCGGGGTCGGTCGTCTTCATCTCTATCTGGACGTAGACAGAATCGACAGCTCCGGCGGCGAAGCCGCCGCGTCTCACGAGCCACATCAGGTCGTTGCGGCCGGGAGGGGGACTGTCAACAAGGGTAGTTCCATCCGTCCGAACTTCGATCTTCATCTCGACAGCAGCATTCTTGGGAGCCATTACGTCAAAATGGGCCCCGACGATCTCGTTCTCTGCCTGATCTTGTACCAGTATCCATTCCTTCGTGCTGCGAAGGCGCACATAGGTCTTTCCGTTGGCGACGAGGATCTTGCCGTCCTTGTTCGGTGTGGGCGCCCCAAACTTTGGAAATATTGATGCCATTCCTGTAACGGCAGTGAAGTCGGCGGGAGGTTCGCCGTTCTCGGGCTTTGAGGCACCGTTGCACCAGGAAGAAGTCTTGGGGACGCCTGCTGGATATGCCTGGCTGTAACCAATAGTGTTTTGCTCGATGACACTAGAGGCGAGACCGACGGAGGTGACGGCGTCCGGTCTCCCACTGGCCGCATCGGCATTCTTCGGAGAGACGGCCAGAATTCCAATGAGACCGAGTGGCAGGAGCCAGCCCGAGACGGATCGCTCGAGGGCGTAAATCATACGCGCAATAGCAGCGGGCGGCGAGCAGGACGGGATCAAATGGGAGGTACCAGACATAGACCGACCCATAACCAGTTAAGAGTCTTTTCATATCGTAGGCATTGGACGCGCGTCAGAGTTGACGAACGTCAAGAATGGGCATGCGATTTGGGAGGCCGATAGATCGGTGCACGCCTGGGCCCGTAGTGCTCGTCACGCCCGGTCTATACGTTTGCGACTCTGCAGGTTGCTCCAGCGGACCTTGGCCAGTGCTCCCATGGTCAGGGCGAAAGCCAAAAGGCAGTCGTTCGACAAGGCTTGGACTGCTGTGATTGGATAGGAAAGCATGGCGCGTGAACCGGAGTTGATCGACTGAAGCCAGATCTCTTCCGTGAGTGGAGATTTGGCGGTCCCGTTTGCGGTGGCGTGTTTCTGCTCTCTCGAGGTGGAGGCAGGTCCACCCGGTTCATTCGGGATGAAGTTCTCGCCGCTCCGCGTTGGTGTGGAAGGGCGTGCGGGCGGTGTCTCCCTCACCAAGTCGCGCAGCGGCGGAGCCGGGTTCGCGCGAAAGTCCTCAGCGCTCATGGAATAGAACCCGATCGTCTTCCACTGGGTCGATAGCTCGATCCAGTTACTGCCGCCCACGCCCGGATTATTGCTGTGATCCTCGAGATAGGGCGCTCGCGCGTCGCGCCACCAGTCGGCGCCGACCATGGCGACGAGACTTAGGTTCGGATCGGTAACCCTCATCTCCATCTGAACGTAGACGGCGTCCACAGTGTCGGCCGCGTAAGTTCCGCGCGCCTTGTACCAAAAATGGTTGTTGTAGCCAGCCGGAGGCACATCGAAGGCGATCGTCGCGCCGGCCAGAGGGGTAGCCTTCATGGGAATGGCGACATTGCCAGCGAAATCCGGAACGAAATGTCCCCCGGTCAACTGCGTTCCCGACTGGTCTTGGACTAACGTCCATTCGCCGGCTTGCTTCATGCGAACGTAGGTCTTGGCGTTGGCGACCTCGACCGTCGCGCTCGGATTTGAATACGACGGTGCTCCCACCTTCGGATAGACTTGTCCCCAGCCCTCAACCGCGGTGAAATCTTCGGGTGGCGACCACAGTCCGCCGTCATTCCATCCGTGATACCAATTGTAGCTTGACGGTACTCCTGCCGGAAAGCCTTCGCTGTTTCCGGGAGTGTTTTGCTTGATGAGTTCGGAGAGTGAGAACTCCATCAATTATGCTCTCTTGCTCGCGCCGGACGAGTTGCGTTCCAGCCATTTCGGAGACGTAAACCGGCCCGCGTAAGAAAAGAACAGCGCCATCGAAGTGAAATTGTCGATGAGGTTTTCGGATAGAAAGTAGATGAGAAGCACTGTGTACATCGTCTTGGCAGCCCGATCCTTCAGTGAAAACACAATGCTGAAGACGAAGATGACGAAAACAATGCAATTCAGAAGTCCATACTCTGCCAAGACGCGCAAATAGTCATTGTGCGGCGGTAGCGGCAAGACGGTAAGGATGCCGGTCTGACTCGCACCATATCCGAACAATATTCCGCCGAGCCCCAGCGACGAGTATATCTGCCAGATGTTCGTCCAATGGCTGATGCGGAAGAACGCGGACATGTCCGTCGTTCCGGTCAAATCGATCAATTGCTTCGTCGTCATTCTGGCGACGGTGCTGGGGTCGAGGCTCCAGATGACTGAGATTGCGTTCAAGCCTGTCATCAGTCGATCGAGTGCGCCCACGGCGTAGGCGGCGACGCTGGCGCACGCCAACAGGATGATCACGACGAAGACTTGTGGTCGCAACGGAAAAAAGGACCAGAGGCCGATCGAGATGATGGTCGCCAGGGCGGGCCCGACACGGTTCATGATCGCGGCATTTACGAACTGGGCGATCAAGACCTTATTTCCGAACCAGGGGGAAAGGGCAAACAGTAGGGCCGAGAAGTAGAGCGCTGCCGTATTTGTGTTCGGAAAGTAGGAGAACACGTCGGGATATTCGATGCCGGTGTAGACTTGAGTCTGGCCGATCGCCTTGAACAGGAGCGGCAGTGCCGCAAGCACGTAGATGCAACGCTTCTCGGCTGGCCGTATCTGCTCGGCCATGCCGCGGCCGGCGACGTAGAACGAGTAGATTGAGACGAGCTTCAACCCATCGGACAGCTCAAAGGAGCCAAAGTTCACCAGGTAGCTGGCACCTGTGAAGATGCAGGCGAGCGCCAAGAGAAGATTGTAGAAATAGCTTCTCTCGCTGGCGATCAGCACGTGGCGCGCAGACCACAGGATCAGAAGCAGGCTCGTCGAATTGCTCAGGACGTTGAATATGGTCGATCCGGTGAAGTGATAGAGAAAGGTCAGGAAGTTCAGGAACACGAGGCCAAAGCAGGTCACTACGAAGAAGCGACCGTGCATGGTCAGCGAACCGGAAGCGAGGTGCGGTGTATCCTCTCTTCCCAGAGCCAGATCGTTCACGGCAGGCGTACTCCGCGCTTCTGAAGGTTTCGGTTCCGCGGCGCCACTCCGGACGGGAGCGACCTGCCGGGGACCGATCGGTCGGCCCAAGTTGTCGGGAATTGCCAAGGCTGAGTTGATGGTCGTCAATACCCGCCCGGACGCTTCGGTAGACCCTAAGCCGTCAAAAGAAGTGGAGCCGGCGGTGGAACGTAACGCGAGCAGTGTATTCGCCAGAGCATTCGGTCTGCTATGGCGGCGGCAATGGGTCATATATCTGTGCCTATTGCTGACGTCCGGCGCGGCCTTTCTCTACTACGCAGCCGTTGGAGACCGTTACGAGGCATACGTCTTGCTCCGGGCGGGGCAGGGGATCAAGGAACGATCTTCGAGCAACGCAGCCTCGCCATTCGGGGAAGGCGTTGACCTCCAAAGTCGAATGGAATCCCTGTCGCGCATCGCCAAGATCGATCTTGTCATCTTGGAGGCGGCGAAGAACGTCGGCTACGAGAGGCTATCGTCGGACGCAAATCCAACGCTTCTGGCCAGGTTCATGGCCTGGGGTAAGGAGATCGATCTTCGGGACGTGTTCGCTAGGGAATCCGCAGAACCGAAGGAGCGGGCGAAGCCCGTCGACGAGACCGAAGAAGATATCGAGCGTAACCAGGCGGGGATTCTCAGCTTGCGAGACCGCGTGAATGCGAAACAGGAGGGGCGCTCCGATCTATTGAGGATAACGTTCCGTCACAAAAATCCGGTGGTCGCCGCGAGCTATCTGAACGAGCTCGCGAGCGCGTTGGTCACGGTGCAAAGCCTGGACGTGCAAATGCCAGGTGCACAGGAGTTCTTCCAGCAACAAACGAAGCGGCTGGAGGAGGAGGCCGAGATCGCAGCCGCGGATCTGAAGCGCTTCTCCGTCGAAGCCTCAATCTATGCCGTCGATGACCAGCGGCAGCTGCTGCTCAAGCGCGCCAGTGATCTGTCTGCGCTGATTGCCACGACGCGAGGAGCGATCGAGGACAAGAAAGGACAGAAGCTGTCGGTCGCCGATCAGTTGGCGATATTGCGGCCTGTTGCCCAGAACAAGGCCGTGAGTCGGATGGTGACCACGCTCGGAGGGCAAGATAACCGTAAGAGTCTTGACCCGGTCGCCAAGCCGCCTGAGCATTTCGAGGAGCAGCCGCCGTTGCTCTTGATCAAGGTTTACCAGGACAACATGGCAACACTGATGAAGCTGAATGCCGAACTCAATGGGCAGACGGAGCTCCTGAATCAACTCGGCATGGAGCTCGAGAAGGTGAACGCGGAGCTGGCCTCGCTTTCCGCGAAGGAAGCGGAGTACGGAAGATTGAAACGAGTTCTCACAACCGCATCGTCTGCCGCCGCACAGTATGCAGCTCGTATTCTCGAGGAGCAGATAAGCTCCGAGGTCGCCAAGAAGAGCCAGCTCTCCAGCCTTAGAGTGGTGCAGAAGGCCATAACGCCAACAGCGCCGGTGTTTCCGCAAGTCTCTCATCTGATCGCGTTGGCGGCCGCTGGCGGAGTTCTGCTCGGCTTAGGTGCCATCTTCGGTCCCGCGCTTGCCAAGACCACCATGCATCCGGCGTCGAGCTCGGTCACCGGCGCCGAAGAGCACGATCCTATCAAGAGCTTGTTGATGGCTGCCCAAAGAGGAGATGGCGTGAGGTCGCTACATGCTGCCGGGCGGGCCGACTACGAGGAAGGCGGTGTCGGGAGTGATGCACGATCATCCAGAGTGCCTCGCTAAGGAGGTGAGAACAGTGGTGTCATGCGTGCGTCATGTGAGACGTCGGTAGCCGCCGCCGCTACCAAGGGCAATCCCGACATGAAGATATTCAGCATTTGTTGTGTTCGAGACGAGAACGACATTGTCGGCGAGACGCTGAAAGCGGCTCTCGAATGGAGTGATCGGATCTTCGTTTTCGACAACGGAAGCACCGATGGAACCTGGGAAACGCTTCAGGACCTCGCGAAGTGCTATCCCAAGATCGAGCTCGTTGGCCACGACGATCGCACGTTCACCGATGAACTCCGCGGAGAAATATTCGAGGCCCGACGGTACGTAGCGTCGCCGGGGGACTGGTGGTGCAGGCTCGATGCCGACGAGTTCTTCATCGATGACCCGGCACAGTTTCTTGGGAACGTGCCCCAAAGCTATGGCTTCGTCTTTTCGGCCTCAATGAACTTCTATTTTACGGATGTCGATTTGAGGAACTACGAGGAGAATCCGGCGGCGTGGCTCGCCCGTCCCGTGCACGAACGGCTCAGATACTATCAGAACAATTGGAGCGAGCCGCGTTTCGTTCGCCATAGAAGTGATCTGCGTTGGGGTGGACTGATCTGGCCGCACAACCGCGGACGGACATTGCCATCGCGGATACGTTTGAAGCATTTCCCATATCGGTCGCCGGCGCAGATATCCAAGCGACTGGCAATACGCCAACAGCAGCCGGGATTGTTCAAGCACGAGGCGAACCGAGCGCTCGCGAAGGGTACGCAGTCTGACTGGATAGATAAGGGCCCGATGCCCGTGCATGAGCTGGCCTCCTGGCGCGATCGTGTGAGGGAGGCCGCCGAATGTGACGTTGATCGGGGCGATGGAATGTTCCTCACGCGCGAGGACCTGATGCCTCCACTTCCATCGCCGGCCTTGGACCTTGTGAAGGTCGGCCTGCGGCGGACGGAGGTGGGAAGAGCAATGCTGTCAACGCTCGTGAGATGGCGTCGAAGTCAGTTCGGCTAGCGGTGAGCCATTTGGCCCACCGGCGCGCAAGATCAACGGCCCGGCCGAGTCGGGCTGAAATTGATAGGAGCGGAGAGATGATGGTGAAAGAGCGACTGAAATCGTTTGTGAGGTCAACAGGTTACGAAATTCGCCGTCATCACCCGAATTTGGCGGAGTTCCTCCAATCTCGTTCCGTGGGCCTTGTTCTGGACGTCGGCGCGAACGAAGGCCAGTTCGTGGACGATCTAAGATCGCAGGGATACACGGGGCGGATCGTCTCCTTCGAGCCCGTGCTTGACGTCTTCAAAAGGCTCGAGAAGAGGTGCGAGGCCGATCAGAAATGGGATTGCCGAAATATCGCATTGGGAGATGTCAATGGGGTCATCCAGATCAATGTGAGCAAGAACACGGCCATGAGTTCTATCGTCAACCAGACCGAGATCGGTCGGAACAGCATCTACGAATCCGAAGTAGTTCGAGTCGACAAGGTCCAGATCGCCACGCTCGATTCGATATTTAAGGAGTTTTCCGGAGAGCGTGTGTTCCTGAAGGTCGATACGCAGGGATTCGAGCAAAGCGTCCTGCGCGGTGGTGTCAACGCGCTTCATACCCTGCTTGGCGTTCAACTCGAATTGCCCCTGATCCATCTCTATGAGGATACCTGGAAGTTCGATGAAGCAGTCCGATTCATGCGCGAGGCTGGTTTCACGCTGAGCCAGTTGCGGCCGGTGACCTACTACTCCAGGGATCCCGCTTCGCTGCTCGAGGTGGATTGCCTGTTTAGACGAACTGACTACGCCGATGGTTTTAGCTAAGACTAGTCGTCGCTGAACATTCTTGAGAGCGCTCTCGATCTGCAGCTAGGCGCCCACTCTGCGGGAATAGGCGTTCGAGCTCGGCAAGCCGAACAGCAACCAGTAGCGCCATAGTGCGATAATAAGCGATGTCAACAGGATTGCTGCTCCGGCGCCATGGAGCCCGGCGAGCGGCAGCAGCATCAATTGTGCTACCACCAGGATGCCTACCGAGGCCAGGTTCGTGACCGTCGTCAGACGGTCTAGATGCGCCGTGAACAGGCCCAAGGCGCCGAAATCGGCCATATAGCGCATCGCCAGCCCAGCTACGATCAACCAGAATGCCGACCACTGGGTGACGAGCCCGGGTTGAGCCACCCATGGCAGAAGAAGCTGGAAAGTAAATCCGATTACCGTGCTGAGCGCAGCAGTCGCGAGTGCGGTCGTCTGCAGGAAGCGCCAGGCCAGCAGGCGGTGCGCAGAGGGGCCGCTGGTCCGATAGGCGCTGATCAGCGATGGTCGTTGCTTTTGTTGTAGGACGAGGGCCAGGAATGTGGTTGCAGAATTGCCGACCGTCCAGAAGAGGAAGTAGACGCCGGCGACTTTCAAACCGAGGAACAGTGTGATCAGGTAGCGGTCGATATACTGGCTCGTGATAAAGCCGAGGTCGCTCAGCAGCATCAGGAAGGACTTCTGGATCGCGTCGGTGATCACTCCAAGCCTGAACGGCCGAGAGAAGGATGCCAGCCATGGCCATGACCTGCTGAGGGCAACGAACAGCCCCACCGAAGCGACACCTCCCACCAACCAGAAGCCGAACAGATGCGAAAGCGATCTGAAGCTGGGGTCCCAGATAGCGAGCGGAATATAGATCAGGATCCAGGCCGCGCCGCGGATGAAGCCGATGGCGTTTGCCCAGACGTGGTGCTGCAGGCTGGAAAGGAGATAGAAAATGTCATTGCCAACGTGCTCGAACATGATCACGGCAACGACGAGGATCCAGAGAGGCGAAGTGCCGACGAGGACGGTGAAGAGCGTCGTGATCGTCAGAAGGACCGCGTACGCAAAGGCTACGAAGCCCCAATAGTGGCGCATGCTGTCGATCATTTCGCTGGTGGCGGCTGTTACGGCGTCGCGCATCAGCAGGTGGTTCATGCCAAGATTGACCACGATCGGAACGGCTGCGATCGCGCCGGCGGCGAGGCCATAAAGACCCAGCGACGACAGGTCGAGATAGCGGGCAATGAACAGGGCGAGACCGAATTTGCAGCCCATGACGCTCGCCCGCATGGCCATGACCATGAGATCGACGAGGAGGCGGCTGGGTGGGCCGGGCAGAGCTGATGTGCTCATGATGCAGGCAGTGAATTAGGCATAACGTCACCATCGCGTTCGGACCGCTTGATCGGAAAACCAGTGAATCTTGGGTCAGCCTATGGGTGCAGGAGCCGGACGAATTTGAGGGCTATCAATAACGGTTCAAGCCGATAAATTGTGGCCGACCGTGTTGCACTTGGTATCGGAATCGTGTGCGGGGAAACCGACCATAGCTCGTGCCGTTGCCGTTAAGCGAGTCGTTCCGGGGTGCCGCGTCTCAGACGACGCAGGCGAGCGGCGAGAAGCGGCGGACAAAGGGCGACAACAGCGAAGCGAAGGACAGCTTGCAGGCTCACACCGTGGAGATCGCGGCGGAAGTGCCAGGCCATGCTCAACATATCGAGCATGCTTGCTCCGTTCTTGCGAACGTCCGTCAGCGCGATCAGCCCGCGACGTGCGAAGCAACGCCAGGCCTGGAGCTGGATGGTCTTGCGGAGCTGTGTGTCCTGAACACAAGTCTCCGCAGTGTACGCGATCAAATCGGCTACCTTGCGTCCGTCGTGCAGAAGCCGTTCCACCCCCAATCGAGCCGTCTCGGAATCGTCGTGATAGGTGTAGGTTGCGCAGGCCTCGTTGACGAGACCGGCCTTGCCGAGAAGCAGCAGCGGCGCCCATGCAGCGACGTCGGCAGTGTGCGGCAGATCGAGCGGAATTCCGCCCCGTTCGCGCAGAAGGGCGGTGCGCATCACCACGCCGCACATATTGACGGTGATCTGGTCAGTGAGGAACGCATTCAGAATCGCAGTACCGTCCCGAATGCCGGTATCGAGAGTCCGGCTGACGCGCGGGGAGCGCGTTTGACCGAGTGAGGCCGCGTGTAGATTGCTTAGGGTAATGACGATCGGAAGTTGCGGGTGTTGGCGAATGAGTGTCACGCATCGCTCGAGCAGCGTCGGCATGACCCTGTCGTCATCGGATACGAAGACGACGTAGTCGCCTCGGGCATTCGCGAGACACGCATTCCAATTCGGGAGCAGGCCGATATTCGTTTCCTGGGTGATGACGCGCAATCGCAGGTCGCTAAACTCACCCAAGATCTGTGCCGTATCGTCCGGCGAAGCGTTGTTCGAGACGAGAACCTCGAAATGAGGGTAGGTCTGCGCCAAGGCAGATGCGATGCATCCTCTCAACAGCGCCGCCCTGTTGTACGTAGGAATTGCAATCGTTACGTAGGGACAGTCAGTCTTTGCCGAAAGCGCGCTGTTCACGGCTCTGCTAGCAGAGCTCTCGGGCGGACACTCCATGATATTTCCCGAATGTGTCATGGATTTCGATTGTCAGTTCTGTCGTCGCGGCAATCGCCATGAGAGGCTCGACCCGGGATTCCTTGGTTTCCGATCGGAAGTGGACTTGCTGTAGTGCATGGCCGGCTCCTTCCATGTGCGATATCGTAAAAGGGTCATGGACGGCGAACGGCAATATTCTGGGCGCGCCCGGCATCATCTAAGCTGAACCAGGCATGTCCGAGTTGACGGCTATCAATTCCGCGAGGCGGATCGTAGAGCGGCGGTCGCTGGCTGGAAGGCGCTCCTTCGAGCGTTCGCAACGCAAACCGCGGGGGCCGTAAATCGGCGCCCCGCGATTTGACTATAGCCTATGGCCAGGAACTAGTGTTGTGCCGGCAACGAGAGCGTCTGCGAGAGCAAAGTGGTCGTATCGGTTGCAAGGGGACCACTCGTCACCGCACCGGTCGTGATCGCATCGGTCGCGGTGTATTGGTTCATCAGCGCGACTGCCTGGCTTGCACTGCTCAGCATGGACGCCGAGGCAGGGTTTGCCTGCTTAGCAACCAGGGACACATTGTCATAGAGCGCACCGAGCCCGTCACCACCCTGGTTCGCAACCTCGCGGAATGTCAGGCGGTCTTGTCCGCCTGTCCCGGTCACCGTGAAATCATAGTTCTTCCAGTCGGCGTCTGGCGGAACTACCCCAACGACCGAGCCATTCCAGAGGACTTCGACCGAACATGTCGAGTCGGAGAACCCCGGCCGTGAGCGCGCGTCGAAGGAAAGCGCATATTGCTGACCGGCGACCGTTTTCACATCCTGGTAAAGTCCATCACGGGCTCCGAGATAGTCCAGTTCGCCGTAATTGCCGCCGTCACTTGCTGTCACGCCGTTCAGATTATTCCAGAGCTCGATGGTTCCGCCACTAATGGCGTGCCAGCCGGGAATGGCATCGAAGCCCGCCCAGCCGCCGGGCGCCAGTGATGATGACTCGAAAGACCCGTTCGTCAGGAGATTCTTATCCCCGATCTCCGGCAGCGGAGTGGTTGGCGCCGCTGTGGCGGCGGTGAGCTCGATATTGTCATAGAGGGCACCCAAACCATCGCTACCTTGGCTGGCCACTTCGCGGAAGGTCAGGCGATCGTTGCTGCCAGTGCCCACGACATTGAAGTCATAGTTGGTCCAGTTGCTGCCGGGTGGAACGGTCGCGATGACCGAGTCATTCCACAACACCTCGATCGAGCAGGTTGCACCGGTGAAACCGGGGCGCGAGCGTGCATCGAAGGACAGTTGATAAACCTGTCCCGCGACGGTCTTTACGTCCTGATAGAATCCATCCCGGGCACCGAGATAGTCGAGCTCGCCAAAATTACCGCCATCGCTCGCCCTGACTCCGTTGAGATTGTTCCAGAGCTCTATGGTGCCGCCGGAGATCGCGGTCCAGCCCGAAATCGACTTGTAAGCTCCCCAGCGGCCCTCACCGAGGGGCGACGAGTCCGTCGTCTCGAACGACCCGTTGACCAGCAGGTTCTTTCCGTTTGCCGGGGGTGAGATGAGGGGCTCACTCACCGTCACATTCAGGGCATTAGATTTCGTGCCGACGTTGCCCGCGGCATCGGTGGCCATCGCAGTAAATGCGTGGTTCCCGACGGCCAACTGGGCTGTCGTCAGGCTCCAGGCGCCGGCTGCGTTAGCTTGAGTTGTGCCCAAGACGGACGTTCCCTCAAGGACCTTGACCGTGCTGCCTGCTTCCGCTGTGCCCGTCAGCGTCAATTGGCTGACGTTGGTCACCTTGTCCCCGACGGTACCAGTATCCGGTGTGAATGCGGTGATGCTGGGTGCCACCGGCGCGAGCGTGTCAACCCGCATGGCGAGAGAGGCCGATTGTGGACTGACGTTGCCTGCAGCGTTTGTGGCGGTCGCGGTGAAGGTGTGGTTCCCATCTGCCAACTGGGCGGTGGTCAGGCTCCAGGTGCCACTCGCATTGGCCTTGGCCGTACCAATTACGGTCGAGCCCTCAAAGACCTTGATGGTGCTGCCCGCTTCTGCCGTTCCGCTCAGCGTCAATTGTTTGGCATTGGTGACCTGGTCTCCGACGGTACCCGCATCCGGCGTGATTGCGACGATCTTGGGCGATGCCGGTGCTACCATGTCAGGAGCCTCTACTGGAGGCGGTTGAGTGGATCCAAGCAGAGGCGGAGGCAAGTTTGCCTGGAACGCCGCAGTGCTCATGGAATAGTAACCGATCGTCTTCCATTGCGTCGATAGCTCAACCCAGTTGCTGCCTCCGACACCTGGATTGTTGCTGTGGTCGTCAAGATACGGAGCTGACGCGTTGCGCCACCAGTCCACGCCAACCATACCCACCAGATTCGCGTTGGGGTCGGTCTGCCTCATGTCCATCTGGACGTAAACGCCGTCGACCGTACCAGCCGCATAAGTCCCACGCGCTCCGTACCAGAAATGATCGTTGTATCCGGTCGAAGGCGCATCAAAGCTCACCGCTCCGCTTGCCAGGGTTGTCACTTGCATCGGGTAACCTGAGTTACCGCTGAAATCAGTGACGAAATGTCCGCCTGCGATTCCAAGCTGTGACTGGTCCTGAACCAGCAACCACTGGCCGGTCTCCTTGATATGGACGTAGGTCTTTGCGTTCGCGACTTCGACGTTTGTATTTGGGGACGCGGGAGCCCCTTCTTCCGTATAGACTTGCGCCCAACCTTCGACCGCGGTGAAGTCGGCAGGCGGGGTCAATAGTCCATCAGGATTCCAACCCTTGTACCAATTGTAGCTGTGCGGAACACCGTCTGGATAACCCTCGCTCTGCCCAAGCGTGTTTTGTTTGATCAGCTCTGATAACGAAATCCCCATTTCACCTTTCCTAGTCGTTCGAATTTGTGATGTGCGATGACTGTGTTGTGCGGCATACGTTCGACGCCGACCGCGAAGGCGGACAGCCAGAACGCATGCTCGACCTCACGCCGCTCGCCTGCTGCTTCTGCTGATACTCGAGAATTGCAAGAGCTGGGGCCGGACGCCCTGCGGCCATCTCTTGCACCACCGAATCGGACTAACCGAATCACTTTGAGCCTTCCCCATAAGCATGAACCAAGCCAGAAAAAGTTCAACCGACCATGTCGCGGCCGAACTCTTCGCAGCTTCTGTGACTGCACTCATTTCGAGCAACTGGTCGTCAGAGAGACGACCTGCAAATGTATTCCGGCGCATTGCGCGATTTCACGCTTGCAACAGAATCTGTCGTCAATGTGATTGATTTGTTGCCGAATGGGGTGTCAGTGAGGCGCTCTTCTATCGTTGCCGTCATATGGCCGCCTTTGCCTCTCGAGGCAGCGGGAGCCGATGGACCGCAAGCTCTGCTATCGCGTGGAAATATCGGCCGTTCTTGTCTTTCGCGCACTGTGTGGGGTCGCACATTGTGCGCGTTGCGTCTAATTGTCCCGCCCCGGCGAGGCGCATGCCGCATCTGACATTTGAGACTTCGGGCATCGGAGTGCGGTGGCCAGAATCGGTGCGACGAGAGGTTGTCGCGTCCGCTACCATTGCGCTGCTCACCATTGAGAATCGTCAACTCGATCGGAAACGTTGGAGCCAAGTGAGAAGAATGGCCTCTCTTTGAACGGTAAATATGTAAGGTAGATGCCATGCGCAATCGGCCGCCGAGCGACAAGTCCGACATTGAAATTGAGCAGTCCGAGATACACCGTGAGATAGCTGACGAAGAGTGCGGCCAGATCCTCTCTGTTGCGGTTCGAGGCGAGCACGGAAGCAACGAAGCCGACAAAGCTGAGCAGAAGCAGCCGGTGCGAAAAAGCGATCCGGGTTCGATTGAGCAACAGCGCCACTCCGCACAGGAAGGCGAGAACCAGCATACGGAGTCCGCTGAGGGAAGAAAGCGGGGACGACAAGCCGGACAACGGGCTTTGGTACGCCATCATAGAACGATTGTTCGGCGGGCAGACAGCAGCTGACTGTCGCTGAGTGACAGAGGATGACGGCGACCGCCAATGAGACGCGCAGGGAGATCGAATCCTGCGGGTCGTCCCTTCGCCGCTTCCTACTTGTCTCCAATCGATGTCGTCGCGTGCCCGCCAGGTTAGTAGGTGTTCGCCTCGAACTTCGAACATTGGCAACTCGGATCGGCAAGTTGACGAACGTCAGGTCGTCATGTGCGCGAACGCTTGTGATGACAAGGGGGACCGTATCGACCGGCGCCGCTTTGCCGAGTTGACGGTCATCAACTCGGTCGTGCCGCAGCCAAGTACGGTCCGGGCTACGCCATCCGAAGATGCATCCGCGCATGTTCGGTGGGGAACCCAGGATAGGAGATCCCTATGAAGGTTGTTATTCTCGCCGGTGGCTACGGTACGAGATTGAGCGAGCACACTTCGGTAGTCCCGAAGCCGCTGGTTGAAATCGGTGGTCGTCCGATCCTGTGGCATATCATGAAGCTGTATTCCCACCACGGCCTGAACGAGTTCGTCATTTGCTGTGGCTACAAGGGTACGGTGATCAAAGACTATTTCATGAGCTATTTGTCCCATCAGGGAGACTTCACGATCGACCTTCAGCGGAACCGCGTCGAAATGCATCGAAACGGATCGGAGCCCTGGCAGGTTACGCTGGTCGATACCGGAGAGAAGACGATGACCGGGGGACGCATCAAGCGAGTGCGCGAGCATCTGGGGAATTCGACCTTCTGCATGACATACGGCGATGGCGTCGGCGACGTCGATATCCGTGCGCTAATCAAATTCCACCATCAGCAGGGTGCCCTGGCGACCGTCACCGCGGTCCAGTTGCCCGGCCGCTTTGGCGCGATCAATCTCTCGTCTGACCGCCCCCGCGCGGCCGGCTTCCGCGAGAAGTCTGCGAGCGACGGTCAGGTCATCAACGGCGGGTTCTTCGTCGTCGAACCTCAGGCCCTCGATCTCATCGACGACGATAGCACGAGCTGGGAAAACGAGCCTCTTGCCCGTCTAACCGAGCAGGACCAACTCGCTGTCTACAGGCACCGCGGCTACTGGCAGAATATGGATACCCTGCGCGACAAGGCCATTCTGCAGGATCTCTGGGATAGCGGAGATCCACCCTGGTGCGTCTGGAATAAGGACGCCGTCGCCAACGGAAGCACCAATGTACAACACGCCGCAATCCCGGATCGGGCGATCCTTTGAGGAGATGAATCAAATGCGCGTTCTCTTCACTGGAGCTGACGGATATATCGGGGCGGTGCTCGGCCCGAGACTGCTTGATCAGGGTTACGATGCGATCGGGATCGACACGGGTCTCTACCGCCGCGGCTGGCTGTTCGATGACGGCAGGACTCGTCCAATGGTCATGTCGCGCGACACGCGGCAGCTGTCGCCGTCTGATTTGGAGGGCTTTGACGCCGTGGTTCACCTGGCGGAGCTCTCTAATGATCCGCTGGGGGAGAATGATCCTGCGATCACGATGGAGATCAACCATCGTGGCTCCGTCGAGTTTGCCCGCAAGTGCAAGCAGGCGGGCATCGGCCGATTCATCTATGCGTCCTCATGCAGCATCTATGGCGCGGCCGGCAGCGAGATGAAATCCGAGACGTCCTCTTGCGAACCTCAGACGGCCTATGCGCGATGCAAAGTGCTCGTCGAGCGCGATCTCGTCGAACTGACCGACTCCCGGTTCACGCCCGTGTTTCTACGTAACGCGACCGCGTTCGGAGCGTCTCCCCGACAGCGCTTCGATCTCGTCCTGAACAACCTTGCAGGGTGGGCGTTCACAACGGGGAAGATTCGCGTCATGAGCGACGGCACGCCCTGTCGCCCGTTGGTCCACATCGAGGACATCTGCCAGGCGATCCTGTGCGCTTTGAACGCACCGCGCGAGGCGGTTTGCGCCGAGGCGTTCAATGTCGGCGATGAAAGTCAGAACTATACGGTGCGAGAGATCGCGGAGATCGTGAACGACACTTTCACCGGCTGCGAACTTTCCTTTGGCCCGAGTGGCCCAGACAATCGCAGCTATCGGGTCTCCTTTGCGAAGATCAAGGCCCACATGCCGAGTTTCCGTTGCCAGTGGAATGCGCAACGTGGTGCACGACAGTTAAGGGGGGTATTCCAGCGCATCCAGCTGGACGAAGCCACCTTCAATGCCGCGCCATTTACGCGCCTGTCAGAGCTTCGCCACCTGCAGCACACCGAGCAGTTGGATCCTCACTTGCGATGGACGCCAATTCCCGAATTCCTTCCGGCGATTGCGCGCACTTAGTGTCCTCCGCGCCGAAAAGGTTCACTCATCTGCCGACGCCGATGGAACCATGTGGGGCCATCGGCGCGGCAACGTCTGTAAAGGATATTTATAATCAGTTGACTCTTTTCCAACAAATCATAATATTTTCCGCAATGCAGAAGGGAAGGAACGCCGAGCAGAGTATCGAAGTCATATTGCCGTTTCATTGGTTCAGACTGCCAACGATGTGAGAGTCCCGGGTAAGAGTACGGGATTGTTCGGAGATTGCGCAGTGGCTGTTATTCTGATTGTTGATCAGCATAGTGTTTATCGCAGTGGCCTCCGAGATGTGATCGAGGCCCGTTTTAAGAAGTCCCGTGTCGTAGACGCGTCACAGCTCGAGAATTGCGAGCTTGAGACAAGCATCGATTTGATCCTGATCGATCTAGGTAGTCTCAACCAACGTTCGCTCGCGGTCCTCTCGGAAATCGTCGACTTGAGACCCGCAACCCGTATCGCGGTGATGTCGGCTTCGAGCAGCCGCACGGATGTGTTGAAATGTCTTTCGGCCGGCTTTCACGGATTCCTGCCCAAGCTTCAGGCGGATGAGGAATTGCTGTCGGCAGTCGGCGATCTGCTGTCTGGGCGCATTTATGTTCCGCGATGGTTGGCGGATGATGATGTGAGCCGACCAGAGCCGCCTCAGACCGTCAACTTCGATTTGGAAGCTCTGCGATTGACGCGCCGGCAACGCGAAATTCTTCCGCTGCTGGCTCAGGGAATGTCGAACAAAGAGATTGCGCGCGAGCTGAGCATCGCGGAAGGCACCAGCAAGATCCACACAGCGGCGCTCCTGCGCGCGCTCTGTGCGCGTAATCGGACGGAAGCGGCCTTTATCGCGGCGAAGTTAGTCGGTCCCAAGGACAGGCTGGCTCGTAGAATGACAAGCAAGAGGTTCTCGATGGACCAGGGCAATGGCTCAGGCCCTGGCTCAGAGTTCATCGTTGGCGATCGATGGGCGCAGTCCACGGACAGGTTTGCTTTTCGAAGACCAGCCGGGTGATCGGCGCATTCCCTGGCCTTTGCGTGCTCAGCAATAGAGTTGCGTTCGGCGGCGGCCTACTGGAGATGGGCCCATGGAGGCCACGTCTTCGGTGATGGCGTAAAGCTCGGTGCAGCAGAGCCGTTTCCAACAGCCTGAGATCTCGTCGTTGCGGTTCGGCTGCGTTGTGGTGGACACTGGAGAGTCACCAGTAGGATCGGGTCGCCATGCGCCAGCGCAACCGAGGAGCCGCCGGTGATCCGCAGTATCATGCAGCTCCCCACGCGTGCGGACGACGAGATCAGAGCCTTGTCGTCCGGTCGAGGCGCGACTGGCTGCATCGGTGGATCGACGTCACATCGGTGAAAGGCGCTTCGCCAGGGATGCATAGTCAGGCCTGGCCAGCGTTGCCGTGCCACCTCCAGAGCATTGCGCCGGCGGCTGGCGACGACGGTATTTGTAGAAACCTCGCGTGAGGCTCGTTCTCAAGTGTAACTCTTCCCAAAATCGACCCAGGGAAGGGCGCTATTGAATTGGACAAAGGTGGCGCACGCGTGAGCACTTCTTCCGCGAAGTAGCACGAGCTTTTTGCGCTTTTGAATGCCGCATAGGCAGCGAATAGTTTTCCCGACTAAACGGACTAGGCCCATCGGACTATGTGGAACCCGTACAATCCTAACGCTTTAGCCTGAATATCCCTCGAATTTAGGACGTCTACACTTCAGGGTATTGGATTACGTGCTGAGGTGATTTCAAATGCTTACAGAATCCACTTTTCTCCAGAACGGAAAACCCCCTTCACACCTTCATGGATCGAACAAACTTCCCGATTTCCGACGCCCGTCCACGTCCTTCGTACCTCGCTGCAGAGCTCTTTTTTGGGAGGGAGAGGAAGAAGCTCAGAAGATCGAGATCGTCGAGGGCGTCGTACGGGCAGTCCGCCTTCTGGAGAACGGAAATCGCCAGATCCTCGCTTTCTACTGGCCCGGCGACGTCGTCATGCCGACCCATTCGACCCATCAGCAGTTTACTGCGGAAGCCGTGACAGATTGTCGCGTCATCCGATCAAGGACTTCTGGAGTTTGCCGGAGCGATGAGCCCTGTGGTGCCCACCAGGTCCTGGCAGATACCCTCACCTTGGTGATGACCATGAGCCAGAAGAATTGTGTGGCGCGCATCGCCTGGCTGTTGCTGCGCATCCGGCCACACTTGCCTGCAGACCCCAAGCGGCCTGGTGCACTCCGACTTCAGTTGCCCCGGGCAGATATCGCAGACCACGTTGGAACGTCGCTCGAAACGGTTTGTCGTACGCTGGCCGAGTTCAAGGCGAAGAAGGTCATCGACCTTCCAAATCGCAAGACGATCAAGTTCACCGATATCGAGGGGCTCGCGAGGATTTCCAACGGGCGAGCAGTTGATTAAGGCGCGATGCGATCAGGATGAATCGTCATCGCGCTTTCGGGTGTTGTTTAGGCATGATCTTTTCGGAAAACCGCTACGCACTTCTCCGGATCATGCTTTAGACCGATTCATGTCTCGAGCATCCCGCAGCGAACCGTTCCTTATGTTCGCGGCGGGTGCTCTGGATGCCGACGTGATCGGAGTTCGGCTACCCCGATAAAACCCGCCGGGTGCCGGATTTTGCGCGTACCGGACTTTGATTGACTAGCTGGCTTTCGCTTTCCTTGGACCGCGGGCTTTCGTTCTCGGCGTTCCGGCCGAAGTCGAATTGGCTCGCCGGCGGAACACCGGCGCCACCGGTCGGCCGATAAGATGGGTTTCCGGCCCGTCCACCAACGCCTTCTGATATACGGCGAATGCGCCATCGATGGCCTCGATGGTTCGGTCGATATCATCGTCGGTGTGCGAATAGCTTGTGACCAGGGAGGGCGCCAGCACGCCACGGCGGATTGTCTCCTGCAGAAACAATGTGCGGAAGGTCTGTGACGGCACTCCGTCACGATCACAACAGGCATAGACCATATTGGACGTCCGGCCGGCGAGCCTGAAATGGCGGGCTAGTCCGCGGCGCTGCACCGAGCTTTCGATGCCGGCCTTCAGGCGACTTCCCTGGCGGTGTAACGTCTCGATGACCGGCTCGTCCCGATAGGTGTTCATGACCGCCAGGGCTGCCGCCAAAGCGTGCGTCTCGGCACCATGTGTCGTCGAAAGCAGGAAGACGCGATCGCGATCATGGTCGAGGCCGCCGAGCTCCATGATCTCGCGTCTGCCGAGCAGCGCAGAGATTGCGATGCCGTTGCCCATCGCCTTGCCGAAGGTCGATAGGTCGGCCTCAATTCCATGGTGACGTTGGGCGGAGCACTCCGGCCATCGAAAGCCCGTGATCATCTCGTCCAGGATCAAGAGAGCGCCGTTCCGATGACAGAGTTCACGCAGCCCGGCGAGATATCCCGGCGCCGGCGGGACCTCTTTTTCGGCTTCGAGGATCAGGGCTGCTACCCGACCCGGATGCTGCGCAAAGAGCGCCTCCGCCGAGGACAGGTCATTGTACCGAAATCCCTGTGTCAGCTGCGCCACGGCCTGGGGAATGCCGGCGTTCATCGGTGTCGTGCAGATCGCCCAGTCGTCGTAGGAGAAGAAGGGGTGATCGGAGCAAAGCGCTATCATGTCCCGACCCGTGTAGGCTCGGGCAAGCCGGATTGCAGCCGTCGTGGCCGTCGATCCGTCCTTGGTGAACTTCGCCATGTCGGCGCCCGGGACAAGCTCGATCAGGCGCTCCGCGCATTCGACCTCGAGTGCCGAAGGCCGTGTAAAGTTCGTGCCTCGGGACAGTTGCTCAACCGCGGCTTTCACGACAGCTGGAAAGCCATGGCCCAGCGACACCGCGCGCAGTCCCATTCCGTATTCGATAAACTCGTTGCCGTCGACGTCCCATACATGGCAGCCCAAGCCTCTCGAGATGAAGCCTGGCGCGAGGAGCGGGTACTGATCGTCGCCCTTCGCGTAGGTATGCGCTCCGCCTGGGATCGCAGCCCGCGCTCGAAGCCGCAGCTCTCCTGACCTTGCGAAGTTGTCCGGATTCTCTATGGAGAAAAAATGCGACCGAATGTTCATTATCAAATCCCTCTCAACGCGTGATTGATGAAGAATGCCGTTACGCGCCGCCCGCGTCGCATTTGAGAGGCAAGAAGGTTCCCGTATTTGAGGAATCTCAACTTCTGGTATCGGCGGAAGCAGGATTCCGGCAATCTTTCCGATTGCTGCAGGTGCGTTCGGGCGACGCACAAGGATACTCGACCTTTTGACGAGCGCCTGGCGGGACGGACGCAGCCGGCCGAGGAGGGGCCTCACCCACTGCCCACAGCATCGTTTGGATGCCACCGTCGCATAGCGGGCCGTTATTGAGCTTCGTCAGATTTTCGGGCCCCGGTCTGGCTAAGGTGTCGTGAGGTCACGTCACGGATTGAGCGGGCAATGTCTGAATTCGATCAACTCAGGACCGCAAGCTATGCAACCCAGTTCAGGGCCACGAAAGCGGCGAGCCGGGCTCTCGATTGGCCCGTCCTCGGTATCGCGGTTGCGCTGGTCAGCGTCGTTGCGTGGGACCTGGCCCTGCTGTGGCTTGCCGTCAAACTTTGTTGGATCGTGTTCCTATAGCTGCCCAGCAGTCTCATTCATCGCATGATATTTTCCGAAACAATCCTCGCGGGCGCCTACACCGTGGAGATAGACAGGCATCAGGATAACCGAGGATACTTCGCTCGGGTGTTTTGCGCCGACACGTTCCTGGCGCACGGTCTCAAGCCTGCCGTCGCGCAGGCAAGTATCAGCTACAACGCAAAACGCGGTACCCTGCGGGGTCTGCATTTTCAGTATCCGCCCGCGGCGGAAAACAAGTACGTCCGATGCACCAAGGGGGCGGTGGCCGACGTGATCGTCGACCTGCGGCCGGAATCGCCAACCTACCTGCGGCATGTCATCGTCAATCTCTCCGCGGACAATGGCCGCGGGCTCTACATACCGGAGCGTTTCGCACACGGCTTCATCACGCTCACTGACGATACGGAGTTGATCTACCTGATCAGCAACTACTACACGCCGGGCGCGGAGGGCGGGTTGCCGCATGATGATCCGTCGCTTGGGATATCCTGGCCGGCCGAGGTGCGCGTGCTCTCGGATCGTGACAAGGCGTGGAAGCCTCACAGCAACATCGCGGACGAGTTGAAGGGCCGCATGAACATCGCAGTCCACAAGAGGTCGTAGGGTGAGGACTCCACGCTCGCAAAAGCCAGACGTGACTTGACGGTCGTCAATTGCCCCGGCCCGACCAACGTTAACGTGTCGGTGACATCACGGATTGCCACGGCAGGAGCCATAGAATGCTGAAGGAAGTGACATCCACCCTCGACGTCAAGGCACCGACTGCGCATGCAACCGAGTCGAGCTGCTGTCGTTTCTGCAGTGCGCCCCTTGAACGTGTGTTTATCGATCTCGGAATGTCTCCGTTGGCAAATTCGTATCTTCGGAACGAGAAAGCCAAGCAGGACGAGCGTTTCTTTCCATTGCGGGCCTACGTCTGCGGCGAGTGCTTCCTTGTCCAGCTCGAGGAGTTCGAGGCGCCGGAGAACATCTTCGGAGACTATGCCTACTTCTCATCCTACAGCGATTCATGGCTGCAGCATGTCAAGTCCTACGTCACTCGGGTGATCGACAGGTTCGGTATCGGGGCGAACAGCAAGGTCGTCGAGATCGCAAGCAACGACGGCTACCTGCTGCAGTACTTCGTAGAGGCCGACGTGCCGGTTCTGGGCATCGAGCCGGCTCAGAACGTCGCTGCCGTGGCGCGCGCGAAGGGCATTCCGACGCGTGTGGAATTCTTCGGTGAACGCGCAGCCCGTACCTTGCGACGCGAGGGGCTGCGCGCTGATCTGTTGATTGGAAACAATGTCCTGGCTCACGTGCCGAACTTGAACGACTTCGTCAAAGGCATGAGCCTTCTTCTCGCTGATGCGGGGGTTATCACGATGGAATTCCCCCATCTGATGCGCCTGTTCGACGAGTGTCAGATCGACACCATCTATCACGAGCATTTTTCATACTTCTCGTTCATCGCCGTCGAGAAGATCTTTGCGGCACATGGCCTGACGCTGTTTGATGTCGAAGAGCTGCCGACCCACGGTGGTTCGTTGCGAATCTATGCTCAGCACGCCAACAAGGGATGGCATCCGATCTCTCACCGGGTCCTGGACCTCAGGCGTCGCGAAATCGACGCCGGATATGCCAATCTTGATCACTACGACGCGTTCGAGGAGCGCGCCTTGGAAACCAGGCAGAAGCTTCTGTCGTTCCTTGAAGAGGCAAAGCGACAGGGCAAGCGCGTCGTCGGGTACGGCGCTCCTGCCAAGGGCAACACTCTCTTGAACTACTGCGGCATTACCACGGATCTCATTGAGTATACGGTCGACCGGAACCCGCACAAGCAGGGGTCGTTACTGCCGGGATCTCACATTCCAATCTTCGAGCCTGAACGCATCAACGTGACGAAGCCGGACTACATACTCATTCTACCCTGGAACCTGAAGCGGGAGATCGTCAGCCAGTTGTCGTTCGCCCGGAGTTGGGGCGCTCAGTTCGTGGTGCCGATACCCGAGCCCAGGATCGTGGATTGAACCCATTGGATCCGAGGGAGAGGGCGCATGGATGATATCGCAAGGCATGCAGACCTCGCGGATCTCAGGGAGAGTGACGCGGCCGTCGACCTGTCGGCGGACAAGACCGGACGCGCACTCCACGAGTTCATTGCAGATATGTATCCCATCTCCCGCAGCATAACGGGAGAGGGGACCCGAAGAACGATCGATCTCATCCGAAATTATATCCCGCTGACCACCTGCGAAGTACCGTCCGGCCTGCAGGTATTTGATTGGACTGTTCCACCGGAGTGGAACGTGCGTGATGCATACGTCAAGAATAGCGCCGGCGAGCGCGTGATCGACTTCAAGAAGTCGAACCTGCACCTTCTTGGCTACAGCGTCCCGGTGAGGGCGCGCATGACGCTCGACCAGCTCAGGCCTCACCTCTACTCGGACCCGGACAAGCCGGACTGGATCCCCTATCGGACAAGCTACTACCAGAAGACCTGGGGCTTCTGTCTTCCGCACAATCAACTATTGGCAATGCCCGACGGCGCATACGAGGTCTGTGTCGATGCGGATCTTGCCGCAGGCCATCTGACCTACGGGGATTTGAGATTGCTCGGCCGTACCTCGGACGAGGTGCTGATCTCCTGCCATATCTGCCATCCGTCGCTCTGCAATGACAACCTGTCCGGGATCGCAGTCGCAACCGCGCTGGCGCAGTACCTGCGGAGGATGGAGCTGAGGTATACGTATCGCTTCGTCTTCATCCCCGGCACGATCGGAGCGATCACCTGGTTGGCGCTCAACGAGGCTCATGTCGGGCGGGTGAAGCACGGATTTGTACTGACCTGCGCCGGCGATTCCGGCGCGATGACCTACAAAAAGAGCCGCCGCGGCAACGCAGAGATTGATCGAGCCTGGTCCTACGTGCTTGAGCAGAGTGGCGAGCCGTACGAAATTCAGGAGTTCTCACCTTACGGCTACGACGAGCGGCAATATTGCTCGCCTGGCTTCAACCTGCCGGTTGGGACTGTGATGCGGACGCCCTTCGGTAGGTTCGCGGAGTATCACAGCTCTGCCGATAATCTGGATTTCGTTCGCCCTGCCGCGCTGTACGATACTCTGACGAAGGCGATAGCAGCGATCGATGTCATCGAGAACAACGCCTGCTTTCGGAATGAAAAGCCATTCTGCGAGCCCAAATTGGGCAATTATGGCCTCTACGGTGGATTGGGCGGGCTCGCGGCCGGAGACTTCCAGATGGCGCTGCTGTGGGTCCTGAACATGTCGGACGGCGATCATTCACTCCTCGACATCGCTGAACGATCCAAATTGCCCTGGGAAGTGATAAAGAAAGCGACCGCCGCGCTGAGCCGGGCTGGTCTCATCAAGCAAGCCGAGCCGGATCTGCTGACAGCTAAAGCGTGACGGGATGCTTGATTGCTGCGTCGACAGCGGCGCACTCCCTCTCCCGCTTGCGCGAGCGGGCTGGGGAGAAGGTGTATCCCGAATGGACAGTCCCCGAGAGGAGCAAGCTCTCTCCCGGCGCACGGGACGAAGCTTCGCTTCGCCCGGGCGCGCCGACCTCTCCCGCGAGCGGGCGAGGTGAACGGCCCGTGGCGATCGATTGAACCTAAAGCCGCTTTAGTTTCGTCAGGGCGGGTGGTGTTTCGTCGCCGATGGAGGTCGAGACTGCTGAAGGGGTGACGAGCTGATGGTGTCCGCTGGAAGTCGCTCGCCAGCAGGTCGAACTTGAGCATTCCCGGACCGGCGAGAGAACTCGTGATCCAAAGGGCGGCGGTCATTGCCGGGTTGGCAGCGAGTGCGCTTTCATAGTGCTCACACGTTACCGTTCCCGCAGGCTTTCCTGCTTGTACCGCATGATCGGTGACAAGAGATAGCTGATGACACTGCGCGATCCGGACTTGATCTCGATGGTGGCAGCCATGCCGGGAGAAAGGCTGACACGCTTGTTCTCGATGTTCATGTAACTGCGGTCGAGCGACACCCGCGCCGCGTAGACAAGCTCCTGTCCGATGGGTTCGCTGCTTGTTGTCCCGGCACCGAAAGACTTCGAGTTACTGTTCTCCGGTGGCTTGTTGCGCGGAATGGCATCCTGGGAGATGCTGAGGACCTTGCCATGTAGCAGTCCGTACCGGGTAAAATTGAAGGTATCGATCTTTATGGCGGCGTCCTGGCCCGCCTCGACGAAGCCGATATCCTGATTCGAGATCATCGCCTCGACTTCGAGATTGCTATCGGTTGGAACGATCATCATGATTGGTTGTGCCGGAGTGACCACACCCCCAACCGTGTGAACGGCGAGTTGCTGTACTATGCCGTCGATCGGTGCCGTCAAATTTTGCAGGCCGGTGTGCCGTTCGGCCTTGATGACGTCCTGGCTCAGGCCGGCAGCCTTCTGTTCCGCCTTTGCGAGCTCCTCGAACAATGCGCGTTCGTACTCGGCAATGGTTTTGTTGCGAGTCTCCACCAGGACCGCGATGGCGGCATCCGCTTCGCTGAAGCGGCTTTGCTGAACGAGTATTTCCTGCCGTTGGCCGACCAGCTCCTGGTACTCCGTCAAATACTGCAGCTTGGATCCGAGTTCCTTCTGGTACAGCTGCTCGCGTATCTCGACGCGCTGCTGGAGCGGGCCGATTGTCGCCTTCAGCTTGTCGATCGACGCCTTCGAAGTGGCTCGTTCAGCTTCCCTTTGCGAGATCTGGCGGTCAATCGCGGCAATCTTGGCGGCTTGCTCGGTGTTCTGGCTGACGAGAAAGCGACGATGCATCTCGGTCAGGGCAGGTGTGGTCGACGATGGCGGGCTAAACGCAGAAGCTGGATCGGTCTTGTTCGACAGCAACGCCGTCAAACGGGCGGCGTCGAGCTGCGCACTCGTCAGGTCGCTCTTGAGGCGGTTCAGTTCTGCGGCCGTCATGGTCGCATCCAGATCGATCAAGCGCTCACCGGCTCTGACGGTTTGGCCATCCTGAACGTAGATTGCTCGCACAACGGCGGTCTCGAATGGCTGGATGGTCTTGGTTCGATCGCTCGGAATGATCTTGCCGGGAGCGATAGCGACAATGTCGATGGTGCCAAGGCTGGCCCAGAGCAAGGCGACGACGAAGCCGGCCGTGATGCTGATGACGATGGTACGTCCAACCGGCGAAGGAGGGCTCTCGACGATTTCGAGTGCTGCCGGGAGGAATGCGAGTGCTTCGCTCGGATGAGTCCCGCGAGAAGGCGTCAGCCCCGCGACGGCACGCCCGAGCTTGCGTGCGTGATCCGCGAATACAATGACGGCGCTCCCGCTGTTCGAGTTCCGGGGAGGCTCCGCCGGCGCGGCTGGCCGCTGCTTGAACATTGCTGGCGCGCGATCGGCAAGAGACGAAAGCATACCGGCCAGTCGTGCCCAGACGATCACGGAGCGTTCCTTTGAACGCCGGATGAACTCCAGGCAGTATCGCGAGAAGCGCAGGAGCCGAACGGCGAGTGCGCGTCGTTGTGCGACCACGACCAGTCGCCGGTCCCAATTCGCCTCGAGATCGTGTCTGGAAATGATGGACGGCCTCTCGGCGCCAGATGTCATCACCACAGCCTCGTGGCCATGCACCCTTCCGAGCAAGAGAAAGCCTCCGCCGCGAATCGGCAGGATGCCGGGTAAGGTCGATGCCGACAGTCCATCCCAATCGGTCTGGACACAGCTTGCAGAAAGATCAAGCTCCCTCGCGTAAGCGAGCATCTCCGGGACATCGATAGGCGCATGATTGAAGCGCTGGCGAATATGGTCGAGGCTGCTGTCGACACCACGCAGTCGGAGCAGGAGGTCGAGCACAAACAACCCCGGATCGTCGAACGTTCTTGCGGTTGTCTGTTTCATGCGGCCTCGTCGATGCTGACGTGAGCTCGACCGTCTCGCCTGTTGGTATCGGCGCTCGCGAAATGCGGACTATGTAAGGTCATGGAAGCCCGACTGTAGGCGGTAAAGCTTTGAATAACGTCCTCCGCTCTTGACCAGCTGCTGATGAGGACCATCCTCGACGAGGCGGCCATCTTCAATCGTGATGATCCGGTCGGCCATTCGTAAGGCCGATAGCCGATGCGCGATGATAAGTACGGTGCGGCCCTGTACGATTTTTGCCATGTTCTGTTGAACGATGTGCTCACTCTCATAGTCGAGTGCGCTGGTCGCCTCGTCAAAGATCAGGATCCGGGGATCGGTCACGAGTGCGCGTGCGATCGCGATGCGCTGACGCTGTCCGCCCGACAGGCTGCTCCCGCGTTCGCCGACTACGGTGTCGTATCCGTTCGGTAGCTGTAGAATGAAATTGTGTGCACCGGCCATCGTGGCGGCTTCAATTACACGCTCGGTCGATGTCCCGGGATCTGCGAAAGCGATATTTTCCCTGATCGAACAGTTGAAGAGGACGCTGTCCTGGAGAACGACACCGATCTGTCGGCGCAACCAGGCGGGGTCGACCTGAGTCACGTCGATCCCGTCGACCAGGACCCGGCCTCGCTCCGGGATATACAGGCGCTGCACCAGTTTGGCCAAGGTGCTCTTTCCCGATCCCGAGGAGCCCACTATTCCAAGGACCTGCCTTGCCGGAATGTGTAGCTGCACATCCCGAAGGATCTCCGGCCCATCGATGCGGTAGCGAAAGGTCACCTGTTCGAACGCAATGTCGCCTCGGATGGTACTCAGGGCCATTTTTCCGGGGCTGTAAACCGGTTCCGGCTCTGTATTCAGGATGTCGCCGAGGCGCGCGATCGAGAGCCTGGCTTGGTGAAAATCCTGCCAAGTTTGGGCCAATCGAAGGACCGGAGCGCTGATGCGACCGGAGATCAGATTGAAAGCAACCAGCTCGCCGACGGTAAGATCGCCGGCCATGACGAACCGGGCACCGAAATAGAGGATGGCCACGCTGACCAGCTTGTTCACGAGTTGGACCGATTGGCTGGATACGTTCGCCAGGCTGATGACACGAAAGCTCGCCGCGACGTACCCGGCCAGCTGTTGCTCCCAGCGGCGTTGCATCTGGGGCTCCACGGCCATCGCCTTGAGCGTTTCCATGGCGGTGACGCTCTCAACGAGAAACGCCTGGTTTTCCGCGCCCAGCTGAAATTTTTCGTCGAGCCGTCGCTGAAACAAAGGCGTCGCTCCGGCAGAAATCGCGACATAGACCGGAAGCGAGGCGAGAACGATTAAGGCTAGCGTCGGTGAGTAGAAGACCAGAACGGCAATGAAGACAACCGAAAAGGACAGGTCGATGATCAAGGTCAGAGCCGAGCTCGTCAGGAAATTGCGGATATTTTCGAGTTCCCTGACCCGCGCGACGGAGTCACCCACCCGCCGCGCCTGGAAGTAGCCGATCGGCAACGCCAACAGGTGACGGAACAGCCGAGCGCCGAGTTCGACATCGATGCGGTTGGTCGTATGAGAGAAAAGGTAGGTACGCAGAATCCCAAGGATCGTTTCGAACAACGCGGTCGCTAAGAGGCCGATCGCGAGTACGTCCAGCGTGCTCATGCTGCGATGCACGAGAACCTTGTCGATAACCACCTGGAAGAAGAGCGGTGATACGAGGGCAAACAGCTGAAGGCAGAACGATGCCGCAAGGACTTCGAGGAGCAATCGTCGGTATTTTCGAATTGCGCCGAGAAACCACGTTATGTCGAAACGCCGCGCAAGATCGGAAAGAGAAGCTCGACGCGTCATCAGAATGACCGCGCCGTCCCAGATGGCTTCGAGTTCCATCCGCGACATCATGACCGGTTGTGGGCGACCCGGCTCCAGCGCGATGACCCGCTCGTCGGTAGCCTTTCCGAAGATGAGAAATCTGTCCTCACGAAGGATGGCGAGCGCGGGCATCGGTAGACGGGTAAGCCTAGACCAATTGGTCCTGACGACGCGGGCCTTCAACCCAAGCTCCTTCGCACAGCGGAGAATCTCGGCGGCTCTGATAATAGTCCCGAATTGATGACGGATGCGCTCGGGATCCACGGCATGGCCGTTAAATCGGAGCATCATGACCAACGCGATCAACCCCTGATCGGGGGTTGCGTCAGTTGGCTCAAGGTGCTCGGGCATCCTCGCTCCGCATTGTATCGCGCAGTTGCGCTCCGGCAGTCACGGTGCAGTTCTCGCTGATTATGAAGATATGTCGTTCTGACGCTCGAGCGCGTCCTAGACGCAGCCGGTATCCGCAGAATTGGGCAGCATTCCGACTCGAAAAGGGCCATCTCCATCCTAGGCCACGCACCGGTACCAAGTTGACGGCCGTCAATACCGGCGCATAGCGGCCGCCTATCATGCTGCCGATGGTTGTAGTTGCGACGAGATCAGCCTTGCACCGCCCGATCGAACACCATTCTGCAGGCGTTGGTGTCCACCTTGCAGCGCGGCCTGTTTCGATCTCCAGACGAGGACCGCGGCGATGACGGAGCCTTCGTTCGATCTCAGCGAAGATGCCGCTGTTTCGGTGGCGCGCTCAAGGCGGGGTCCGGAGACGGAAGTTCCGTCTCGGAGACGAGAGCGGCCTGCCGGATCGGATCGACGCGCTCTGAAAGTGCTGTTTGCGAACAAGTTCTTCTTTCGTAACGGCGGCTCCGAAGTCGTGATGTTCGACGAGATGGAGTTGATGCGCAGGCGGAATGTCGACGTCGTCGAGTTCTCCATGAATGACGATCGAAACATTCCATCACGCTTCCAATCGTATTTCGTTTCGCAGAAGTCGTATCGCGCATCATCCAGGCGCGAAAAGCTGAGATCGGCGCTGTCCTTCATTCATTCATCCGAAGCTGTCTCGCAGATCAGGCGCCTCATCCAAGATCAGAAGCCGGACGTACTGCACTGTCACAACATCTATCACCAGCTGACCCCCTCGATCGTCACGGCGGCCGCGGATATGGGGGTTCCCGTCGTTCTCACACTTCACGACTACAAACCGGTGTGCCCCGTGTACACGCAGCTCAGCAACGGGCAGGTGTGTACGAGATGCGGGGACGGCGCGTTCGAGACGATTCTCGCGCGCCGCTGCGCCGACGGTTCTCTTGGGCGCAGCGCTCTGCTTTGGGCGGAGGCGCGCTATCACGCGCTGCTCGGAAGCTATCATCGCGTCGAAAAATTCATTGCGCCGAGCAGGTTCATGTATGAAGCCATCGTCCGCAGGTTCGGTGCGGCCAAGGTGGTTCATATTCCGAATGGAATAGATGCATCGGGTATCGATACGTCCGTCGGCGACGAGGAATACGCGCTGTATCTTGGTCGCCTGTCACCCGAGAAAGGCGTCGAGGATCTCCTTAAAGCCCATGCCGCAGCTCAGGGCGCCTGGCGGCTGGTGGTCGCCGGCACTGGACCGCTCCTTGATGAGTTTCGGCGGAAGTACCCGGCGGTGGAGTTCAGGGGGCACCTAACGGGCAGCGACCTTGAACGAACGATCAGCGAAGCCGGGGTGATCGTGGTGCCTTCAGTCTGGCACGAGAACAGCCCGCTCTCGATACTCGAGGCGATGGCGCACGGTAAGCCGATCATTGCTTCGCGCATTGGCGGAATTCCCGAGATGGTCAGGGAAGGGGCGACAGGTCTGCTGTTCGATCCTGGCAATGCGTCTCAACTCGCCGAAAAAGTCAGAGATCTTCTCCTCGATCGCAGCCGGCGCGAAGCGTTCGGTCGCAACGCACGGAGAATCGTCGAGGACGAGTACTCGCTCGAGGATCATGGCTCGGCATTGTTCTCGTTGTACGAGAATCTGATTGCAACAGCTGGCTTACATAGGAAAGTTGGATCATAAAATGGACCTTACCGTCATTTCCACGTTCCGCTGCAACTCCAAGTGTCAGATGTGCTACATCTGGCAGAATCCAACCGAGCCGAAGGAAGAGGTGTCGCTGGCCACGCTGTCGAAGCTTCCGTCCGGCTTCGACAATTTGAACGTGTCAGGTGGAGAGCCGACGCTTCGCAAGGACCTCGGAGAGATCATCGATCTTCTCTATCCGAAGGCAAGAGTGACGGAGATATCGTCGAACGGGCTGCATCCCGAGCGCCTCGTTCCGATCATCAAGAAACATCCCAACATCAAGGTACGCTTCTCGCTCGAGGGTGATCAGGAGACGAGCGACAGAATTCGCGGCGAGAAGGACGGTTACTACACCAAGATCGCCGGGCTTCGTATGCTGCGCGAGGCAGGAGGCACCGACCTCGGCTTCGCCATGGTCATTCAGGACGAAAACGTCGATCAGCTCGTCAACGTCTACGAGTTCGCTCGCAAGGAGGGATTCGAGCTGGCGACGTCGACGCTCCACAATGCCTGGCAGTTCTACAAGAACGACAATTACTTCTACGACCGGAAGGCAGTCGCCCGGAAGGTCGAGGGGCTCATCTCGGCGATGCTGCGTAGTCCGAAGCCAAAGAACTGGTTTCGGGCCTACCTGAACCTTGGCCTGATCGAGAAGATCCTTGGTCATGACCGGCTGATCCCATGCAGCGCAGGCAAGGATTTCGCTTTTATCGACCCCTGGTCGGACGTCTGGGCCTGCAACGTCCGCTCGGATCTGCCGATGGGAAATCTTGCGCGGGAATCATGGGACGAGATCATGAACAGCGAGACCGCTCAGCAGACACGGAAGAAGGTCGCGGGCTGTGAGCAGAACTGCTGGATGGTGACCACCGCGCGGACCGCGATGCGATCCAACCTGGTCCCTCAGCTTCCGAAGAGCGAGCCGCTGCTGTGGGTCCTCAAGAACAAGCTCAAGGTCTCGATGGGCAAGAGCATATGCTTTGATAGTTACATCAATTATTCCGACGTGCGCCCGTCGCCGCACGTCGAGCGAACGTCGTTCCTGAACAAGACTGTCAAGGCCCGGCTGGTCAAGGGCCGCGTGACGCCGGACGAGCATTACCCGTTGCGTACCTTTATGAACAATTAGATTGGAAGGAAGTCCAGATGAGCAGGCGTGAGATCTACATGTTCGGCTTCCGTGGCTTCCCTCAAATTCAGGGTGGTATCGAGACACACGCAGAGAATCTCGCACCAAGGGTGGTGGAGCTCGGCAGACGGGTTACCGTCTGCATGCGGTCGCCCTATGTTGCGTCGGATGTTCCCAAAGTGTGGAGGGGCGTGCGGGTCCTGCGGCTGTGGACTCTGAGCAACAAGTACGTCGAGACTCTGCTCCATTCCGTGGTCTGCGCCATTGTTGCAATGGTGCGGCGCCCGGCACTGGTCCATATCCATGGCATAGGTCCTGCAATCGTGACGCCATTGCTTCGTGCCGTCGGCCTGCGGGTCGTCGTCACGCATCATGGCGAGGACTACAACAGAGAGAAATGGGGCTGGGCGGCGCGCACGGTGCTGAGGACCGGCGAGGCGCTCGGAATGCGCTACGCCAGCAAGCGCATCGCGGTCAGCCGCAGCATCGGCGAGCTTGTCATGTCCAAATATGGCAAACCTTGCGAGGTGGTGCCGAATGGCGTGGTGTTCTCGGACATGCCACAGCAAAGCGAGAAGGTGGTCGAGCTGGGATTGGAGCCGGGACGATACGTATTGACGGTCGGCCGGCTTGTTCCCGAGAAACGACAACTCGATCTGTTGCGCGCATTCCTGGCGACGGCGCTGCCCGGATGGAAGCTCGCCATAGTTGGAAAGATCGACCACCGGAACGAGTACGCGGATCAGCTGGCTAGAGAAGCGGCCGGCCATCAGAACGTCGTCATGGCCGGATTCCAGACCGGCGACGGCTTGCGACAGCTCTACGCCCACGCCGCGCTGTTCGTCCTGCCGTCGTCGCATGAGGGGCTGCCGATCGTGCTGCTCGAAGCGCTCAGCTATGGATTGCCAGTGCTGGTAAGTGATATCGCACCCAACCTGGAGGTGGTCGCTGATCCCGAGCACATCTTCCATGTCGGTGATTGCGAGGAATTGGGTGCGAAGCTGCAGGCGCTGACGAAGACGCGTCCGAGCGCAACCGAGCGCGAAATCGTACGCCGCGAGAGCGCCGTGCGGTACGATTGGTCCGATATCGCATTGCGCACGCTGGAGATCTACGATGACCTGCTCGGCCGCAAGCGGCAGCAGGGCAATCTGTCGCGCGCAGGCTGGGCCAGCAGCAGCGCAAGGTCGCGACAATCGGTCTACGGCAGGCCCGCCAACAATTGAGCTCCCGCCAGCGGCCTCTCCGGCAAAGTCTGGCAGCATACTGGTGCGCGCCTTGCGTGATCCGGCTGACGTGACGCCGCGGCGGGGCTGGCGGCGCCGAGGATCGTGGCGGCTGCTCGGAGCCTGATTTCAGGCCGGGCGGCCTCGTTCTCATTGCTGAGATCCCGGCTTTTTGTTGTCGTCCCCAACTTTTGGCGATAGCGCCGGTCACGATCGATGGGCCGGCGTCCAAAGTCCGCTGCCCGCGATCGAAATCCTGGCGAGCCACCAGGTCTGCGACCGGATCCGATCGTTCGACCGGCCTCCGGCACGCGCTGGATTTCTTCCATTGCCCAAATAATAGACATAGATTGGGGCTTCCGAAAGCCGTTGGACCCTGAGAGGCTCCGCGTTGGGGATTCGCAGGCCCGATGATGCTGGCCAGGTGTCGAAGCGCCGGGCGTTGCTGGAATATGTGAAAATGAACAGGGTGGATGGGCTAACGCCCGGTGAGATTGACGAACGGATCGTTTCGATCATCGAACTGGCCGGTGAAGAGCTGATGCGCCAGTCCGATCCGTCGTTCGAATTCGTGCCCGAGCGGATGAGAGGGGGGATATTGACCGTTCATCAGCGCCTGAAAGCGGAGCTTGCAGCGCTCCTCAATCTGCGGACCGTATATGGCGATCTGATCGTTTGTCGCGTTGTTGCCGGCGACTATCCCTGGATCCACAACCAGTTGTCGCCGTATCAACATTTGAGGCTCGCGTGGCTTCAGCTCACGCAGCTGAGCAGCATGTTCGATCGTTCCTGGACCGAGCTTGATCGCCTTCACAACGAAACGTTAGAGTTGCTTTCTATCGACGTCGAAAGGGACGTTGCTGATGGCTCGCCTCAAGCGGTTGAGCGGAGCGCGCGGGCAGATCGCTGGTTCGAAGTCATGCCGCAACCTGGAGCGTCAGCGTCGGCGACCATGAGGATTGCAAGCGAGTTGTCGACTGACGTAGTCGTTGCGGAGTATTGCGACGCTGCGCGGCGCGATCTCTTGGAACAGATCGACGCGACCATACGAATCGTTGGTTCCAGCATTGCTTGTTTCTTGTCGCGCCACGGGGCCGAGCTGGTAGACCTCATTGATCGTTACAACGACATGATCGAGAACATCCAGCCCCGAAAGTGACACGAAGAGCTCGAACTTGAGATAGTACGAAAGCTCCATTCATCCGTCAGATTTGGCTTCATGGGCTCCGACCCGCAGGCGACTGGCAGTTACCCTGTCCGCGATGGAAACGAGTTCGTAGCTCACTCTTTGCCCTTCGATGAGCGTTGGCAGCCCAGCGTCTTCGACGGCGGACATATGAACGAATATGTCCTTGCCCCCGCCGTCGGGCCTTATGAAGCCGTAGCCCTTGAACTTGTTGAACCAGACTACGAATCCGTTAGCCATACGTCGAGCCTAGACCTCTGCTTGCGTCAACCGCTGCTACGCCTTGGTCGGGGGAGGGGCTGAGCTTCGTTCATCCAGATTGAGCCGGTGCTGCAAAATGCCGCGCACAACCGGAACTCTGCATTGAAATCTCGTTTCCTCACATTCTCAATATGCGGAGTCCTGCCGTGCGAATATCCCGCGTTGATGCGCAGCGCGCCCTCTGGCTTGCCTACGCTGTAGGCGCAAGCGCCTCAATACATTGCGTCGGCCGATGAACCCAGAGGGCTATCCCGCATCTCGCTCGGATGCAACTCATTGAAAATTGATTGTGTTCCAATGGGTCAGGTAGATTCAAAAGAGAATATGGAGGGCCTCTCAGCACACCTCACCGGGGCAACCGGCGGGGCGACGGCGGTCTGCAATCGTGCGCGCGAGGGAAGACGTCAGTCAGCGGCGAACATTGAGACAGAAATCAGCTCATGAGATGAAGGGATCGGAGCGGGAGCTTCAGCCTGCTGGCAATTTTTCTCACGGCTTGTGGCGTTCGTCCAAGTCGTCGCGAAACAGCGTGCAAGCTCTTCCCTTCCAAAATGAGCAACCGTACCTGCTCGATCTCGTGATGGCTCCATGGCGGAGCAAGCTTCTGCTTGTTGGTCTGCAGGGACGACACTGTCTCGCTCCTTTTCAGGCGGTTGAGAGGGCGTCTGCCGAAGGGGCAGCGCAGCAGATCTAGGTTGCGCAACTCCTCGCGGCTGCGTCTTTGCTGTTTGCTCCGGCTGCCCAGGACGTGCTCTCGCACGATCCCCGATGCTCCCGGACTGCCTTGCACGAAGGAAGCTATCGGAACAAGGCAGTGCGGAATCTGATCACCGTCAAGTTGCAGGATGACCGCCGGCGTCGATGGCCTCCCCACCTTGTTCCACGTGCGATGATGGCGCTGCGAGGGCAATGTCGACTTCACGATGGGCGAGAGCGGCAGGCGTCGACGGTGCAGACGAATTCGTATCGACGCATCTTGCGCGGCTCGCCGCGAGTGCGCTCGCGTTCAAGCAGATGAATCCGGTGGTGGCGACGATCACTCGCGCGCTGAAGGACCTGGATAGTCCGCGAGATGACAGCCGAACCGGGCTCGACGCGGTTTACCTGCCTGCCGCCTTCGTAAGCTGCGTGCCGGAATGAAATGCAGAGAGTTGAGCCATTAGGCGCGCTTATGTCGCGAATATTTACTTCCAATTTTACTTCGCGAAATCCCGTCAATAGCCTCAAGCGCAATTGATCACATCCGCAGGGATCGCTGAAGATCGTTGCGGCCGCTCATCGTAACCAACGAGGGTTGCAATGCTTGACAGGGACAAGGGGAATGTTGGTGCCAGCCAGGCCGGATCGGAGCCGGCGGAAGCAAGAAAACTGAGCCGCCGCAGGCTGTTGAAGAGTGCCGCCGGGGTCGCAGGCGCGGCCGTCGGTTCGGACGCGATCCGCGGCTTCCCGACCATCTGGGCGCAGGAGATCAAGGACATCGAGCTCCGCCACGTCGGCGTCTCCTATTCGGTGGTGAAGGCGATCGGCGACCAGGCCGCCAAGGATCTCGGCTTCAAGGTGACGATGCAGAACCTCGATACCTCCGCCGCCATCAACCGCTTCATTAGCCAGCCCAATACGGTCGACATCGCCGACCTCGAAGGCTGGCAGGCCAAGCTCGCCGCCAAGCGCGGCGTGATCCAGGGCATTCAGGTCAAGAAGATCAAGGAGTTCGACAGCATCCTGCCGATCTTCACCAAGGGCGAGATCGACGGCCACAAGATCCCGCGCCAGGGCATCTCGCCCTATGAGGCCATGTACATCGCCAAGCCCGATTCCACCGATCTGCACGACGGCGTCACCGAGTGGGCGACCTTCCTGCCGCAAGTCTACAACGCCGATTCCATCGGCTATCGTCCCGACCTCGTCGGCCACGAGGTGACCGAGTGGAAGGATCTGATCGATCCCAAGTTCAAGGGCAAGGCCGCGATCCTCGACGTGCCCGCGATCGGCATCATGGACGCCGCGCTCTGCTTCGAAAGTGCCGGCCTGATCAAGTACGGCAACAAGGGCAACATGACCAAGGAGGAGATCGACTTCACCTGCAACAAGCTGATCGAGCTGAAGAAGCAGGGCTAGTTCCGTGCGACCTGGACCACCTTCGACCAGTCGGTGCAGCTCATGGCTGCGGGGGAAGTGGTCATCCAGTCGATGTGGTCGCCGGCGGTGGCCGCCGTCCGCGTGAAGGAAATTCCCTGCGTCTACGCGCCCGTCAACGTCAAGAACGGCAAGGAAGGCTATCGGGGCTGGTGCAACGGCATGGGCCTGATGAAGCATCTCTCCGGCAAGAAGCTCGATGCGGCCTACGAATATCTCAACTGGTACCTGTCCGGCTGGCAGGGCGGCTTCGTCGCGCGCTACGGCTACTACAGCCCGGTGCCCTCGACCGCGAAGAAATTCCTGACTCCGGCCGAATGGGCGTTCTGGTACGAGGGGCAGCCGGCGCCGGAGGTGGTCAACGATCCCTACGGCGTGCCGATGGAGAGGGCCGGCACCAAGCGTGACGGCGGCTCGTTCCTCGATCGCGTCAAAAACATCTCGTGCTGGAACACGCTGATGGACGAGGCGGCGTACATGAACAAGCGCTGGAATGACTTCAAGGTGGCCTGAAACCTGCTTTCCCTGACCTGAAGCGATGCACCGGCGCCGTCACGCGCCGGTGCGAGAAGACCGACTCGAGGCGTTTGCCGCTATGCAGTCCAGTCAAACTCCGCCACGCGCAAATCTCGCCGGCTGGCTCTATGTCGCGCCGCTGGTCCTGGTGCTCGTGCCGTTCTTCGTGGCGCCGATTCTGGTGGTGCTGGCGGCGAGCTTCTTCGCCACCGACGGCTTTGGCGGGCTGACGCCGGGCTTCACGCTGGCAAGCTACGTCGAGGTCCTGCATTCGGCGCTGACGCTGAAGCTGTATCTGGCGACGATCAAGTTCACGGTCCTGACCTGGATCTTCACGTTGGTCATCGGCTTCTTCGTCGCTTACTTCCTGGTGTTCCACGTCCGCAACCAGCTGCTCGCGATCGGCCTGTTTCTCTTGTGCACAGTGCCGTTCTGGACCTCGAACATCATTCGGATGATTTCCTGGATTCCGCTCCTGGGCAAGGAAGGCCTGATCAACCAGGCGCTGCTTGGAATGGGCGTGATCCGTCAGCCGCTGGAAGTGCTGCTGTTCTCCGATCTCGCGGTGGTGATCGCCTATGTCCATCAGCTCACGATCTTCATGATCGTGCCGATCTTCAATTCCATGGCGCGGATCGACAAGAAGCTGATCGAGGCCGCGATCGACGCCGGCGCCAGCCGCTTCGACATCATGCGCTTGGTCGTGGTGCCGATGTCCAGGAGCGGCATCGCGCTCGGCACCATCTTCGTGGTCTCGATCGTGATGGGCGACTTCTTCGTGGTCAAGGTGATGTCCGGCGGCGGATCGGCGTCGGTGGTCAGCGCCTTCTACGAGGACGTCGGCGTGCTGCAATATCCGACCGCGGCGGCCAGTGCCGTGCTGCTGACGCTCGTGCTGGTTGCGATCGTCTCGCTGATCCTCCGCACCGTGGATATCCGGCAGGAGATCACGCGATGAGCGCGGTTCTCGCCGACATGCCAAAGTCCGACGTGTCGAAGACGGTCGCGCCCGCGACGACCAAGGCGATCGCGCCGAGCAAGGGCGGCCGGCCCTGGACGTTCTACGTGCTGGCGACGCTGTTTGCCTTCTATGTCATCGCGCTCTACGGCCCGATGTTCTGCATCTACATCCTGTCGTTCCAGGACATCCGTGGCGGACTTGTGTTTCCGATGAAGGGTCATTCGCTGCACTGGTTCGTCGATCTTTTCACGCAGGTGCGGACCGGCGACGTCATGGGGTCTTTCGACCGCTCGATCAAGCTTGCGGTCATCGTCACCATCATCACTGTGGTGGTGTCGTTCCTCGCCGGCCTCGGCTTTCGCAAGCGATTTCGCGGCGACACCTTTGTCTTCTACATGATGATCGGCAGCCTGGTCGCGCCCGGCCTCGTGCTCGGTCTCGGGACGGGACTTTTGTTCCAGGCGCTCGGGCTGAATGCGAGCTGGTACACGTCGGCACTGGGCGCGCAGCTGTCCTGGACGTTGCCGTTCGGCGTGCTCGTGATGTTCGCGGTGATGTCGCGCTTCAACCACGTCTGGGAGGAGGCGGCGTACGATCTCGGCGCCAGCCGTTGGCAGTCGATCCGGATGGTGATGATCCCGGTGCTGGCGCCCGGTCTCGTCGCGGTTGCGCTGTTCGGCTTCACGCTGTCCTACGACGAGTTTGCGCGCAGCCTGCAGACGGCAGGCTCGCTGAACACGCTGCCGCTGGAAATCTGGAGCATGACGCTGAACGTCACCTCGCCCTCGCTCTACGCGCTCGGCACGGTGACCACCATCGTCTCCTTCGTCGTCATCGGTGCGAGCCTCGGCACCATCGTGCTGATCCAGAAAAGGCGCGGCAGCGCGACAAAGGGTTAGGAATGAAGAGCGATCGCGGCGATATCGAACTGGCGGGCGTCTGCAAGAGCTTTGACGGCGCGACCTACGTGGTCGATGGCGTCAATCTGAAGATCGAGGACGGCGCCTATTGCTGCTTCATCGGCCCGTCCGGTTGTGGCAAGACCACGATCCTGCGCATGATCGCAGGCCATGACGACCCGACCGCCGGCGAGATCGTGATCGGCGGCCAGAACGTCGTCGGTCTTGCGCCGGTACAACGGCGCACCGCGATGATGTTTCAGTCTTACGCGCTGTTCCCGCATCTGACCGTGCGGGAGAACATCGCCTTTGCGCTTCGCGTGCGCGGCCAGTCCAAGTCCGATCGGCTGCGCGCGGCGGATGCCATGATTGAGAAGGTCAGGCTGACGCAATTTGCCGACCGCTTGCCGGCCCAGCTTTCCGGCGGCCAGCAGCAGCGTGTGGCGCTGGCGCGGGCCGCGATCACCGAGCCGCGCGTGCTGCTGCTCGACGAGCCGCTGTCCGCGCTCGACGAGCAGCTCCGCGTCCAGATGCGCCAGGAGCTGCGGCGGATGCAGCAGGAGCTCGGCATCACCTTCATCCACGTCACCCATACCCAGCTCGAGGCGATTGCGCTGGCCGACCTCGTCGTCGTGATGGAGCAGGGCAAGATCAAGCAGGCGGGCCCGGCGCGCGACGTCTACGCGCATCCGCACGATCGCTATGTCGCCGAGTTCATGGGCGGTCAGAACGTGTTGTCGGGCCGCGTCGAGAAGGTCAACGGCGCGAGCTTCACGCTCGCGCAGGCAGCGCCTGATGGCATCGAGGTGCCGCTGCGGCCACGCTCGGCCGTCAGCGTCGGCGACAAGGTCGATATAGCGGTGCGCCGCGACGACGTCGCGCTGGTCCGGCCCGGCAGAGACTTGCCTCCGGGTTGCACAACCTCGCTGCCGAGCCGCGTGCTCGCGATCGAATACCAGGGCTATTTCGTCAAGGTCATGCTCGACACGGTGCCGGACGACGAGTTCGTCGCCTACGTGCCGGAAAAGACCTTCTTCGCAGATCCCTTCGCCGTAGGCGATGTCGTGATGGCCACATGGGCCGCCGGCAGCGCGTTGCCACTCGCCTGAAGACCCGTCGCGCACAGGAGCATGACCGTGCAGATATCCTTTACACTCAACGGCCGCCCCACCACCGTGGATGTCGAACCGGCGACCCTCGTCGCCGAGCTGCTGCGCGAGCAGCTCAACCTGACCGGCACCCATATCGGCTGTGACACCAGCCAATGTGGCGCCTGCGTGGTGCATCTCGACGGCCTGCCGGTGAAGAGCTGCACGCTGCTGGCGCCCGCGCTCGATGGCGCGACGCTGCTGACCATCGAAGGCCTGCAAGGCGCGCCGGGCTCGAACCTGATGCATCCGATGCAGGAGGCGTTTCGCGAGCATCACGGCCTGCAATGCGGCTTCTGTACGCCGGGCATGCTGATGACGGCGGTAGCGCTGGCTGCCGAGAAGCCCGATTTGACCGAGGCCGACGTCCGTCACGGCCTCGAAGGCAACATCTGCCGCTGCACCGGCTATCAGAACATCGTGGTTTCCGTGATGGCCGGCGCCGCCGCCATGAACGCCGCCAAGGGAGAGTGACCATGGGCAATGTGATCGGCATTGGCGCCGCGCCGAAGCGGAAAGAGGACCAGCGCTTTCTCACTGGCCGCGGCAATTACGTCTCCGACATCAAGCGCCCCGGCATGGCCGCAGGCGTGTTCGTGCGCTCGCCGCACGGGCATGCGGTGCTGCGTGGCATCGACAAGAGCGCGGCGCTGGCTGCGCCCGGGGTCATCGCCGTGCTGACCGGCGAGGACGTCAAGGCCGATGGGCTCGGCTCGTTGCCCTGCGGTTGGGGCATCTCGGATGCCAAGGGCGTTCCGATGAAGGAGCCGCCGTTCCCGATGCTGGCGCAGGGCAAGGTGCGCTTCGTCGGCGACATGGTGGCCTTCGTCGTCGCCGAGACGCCGGAGCAAGCGAATGTCGGGGCCGAGCTGTTGAAGATCGACTACGAGGTGTTGCCCTCAGTGGTCGGCCTGCTGGAAGCTGTCAGGCCGAATGCGCCGCAGCTTTTCGACGATGTTCCGAACAACATCTGTTGCGACTGGGAGCTCGGCGACAAGGCCGCGGTCGAGACCGCGTTCAGGAAGGCTGCGCATGTTGCCAAGCTCAGCCTGGTCAATAACCGCCTGATCGGCAACCCCATGGAACCGCGCGCGGCGATCGCCGAATACGAGCCGGGCACCGATCGCTTCACGCTGTGGACCACGAGCCAGTTCCCGCACGTCGTGCGCTTCCTGATGGGCGCGTTGGTGCTGAACATCCCGCAGCACAAGCTGCGGGTGGTGGCGCCCGATGTCGGCGGCGGGTTCGGTGTCAAGCAGTTCCACTACGGCGAGGAGGCCGTGATCACCTGGGCTGCGAAGCGCGTCAGGCGGCCGGTGAAATGGGTGGCGAGCCGCTCGGAGGGCTATGTTTCCGACCGTCACGGCCGCGACCATGTCACGGAGGCCGAGCTCGCGCTCGACGAGACCGGAAAATTCCTCGCCTTCCGCGTCAACACGCTCGCCAATATGGGCGGCTATCTCTCGACCTTCGGGCCCAACATCCCGACCAATCTCTACGGGCCGCTTCTTGGCGGCGTCTACACCACGCCCGCGATCTACTGTAACGTGAAGGTGGTCTTCACCAACACCGTGCCGGTTGATGCTTATCGGGGTGCGGGACGGCCAGAGGCGACGTTCGTGCTGGAGCGCATCGTCGATGTCGCAGCCAGCGAGATGGGGATCGACCGTGTCGAGATCCGCCGCCGCAACATGATCCCGAAGGAGGCCTATCCCTACCAGACGCCGGTATTGGTGCAGTACGATTCCGGCGATCCCATGGGCTGCCTCGACGGCGCGCTGGTTGCCGCCGACGTCAAGAATTTCGGCATCCGCAAGGCGGCTTCCGCCAGCAAGGGCAAGTTCCGCGGGCTCGGTTACTCAACTTATGTCGAGGCCTGCGGCCTTGCGCCGTCGCGCTTCGCGGGGAGGCTCGGCGCGCGCGGCGGCCTCTACGAGAGCGCCACGGTGCGCGTGCATCCGACGGGCCAGGTCACGGTCATGATCGGCACCCACAATCACGGCCAGGGCCACGAGACGACCTTTGCGCAGATCGTCTCGGAAAAACTCGGCGTCGCCTTCGAGAATGTCGACATCGTGTTCGGCGACACCGATCGGGTGCAGTTCGGCATGGGCACCTATGGCTCGCGCTCCCTCGTGGTCGGCGGCGCCGCGTTGTCGAAGGCGACCGACAAGGTGATCGCCAAGGGCAAGAAGATCGCGTCCCATCTGCTCGAGGCGGCCGAGGTCGATATCCAGTTCGAGGCAGGAAAGTTCTCGGTGGCGGGCACGGACCGCAGCAAGACCTTCGAGGAGATCGCTGGCGCTGCCTATGTGCCGCACAATTATCCGCTGGAAGTGCTGGAGCCGGGGCTGGAGGAGCAGGCCTACTACGATCCCGTCAACTTCACCTATCCCGGCGGCTGCCACATCGCCGAGGTCGAGGTCGATCCAGAGACGGGCACGGTCACGCTGGTCAACTACACCGCAGTCGACGATGTCGGCACGGTGATCAATCCGATGATCGTCGAGGGGCAGTTGCACGGCGGCATCGTGCAGGGCGTCGGCCAGGCGCTGTTCGAGAACGCCGTCTATGACGAAGGATCAGGGCAATTGCTGTCAGGCTCGCTGATGGACTACTGCATGCCGCGCGCCGATCATCTGCCGATGATGAAGGTGGAGACCCATTCCACCCTGTGCACGCATACGCCGATGGGCGTGAAGGGTTGCGGTGAGGTCGGCACTATCGGATCGCCGGCGGCGGTCATCAACGCGGTCGTCGACGCGCTCTCGCATCTCGGCGTCACCCATGTCGACATGCCGGCCACGCCGAACCGGATCTGGCGCCTGTTGCAGAACGCGTCGCTGCCGGTCGCCGCGGAATAGGGAGGATGACAATGAAGCCGTTTGCCTATCACCAGCCTGACCAGATTCCCGATGCGGCCAAGCTCCTGACCTCGATCGAGGACAGCAAACTCGTTGCCGGCGGCATGACGCTGATTCCGACGCTGAAGCAGCGGCTGGCCAATCCGCCTGCGCTGGTTGATCTGTCGAAGCTCGGGTCGCTGAAGGGCATCACCGATGGCGGCGCGACGATCACGATTGGCGCAATGACTCCGCATGCGGTGGTCGCCGCCTCCAAGCTGGTCCAGACGAAAATCCCGGGGCTCGCCGCGCTGGCCTCGATGATAGGCGATCCCGCGGTGCGCAGCCGCGGCACCATCGGCGGCTCGGTCGCCAACAACGATCCCGCGGCTGACTATCCCGCCGGCGTGCTCGGACTCGGCGCCACCATCATCACCAGCGCGCGCGAGATCGCGGCCGACAAGTTCTTCCTCGGCCTCTTCGAAACCGCGCTCGGGCCCGGCGAGATCATCACGGCGATCCGTTTTCCGGTGCCGTTGAAGGCCGGCTACACCAAGTTCAAGGCGCCGGCCTCCCGCTATGCGCTGGTCGGCGTGTTCGTCGCCAAATTCGCCGAAGGTGTCCGCGTCGCCGTGACCGGCGCCGGTCCAGGCGTTTTTCGCGTGCCGCCGATGGAGGCCGCGCTGTCGTCCAATTTCGATCCCTCGGCCATCGCGGCGATCAAGATCGATACGGACGGTCTGACCTCCGACATTCATGCCGAAGCCGATTACCGGGCGCATCTCGTCACGGTCATGGCCAAGCGCGCCGTCGACGCGGCGCTCAGCTAATTCTTTGGGATTGATGATGACTGATGGTTCCGGCCGAACGGCCTTCCCGCCGGCGCCGACTGGCCTTGGTGCGCTCTCTGTTGCCGAGATCGTGGCCGGCTACCGACGCAAGGCGTTCACCCCGCGCGATGTGGTCGACGACACCATTGCTGCGCTTCAGGCGACGAACGAGGCCTGCAATGCGGTGGTGACGCCGATGTACGAGCAGGCGAGGGCCGAGGCCGACCGGCTCACCAGGGAGATGAGTGCGGGCGAGGCCAAGGGGCCACTTGCCGGCGTGCCAGTTACGATCAAGGATCTCGTCTTCGTCGCGGACGTGCCGGCCTATGCCGGCTCGCCGATGAACAAGGCGTTCGTGCCCAACGTCGATGCCGCCGTGGTCTCGGCGCTGAAGGCGTCCGGCGCGATCATCACCTGCAAGACCACCACCTGCGAGTCCGGCTACAAATTGACGGCCGACAGCCCGGTCACCGGCACGACGCGGAATCCCTGGAATCCCGGCCGCACCAGCGGCGGGTCGAGCGGCGGCGCAGCAGCCGGTGTTGCCGCCGGCTGCGGGCCGATCGCGATCGGCACCGATGGCGTCGGCTCGATCCGCGTGCCGTCGTCCTTCTGTGGCGTGTTCGGACTGAAGCCAACCTTCGGCCTGGTGCCGCGCTCGCCGGGCTTCTCGCCGCCGTCCTGGGCTTCGCTCGCCCATACCGGGCCGATCACGCGCACCGTCGCGGATGCCGCGCTCACCTTGGAGACCATCGCTGCTTACGATCTGCGCGACCCCGCGAGCCTGCCGGTGTCGCCACGCCGCTTCGACACCAGCGCGGCGCCGTTGAACGGCATTCGCATCGGCGCCAGCGCCGATCTCGGCTACGCCGCTGTCAGCCCCGATGTGCGGGCCGCGTTCAGCAAAGCGCTGGCCGTTCTCGACGGCTGCGGCGCGCAGATCACCCTGGACGGCCCTGGCCTCGATCCCGGCATTCTGGAGCACACGCTGAAGCCGATTGCCTTCACCGAGCAGGCGGCGGCGGTGGCAACCAGGACCGCTGCCGATCTCGCAAGCTCGGAGACCGACTACCGTGATGTCGTCACGGCCGGCCGGCGTTTCAGCGGCACGGAGTACATCGAGGCCGGCTACCGCCGGGGCCAGGCGCGCAATGCGTTCGTAAAGCTGTTCGAGCGTGTCGATGCGCTGGTGACGCCGACGGTCGCGGTGACCGCGTTCGAGGCCGGGCGGATCGGCGTCGATACGATCGACGGCCGCGAGGTCGACCCGCATCTCGGCTGGTCGCCCTTCACCTGGCCGATCAACCTTGCCGGCCTGCCGGCGGCGACGTTGCCCTGCGGTTTCGACCGCGACGGCCTGCCGGTCGGTCTCCAGATCGTCGCGCCCTGGCTCGACGAACCCACGATCTTCCGCATCGCTGCCGCCTTCGAGCAGGCGCAACCCTGGGCCAAGTTCTGGCCGCCGCTGGTTTTACGTGAATCGGACCGAGCACGTACCAAGGCGTGACGGGCCATGGTGGGATCCTGCTGCTGTTTTGCCCGACATGTCAAGCTACGCCGCCGCCAGCGCATGGCCTCTTTGTCACCCGCGTAAGTCCTTGATCCGACTAGCGCCGTCTACTGTGCATGGGGTTGTTTCCCCACCTTTTTGTGGGAGAGCGCGGGACGCTGGCAATCCTGCCGTCTCAGGACAGCTCGATCGGCATACCCCTGCCGCTGAGCTCTTCGTCCAGGCGCAGATAGTGCGCGAGGTAGTCGTGCAGGGCGGTTGCTGCCTTCGAGTTCGCGCCGCTCGACTTGTAGAGCAGCAGCTCGATCTTCGGCAGCGGTGGAAGGCCTTCGTTCGGCCCGATCTCGCGCATCGCCGGCACCAGCGCGCTGCGCCCGAGCACGGTAACCGCCATGCCCGCGAAGGCCGCGGCCTGAAGGCCGCCGACGCTTTCGCTGACACAGGCGATGCGCCAGCGCAGGTTTGCGCGTTCCAGCGTATCGATGGCGTAGTCGCGATAGATGTTGCCCGGCGGCAATAGCGCGAGCGGGATCGGACGTTCCTGATGCGCGGCGGATTGTTCGCCGGTCATCCAAACCAGTTGCTCTCGGCGAACCACTTGGCCGCCGGTGAAATCGTTCATGCGGGTGACGAGCGCGATGTCGACATCGCCGCGCTTGACGAGGCCGACCAGCGGCGTCGAAAGCGCGCAGTTGAGCTCCACCTGCACGCGCGGAAAGGATTTCCGGAACACGCTGAGGATCTGCGGCAGCATGAACGCGGCGTAGAGATCGGGCGTGCCGAGCACGACCTGGCCCTCGATCTCCTGTGACGCCAGCTGCGAAATCAGCTCGTCATGCAACCTCAGGATGGACTTGGCGTAGGTGAGGACGGTGGTGCCGTCGTCGGTCAGCGTCAACCTGCGGCCGCCATGCTCGAACAGCTGCTTGCCGGTCAGCTCCTCCAGCCGCTGCAATTGAAGGGTGATCGCAGGCTGGGTGCGGCCAAGCCGTCGCGCGGTCTCGGTGATGCTGCCGGTTTCGACCACCGAGATCAGCGACCGGAGCATGCGGATGTCGAGACTGATGAGATTCATGCGGCGTCCATGTCGCCCAGAATTTATGCAAGTTCCGTGCTACCTCTCGCGAGCTCGTCGATGACTGTCTTGTCGGAGTGCGCCGGCGTACGAAGTAGCCCGCGGGCGAAGGCCATCAATCGTGGATCAGTGATTCTTGTCCGCGAACCGGGTATGAATGCGCGGAGGCACGGTCGCTAAGCAACTCCGAGAGCAGGCCCGTCAGGACTGTGGCATCTGATGCGCCCAGCCTGTTCAAAAGGTTCTGTTGAATGGATTTGATGATTGGGCCGATGTCCTTGAATTGCTCCGCCCCTCGCTGCGAGAGGAAAATCAGGACCCTGCGCCGGTCATGTGGATCGGGAGCGCGATAGACCTGCGCCGACTCGACCATTCTGTCGATGATCTTTGTGAGCGTTGGACCGTCGACCAAGAGGCGGGTTGCCAGATCGCCCATCGGCAGCCCGTTTGCTTCGGTCAGCGCCTCGAGCACGCGGTACTGGTGAAGAGATAGGCTTCGTGGCTTGAGCTTCGCTTCCAGCATCTGCTCAAGCCGGCGATTCACACCTCGGATGAGTTCGGGGAGGTCCACGTTGCACCCTTAGCGAATTATTTGATATTTCAATATTTGCATTGGAACGTAATGAGGAGCAAGCGAAAAGCAGGTTTGCGCGCGACTGCCTAGGGAAGGAGCGAATGCATCGGCTGGCGCCGTGAAAAAGGGCATGTTCCCTTCAGGATCGAGTGTTCTCGTCGTCAAACGGGCCGTAGCGGCACAGGATTGCCGTTGGCACGATTCGTGAGTGTTCTGTGCACGGAAAGTGCGGAGACACCATCGTTGCGTAGCGTCCGGATATGTCTGCTCATCCCGCAGAGCGGCGCCGCGGGGCTTTGGGCCCCGTCAGCCGAGGCGTGCGGACGCTTGGCCGTCGACGAGATTAACGCCATGTCCGGTGTCCTTCGCCGTCCCGTCGAATTGCACGTCGTAAACGCCGGAGAAACCGGCCCAAGTGCGGGATGGGCCGCGCGCGATGCAATTGACATCGATCGTGTCGACGGCATCGTCGGAATGTTGCCGAGCTTCGCGCGCGATTTCGTGGCGCGCGCGGCCCGTGGTCGCGTTCCGTTCATATATACGCCGCAGTTCGAAGGCCGCTCATCGACGCTGGACGTCATGGCGACCGGTGAGACCGCAGAAGAGCTGCTTTCTCCCGCAATTCAATGGCTTTCGGAAACGAGGCGTGCGCGCCGATATTTTCTTTGCGGCAATGACTACGTATGGCCGCGCTCATCCCTTCAGATTGCGCGCAGGTTGATTGCCCGCTTCGGCGGCACCGTGACGGGTGAATACTATCTGCCGGTCGGCCAGCACGACTTTGACGAGGTGCTGGACCGGATCAAGGCAACGCGCTCGGACGTCGTTCTTCCGTATTTCCTGGGCTCTGATTGCATCGCATTCAATCGCGCCTTCTGTGCGGCCGGGTTGAGTTCGCGCACGCTGCGGTTTTCCTCGGCGATCGACGAGACCGTGGCATACGGCCTCAACGCAGATGAAACCGAGAATCTCTACGCCGCTTCGAGCTACTACGGGTCGATCCGCTCACGTAACAATGGCGCGTTTCTGGAGCGTTATCATACGGCGTACGGCGATAGTCCGCCTCCCGTGAATGCCTTTGGTGAGTCCTGCTATGAAGGCATCTACTCGCTCGCCTCCTTGATCGAGGAGGCCGCCAGTCTCGACGCGCGCAAGTTGACGCGCCTGTACGGAAGGACGTTCCAGCGACGCACGGCACGAGGCGACCTGGCGCAATCGGTGGTCGGCGGCCGCCATCCGATCTATCTGGCTCAGCTCGACGGGTACGATTTCTCCATCATCGCGCGGCGATAAAAGAGCTTGCCTTTTCAAATATTGTATTAGTAATATTTTCCATCTCAAAGATCGAGGGGACATCTATGACTTTCTCCCGCCGTCGCTTCCTGCAGCGCTCAGCAATTGCAACGACGACGTTGATTGCTGCACCTGCAGTCTTCCGCTCCGGCGCCTTTGGCGCCGAAAACCCGATCGTCGTCGGCAGCCTTCATGACCAGTCTGGTCCGATCGCAGCGTCCGGCACGCCCATGGTCTACGCGCTCCAGCTTGCCGTGGATGAGATCAACGCCGGCGGGGGATTGTTGGGACGCCCGTTGAAAGTCATCCACTACGACACGCAGTCGAACATTCAGATGTACTCGCAATTCGCGCAGCAACTTGCGGTGAAAGACAAGGTGGATGTCGTTCATGGCGGCATCACTTCGGCCTCGCGCGAGGCGGTGCGTCCGACCTTCGATCGCTTCAAGGTGCTGTACTTCTACAACGTCCTCTACGAGGGAGGCGTCTGCGATCGTAACACCTTCTGCACCGGTACCACGCCCGCGCAGACCGTGGAAAAGCTGGTGCCGAGCGCGATGAAGAAGGCCGGCAAGAAGGCCTACATCATTGCCGCCGACTATAATTACGGTCAGATCACCGCGAAGTGGATGACGAAGTACGTCAAGGACAATGGCGGCGAGGTGCTGGCGACCGACTTCTTCCCGCTCGACGTTACCAATTTCGGTACGACGATCTCGAAGATTCAGGCAGCAAAGCCCGACCTTATCCTGTCGGCACTGGTCGGCGGCAATCATACGGCCTTCTACCGGCAATGGACCTCGGCCGGCATGAAGGGCAAGATTCCGATCGCGTCGACCACTTTCGGTCTCGTCAACGAGCCGACCACACTCGATGCGGCCGAAAGCGATTCCATTCTCGGCGCCTACGGCTACTTCGAGGAGCTTACCACGCCGGCCTCGAAGAGCTTCGTCGAGAAGATCAAGAAGGCCCATCCCGACTCACCCTATGTCAGCGAGCTGGCTGCCTGCACCTATGAGGGCGTCATGCTTTGGGCCGCCGGCGTGAAGAAAGCCGCCAGCATCGATCGCATGAAGGTGATTGCCGCGCTGGAGGACGGCATCGCTTTCGATGGCCCGAGCGGCAAGGTTGCGTTGGACAAGCCGACCCATCACACCACCCGCAATGCGTTTCTCGCGGAGGTGAAGGACCGCAAGTGGTCGGTGCTGGAGAGTTACTCCGACGTCAAGCCGGCCGATACTGCCAGTGTCTGCGATCTCGTCAAGAATCCGAACGACACCAAGCAGTACATCATCAATCTTTGATGTTAGCCGGGCCTCGCCACCGGCGGGGCCCGTGACTTCGAGGGGACCGAAAGAATCCAAGAATGGCGATCTACCTCATCGTCGCGCTCGACGTCCTGAATGGGATATCGTCGCTGTTCCTGTTGTGCCTCGGACTGGCGATCATCTTCGGCATGATGAAGATCATCAATCTCGCCCATGGCGAGTTCATCATGCTCGGCGCGTATGCGACTGTCATATCGGCCAATGCAGGCGTGAATATCTGGATCGCGATGCTGGTCGTTGCTCCGCTCTTCGTCGGTCTCGTCGGTCTGGTCATCGAGCGGTGCCTTATTCGCTTTCTCTACGGTCGCCTCGTCGATTCGATGCTCGCGACCTGGGGGTTAAGCCTTCTCATCATCGGGATCGTCACTACGATCTACGGCAACACGCAGCAGGGTGTGCCGACTCCTCTCGGCGGCTTCTCCATCGGTTCGTATCAGTCGAGCTATTACACGCTGTTCCTGGCCGGAATGGCGGTGGTCATGATGGCCGTGGTCTACGGCGTGATGAGCTACACCCGCTTCGGCCTGATCGCCCGCGCAACGATGCAGAACCCGGCGATGGCGGCCACGCTGGGCGTCAATCCGGCGCGGGTCTACATGAGCACGTTCGCGGTCGGAGCGGCCATCACAGGTCTCGCCGGAGGCCTGCTGGCTCCGGTTTCGGGCATCACGCCCGGCATGGGCGGCGCCTACGTCGCCAAGGCCTTCATGACCGTCGTCGGGGGAGGCGCCGCCATTCTGTCGGGGACGATGTCGGCGGCGAGCCTGTTCGGTGCTGTCAATCAGGTCGGCGCCTTCTTCACCACGCCGGTCTATGGCGAGGTCCTGGTGTTCACGGCGGCAATCGTGCTGATCCGCCTGCTGCCGCAGGGAATTTCCGGCCGCTTCTTCAAGGGGAATCTGTAATGACCATCCGCTTTCGCCTTGTGGCTCAGGCGGTTGCCGTCCTCATCGCGATCATCGCGATCGTGCTGATCCCGAGCGTCATCGAGCTGTTCGCAATGATGCAGTTGACGTTGTTCGCGGCAATGGCGGTGCTGGCGCTCAGCCTCGCCTTCATCTGGGGCTTTGGCGGCATCCTGTCCTTCGGACAGACGGCTTTCTTCGGCCTCGGCGGCTATGCCTACGCGATATCAGCGATCAATTTTCAGGATTCCACGCCCTCGATCCTGCTTGCCATTATCATTCCCTCGTTGTTCGCCGCGATCCTCGGCTACTTCATCTTCTTCGGCCGTATCTCCGACGTCTATCTCGGTGTGATCACGCTCACCGTGACTCTGATCCTGTTCAACTGCGTCAACTCGACCTCGGGCGACGAGTACAGGATTGGCAAGGCATTGCTCGGCGGCTTCAATGGCATTCCGGCGGTGCCGACTTTCAACGTTCCATTCTATCCGGACCAAATCCTGTCGCCCGAACAATCCTGGTGGGTGACGGGTGGGACCTTGCTCGGGACATTTCTGCTTCTCCGTTTGCTGCTGTCTCTACCGGCTGGACGTGTCATCGTGGCGGTGCGCGAGAACGAGGTACGTGCCTCGCTGCTCGGTTACGACCCGCGGAAAGTCAAGCTGCTCACTTTCGTTCTGAGCGGCGCGATTGCGGGCCTTGCCGGTGCGCTCTACGTGAACTGGGGCGCGTTCGTCGGGCCGACCATCTTCAGCCTCTCGTTGTCGGCGGAGATCATCATCTGGATCACGGTGGGCGGGTTGGGCACTTTGCTGGGTCCCATTGTTGGCTGCGTGCTCATCGAATACATCGTCGCCTATATCGGCTCGCAGCAGGCTCTGAATTCCAACCTCGTGCTCGGCGCCGTGCTGGTCGTCTTCGTGCTGCTGCTTCCGAAGGGACTGGTGCCGACGGCGCGCGACCTGCTGATGCGGCTCGTGCCCGCACCGAAACCGAAGGCGCAACTCGCAGACGAGCAGTTAACGCCGTCGGTGGCGGCGTCCCACATGGCCGGAGCCGAATGACCATGGCGGACCTCGTACCCCTCCTCAAGGCCGAGCACCTCACGATGCGTTTTGGTGGTGTCGTGGCCAATGACGACATCACCTTCACTTTGGAAGAGATGGAGCTGCGCTGCCTGATCGGGCCCAATGGCGCCGGCAAGAGCACTTTCTTCAAGACGCTGACTGGACAGCTTGTGCCGACGTCGGGTGCGATTGCGTTTCGCGGTCAGCCGATCGCCGGCAAGCTGTCGTACGAGATCGCCCGCATGGGAATTGGCATCAAGACCCAGGTGCCGAACGTCTTCAACGGCCTCTCGGTGCGAGAGAACATCTGGCTCGCCGTTCGGCGGAAAGCGACGCCGCGCGCCCAGGGGCCCGCGGTCGATGCGGTATTGCAGATGATCCGGTTGACGGATCATGCCGATCGCATCGTGGCGACGCTGTCACACGGCCAACGACAATGGGTCGAAATCGGCGTGGTGCTTGCGGCTGAGCCGGAATTGATCCTGCTCGATGAGCCGGCCGCAGGGATGACCGACGAGGAGACACTGCACACAGCCGCCATCATCCGCGAGATCAACCAGACCCGCGCCATCATCGTCGTCGAGCACGACATGGAGTTCATCAAGCAGATCGCAAAGAAGGTGACGGTCTTTCATCAGGGGCGGGTGCTGGTCGAAGACACCGTGGACAAGGTCTTGGCGGATCAGCGCGTGCGCGACGTCTATCTCGGCAAGAAGGTGGCGGCATGAGCGCGCTTCTCGAGGTCCGGGATCTACGATCGGGCTACGGCCGCATCCCAATCCTGTTTGGTCTCGACATGACGGTTCAGGATGGCGAGTATCTCGGTATTCTCGGCCACAACGGTATGGGCAAGACCACGACGCTGCGTGCGCTGATGGGGCATTTGCCAACGACGGGGGGCACCGTCACGTTCGCCGGCAAGCCGATCACCCATCTCAAGCCGCACGAGCGGTCGAGGCTTGGCATTGGGCTTGTGCCGCAAGGACGAGAGATATTTCCCGACCTGAGCGTCCTTGAGAACCTGCGAATGGGCCTGGCGGCGGCGCCGAAGGAGGACCGATCGGTCATCGACGCGGTGCTTCAGGACTTTCCGCGCCTGGTGCGACTGCTCGACCGACGCGGTGGGGCCCTGTCGGGCGGTGAACAGCAATTGCTGGCATTGGCGCGCTGTCTCTGCACGAAACCCCGACTGATCCTGCTGGACGAGCCGACCGAGGGTATCCAGCCATCGATCATCGAAGAGATCGTCGAGACGCTGCTCGCACTGAAGAAGCAGTGGAACATGTCGCTGATCGTCGTCGAGCAGAACCTCGAGTTCATCACCTCACTGTCGGACCGAATTCTCAATATCCAAAAAGGGCGCATCACCGGGGAGCTCGACCGAGAAAGCCTTCTGGCTCGGGACGGCGCGATGCATCCAAACTAGGTTCAATCTCCGGCGCCGCTGCGCCCGTCGTTACGATCGCTGGTTGTCTTGCTGCCGGCTTGTCCTCACAAGAAAGGATGACTTATGTCTATCAAACGCCCGACTGCCGAAGATGTCGCCGAGCTCGCCGCGAGCCTGCACATGAACATGACGGTCGAAGAAGCCGGAAGCTATCTTGCCCTCATGGGCGGGATGTTCGACGCCTACGACGTCATCGACGAGTTGCCGAACCCGCTGCCGCCGGTCAAATATCCGCGCATGCCGGGCTCCAAGCCGATGCCGAAGGACAACAAGTACGGCGCGTGGGCGATCAAGACCGAGGTCAAGGGCGCAGCCACCGGCAAGCTCGCGGGTCGTACCATCGTGCTGAAGGACAACGTCGCCTTGGCCGGCGTCCCCATGATGAACGGCTCGACCACGCTCGAGGGCTTCATTCCCGCCGCCGACGCAACGATCGTGACCCGCATACTCGATGCCGGCGGCACCATCGTCGGCAAGGCCGTGTGCGAGCATTTCTGCCTGTCCGGCGGCAGCCACACCTCCAATCCTGCACCGGTTCACAATCCCCTCAAGATGGGGTATTCGGCCGGTGGCTCCTCGTCGGGAAGCGCCGCGCTGGTCGCAGCCGGCGAGGTCGACATGGCGATCGGCGGCGATCAAGGCGGCTCGATCCGGATCCCGGCATCCTATTGTGGCATCTACGGCATGAAGGCGACGCACGGGCTCGTGCCGTATACGGGCGTGATGCCGATCGAATCGACCATCGACCACACCGGCCCGATGACGGCCAACGTCGCCGACAACGCGCTGTTGCTGGAGGTGCTGGCCGGCGCCGACGGGCTAGATCCGCGCCAATATGCGCCGAAGGTCACGAGCTACACCGAGATGCTCCGCAAGGGCGTCAAGGGCATGAAGATCGGCATCCTCAAGGAGGGATTTGCCGTTGCGAACATGCAGGAAGGCGTTGCGTCCAAGGTGAAGGCCGGCGCAGAGCGTTTCGCAAAGCTCGGCGCCAGCGTGTCGGAAGTTTCGATTCCTGAACATCTTCATGCACTCGCGGCCTGGAACCCGATCACGCTGGAAGGATTCCTGGTCCAGATGATGATCGGCAACGGCATGGGCTTCAACTGGAAGGGCCTCTATGACGTGGGCCTGCTCGACGCCCATTCCGGTTGGCGTAGCCGTGCCGACGACCTGTCGGAAACGCTCAAGCTCACAATGCTGGTCGGGCAGTGGGGCGTCAGCCACTATCGCGGTCGTTACTATGCCAAGTCACGCAACATCGCGATCGCTGCCAAGGCGGCCTATGATGCGGTATTCGGCTCTTACGATCTGCTGCTGATGCCGACCTTGCCCTGTGTCGCCACGCCGATCCCGGCCAAGGATGCGCCGCTCGCCGAGATTGTCCAACGTGCCTTTGAAATGACGGCCACGACCAGTCCGTTTGACGTAACCGGTCATCCCGCGATGACCATTCCCTGCGGCTTGTCGGACGGCCTTCCGGTCGGCCTGATGCTGATCGCCAAGGACTATAACGAGGCGACCATCTACCAGGCGGCGAGCGCCTTCGAAGCCGACGGTGATTGGAAGAAATTCTGATGATCACCATCACCGCTGTCATCAGGGCAAAGTCCGGGCATGAGACCACGATGCGCGACGCGTTGATGGCCGTCGCCGAAAATGTCGCGGCCAACGAGCCTGATACGATCGGATTCTTCATCTCGCAGAGCGAGGAGGACCCGTGTGTGTTCACGACGTATGAGCGATTTGCCGACAAGGCCGCGATGGATCGCCACAACAGCTCGGCGGTCGTCGCGACCTTCTTCGGAATTGCCAAGCCCATCCTGGATGGCGAGGTCACTTTGGTGACCTCGAGGGAGGTGTCGGCAACGATGCGGTGAGGCGGGTCCATCTGTCATTTGCGGGAGGGTATCGTGACGTTACGGCTTCACGGCATCATCGGACGATGCGACGACGCGGCCTATGCAGGCCGTCTCCACCACGTCGAGCATCATGGCGGGATCGAACTCCTGTTCGTGCCGCCGTCCGACGTCGGCCGCAAGCGCTTTCGCTTGACGACCGATCGCGGTACCGATTGCGCCGTCAGCCTGGACCGAGACGAGGACCTGGTCGACGGGGCACTGCTGTTTCTCGCACATGATCGCGCCATCATTGTCCGCTTCGGCGAGCAGGAATGCTGGCGATTGAAGCCCATCAACCAGGCTGCCGCGCTGAAGCTGGGCTGGAATGCCGGAAATCTGCATTGGCGGGTCCGTTTCGAGGGCGATCTCCTTGTTGTCCTGCTGGACGGGCCGCTCGACACTTACCGGGCACGGATCAAGGCGCTGCTCGACGCGGGCGAGATCGTGGAGAGCGATGCTGTTTGACAGATTGCAGACGCTGGCCTTGTTGCAGCTCGGGGACAGTGCCTACCCGGCCGGCGGCTTTGCGTTCTCCTGGGGGCTGGAAGGACTTGCTGCGGACGGCATGCTTGCCAATCGCAGCGAACTCGATCGGATCATTGCGGACCAGCTCGAGCGGCGCTGGGCAAGTATGGACCGTGTTTTGCTGCGCCAGGCCTTTCGGGCAGAGGATTGTGTGGCCATCGCGCGCGTGGATCGCCTGGCCGATGCGGCAACACCCTCGGCCGAAATGCGGGAAGGATCGCGGCGCGCGGGCAGAGCGCTACTCGGGGTATGGTTCAAGCTCGATGGACCGCTATCGGTCGCCTACCGTGGCCTGGTGTCGTCGGACACCAGGCTAGGCCATCTGGCCGTTGTGCAGGCCGTCGTCGGCCGGGACGCGGGGCTCAGCCTGGAGGCCGCAGAGCTGGTCTCGGGCTGGACGCTCGTGACCGGCCTCGTCAGCGCAGCCGTAAGGCTCGGGATCATCGGCCACATCGAGGCGCAGCGCAGCCAGGAAGCCGCACGCATGTTGCTGGCGCGACTGCTCGAGGAAACTCCGCCGCCCGATGCGCTGCCTGCGAGCTTCACGCCATTCATCGACATCGCGGTTTCGCGTGGACCGCTGCGACATATCCGCATGTTCACGACTTGAGAGAGGGTGCACTTCCATGATGAACCTTTCACCGACCGAGATGGATCGCCTCGTCATCTTCAATGCCGCGCAAATGGCGCGCCGCAATCGGTCACTTGGAATCCGGCTGAGCCATCCGGAGGCGGTCGCCTACATCACAGACGAGGTCATGACCGCGGCGCGCCGTAACCTGCCTTACGCAGAGATCCGCGACATGGCAGGCCGATTGTTGACATGGGACGATGTCGAGCCGGGCGTCGGGCAGATGATTCCGATGCTCTATATCGAATGCATGTTCGCGGAAGGGACCAAGGTGATGGCGCTTTTCGAGCCGGTCGGTCCCAGTGACACATCGGTCGTGGACGATATCGTGCCCGGTGAGATCATCCCGGGTGACGGAGACATTGAGAGCTTCGCGAGCCTAGCTGCGATCACCATCGATGTCACGAATACCGGCGACCGTGACGTTCAGGTTCGCAGCCACACCCATTTCTTCGAGGTCAATCGCGCCTTGCTCTTCGATCGCGCGGCAGCCTGGGGAAGGAAAGTCGACCGTCCCGCGGGGGCCGGTATCCGTTTCGAGCCGGGGGTCACCAAGTCCGTGCGGCTGGTCCCGATCTCGGGTGATCGCGTCGTGCATGGGCAGGCAGGCCTCGTCAACGGTTCGTTGGATGCGCCGTCGGCGAGGGATGATGCGCTTCAACGGGCTCGCGCCCGCGGCTATCTGGGAGCCTGACCATGGCCACACTGTCACGCAGGGCCTACGGCGAACTCTACGGGCCCACCAAAGGCGACCTCGTGCGATTGGCCGATACCAGTCTGCTCGCCGAGATCGAGCACGACTACACCACCTACGGGCACGAACTGCTGGTTGGTGCGGGAAAGAACCTGCGCGATGGTGAAGGCGTCAACGCCTACAGGACTGCCTCGCACAAGGCTCTCGACGTTGTCATCAAGAACGCCACCATCGTCGACGCAGTCGCCGGCATCGTGAAGGCCGACATCGGCATCCGTGACGGGCGCATCGTTGGCATCGGCAAGGCCGGCAATCCCGACGTGATGCCTGACGTGCATCCCGACATGGTCGTGGGTCACACGACGGCGCCGATTGCTGGCGGTCCTTTCATCGTCACCGCCGGCGCCATTGAGTCGCACGCGCACCTGATCTCGCCCGAGCAATCCGACCATGCGCTTTCCGGCGGGACGACCACCCTGGTCGGGAACGGATCAGGACCGGTTTTTGACGTCGGCAGCGGGGCCGCTTCGACCTTCGCGCGCTTCCTGCAGGCGATCGAGTTCTCCCCGCTCAATTTTGCCTTGTTCGGACGTGCGGGGTCCAACCCCGAGGCGATCGAGGAAGCGGTTGCGGCCGGCGGCATGTCCGTGAAGATTCACGAGGATTTCGGCGCCGCCCCCGCGGTGATTGACCAGAGCCTCATTGCGGCAGATCGCAATGATTTCGCGGTTCACCTCCACACCGACTCGATCAACGAATACGGTTTTTGCGAGGATACGATGGCGGCCGTCGAGGGGCGCACCATCCATATGTATCACGTGGAGGGCGCCGGCGGCGGGCACGCCCCGGACCTGCTCAAGGTCGTGTCGTGGGACAACGTTATTCCCTCGTCGACCAATCCGACCAATCCTTACACGTCCTACGGCATGGAAGAGGGCGTGCCGATGACGATGATCTGTCATCAGCTCAATTACAATGCGCCCGAGGACGTGATGTTCGGCGAGGCGCGGGTGCGCGCCCAGTCGATGGCGGCGGAAGACTTTCTGCACGACATGGGGGCGATCTCGATATTCGGCACGGATACGCAAGGCATGGGGCGCCTCGCCGAGAACGTCGCGAAGTGCTGGCAGCTCGCGAGCGTCATGAAGGACCGGATCGGCCGCCTGCCCGAGGAAAGGACGGCACGTGCGGACAATGAGCGCATCAAGCGCTACATTGCCAAGCTGACCATCAATCCCGCCATTGCGGTGGGCATCGATCACCTCGTCGGCTCGATCGAGCCCGGCAAGATGGCCGATCTCGTTCTCTGGCCCCGCGCTTCCTTCGGCATCAAGCCCTATATGGTGATCAAGAACGGTTTTGTCGTCTGGGCAGCCATGGGCGACGGCAACGGTAGCCTCGGTCTGTCGGAACCGATGATCCAGAAGCGGATGTGGGGGGCGCTCGGTGCCGCACCGCAAAGGCTGGGCGTCAACTTCATGTCGAAGCTCGCCATGGATGCCGATGTGACCCGCAAGCTCGGCCTTGAGCGCGCCCCCGTCCAGATCAAGAATGTACGGAAGTTGCGGAAGGCAGACATGTTGCGCAATACCGCGACACCGCATGTCGAGGTCGACCCGCAAACGTTCGAGGTTCGGGCTGATGGGAAGCTTCTGATGTGCCCGCCAGCGACGAAGGTGCCGTTGGCAAGACGGTATATGCTCCGATGAGCCGGCTCTTGCTCAACAATGGATTGGCGCAGCCACGGATCGCGGCCGCACGGGTTGGAATCGGAGGACCGGTCGGTTCAGGCAAGACTGCATTGGTGGAGTGCTTGATTCCAGCACTCGTTGCGCGGGGCATCGATATCGCCGTCATCACCAACGATCTCGTCACGGCTGAAGACGCCGAGCGGATCAGGCGCTCCGGGCTGATCGATCCGGCACGGGTGTCGGCGGTCGAGGCGGGCGCGTGTCCGCACACCGTCATTCGCGAGGACCCCACACTCAACATTGAAGCCGCGGATGAGCTCGAACGCCGTTTCCCGGGAGTCGAGCTGATCCTGCTCGAAAGTGGTGGTGACAATCTCGCCTCGACGTTCTCGCGCGATCTGACGGACTTTTGGATGTTCGTGATCGATGTCGCCGGAGGCGACGATATTCCGCGCAAGCGCGGTCCGGGCGTCATTCGCGCCGATCTTCTCGTCATCAACAAGGTCGATCTGGCGCCTTACGTTGGCGTAGATTTGGAGCGCATGTATCGAGACGCATTGAACGTCCGAGGAGATCGCCCGGTACTGCTCACCAATTGTCGTCGCGGTGACGGTATCGAATCGATCGTCGATCTCCTCGAGCGCGAAGTGTTGTTCAAGACATGAACGATGCAGCGGCGAGCGACGCAGCGCGGCTCGACCTTAGCTTCGTTCGGCGTGCCAACCGTACTGTGATCGACCGACGGAACTTCGCTTGGCCATTCGTGCTGACGCGCAGCTTTCACGTCGATCCGGACCGGCCGGATCGCCTCAGTGTGATTGTGCAGACGGCAAGCGGCGCGATTCACGGAGAGGACAGCCTTGCACAACGTCTCGAGCTCGGCCCGGGGACGGCCGTTTGCCTGACCAATCAGGGCGCGACGTCGGTTCATCGCGCCGACCCCGCCGCGCGCGCTGTCGAGACGGTGGAGCTTGATGTCGCGAGCAAGGCCAGTCTCGAATACCTGCCGGAGCCTCGCATCCTGTTTCCCGAGGCGGCATTGTCGCAGACGATCGAGCTTGACTGCGCGCCCGACGCCTATGCGTTGATCGTCGATGCATTCACGATGCACGACCCCTGTGGCGGAGCGCGCCACTTCCGCGAGCTGGAGTCGACGTTCTGCCTGCGAAGATCGGGTGGCGAGCCGCTGCTGATGGAGCGGACGCGTCTATCTCGCCCAGACCGAAGCCTCTTTCATGGCTACGGGGCCTTCGGATCGGCATTCATTGTGCTGCCCCCTGCACATGATCTGGGAGAGCTGCAAGGGAAGTTGGCAGCAGCGCTAGAGCGAATCAAAGGGCTCTATGGCGCAGTGAGCGCGTCCCCGGCACAGGCTGGGCTCTCGATCCGTCTCGCCGCCCTGGACCTAAGATATATCCGTCAAGCGTTTGAGAAGATCAGACTAATCTACCGCGAAACGCTCTCGGAATGGATTGACGGAATTCGTTCTGAGAACTTGTCCATCACCGAGACAGATGCAGGTCACGATGCGAGGCTTGAAGAGCCGGCGTCAGTATCGCACCGGGGCGCGGCGAGCTGTGAGCGACGCTGAGAACAGCGACCGACGCGATGATGGAGCGAGCCCATCTGGAAGCAGAAGCCTTGATTCGGGATGTGGTTTCCGATCAGGGGTGAAAGTGGACATCGCCTATGGCGACGTGTTGCGATCATTGCGCAAATGATGTCCGTACCGCTTGCCCATCTTGGAAGCGCACAAGAGTTGGAAGGAGGTGCGACATCCTGCGCATGGCCCTCCACTGCGCGGGTCTGAGGACTTCGAGTGTCTTGATGCGCGATCCAAGGCGGCAAAGGTCTTTCTGGGAACGGGCGATACGCAACCTGCTCGGAACGGTCGGAAATCCGAGACGGAGCAACGGAGTCTCGCCGAGATGCTGCATGCGGACCAAGATTAGAACGGTTTGAAAATAGAAACATTCAAAGATTGAGCGGCGTCATTCGAGGTCGGCAACGATCGTCCAATCGCGACGGCTTGTCGTGCAACCTTAGATAACTTCTAGTTCTCCATCCCTTCTCGGAGCACCCGCGTATGTTAGGAAGCGCGGGGACCTGTAGTGGAATTGGGGTGCAGGAATGACGCGTGAACTCTCGGCCAGGAAAATTGTGCGTACGCTCTCGCTTGGAGCGGTGAGCTATCTCGCGCTGTCGCTGGAATCGTCGGGTGACCTTCAGCAAGCGTTTGCGCAAACGAACCTGCCGCCGGTGACCGTCGATGCACCCAAGCCGAGAGCACGACAGTCGGTTCAAAGATCCCAGTCGACGCGTGCATCGCGGGGACAGAGATCCGTCGCCGCGGCGGCTCCGCGCCAGGCCGCGCCCGTTCCCTATGTCGTACCGTCGACCGGCACGATCGGCACCGTCCCGCCGGCCTATGCAGGCGGCCAGGTCGCGACCGGCGGCAGTCTCGGTCTTCTCGGCAATCGCGGTGTGATGAACACGCCGTTCAATCAGACAAGCTATACGGCGGAGTTGATACAGAACCAGCAGGCACGTACGATCCGTGACGTTCTCGCCAACGATCCCTCCGTCAGGGTCATTCAAGCGGCGGGCGGTGGTGCGGATAGTCTCTTCATTCGCGGCTTCTACTATGACAGCGGCGACTATGGGCTGAATGGTCTGTACGGAATTGCTCCATATTATTCCACGGGAGCTAATTTCGTTGAGCGCGTCGAGGTGCTGAAGGGGCCGAGCGCGCTGCTCAACGGCATGACGGCCGGCGGCACCGGTGTCGCGAGCGGCGGTGCGGTCGGCGGCAGCGTCAATCTGATTACCAAGCATGCGCCCGACGTCGACATTACGCAGCTCACGGCAACCTACGTTTCAAGATCGCAGTTTGGTGAAAACATCGATGTCAGCCGTCGCTACGGTGAACACAAGGAGTGGGGTGTTCGGCTCAACAGCACCTACTCGAACGGCAACACGCCCTGGAATCGTCAAACCGACGAGTTCGGCAACGTGGTTCTGGGCGTAGATTATCGGGGGGAGCGTGTGCGCGCGGCAGTCGATGTCGGCTACCAAGCCGACAATCTGAATCCGCCGCTGCGCTTCTTCAATGTCCCGACCACGACGACGTCCATTCCTTCACCACCGAAGGCCGGGCTGAACTTCCAGGTCCCGTGGGCCTACTATGCCCCGACCGACTTTTTCACGACCGCCAGAGGCGAAGTGGATGTCACCGATTGGTTAACCGCGTATGGGGCGTTCGGCTATCACGACAGCAACATCAACTACGCCTATCCATCGCCCAACATCTCCAACGCCGCGGCGGGTGCCTTGACGTCTCCGCCTGGCGTCTCCCAGTTGGGAGGTTTGTGGTCGCGGCCCTTTAGTGGCAAGGAAACGTTCGAGACGCTCGCGGGTGAGGCTGGTGTTCGGGCCACGGTGAATACGGGTCCCGTTAACCATGCAGTGAATGTCAACTACTCAATCAACGATCGGACATACAATCAGAAAATCTTGACGCGCTCGAACAATGCTCTTGCGGATCTGATTTTCTGGAACCTGTATACTGAGCCGACAAACATAGCGAAACCCAACTTCTCGGCGGTTTCTGCCAACCAGACGACGGGTGTTTCCCTGTCAAGCGTTGGCGTGTCCGACACGATGTCGATCCTCGACAAGCGCGTTCAGCTTACGCTTGGCGTTCGCCGTCAGACGGCTGGAACCGAAGTGACGAACTTCCTAACACCAGCATCGAGCCGGCCGGAACAAGACACCTCCGTCTGGAGTCCCGCATACGCCGTTCTCGTCAAGCCGGTGGAAAACGTCGCGCTCTATGCGAACTACATCGAAGGCCTGCAGACCCCCGTTGTGGTTAGCGGCGCCTTTACAAACGTTGGAACCGTGTTTCCGCCGGCGCAGACGAAGCAGGCTGAGGTGGGCATGAAGATCGACGCAGGTCGATTCACGACGACGTTGAGCGTATTCGACATCAGTCAACCGAGCATCATTTCGGTGGGGGCGGGCGTTACCGCGACCCAGCAACTCAACGGAAGGCAGCGCAATCGGGGTGCGGAGCTCAACGTGTTCGGCGAGATCACTCCCGACATCCGTGTTCTCGGCGGCGTCGCCCTGATTGATGGTGTGCAGGAGAAAACGCAGGGCGGAATCAACGACGGAAAGAGTGCGGTCGGCGTGCCCGTGGTCAACGTCAATATGGGCGCGGAATGGGATACACCGTTCGTGCGGGGTCTTACGCTCACGGGCAGGGTAATCTATACGGGCTCGCAATACGTCAACGTCACGAATACGCTGACGTTGCCCGAATGGACGCGTGTCGACATCGGGGCGCGCTACACCTTTACGTCCCCCTGGAACGGAAAGCCGATCGTCGTGCGCGCCAATATCGAGAACGTCGGGAACAAGGCCTACTGGGCCTCGGCATATAGCGGGGTTATCACGCTTGGTGCGCCTCGGACCTATCTGGTGTCTACCACGTTCAATTTCTGAATTGCTGTCTTGGAGTCGGAATTCATGCCGCCGCGGACGATCCGCGGCGGCATTGTTTCGACACGACCAGCGCAATTGATGACAATGCGATGAAGGATCGCCCGCGACAGAACGCGCGATCATGCCGCATCCGAAAAGTTCCTGCTTGTCCAGTTAGAATTGCAGCAAACTGCGACGTGTCCTGAAATCTCGATATTTTCCCGCGCGTTGGCGCGCAAGCGCGGAGGTTGCATTGTGTCCGTCCGTCGCCAGTTTTGAGGTCTTAAAAAAAGTCGCGTCGATATTGTTTTGACCATCGTCTGCTTCTGACCTAGTCAAACGTCTCTACTTTCGCTTGCTGAAAAGGGATCGCGCCATGATGGTGTTCGACAGAGACGACGTCACCTTCACCGTCGTCATCAATCACGAAGAGCAATACTCCATCTGGCCGACGTTCAAGACGATTCCGGCGGGCTGGAAAGCGGTGGGGAAGACCGGCAGCAAAAAGGAATGCCTCGACCACATTGAGCAGGTGTGGACCGACATGCGCCCGCTCAGCCTGCGCAAGTTCATGGACGACGCAACGCCTCAACGGTCGGCGTAGTCGGCGGAGCCTGGTCTTCCGATGCGGCTTCTTTGTCTGCCTTATTCCGGCGGCAGCGCCATGTTCTACGCGCGGTGGCGCAGGCTGCTGCCATCGTGGATCGACGTGAGGCCGGTGGAGTGGCCCGGGCGCGGCGCGCGCATGGATGAACCTTTGGCTACCGATCCGCATGTATTGGCCGCGAAGCTCGCTAGCGAGCTCGGCGGCCAGCTCGACGGGCCTTACGCGTTGTTCGGGCACAGCCTCGGTGCCGTGATCGCATTCGAGCTCGCGCACGGCCTGCTCGATCGCGGCGCGGCGGCGCCGGCCGTTCTCTTCGCCTCGGGTGCGGAAGCGCCTGCGGTTCGGGACGGCAGCAGGTGGCGCGAGCCGCTGAGCGACGATGCGCTGATGAAGGAGCTGCGCAATCTGCAGGGCACGCCCGATGAGGCGCTGTCGAACGCAGAGCTGATGCGATCTGCGTTGCCGGTGCTCCGCGCCGATTTCCTGATGTGCGGGGCCTATGTCTATCGACCGCGTCGTGCCTTGCCGTGCCCCGTGCACGTCTTTGCCGGAGCGGACGACGAGACCGACCGCGAAGCGCTCGAGACCTGGCGGCGGGAGACCTCCGCGTCATTCACGCTCGATGTGCTGCCCGGCCATCACTTCTTCATTCACACGCAGCAGGCCGAGCTGATCGAGCGGATCGGTGCGGCGCTGGCCCGGCGATCGGGGCGATCGATTGATCTGCATCGGAGCGAGGATCATGAGCACGTTCTCCGTCCAGCCACTCATTGAGGGCAGAACGCTTCCTCTGCTGCTCAAGGCCGGTGAGGCCGGGCAGCCGCTCGGCAAAGCACTTCCCATGCTGCGCGAGACGATCGACATGCACCTGATCGAAACTGGCGGCATTGTGTTCCGCGATTTCTCACTCGATGGCCCCGATGCGTTTCGGGCGTTCGCGGCCGATTTTGGTCACCCGCTGCTCACATACGAGTTCGGATCGACGCCGCGTTCGCAGGTGACCTCCGGGGTCTACACCTCCACGGAATACCCGCCGCACCAGCATATTCCGCTGCACAACGAGCAGGCCTATACCCGCGATTGGCCGATGAAGATCTGGTTCTATTGCATGCAGCCGGCGCTGGAGGGCGGGGAGACGCCGATCGCCGACAGCCGAGCCATCTATCGAGACATGCCGCCAGCCATTCGCGAACGGTTTGCCGACAAGGGCGTGATGTATGTGCGGAACTACGGCAACGGCCTCGATGTCGATTGGCAACAGGTGTTCGGCACGGACTCCAGATCGGAGGTGGAGGCTTACTGCGCTCGCCACGACATAGAATGCGAATGGAAGGAGGATGGCGAGCTCCGTACGCGCCAGATCTGTCAGGGGACGGCGCAGCATCCCGTTACGGGTGAGTGGGTCTGGTTCAATCAGGCACATTTGTTCCACGTCTCCAATCTCGAGCCTGAGGTCCGCGAGAGTCTGCTCGATGTGGTCGATGACGAAGCCGATTTGCCACGCAACGTCTTCTACGGCGATGGTTCGGCCATCGACGATGAGACGCTGTCATCGGTCCGGGCCGTTCTCGAGAAGCACAAGATCAGCTTTCCCTGGCAAGCCGGCGACGTCGTGATGCTTGACAACATGCTCACCGCGCATGCGCGCGCGCCATTCAAGGGACCACGCAAGGTGATTGTCGCCATGGCCGAGGCCCATCGGCAGGTGTGATCGGCGGCAATCGTCGGTGGTGATTTCCGGCTCGCGGCCGGACAGGGATTCGAGAACATGGACAGAGCCAACCTCGTCGAACGCTTGCGGGAGCACGCCACCCTGCGACCGGAGAAGGTGGCGTTGCGGTTCCTGGAAGGCGACGACGTCGCCGATGAGCTGACGTTTGCCGCGCTCGATGGTCGGATCAGGGCGCTTGCGGCGTGGTTGCAGCAGATGGGTGGTGCAGGCGAGCGGGCGGTCATCCTGCTTCCGAGCGGGATCAACTATGCCGTGGCGTTCTATGCCTGCCTGTATGCGGGCGTGATCGCCGTTCCGGCCTATCCGCCGGAGGGTGGCCCGCAGCGCTATGCAGGACGTCTCGATGGCATCCTGCGGGATGCGGCGCCGCGCTTCATATTGGGCGAGACGGCCGTGCGTGATCTCATCGAAGCAACGCTGCCCGCATTGGGCGACGTGCACATCGTCAGGGTGGATACCATCCCCTCCGAACTCGCAGCGGACTGGCGCGAGACAAGGCCCGCGGCCGATGCGATCGCGTTCCTCCAGTATACGTCGGGGTCGACCTCACGGCCAAAGGGGGTTTGTGTCTCCCATGGCAATCTGGTTGCCAACGAGCGAGCCATTGAAGCGGTTGCCGGTGGCGCGCCGGGCGACGTTTTTGTGAGCTGGCTGCCCCTTTATCACGATATGGGATTGATCGGCGGGCTCCTGAACCCACTGTTCACCGGGTTTACCGGCGTCCTGATGTCACCGCGGAACTTCCTGGAGCGGCCGCGCCGTTGGCTCGAGGCGATCGATCGTCACGGCGGCACGTTGAGTGGCGGTCCCGACTTCGCGTACTCGCTCTGCGCCGACCGCATCTCGGATGAGACCATCAGTCGGCTGGACCTAAGCCGGTGGAGATTCGCGTTCTCGGGGTCGGAGTTTGTCCGCCGGACCACCCTCGAGAAGTTCGGTGACCGGTTCGCGCGGGCTGGCTTCAATCGACGGGCGTTGACCGCTTGCTATGGCCTCGCCGAAGCGACGCTGTTGGTCACGGCCGGCGACATCACCGCTGACACCATTAGCTATACGCTCGACACCGCGGAACTCGCCGCAGGTCGTATCGCAAGCGCCAGCACAGGCACCGATCTCGTAGCGTGCGGTAGAACCGCCGCAGGCCACGACACGCGCATCATGCGTGTCGACGGATCGGCCGTCGCCGACGCGAACGAGGTGGGTGAGATCTGGGTCGCGGGTCCCAGCGTCGCGCTCGGTTACTGGAACAATCCCGAGGCCACGCACCAGGCCTTCGTCGAGCGGGATGACGCGCGCTGGCTGCGGACCGGCGACATCGGCTTCATGCGCGATGGCGCGCTGGTCGTCGCCGGGCGCCTCAAGGATCTGCTGATCGTCCGCGGACAGAACGTCTATCCGACGGACGTCGAGCAGGCGATCGAAGCCGACGTCGAGACTGTCCGCAGCGGGCGGGTTGCCGTCTTTCCGGTCGAAATGGACGGGCGTGAAGCCATCGGCGTGGCGGCGGAGTTCAGCCGCGCCGTGCTCAGGCTCAGCGATCCGGAAGCGCTCGCACATGCGATCGGCGAGGTGGTCCTCCGGCAGGCGCAGGAATATCCGGCCGTGATCGCTCTGCTGAATCCGCAAGCGATGCCGCTGACCACGAGCGGCAAGCTGCAACGCTCGGCCTGCGCCGCACGCCTCGCCGACAATACCCTCGACAGCTTCATGGTGTTCGAGAGGGGGCGTCGCCGCGGCGGCGCATCCCTGACGAAGCCCACGACTGATACCGAACGCGCCGTCGCCTCGATCTGGTGCGATGCGCTTGGCGTCGCGGCAGTGCATCGCGAGGACGATTTCTTCGTGCTCGGCGGAAATTCGATCGCAGCCGGCCAGGCTGCCGCGGCGATCCGCGACCGCCTAAGCGTGGAGGTCGAGCTGCGCACCTTCTTCGACGCGCCGACGCTCGCGGCCTTCGCCGGCCGGATCGATGCCTTGGTGGGTGCTGGTGCCGGCCGGACGCTGCCGCCGATCCCGTGGGCCGCCGCGGCCGATCGTGCGATGCTGTCGCACGCGCAGGAGCGGCTCTGGTTCCTCTGGAACATGGACCCGGCCGGGACCGCCTACACCGTCGCAAGTACAATCCGTCTGAAGGGGCGGCTCGATCATGCCGTCCTGTCGCGCGCACTCGGCGAGATCGTCCGCCGTCACGAGATATTGCGCACCACGTTCAGAGCCAGCGACGGCCGCGGAACGCAGCTCATCCACGATGTCATGAGCATCGGCATTCGGGACGAGGATCTTCGTTCCCATTCTGTGGGGGAACGCGCCGAGCGCGCGGAGAACCTCAAGCGATCGGAGCTCGCCAAGCCGTTCGATCTCGTGAACGGTCCGCTGTTGCGCGCGGTGTTGCTTCGGCTCGCGGACGATGCGCACGAGCTGCTGCTGCTCGCCCATCATATCATCGTCGATGGCAGGTCGCTCGACGTGCTGCTCGACGAACTGGCCGCGCTCTATCGCAGCGGTATCGGTCAGGGCGGAGGCGCGCCGTCGATTCCGGCAATTCAATACGCCGACTTTGCGGCTTGGCAGCGAAACTGGCTCTCGGCAGGCGAGGGCGAGCGGCAGCTCGCGTATTGGCGCGCGAAGCTCGGCGATGTTCATCCCGTCCTGGCGTTACCGCATGATCGGCCGCGCCCGGCCGTCCAGAGCCATGCCGGCGAGACGATCGGTCTTATCATCGACGACGCGCTTGCATCCCGCCTCCGGGGGATCGCTGTCAAGCAGCGCGTCAGCGTCTTCATGCTACTGCTCGGCGCATATCAGGTACTGCTCCATCGCTACACTGGACAGAGTGATCTGCGCGTCGGTGTGCCGATCGCAGGACGCCGGCACAGGCAGCTCGATGGCTTGATCGGATGTTTCGTCAATACGCTGGTGCTGCGGGCTGAGATTGCGGGCGACGCGAGCTTCCCGAGCCTGCTGCAGCAGGTCAGGGAATCGGTGGTCGAGGCACTGTCGCGCCAGGACCTTCCTTTCGAAATGCTCGTTGAAGCGCTCAGGCCGGAACGCAGCGGGAGCCACAATCCGCTGTTCCAGGCAAAGTTCAACTACATGACTGCGCCGGGCGGGTTTGCCGGCATCGAAGGGCTCACTGCCGAAATCGACATCGCCGATCTCGCGGGTTCGCATTTCGATCTCGCGCTCGACGTCATCGATAGCGCCGGCGGCATGAAGGTGATGTTCAACTACGCCACCGATCTGTTCGATCGTCCGACCATCGGGCGGCTGGCGGCGCAGTTCGGTTCGAACCTACGCCAGATTGCCGACAATGCCGGGCGGCGGATATCGGACTTTGCCATTGACGATGGGCACCGGCAGGCCGTTCCAAGTGAGACCGCCGCATTCGGCTTCACCGATGTCATCAGCCTTCACCGGGCGGCGACCGCAGATCGATCGACCGCCACGGCCATCCAATGCGGCCGGGAGCGATTGAGCTTTGCGGAACTCGAGCGCAGGTCGAACCGTATCGCGCGGGTGCTCAGCGCCAGGGGCTTGGCGCGGGAGACGCCGGTCGCGCTGTGGATCGAGCGCTCGCCGGCTTTTGTCGTCGCCTTGCTCGGTGTGCTCAAGGCCGGCGGCGCTTACGTCCCGTTGGACCCGAAATGGCCGATGGAGCGCGTCCGCCGCATCCTGGCGGACGGCGGCATCGAGATCGTGCTGACGGCGGGTGGAAAGCTCGGGGATGCGAGTGGGCTCGATTGCCTCGTGCTCGATGCAGAAGCCGAAGCCGCGCGCGGGGAGGTCCCGAGCCTGCCGGTCGACACGACCATTCATCCGGAGCAGACCGCCTACGTCATCTATACATCGGGATCGACCGGCGCCCCGAAGGGCGTCAGCGTCTCGCATGGCGCCTTGGCCAATTACGTTCAGGCCCTGCTGCTACGCCTGAAGCCGCGTCCGTCAGCGAACATGGCGATGGTGTCGACGGTGGCGGCCGATCTCGGCCATACCGTCCTGTTCGGCGCGCTGGCGTCCGGCGGGACGCTGCATCTGCTGTCTCCAGACGCCGTGATCGACGCCGATGCGTTCGCACAAGCGATGCGCGAAGGCGAGGTCGACATTCTCAAGATCGTGCCGAGCCATCTGCGAGGGCTGTTGAAGGCCTCGCGGTCGGCCGATCTTCTGCCCCGCGAGGCGCTCATTCTGGGCGGAGAGTCTTGCGACCGGGCGCTGCTGGACGAAGTCCGTCGCTTGCGTCCGGAATGCCGGATTCTCAATCACTACGGGCCTACGGAAACGACCGTCGGTGCGATAACGCATGAATGCGCGGCCGAGCGCGAGAGCAACGCGGTTCCGATCGGTCTGCCTCTTGCCAATCTGAGCGCCCATGTCCTGGATGACGCGCTGAACGAAGTACCGATCGGCGTTACCGGCGAACTCTATATCGGCGGCGCCGGCTTGGCGCGCGGCTATCGCGGCGCGGCCGGACTGACTGCGGAACGTGTCGTCCCGGATCCGTTCGGGGCAGCAGGCGAGCGCCTCTATCGAACCGGGGACCGTGTCCGCTGCGATGGCGCGGGCCGGCTGATATTCCTGGGCCGCACCGATGATCAGATCAAGTTGCGTGGCTATCGTATCGAGCTCGGAGAGATCGGGCGCGTCATCAGGACACTGCCGGGTATCGATGATGCGGTGGTGCTCCCGCGCGCGATCGGAGCGAATGCCGATCGCCAGGAGCTGGTTGCCTATTGTATACCATCGCGCGATGCCAGTCCGCAGGCCGATACGATCAAGCAACGGCTTCTTGCGATCGTGCCGGACTATATGGTGCCGTCACACGTCGTCATGCTGGCGCGATTGCCGCTGACGCCCAATGGAAAGGTCGATCGTCGCGCCTTGCCCGAACCGGCGGAAGACGGGGTGTACGCCGGCCATGCCGCACCCGCGGGAGATATTGAAGTCGCGATCGCGGAGGTATGGTGCGAGGTGCTAGGTCGTGAGCGTGTGGGCCGCAATGACAATTTCTTCGAGCTCGGTGGCGATTCCATCCTCAGCCTGCAGATCATCGCCCGCCTGCGCAAGCGCGGCATCCGGCTGACGCCGAAGCAGATCTTCAGCCAGCAGACGGTTGCCGGATTGGCGACCGTCGCCGTCATATCGACCGGGACGAGCGCGAAGAAAGAGAAGCCGGATGCGAAGACGTCTGCCGGCGGCAATGCCGATCCCGGTATGCGTCATCTGATGCCGATCCAGATGCGTTTCTTCGACGAGGATATCGGCAACCGGGATCACTGGAATCAGGCGGTTCTGCTGCTGCCACACATGCAGATCGATTGGGACGTGCTGCGGCGTGCGCTCACTGCCATCGTAGAGCATCACGATGCGTTGCGTCTGCGGTTCAGGCAGGTGGATGGCGTCTGGCGGGGGGAGCAGGGGCCGCCGCCGGCGTCCACCGAACTATTGTGGATTCACCCGCACGTCGGCGGCCCGACGGAGATCGCCGGGCTCGCCCGCGCCGCGCAGGAGAGCCTCTCACTGTCTTCGGGATCGCTGCTGCGCGCGGTCGGCATGAACCTCGCGGACGGCAGTCAACGACTGCTGCTTGCGATTCATCATCTCGTCGTCGACGGCGTGTCCTGGCGCATCCTGCTCGAAGACCTCGCGTCGGCCTATGACCAGCTGCAGCATGGCGGTCCCGTCACGCTGCCCCCGAAGAGCGAGTCTTACGGCTCGTGGAGCGAGCGGCTGCGTGCCTATGCGGCGACCGCGGAGCTCGCGGCCGAACTGCCCTATTGGCTTGATTGCGGTGCCGGTGCGCACTTGCCATGTGACGACGACCATGGCGGCATCGATCGCGTCGGTGACGGCGACGAAGTGTCATTGGTGTTCGATGCCGAGTTGACGGCGCGGCTGCTCGAACAGGCGCCCGCCGCCTATCGGACCCAGGTCAACGACCTGTTGCTGGCCGGTCTCGCGCGAGCGGTGTCGCGCTGGAGCCAGCACGACGAGGTGGTGGTAGAGCTCGAGGGCCACGGCCGCGAGGATATTTTTCCTGGCGCGGATATATCCCGTACCGTCGGCTGGTTTACGACGGCATTTCCGGTGCGGCTGAGAGATGCCGGCCTCGACGAGGCGTCACTGATCAAGGAGGTGAAGGAGAGGCTGCGCGCGATTCCAAATCGCGGGCTCGGTCATGGCGTGCTGCGATATCTCGGTTCCGAGCAGCAACGTCATGCCCTCGCGCAACTGGCGGAGCCGCAGATCGTCTTCAATTACCTGGGCCGGTTTGACGCGAGCGTTGGCGCCGCACATCGCTTCTCCTTTGCACCCGAGAGCGCGGGTCCTTCGCGCAGCACCGCGGCGCCCATGCGCGGATGGCTGAACATCAATGCCCTCGTGCGCGAGGGCCGGCTTGAAGTGTCTTTCAGCTACGGACGCAAGCGCTACCGGCACGACAGGATCGAGCGACTGGCGGCGCATTATCAAGATGCGTTGCGCGAACTGATCGCGCACTGCTGCAACGGAGCGGTCGGCCTCACGCCATCGGACGTTCCATTGTCCGGACTCGCACAGGCCGACCTCGATCGGCTAGCCACGACCTTGAACCTTCGCGATGTCGAGGACATCTATCCGCTCTCGCCGATGCAGCAGGGCATGTTGTTCCATACGCTGCGTGACGATGCCAACGACTCCTATGTGAACCAGCTCGGCATCGAGCTGTTCGGTGTCGATGCCGGCAAGCTGCGGGCTGCGTGGCAGGCGATCAGCGACCGGCATGCCGCCTTGCGGACCGGGTTTGTCTGGCAGAACCTGTCAGGCGCGTCGCAACAGGTGGTGCATCGCCATGTGACCGTACCGTTCGTCGAGGAGGACTGGCGCGACAGCCCACCTGGGGAGCTGGATGCAGCGCTCGCCGAGATATCCCGACACGACCGGGAGAAGGGCTTTGACATTCTGCAGCCGCCGCTCCAGCGCATTCGCCTGATACGGCTCGACGAGAACCGTCACTGGCTGATCTGGACCCATCATCACATCTTCGTCGACGGTTGGAGCTCGGCCCGGCTGGTTGCGGAGGTGTTGCAGCAGGCGAGCGGTGAACCGCTGCCGGCCGTGCAGGGCAGCTATCGTGACTACATTGCATGGCAAAGGAGCCGCGATCACGAAAGCTCCGAGAGATTCTGGCGCGAGGTGCTGGCGGGGCTCGGAACGCCGACGCTGCTCGCGAGTACGCTGGTGGCCACCAAGACCTCCCGCGCCGAAGGCCACGCCAGCATCGGCCTTGCCGTGGATGCGGCGCTGACCGAACGGCTGAAGTCGTTCGCGAAACACGAACGGGTGACGCTCAATACGCTCATACAGGGCGCGTGGGCACAGTTGCTGCGCAGACATTCGGGGCAGTCCGCCGTCTGCTTCGGTGTGACCATCTCGGGTCGTCCGGCCGAATTGCCCGGCTCGGAGGAGATGGTGGGCCTCTTCATCAACACGCTGCCCATCGTCGACGCGCCGAACCCAGAGGCGATCGTCGGCGATTGGCTGCGCACCTTGCAGGAACAGAACCTGGCGCTGCGCGAGCACGGCTGGACGCCGCTCTACGAGGTTCAGCGTCTCGCCGGCCATGCCGGCCAGCCGCTGTTCGACAGCATTCTGGTGTTTGAGAATTATCCGATCGACCAGGGACTGCTGCGGGGCGGCGAGGGCGGCCCTCGGATTGGTCGTGTGGCGCATGTGACGCCGACGAACTATGCGCTGGCGGTGGCGGTGTTTGCCGTAGGCGACAGGCTGAATATCGAGTTCAATTATGACGCGCGGCAATTCGACGAGGCGGATATCCTGCGTCTTCGCGACATTCTGCAAGATCTGCTGGTGCGGATCGTGGCGAACGCGGAGCGCGTGCTCGGTGACCTCCGATCGGCGTCTGATGAAGACGCTCGACGAATTCTCGATTGGAGCGGCGCAGCGCAGCTGACCTCGGTACCTTCCTGTGCCGACGTCGTGACGCATATCGAAGTGCAGGCCGCGCAAGCGCCGTCCGCGGTGGCCATCGTCTGGGGCGACCAGCGCATCGCCTATGGCGAGCTGAACGGGCGTGCCAACGCGCTTGCGCGGCGGCTTCGCCTCTGGAACGTCGGTCCGGATCGGCTGGTCGGCATTGCGCTGACCCGAAGCCCGGACATGATTGTTGCGCTGCTCGCGATTCTGAAGGCCGGCGGCGCTTACTTGCCGCTCGATCCGGATTATCCGTCCGACCGGCTTGCCTACATGTTGCGTGACAGCGGCACGACGTTGGTTCTGACGCAAGGCATGCTGCTAGAGCCCCTCGCGCCGGTGCTGCGCGAAGCCGGAGTCGAAGCGCTCTGCATTGATGAGCCATTGCCATCCATTGACAGCGACAGCGGCAATCTCGACATCGAAGTCCATCCCGAGAGCCTGGCCTATGTCATCTACACCTCGGGATCGACCGGAATGCCGAAAGGGGTAGCTGTCGCGCGCGGACCGCTTGCGATGCATTGCGAAGCAATCGGCCGGCTGTACCGGATGACCTCCCGCGACCGCGAGTTCCAGACGGCGTCGATCAGTTTCGATATCGCCCATGAGCGCTGGCTGGTGCCGCTGATGACGGGTGGGTCGCTGGTCCTGCCCTCGAAGCCCGGCCTCTTGGTCGACGACCTCGTCGGCGAGCTCGCGCGCCATGCGGTGACCTCGATCTTTCTTCCGCCGGCCTATGCGGATCAATTGAGCGCGGCGTTGCGGCAGGAGGGGCGAAAGCTCGCGATCAGGGCCTGTATCGTTGGCGGCGAGGCCTGGTCGGATATCGGGATCAAGGCCTTGCGTGGTGCTGCCGATGTCGACCTTCTGGTCAACGCCTATGGTCCGACCGAGACAGTGATCGCCCCGACCGCATGGATCGTCGACGACACGACGTTGAAGCCTGGTCAGCCCGCACCGATCGGACGGCCAGTCGGCGTGAGATCGGCGCACATCCTCGATTCCGATCTCAACATCGTTCCCGTTGGCGTAGCCGGCGAGCTGTTCATCGGCGGGGCGGGCCTGGCTCGTGGCTATCTGAACCGGGGTGCATTGACCGCAGAGCGGTTCGTCCCCGATCCGTTCGGGGGTAGCGGCATGCGCCTCTATCGCACCGGCGATCTCGCGCGCTGGCGCGACGATGGCGTGATCGAATATGTCGGCCGTGCCGACCAGCAGGTGAAGATCCGCGGCTTCCGCATCGAGCTCGGGGAAATCGAGGCGCGCCTGCTCGAGCAGCGCGGCGTGCGTGCGGCGGCCGTGGTGGCCGGCGAGGGCAGGACCGGACGCCAGTTGTTTGCCTATGCCAGCGGTGACCCCACGCTCGATGGTCGCGATTTACGTGATGCATTGTCCGCCATTCTGCCGGATTACATGGTGCCGTCGACGGTCACGGTGCTGGAGCAACTGCCGCTCACCCCGAATGGGAAGATCGATCGACGGGCGCTGCCCGCGGCGGGCGAGGATGCACTGACGCGCCACTCTTATGAAGAGCCCGAGGATGAGATCGAGCTCGCACTGGCCAGGATCTGGGCGGAGTTGCTCGATGTCGACCGGATCGGACGTAACGATCACTTCTTCGAGCTTGGCGGGCATTCCTTGCTCGCAGTGCGGGTGCTCAGCCGCGTCTCGCAGGAGATCGGCATATCGATCGCGGTCTCGGATCTATTCGCTCATCCCGATCTGGCATCGTTTGCGCGGGTCGTGTCGATCAGGCTGATCGAACAGGAATTCGACGCCGAAGAGCTCCGGGAATTGGTTGGGGCGGAGCGGTGAGCATGACCGACACGGCAAAGCCGAGCTTGCGAGAGATGGATCCGGCTCAGATGAGGAGGCTGGTCTCGCTGGCCCGGGAACGCGGCCGAAATGCCGACAGGGGCGGCGCAAACGCGATTCCCGTGGTGACGCGTGGCGGCTCACTGGAGCTGTCCTTTGCGCAGCAACGGCTTTGGCTGCTGGCACAACTCGACGGTACCAATTCCAGCTATCACATTCGAGGAGCATTGCGGCTCTCCGGCGAGCTCGATGTCGATGCGTTGCGTCGGAGCATCGACCGGTTGTTCGCGCGGCATGAGGCACTGCGCAGCGTCTTTCGCGTGATCGACGAACAGCCGCGCGTGGTGCTGCTGCCCGCCGATGAACGTGTCCCGCTGCTTGAACAGGATCTGCGCGGCCGGGACGATTGCGAGCAGGAGCTCGCGCGCCTCTGTTGCGAGGAGGCTGCGACGCCGTTCGATCTCGCCAAAGGACCATTGATCCGCGGTCGGTTGATCCGAACGGCGGAGAGGGAATATCTCTTCCTGCTCACCCAGCATCACATCGTCTCCGACGGCTGGTCGATCGGCGTGCTCGTGCGTGAGCTGGGTGCCCTCTATCGGGCTTTCGTCGCCGGAAAAGACGATCCCTTGCCGCCATTGGCGATCCAGTATCCGGACTATGCTGCTTGGCAGCGACAATGGCTGACGGGCGAGCGATCGCAGCGGCAGGTAGATTATTGGCGTCAGGCGCTCGCGGATGCTCCTGCCGTGCTCGAATTGCCGACGGATCGCCCGCGTCCGCCGGTCAGGACCCTTACCGGGGCGTCCTTGCCGATCGAGATCGATGCGGAGCTCGCATCCGGCATCCGGCGACTGAGCCAGTCGCATCGCGCCAGCCCGTTCATGATCGTGCTGGCGGCCTGGGCGGTTGTGCTGTCGAGGCTTTCCGGGCAGACGGATATCGTCATCGGAACGCCGACGGCCAATCGAAACAGGCCCGAGATCGAGGGCCTGATCGGATTTTTCGTCAACATGCTGGCTGTCCGCATCGATCTTTCGGCCGAGCCCAGCGTCGCCGAACTGCTCCGTCGCGTGCGTACTGCCGCGCTTGCCGCGCAGGATCATCAGGATCTGCCATTCGAGCAGGTCGTCGAAATCACCCAGCCGCTGCGGGGACGGGAGCATACGCCGGTCTTTCAGGTCGCGTTCGCCTGGCAGCGCAACGAGACGGGGACTCTCGAGCTGCCGGGCCTAAAGGCCGAGACCGCCGATATCCCGCTCCAACAGATCAGGTTCGATCTGGAGCTTGATCTGGGCGAGTTGGGCGGACGTATCGTCGGCTCCCTGAACTATGCGACCGCGTTGTTCGACGAAGCGACGATCAGGCGCCACCGGGACTATTTGCTGTCCTTCCTGCGTGCGATGGTTGCGGATGCGGACCAAGCGGTCGATCGCATCGATATCATTGGTGCCGCGGAGCGTGGACGCGTTCTCGACATATGGAATGAGACCACCGCGCCATTTCCCTCGGAAAGCTGCATTCATGAATTGTTTGCGGAGCAAGTGAGAAGGACGCCGGAGGCCGTCGCCCTGGTGTATGATGACGTCCGCTTGAGCTATGGTGACCTCGATGCCAAAGCGGGCCAGCTTGCGCGGCACCTGATGGCCTTAGGCGTGGTGCCGGATCAGCCAGTCGCAATCTGCCTGCCGCGCGGCATCGCCATGGTCGTGAGCCTGTTGGCCGTGCTGAAGGCGGGCGGGGCCTATCTGCCGCTCGATCCCGCCTATCCAGCAGAGCGGCTGCGTGAGATCGTCGACGATGCCGAGCCGCGCGTGCTGATAGCCGACGAGGCGGGAAGGGCGATATTCCCGGATGGGGCCTTTGAGATCGTCGATCCCGAGGCGAATGCCTCCGCCGTCACAACGCAGGCGCCATGCGATCCGGGTGGCCTTGTCGAAGGACTGACGTCGCGTAGCGTCGCCTACATCATCTACACCTCCGGCTCGACTGGCCGGCCGAAAGGGGTGATGGTCGAGCATCGCGGCCTGGTGAATCTGGCGTTGGCGCAACGGGCACTGTTCGAGGTCAATTCGCGTAGCCGCATCGTGCAGTTTGCCTCGTTCAGCTTCGATGCCAGCATCTGGGAAATCGTCATGGCGCTATGCTCGGGCGCCTCGTTGTTTCTGGCTGGCCCGCGCGAGTACACCTCGGAATTGTTCGGCTATCTCACGGACAACGCGATCACGCATGCGACCCTGCCGCCGGCGATGCTGCACGGGCGCGCCGATCTCGACCGCTTGGCCTCGCTGCGGGTTCTTGTTCTTGCCGGTGAATTGCCCAAGACCGAGCTGATCAAGGGATTACCTCCTGGCATCGCCGTCTTCAATGGTTACGGGCCGACGGAAGCAACGGTCTGCGCCACGAGCTGGTTGCGGCCACCGAGTTTTGATGGTGATGCAGCCCCGATCGGTCGTCCGCTGCCGAATGCGCGGATCTATCTTCTGGACCGGTTTGGGGCGCCCGTTCCACTCGGCGCGGTGGGTGAAATTTACATTGGTGGAATCGGTGTTGCGCGCGGCTATCTCAATCGCGCTGACCTGACGGCCGAACGCTTCTTGCGCGATCCCTTCCACGGCGATCCAGATGCGCGCATGTATCGCACCGGTGATCTCGGGCGTTATCTGCCGGACGGCAATGTCGCGTTTGTTGGTCGCAATGATCAGCAGGTCAAGATCCGCGGCTTTCGCGTCGAGCTCGGCGAGATCGAGTTTCGGCTCAACGAGCACGCCGACGTGGCCGATTCCGTCGTGCTGCCTCAGCGTGATCGTGGCGGCGACATGCGGCTGATTGCCTATGTGGCCGCGCGTCGCGGTAACCGCGCGGGGCTCGACGCCGGTGAATTTGCCGGCGCGATGCGCGATCACCTGCGTACGTGCTTGCCGGATTACATGTTGCCGTCAGCCTTCGTGCGCCTCGATGCACTGCCGCTCACGCCAAATGGCAAGGTCGACCGCAAGGCGCTGCCCGCGCCGGAGGACGATGCGTTTGCGCGGCGCCGTTTCGAACCGCCGCGGGGCGATGTTGAGCAGATCGTCGCGAATGTTTGGGCCGAGCTCCTGGGCGTTGATCGCGTGGGACGCGGCGACCACTTCTTCGAACTCGGCGGCCACTCGCTGCTCGCCGTCCGCATGCTGGAGCGGTTGCTGCGGCACGGGCTGAGAGCGGACGCGCGCGCGCTGTTCGCAAAGCCGATGCTGGCAGACTTTGCTGCCGGTCTCGGGGGCGACGGAGCCGTCGACGTTCCCGTCAACCGGATTACCCGGCAGACGAAGGCGATCACGCCCGAATTGTTGCCGCTGATCGCGTTGACGCAATCCGACATCGACAGCATCGTGGCCGGCGTTCCCGGCGGCGTTGCCAACATCCAGGACATCTACGGCCTGTCGCCGCTTCAGGATGGTATCCTCTTTCACCATCTGCTGTCGAAAGAGGGCGATCCATATCTGCTAGTCGGCCGGATGGCATTTGCAAGCCGCGACCTGCTCGATCGTTATCTCGACGCTGTCCGCAAGGTAGTCGACCGCCACGACATTCTGCGAACGTCCATCGTGTGGAACGGCTTGTCCACGCCGGCACAGGTGGTTTGGCGGCAGGCTCCGCTGGTTGTCAGCGAGGTCGTGCTGGATGGCGAAGGTCCCGCGGTTGAGCAGCTCGTGCGACGATTCGACCCGCGTCTCCATCGGATCGATCTCGGTCAGCCACCGCTGCTGCGATTTGCAATTGCCGCCGATCCCGAGGGCGGGCGCTGGCTGCTCTTGGTGCTGCTGCACCACTTGATCGGCGACCACTCCACGCTGGAGGTGATGCACGACGAGGTCGGGAAGATCTTGTCGGGACGGAGTCACGAGTTGCCGCGGCCATATCCGTTCCGCAATCTGGCGGCGAAGTCACGCGGCTCGGTGGCGACCGCGGAGCACGAGCGCTTCTTCCGCGGCATGCTCGCCGACATCGATGAGCCGACCGCGCCATTTGGACTTGAGCAGGTGCACGGGGCCGGCGGTGGCGTTGCGGAAGCCCGGCGGATGCTGCCCGAACAGCTGAGCGCAAGGCTTCGTGCTCAGGCGCGGCGGTTGGGTGTCAGCCTGGCCAGCCTTTGTCATCTCGCCTGGGGGCAGGTGGTGGCACGAACCACCGGGCGGGAGCGCGTCGTGTTCGGGACGGTCCTGTTCGGTCGCATGCAGGCCGGCGCCGGCGGCGATCGCACCATGGGCCTTTTCATCAACACATTGCCGCTGCGGCTCGATCTCGATGATAGGGCGGTCGAGGATAGTGTTCGTGATGCACATGATCGGCTGACCGAGCTGATGGGGCACGAGCACGCCTCGCTGGCGCTCGCGCAAAGATGTAGCGGGGTCGCGGCGCCAGCGCCCCTGTTCAGCTCGATCCTGAACTATCGACACAACGCAATGCCGGCCGATTTGGCCGGCGATAGGGACGGCGCCGGAATCGAATGGCTTGGTGGCGAGGAGCGCACGAATTATCCCTTGATGCTGGCTGTCGAGGACTATGGTCAGGCGCTCGGGCTGACGGCTCAGATCGTCCGTCCGCTCTCGCCTGACCGCATCTGCGCCTTGATGCAGCAGGCGCTCGATCGATTGGCCGAGGCACTGGAACGCTCGCCGCGCGCGCCGGTCCGAGAGCTCGACATTCTGCCTGCAGAGGAGCGTCGGCTCTTGCTGGAGGCGTGGAATCGGAGTCGAGCGCATTATCCGCTAGACCAGTCGTTCGTCGCACAATTCGAGGCGCAGGTCCGGACGTTGCCGGAAGCGATCGCGCTGGTGTTCGGCGAGACGGAGCTGAGTTACGCCGCGCTGAATGCGCGTGCCAACCGGCTGGCGCGGCGATTGCGCGATCGCGGCGTCGGGACCGACGTGGTGGTCGGGCTGGCGCTCGGCCGGGGCGTCGAGATGCTGGTCGCGCTGCTCGCCGTGCTGAAGGCAGGTGGGGCCTATCTGCCGCTCGATCCGGATTACCCGCCGGAGCGGCTGGCGCACATGTTCCGCGACAGCGGCGCGGCGCTGGTGCTGACGCAGACGGACTTGCACGATCAGTTCGCCGCCGTGCTGGCGGAGACCGGTGCCGAGGCCTGGCTGCTCGACGCTTCGGACGGTGAGGGCGAAGATGCCGGCAATCTCGATGTCGCCGTTCACGGCGAGAGCCTTGCCTATGTGATCTACACCTCGGGCTCGACCGGCCTGCCCAAGGGGGTGATGGTCCGCCACGACGCCGTGACGAACTTTCTGGCGACCATGGCGGAGCAGCCCGGCATGACCGCGAGCGAGCGGGTACTGGGACTGACCTCATTGTCCTTCGATATCGCGGTCCTGGAGCTGTGGCTGCCGCTGACGATCGGCGCCTGCGTGGTGCTGGCGGATCGTGCGGCGGCGCATGATCCTGCGCTGCTCAAGGCGATCGTGGAGCGACACGGCGTGTCCCTGATCCAGGCCACGCCGTCGACCTGGCGGATGCTGCTCGATCACGAAGGTCCTTCGCTGCCGGCAAGCTGCCGGGTGCTGTGCGGCGGCGAGGCGCTGCCGCCGGATCTGGCGCGGCGGCTGGTGGAGCAGGCCGGCGAGGTCTGGAACCTGTACGGCCCGACCGAGACCACGGTGTGGTCGGCCCGCCACCGGCTCGATGCGGCGGACGATCGTCCGCTGCTGGGCGGCCCGATCGGCAACACCACGCTGCGCATTCTCGACGGTGATCTCAACCTGGCGCCGGTCGGCGTTGCCGGCGAGCTCTACATCGGGTGCGTCGGGCTGGCGCGCGGCTATTGGCGACGCGGCGCGCTGACGGCCGAGCGCTTCATCCCCGACCCGTTCGGTCCGCCGGGCGCGCGGCTGTACCGGACCGGCGACGTGGCGCGGTGGCGGTCCGACGGCGTGCTCGACTATGTCGGCCGCGCCGACCACCAGGTGAAGATCCGCGGCTTCCGCATCGAGCTCGGCGAGATCGAGGCGCGGCTACAGGCGCAGCAGGGCGTCCGCGCGGCCGTGGTGGTGGCGCGCGAGGCCGGCGCCGGCCGCCAGCTGGTTGGCTATGTCAGTGGCGACGCACTGGACGGAGCCGCTCTCAAGACGGCCTTGTCCTCGGTGTTGCCGGATTACATGGTCCCGGCGCGGATCGTGGTGCTGGAGCGCCTGCCGCTGACGCCGAACGGCAAGATCGATCGCAAGGCGCTACCGGCACCGGATCAGCTCGCATCTTCCGCCGAGCACGTCGCGCCGCGCACGCCGGCCGAGGCAGCGCTGGCTGCGATCTGGGCCGATCTGCTGCGCCAGCCCGACATCGGTGTCACCGACAATTTCTTCGAGCTCGGAGGGGATTCCCTGATCGCCGTTCAGCTCGTCAGCCGCATCAAGCGTGATCTCGGCTATGACCTGCCGCTCAACCGTCTGTTCGAAATGACGACTGTTGAAGCCATGGCGGCTGCGTTGGGCCTGGAGGACGAAACCGCCAAGCGGGGCGACGACATCGCCGCGATGCTCGACATGTTGAAGGAAGTCGAACTGTCCGATGAGTGACACGGCAACCACGCAAAAGCAGCAGCTGCGCGACATTTCACGGCGCCTGATGCGCCTCGATGCCGGCAAGCAGCACGCGTTCCTCTCTCAGCTTGCGGCGAAGGGCGTCAACCTCGCCATGCTGCCGATTGTGCGCCAGGGACGCAAGCGGGCTCCATTGTCCTTTGCGCAATCGCGTCTCTGGTTCCTGTGGCGGATGGATCCGGGCAGCGCCGCTTACAACATCTCGGCGACGGTGCGCGTGCGCGGCAAGCTGCAACCAGGCGTGCTGCAGCAGGCGTTCGATGCGCTCGTCGCCCGCCACACTGCACTTCGCACGGTGTTTCGGCAGGAAGGCGAGATCGCCGAGCAATGCATATGCGACCCGCGGCCCGTCGTAATGCGGCAGGTGTCGCTCGACGGCGATGACCGCGAGGGGCAGGCGCGTTCGCTGGCGCGACGAGAAGCTTCGCTGCCGTTCGATCTCGAAGCCGGCCCGCCTATGCGTGCGGCGTTGCTGACGTTGAACGAGAGCGATCATTTCCTCGTCGTCAGTCTGCACCATATCGTCACCGACGGCTGGTCGATGGGCGTGCTGGTCGACGAATTCTGGAAGCTGTACGCGGCATTCGCACACGGTGAAACGCCCGCTCTACCGGAGCCGGAGATCGATTGTGCCGACTATGCCGAATGGCAGCGGCTCTGGATGAGTGCGGTCGACGGCACGCGGCAGGCCGATTACTGGACCAGGCGTCTTGCCGATTCGGCCGTGCTCCAGCTGCCGATCGACCGGGCGCGACCGGCGGTCCCCGATCTTGCGGGAGCAGCACGGCACATTCCGCTCGATCCGGTATTGGTAGATGGCCTGCGCGCTCTGGCGCGGCGACACCGTACGACACTGTTTGTTGTCATGCTGGCGAGCTTCAAACTGCTGCTTTATCGCTACACTGGCCAGTCCGATATCAACATCGGTGTGCCCGTCGCCAATCGGCACCGCGACGAAATACGCGACGTGATCGGCTTGTTCGTCAACACCCAGGTGCTTCGCACACAGATCGACGGCCGGGCGGCGATCGCGGACTTCATTGCGAAAGTCCATGCGGCCATGATCGAGGCACAGGAGAACCAGGACCTTCCGTTCGAGCGACTGCTCGAGATCCTCCAGCCCACGCGCAGCCTGAGCCAGAACTCGCTTTTTCAGGTCCTCTACAATCACCAGCACCGCCGGGCGTCGGGCAATCCACCGGATCGGACCGGCCTTCAGATCGAAACGATCGACGCCGACGTTGACACGGTCAAGTTCGATCTCGCGCTCGATACCGAAGAGGGGCCGTCGGGCGAAATCCGCGCGATCTTCACCTACGCGAAGGCGCTGTTCGAGACCTCCACGATCGAGCGCCTTGCCACGCATTGGACCACGATACTGAAGGCGATGGTTGCCGACGACATGCAATCGATCGCCGAAGTGGCGCTACTTTCCGAACAGGAACTGGAGAGGCTGCGCCAGTGGAACGATGGGGATGGCGGAACGACCGGTACACCGCTCATGCCGGTTCACCGGACTGTCGCGCGGCTAGCGACTGAAACGCCCGATGCGCCGGCGCTGGTCTTCGGCGAGGATGAAATCAGCTATGCCGAGCTCAGCCGGCGCGCCAATCGCCTCGCGCATCATCTGATGCACCTGGGCGTCGGTCCCTCCGACCTCGTCGCCATCTCGGCGCGCCGCTCACCACATCTCATCGTGGCCCTGCTCGCAATCTTGAAGACGGGGGCCGCCTATCTGCCGCTCGATCCCGAGCATCCAGCGAGGCGGCAGGTCGGCACCATGCGCGATGCCGGCGCGCGTATCGTGCTGATCGACGCGGATGGTTCGGCGCTCACGCCGTCGCCGCCCGGCATCGAGGTCGTTCACCTCGGTGGGATCGACCTCGCGGGGGAGAGCGAAAGCGATCCGGAGATTGCGCTGGCTGCGACCAGCCTTGCCTATGTGATCTACACCTCGGGCTCCACCGGTATCCCGAAAGGCGTCGCGGTCGAGCACGGCCCGTTCGCGATGCATTGTGAGGTGACGGCCCGGCTCTACGACATGGACCGGCACTCGCGCGAGCTGCACTTCCTGTCCTTCACCTTCGATGGAGCACATGAGCGGCTTTGGACCGCACTGACCTGCGGCGCCGCACTGGTGATGCGCGACGCAGATTTGTGGTCGGCCGAGCAAACCCTCGATGTCCTGCACCGGCAACGTGTCACCAATGCCGGTTTCCCGCCCGCCTATCTACAACAGCTCGCCGAATTCGCGATGTGGCGTGGCGATCCACCACCGGTGGAACTCTACTCGTTCGGCGGCGAGGCGATGCCCAAGGCCGGATTCGATAAGGTCAAGCACGCGCTCAAGCCGCGCACGTTGATCAACGGTTATGGCCCAACCGAAACCGTGGTGACGCCGCTGGTCTGGAAAGTCGATGCCAGCGAGGAGATTGACGGCAATTACGCGCCGATCGGTCGTCCGGTGGGGCGCCGCTCAGCCTATATTCTGGACAATGATCTCAATATCGTGCCGGTCGGCGTGATCGGCGAGCTGTTCATCGGCGGCGAGGGACTGGCGCGCGGCTACTGGCGGCGTGCCGAGCTGACGGCTGAACGCTTCGTCCCAGATCCGTTCGGTACGCCGGGCGCACGGCTTTATCGCACCGGAGATTTGGCGCGGTGGCGCGCCGACGGTGTGATCGAATATGTCGGCCGCTCCGACCACCAGGTGAAGATCCGCGGCTTCAGGATCGAGCTCGGCGAGATCGAAGCATGGCTGATGCGGCAAGCCGGGGTGCAGTCGGCTGTCGTCGTTGCCCGCGAAGCCGGCGTCAGCCGTCAGTTGGTCGGCTATGTCGCGGGCGATGGACCGTTCGACGAGGCGGCGATGCGCGCGGCACTTGCGGACGAGCTGCCTGACTACATGGTGCCTTCCCGCATTATGCGGCTCGAACGGCTGCCGCTCACCGCCCACGGCAAGGTCGATCGCGACGCTCTGCCGGCGCCAGAGATGCTCCCGGCGACCGCCGCATACGCGGCGCCGCGCTCGACGGCCGAGACGGTGCTCGCTGCGATCTGGGCTGAGCTGCTCGGCCAGCCCCTCATCGGTGTCGAAGACAATTTCTTCGAGCTCGGCGGCGATTCCATCATCTCGTTGCAACTGGTCGGCCGCGCCCGCCAGGCGGGGCTGCTGATCGAGCCGCGTGATGTCTTCCGACACCAGACCTTGCAGGATCTGGCGCGCGTCGCGCGGCGTGAAAGCAAGGCGGAAGATGTCGTCGTCGAAGGCGATATCGAGGGCCGCGAGCATCCGCTGCTACCGATCCAGCTGCGGTTCTTCGGCGAGGATGCAGGGGACCGCCACCACTGGAACCAGGCTGTCCTGTTGAGACCGAAGTCGCGGCTCGATTGGCTATTTGTCGAGCGCACGGTCGGCGCTCTCGTCGCTCATCACGCGGCCTTGCGCCTACGCTTCGAGAACATGGGTGGCACCTGGCGTGCGATCTATGGCGCAACGCCGCCAATGTCGGAGCTGCTGTGGATTCGCAACGACATCCGCGACGCTGCCGCAGTCACAAAAGTCGCCTCTGAAGCCCAGGCCAGCCTCTCGCTGGCCGGACCGTTGTTGCGCGTGGTCGGTATGGACCTCGCGGACGGCAGCCAGCGACTTCTGGTGGTGGTGCATCACCTCGTCATCGATGGCGTGTCATGGCGCGTGCTGCTCGAGGATTTTGCGGCTGCGTACGATCAGCTTCGGCAAGGCGTGGCCTCGGTCGCGCTGGCGAGGAGCGAGCTTTATGCATCTTGGGGTGCGCGGTTGCACGCCTATGCCACGACCGACGAGCTGGTCGCCGAGTTCGGCTATTGGCTTGATCGAGGAGCGCATGCCGCGGTTCCCTGCGACGATGATCATGGCGGTGTCGACCGGGTTGCGGACGGTGAGGAAGTCCTGCTGACGTTCGACGCAGAACTGACGACGCGGCTCCTGAAGGAGGCGCCATCCGCCTATCGCACCCAGGTCAATGATCTCCTGCTGGCGGCGCTTGCGCGGGCAGTCTCGCGCTGGGGCGCGATCGATGATGTTGTCGTCGAGCTCGAAGGGCACGGCCGGGAGGACATCTTCGCAGGCATGGACGTGTCCCGCACCATTGGCTGGTTCACCACAGCGTTTCCGGTGCGCTTGCGGACCGGATCGGGTGACGACGCTGCGCTGATAAAGTCGGTCAAGGAGGAGCTTCGCGCCGTTCCCAACCGCGGGCTGGGCTATGGCGTCCTGCGCCATCTCGGCACGAAGGCGCAGCGCAGCGCGCTTGAGGCATTGCCTGAGCCGCGCATCGTCTTCAACTATCTCGGCCAGTTCGATTCGAGCATGGGACAGAACGCGCCATTCCGCCTTGCGCCCGAGAGCTCCGGGCCGATGCGCAGCGAAAGCGCACCGCTTGGCCGCTGGGTCAGCATCAACGGCCAGGTCGGTGAAGGACAATTGCGCCTGTCGTTCAGCTATGGCCGCAGGCGCTATCGGAGGGCGACGATCGAACGTCTCGCAGAGCACTATGCTGCGGCCTTACGCGAACTCGTCACGCATTGCACGGGTGGCGCGCGCGGCGTGACGCCGTCGGTCTTCCCGTTGTCGGACTTGAGCCAGGCTGATCTCGACGTGCTGGTCGCAACGATCGACTGTCGCGAGGTCGAGGACATCTATCCGCTGTCGCCGATGCAGCAGGGCATGCTTTTCCACGCCCTGCGTGACGACGAAAGTGGCAATTACGTCAACCAGATCGGCCTGGAGATCCGCGGTCTCGATTCCGGCAGGCTGCGCGCAGCCTGGCACGAGGTCAGCTTACGGCATGCGGTGTTGCGAACCGGATTTGCGTGGCGTGAGCTGTCGGGGGCGGCACAGCAGGTGGTCTATCGCTCTGCGCCTTTGCCGTTCGAGGAAGAGGACTGGCGCACGCAGGCGGCCGCCAGGGACGATGAAGAGCTCCGGGCCGCGTTGGCGCGCGCCGCGCAAGCCGAGCGCGCCAGAGCATTCGACTTGTCGCAGGCGCCGTTGCAGCGGGTGCGGCTGATCAGGCTCGACGAGACACGCCATTGGCTGATCTGGACACATCACCATATCCTGCTCGACGGCTGGAGCGCGGCGCGTCTGATGGCCGAGATCTTGCAGCACGAGCGCGGCGAGCGGCTGCCTGCTGTGCGGGGCCGCTACCGCGACTATATCCAGTGGCTGCAGAAGCAGGACCGCGAGTCGTCGACATCGTTCTGGCGCACCGCGCTGGCAGAATTGGATGAGCCCAGTGTCCTCGCGGCCACGCTGGGAGGACCTGCAATCAAGGGCGCTTCCGGCCACGGCTCGCTGGACATGCTTCTCACGGCCGAGCTGACGGCAGGCTTGCAAGCGTTCGCGAGGCGCGAGCGCGTCACACTCAACACGTTGGTGCAAGGCGCGTGGGCGCAGCTGCTGCGTCGTCACACCGGCCAGCGCGCGGTCTGTTTCGGCGCGACGGTCTCCGGCCGACCCGCCGAGATCAGTGGCGTCGAGGACATGGTCGGCCTGTTCATCAACACGCTGCCCATCGTCGATCAGGCCAACCCGCAAGAGGAGGTGGGGGCGTGGTTACGCGAGCTCCAGGCGCGCAACATGGATCTGCGCGATCACGGCTGGATGCCGCTTTATGAAATTCAACGTCTTGCCGGGCGCTCGGGGCGAGCGCTGTTCGACAATATCCTCGTGTTCGAGAACTACCCGATCGATCAGGTGCTGCGAGACGAGAGCGAGAGCGGCAGCCGGTTCGGCCGGGTCGAGCAGGTCTCGATCACCAATTATGCGTTGACGGTGGCGGTGTTTGCCAAGTCCAACGGCATCAATCTGGGCTTTCGCTACGACCGCAGCCGCTTTGACGACGATCAGATAAGGCATCTGCAAGGCTCACTGTCGCAGCTGCTGGTCAGGATCGTGGAGGACGGGTCTCGTCCGCTTGGCGTGCTCGAGAGCCTCGATGCCGACGAGACTCAGAAGGTGCTCGGTTGGAGCGGCTGCGTTGAGCGGGCTCCGAAGTCTAGTGAGAGTATCGTCGCGCAGATTGAAGCACGGGCCGAGGCTTCGCCGTCGTCGGTCGCGTTGGTTTTCGGCGACCGCGAGATCAGTTATGGCGCGCTGAATGCGCGCGCCAATCGCCTTGCGTGGCGGCTGCGAGATCATGGGATCGGTCGCGACCGGCTGGTCAGTTTGGCGCTCGAGCGAAGCATCGAGCTGGTCGTCGGCGTCCTGGCCGTTCTGAAGGCCGGCGGCGCCTATCTGCCGCTCGATCCAGACTATCCATCCGATCGCCTTCTTCACATGCTGCGTGACAGCGGAACAACGTTGGTGCTGACCCAGGAGCGGCTCTTGACGCATCTGGCGCCTGTGATCGCGGATGCGAATGCCGAATCCTGGACCATCGTTGGAGAGGACGAAGCTCGCATCGACGACTGCGCTGGCAATCCCGATGCAGCACTCCATCCGGACAGTCTGGCCTATCTGATGTACACGTCGGGATCGACCGGCGTGCCGAAGGGCGTGGCCTGTTCTCATCGCGCGCTTGCAGCGCGGCTTGGCTGGATGCAGGCGGAGTATCGCGTCGATGCCGGCGAGACCTTCCTGCACAAGACGCCTTTCAGCTTCGATGTCTCGGTCTGGGAAATCCTGTGGCCGCTTGCGGCCGGCGCGCGGCTTGCGATCGCGGCTCCGGGGGCGCATCGCGAGCCGCGGCGCCTCGTGGAGGCCGTCATCGCCCATGACGTGACGACGCTGCATTTCGTGCCTCAGATGCTCGAGCATTTCGTGGCCGAGCCCGACACAGCGCGCTGCACCTCGCTCAAGCGCCTGTTCGCGGGCGGCGAAGCGCTGTCGCTCGACCTGATGACGCGCGTGCTCGCGACGTTCCCCGGCGTCCGGTTCGACAATCGCTACGGTCCGACTGAAGCCTCGATCAACGCGACCTACTGGACCTGTCGTGATGAGGGCGCGGCGCGCGTGCCGATCGGACGGCCCATTCCCGGCGTGACGATCCGTATCCTCGACACTGATCTGAACCTGGTGCCGGCGGGCGTGACCGGCGAGCTGTTCATAGGCGGGGCGGGTTTGGCGCGGGGCTATTGGCGGCGCGCAAGCCTGACGGCGGAGCGCTTCATTCCCGATCCCTTCGGCGAAGCGGGCGAGCGGCTCTATCGGTCGGGCGATCTGGCGCGCTGGCGGGCCGATGGTGCGATCGACTATGTCGGGCGTGCGGATCACCAGATCAAGATACGTGGCTTCCGCATCGAGCTCGGTGAGATCGAGGCGCGGCTGCTCGAACAGCCCGGCGTCCGCTCCGCGATTGTGGTGGCGCGAGAGATCGGCGCCGGCCGCCAACTGGTCGGCTACGTCGCCGGCACGGGTGAACTGGAAGAGGCCGGGCTGCGGACGGCGCTGTCGGCCGTCCTGCCTGATTACATGGTGCCGCCGAGAATTGCGGTGCTGGAGCGGCTGCCCTTGATGCCGAGCGGCAAGGTGGATCGCCATGCGCTGCCGGCGCCCGACATGGTTCATGGGGATGCGGAGCACCAGGCGCCACGCACGCCGGCCGAGATCGCCTTTGCGGCGATCTGGGCCGAGCTGCTCGGCCAGCCCGCCGTCAGCCTCCGCGACAATTTCTTCGAGCTCGGCGGCGATTCCATTATCTCGCTCCAGATGGTGAGTCGCGCCCGGCGCGCCGGATACCTAATCGAACCACGCGACGTGTTTCAGCATCAGACGCTGGAGGCGCTCGCGCTCGCGGCGCGGATCGAGCAGCCCGCGGAGACGCTCGCCGATCAAGGGCAGGTCACCGGCCCGCATCCGCTCTTGCCGATTCAGTCCCGCTTCTTTGCGGAGGATATGGAAAATCGGGACCATTGGAACCAGGCGGTGCTGCTGCGGCCGAGAGACCGTCTCGACTGGGACGTAATGCGGCGTGCGCTCGGCGCCGTGGTCGTTCATCACGACGCGCTGCGCCTCCGCTTCGAAGAGAGACAAGAAGGCTGGCGTGCCGAGCACGGTGTTCCTCTAGCCGCGGACGTACTGCTCTGGGTCCGGCACGCGGCCGACCGCGATGCTGTGACTGCGCTGGCATCGTCGGCGCAGGCAAGCCTGTCGATCTCCAGTGGAGTGCTGTTGCGAGCGGTCGGCATCGATGTCGCCGATGGCAGCCAGCGTTTTCTGATCGTGATCCACCATCTGGTGGTCGACGGCGTATCATGGCGAATTCTGCTGGAGGACATCGCCTCTGCGTACACCCAGCTTGCGCAAGGTGATGCCACGGTCGCGCTTCCGCCCAAGACCCACGCTTACGCGCTGTGGGGACAGCGCTTGCGAGCCTACGCAACATCGCCTCAATTGGCGAGCGAACTATCCTATTGGACCGGCCGCCATGCGGGTGCGGACATTCCTTGCGACGACGATCATGACGGCGTCGACCGCATTGCAGATGCCGATGAGGTCCTGCTGACGTTCGAAAGCGAATGGACGCGGCGGCTGCTCGCGGAAGCTCCGTCGGCTTATCGCACGCAGGTCAATGATCTCCTTCTCGCCGGCCTTGCACGCGCCGTTTGGCGGTGGTGCGGACATGACGACGTCCTCGTCGAGCTGGAAGGTCATGGCCGCGAGGACCTGTCCGGCGATCTCGACCTCTCGCGCACGGTCGGCTGGTTCACGACAGCTTTTCCCGTGCGATTGGCCGGTGGTTCGCAAGAGTCCTCGCTGTTGATCAAGTCGGTGAAGGAGGAGCTTCGTGGCATTCCCGGCCGCGGGCTCGGCTACGGCGTGTTGCGCTATCTCGGCTCGGAGGAGCAACGCACGGCGCTGTCGCATGTTGCCGAGCCGAAGATTGCCTTCAACTATTTGGGCCAGATCGACGGCGGCGACGCTGAAGCGGTGCTGTTCGCGATGGCGGCGGAAAGTGCTGGTCCATCCCGCGATGCATTGAGCCCGCTGAGACGCTGGCTGAGTGTGAACGGCACGGTCCGCGATGGCCGGTTACGGCTGTCGTTCGGCTTCGGCCGCAAGCGCTATCGGCGCGAGACGGTCGAGCGATTGGCCGCGTTGTACGAGGCTGCATTGCATGAGCTGGTCGAACACTGCACCGGCGGCGCCTGCGGCCTGACGCCATCCGACGTGGCGTTGTCGGAGCTCGGTCAGGTCGAGCTCGACAGGCTTGCACTCGATTGGCGCGAGATCGAGGACATCTACCCATTGTCGCCGATGCAGCAGGGCATGTTGTTCCATGCGATGCATGACGGCGAGAGGGGGCTCTACGTCAATCAGGTCGCGGCGGAGATCCGCGGCCTGGATGCCGTAAAACTGCGCCGCGCCTGGCGCTCGGTCAGCGATCGCCATGCGGTGCTGCGGACCGGATTCGTCTGGCGTGATTTGTCCGGCGCGCCGCAACAGGTCGTTTATCGTCGCGCCGAAGTGCCCTTTGTCGAAGACGACTGGCGCGAGCGAATTGAAGGGTGGGACCAGACACGGTTGGACGCGGCACTCGTCGACGTCTCGCGGCAGGAGCAGGCCGCGGGGTTCGACTTGTCGCGACCGCCCTTGCAGCGCGTCCGGCTGATCCGGCTCGGCGAAGACCGGCATTGGCTGATCTGGACGCATCATCACATCCTGCTCGACGGGTGGAGCTCGGCGCGGCTGATCGCCGAGGTGATGCAGCATAACGGCGAGGGACGTCTCCCGGCGTTGCAGCATCGTTACCGCGACTACATCGCGTGGCTGAAGGGCCGTGACAGCGACGCACCGGCAAGGTTCTGGCGCGATGCGACGGCCGGGCTGGACGAGCCAAGTTTCCTGAGTGAAAGCCTGGCCGAACGCACAGAACCGCAGTCGCCGGACCACGGCTCGCTTGCGCTGGAGCTGGATCCTGCGTTGACTGGACGGTTGCTGGAATTTGCGGTGCGCGAGCGGATCACGATGAATACGCTGGTGCAGGCGGCATGGGCGCAGTTGCTGCGACAGCATACCGGGCAGAGGACGGTTTGCTTCGGTGTCACGGTGTCGGGCAGGCCGCCTGAGCTTGCCGGCGCTGAAGAAATGGTCGGCCTGTTCATCAACACGTTGCCGGTCATCGACGGCGTCAGCCCGCAGCAGGCCGTCGGCGCATGGCTCCGCGAATTGCAGGATCGCAATCTGGCCTTGCGCGAATTCGGCGCGACGCCGCTCTATGAGATCCAGCGGCTGGCAGGGCGCCCGGGACGGCCGCTGTTCGACAGCATCCTGGTGTTCGAGAATTACCCGGTCGACCGCGCGCTGATCGGGCAGAACCGGCAGATCCAGGTCGGCGAAACCCGGATCGTCGAGACCAGCAATTATCCTTTGTTCGCCAGCATCGGCGTCGATGAGCGCCTGCGTCTCGTCTTCAATTATCAGCGCAAATATTTCGACGAGGCCCGAATCGCACGGCTGCAGCGAACCTTTGTGCGGCTGATCGAGGCGCTGAGCATGGATGCCGATCGATCGGTTGGCATGATCGCGGCCCGCGATCCCGCGGATGACGTCCTGCTTGCACGGGCGAACGATACGCGCCGGGATGAACCGCGCGAGGGGATCATTGCGCAGTTCGAGGCACAGGTCCGGAAGTCGCCGCAGGCGATCGCGCTGGCGTTCGGCGAGGCGGAGCTGAGTTACGCCGCGCTGAATGCACGCGTCAACCGGCTGGCGCGGCGATTGCGCGATCGCGGCGTCGGGACCGACGTGGTGGTCGGGCTGGCGCTCGACCGGGGCGCCGAGATGCTGGTCGCGCTGCTCGCCGTGTTGAAGGCCGGTGGGGCCTATCTGCCGCTCGATCCGGACTATCCGTCGGAGCGGTTGGCGCACATGCTGCGCGACAGCGGCGCGGCGCTGGTGCTGACGCAGACGGACTTGCACGATCAGTTCGCCGCCGTGCTGGCGGAGACCGGTGCCGAGGCCTGGCTGCTCGACGGGCAGGACGGCGGGGCCGGAGATGCCGGCAATCTCGATGTCGTAGTTCACGGCGAGAGCCTTGCCTATGTGATCTACACCTCGGGCTCGACCGGCCTGCCCAAGGGGGTGATGGTCCGCCACGATGCCGTGACCAATTTCCTGGCGACCATGGCGGAGCAGCCCGGCATGACCGCGAGCGACCGGGTATTGGGACTGACCTCATTGTCCTTCGACATCGCGGTCCTGGAGCTGTGGCTGCCGCTGACGATCGGCGCCTGCGTGGTGCTGGCGGATCGTGCGGCGGCGCATGATCCTGCGCTGCTCAAGGCACTCGTGGAGCGACACGGCGTGTCCCTGATCCAGGCCACGCCGTCGACCTGGCGGATGCTGCTCGATCACGAGGGTCCTTCGCTGTCGGCGAGCTGCCGGGTGCTGTGCGGCGGCGAGGCGCTGCCGCCGGATCTGGCGCGGTGGCTGGTGGAGCAGGCCGGCGAGGTCTGGAACCTGTACGGCCCGACCGAGACCACGGTGTGGTCGGCCCGCCACCGGCTCGATGCGGCGGACGATCGTCCGCTGCTGGGCGGCCCGATCGGCAACACCACGCTGCACATTCTCGACGGTGATCTCAACCTGGCGCCGGTCGGCGTTGCCGGCGAACTCTACATCGGGGGCGCCGGGCTGGCGCGCGGCTATTGGCGGCGCGGCGCGCTGACGGCGGAGCGCTTCATCCCCGACCCGTTCGGTCCGCCCGGCGCGCGGCTGTACCGGACCGGCGACGTGGCGCGGTGGCGGTCCGACGGCGTGCTCGACTATGTCGGTCGCGCCGACCACCAGGTGAAGATCCGCGGCTTCCGCATCGAGCTTGGCGAGATCGAGGCGCGGCTACAGGCGCAGCAGGGCGTCCGCGCGGCCGTGGTGGTGGCGCGCGAGGCCGGCGCCGGCCGCCAGCTGGTTGGCTATGTCAGTGGCGACGCACTGGACGGAGCCGCTCTCAAGACGGCCTTGTCCTCGGTGTTGCCGGATTACATGGTCCCGGCGCGGATCGTGGTGCTGGAGCGCCTGCCGCTGACGCCGAACGGCAAGATCGATCGCAAGGCGCTGCCGGCACCGGATCAGCTCGCATCTTCCGCCGAGCACGTCGCGCCGCGCACGCCGGCCGAGGCAGCGCTGGCTGCGATCTGGGCCGATCTGCTGCGCCAGCCCGACGTCGGTGTCACCGACAATTTCTTCGAGCTCGGCGGCGATTCCATCATCTCGCTGCAAATGGTGAGCCGTGCGCGCCGCGAAGGCGTGCGGATCGAGCCACGCGACGTGTTCCGGCATCAGACCATCGAGGCGCTGATTGCGTCGTGCCGCGATGTCGGTCCCGGCAAAGGCGCCGCGGCATCGGAGCGCGGCTCGCTTGCGAGACTCTCGGTCGAGCAGCTCGAACGGCTCGGTCTCCACTGGGACCGCATCGAGGACGTCTATCCGCTGTCGCCGATGCAGCAGGGCATGCTGTTTCACAGCTTGCGCGACGCCGGCAGCGGCGTTTATGTCAACCAGGTCAGCGTCGAGATCCGAGGCCTCGATCCGGAACGGCTCGGCAGAGCGTGGCGCGAGGTCAGCGCGCGCCATCAGATGCTTCGGACCGGATTCCTGTGGCGGGAGCTCTCCGGCTCTCCCCTGCAAGTCGTCTATCGCGATGCCATCGCTCCGTTCGAGCAGGACGACTGGCGTGGGCAGGCGGTCAGTGATGAACGGATTGCGGCTGCCCTTGCCGATGAGCGCGCCGCCGAGTTCGATCTCCAGGCGCCGCCGCTCCAGCGGGTGCGGCTGCTCCGGCTCCAGGACGACCTGTATCGGTTGATCTGGACCTATCATCACATCCTGATGGATGGGTGGAGCTCGGCGAGGTTCGTCGGAGACGTCCTGGAATGTTATTACGGCGGGACCCCCGCCGCGAATGCGACGCGCTACCGCGACTACATCGACTGGCTGCTGGCTCAGGATACAAAGGCAGCCGAAACGTTCTGGCGCGAGCAGCTCAAAAGCTTCGACCAGCCGACGCAGCTCGCCGACGCCTTCGGCCCGCGCCGCCATCAGGAATCCGGCCACGAACGCTGTTACACGCGTCTCGGAGAGGCCGCGACCGCGGAGCTGAAGGCGTTCGCGCGGCGCGAACGGATCACGCTGAACACCGTCGTCCAGGGCGTGTGGGCACTGCTGCTGCAACGCTATACGGGCCAGAACTCCGTGACGTTCGGCGTAACCGTGGCCGGTCGTCCGGCCAGTCTCGACGGATCGCAGCAGATGCTCGGGCTCTTCATCAATACGCTGCCCGTGATCGAAACGCTTGCGCCCGCCAGCACCATCGGAGAATGGCTGCGCGCGCTCCAGGACCGAAACTCGGCGATCCGGGACTACGAGCACACGCCGCTCTACGACATCCAGGGCTGGGCCGGCCGCGCCGGCCAGACCATGTTCGACAGCATCATCGTCTTCGAGAACTATCCGATCGAACGCAGCATGCATCGCAGCGACGGCGCTCTACAATTCAGCGGTCTGAAGAATGTCGACGTGACGAACTATCCGATGGATCTGTCGGTGCTCGTCGAAGATACGCTGCAGGTCGAATACACCTATATGCCGAGCCATTTCACGGCCGGACAGGCGGCGCAGATCAAGGCGCAGTTCGAGCATTTGCTAACGGCTCTGACTCGGGACGCAATGGCTCTGCTCGGCAACCTTGATCCTGTCACGGAGATCGACGCCGCACTGGCAGATCGCTGCAATCGGAGTGCCGCGGCGAGTGCTCCGCTGTCGCTGGTGCATGAGGCGATCAGCAGTCACGCGCAGCGTCATCCGGAGCGGACGGCGTTGACCATAGGCAGCACGGTGCTCTCGTTCGGGGACCTCGAACGCAGGGCCAACCGCCTCGCCCATCATCTGATCGCCCGCGGGCTCAAACCCGAGCAACGCATCGGCGTGGTCGTCGAGCGAACCGAATCCACGATGATCGCACTGCTGGCTGTCCTCAAGGCCGGCGGAGCTTACGTTCCGATCGATCCCGAGCTGCCATCGGAGCGGCGTGCGTTCGTCATGCGTGATGCGGAGATCGCGTTCCTGTTGACGGCACAGCTCAGCATCGAGGACAGCCAGGATGGCGTCGAACGGATCTCGCTGTCCACGTTCGATTTCGGCGCAGGGCCCGACCATCCGCCGCAACGTGACCTTTATCCTGAAAACCTTGCCTATCTGATCTATACCTCGGGCTCGACGGGGACACCAAAGGGTGTCGCCGTCGCCCATGGGCCGCTGGCGATGCACTGTCACGTCACGGGCGGTCTCTACGAGATCGACGAAAGCTCGTGCGAGCTGCATTTCCTATCGCTGGCCTTCGATGGCGCTCATGAGCGCTGGCTGACGGTTCTGTCGCACGGCGCGCGGCTGCTGATGCGTGACGCCGAGTTGTGGACGCCGGAGCAGACGGTCGAAAACCTGCATGCCCATTGCGTCAGCCATATCGGATTGCCGCCGGCCTACCTCCAGCAGGTCGCGGAATGCGTCGAGCGGAACGGCAACCCGCCGCCGGTCAAGCTCTATTCGTTCGGCGGCGAGGCAATGCCGAAGGCTGGGTTCGACAAGGTCAGGCGCGTTCTCAAGCCCGGTATCCTGATCAATGGCTACGGCCCGACCGAAACCGTGGTCACGCCGCTGGTCTGGAAGGTCGACGGGGCGGGTGAATGCGACACGCCCTATGCGCCGATCGGCGTTCCGGTCGGTGACCGCCGCGCTTACATTCTCGATGGCGCACTCGACATCATTCCTGCGGGTGTTGCCGGCGAACTCTATTTGGGCGGCTTCGGGCTGGCGCGCGGCTATCACGCTAGGGCTGGCATGACCGCGGAGCGCTTCGTGCCTGACCCGTTCTCGACGGTGCCGGGCGCCCGGCTGTACCGCACCGGCGATCTGGCGCGATGGCGCGATGACGGGACCGTCGAATATCTCGGGCGCAGCGATGATCAGGTCAAGGTCAACGGCTTCCGGATCGAGCTCGGAGAGATCCAGACCTCGCTGCTGCGCTACGACGCGATCGCGCAGGCGGCGGTGGTGGCAGTTCCAAACGCGGCCGGAAACCAGCTCATCGCCTATGTCGCGCCGAAGGTGGCACGCGACGCCGCGCCAGGTGCGGCCGAGGCGCTGGTCGAGCTCTTGACCGACTTCCTGAGGCGGATCCTGCCGGCCTATATGGTGCCGGCTCGCATCATGGTGCTGGAGCGGCTGCCGACATTGTCGAGCGGCAAGATCGACCGTCGTGCGTTGCCGGCTCCCGATGCGTCGATACGCAGCTTCGTTGCGCCGCAGGGCCCGGCAGAGACAGCGATGGCCGACCTGTGGTCGGACATTCTGCAAGTGCCGCAGGTCGGCGTCACCGACAATTTCTTCGAACTCGGCGGCAATTCGATCCTGTGTCTCAAGGTCGTGGCGCGGCTCCGCCAGGACAAGGCGTTCGGGATCGAGATCAAGCTGCGCGATCTGCTTCAGAAGCCGACGATCCGTGCGTTGCTCGCCGGCAGCGCTTCTACGGGCTCTGCCGTCGCTGCGGCACCGTCGGCGCTGCTGCCGCTGAATGCCGCGGTTTTCGGCGTGAACCCGGTATTCTCTGTGCATGGCGGCTTTGGCACCGTCTTCGACTATGGGCCGCTGGCGCGCCGCCTGGAAGGGCACCGGCAGGTGATCGGGCTGCAATCGAGAATGCTGGTCGATCCCTCGTGGACCGACGCCTCCCTCGAAGCCATGGCCGTGGACTACGCGGCTGAGATCCGGCGTATGCAGCCGCGCGGTCCCTACAGCCTGGTCGGCTGGTCCTTGGGAGGACTGCTGGTCGGCCTCGTCGCGGTCGAGCTCGAACGCGGCGGTGAGCGCGTCGATCGTCTTGCGCTGGTCGACAGCTTCGTGCCGCGACAGCCGGACGGATCGAGCGCGCAGGAGGCGATTGCCCACTGGACCGACGATCTCGCCGGATTGCTATCGGCGGTTCTTCCGAACGCTGCGGCCTCTCGCATCAAGGCGCAGGTCGAGGCAGCGAAACGTGCTGATCTGCCGGAGACGCCGGAGCACATTCGCGACCTCGTTGCTTTTGTTGTGGAGCAGGGCAGGAGCGTGAGAGCGGACGACGCCTCGCTCGGCGCGGATGATCTGTCCGCTGCGTTCGCAGTCGGTCGGCATCTCAACAGGCTGGCGCAGAACGCAGCGCTGCCGCGGGGCCTCGAAGCCACGCCGCTCTGCTGGTGGACCTCGGCCCGTCTGGCACAGCGTGATCGGTTGGAATTGCAGTTGCCGAAGGCGGTCGATCGCGGCTTCGTCGGCGACAACCATTTCACGATCCTGAGGGATGCCGGCCTGCTCGATGAGATCTGCGGTCTGCTCGTGCCGGCGGCGGCGTCGACGATCGCGCGAGATACGGTCCCGGAGCCGGCGGAGTAGGCCCTTGAGTCTTGATCCAGATATCGCAGCATTGCTCGAGATGGTGCAGGCCGGCACCGAAAGCGGCGCGCGAACTCCGTTTCTGCAATTGACCGCCGCGCAGGCGCGAGCCGATTTCGATGCGTCCTCACCGCTGCTTGATGTCGATCCGCCGGCGTCGGCCTACGAGCGGGGTTTGTCGCTGCCGGCTCGGGATGGCGCGACGATCGAGGCGCGGCTCTATGCGAGCGCGCAGCCGAGCGAGCGTACCCCCAGTCCGGTTCTTCTTTACATGCACGGCGGCGGCTTCGTCGTCGGCAGCCTCGATTCGCATCAGCCATTGTGCCGCGGCCTCGCCATGGACAGCGGTGCGGCGGTGCTCTCGGTCGGCTACAGGCTCGCGCCGGAGCACAAGTTTCCGACGGCCTTCGAGGATGCAGTCGATGCGTTGGCCTGGATCGGTCGGGAAGGCCGCGCGATCGGGCTCGATCCGCACCGCATTGCCGTCGGCGGCGACAGTGCCGGCGGAACGCTTGCCGCCGCGCTCGCGATCGAAGCGAGGACAAAGACGGGCCTTCCGCAGCCGGTGCTCCAGGTTCTCGCTTATCCCGGTCTCAGCTCCCGACAAACCTCCGCATCCTACGAGCGCTACGGTACCGGCCATCTCCTGGAGCGTAGCACTGTCGATTGGTTCTTCCGGCAATATCTCCGCGATGAGTCGGATCGCGACGATTGGCGTTTCGCGCCGCTCGCAGCGGATGATTTGTCGGGCCTCGCTCCCGCTTGCATCGTCCTCGCCGAGTTCGATCCCTTGGTGGACGAGGGGCGCAATTATGCGGCGCGGTTAGCCGCGGCCGGCGTTCCCGTCGATCTGCACGTTTATCCCGGCATGATCCATGAATTCCTGCGCATGGGGAATATCGTGGCCGATGCCTTGCAGGCGAGGGCCACCATCGGGCGGGCGCTCGCCAAGGCCTTTCTCGCCGCTGGCGAAAAGGCGGCCTGATATGGCAATGCGGCGTGAACGAGAGTATGTCATGATCATCATCTCTCGCGGCCCCTCTGCGAGAGACGCCTGAATGGATCCCATGAGCACGTCTATTCCAGACCATAGGCTGTCCCGCCGTGCGCTCCTCGGCGCGGGCGCGGCGATCGGAGGCACGGCCCTTGCGGGTAGATGGCCCATGGCGTTTGCTCAAACCGCCGGATCGCAATCCGGCCTCCGGGTCGCTGCGCTCGGCTGGGCCTGTGCCCAGACGATACTGGCGCTTGGTGTCGTGCCGCTGGTGATTCCGGAGATCGAGCGCTATGGCCGGCTGGTCGTCGAGCCGGCTGTCCCGTCCGCCGTTCAGGAGATCGGTCTGCGTTCGGAGCCAAATCTCGAACTGCTGCAGAGCTTCGCGCCCGACATCATCATCATCGATCCCAGCATTGCAGCCGCCATACCGCGGCTCAAGCTGATCGCGCCGGTCGAGACGTTCACGATCTTCAGACCCGGCGGGCATCCTCTCGACACGGCGCGTCGTTCGACGCTGGAGCTTGCCAAACGCCTCGAGGTGCAGTCGGCGTGCGAAGCCTATTTCGCCCGTTTCGACGTCGCCATGGCCGGCTATCGTGAGCGGCTCCGGGGTCGCGGCGGCAAGCCGCTCTATCTCGTCAGCGAGATCGCGCGCAACCGCGCGCTCGTGTTCGGTCCGAACAGCCTCTATCAGGAGGTGCTCGATCAGTGCGGATTGAGGAATGCCTGGACCGGACAGAGCGGCCCATGGGGCTATACCAGTGTTGGGCTCGAAGTGCTCGCCGCGGTTCCGGACGCGCGGCTGGTCTTGATGACCTCGCGGGTCACGGATGTCGAGGCGCTGCTGAAGGCGAGCCCTGTGCTTCACACCCTGCCGTCACTTCGATCGCACCGGCTGACGGTCCTGGGTAATCAGTTCTTCTATGGCGGCGTGCCGGCGGCCGAACGTTTTGCCCGCCTTCTCGCCGAACGTCTGCCGCGGGAAAGCCATGAGCAAGGTTGAGGCACTGCCGGCCCGATCCGGCCTGGAGATGCATCCGGCGGTGCTGATCGGCTTGCTGCTGGCAGCCGCGGCCGCGCTGACTTGGCGCAACCTGTCCGGATATCTGCCCGCCGGCGCCTGGCTGCCGGTGTTGTGGCGGCCTGAGGTCACCGATCCCCAGCAGATGCTCGTGCACTACACCGTGTTTCCGCGCATTGCGGTGGCGTTGCTGGCCGGCGCGGCTCTCGGTCTTGCCGGCACGGTCTCTCAGCAGGTGTTGCGCAATCCGCTTGCGGAGCCGAGCACCATCGGCGTCCTGAACGGCGCCTATCTTGCGCTGGCCGTGACGACCCTATGGGCGCCGTCGCTGCTCGCCTTCGGCCGCGAGTGGATTGCGCTGTGCGGCGGGTTCGCTGCGTTCCTGTGCGTGTTCGGGCTGACCTGGAAGCGTGCGCTGTCGCCCGTCGTCCTGGTGCTCGCCGGATTGATCGTCAGTTATTACTGCGCCGTGACCACCCAGGCGCTGGTACTGCTCAACCACGAATATCTGATCGGGCTGTTCATCTGGGGGGCGGGCTTCCTCAATCAGCAGGACTGGAGCAACGTGACGTTCCTGGCGCCGCGGCTCCTGATATCGGTCGTCCTGATCGCGGTGATGGTTCGTCCGCTGACCCTGCTCGGTTTCGACGACGAGACCGCGCGCAATCTGGGCCTTGGATTGACGCGAGCGCGGATCTTCGCGCTCGTCATTGCGATCGCGCTCAGCGCTTCGGTCGTCAGCGTGGTCGGCGTCATGGGATTCGTCGGCTTGTCCGCGCCGGCCATCGTCATGCTGTCGGGCGCGCGTCGCTTTCGCGACCGGCTGATCTGGGCGCCTCTTTGCGGCGCCCTGCTGCTGTGGCTGACGGATCAGCTCGTGCTGTTGATTCCGCCCGGCTATCGCGAAATGCCGGCCGGCGCGGTGACGGCCCTGATCGGCGCGCCGATGTTGCTCCTGCTGCTGCCGCGGCTGCGGGCTACCATGCCGATGGGAAATCTGACGCCATCCGCTCCGCAGCGTCTCGATCACCCCTGGCGCGTGATCCTGTTCGCTCTTGTCTTGCTGCTGCTCGTGGTCTGGATCGCACTCGCGCTGGGGGTCGGCTCGGACGGCTGGCACTGGAGCGGTCCGTCCGGCTTGCAGGAGTTCTGGCCGTGGCGCGGGCCGCGCATGGTGTCGGCGCTGGCCGCGGGCGCGACGCTGGCGGTCGCCGGCACGCTGCTGCAGCGGATGACCGGCAATCCGATGGCCGCGCCGGAGGTCATGGGCATCAGCTATGGCGCGGCGATGGGCGTGATCGTTCTGCTCTATCTCTTTCCCGCGCACACGCGGCTGGCGCAGATTGCGGCAGCTGGCATCGGCGCCTTCATCGTGCTGGCGCTGGTGTTGCTGTTCAGCCGGCGGTCCGAGTTCAGTCCGGAGCGCGTGCTCCTGGCCGGGGTCGCCATGAGCGCGGCGTTCGGCGCGATCATCGCCATGGCGCTGGCGACGGGCGATCCGCGGATCGGTACGCTGCTGTCATTGCTGACCGGGTCGCTTTACCAGATCGGTCCGGCCGAGGCCGCGGTCCTCGCTGCGGCGGCGCTCGTTCTGCTGATCATGGTGCCGCTGCTGTCGCGCTGGCTCGACATCCTGCCGCTCGGAGCGACGGCCGCGCGTTCGGTCGGCATCTCGCTGGCGAGAAGCCGCATCATCATCATGCTGCTCACGGCATTGTTGACCGCGACGGCGACGCTGATGGTGGGCCTTCTGAGTCTGGTTGGATTCATTGCTCCGCACATGGCGCGAATGATGGGCGCGCAGCGCGCGTTGCATCAGGCGGCGCTGGCCGCGTTGATCGGGGCGATCCTGATGGTCACGGCGGATTGGGCCGGACGCATGGTGATCTTTCCGTTCCAGATGCCCGCCGGTATCTTCGCCATGATGCTTGCCGGACCCTACCTCATCTGGCTGCTGCGGCCGCAGCGGCGATGACTGCGGCCCAAGCGATGCCGCTTACCGCGCGAAGCTGATGAGATGGCCGTGATCCGGCGACGGCATCACGCCCATCGGGATGCCGTAGATGGTTTCGAGCTCGGCGGGCGTCATGATCTTTTCCGGCCTGCCGCGGGCAATCAGCTTCCCGGAGTGGAGCGCGATGATCTCGTCGCAGAAGCGGGCGGCCATGTTGACGTCGTGAAGCACGACGACCACGCCGAGATTGCGCTCGCGGGCGAGCTGCCTGACCAGCGACAGCACCTCGATCTGATGGGCGATGTCCAGCGCCGAGGTCGGCTCGTCGAGCAACAGGCACTCGGCATCCTGCGCCACCAGCATGCCGATCCAGGCCCGCTGGCGCTCGCCGCCGGACAACGTATCGACCAGGCGGTCCGCAAATGGCTCGATATGGGTCAACGCCATGGCGCTTTCGACCTTCTTGCGGTCGATCTCGCTGAACCGGCCGAGCGCGCCGTGCCAGGGATAGCGGCCGAGTGCGACCAGCTCCTTGACCAGCATGCCGGCGGCGGGCGGCGTCTGCTGCGGCAGGTAGGCGACCTTGCGGGCATAGTCCCGATCGCTCCAGGCGCGCAGTGCGCGGCCTTCGAAAAGAATCGTTCCTGACGTGCTCGGCTGCTGGCGCGACAACAATTTCAGCAAGGTCGACTTGCCGGAGCCGTTATGCCCGATCAGTCCGACGACGCTGCGCGCGGGAAGGGACAAGGTGAGTGGTTCGAGCAGCGCGCGCCCAGCCACCGCGAAGCCGACCTGGTCGAGCTCGAACAACGAGGTGGGTACATTTTGTAAGGCCTGCGTGGTGCTGGTCGGCGCGGCGAGCGTGCTTTTGTCCGTCTGCGCGTTTTGGAAAGTCATGGTTGGCGCAGGCTCCAATAGGCGACGGCCAGATGCTGATCGCGGGAGAGCCTTTGCTCGTCGCGCAAATGGTTTCGCAGGGTCTTCAGCGCCTGCGCCTCACACGCGACCCAGGCGAAGACCTCACCATGGTCGGGCCATTGCACGGCCTTGACGGCGTCGACCAGGAGCTGCGTCGTTCCGGCGGGACGGCCCGCGCGATGCAGCCAGCGGATCGCTACGCCGCTCGGCGCGACCAGCGGAACTTCCTCGCTTCGATCGGCAACCTCGATGAAGGCCTCACCCGTTGCCGTTGCCGGCAGCGTCTCGAGAATTCGCGCGATGGCGGGGAGGGCGGTTTCGTCGCCCACGAGAAGCAACCAGCGTGCCGGACGAATGCCGCGGCCGAGCGGACCGGCCATGCCGCAGACTGCGCCGGCCTTTGCGTTGACGGCGAAGGCCGAGCCCGGTCCGGCATGATCATGAATCACGAAATCGATATCGATCTCGCGGGTCTTCAAGTCGATGCGGCGGATCGTGTAGTAGCGGGTCACGGGCCTGCGGTCGGGCTCCGGCCAAAGGATACGTCCGTCCGGCGCCGGCCACGGCCATTCTGGCTTGGCGAGGCCTTCGGGCGGGAAGTACAGCCGCACGTGCAACTCGTCGTCGTTCACGAAACGGGCGATGTCTTCGCCGGTGAAGGTCAGCCGCCGCATGTGCGGCGTCAGGGTGATCGCGGCCTTCAGCCGCACCTCGCGGAAGTTGGCCAGCGTGCCGCCGTTGGACTCATGACCGGACCAAACGATGGTCGGGGCAATGTCGCCCGCGAATTCGATCACATGCGAGGCGACGACCGCGCGCAGCATCTCCAGATTGCCCTTGTCGTCGGCCTCGACGCGGATCTTGAGCACTTCGGCCTCGACGGCGAGGGAACTGGTTCCGAACGGCAATGTCGCCACCATGAGGCCGCCGCGGTCCTCGAAAGCGATGTCATGCTCGGCCAGATGATCGATCATCCGCGCAGCGAGGCCGGCGGCATCGGGAAGCACGATGCGGGTTTCGGAGATAAGCGGGTCCAAAGTCATTCTCCATCGGGCCTGTCCGATGCTGGCCTTCAAGTGCTTCGATGTCCGGATGTCGCAGCCCGGCACGGCGCCGGATCAAAATCCTGCTCGCTCGCCGGCTGCGCTGCAAAAGCGGTACTACCCGCATCATATTAAAGGCATCGGGGATCCCAAATTAGAATCCATCGAAAGAGCCGACGAAATAAGCGCTGGAAGAGCGGTGCTGCCATCATGTATTCGCATCACATCGGCACGGCTTGTTCTGATCGTGACGGACCGTATAGGTTCGCTTCAGGTCTTCTCCAGCGCGGCTCTCATCATGAACTCACGAAGCGGCCTGATGGCGCAGATTCTGCACCTCCTGCGGCCTTACTGGCCGCTCGTGCTCGGCGGCATCGTTCTGGGTCTGGTTGGCGGCGCCAGCGTCGCGGCGTTGCTCGCGGTCGTCAATCACGGGCTCTATGCCACGCAGGCCGACGTCATCACGCTGCTGCTGGCGTTTGCCGGCCTGTGCCTCCTGATTCTGATCGGGTCCATCGGCGCCGATGTCAGCGCCAATTATGTCGGACAGCGGATCATCGCCGAGCTTCGCAAGTCGCTGGCCGCCAAAATCCTGGCCGCGCCCATCGATCAGCTCGAAATCTACCGGACCCATCGCCTGATCCCGGTCCTCACGCAGGACGTCGACACGATCAGCGATTTCGCGTTCTTCTTTTCGTCCTTTTTCGTCTCGCTCGTGATCGCGCTCGGCTGCATGGTTTACCTGGCGGTGCTGTCGTGGCCGTTGTTCCTGATCACGGGAGCCGTCATCGTTCTGGGGTCGCTGGCGCATGGCTATGCAAGAACCAGAGGCGTCCACGGCTTCAACGTGGCGCGCAATGCGGAGGATCAGCTGCACAAGCAGTATCGCGCGATCGCCGAGGGCGCCAAGGAGCTGCGTCTCAATCGCGTCCGCCGTTGGCGCGTCTATGCCGAGCAACTCCAGCAGACCGTCGACCGGATCAGCTCGGTGCAGATCAGGTCGATCAATCTGTTCGTGACGGCGCGGGCGTTCGGCACGATGCTGTTTTTTGTCGTGATCGGCGTGGCGCTGACCTTGCGTCCGTTCCTTTGGCCCGACAGCCCTGCCGCGGTGTCCAGTGGCTTCGTGCTGGTCCTGCTCTACATGCGCGGACCCATTGATCAGGTCATCGGTATCCTGCCGGCGCTTGGCCGCGCCCAGGTCGCGATGCGGCGCATTGCGGAACTCTCGGAGCAGTTCTCGACCCCCGAGCATAATCTTCTGGCCAGTGCTTCTGCTCCGCCAAGCAAGACGACAATCGAATCGATCGAGCTCCGCGGCGTAACCTATGCCTTTCGCGCTGTGCCGGGCAGTGCCCCCTTCGTCCTTGGGCCGGTTGATCTGGTTGTCCGGCAGGGAGAGATCGTTTTCATCGTGGGGCAGAATGGAAGCGGAAAGACGACTCTCATCAAGCTGTTGCTGGGCCTATATGCTCCTCATGGCGGCACGGTGCTTCGCGACGGCTCGCCCGTCCTTACGGAGACGCGGGACGATTACCGCCAGCTCTTCACGACCATCTTTTCTGACTACTATCTGTTCGAGGATCTCATACGTGGAGAGGGCCTGGTTCCCGATGTCGCGGAGCGCTACCTCCAGCGGTTAGAGGTCGCGCACAAGGTCTCCGTCGAGAACGGCGTGTTCACGACGACGGACCTGTCGACCGGACAGCGCAAGCGATTGGCCCTGATGAATGCGTGGCTGGAGGAAAGACCCGTTCTCGTGTTCGACGAGTGGGCCGCGGATCAGGATCCGGCCTTCCGGCACATCTTCTACACGGAGCTGCTGCCTGATCTGAAGCGTCTCGGAAAGACCATCATCGTGATTTCACACGATGATCGCTATTTCGGGATTGCGGATCATCTGGTGCGGCTGCGCGACGGCAAGATCGTCGCAAGTGAGGCAAGGGCCAGCAACGTCGCTGGGGCTTCTGCAGTTCCAACCGATGCGCCGCTTTAGACATATTGTAGCGAGCCGCTGGTGCTATTTGTCGCACGCAAACGACAGGATGCGATCCCGTTTTGCGACAGGCCGTCAGATTTGTAGAGAATCTAATCTGCGTGTGCGCGCATTCCTTGTCAGCCTGTAGGCGAGTGATCTACACCACGCGTCAGCGATGATCGAGATGCGAGGGCCGGATGAACAAGGCTTCGGATTCCGGGACCGGACCTCGTGCGTTCCCGGTCGGCCCATATTCCGCTCAGACCGTTTTCCAGGAGGGCGATCGCCTTCGCGTCGTCGCTGCCGATGTGACCGCATTGGACCTGCGCCTGCGCGAGCGCGTCGATCACGTCGAGATCCTGAATGCCTCGGACGACCGCGAGGTTGCGGCACGGGCGGTGTCGGCGTCCGCCGAGGCGCTGTTTGCCTGGCGACCTGGCGCCGATCGGCTCGTTCTGGACTTCGCTGGAAGAGCGCCGCTTGCACGAGAGCTGACGGAGAGTGGTCTCGCCATCATGTCCGAGGGGCAGCTGGTGCTGCTGCCCGAACTGGTCATGCAGCGGCGGGACAACTGGCTGGTCAACCCCGGGCGACCGCCATTGCCGCAACTCCACGTCATGACGGACGGCAAGCGCCACCCGCGCCGCGCCGCCAAGCCGACGGGAAAGGTGTACGGCCGTTTCATTCCCTGGCTGTCGGAGGTCATCTCGTTTCGCGTGGCCGATCTCGAGAATGATCTCCATTTGTTGCATCGCTGGATGAATGACCCCCGCGTCGATGCGTTCTGGAACGAGGCGGGCGATCTCGACAGGCATCGGCGATATCTGGCCGGTAACCTGGCTGATCCCCATATGCTGCCGTTGATCGGCTGCTTCGGTGATGAGCCGTTTGGCTATTTCGAACTTTACTGGGCCAAGGAAAATCGCATCGCGCCGTTCTATGATGCCGATGACTATGACCGGGGATGGCACGTGGTCGTGGGCGAGGACGCTTTTCGCGGCGGTCGTTATATCAGCGCGTGGCTGCCGTCACTGATGCACTACATGTTCCTTGACGATTGCCGTACGCAGCGGATCGTCGGGGAGCCGGCGGCGGCGCACTCCCAGCAGCTTCGCAATCTCGAGCGCTCGGGGTTCGCGAAGATCAAGAATTTCGACTTTCCCCATAAGCGCGCGACCCTAGTGGTGTTGTTACGCGAGCGCTTCTTCGGCGATCGGCTCTGGCTTCCGGCAGCCGCCGGCCCGGCGGTCCCATCCTAGAGCTCGAGCGGAGCGCAGCTTCATGTCTCATCAACTTGCGGTCGAGCACGACGTCATCGGCGTTGGATTCGGGCCCTCCAACCTCGCGCTTGCGATCGCATTGGACGAATGCGCGAAGCGGTCTCGGCAAAAATGCACGCCGCTGTTCGTGGAGAAGCAGCCGCATTTCACCTGGCATGGCGGCATGCTGCTTCCAGGCAGCGACATGCAGATATCGTTTCTCAAGGATCTTGTCTCCTTGCGCGATCCGACCAGCCCCTTCACCTTTGTGAACTATCTGCACAAGCGCGGCCGCTTGCTGGAGTTCATCAACTGCCGGACGTTCCATCCGAGCCGGGTCGAGTTCAATGATTACCTGCAGTGGGTGGCGAGCCATTTCAAGTCGCAGGCCGCTTACGGCGAGACCATCGTCGCCGTCGAGCCGGTGACGGCCGGGCAGACGGTGACGTCGTTGCGGGTGCATTCGCGCTCGCTCGCCGGCGGAGAGACCGTGCGGCTGGCGCGAAATCTCGTGGTCGCGGTAGGAGGCCAGCCCTATGTTCCGCAGGTGTTTGCCAAGGCTGCCGACGATCGCAGGCTGCTGCATTCCAGCCGCTATCTCGACCTGATCGAGCGCGTTGTCCCGCGCGGCCGGGCCGTGCGCGTGGCCGTCGTCGGTGGCGGGCAGAGCGCGACGGAGGTAACGGTCGATCTTCATGGCCGATGTCCCGAAGCGCACATCGATCTGATCTTCCGCGGCCACGCTCTCAAGCCGTCCGACAGCAGTCCCTTCGTCAATGAGATCTTCAACCCGGACTATACGGACTTCGTCTACGCGCAGCCTGCCGAGCGGCGGGATGCGATCGTCCGCAACTTCCGGAACACCAACTATGCCGTCGTCGATTCCGACCTGCTGGACCGGCTGTATCGGCTGCTTTACCAGCAGCGCGTCGGTGGCGACGCAAGGGTCGTGTTGCGTCCCCGCAGTGAGATTACCAATGTGGATGCGGGACCGGACGGCATCGAGATCGGCGTGATCGACAAGTTTCGCGGCGAAAACCGTCGTTCGACTTACGACGTGGTCGTTCTGGCGACGGGATACGACAGGGATACGCCGCACGGGTTTCTCGAACCGATCCGCCGCTACATTCGCGATGCGGCGCTGGATCGCAACTACCGGCTCGTGACCAGCCCGGCGTTCCGGCCGCAGATTCACCTCCAGGGCTATTCGGAGTCCTCCCACGGCCTGAGCGATACGCTGCTTTCGGTTCTTGCCGTGCGTTCCCAGGAGATTGCGGAGTCACTGCTTTCGACCATATCGCGCCGGGAGCTCATTGCTTAGCTCGCTGTGATAAACACGCCAATTGCCGTGCCGGACCAGGCGAATCCGGCACGACAGGCACGGCCGGCGGGGATCCCGCATCGACGATTAATGGTGCGGTGAGACCGCAAAACCTACGTCTGCGGCCCTGAGGGTTGCTTCTGGCACGGCTCAAGCTGAGGTCGCGGCCCAATTCGCGATGTCCGCACGACGCAATCTGGCGTGTTCCGATAATTGACTTGGAACGGCCTCGATCTAGAACTTGTCTAATCGATATCAACCAGGGGGTGTGCACCGGGGACAACGCCGGACGGCTCTGCTAGAGATGTTCTTAGAACGATCTTTGGAATGTTTGTAGGTTCGGGTGGAACTGACCGTGAGGAAAGCCTTCGCTCTCAAGCAAAGCCAGAGTCATTTGCCGGAGCGGATCGCAGTCATATTGGTCTACAGCCCACTTGCGGCGTTGATCGGCAGGGAGCCGTCGACGCGCATGAACTATCTCCTCGAAATTGCGTCGCTCCATACCAGAGCCGAACTCCTTGCACAGCCGGGGCTGGGACGCACGGGCGTACGCCGGATCGAGAAGTGGATGGCCTTTCACGGGCATCGCGTGCGCGACGTCAACGAGAGTCTCGATAGCGTGATCTGCCGTTTTGCGTTCCAACGCTCTTCCGTGCGGAAGGGTAGTCGTCGTTGTCTCTCCTCGGTAACCACCTTGGTACAAGAGCGATCGCGCGAAGCAGCTCAGTAAAATCGCTGGATATCCCGATCGACGAGAGGCGGGAGGCCGGCCGGAAATGCGATGATGTCTGCAGTGACGTGTTCACGGCGATTTCCGTTCAATCGAAGTCGAACTTGACGCCCTGGGCGAGCGGATTGCCGACGGAGACGGAGGCATAGACCTTCTTCAGCCGCGGCACGAAGCTGTCATAGAGGTGCTCGTGAACGAAGAGGCGTCGCAGCGTTGTGCAAACGCGCCTCGGACAACCCGACCCGCGGGCGGACGCAAAAGAGGACGTCGGAGCCGATGCTAGGCAACGCCAGATCCCGCGGTCTCTGGGAATTGACCGCACCACCGGCGCCTGACATCGCCGGACTGAACGGCTCGATCAAGGTCGACACGGCCATCGTCGGCGGCGGATATACTGGCCTGTCGGCCGCGCTCCATCTCGCTGAGGCGGGTGCCAATGTCGCGCTGCTCGAGTCGGTGGATACCAGCAGGCGGGAAATCCTCGGCGATGCAGGCAAGGTCACAACGATACGCAACGCTTTGCGCAACGTGTTCAACGGTTTATGGTGGAAAAATCAACGAAAGCAGAGGTTGCGAAAGGTGGCGCTTTTCCGTAGCGCCCATGATGGATTGGAACGAGAGTTAAGCTATTCAAATACTTAGAGGGTGGTGTGTGCACGACGTGTGCACCGAGAGAGCAAGAAAAATCTTTCGACAGCCAACGAGGAGCAAGCCTTCTGAAGCGGACGGGGTCGGCCTTCAGTGGTGCGAGTGCAAGGCAGAGTTTTCGAGGATGACCGCAGACTAGTGCGAGTGCTGACGAGCAACCTCAGTTCTCGAAGATGAAAATTGTCACTCAATTGCCACTTAATCGCATGGTCGTGCTGATCGATCCGAGATCAAATCGTTCCTAGGGTATTGGCTGGTCGCGTTCCCCGCGACCAACGAGTATAGCGGGCGGGTGCTGTTCTCCCATCAACGGCAGTTGTTGATAGGGTCGATCTTATATGCGCGGCCACACATGAGGCAGCGCAAGCTTGTTAATTGGTCGGCCCGTCGCCGCGAATGGCGAACGTCGTGGCCTTCAGTTTGGTCATGCCGAACTTGTCGAACAGCTTGTCATAGGTGCCGTCGGCGCGGATCGCAGTGAGGGCATCGGCGGCGGCCTGCGCGAGCTGCTTGTCGCGAAAGGCAAACGTAATGTCTGTGCCGGCGATGTCGCGGACCCAGATCTTTGCGATGCCCTTCTGCTCGAGCGAGTTGGCGGTCTCGTTGATGTTGAGCGCGGCCTCGAGCTGCCCGGCGCGCAGTGCCGCAGAGGTGGCGGTGACGGTGGTGAAGGTGCGCAGCTCGATCGGCTTGAGGCCCTTGGCCTCCATCGCGATGCTGAACTCGCGCGCTTTGCGCTCGGTGTAGGTCGCCGATTCCACGCCGACGACGCGGCCGGCGAGATCCTCGAACTTTTCGAGCTTCAGGCTGGAGGAGGGATCGGTGTAGATGCTGATCGCCTGCTGCGCATAAGGCACGAGGTAGAGCATCTTCGAGCGCTCCTCGGTCCAGAACAGGCCGGTGTTGATGGCATCGAACCGCCCCGAGCGCAGCGCCGGGATCATCGGCGGGAAGTCCATGCGCAGGAACACCGCCTCGACGCAGATGCGCTTGGCGATCTCGCGGGCGAGCTCGACGTTGAGGCCCTGTAGTTCGCCCTTGTCGTCGACGAATTGCTGCGGCGGCAGCGTCGGGTTAATCGACATCTGCCATTTCGGCGCCTCGATCAAGCTCGACGCCGGAACCTTCGGCGTGCAGGTCTGGGCACCGGCGGCCTGCGTCAGGCCGGCCAGAACAACGAGGCCGGAGAAGATTTTGGGAAATCGCATCTGAATACTCCGATCAAATCGTGGATGGCAGAGGAGCCGTTCTCCGGTCCGAAGTCTTCTTCATTGTCTCGTCATGTGGCCGCCTCAGCATCGACTTGCCGGGTCAGGATCAGCGAGATGTGGCGCGCCGCGGTCACCACCTCGTCGCGCTGATTGAGGAGGTCGAGCGTCTCGACGACGATGCCGCGCGCGGGGTTTTTGGTCGGCCGCTTCTCGACGAATCGGAAGCGCACCCGCAAGCTATCGCCAGCGACGATGGGACCCTTGAATTTGACCTCGTCCCAGCCTAGCGAGGCGACCGAGGTCTCCTCGTACAGCTTCAGCTCCGACTTCAGTCCTTCCATCAGCGACAGGCCGAACAGGCCATGGCCAATCACCGCGGGAAAGCCGCGGGAGCGCGCATAGGCGCCATCGACATGGAGCGGATGATGATCGCGCGTGACGTCGGCGAAGACTGCGATGTCGGCCTCCGTCACGGTGTGCACGGCGGTCTCGAACTCCGCGCCCAGCGCGATGTCCTCGTAGCGGAGATTGATCGGGGCGCTCGTGTCCATGCTGATCCCTCAGGCAACCTTGCGCGGCCGCGCGGGGAGGGCCTTGAAACTCTGCGCGATTCCCATCGGGCCGGAGCGGAAGATGCGCGGGTCCATGTCTTTCAGTTGCGGGCTGATGCGTGGGCGAAAGCCCATATGGGCGAGGATGTCCGGCTCCAGCCGCACGCCGGGCGCGATCTCGGTCAGCGTCACGTGGCCGCTCTCCAGCTCGAACACGGCGCGCTCGGTGATGTAGCTGACATGCTGGCCGCGCTGCGCGGCGAGGGAAGCGCTGAAGCTGATCTGGCCGACTTGTGGGACGAACTTGCGGAAAGCGCCGTCGCGCCGGATCGCGAGGCGGCCGTTCTCGACACCGATGTCGAACTTGCCGCCGGTCATGGTGCCGCTGAAGATCAGCCGCTTGGCATTCTGGGTGATGTCGATGAAGCCGCCGGAGCCGTCGCGGCGCTCGCCGAAGCGCGTAACGTTGACGTTGCCCGCCTCGTCCACCTCGGCGAAGGAGAGGAAGGCGCAGGAGAGGCCGCCGCCGTCATAGAAGTCGAACTGATAGGCCTGGTCGAGAATGACGCGCGGATTGATCGCAGTGCCGAATTCGCGGGCATGACCCGGCACGCCGCCGACCACGCCGGATTCCACCGTCAGCGTGATCAGGTCGGAGATGCCTTCCTCGGCCGCGACATTGGGGATCATCGCGGAAATGCCGACGCCGAGATTGACGACGTCGCGCGGGCGCAATTCGAAGGCGGCGCGGCGGGCGATCACCCGCCGCTCCGTGAGCGGATCGGGCGTGATCATCGCCTCTGGAACCCGCGTCTCGCCGCAGCGCGCGGGGTCATAGGTGGTGCCGTAAGTCTGCATCTGCTCGGGCTCGAGCACGACATGGTCGATCAGGAAACCGGGGATCTTGACCATCTGCGGATGAATCGAGCCGCGCTTCACGATGCGCTTGACCTGGCAGATCACGGTGCCGCCGGCATTGTGCACGGCCTGCGCGATCGACAGATCCTCGCGCGTCGTGCCCTCGTGCTCCATGCTGATATAGCCGTCCTCGTCGGCCGAGGTCCCGCGGATGATGGCGACGTCGGGCGGGGCTGGGACGCGGTACAGCAGCCAGGACTGGCCGTGTAGCTCGAGCAGGTCGACCAGCGGCGCGGTGGTGCGCTTGTTCATGCGCCCGCCATCCTGGCGCGGGTCCATGTAGGTGTTGAGGCCGACATGGGTGAGCACGCCCGGATGCTTCGCGGCCATGGCACGGCAGAGCTGGCTCATCACGCCTTGCGGGAAATTGTAGGCGTCGATCAGCTCGTCGCGGACGAGGCGCATGAACGGCACCTGGAGCCCGAAGTTGCCGCCGATCACGCGCGCGATCAGGCCTTCATGGGCGAGATGGCAGAGGCCCTTCTCGGTCACGGCGCCGACGCCGGTGATGTTGATCAGCGTCAGATTGTGCGGGCCGTGACCGCCGAGGAAACGCTGCTCCAGTGCGTCGAGAATGGCTTCGGCAGCGCCGGTGCCGCCATTGCCGCCGACGATCAGCGTGTCAGAGTCGCGGATGAGACCGGCGGCCTCTGCCGCAGTGATGATGCTCAGCATGCCCTCACGCGGCCTCCTTCTCGACCTGGCGGGCGATGATCAGCCGCTGGATCTGGTTGGTGCCCTCGTAGATCTGGGCGAGGCGGACGTCGCGGAAGATGCGCTCGATCCGATACTCGCGCGAATAGCCGTTGCCGCCGTGGATCTGCAGCGCGTTGGAGACGTGTTTCATCGCCATGTCGGTGGTGAACAGCTTTGCCTGTGCCGCCTCCTTGGCGATCGGCTCGCCGGCATCGTGCAGACGCGCGGCATGGTGGATCAGCAGGCGCGCGGCGGCGATGTCGGTCGACATGTCCGCGAGCATGAACTGCACCGCCTGGAAGCCGATGATGGCCTGGCCGAACTGCTTGCGGTCCCTGGCATAGGCGGTCGCGTCCTCGAACGCAGCCTGCGCCATGCCGAGCGCCATCGAGGCCATCATCAGCCGGCTGAAGTTGAAGTTTCTCATGGCCATCTTGAAGGCCTGGTTCTCCGGTCCCATCACGCTGTCGGCTGGCAGGCGCACGTCGGAGAAGGTGATCTGGCAGTCGTCGAGGCCGTGCATGCCGAGCAGCTCCTCGTTCTTGCCGCGCGCGATGCCTGGCAGGGCGCCGTCGACGAGAAGACAGGAGATGGCGCGATGGCCCGCATCTGCGCCGGTGCGCGCGAACACCATGATGTGATCGGCGACGCCGCCGAGCGTCACCCAGGCCTTGGTGCCGTTGAGCCGCCAGCCATTGCCTTCGCGCACCGCGTTGGTGCGGATGCTAGCTACGTCGGAGCCGTGGTCCGGCTCGGAGACGGCGGTCGCGGGAATGATGTCGCCGCTCAGAATCTGCGGGATCAGCGCCTTGTGCGCCTCGGTGCCGTGATGATCGAAGAACAGCACGGCCTCGACCGGGATCGCAAAGGCGTTGGCGACCGCGCCGGAGCAGCGCGCCAGCTCCTCCATGGCGATGCAGGCCGCGACCGCATCGAGACCGGCGCCGCCGGCGCCTTCGCGCAGGCAGATGCCAAACAGGCCGAGATCGGCCATGCCCTTGTAGAGCGCGCGGTCGAAGCGGTCCTCGCGATCGATCGCCGCGGCGCGCGGCAGGATTTCTGCCTCCGCGAAGCGGCGGGCGGTCCCGCGCAGGGCCTTCTGGTCTTGGCTATAGAAGCGGTCCATGGCGTGCTCCGTCAGTCGCTGGCGAGCTTGGAATCGTGGGAGACTTCGCTGCGGTCGCGATCGCAGAAATACACCGCGACGTCGTCGCCCGACACGCCATAGGCGCTGCACACGCCACGGGTCAGCGCGATGGCGGCGGCGCGGCGCTCGGCCTCGCTGCGGCGGAAGGCGTGGACCTTGAGCAGGATGCGCTGGCCGGTGGCCTCCGCGCCAAACCTGCCGGCATGGGCGTAGTCGTCCGGCGCAATGTTCAGGAAATAGAGTGTGACCGTGTCGGCCGTGACACCGAACGCCGACATTAGGCCGTCCGTCACCGAGCGCGCCAGAGCGGCCTTGCGCTGGACCGGAGCTTGCGGGGCGAGCACTTCGACATAGGGCATCGATCAGACCTTCGCGGACTTGGCAGCAGATGATTTGGATGAAGACGATTTGGACTTGCCGGATTTCGCAGGAGCCGTGGCGTCGAAGTGGCGGCAGGAGTCGCGCTTGATCAGCCGGGCGCCGACGCGATATTCGCGGACACCGTCATTGCCATTACCCTTGGCGTCCATGCGATGCAGCAGTCGGTCGACGGCGAGATTGGCAAGATCCCGCGCGCCATTGTCGACGATGCTGATGGCCGGACGATGCCATTCGAACCACGGCATGTCCTCATAACAGAGCAGCGAGAGATCATCGGGAATGGTGATGTTCCGTTCCGCCGTGACGCGCAACACGCCGAGCGTCGCCTCGTGATTAGCAACGAAGATCGCGCTCGGCGGGCGGGGGAGGTCGAGGAGCTTGCGGCAGCAGGTCACGCCGGTCTCGGGCACGTAGTGGCCGGCATGAATCAACGTGTCGTCCCTTGCGATGCCGGCTTCGCGTAGCGCGCGGACATAGCCGGACAAGCGTTCGCGGCCCGACGTGGTGTCCTGACGGCCGACGATCAGCCCGATGCGCTTGTGCCCGAGCTCGATCAGATGACGCGTACCCAGATAAGCGCCTTGCGGATCGTCCGCGAGCACGGTCTCGAGATCGGTCGCGTCATCGCGCCGCACCAGGCAGACGATCGGTATGTCCTTCGCCAGCGCCTTGAGCTGCGCGCCGTTCTTGCCGGTCGGGACCACGATCAGCCCGTCGATGCGGTGGTCGACCAGCGTGGTGAGGGTGTCGCTCTCCTGCTGCGGATCGTCGCCGCCGATGCACAGAAGCATCTGATAACCCAGCGCCTTCAGGCGCGCCTGCACCACTTCGGCCATTACCTGGAACGAGGCGTTGGTGAGATTGTGGACGAGGAGCGCCACGAGGCGCGACTGTCCGGTCTTGAGGCCCCGCGCGATCGGGTTCGGCCGGTAGCCGAGCTCGCGCGCGATGAGCAACAGGCGCTGCTGCGTGCGTTCGCTGGTCAGGCCGGTTCCCGTCAGCGCCCGGGACGCAGTGCTGACTGAAACACGGGCCGCTTGTGCCACATCTTTGAGCGTGACGCTCATCAAACCCGCCGATACACTGCAAACGATTGCAGAAACGCTAGGAGCATATCCTACGCGGATCAAGCTCAAAAAATGGATGGTGTTGCCCAATGCCGAGCCATTTATGCAAACGATTGCGTAGTCATTGCGGATATTCCGCAGGCACCGCCCGCCGTCTGAAGTCACCCGAGCGCCCGGCAGTACCTCGATGAAGACGTTTCGCGGCACCTACACCGTCATGATCACCCCGTTCACGGCGGGGGGCGAGGTCGATGTTGCGGCCTTGCGCGCCTTCGTCGACTGGCAGATCGCGCAGGGCATTCACGGGCTGATCCCGCTCGGCTCGACCGGGGAGTTCCTGTCTATGGACGATGACGAGAAGGCGCTGGTTGCCGAGGTCGTCATTCGCCAGGCCGCGGGCCGCGTGCCGGTGCTGATCGGTACCGGCGCGGAGGATACGCGCGAGGTCGTGCGTCTCAGCCGCCGTGCCGAAAAACTGGGCGCGGACGGCGTCATGATCATTCCGCCGTTCTATTCGACGCCGACCGACGATGAGCTGGTGCATCACTACAAAACGGTGGCCGATGCCATCGCGCTGCCGATCATGGTCTACAACAATCCCGCGACCGCCAATGTCGATCTCAAGCCGCCACTTGTGGCGCGCATCGCCGAGATCGACAACTGCCTCTATATCAAGGAGTCGACGCTGGAGGTGACGCGCGTGCGCGACGTCATCCGCCTCTGCGGCGACAGGATGACGGTGTTCGGCGGCATCCTCGGCTTCGAATCCTTCGTCGAGGGCGCGCAGGGCTGGGTGGCCGTGGCCTCCAACGTGGTTCCGGCGGAGATGGCCCGCATCTTCAGCCTCGTCGCCGACCACGGCGCGATCAAGGAAGCGCGCGAGCTCTATCTCAAATACCTGCCGGTGATCGAGTTCGTCGGCGGCCAGGCCTACGTCGCCGGCAGCAAGGCGCTGCTCAGTCATATGGGCTTTGCAGCGGGCCATCCGCGCCCGCCGCGACTGCCACTTCCCGCAGCACAGGATGCTGCCGCGCTGGCGTTGGTCGGGCGCTTCGGTCTGACCTGGCCGGATGCATCAAAGCGGGCGAGCGCATGAAGGCCTCACTGCCGCGCCACTGCAATCCGGGCCGCGATCTCCTCGCGCGCGTGCCTGATCAGGGATTGCGTCAGCCGTTGCTGCATGCGGCCGGCCGGCACGACGGCAGATACGGTGACCTCGGTCTTCGGTTTGAACGGTATGCTCCTGAGGCGGCTATAGCGCGTCGAGGACGCCGTCAGCTCGTCCATGATGGTCACCCCGAGCCCTTCTTCGACGAAATGTCCCGCGACATTCATGAAGCGCACCTCAATGGCGGGAGCGAAGTTGACGGCGCTGCGGCGAAACGCCTCCTGGATCAGGCTGCTGATGCGGCTCGAGGTGCGGGCGTTGATCAGAGGCATATCGCGCAGATCGGTCGGACTGACGAAGTTCAATTGCGTCAGCGGGCTATCAGCCGGGCAGGCGCAGACCATGTCGAGCTGGGCCAGCGGCAAATAGTCCAGCGTCGGACGCGGATGCGGCTCCATGGCGAAGCCGACATCGACGACACCGGTCTCGACATATTCCAGAAGGTCGTCGAGCCGCTGCGTCTCAAGCGAAATTTCGACGCCGCAATGGTCGCGGCCGAAGCGAGCGACAACTTGCGGCAGCAGCGATTCCGACAATTCGGATGTCGCGATGATCCGCATCCGTCCCTTGCGGCCGGCGCGCAGATGCGCCGCCGTCTGGCTGATCAGGTCCTGCATCAGGAACAGCGGCTCGGCCTCCGCGAGCAGGATCTGCGCCTCCTGCGTCGGGATCATGCGCTTGCTGACGCGGTCGAACAGCAGGAAGCCGAGCGTGGTCTCCGCGTGCTTGATGGCGTTGCTGACCGCCGGCTGCGACATGCCGAGATCCTTTGCCGCCGCGACGGTCGATCGCGTGCGCATCACGGCACGCAGGATTTCGAGCTGTCGAAGATTCATCGGGATGGTCCGGTCACAGGTGAGCGACGACAGTGTGCATCATAGATTTTGGTTATCAACCTCGCCCGGAAAATAATTGATGGCGATGTTGTCGATCATCGAAGTGTCAGCCTACGCTTCATGCGAAGACATCGCGCGATGGACGAAGCATTCTCAAATGCGAAAGCCTGAGCGCCAGCATGGTGTGAACGCATGAACCTGCTCGACGGCGTCAAGATCCTCAGCTTCAATCATTACCTCGCGGGGCCGCTTGCCGCACAGACGCTCGCCGATCTCGGCGCCGACGTCATCGCGGTCGAGCCGATCGAGGGTGCGTTTCAGCGCAACTGGGCGGTCGCCAACCACTTTGTCGCAGGCGATAGCGTCAATCATCTGGCCACGGGGCGCAACAAGCGCAGCCTCGCCGTCGATCTCAAGCATCCCGACGGCGTCGCCGCGGTGAAGAGGCTGGTCGCGACCGCCGATGTCGTCATGGAGAATTTCCGGCCGGGCACCATGGCCAAGCTCGGTCTCGGCTACGACACGCTGAAGGCAATCAACCCCGCCCTGATCTATGCGGTCGCGACCGGCTTCGGTTCAGAGGGGCCGTACAAGGATCGCCCCGGCCAGGATCTGCTGCTCCAGGCGATGTCCGGCCTTGCGATGCGGACCGGGCGGGCGGACGGCGAGCCGACGGCGGTCGGCGCTGTCATCGTCGATCAGCACGCCGCCTCACTCTACGCCATGAGCATTCTCGCGGCGCTGTTCGCGCGGATCAAGACCGGGAAGGGCCAACTCGTCGAGGTCAATCTCTATCAGGCCGCCCTTGATCTCCAGGTCGAGCCGCTGACGGCGTGGCTGAATGGCGCGCCATCGCCGACCTCGCGCGGTCCGGCCGGTATCGCGGCGTGGTTCAGCCCCGGGCCTTACGGCGTCCACGCCACGGCGGACGGTCATATGGCGATCTCCATGGCTACGCCGAGCGCGCTCGCGGTCGCGCTTGAGAGCAAGGAGTTGCAGCAATTCGCCGACACCGAAAGCTTCTCGAAGCGCGAGGAGATCACGCAGATCGTTGCTATCAGGCTGAAGCAGAAGTCGACGTACGACTGGCTGCCCTCGCTTGAAGCCGCGCGGGTCTGGCATGCGCCGGTGCAGGATTATCGCGATCTCGAGTCCGATCCTCAGCTTAAACATCTCGGCGTGTTCAAAAGCGCCGAGAGCGCAGGCGGCGTGCCAATCCGGATGGTCGCCCATCCCGCGCGCTATGACGGGCAGACGCCGGAGGTACGGCTGGTGCCGCAGCGGCTCGGTGCACAGACGCGCGAGGTGCTCGGCGAGATCGGCTACGACGCCGCGGAGATTGACGCGATGGTCGCCGGCAGGGCCGTCGGAGTGGTGCGATGATCGATTTTTCTCTCCCCGAGGAGACGCGCCTCCTGGTCGACACCGTCCGCCGCTTCGTCGAGACGGAGGTGCAGCCGCTCGAAGACGTCGTCGAGCAGACCGCCAAAGTGCCGGCCGATGCGCTGGCGGTCACGAAGGCCAAGGCGCAGAAGCTTGGCCTGTACGCCATGAACATGCCGGCGGATGTCGGCGGCGGCGGGCTGTCCTGCGTCGAGCATTGCCTGGTCGAAGAAGAGTTCGGCAAGACCTCCGACGCACTGATCCGCCGCGTGTTCGGCCAGGTCTATCCGATGCTGATGGCCTGCAAGGGCGATCAGGTCGAGCGTTATCTGCTGCCGACGGTAAAGGGGGACAAGATCTGCGCCATGGCGATCACCGAGCCGGGCGCCGGCTCCGACGCCGCGTCAATCAGCACGACCGCACATCTCGATGGCGACGAATGGGTGCTCAACGGCACCAAACACTTCATTAGCGACGGCGACATCGCCGACTATATCATCCTGATGGCGCTGACTGACAGGGACAAGCGCGCCCGCGGCGGCATCACGCTCTTCCTGGTCGACCGCGACACGCCCGGCTTCAAGGTCGCGCGCACCCAGCCGATGATGGGCCATCGGGGTTATGGCCATGCCGAGCTGAGCTTCGAGGATTGCCGCATCCCGAAGACGGCCGTGCTCGGCGAGGTCGGCGGCGGCTTCAAGCTGATCATGCAGAGCGTGCTCCAGATCCGGCTTGCCCATATCGGCGCGCGCGCCGTCGGCATGGCGCAGCGCGCGCTGGAGATGATGCGCAGGCACGCCGGCGAACGGCGCCAGTTCGGCCAGCTGATCGGCGATTTCCAGATGGTGCAGAAGCTGATCGCCGATTCCGCCACCGAGATCTTCGGCGTCAAGATGATGGTGATGAATGCCGCCTGGGACATCGATCAGGGCAAGGATGCGCGCGACAAGGTCTCGATGATCAAGGTCGCGGCGTCCGAGATGCAGGGCCGCGTGGTCGACCGTGCCATCCAGGTGTTCGGCGGCATGGGCTTCAGCAAGGACCTGCCGCTGGAGCGGATGTATCGCGACGCCCGCGTCACCCGGATCTATGACGGCACCTCCGAAATCCACCGCATGCTGGTCGCGCGCAGCACCATCAAGAACGGCTTGCAGCTCTAGGAAACGATCGATGTCCCACGCACCTCTCAAGCCCGGCGCCGCCTTCGCCTTCCGCAAGACCATGACTGTGGCCGAGCAGGCGATGTTCACCGGCATCAGCGGTAATCTCGGCGGCCTCTATGTCGATGCCGTCCGCGCCAAAAAGGCCGGCGCGTCGAACATGGTCGCCTTCGAGCTTGCCGTTGGCGGTCTCGCCACCACCTGCCTGAGCCAGCTTGGTGGTCCCACGCGGCGGATCGGCAGCATCGCGCTGAATTTTGCCGCGCCGGTGATCGTTGGCGAGTCCGTCGAAGCCAAAGCTGAGATCGTCTCGGTTGCGGGGGAGGAGGCGGTCTGCCGGGTCACCTGCACGCTGTCGCCCTCCGGCGCAACGGTGGTGGACGGCACCGCAACGCTGGTTCCCTTCACGAAGGCCTAAGCCATGTACGAGCCAAAGTCCTTCGACGATCTCAAGGTCAACGACAGGGTCAGCCTGAGCAAGACCATCACCGAGGCCGATGGCGCGCTCTACATCGCTGCGACCGGTGATTTCGGCCCCGTCCATGTCGACGAGGTCTATGCCGGCGCGACGCGCTTCGGCCGTAGGCTGGCGCCAGGAATCATGGTCGCCGGCCTCTGCACGAGCATCCTCACCTCTGAGCTGGTCGGCACGATCGGCGTCTCCGTGGAGGACCGGTTCTGGTTCACAGGTCCCGTGTTCTACGGCGACACGCTCATCTTCGATGTCTGGATCGCCGAGCAGCACGACGAGACCCGCACGATCATCTGGGAGGCGAGCGCACGCAACGAGGGCGGCTTCGAAGTGCTGAAGGCGCGGGCGAGCCTGAAATTCCCACGGCGGAAACCGTCATGAGCAAGCCGACGAAGAAACCGGATCTGCGTGGCGTCACGGTGGCGACCGTGCTGCCGTTCAGGAACGACAGCTCGATCGACTGGGATGGCTATGCCCGCGTGCTGGATTATTGCGCGTGCCCTGATGGCATCGCGGCGGTGTTCGTCAATGGTCACGCGGGCGAGGGCGGATCGCTTTCGGACGACGAACGTCAGGCCGTGATCGAGCGGACGCGCCGGCAGATCGGCGCCAAGCCGCTGCTTTCAGGCATCATCGCGCATTCGACGGCGGAAGCGATCCACCAGGCCCAGCTCGCGGAAGCGGCCGGCGCCGATTGCGCCGTGTTGTTCCCGCCTGCGCCGCTAGGCGGCGGCGCTTCGGCGACCTCACGCGCGCCACTGGCTTTCGTGCAAGCGGTCAGCTCCGCGATCGGAATTCCCGTGTCGATCTACCAGTACCCGCTGGCGTCCGGGTTTGGCTATTCGCCGGAGACACTCGCGAAAATCGCTGCGCTCGACAGCGTCATCGCCATCAAGGAGGGCAGCGACACCATGCTGGCCTATGACGAGAACCGGCGAGCGGTGAAGCAGGCGGATCCATCTGTCGCGATCCTGCCGTCGAACTTCAACTGGTTTCTGCCGCAGCTCGCCGTCGGCGGTGACGGCATTCTCTCCGGCCTTGTCAGCCTCGCGCCGTATCTGTTCGCAGCGCTCTGGCAGGCCTCGCTGGCCGACGACCTCAAGACGATGCGCGCCGTCAACGAGCGGCTCTATCCGATCGTCCGCGCCATCTACGGACCTGCCCCGATCATGGACATGCACACCCGCATGAAGGTCGGGCTGAAGGCGCTCGGCCTGATCCGCAACGCCGATCCGCGGCCGCCGCTGCTGCCGGTTCTGCCAGCGCTGTGCGATGCCATTGCAACCACCGTCGGCGCGGCGCGCGCGGCCGGCGACATCCGCACCTAGCATGAGGGACGAGCCGATGCCGGACGACGCCTTCATCCACATCGTGCGGGTCGACATCGATCCCGAGCACGAGGCTGCGTTCAACGCCTGGTACGAGCAGAGGCATTTTCCGGATCTGCTCGCCTGTCCCGGCTGGTTGTCGGCAAAGCGCTTCGTCTCGGTCGGCGACGGGCCGAAATACGCCGCCATGTACGAGGTTGCAGGACGCTGGGCGTTCGAAACGCCGGAGTTTTTGAAAGTGAAGGGATTCGGCCAGTTCGAATCCCTGGTGAAGAATTTCATGCGCATCCAGCTCAAGCCGATGTCGGGACCGGTTTGAAGCGGATCAAGGACGATGCTGCCGGCCGTGTCGCGAGATCCGGCCGGCCGCATCCAACAAGCATCGAGGGGAATCCCGGGCGAGGAACTGCATCGGTCATTGGCGTCTTACTGGAGGTATCCATGGTCTCGACACTGTTTCGCTTGGGTGCGGCTGCCGCACTCGTTCTCGCATCCACGGCGGTGCATGCCGCCTGTACGCCCGCAATCACCGATGGCAATCTGATTGCGCCCGGCAAATTGCAGCTCTCCATCAACCCGACCAATCCGCCGCAGCAATTCGTCGACAAGGACGGCCAGCTGCAGGGCCTCAATGTCGAGCTCGCCGCCGAGCTCGGCAAACGGTTGTGCCTTCCGGTCGAACTCGTCCGGATGGATTTTCCAGCGATGATTCCTGCCTTGGGCGCAGCGCGCATCGATGGCGTGAATACCGGCATGTTCTGGACCGAGGAGCGCTCCAAGCTGATGTACATGGTGCCTTACGCCATTCAGGCCATTTCGGTCGTGGTGGCTCCCGACAGCGGCACAAAAATTGCTACCGAAAACGATCTGATCGGAAAATCATCCGCCGTCGAGGTCAGCAGCTACCAGATGAACTGGCTCAAGAAGCTCAGCGATGCCAGCGTAGCGAAAGGCGGAGCGGCCGTCGAGATGCGGACGTTCCCGACTGCGACCAACGTCGTCAGCGCGCTGCTTGCGGGCCAGGTTGACAATGCGCTGCTGGTCGACAGCGTGGCACGCGATCTCGTCGGCCGCGGTCGTGTGAAGGAAGTCCTGAGCGGGCTCGGCACGGCCAGGACCACGCTTGGCTTCCGCAACAAGACGGTCGCCGATACCGTCGTCAAGGCGCTCAACGCGATGCGCTCCGACGGCAGCTACCAAGCCCTGTTCGACAAGTTCGGCCTGACCAGTATGCCGGCCGACCAGCCGCTTGCGATCGCCGGCCCCGGTCCGGCCTGATACCCACGGAGACGAGCCGATGAGCCATTTCAGTCCGACGGCCGCCGTCAGCTACTTCTTCAACTACTTCCTGATGAAGGGAGTGCTCGTCACCATCGGCTTGACGGTGGCGGCGGTCGTCGGCGGATTGATCCTCGGCATGGGCATCGCATTGTTGCGCATGTCGTCCAATCCGGTGCTCGCGGGCGCCGCACGCTTCTACATCTGGTTCTTCCGCGGCACGCCGCTCCTGATCCAGCTGGTGGTGATCTACAGCGGCTTGCCGCAGCTGGGGATCAAGTTCAGCGTGATCACCTGCGCGCTCGTCGGCTTGATCCTCAACGAGGCCGCCTATCTCGCCGAGATCGTGCGCAGCGGCTTCATGGCGGTGTCGGCGGGCCAGCGCGAGGCCGCCTGGGCGCTCAGCCTGTCGCCCTGGATCACGTTCCGCCGTGTGACCCTGCCGCAGGCGTTCCGGCTGATGATCCCGCCGCTCGGCAACTCCATCAACTCGCTGTTGAAGGCAACCTCGCTCGCTTCCGTGATCTCGGTTGAGGAGCTGATGCGCCGCAGCGACATGCTGATGCAGGAGCATTTCCAGATCCTAGAGGTCTATGCGGCTGCGACGGCGTATTACCTGATCCTCACCTCTGTCTGGGATGCGGTTCAACGCCGGCTCGAGAAGCATTTCGGTCGATCGAGTGCCGCGAAAACCAGGCGGGTCGCAGCGAGCGCGCCGGTTGCGCAGGCGAGTGTGGAGGCCCGTGCATGAGCGAGAGATCGATGGCTAGGGCCGAAGGTGCAACAGTGCAGCCGCAGCTCCGTGGGGTGCCTGCGGTCCGCATGGAGGCGGTCTACAAGCACTATGGCGACTTCACCGCGTTGAACGAGGTCGATCTCAAGGTCGCCAAGGGCGAGAAGATCGTGGTCTGCGGTCCCTCGGGCTCGGGCAAGTCGACGCTCATCCGCTGCATCAACCACATCGAGAAGCACGATGAAGGGCTGATCTACGTCAACGGCGTCGAGCTCGATCATCAGCGCAAGAACATCGATGCGGTCAGGCGGGACACCGGCATGGTGTTCCAGAGCTTTAATCTGTTCCCGCACATGACGGTGCTGGAGAACTGTACCCTGGCGCCGATGACCGCGAACGGGATGAGCGAGGCCGGGGCCAAGGATCTCGCCATGCATTTCCTGACCAAGGTCCGGATTCCGGACCAGGCGGCGAAATTTCCCGGACAACTCTCCGGCGGTCAGCAGCAGCGCGTCGCGATCGCGCGGGCGCTGTGCATGCGGCCAAAGATCATGCTGTTCGACGAGCCGACCTCCGCACTCGATCCCGAGATGGTCAAGGAGGTGCTGGAGACCATGAAGAAGCTCGCCGAGGAGGGCATGACCATGCTGTGCGTGACGCATGAGATGGGCTTTGCCCGCGAGGTCGCCGACCGCATCGTGTTCATGAACGAGGGCAAGGTGGTCGAGCAGGCCGCGCCGGAGGAATTCTTCAAGCATCCGAGGTCGGAGCGGGCGCGAACGTTCCTCGACCAGATCATTCACTAGCTGGCGATGTCGGCCACGATGCGGACATTCAGCGATCGCCTGCGCGGCATTCACGCCGCCACCATCCTGCCGATGACGCAAGAGTTCGAGGTCGACGAGGCGCAGCTCGCAGTCCATCTTACCGCGGTCGCATTCACATCCGGCATCAATGGGCTCCTCGTCAACGGCCACGCCGGCGAGAATTTCGTGCTGTCGCTGTCCGAGAAGCGGCGCGTGGTGGAGCTGGCGCGTCGGCACGCACCGAAGGACTGCCTGATCGTCTCCGGGGTCAACCATGAATCGAGCCTGGAGGCTGCGCGCGAGGCGGCTGCGCTGGAACAGGCCGGCGCGGACGGGCTTCTGGTGTTTCCTCCCAACAGCTGGGCGCTCGGCCATGCCGATGATTGCGTGATCGAACATCACCGCTACATCCGCGATGCCACGACGGTACCCTTGATGCTTTACGCTGCGCCCGTCGGCGCGGGCGCGATGGCCTACGCGCCGCCGCTGCTGACGCGGCTTGCCGCCGATCCTCGCTTCGTTGCGGTGAAGGAGGGCAGCTGGGAGGTCGCAGCCTACGAACGGAATCTCAGGCTGATCCGGAAACTGCGACCGGACTTCGTCGTGCTCGGCTCGGGCGATGAGCATCTGATGACGAGCTATATCGTGGGCTCGGCCGGCAGCCAGGTCAGTCTCGCCTGCGTCGTGCCGGAGCTTGTGGTCGGCCTCTGGACTGCCGCCGAGGCCGGCGATTGGGAGCGGGCGCGCGCCGCGCATGAGAAGCTGTATCCTCTGGCGGTCGCGATCTATCGTGAGGCGCCCGGAGGGCGGGCGACCGTGCGGCTCAAGGCGTGCCTGAAATTGCTCGGACGCCTGTCATGCGATGCGGCGCGGCCGCCGCAGCCGCCAGCGACACGCGACGAGTTGCAGGCACTCGAGCAGGCACTGCGAACTGCCGGCGTGCTCTAAGCCGCGAAGAACGGGTTCGCCGGCCGCGCGAGGCCGAGATGATCGCGCAATGTTGTCCCCTCATAATCGCTGCGGAACAGCCCGCGCTCCTGCAGGATCGGCACGACGAGCTGGACGAAATCTTCGAACCCTTCGTGGAAATAGGGCGGCATGACGTTGAAGCCGTCGGCGGCATGCTCCTCGAACCAAAGCTGGAGCGTGTCCGCGATGCGCTCGGCCGAACCGCACAGCACCCAATGGCCGCGAGCGGCGGCGGTGAGATTGTAGAGGTCGCGCAGCGTCATGTTCTCGCGGCGGCCCTTGGCGAGCATGACGCTGGCAAAGCTGTGATAGCTGTCCGACGGCGCGATATCGGGGATCGGCCCGTCGAGATCGTAGGCCGACATGTCGCGGCCGAAGCGGTCCGAGAGGATGGCGAGTGCGTTGCTTCCGCTGACGAAGCCCTGGAGCACGTTGAGCTTCTCGAACGCTTCCTTGTCGGTGCGGCCGACCACGGGCATCACGCCGGGCAGCACCGTGACGTCCTCCGGCCTGCGCCCGAACGACGGCAGGCGCGTCTTCAGCGAGGCGTAGCCGGTCTTGGCTTCCTCGATATCCTGCACCACCGAGAACACGATGTCGGCAGTGCGCGCGGCAAGCGCTTGCCCGGCCTCGGAGCCGCCGGCCTGGAGCACGACGGGGCGGCCTTGCGGGCTGCGACCGATGTTGAGCGGGCCCTTGACCTTGAAGAACGCGCCGTCATGGTCGATCGGGCGAAGCTTCGCCGGGTCGATGTAGACGCCGCTGGCGCGGTCCGCGACGATGGCGTCATCCGCCCAGCCGTCCCACAGGCCCTTGACCACGTCGAGGAACTCACCGGCCATCTCGTAGCGGCGGGCGTGGTCGGGATGGGTGGTGCCGAAATTCGCCGCGGTCGCCGGATTGGCCGTTGTCACAGCGTTCCATGCGGCGCGCCCCTTTGAGATGTGATCCAGCGAAGCAAACACGCGTGCGACCGAGAAGGGATCGCTGTAGGTGGTGGAGACGGTGGCGCCGAGCCCGATATGGCTGGTCGAGGTCGACAGCGCCGCCAGCATCGTCAGCGGCTCGAGCCGCAGCGTGTAGGAGGGATGGGCGGCGGCGTCGGCATAGAGATTGTCGCCCATGAAGATCAGGTCGAACTTGCCGCGCTCGGCGGTGCGGCCGATCTCCTGGATTGCCGCAAAGTCCTGAAAGCTGTCGACTGCACCGGGATAACGCCAGCCCGCGACATGGCTGCCGGTGCCGAGGATGAACAGGCCGAGATGCATCTGTCGTTTCATGGTGTGTTTCCTGGCGTCATGTCCAGAACAGGATCTTGCGTTCGAGGAAACCGATCAGGCCGAAGAAGGCGAGGCTCGCCGCGGATGCGACGAAGATCGCCGACCAGACCTGGACGAAGTCGATCTGGAGCACGGCCTGATAGATCACCCAGCCGAGTCCGCCATGCGCGCCGAGCATTTCGGTGACGATCGCCACGATCACGCTGCGCACCGTGGAGACGCGCATGCCGGCGAGCAGCAGCGGCAGGGCGGTCGGCAGCCGCAGGCGCCACAGCACGCCAAAGCGGCCCGCGCCAAAACTCTTCATGAGATCGACGGCGCGGCGATCGACACGGTCGAGCCCGGCCAGCATCGACAGCAGAATGGTGAAGCTCACCGCCATCGCCACCATCACGATCTTCGAGCTGACGCCGATGCCGAACCAGAGCAGGATCAGCGGCGAATAGCCGACCACCGGCACCGAATTGATCGCAGTTGCAAGCGGCATGATTGCACTGCGAAGTGCCGGCACCAGCGCGATGGCAACGGCAAGGCCGATGCCGATCAGGCAGCCGAGCCCATAGCCGACGAGCGCTTCGAGCAACGTGTAGCCAGCGGCGTCGATGAGAATGGCGCGCTTGGACCACAGGCCGACGAGGATGTCGCTGACGGCGGGGAGAACATAGGCTGGCAGATGCAGTCCGCGCGCCAGGCCTTCCCAGCATGCGATCAGGAGGACGGCGCCGAGAATGCCGCGCTGGACGGCGAGCGAGGGAGAGGCGAGCGCACGGCTCATTGCTCGGCGCTCCAGAACACGAGCCGCTGCTCCACCGCGGCGACCACCGCATAGAAGCCTGTGCCGAGTAGGGCCGCGGCGAGCAGCGCGCCCCAGATCGCCACGACATTCTCGGTGAACATGGCCTGGAGCAGCAGCACCCCGAGCCCGGTGGTGTCGCCGAACCATTCGCCGACGATGGCGCCGACGAGGCTCAGTGACGCAGCGAGTCGCAGCGCCACGAAGATCTGCGGCAGTGCGGTCGGCAGCTGCAGGCGCAGTAGCAACTGGCGATTGGAAGCGCCGAAGCTGCGCATCAGGGCGACCTGCTTGGGATCGACGGTCTCGAGACCGAGCAGCGTATTAACGGTCACCGGAAAGAAGGTCAGGTAGAATGCGATGATCGCCTTGGCGAGCAGCGTGTTGCCGAACCACAGCACCACCAGCGCGCCGAAGGCGATGACCGGAATGGTCTGCGACACCACGAAGATCGGAAAGATCATTTCGCGCAGCGCGCGGACGCGGAAGAACACGATGCCCATGAGCACGCCGAAGGCGCCGCCGGACGCAAAGCCAATCAGCGTCTCCGCCAACGTGCGCAGGAAACCGTCGACATAGGCCCGAGGCGTCGCCGCCATCGCCAGCAGGATGGTGCTGAGACGCGGCAGGTAATAGGGCCTGATACCGAACAGCATCACCGCGCCTTCCCAGATCACCGCCGCAATGGCGAGGCCGAGCAGGAGCCGGACCAGCTTGCGCAGCGAATCCGGCATCGTGATCGACCGCGTCGCGGCGGCGGCCTCACTGAGTGATGTCGCGGCAGGGCCGCTCACGGCAGCCGATCCGCCACGGGGACGCTCTGGATGAAGCTGGCATCATAGGCGGCGGCAAGATCCAGCGGCTTGGAGATCACGCCATATTTCAGGAAGAAGTCGTGGGCGGTCTTGACCGCGTCGGCGTCGATCCAGAACATGCCGTTCTTGGCGGCCGCGCCTGCGGTCATCAGGCGCTTAACCTCCGTGAGCATGAACTCCTGCTGCGTCCGATCGAGCGTCGGGGCGGCGGCCATCACGGTGTCGACGGCACCCTTGGGATCGGAGAATGCGTCCTTCCACCCCTTGAGCGAAGCGCGCAGGAACGCCTTGACCAGCTCCGGCTTCTCCTTGGCGGTCGTCTCGGCCACGATCAGCGTGTCGCGGGGGAAGGTGATGCCGTAATCCTCGGCGACGAAGGTCTTCAGGCTGTCCTTCGGCATGCGCGACTGGATGGTGTAGAACTCGTTGTAGTAGGTCGCCGTGATGACGTCGACGCTGCCATCGACGAACGGCGTCACCGAAACCTGCTGCGGCTGGATCTTCAGCTCGTCCGGTTTGATGCCTTCCTTGGCCAGCATGCCGTTGAGCACATGGTTGGCGCCGGTGAACCAGGTGGTGACGGTCTTGCCCTTGAAATCCTGGATCGTCTTCACCGGCCCGTCCTTGCGGGCGACGAAGATGAATGGCGTGATCTGGTGCGACACGCCGATGCAGACGATCGGCAATCCCTTGTCGCGGGCCGCGAACACGCTGTCGGTACCGCCGGACAAACCAAATGTGTCGGCGCCGGTTGCGACCAGGTTCTCGGTCAGCAGATTGGGCCCGCCGGGATTGATGGTGAGGTCGATGCCCTCGGCCTTGTAGTAGCCCTTGGCCGCCGCGACGTAGAAGCCGGCGAATTGCGCCTGCGGCAGCCATTTCAGCCGCAGGCTTGCCTTCTGCAACTCTGCGGCGGGCGCAGCCGTGACAAGCGAGCCGGTCGCCAGTGCGATGGCGGAGAGGACGGAGAGGGCGTGGCGACGGCTCAACATGGTCATACTCCAGGCGGTGAAAATCAATTGCGATAGGATGGATCGGTGCGGTCAAGCTGGCGCATCAGCGCCGGCCATTCGCGTTCGCCGGGCACGAGGATGTCGCCCTGCAATTCCCAGAACTGGCGGGCGGCCTTCTCGCAGACATCGTGCGGCGGCATCACGAGCTTGGCCCCGGCTGCGGCCGCCGCCTGCATCTGGAGCTGGATCCGTGCGGCGCGCTCGAAATAATAGAGCAGCATGAAGGCCTCGCCCGGCGTGCGGCCGACGGTGAGGATGCCGTGGTTACGCATCAGCATCACCTTGTGCGGACCGAGATCGCGAACCAGGCGGACCTGCTCGTCGAGGTCGATGGCGACGCCTTCGTAGTCGTGGAAGGCCTGGCGGTCGTAGAAGCGCATCGCGAACTGGCTGAGCGGCAACAGGCCGTTCTCCTGTCCTGAAACCGCGACGCTCGCGTCGGAATGGGTGTGCAGCACGCAGGCCGCATCGTGATTCGAGGTGTGGATCGCAGCATGGATGACAAAGGCGGCGACGTTGACGGCCTGCGGGGTGTCGTCCAGCTTGTTTCCCTTGGTGTCGATTTTCACCAGGCTCGACGCCGTGATCTCGTCGAACAACAGGCCGTAGGGATTGATCAGGAATTGATCGTCATGGCCGGGCACACGCATGGAGATGTGATTGTAGATCACATCGTCCATGCCGAGCTTGGCGACCATGCGATAGCAGGCGGCGAGCTTGATCCGTGCATCCCATTCGGCCGGATCGATCCCGCGCGGTGCGGCTTGCGGTTCTTTCGCTGGCATCGCGTTCACTGCGACTTCTCCTGCGCGATGGAGGATTGAAACGACTTCATGCTTTCCTCCTCGATCGCATCGAGCAGCGTGCGCTTCAGGCGCACGAATTCGGGGGAGGTGACGATCTCGGGCCGGCGCGGGCGGGGCAGGTCGACGATTTGTTCGAGCTTCACCGAGCCGGGACGCGCCGTCATGACCAGCACGCGGTCGCCGAGGAAGATCGCCTCGTCGACGTCGTGGGTGATGAAGAGAATGGTGCGTCGGTATTTCTGCCAGACGTCGAGCAACCAGCGCTGCATCATCGCCCGCGTCAGCGCATCGAGCGCGCCGAACGGCTCGTCGAGCAGCATAAGGTCACGCTCGAACAGGAAGGTGCGCATCAGGGCGACGCGCTGGCGCATGCCGCCGGACAGTTGATTGGGGTACTGCTTCTCGAAGCCGGCCAGCCCGAACTCGGGCAGCATCTTCAGCGCCTTGGCACGCGCCTGCTCGCGCGGCATGCCCTCGACCTCGAGTGCGAGGATGGCGTTGTCGACGACATTGCGCCAGGGAAACAGCAAATCGCGCTGCGGCATGAAGGAGACGCGGCCGAGCAGATCGGCGGCATGGCAGCTCTTGCCCTCGAAGCGCAGAATGCCGCCGGCATCGGGCTCCTCAAGCCCGGCAACGATATTGAAAAGGGTGCTCTTGCCGCAGCCGCTCGGGCCGACGACGGTGACGAACTCGCCGGGGGCGACGTTCGCCTGAAGTCCTGAGAGTGCCGCGACGGAGCCGAAGGTCTTGTTGATCGCGCGCAGCTCGAGCAGCGGCTCAGGCTTCGGGTGAACCTGCGGGGCTTCGATGGTCGGTCCGGGATCGGGGAGGCGAGCGGCCTGCACCAGCGTGTCCTTGTATAATGGCGGCGGTCATTCGCATACGAAAGCGGACCGCGTCGAAATCTCTTAGCAACTCGTGTGCCAGTGCCATTTCCGAGCAAATCAGGCATAAGACTTGCGAGATCGACGATGGATAGGTCGGAGACACGGGCATCTCCGACCGAAAGTAGGTCGTTTCGTTAGGGTGAGAGTGCCATGATGTATACGTTATTTGACGTCGGAGAAACATAATGGCGGATATTGGTGCGCATGGCGGAGGCAAGCGCGTCAAAAATGGGCACGAAACCCTTGCCGCGAGCCCGGGCGTGACGCTCGCCGAGAGCCTGCGCCAGAAGCTCGAAGGGGCGATCGCGGCCGGTCATCTGGAGCCGGGCAGCCGGCTCGACGAGCAGGAGATCGCCCAGCGTTTTGGCGTTTCGCGCACGCCTGTGCGGGAGGCGTTCCGCCTGATGGCCGCCAACAACCTGGTCGAGCTGCGCGGCCGGCAGGGGGCGACTGTCCGCAGCATTAAGGCGCAGGCGCTGATCGAGATGTTTCAGGTCATGGCGGAGCTCGAAGGGCTCTGTGCGCGGCTTGCCGCAAGGCGCGTGTCCCAGGCCTGGGGTTCCGAAATTGGCAAGATACATCAGAGGCTTATTGCCGCAGGCGAGACCGGCGACATCGACGTCTTCTACGACATCAACCAGGAATTCCACGAAGCGATCTACGAGGCCTCGCGCAACACGTTCCTCGCCGACCAGACCCGCAAGCTGCGCAACCAGGTCGCCGCCTATCGCCGCCGTGTGACGCGGATGCCGAACCGGATCGCGGACACCGTCCGCGAGCACGAGGCGATCATGCAGGCGATCCAGGCCCACGATCCCGAGCGGGCGCACAGCGCGATGCGCGACCACGTCAACTTGCTCGGCGACAACCTCCTGGACTTTCTAGCCGCCTTGGAATGACCTTCGGCCTCTTGGTATGCAAATTGCTAGACTTTGTATATCTAGCTTGCATCCTGGAGACCCGGAGTGGACCTGAAGCTGACGAACAAGACCGCCCTGATCACCGGCGCGTCGAAAGGAATTGGACTGGCGGTGGCCGAGCTCTTCGCGGCGGAGGGGTGTCATCTGCATCTCGCCGCCCGCAACGGCGAGGCGATGCTGGAGGCCAAGAAGCAGCTCGAAGCCCGCCATGGCGTGAAGATCACGATCCATGCGCTCGACCTGTCGAGCACAGCCGCAATGGAGAAGCTCGCAGCCGAGGTCGGCGATATCGACATCCTCATCAACAATGCCGGCGACATCCCGGCCGGCTCGCTTGAAATCCTCGACGATGCCGCCTGGCGGCGCGGCTTCGATCTCAAGGTGTTCGGCTACATCACGCTGTCGCGCCTCTATTATCCGCGCATGAAGGGCAAGGACGGTGTCATCATCAATATCATCGGCAATTCCGGTGAGAACTGGGACGCGAGCTATATCGCAGGCTCGACCGGCAATGCGGCGCTGATGTCCTTTACCAAGGCGCTCGGCGGCCGCAGCCTCGACCACGGCGTCCGCGTCGTTGCGGTGAATCCGGGGCCGGTGGCCACCGACCGCATGCTCAAGATCATGAAGCGCAAGGCGATCGACATGCTCGGCGACGAAGGCCGCTGGGAGGAGCTGTTCGACAAATATCCGGGCAAGCGGCCGGCCACCTCGGAAGAGGTCGCCGATCTCGTCGCCTTCCTGTCCTCGCCGCGGTCCGGCTACATCACCGGCACGGTGGTGACGATCGACGGCGGCATCGCCGCGCGCGGCTCGGTGATCTGAGGCGTCGATGTCGGGATCTCAATCCGCGGCACTGGTCCGCAACCGCTATTTCGACGAGCTCTCGGCGACGCCGGGGCTCTATTGGCTTGGCCAGAACACCAACCATATCGAGAGCCATCCCGCCGTGCGCGAGGCGATGCTGCGCTCGATCGAGGCCGGCGAGTTCAATGCCTATGCGCCGCCGCTCGGCTTCGAGGCGCTGCGCGCTGCAATTGTCGCCGATCTCGGCGCGCCCGGCGCGGAAGCGCTGGTGACCGAGGGCGGAGTCAACGCGCTGGCGATGATCTGCCGCGCGCGCTGCAAGCCCGGCACCACGCTGGTCACGACCGACCCGACCTGGAAATGGCCGTGCCTGTTCGCGCGCCAGCAAGGCGCCGAGGTGATCGAGATTCCGATCTACGATCCCGCCTGCAACTACCGCCTGACGCTCGAGGCACTGAAGGCGAATGTCGATGAGCGCACCGCGATCATCTATCTCGTCGATCCCAACAATCCGCTCGGCATCCGCTACACCCGCGAGGAGATCGAGAGCTTTGCGGCGATCGCGCGCGATCGCGGCGCGCTGCTGGTGCACGACTGTACCTATCGCGATTTTGCCGACGGCCATACCCCGGCGCTGCATGTTGCCCCGAAAGGCTCGGTGGTCTCGACCAGCTTTTCGAAATGGCTAGGGCTCGCGGGCCTGCGCATCGGAGCCCTCGTCGCCGCGTCCGACCTGTTCGAGGAACTGGCGCAGACCTCTACCAGCGTGCTCGGCGCCAGCGTCATCGCCCAGCGCGCGGCGCAGGCGGGGTTGTCGGTCAAGGCCGAATGGATGAAGAAGGTCCGCAGCACCGACCGGGCCAACAAGGCGATGATCCAGGAGGCGACGGCCGGGATCGACGGGCTGGCGCTGCCGATCATGCCCTCGCACGGAAACTTCCTTGTGCTCGAAACTATCGCGGCGGCCATCCGCCCGGAGGCGCTGGTCGAATGCTATCGCCGGCAGGGCATCATGATCCGGCAGGGCACCTATCACACCCAGCGCTTCGGCGACCGCTTCGTCAAGATCAGCACTTCGGTGCCGCAAGCCTGGGTCGAGAAGTTTTGTACGTTGTTGCCGGAGATGGTCGCACAGGCGCGCACGCTCAACGACCTGCCGCCGCAATTCTAGGGACGATGCCGATGACGATGATCACAGCAAAAGATGGCGTGAAGCTGCACGTGGAAGAAGCGGGAGAGGGTACGCCGATCCTCTTCATCCACGAATTCGGCGGCAATCACCAAAGCTGGGAGCCGCAGCTGCGTTATTTCAGCCGGCGCCACCGCTGCATCACCTACGCCGCGCGCGGCTATCCGCCGTCGGACGTACCTGATAGCGTGGGAGCCTATTCGCAGGCGATCGCCGCCGACGATGCGATCGCCGTGCTCGATGCGCTCGGAATCGACAAGGCGCACATCGTCGGCCTTTCCATGGGCGGGTTCTGCACGGTGCATTTCGGCTTGCGTACGCCGGAGCGTGCGCTGTCGCTCACGGTGGCTGGTGCCGGTTATGGCTGCGAGAAAGAGTTCGAGGAATATTTTCGCGGCGTCTCGCTCGAAGTCGCCGACAATTTCGAGAAGCAGGGCGCCAGGGAATTCGCCAAGATCTATGCGCTCGGCGCGAGCCGGGTGCAGTTCCAGAACAAGGATCCGCGCGGCTGGCAGGAATTCGCCGATCGCCTCGCCACCCATTCCGATCGCGGCGCCGCCAACACCATGCGCGGCGTCCAGGCGCGCCGGCCATCCTTCTACGATCTCGAAGACGGCTTGAAAAAGATGATGGTGCCGACGCTGGTCGTCGTCGGCGACGAGGACGATCACTGCCTGCAGCCCGGCATCTTCCTGAAGAAGACCATTCCCGCCTGCGGCCTCTCGGTCTTCCCAAAGACCGGCCACACGCTCAATCTGGAAGAGCCGGCGGCGTTCAACGCATTGCTTGCCGAGTTCATCGCCGAGGTCGAGGCCGGACGCTGGCTGCCGCGCGATCCGCGCGCGCTGCCGGGCCAGATCATGCGCACGAAGTAGTCGATGACGAGCCAGCCCCTGATCGACGCCGATCGGCTCTGGACCCGCTTGATGGCACTGGCCGAGATCGGCGCGACGCCGGCCGGCGGGGTCAACCGCCAGGCATTGGGCGATGGCGAGATCGCGGCCTGGCGCCGCGTCATCGACTGGGCCGGCGAGGCGGGCTTGACGCCGTCGACGGATGCCGCGGCAAACCTGTTCCTGACGCTGGCTGGCCGCGATCGCACTGCGCCGCCGCTTCTCCTTGGCAGTCATCTCGATAGCCAACCCACTGGCGGCAAGTTCGATGGCGCGGCTGGTGTGATGGCGGCGTTGGAGGCGGTCGTCTCGCTCGCCGGGCAAGGCGAGAAGCCCATGCGCGACCTCATCGTCGTCGCCTGGATGAACGAAGAAGGCTCGCGCTTCGCGCCGGGCATGATGGGCTCGGAGGCCTTTACCGGCGAGCGCGGCTTGGACGCGATCCGCGCCGCGCGCGATGCGGACGGCATCAGCGTCGGCGAGGCGCTCGACCGGCTTCACGCGGCGTTTCCCGATCTGCCGCATCGGTCGCTCGGCTTCGCGGTCGGCGCCTATCTCGAATTGCACATCGAGCAGGGACCAGTGCTGGAAGCGGCCGACTGCACCATCGGTGTCGTCAGCGGCATCCAGGGCAAGAAGACCTTTCAGGTGGTGGTTGAGGGGAGCGAAGGACACGCCGGCACGCTGGCGCAGTCGGAGAGGCGGGATGCGCTCGCGGCCTTTGCGCGGATGGCGTCGGCGCTCCATGCCGAGATCGGCACCATCGATGCCGATATCAAGTTCACCATCGGACGGGTCGCTGTCGTGCCGAACGCGCCGTCGGTGGTGGCATCGCGCGTCAGCTTTAGCATCGATCTGCGTCACCCTGACAATGCCGTGCTCGACGCGGCCGGCGCGCGCATCAAAACTCTTTGCCAGGAGACCGCCCCGCCGTGCTCGGTTACGGTGACGCCGCTCGTGGATGCGCCGTCTAACGTGTTCGATCCGCGCCTGCGCGCGAGCATCGCGAAGGTCGCGCGTGAGCAGGGGCATTCCGCCATGGCGATCCTCTCCGCCGCCGGTCACGATGCCCGTCATCTCGCAAAAGTCTGTCCGGCTGCGATGATCTTCATCCCGTGCCGCGACGGCGCCAGCCATGTCGAGCACGAATGGGCCGAGCCCGATCATGTCGCGGCCGGCGCCGCCGTGTTGGCACAGGTGCTGTGCGAGCTCGCTTTCGCGCCTGCCATCGAGGGGTGAGAACATCGATGCAGGATGTGGCTCCCCGGGACTACCGTGACGCGATGGCCTGTCTTGGTGCCGCCGTCAGCATCGTCACGACGGATGGTGGCGCGGGCCGCACCGGATTTACGGCCTCCGCGATCTGCAGCGTCACTGACGATCCGCCGACGCTGCTGGTCTGCATCAACCGCGGCTCCTCGGCCTATGCCGGTGTGACGCGCAACAAGGTGGTGTGCATCAACGTGCTCTCGGCGCGGCACGAACAACTGTCCCGTCTGTTCGGCGGCAAGGTGCCAGCGGAGGAACGGTTTGCTGCAGCAGCGTGGTCCACACTCGCAACCGGCGCGCCGGTGCTGGCCGACTGTGCTGCGGCGTTCGACTGCCGGATTGCGGATGTCGTCAATGTCGGCACCCACGATGTGCTGTTCTGCCGCGTCGTCGCGCTGCAAAGATCCGGCCGCACCGACAATCTGATCTATTTTGGCCGTGCCTATCACACGGTCGGGATGACCGATCCCGCCGAGGCTGGACCCGATTCCACTTCTGGCCCATCCTGAGGGATGCCCGTGGCCATCGCTGGCCGTTCCAACAGCCTGCTCCGTGTCTTTCGAGCCGGCCGCAGTTCCTGTGCTCACGCGAGCGAGAGTTCAAATATTTCAGTCGCTTGCGAGGGCGCGTGTGCACCGGGAGATCAAAAGCACGGCGGATTGAGTTCGCACCAGGCTTCTCGCCGGCTCCCTGTAGAGATTGCAGCTAGCCAGCAGCTGTGAAGGATGCCGGCAATCAGCGGGCTTCATCGCGCAGATGATACCAATGATAGAGCATGCGCTGACCGAGACGGCGGAATGGCGCGAAGGGATGCGTCGGGAGCGGGGAGGTGAAGATTGGCAGCTCTTGGCCTTTGAATGTTTTGCCCGCGAGCATCTGGGCCATGCGGCGGCCCGCTTGCGCAGAATAGGACACGCCGTTGCCGCCATAGCCGAGTGCATAGACCAGCTTCTGCTTTGCGTCGGGCCGGAAGATGCGGGGCATCATGTCATGGCTGACGTCGACCCAGCCCCACCAGGAGTAGTCGATTTCGATCCCTTCGAGCGGCGGGAATTTGCGGTGAAGGCCACCGATCAGGAGCTGAAGATGGCGGTCGTGGGCCGCGTCCGCGCCGGTGATCGCGCTGCGACTGCCGATCTGGAGACGATTGTCCGGCAGCAGGCGGTAGTAGAAGCGAAGCGTGCGGGTGTCCGTGATCACCTGCCTGGTGCGGAACCCGGTCGCATCGATCTCGGCCCGTGTCAGCGGCCGTGTCACCAGCGAATTGGAGAGGATCGGCATGCAGCGGCCGCCGAGCTCCGGCGTCAGGCCGAGCGATGTGTAGGCGCCGGTCGCGATCCCTACCGCGGCAGCGCGCACCGTCCCGCCCGGCGTGCGCAGAAGATATGCGCCGTCATGCCGTTCGATCCGCTGCACCGGGCTCGCGGTATGTACGCGCACGCCGAGATCTCGTGCCATGCGCAGGTAGCCGAACGCGAGCCTGGCCGGATGGACCCCGGTTCCGAGCGGCTCGTGGACCGCGCCGACGGCCTCGGCTTCGTCGACGAAATCACGGCGCAGCTCATCGTGTGACACGACGCGCGTCGCATAGCCGAACAGCTCGTTGAGGACCTTCGATTCGGCTGCGATCTTGTCGAGGTTGCGCCGGCGATGGGCAATATAGAGGTGTCCGCCGCGCTGCGGCTCGCAGTCGACCGGGCTCGCGCGAACGAGCTCTTCAAAGGTCTCGAATCCTTCGGTGATCTCGGCGTGCATGCGCCTGGCGGTATCGAGACCCCAGCGCTTGATCCATTGCGAGCGCGTCAGGCGGCCTGAGGCATTCTGCGCCTGGCCGCCATTCCGGGTACTACAGCCCCAGGCGACGCGATTGGCCTCGAGCACGACGGCCTTGATGCCGTATTCGCGCGCAAGGAAGATCGCGCAGGCGAGCCCGGTATAGCCCGAGCCGATGATTGCGACGTCGGCAACCGTGTCGTTCATGATCGGGCCGTCGTCCGGCGGAGGTGTGCCGGCCGTGGCGATCCAGTAGGTCGGGGCATATTGCCGATTGCGGCCGGGACCACTGGAAACCAGCGGGTCATAGTGCGGATCATAGGCCGCCGCTGGCGGCGCAGCGTGCACGTTCATCGCGCGTCGCTCCGCTGCGCGGCCGGCTGCGCCGGCCTGTCCTTGCGGAAGGCGCTCTTGGTGCAGATCCTCTCGCCGCGGAATCCGAAGAGATCGCAGCCCTCGACCTCGATGCGCGCACCGTCCGGCGAGGTGGCGCGAAAAATCCATTCGGAGACGGCGCGGTCGCCGAACACAGTGTGCCGCGTGCACTCCCAGCTCACATCGGGCATCCCGGTCCAGGTTGCCTCGAAAGCGGCCCGAACCGCGCTCGCGCCGGCCAGCCGTCGGCCGCAGATGTCGGGACCCGCGGCCGTGTCGAACACGATGTCCTCGGTCATGCACGCCATTACGCCCGCGCCGTCGTGCCGGTTGAAGGCGGCGAACAGGGTTTCGAGCAGCTCTTGCCTGATGGTATTGATGTTGCGCATGCCGGTATCCTCGCGCGCCAACGCGCGCCGCTACAGCCTGATGGGAGCATCTGGACATGCCACGCGGTGAGGAGGTGGCCGTAGAACCAGACTGCACGGGCTCTACGGCCAGACTGGCATGGCGAGGCGGAGGCAGCTGGCACTTCCGCAGCGAAGTTCCGGCCTGTTGATATCCGGCGATGGCCGCCAATCTCCCCTCTCTCGCCCTGCATCGACGATGACGATGCCAGAGGCCGTGGTCGCGATCCGCGATATCGCCGCAATGGCGCTCCCGACGCCTGCCGTGATGCTGGCCGCCGCGATGTCGATCCTGGCGGCGGCTCTGGTGCGCGGCTTCACCGGTTTCGGCTTCGCGCTGACGGCGGTGCCGCTGCTGGGGCTGTTCATGCCGCCGATGCAATCGGTTCCGGTCGCGGTGTGTCTTCAGCTCATCATCGGTCTCGGCGATCTTCCGCGCGCCTCGCGCGTCTGCCATTGGCCGTCGCTGCGCTGGCTCGTCATCGGCGGCGTGATCGGCTCGCCGCTCGGCGCGCTCATTCTGCGCGTGGCGTCCGCGCCGGCCGCACGCATCATGATCGCGATGATCACGGCTGGTGCGGTTGTGGCGCTCAATGCCGGCTTCCGCCTCGCGGTGGCTCCATCGCGCAGCGTCACGGCATTGGTCGGCATGAGCGCGGGCCTGTTCAACGGCCTGGCGGCGATGCCGGGGCCGCCGGTCATCATCTATTACAGCGCTGGTCCCTTCGGCCGCGTCGCGGCGCGCGCTTCGATGATGGTGTTCTTCCTGGTCTCGTCCATTGCCGCGCTCATCAGCATTGCCATGCTGGGGCTGTTGAATCAGAGCACGGTGGTGCTGACCGCGCTTGGCGTTCCGGTCATGTTGTTCGGAACCTGGCTCGGCGATCTCGGCTTTCACCGTGGCAGCGACAGGCTGCATCGCCGCGTATCGATCGCCAGCCTTGCCGTGGTGGCGCTGGGCAGCGCCATCAAGGGCGTGAGCGACCTGTTCTAACCCTGTCGCGCGAACACTTCGCCGAGCTTTGCCATGCCGGCGGCGATCCGGTCGGTCCGGATCGACGAGAAGCCGAGCCGGAAGCAATGCCGTGTCGCGTCGGGGCTCATCGAAAACACGTCGCCGGGCTCGATCACAACACCTTCGGCGCGCGCGGCCTCCGAGAGCCTTGCGCTGTCGGTTCCGTCAGGGCAGGAGATCCAATAGCTCGTGCTGCCGGATCCGCGGGCCCAGCGGCATGTCGGCAGCGTCTGTGGCAGCAATTCGTCGACCAGCCTGGCGCGCTCCAGCAGCACGCGGCCGACTTGTTGCAGGTGCGAGCGGTAATGGCCGAGGCCGATGAACAGCGCGGCGACGCGCTGGTTGTTGAGAGGCGGATGCCGCAGCATCAGCCGCCGCAATGCCCGCAGTTCGCGGACCACTGGCGCCGGCGCAACGACGTAGCCGAGCCGCAACCCTGGCGCCAGGGCTTTCGAGAGGCTGCCGACGTAGAGGACGGTCTGGTCCTGGTCGAGGCTCATCAGCGGCGGCAGCGCATCGCCTTCCGGGATCAGCTCGCTTTCATAGTCGTCCTCGATCAGGACGATGTCGCGGTCCCGCGCCGCCCGCAGAATTTCGTCTCGACGCGCACGCGACATCGCAGCCGTGGTTGGGCAATGATGACTGGCGGTGACATAGGCAAGCGAGCAGCGCGCAAAGTCGTCGTCGGGCACCAGTCCGTCGTCATCGACCCGCAGCGGAACGACGTCCGACGTCATCATGCCGAAGATGTTGCGGGCGTCTGGATATCCCGGGTCTTCCATGCCGATGGTCGTCGTCGGCCGCACGAACAGCTTGGCGATCAAATAGAGGGCATGCTGCGCTCCGATCGTGATCATGATCTCGTCGGCGCGCGCGCGAATGCCGCGGCGCGGCAGCACCTGCCGCTGCAATTGCTCGATCAGCGCGGGATCGTCACCGTCGATCATGTCGCGCGCCCAGTTGTTGATCTCGGGCACGCTGAGCGCGGCGCGCGCGCTCTCGCGCCAATCGTTGGTAGGAAACAGACTCGGGTCGAACTGGCCGAAGATAAAGGGGTAGGGGTAGGTCTGCCAGTCGAGCGGCTTGACGATGTTGCGGAACGCCGAAGGCTGGAGCGCGAAGCGCTCGGTCCAGCGCCGGCTGTAAGCCTCGGTCGCAGGCAGTTTGGCCTCGCCAATCTGCTTGGGCAGGCCGGCGACGAAATAGCCGCTGCGTTCGCGCGAGACCAGGAAGTTCTGGTCGACGAGCTGCTCATAGGCGATGACGATGGTATTGCGCGAGACCTTGAGGAGCGCGGCAAGATCTCGGCTGGACGGCATGCGCACGCCGAGAGGCAGCCGGCCGTCCTCGATGGCCGTTACGATCATCCGGCGGATCTGGAGCTGCAGGAAACTGCCGCCCCGATCCAGGCCCTGGAACAGCGATCCCCAGAACAGGACATCGTTTGGTGGGGCGGCGGGTGCCGTTGCTTCGGATTGCCGCAGGAGTACAAATTTTCCCATCGGGGCTTGTCCAGGGTGGTCGCGTAAACACAAAAAGCAAAGCAAAAACCGCGCCATACCGGCGAAAATGGCGCGCTGCCGTGCATGGGCTGGCTCCATTTGTGCATGGCATCTGGCGCTGGTCTAAGCCCACGCGAGATCCCAGGGTCGATAGCGTGACATCTGGGAGTTCAATGTGAGCGCGGAGACGGTCGCATACTCAGCCCGCAAGATCGTGACGATGAATCCGTCGCGACCGCTCGCGACCCATGTCGCGGTGCGCGATGGCCGCATCGTTGCGGTCGGCAATGCTGCGGAGATTGCACCATTCGCCGGCGGAGCGATCGACGACCGCTTCCGCGACAAGGTGCTGCTGCCCGGGTTCGTCGAGGGCCACAGCCACATCATGGAGGGCATGATGTGGTCGCTGCCCTATGTCGGGGCGTTTGATCGTCGCTCGCCGGAAGGCAAGGTCGTATCGGGCGTACGTGACATCGACGCGATAGTCGCCCGGCTGCAGGAGGCCGAATCCAGAATCGGCGATCCCGACGCAACGCTGTTCGCCTGGGGCTTCGATCCGCTGCATATCGGCGGACGCATGCTGACCCGGCGGGATCTCGATCGCGTCTCGACCACGCGGCCGATCATGGTGATCCATGCGAGCTTCCATATCAGCAACGTCAACACGCTGGTGCTGGAGCGCGCCGAATTGTTGCACGCGATCGAGATTTCCGGCGTTGTCGCCGGCGAGGACGGTCTAGCCAGCGGAGAGCTGCAGGGTATCGCCGCTCGGTTTCGCGTCTTCCGCGTGCTCGGCAATCCGTTGTCCTCCGCCATTACGATGCACGACGTCGATCGCTATGCCGCGTCCGCCTGCGTGCAGGGCGTGACCACGATCACCGATCTGCACAATGATCTCACGGATCCGACGATCGAGCTCTACGCGGCGGCCACCCATTCGCCCGAGTTTGGTGTGCGGTTGGTGCCTGCATTGGCATCGGCCTCGCATACGCCCGAGCAGGCGATCTCGAAGATCGCGACATTACGGGAGAACGGCAACGACCGCCTGCACTACGGTATCGTCAAGCTGGTCGTGGACGGCTCAATCCAGGGCTTCACCGCCCGACTACGATGGCCCGGCTATCACAACGGTGCCCCCAACGGACTTTGGTACATCGCGCCCGAGGATCTGCCACGGCTGGTCGACCTCTATCACAAGGCGGGCATTCAGCTTCACATCCACACCAATGGAGATGAGGCCACGGAGCTGGCGCTCGATGCCATCGAGAAGGCGCTGGCTGCGACGCCCCGCGCGGATCACCGCCACACCCTGCAGCATTGCCAGATGGCAGATGCCGCGCAGTTCCGGCGCATGAAGGCGCTCGGCGTCTGCGTCAATCTTTTCGCCAACCACCTGTTCTACTGGGGTGACTCCCACCACGATCTGACAATGGGGCCGGAGCGCGCCGGGAGACTGGATGCGACCGGTACCGCTCTGCGCAGCGGCGTTCCGTTCGCGATCCACTCGGATGCACCGGTCACGCCGCTTTCGCCGCTGTTTACCGCCTGGTGCGCGGTCAATCGGGTCTCGTCGTCAGGCCGCAAGCTCGGGACCGAGACGGAAGCTCTCGGCGTCGAGCAGGCCCTCGCTGCGATCACGATCGGCGCCGCCTACACACTGAAGCTTGATCACCTGATCGGCAGCATCGAGTGCGGCAAATTTGCGGACTTCGCCGTCCTGGATGACGATCCGCTCGCGGTCGCTCCCGCCGGGCTGAAGGACGTGCCCGTGTGGGGCACGGTCGTCGGCGGCCATGTCAGGAAAGCTCCGCGCGCATGATCCGGTCCGCGCCCATCCCGGTCACGGTGATTGGAGGCTTTCTCGGCGCCGGCAAGACGACGCTGCTCAATCGGCTGCTGGCGAACGGTCGTTCGCGTTGCGCGGTGCTGGTGAACGATTTCGGCGAGATCAATATCGATGCGGCCCTCATCGAGAGCCACGACGGCACCACGATGTCGCTGACCAATGGTTGCGTCTGCTGCAGCATCGGTTCAGGCTTTCTGGAAACGCTCGGCGGCCTGCTTGACGAAAGCGGGCGTTTCGAGCGCATCGTGATCGAGGCGAGTGGGGTCGGCGATCCCTGGCGCATCGCCGAGATCGCGCTGGTCGAGCCGGCGCTGCGGCTCGATGGCGTGGTCGTGCTCGCCGATGCAAGCCGGATCGCGGCCCTGATCAAGGATCGCCAGGTCGGCGAGACGGTCCGCAACCAGTTCACAAAGTGCGATGTGGCGCTGCTCAGCAAGCGCGATCTGGTAACCGATAAGCAGATGGAGGCGGCGCGCAGTGCGATCCGCGCGGTGCGACAGGACATCCAGATCGAGATCCTCCCGGATGGGGTGCAGGACACCGTTGTGTTCGGCCGACGCGAGGCGCCGCGGTTTCGCGCCGTTTCCGTCGATGGGGACGTCGATCACGAAGGCGAGTTCAGGCGCTGGACCTATCGGCGCGCCGGCAGCTTCGACCGCGATCTGTTGGCCGCGGCGGTGAACGCGTTGCCGCCGCAACTGCTGCGATTGAAGGGTGTCTGCCGGATCGGCGACCAAGCACGGCCGCAGGTGTTCCAGATGGTGTCGCGGACCTGGTCGCTGGCGCAGCCCGAGCGCGACGCCGGGCAGGGCGCGGACGCGATCGTGCTGGTGGGCGTCGGGACCGTTGATCTCCCGGCAGATCATGAACTGGACGCCATTCTCGATCGTGCACTGGCCGTATCGGCCGCTGCATGACGACGAACGGATATCGATCGATGCACGACCTCGACTTGCCGACGATCAAATCGAACAGGGGGATAGAGCCATGTTGATCAGACGGACATTCGTACTGGGAGCCCTTGGTCTCGTTGCGGCCGCCGCTGCGTCACCTGCTGCGCGAGCCCAAGCGGCGGGCAGCAATACCCTCGTTGTGGCCACCACCCAGGTGCCACGCCACTTCAACGGCGCGGTGCAGTCGGGCATGGCGACGGCCATGCCGACGGCACAGATCTTCGCGAGCCCGCTGCGCTATGACGAGAACTGGAAGCCGCAGCCCTATCTGGCCCAGTCCTGGGAGGTCGCGCCCGACGGGCTGTCGGTGACCCTGCATCTCGTCAAGAATGCCGTGTTCCACGACGGCAAACCCGTGACATCGGAGGATGTCGCCTTCTCGATCATGGCGATCAAGGCCAACCATCCGTTCCAGACCATGCTGGCGGCGGTGGAAAAGGTCGATACGCCGGATCCGGCAACAGCGATCATTCGGCTGTCACACCCCAGCCCCTCGCTGCTGCTGGCGATGTCCCCGGCGCTGATGCCGATCCTGCCGAAACACATCTACGGTGACGGTCAGGATCTGAAGACGCATCCTGCCAATCTCAAGCCGATCGGCTCCGGGCCCTTCAAGCTGATCGAATACAAGCAGGGCGAATACTACACGCTGGAGAAGTTCGACAAGTTCTTCATGCCCGGCCGCCCCAAGCTCGACAAGATCGTGGTTCGGCTGGTTTCGGATGGGAATGCCGCCCTGGTCTCGATGGAGCGGGGCGACGTCCAGGCCCTGTCGTTCGTCGCAGGCGTTCGCGATATCGACCGCCTGCAGAAGGCGCCGAACATCGTCGTGACCGACAAGGGCTTTGCCGGTATCGGTCCGCTCAACTGGCTCGCCTTCAACACCAGGAAGAAGCCGCTCGACGACGTCCGCGTTCGTCAGGCTATCGCGTACGCGGCCAATCGCGACTTCATCGTCTCCAAACTGATGGGCGGCAAGGCTGCTCCCGCATTCGGGCCGATCGCGCCGGATTCACCGCTCGCCGAGGCGAACGTCGAGCCCTACAAGGTCGACTATGCCAAGTCGGCGGCGCTGCTGGACTCCGCGGGCTATCCGAAGGGGGCCGATGGTTCGCGCTTCGCACTCACCATCGACTATATTCCCGGCGGCGACGAGCAGCAGCGCAACGTTGCCGAATATCTCCGCTCGCAGATGAAGCGGGTCGGCATCAATCTCGAGGTGCGGGCGGCGCCCGACTTTCCGACCTGGGCGCAGCGCGTTTCGAACTTCGATTTCGATCTGACCATGGACACCGTCTACAACTGGGGCGATCCCGTCATCGGGGTCAACCGGACCTATCTGTCTTCCAACATCCGCAAGGGCATCATCTGGTCCAACACCCAGCAATACAGCAATCCAAAGGTCGATGAACTGCTGCAGGCGGCAGCAGTGGAGACCTCGCCGGAGAAGCGAAAGGCGCTCTATTCCGAGTTCCAGAAGATCGTGGTTCAGGATGCGCCGATCTACTACATCAACGTGTCGCCATACTACAACGCGTTCAGCAAGGGGCTCGGCGGCCTTCCCACCACGATCTGGGGCATGATGTCTCCGCTGGACGAGATGTATTGGGAGACCCCGCCCAAGACTTGACGAAGACCTGATGACGCCACCGCGACCACGGTCGAGACTGCGAGGAGCCCTCCGACATCATGGCTTTGGCCATTCATCTGACAAGGCAGATTGCCAACGCCGCCGCGCTGCTGCTGGCGGTGCTGGTCCTGAACTTCTGCCTGATCCACCTTGCGCCCGGCGATCCCGTTCAGGTGATCGCCGGTGAGATGGGGGGCGCCTCGGCTGACGTCATCGCGGCGCTCAGGACCAAATACGGGCTCGACCACAGCCTGATGGAGCAGCTTGCGATCTATCTTCGCAACGTCGTGACGGGCGACTTCGGCTACTCCTACTATTTCAACGAGCCGGTGCTCGGCTTGGTTCTGCAGCGGCTGCCCGCGACGCTCTATCTTACGTCCTGTGCGCTGGTCAGTGCGCTCGTGGTCGGCACCTTCCTCGGTGTCGTCAGCGCACGTCGTCCGAATGGTCTGTTCAGCCACACCGTGACCGTGTTCTCCCTGGCCGGCTATGCCGCGCCGATCTTCTGGACCGGATTGATGTTGCTGCTCCTGTTCGGATCGGTGTGGCCGATCCTGCCGGTCGTCGGCATGTCCGATGTCGTGCATCGCAAGCAGGGCCTGAACTATGTGCTCGATGTCGCGCAGCATCTCCTGCTGCCGTCGCTGACATTGGCACTGGTCTTCATCGCCCAATACAGTCGGCTCGCGCGGGTCAACATGATCGACGCGCTGTCGGCCGACTACGTCCGGACCGCGCGGGCCAAGGGCCTGCCGGAGTGGGTCGTGATCGGCAAGCATGCGCTGCGCAACACGCTGATCCCGACCGTCACAGTCGCCGGCCACCAGTTCGGCAATCTGTTTGCCGGCGCGGTGCTGGTCGAGACGGTGTTCAGCTGGCCCGGCATGGGCCGGCTGGTGTTCGATTCGATCCTGCGCCGCGACTATCCGACCCTGATGGCCGTGCTGTTCTTCTCTGCATTGATGGTCATGGCCGCAAACTTCCTGACTGACATTGTTTACCGGCTGATCGACCCGCGCATCCGGATGGGGCAACGATGACGACCCTGGAAGCTCCAACTTTGACCATCGTTTCGGCCATCGACATGCCGGCCAGGCGCGCGACGTCGCCAGCTGGCATCGCAATGCGGCAGTTCCTGAAGAGTCCGTCCGGCGTCGTCGGCCTCTGTCTGCTCGCACTGATCATCGTCGGGACCCTGGTCGGCCCGCATCTCTACCGGGTCGATCCGCTCGATCTGGTTGGCGCGCCGTTCATGCCACCCGATTCGGATGCATGGCTCGGCACGGATTATCTCGGCCGCGACGTATTGGCGGGGCTGATTTACGGCGGACGCGCAACCCTGGCGGTCGGCGCCGTCGCCGCCCTGATCACGATCGCCATCGGTCTGTTGATTGGCTCCTTGAGCGGCTTCTTTGGCGGCGTGGTGGATGTGGTGCTGGTGAAGATTACCGAGTTCTTCCAAATCCTGCCGCCGCTGCTGTTCGCAATGGTCCTGGTGACCTTGTTCGGGTCGAAGCTGTCGACGATTACGGTGGCGATCGGTGCGGTGAGCTGGACGTCGGCCGCGCGGCTGACGCGGGCTGAGTTCATGCGACTTCGCGATCTCGATTTCGTCAAAGCGTCGCGCGCGGCCGGCGCCAGCGACCGTCATCTGATGCTGCGAGTATTGTTGCCGAACGCGCTGCCCGCGGTGATCGTGTCGGCCACGCTGGCGATCGGTGTCGCAATCCTGTTCGAAGGCGGCTTGAGCTTCCTGGGACTTGGCGATCCCAACGTGATGAGCTGGGGACTGATGCTTGGACAGAACCGGAACTACATCCTCGATGCCTGGTGGGCCGTCATATTTCCGGGGATGGCGATCTTCCTTGCAGTCCTTGCCATCAGTCTGGTCGGCGACGGCCTCAATGACGCGATCAATCCGCGTCTCAGGCGGAGGTCGTGATGGTCGCGCTGCTCGAGGTCGACCAGCTCAACGTCAGCATGCGCAGCGAAGCCGGCCGCCTCGTGCCGGTGATCGAGAACCTGTCGTTCGCCGTCGCGCCGGCGCAGACGCTCGCCCTCGTCGGCGAGTCCGGTTGCGGCAAGAGCATGACCGCGCTCGCCCTGATGGGCCTGCTGCCGGAGGATTTCGTCATCACCAGCGGCCGCATCCTGCTGGAGGGCAGGGATATCCTTTCGCTGCCGGCGAGGGACATGCGTGCGCTGCGCGGCAGCGCGATGTCCATGATTTTCCAGGAACCGATGACCGCGCTCAACCCGCTGTTCACGGTCGGCGACCAGATCGGCGAGGTGCTGCGCTGGCATCGGGGGCTCGGCGGCGCCGCGGCGCGCGAACAGGTTCTCGCGCTGCTCCGTGCGGTGCAGATTCCGGCGCCGGAACGGCGCATCGACGCCTATCCGCATCAGCTTTCCGGCGGCATGCGTCAGCGCGTCATGATCGCGATGGCGCTTGCCGGTAAGCCAAAGCTCCTGATCGCGGACGAGCCGACCACGGCGCTCGACGTCACCGTGCAGGCGCAGATCTTCGATCTCCTCGCGCAGCTGCAACGCGAGACCGGGACGGCCATCCTGCTCATCACCCACGATCTCGGCGCCGTCGGCGAACTCGCTAACGAGATACTCGTGCTTTATGCCGGCCGCTGCATCGAGGCCGGGGCATCAGCGGGGATCGTGGCGCAGCCACGTCATCCCTATACGCGAGGACTGCTGCGCTGCGTGGCGCATCTCCAACTCGGACAGGCACCGAAATCCTGGACCGACCTCGGCGAGATCCCCGGGATGGTGCCGCCGCTCGGTGCGCGCGGGGCCGAATGCGCGTTTCTGGCCCGATGTGCCAAGGCGGCTGATGTCTGCCGGTCGAACCCACAGCCGATACTCGAGCCGATTGCGGCTGGTCACGCCGTATCGTGCTGGTGCAAGGCGGCAGTCGCGGCATGACGGCGTTTGAGGCAGCACAAATCCACGACGCATCGGACGTTTTGCTCGACGTCAACGACCTCGTGGTTCATTTCCCGGCCGGCCGCCGATCGGGTAAGCCGTCTTTTGTTCACGCGGTCGACGGCGTCAGCTTTCGCGTGCGGCGCGGCACGACGTTCGGCATTGTCGGCGAGAGCGGCTCCGGGAAGTCGACCACCGCCCAGGCGGTGATGCGGCTGGTCCCTGTCACGTCAGGTCAGGTCGTGTTCGGAAACAGGAATATTGCCGAACTCTCGGGCGAGCCGCTGCGTGCCGTGCGCCGTCACCTCCAGATCGTGTTTCAGGATCCATTCTCGGCACTCAATCCGCGCCGCCGCGCCGGCGACCAGATCCGCGAGCCATTGGATTTGCTCGGCATCGGAAGCCGCAGCGACCGCGACGAGCGGGTGCGCAAGCTTCTGGCGGAAGTCGGCCTGCCGCCGCAGGCCGCGGACCTGTTTCCGCATCAGTTCTCAGGCGGTCAGCGTCAGCGGCTTTGCATCGCGCGCGCGCTTGCGCCCGAGCCGGATCTCATCGTCTGCGACGAGGCCGTGTCTGCGCTCGACGTCGCGATCCAGGCGCAGATCCTCAATCTGCTGAAGCGGTTGCAGCGCGAGCGCAATCTCACCTACATCTTCATCTCGCACGACCTTGCTGTGATTCAGCAATTCTGCGACGAGGTCGCCGTGATGTATCTGGGCAAGATCGTCGAGCAAGCGCCGGCTGCCGAAATCTTCCGCGCACCGCATCATCCGTATACCTGGTCGCTGCTCGCCGCGGCCGCTCCTCCGGGATCGATGCGTGATGAGCTCAAGCGGCGCTATCTCGTCAAGGGCGATCCGCCGAGTCCGGTCGACCCGTTGCCCGGCTGCCGCTTTGTCGAGCGCTGCCCATCGGCCGTCGAGGTCTGTCGGCAGCGATTGCCGACGTTGGATGTCGTCGCACCGTGCCACTATGTCGGGTGCCACCGAAGTGCTGAACTGGCGCCTCCGACGTTCGATTCGCGCTAGTCGCTTCCGTCGCGACCATTTTTCGCAAACGTTTTGGCATCTCACCCGATCGCCTGCGTTGATGGCAAGTGGCACATGGCCGGCAGTTTGGGGGTCTCCTAATCCTTGATCGAAAGCGAGAATCCGGCGAGCGAAAAGCCTGCCCCTAAATTGGCGGCACTAAATTTATCGCGGCACACCAAATCGCATTCCACGAGTTGCAGTGCTGAGACCCGTGACACACTTGTGGTACACCAAAAACGGTGCGGAATCCGAACCAGCAACTAAGTCCTTGAATCTGTAGCGGAAAAATTCAGCCGGTTTTCGTTGCGTTGGACCGACAGGACGGCTAAGCGTCTGATATGAGATGTAAATTTTCCGTCGCCCCGATGATGGACTGGCGCGAGAATTCAAGTTTTTCAGTTGGTTAGAAGGCGGTGTGTGCACTGTGTGTGCATCGGGAGATCAAGAGAAATCTTGCGACAGCCAACGCGAGCTGAAGTTGCGGGCCGGTCGCTGAAGGTGCGCACTTCTTGGCAACGCATCCGCGTGGCTGGGCCTACGACGCAATCGATCGACGACGCGGCGCGCTAGGATCAGACAAACTGACTCTTAATAGGCGGGTCCCGGGTTCGAGCCCTGGTGCGCCCACCATTTCAGTACCTTAGCTGGCAAAACCGATTGAGTAGCTGATTTTTCAGACGGTCATCTTGCTATAATAGAGCGTCACTGCGAAATTGCAGTCCGAGACGGTCGGCGCGTACTGCGATCGATAAGCGCGATCTTTCCAAGGATGGATTGGAGCAAGAGCTCAAGTTGTTCCAATTGGTCGGAGGGTCGCGTGTGCACGACGTGCCCAGTACTCTATCTTGTAGCTCCACCTCGCCGAAGTCTTGCCCGCCGGACGTCGGCCACGCGGTCGTCAATTGCGCGGCCTCGGGGCAGCCAACCTGTAGGAACTGCCCGCAGGTACGCCGGTTTCCACGTCATGAAGAAACCCTTGGCGCCCCATCCAAAAGCTGCATCCGGGCTGACGTCAGCTCTCGAGCGGAATATCCACGCTCTGGTCGAACGAAGGAAACGCGAGCAATCCGACGCGTCCATTCAGCAAAAGGTCGCCGACGCAATAACTTCGTTCACCGGCAGCATGCAGTTTGTTTACCTGCACTTATTTGCTTTTGGATTTTGGATAGCCGCAAACCTCGGATGGCTTCCAGGAATTGTGCCATGGGACCAGAGCTTTGTAGTGCTCGCTATGATTGCCTCTGTAGAGGCAATCTTTCTTTCGACCTTTGTTCTGATCTCTCAAAACCGTATGGCGGCCGAAGCGGATAGAAGGGCGGAGTTGGACCTGCAGATCAGTCTCCTCACCGAACATGAGATCACGAAGGTGGTTGCGCTCATGAATGAAATGGCCCGCAAAATGGGGATCGATTCCCGGGAGAACAAAGAGCTTCAGGAAGCCGCCTCAGATATCGCGCCGGAGCGCGTTCTCGACAAGATCGAAGAGAGCAAGGACTAATCGGGCGCAACAGCGCTCCTGCCGCAAGACGCCAGAGCCGGAATGAGCGCTTCTGGCTCTCAGCTGGCTATTCGGAGCTGAGCAGGCTGCGCGCCGGACCCCTCTTTCGCCGTGCGAGAGCCGGCACTAGTGTCGGCGACTCACCAGCGATGCGCATTGCGAAGTAGGCAATCGTGGCCTGGAGACCGTCCCTCAGCGCGACACGCGGTCGCCATCCCAGCAACCGCGAGGCGGTGTCGATGACCGGCTTGCGGCGCTTCGGATCGTCCTTTGGAAGCGCCTCAAAGCGGAGCTGCGACGCCGATTCGGTATACGTCAGAACCTCGCGGGCGATGGCTTCGATCGTGACCTCGTGAGGATTGCCGAGGTTGCAGGGGCCGGTCACCGATGACGGGCTTTCCATTAGCAGCTGGAGGCCTCGCACGAGATCGTCGACAAAGCAGAAACTCCGGGTTTGCGTGCCGCCGCCATAGATCGTGATCGGCTCGCCACGCAGGGCCTGCACGATAAAGTTCGAAACGACACGGCCATCGTTCTCCAGCATGCGTGGGCCATAGGTGTTGAAGATGCGCGCGACCTTGATCTCAGTCCCGTGCGTGCGGTGGTAGTCAAACATCAGCGTCTCGGCGGCGCGCTTGCCCTCGTCGTAACAGGCGCGTGGCCCGATTGGGTTGACGTTGCCGAGATAGGATTCAGGCTGGGGGTGCACCTCCGGATCGCCGTAGACTTCGCTCGTGGAAGCTTGCAGGACGCGGGCACCCTTGTAATGCGCGAGCTCGAGCAGGTTGATTGTGCCCAGCACGCATGTCTTCATCGTGCCGACCGGATCTCTTTGGTAATGCCGCGGCGAAGCGGGACAGGCGAGGCTATAGATGCGGTCGATTTCCCCTTCGATCTCAATCTCCTCTTGCACGTTATGCTCGATGAAGCGAAAGTTCGGATGGTTCAGGAGCGGCCTGATATTGGCGATTCTGCCTGTGAAGAGATTGTCGAGGCAGATGACGGCGTTGCCACGTTGCAACAACGAATCGCAGAGATGAGAGCCGATGAAGCCGGCGCCGCCGGCAATGAGCACGGTCGGCGAGCGGCGGAGCGTAGGGATACGGGTCTGGAGTGTCATGGCAGGCTCTCTTTAGAGTTCGGCGACTTGAACCGGACGGGCGGCGGCAGGCCGCGAGGACTTGCGACGGCGGCGTGCGGCTGCTTCGGCGTAGTAACCCTCCAGCTGGCCGGCGCGGTGGTCGGCGGTGTGATCGGTCAGAACGCGCCGGCGTGCGCTCTCCGCAACGGTGAGCCGACGCTCCTCGGGCATGTCGCGCAGGATTTCGATGACGTCGCGCGGGCTCGAGGCCAAAAGAATCTCCCGCGACGGCGCGAAGATGGTTTCGATGCCCGGCCAGCGGTCGGAGATTACGGGCGTGCCGCAGGCGGCAGCTTCGAACAGGCGAACGCTCGGCGAGAAGCCTAGCGCACGCATGTCGGCGCGAGTCGCGTTCAGGGTGAATCGCTGTTCCGCATAGAACGTCGGGTGCTGTTTCGGCGCAAGGTGCTCGATCCGCAGGACATTGTCGGGCCAGACGATATCAGCGGGATATTGCGCGCCTCCGACCGCGAACTGCTCTGACGACAACGCGCGGGCTGGGGACAGCAGCAGCTGTTCGAGAATCGGCTGCCGGTCCTCGCTATAGGTCCCGAGATAGCCAAGGGCCCATTTCGCCTCCGCTTGCTGCGGCGCGTAAGCCTCGGTGTCGGCGCTGCAATAGAGAACCCGGGCCATCGGGCTGCCGTACCGCTCCTCGATCATGTCGGGCACGGGACCACCGGCGAACGACAGATAGAGATCGAACCGCGGGATCGTCGCGGCTGACAGATAGTCGAGGCCTTGGTCGAGCTTCGCGAGCGTTAGGGGTGTGTCGATGTCGTAAAACGCAGTGATTCCACGCGCCTGGCTCGTGATCCACTCGGAGATGGCAATACCGTCGGGCACATAAGAACCGATGACAACGAGGTCGGCGTCCCGGATCAGCTTGCCGAAACGGCGAGGCACGTCCTTTAGGGACTGATAGAGCTCCACCGTCCACGATGTCGGGTGGGTGAGATCGCGATGCTCGCGATACCAGGCGACGTCGCGCTCGAGGAAAGTGACGTGGTGGCCTCGTCGTGCGAGGGCCCCGATCAGAGCGCGATAAGTCGTCGCGTGACCATTGCCCCATGACGATGTGACCGAAAGACCGACGACGACAATTCTCAGGTTCATTCTGCTGCCTCGATGCGCGAGCTGCTTCCGGCGAAGAGTTCGTTGAACTGGCGAGCCCGGTGCCGATAGGTGTGTTGGTTCAGGATGCGCGTGCGGGCCCGGTTGGCGATCGCAGCGGCACGATCGGGGTTGAGAGCGTCGAGATGACCGGCAATCTCGGCTCCGTTCGCGGCCACCAGCACCTCGCGGTCCGGCTCCAGGAAATGCTCGATGCCGGGCCATTTATCGGTGATCAGGCAGGCGCCTGCGCCGATCGCCTCGAATACCCGCGTCGGCGGCGAGAAGCCGAAGCGCGCCATGCTGTCGCGATTGACGTTGAGCGTGGCCAGGCCGGAGCCGAAGAAGGCGTTGTGCTGGCCGGTGCCGACATGCCCGACCTTGCGGATGTTCTTTGCGGTGCTCTTGGTATCCCAGCCGGAACCGCCGAGAACGAACGTCTTGTCGGGTAGCGCACGCGCGACGTCGAGAAAGAAATGCTCAACGCGCTGCTCGCGATCTGGCAGGCGATTGGCCAACAGGCCGAGATCGCAGGCAAACTCTGGTTTGGGCGGGGAAGGAAAATGCGTCTCGGGATCGAGCGCGTTGTAGATCGGCACACAATCCCGCGCACCCATGGCGCGATAGGCCGATACGACGCCATCGCCGCCGCCGTAGGTCAGGACTATGTCGTAAGAGGAAATCGCGCGGCGCAGATGATGCTCGGCATCGTTTCCCATGGCTTCGAGCGTAGCGGGGGCGTCGACATCCCAGTAAATCCGCATGGTTCGAGCCGGCAGGGCCCCAACCGCGATCTCTAGCTCCCGATCGAAGACCCCGACGCCGCTGGCCTTGATCAGCATGTCGGCCGATCGCGCCGCCGCGTCAAGTGAACCGCGCCAGCCCTCGGCTGTGGCGGGGTAGACGACGACTTTGGCCCAATCGGGATCGACGATGTCGCGATGGGCCTGTCGCTCGAAGGCATCGGGCTCGAAAAAGGTGATGTCGTGTCCAAGCGCTGCAATCTGCTTGAGCATGCCGCGATAATAGGTGGCGGCACCGTTCCAGTAGGACGAGACGAGGCTGGATCCGAAGAAGCAGATCTTCATGCGGAGGCTCCGATGTATCGCAAGGGCCGTGACGAGCTGTCGGAGGTCCGAATGCGCTCCACGATGTCCACGAGCTGCTGTGCGCGATGACGGCACGTATGGCGCTCCCGGATTGTCCTGAGTCCGGTCGCCACCATGGCGGCTGACAGGTCCCGATCATCGAGAACGGTACGGAGGGCACGCTTCATCTCGGCGCCATCGGCGGCCTGCAGATAAGCGCCCTGCGGAAACAGGCCTTCGACATCGGACCAAGGGGCCGAGATCAGGGGAATGCCGCAGGCGAGCGCCTCGAACACGCGAATGGTGGGGATACCCGGAAGCGACCGCACATAGGGACCACGGGGGACGTGAACGGTCGCGCGCGCGCCGGCGAAGGCGACCGGCGCCCAGTGCGCCGGCAACCAGCCGCCATAGCGAATGCCCGCGGCCTGGATGGTCTGCAGAGCGACATCGGAGTAACGGACGCCGTAAACGCCAGCACGCAAGCCCAGTTCAGCGACGGGCGCGACCAGAAACTCATTGAGCTCGGCACTGCGCTCGCCATCACCCCAATTGCCGATCCAGACCAGATCATCCGTGCGCTCGACATGCGGCAAAGGATGATACATGGCGGTATCGGCGGCCTCGTGCCAGGTATAGGCACGATCAGCCCAGCCGAGAGTCACATAAATTCGACGCAGAACTTCGCCAAATGCGAGCACGCCGTCGAATGCATCGAGGTCGAATTGTGCCAGTTCATCCGGCGCAGTGACCGCGCGGTGATGGGTGTCGTGAAACAACAAGGTGAAAGGAGCGCCGTGCGCGCGCTTGGAGCCGATCTTTTCGATCACATCAGGCGAATTCCATTCGTGCACAATCACGAGATCGGCGCCATCAAGAGCTTCGTCGAAATCGAGTGAGGCATCAAAGCGACGAATGGAAACGCCGGGGAAGAGTTGCCCGATGTCTTGTAGCGCCCCACTGCCGCTTTCGCGGATGGCATTCAATCGACTCCAGCCATCAAACGGCTCGAACACGACCACCTCATGTCCGAGCGCGTGCAACTCGCGGGCGTATCCGCGCAGGAAATGAGCGTTGCCGTTGTTCCAGCAGGAGTTGAATGCGTGATAGAACAGGACGCATCTCATGCGCGCACCTCGATCTGCTTGGCTTGGGTTGTCGTGCGGGTGGAAGCGAGCAGTCCTTCATAGAGCGTCTGATAGGCGCTGGTCGTGCGGGCCAGAGAATAGCTCAACGAGTGTTCATAGGCAGCGCGTTGCAGGCGCGTCCTTTCGCGCTCGTCGGCACTGAGTTCGATGAGAATGCGATGCAAAGCCTGACTATCGCTTGGGTCAAAAAGCCGCGCGGCTCCGCTCCACAACTCCCGGAAGGTGGGAATATCCGACAGCACCAGCGCGCAGCCGGCAGCGGCCGCCTCCAGCACGGAAAGGCCGAACGGCTCGTACAGCGCGGGGCTGACAAAGATCGCTGCGTGCTGGAGATGATCGCACAACGCGCCGTGCGATAATGGGCCGAGCCAGGTGATGCCGGCGGGCGGGTTGCGGTCGGTGGGGCCTGCGATCTCGACCGGCCAATCCAGTCCCGGCGCGGCCGCGGCAAGAGCTTCGATATTCTTGGCGCGATCCCACAGCCGTCCGGCCGCGAAGATCAGCTCCCGCTTTCGATTCGGCGGCGCGCCAGCTCCAATTCCATTCCAGATCACGGCGCCGGGGGAGCGCGGCTGATAGATCTCCACGATGCCATCGTGGAAGGACTGGCTCGGACAGACCCAGGCTTCCGTGCTGTCGAGCGCAGCGGCCACCCGTTCCGTATAGCGCATCCAGCGGGGCTCGTTGAGCCAGGCCGAATCCCGACAGGCCAGCGCCCAGGAGTTGACGCAGGAATGCGCCACGAGAACGGTCGGCGCGCGCCAAGGCAGCGTGGCTTCCCGGAAACTGTTGAGGTGGACGATGTCCGGGCCAAATCGCGCCTCTAAGCTGGCGAGAGTACGCTTGGCGTGAGGGACGTCGCGTCCTTCCGGATCCTGCCATTCAAGCGCGAGCTCCGTTTCGATCAGCCGGACACGCGAGTCGCCGAGCATCTCACACTGGTCGGCGCGTGGGGGCGGGCCCATTGTCGCCAGTGTCACCTCGCCGCCCGAAGCGGCAAGGTTCGCGGCGAGTGCGCAGGAATAGGTCCATACGCCGCCGACCGTGTCGGTCGTCATCAGGATCCTGATGTCCGATCCTTTCCTCATGGCGCCACCGGATATTCGAGGGCCTCGAGCGGAATGGGCCGGTCGTTCTGCACGTCGCTGAACTGGTCGAACATTCCCAGATAGTGTTGATGCGCGCGCTCCCAGGCGAAATCGTCGGCTTCGCCCCAGAGCTTTCGGTAGTCCGGCGAGCCGGGATAGGGGTAGAGCGGGACCGGGTCATTGGCCCAGATTCCGGCATCCTGCATCTTGTGGCGCCAGCGCTGCACCACGGGATCGTCGTCCTCGGGGACTTCGATCAGATTGGCTTGCACGAACGGGACGTGACGCCGGGCTTCGGCGAGCCGGTCGGCGAGCTGGTCGGTGGTCATCTTGCAGTTCTTGGCGAGCGCCGCGCGGCCCTCGACGGTGAGGCTCTCGATCCCGGCCTCGATCGAGACGCAGCCTGCGCGGCCGAGCAGCGCGAGCATATCCGGCTTCCAGAGATCGATTCGCGTCTGCACGCCGAATTTGAGGCCGCGCGTGCTCAGCCCTTCAAGCAGCTCGGCGTTCGGCAGGAAGATCTCGTCGATGAAGTAAACATATTCGACGCCTTGCCCGCGCAGGCGATCAACTTCCGCGAGGATGGTCGTCGGAGGCCGCTTGCGGTAGGCGTTGCGGAAATTCTCCTTGGCGCAGAACGTGCAATTGTAGGGGCAGCCGCGTGACGCCTCGACTTCTGCGCCGGGCCCTGCCGGCTCGGCCTCGAAGCGGTGATGGTGGTGGTGATGACGCCGGATCATCTCGCCCGGCCAATCGAGCGCCGGCTGATCCCTGAATTCGACGGCCTGTGGGCCGCCATTGACTCGAACCGAGTCGCCGTCTGCAAAGCACAGGCCGGAAAAGTCGCGCTCGCCATTGGCGAGGCGCAGCAAAGACGCTTCGCACTCGCCCATCACGACGATATCGACGGCGAGCTTCTTGAGAGCCGCCCGCGGCGTCGTCGAGCCGTGCGGGCCGACCGCGATCAGGGTCGGTGCAAGATCCCGCACCGCCAGTGCAAGCTCCTGCGGAACGCGTAGTTCCGGCGGGGCGCAGCGCCAGAACAGGTAGGTCGGGGCCGTGGTGATGACGATCAGGTCGGGGCCGAACGCACGCAGCTCGGCTTCGATATCCCGGAACGACACGCCGAACATGTGCGCATCGAGCAGCAGCGTCCGATGCCCGGCCGCCTTCAGGTAATGCTCGGAGATCCCGAGCTCGAGCGGAAGGTGGGGGGATCGGCAGCCGAAATAGATGCTGCCGCCAAAATCCCAATTCGGATTGATCAGGGCGACGCGCGTCATGCGAGAGCCTCGCGGCTGTCGTGAGCGGCTCCGAAGCGAGTATCCAGCCAGGCGTGGAGAGAGTGAAGACCCTCGGCGATGGAGACCTGCGGCGACCATTCGAGAGCGCTCGACAGCGCACGCGTATCGGTGACGTACCAGGGCTGATCGCCCGGACGCCAATCGGCAAAGCGGTAGGTGACCTCACGGCCGGTCAGTTCCGCAATATGGTCGATGAGCTCGCGAAGGCTGACCGCGTTTGCGGGGCCGCCACCGAGATTGAACACGCGTCCGCGCGCGAGCGCGATCCGGTCAAGCACTGCGAGCCACGCAGCCGCCGCATCCGACACATGCAGGGCGTCGCGAACTTGATGGCCGTCGCCGTAAATCGTGAGTGGCTTGCCGCGGAGCGCGCTCAGCAGGAAATGCGCGATCCAGCCCTGGTCTTCGGTGCCGAACTGGCGCGGTCCGTAGATGCAGCTCATGCGCATCACCACGGTCTGCAGGCCGTAGACCCGGGCATAGTCGTGGACGTACTGGTCCGCCGTTCCCTTGGAACAGCCATAGGGGCTGTAGAAATCCAGCGGTGCGTTCTCGGAGATGCCATCCGCCAGCAGGGGGCTGGTGGGCGTATAGCGGCGGCCGGTGAGCGTAATCTCACTGTCCTCGATCAGGCGGCCATAGACCTTGTTGGTGGAGGCGAATATGATGGGGGCGCTGCTGTTGTGCAGCCGAACCGCTTCGAGCACGTTGAGGGTGCCGCGTGCATTGATCTCGAAATCGGCAGCCGGGTCGCTGACGCTGTCGGTGACGGCGACCTGTGCTGCCAGATGCAGCACGGCGCGAGCCTCGCGCACGGCATCGATCACGGGAATCGGCTCCCGAATGTCGGCCACCGTAATGGTCACGAGATCACCATATCTGGACTTCAGCCATTGCGCGTTCTCGCGCACGCCGGCACGGGCCAGATTGTCGAGAACCAGAACCCGCTCACCGCGGTTTGCCAGCCGGTCGACAAGATTGCAGCCGATGAAGCCGCAGCCACCGGTGATCAGGACGGGCCTGTTGTCTCGCTCATTCATCACGCGACCAATCCTCGTTGCAGCAGTTCCTGGGTCGCCCGCTCAGCCTGGTCGTCGGCGATTTGGTCCGCGAGATAGTCCGCGAGCTCCTCGAGTCCATCTTTGAAGGCGACGTGCGGCTCGAAGCCGAGCAGATCGCGCGACTTGCCGATGTCGGCGAAGCAGTGCCGGATGTCACCTGCGCGGTACTTTCGCGTGATCTCGGGAGCGATGTCGCCGCGGCCCATGACCTCTGCGAGGTCCTCCGCAACCGACAGGATGGTTCGGCTTTGGCCCGAACCGACGTTGAATACGTCCTGCGTTTGCTCCGCTTCCAGCGCAATGCGGCAGGCGCGGGCAACGTCGTGGACGTGGACGAAGTCGCGCCGTTGTTCGCCGTCCTCGAACACGAGCGGCGGCCGTCCGTTGAGGAGGCGTGCGGCAAAGATCGCGAGCACGCCTGTGTATGGATTCGACAGCGCCTGGCGCGGGCCAAACACGTTGAAGAAGCGCAGCGCCACGGTTGGGATTCCGTAAGCCTTGCCGGTGATCAGGCACATGCGTTCTTGGGCGAACTTGTTCAGGGCGTAGACCGAGCTGAGCGAGGGCAGCTTGCTTTCTGGGGTTGCTGCGGGGATGAGCGGATCGCCTGCAGCGTCGCGCAGCTCCCACTCGCCGCTGCGGAGCTGCTCGATCGAACGTTCGTCGCAGGAAAAGACGCTTTGATCCGGCCTGCGATAGAGGCCTTCGCCATAGATGCTCATGGAGGAGGCGACCACGAGCCGCTCGACCGGACGCTTCGACAGCGCCTGAAGCAGCACAGCGGTACCGAGCTCATTGGTTCGCACATAGGATTCGATGTCGTACATGCTCTGTCCGACGCCGACTGCGGACGCCAGATGCAGGACCATGTCGGCGCCGCGCAGGGCATGTTCTACGGCGACGCTGTCGGTGACATCACCGACGATGAGTTCGGCATCGTCGGCGAGATAGGACGGGCGCTGGCGGTTACCGCCGTGGACCTGGGGCGACAGGTTGTCGAGCAGGCGAATCTCGTAGCCGGCGGCGAGCAGCACATCCGCCGCATGAGAGCCGATGAAGCCGGCGCCGCCTGTAATCAATACTCGAGTCATCCATCGCTCCGTACAACTTCAAGACCGACCCTCCCGGGTTCGATCGATGATGTCTGGTGAAGCGCACTTGCTTGGTGGTCGGACGACCCGCGCGCCGGTCACGTTTGGAGTCAGAAGCGATGCAAGGAATGTTCGTTCCTCGAAAATGTACAAACGAATATTTCTCTAACCTGGATCAATAACTCAGGTGAATCGGCGGGCTGCCGTTGGCTAAAAGTGCGCCCCTTGCAGGGCGGCAGGCAGGCCGAGATGCCTTGCCGCGGTCGCGCCGATATCGGCAAAGCCGGTACGCTCGCCGATTGGCGAAGATGATTGCGTCGACCAGGCAAGGATTGGTACCTGCTCACGGGTATGATCGGTGCCGCTCCAGGTCGGATCGCAGCCGTGATCCGCGGTGATGATCAGAAGATCATCGCTTCGCAGGCGGGTCAGCAATTCCGGAAGGCGACTATCGAAGGTCTCGAGCGCCACCGCATAACCGGCGACGTCGCGTCGATGGCCGTACAGCGTGTCGAAATCGATGAAGTTGGCGAACAGCAATCCCCCGTCGGCAAGGCTCGCCAGCCCTTTGAGTGTGGCATCGAACAGCGCCATGTTACCGTCGCCGCGCATGTTTCGCCCGGTCGCGCGATGGGCGAAGATGTCGTCGATCTTGCCGATCGTCACGATGTCACGACCGTCGCTTGCGGCGAGGTCAAGCATGGTGGTTCCGGGCGGCGGTACCGAATAGTCGCGACGGTGCGCGGCCCGCTTGAAGTCCCTCGCGTCTGTGCCAATGAACGGCCGGGCGATGACGCGGCCGATGTTGAGGGAATCGATCAGCCGCCGCGCAATCGCGCAGATGCCGTAGAGACGTTCGAGGCCGAAAGTCTCCTCATGCGCCGCGACCTGGAACACGCTGTCGGCGGACGTGTAGCAGATCGGCATTCCCATCCGCATGTGACGCTCGCCGAACTCGGCGATGATCTCGGTCCCCGAGGCGTGGCAATCTCCGAGGATGCCGGGTAGTCCGGCTTGCTCGCAGAAGTCTTTCGTCAATTCCGCGGGAAAGCACGGCCTCGTGCGCGGGAAATAACCCCAGTCGAACGGAACGGGCACACCGGCGATCTCCCAATGGCCTGAAGGCGTGTCCTTGCCCTTCGAAATCTCGCTGGCGCATCCGAATTGCCGGTGCTGCGCTTGACCCTGTAGCCCTGGCGGTACGCGCCCCGTAGCGAGGCGGCAGGCCTCCCCGAGGCCGAGCGCCACGAGATTGGGAATCCGGAGCGGCCCCTCGCGCAGGTTGCTGTCGGCGTGTCCGGCCGTGCAGGCTTCCGCAATGTGACCGACGGTGTCCGCGCCTTCGTCGCCATAACGGGCGGCATCCGGCGCGCCGCCGATGCCGACGGAATCCATAACCAGGATCAGGGCACGCATGTTGGCTCTCTGATCGGAGGATCGGCCGACGCTGGGAAGGATGCAAGACCGGTTTTCGTGCAGTAGCGATCGACCATCGCCGCGCAAAAATCGGCAAATTCGTTCACGTCGAGCGGCGGGCTGGTGTGATGGGGCTCGATGCCCCGATGTTCGGGCGTGAAGCAGAACGTGACCGTAACCTGGAACTCCGCCAACGCCTCCATCTGGCGGTCGAACCAGTCGATGGCATTGGGACGGAAGCTGTCGGCCCATGATAGGCCGGTCCGCAAGTGAGTCGCGCCCAGACGGCGCATCCAGTGCACCGCGTCGTGCAATCGATGATCCTCGAAGTGGAACCATTGGCACAGGCCCATGGCAGGCGCATAGGCGCCAAACACGTCGGCGGCCGCTTTGGGCGTCCCGTCCTCGCGCAGCAGGCCCATGTGGAAATGCCGGTAGTAGGAGGACCCTTCGGCTTCCTTGTGGCGAGTCGTCGCTTCCCAGGCAGAGGGAAGGTCGTAAAGGCTGTACCAATGGATACGCGGAGCACGGCCGATCAGCAGCTCGGCGGTGCGCGACAGGCCCCAGGCTTGCACCTCCTCGGCGCCGAAGGAGGAGACGCCGACCTCCGTCACCCACACAGGCAAGGTGGTGACCGCCTTGATCTCCTCGAGCTTGGCGGGCCACTCGCCGATCTGCCACAGGTTCCAGTCGAGCGGAAAGCCGTGCACGGCGACGGCATCGAAATGGTCGAGCACGCCGCGGCTCTGCATGTTGCGCATGAAGGACGGATCGATCGGCGAGATGCCGCCGAGAACGACGGGAAGTGGAGGCCTCGTGCTGCGGATCGCCTTTCCCGCTGCGGTCGCAAGGTCTGCGAACTTGGCCCAGTCGGGATCGATCAGGAGATCCCAGTGCGACTTGTTGTTCGGCTCATTCCAGATCTTGGCCGCCTCGATCATCAGCTTGTGCTCCGGGATGGATAGACGGGTCCGTCGACTTGTGGCCGTTCCGTCCGCCTGCAGAGATAGACTTCTTCTTCGGGATGCGCGGCGATGGCAAAGCCGGCGCTGCGCAGCATGGCCTCGACGCAGGCCCGGTTCGGCACCCACCAATTGGTGGGATCGTCGGCGTATTTGTGCTCGATGAAGTGCAGCCTGGGATAGCCGGCGGAATCGAACTGGTCGGTGGTCCAGAAATCGTAGTTCTTCTCGACCGCGTCGACATGGCTGGCGCCGCGCTGCATCGACTGGAACAGCAGAAGATCCTTGGCGACGTGCTCGTGGATGAGATCCAGCGCCAGCAGCGGATGACGCAAATGATACAGCACGCCCATGAAGATCACGAGATCGAACTTTTCACGGAGCTGGCCGACATCATAGGCCGACATCCTGCGGAATTCGATCCTGAGACCGTTCACTTCGGCGGCAAAGCGCGCCTGCGCCAGGTATTCCTCGTCGGTGTCGAGCCCGAGCACGCGCTCGGCGCCCCGCCGCTTCATCTCCATGGCATAGAAGCCGGCGTTGCAGCCGATATCGAGCACGGTCTTGCCTTCGAGGCGGTCCGGGATGATCCCCGAGAAGCGCCGCCATTTGACGTTGGGATAGTCGCCGAGAAAGTGGGTCGGTGCGGTCGGCACGCCGTTGAGGTCGAGGTTGTGAAACCACGGGCCGAGCGCGTGGACGCGCCTGCGGATTTCCTCACGCGTGAGCAGCGCTCCAGTCATGCGGTCGCTCCATTGTCCATTGCATGGGTCGGTCGAGGCCCATCGGACGAGGCGCCGGCCCGCAACCGCGACCGGCTGTCGGTGCCGGTGCTCTCGGCCAGAAGCGCCATCGCAGTGCGATAGCCGTCGACGGTCCCGACATCGACATAGGATTCGCCAGCCTTGATCCCGATGCCGAGGCCGCCGGCCTTGAGATAGGCGTTGACGAGCGTCCCAAAATACTCGTCGCGCCGGTCTCGCTCGTTCCAGAGCGCGTGCAATTCGTGAAAGCCGGTGGCCGACATTCGGAACGCACCCCAGATCCACCGCGACGTCGGATTCGGCTGCTTGACCTGGATCTCCCGCACGCTCTCGCCGTCGAGCACGACGGCATCGAAGAATTCCGGGCGCTCAACGGGAAAGAGCAGGAAGGAGAGGTCCGCATCGGGCAAGGCCTGCAAAGCGGCCTTTGGAAACCAGACCGTGTCGGGCAGGCCGACGACGACGTCTTCATCATGGCCGACGACGGTGCCGGCCCTGAAGACGGCGTCGCACAGGCCGGAGGCGTCGGGCTGGACGACATAGGCGAGCTGGGCGCTGCCGTAGTGATCGCCGAAATATTCGAGAATGTCGGATTTGCCCGGCGAGATCACGAAGCAGATCTTGTCCGCCCCGCCGAGGATCAGGCGCTCCAGCAGATACTCGGAGACCGCACACGGACGCTCGGTGCCGTCGTCGCGCCGGCTGCCGACGGGCAGCAGTTCCTTGGAGAAAGCCAGCGGCTGGATACGACTGCCGCGGCCCGCGGCCGGAACGATGCCCCACATGTCAGGCCTCCTCGGATTGCTGACGACGCGCGCAGCCGGATACTGACTGCTCGAGCAGCGCCACCAGCTCGCGCGCGCGTTTGTCGGACGTATGCTGATCCATCGTGCGCTCATAGGCGCGCCTGGCGATGGACTGCAGATCGGGGCTCGACATCGCCAACGCGTCCAAAGTGTCCTGCGCATCTTGGGCGATCAGGATCTCGCTGCCGGGCGTGAAGAACTCCTCGATGCCCGGCCAGTCGTCGCTCAGGAGGGGAACGCCGCAGGCCGCCGCCTCGAACAGGCGGCCGGAGGGGCACCAGCCCATCTCCGCCATGGCCTTGCGCGTGACGTTGAGGGTCATGCGTGAGGACGCAAAGAAAGGCGCATGCTCCGACGGCGGCAGATGCCGCACGAAATAGATGTTGGGCGACCACGGGAAGTCATCAGGATATTGCGCTCCGCCGATCAGGAAACGCAGGTCTTGCCGCGCTCGCGCCGGTTCGACGAAGAGCGCCTCGAGCCCGCGCTGGCGGTCTTCGGAGTAGGTGCCGAGATAGGACAGATCCGCGCGATAGTGCGGCTCGTGCGGCACCGGGCGATGAATATCGCTATCGACGTGGCCGTACAGGGGACGGACGTCGCGGGCGCCGACCCGGTCGCGAAACTCCTGGACGACGCGTGGGCCGCCGGTGAAGCTGAGGACGAGCGCGAAATCGCGGAGGCCTCGCGTGCCGATATAAGCAACAGATTCTCCCGCCATGAGCCGCGCCAGCGTGATCGGGGTATCCAGATCATAGAAGACGGGGCTGGCGCGACCTTCGGATATGATCAGGTCGGTGGCCGCAATTGCGTCGGGACAGTAGGACGTCACGATCGCGACATCGGCATCCGCGATCTCATTGCGGGCGAGGGAGCGGGTCTCCTCCCAATTCGAAAAAAGCCGCAGTTGCCCACCGGGCAACTCATTGAAGTCCCGGGCGCCAGCATAGTAGGGCACGTCGCGCTCGAAGAAAATGACAGTATGGCCGAGACGTCCGAGGTGCTTGCAGAGGCCGCGCCAGAGCGTCGCGTGGCCATTGCCCCAGGAGGAGGAGATGGTCAGGCCGAAAATGACGATCTTCACGCCGGCACCCGCTGGTTGATCCCGGTGATCCTGAACCCGCGTCGATCCGCAGTGAGGGTGCTGACGCTCGCGGGATCGACCGTGATCGAAAGAAAGTCGTCAAGCCGCATGCGCGCGTAATGCAACAGCGCCGCGCGAATGGGCTCGGCGTGGCTGATTGCGATCACCGAGTCTACGAGAGAATCAGAGCGCAGCTGCTCGAGGTGGCGGACGATGCGAGTCTGGAGCGAGCGCATGCTCTCGCCTCCGGGCGGGCGAGTGCTGCCGCGGCGGCTGTTCCAGCGCGACCATTGAGGATCTTCGCTGAGCTGCATGAAAGACCGGCCAGTCCATTCGCCATAGTCGAGCTCGTCGAGAGCAGGAACGATCTCGACGGGCAATCCGAAGCGCGCAGCGAGGATGCTGGCCGATTGCATGCAGCGCCTCTGCGGGCTCGACTGGATTAGCGACGGCCGTGGGGCGAGATTGGCTGCACACCGGGCAATCTCCTCGCAACCGATGTCGTCGAGCGTGACGCCGCACATCCGGCCGCACAGCGTGCGGCCGAGCAGGGCGTGGTGGCCGTGACGCACGAGATGAATGATCCTGGCCATCAGCTGAAAACCTTGTCGTCGATGAAGGCGCGCGTCCGCCGTCCGGCCTCCTCGTCGTTGAATTGCTGCGGCGGTGATTTCATGAAATAACTGGAGGGGCCGGTCAGGGCGCCGCCCTGGCCGCGGTCCATGGCAAGTTTTGCGCAGCGTACTGCGTCGATCACCACGCCGGCCGAGTTCGGCGAATCCCATACCTCGAGCTTGACCTCGGCGCTCAACGGCACGCCGCCGAACGTCGTGCCTTCCAGCCGGATGAACGCCAGCTTCCGGTCAGTCAACCAGGGCACGTGATCGCTCGGCCCAACGTGAATATTGTCGGGGTCCATCGGGACGTCGAACTGGCTGGTGACGGCCTGCGTCTTCGAAATCTTCTTCGATGCCAGCCGCTCGCGTTCGAGCATGTTCTTGAAATCGGTATTGCCGCCCACATTGAGCTGATAAGTGCGGTCCAGCCGCACGCCGCGGTCGCGAAACAGATTGGCGAGCACGCGATGCAGAATTGTGGCGCCGACCTGGCTCTTGATGTCGTCGCCGATGATCGGGAGGCCCGCCTCCTCGAACCGCCGACGCCAGTCCGGATTGGAGGCGATGAAGACAGGAATGCAGTTGACATAGCCGCAGCCCGCTTCGATGGCGCGCGCCGCGTACCACTCGCTGGCGCGCTGCGAGCCGACGGGCAGGTAGGACACCAGCACATCGGTCCGTGACGTCGCCAGCACTTCCGAAACATCGGCCTCGGGAACGTCGGCGACCGGGACGTCATCCTCGAGATAGTGCCCGATACCGTCCATCACGGGGCCGCGCTGTACGATCACGCCGGTCTGATCGACATCGCTGAAGCGATGCGTGTTGTTTGGCTTGGCAAAGATGGCATCGGCGACGTCGCGCCCGACCTTGTCGGCGTTGACGTCGAATGCCGATGCGATCTGAATGTCGCTGATATGGTAGCCGCCGAGATCGACGTTCATCAGGCCGGGTACAGGTTCATTCGACTTGGCGCTGCGGTAATAGGTAAGCCCCTGGACGAAGGAGCTTGCGCAATTGCCCACGCCGACGATGCCGACGCGCACGCGACGCCTGTCCTGAAGACGGGAATGCATAGACGAGAAACCTCCGGGAAAGCGCGTGGCGACAGCGTAAGTAGGTCGGCGAACGTGCCGGAAGGTATGTTCGTTCCTGTGCCGGAGCGGCCGCGTGCGCGTGGGAAGCGATTCAGGTCAACAAAATGCGCGGCGATTAACCTGGATTAGAATCCCAGTTCGTATCAACGGAACGAAGATCATTGATGATGATGAAGAAGATGAAGCTGCGCTCGCGCGCGTCGCGAGGTGCGACGAAGAACAAATCTTGCCGGCTCGCGTTTCACCACGGATGGCTTGAGCAATGACCGTGTCATTGTCGGATCTGCACACAAGTGAGGTGCCACATGACGTCCAGGACGCAAAACAGCGAAGCCGAGCAGACCACCGATCATGCCGCAATCCGCAAATGGGTCGACGAACGCGGCGGGCAGCCGGCGACGGTCAAGGCGACGGAAGAGGATGGGCACGCCGGCATCTTACGGATCGATTTCGATCCTCCGGATGAGGGACTCGACCGCATCGGCTGGGACGAGTTTTTCGACAAATTCGACGAAGCCGGTATTGCCTTTCTGCACCAGGACCGCACCAAGGACGGCAAGGTAAGCCGATTTCATAAATTCGTCCGACGCTAGCAGAGCTTAGGACGTGAACAGATGGGTCGAGGCCATGCGAGCGGGTGATTTCGCCCGCGCCTGGGCCATCGCTGACCAGGATCTCGCGGTGCTGCAGCATCCGCCCAAGCACACCGGTCCGCGTCATGTCCAGCAGATTTGGCGCGGCGAGGCTCTCGCGGGCCGGCATGTGCTGGTCCGATGCTACCACGGACTAGGCGATACGATCCAGTTCCTGCGTTTCATGCAGCCTCTTCGGAATATCGCGCGAAGTGTCACGGTCTGGTGCCAGCCGGAACTTCTGCCACTGGCCGAGCGCACGGCAGGCGTCGATAGGGCTTTTGCTCTCCACGACGGCATACCCGAAGCGGATTTCGAGGTGGACATCGAAATCATGGAGGTGCCGCATGCGCTCAAAGTTGGACGGGAGCAGGTCGAGCGAGGGCCTTATCTGACGCTTCCGCCGAGGAGCGCGTCGGTGCCCCTCGACGGCAACAGTCTGGCTGTCGGCCTGGTCTGGGAGGTTGGCCAGTGGGATAAGCGGCGCGCCGTGGCTCCCTCATTATTGCGCCGGCTCGCCGTTCCCGGCATCGTGCTTCATTCGCTGCAGAGAAGGACGACAGCCGAAGAGGTCGCGCAGATCGGTGCACGCGACATCAGCACGCCCGATATCGTGGCTCTAGGTCATCTTCTTCGCGAGCTCGATCTGGTCATTTGTGTCGACACGATGGTCGCGCATCTCGCGGGGGCGCTGGGTTGCGAAGCCTGGGTCCTGCTGCATGCCGACTGCGACTGGCGCTGGCCTTCGTCGGGGAACCGTTCTCCTTGGTATCGGAGCTTACGGCTGTTTCATCAAAGGACGATCGGTGACTGGGAAGGTGTCATCGCGGAAGTGAGATTGGCCCTGCAAGAGCGCGCCAGGTTCAGGAAGAAAGTCTGAATTGTCAGGCCATCGCCACGGCGGCTTTGGTCTCTTCCGGTTGTGCCGGTCGTGTGCCTCGATCGCGCGGCCGGATACCAAGGTAGGCAGGATCGAACTCCGCCACGCGGACCAACCCAGGCCAGTCCGTAATCACCAGGGTCTTACCTTGCCATCGCAACAGGTTACCGCGCCGCAGCTCCTGGATGGTGCGGTTCGCGTGAACGGGAGAGATGCTGCAAGCGGCTGCGAGGTCGGACTGGGTGAAGGGCGAAGACAACCGAAAATCCTTGGCGAACCCGACATTTTGCAGGCGCGTCGTGATCTCGCAAAGCAGATGGGCCACGCGTGTCAACGCATCCCGGCTGCCAAGATTTATAGTCCAGTTGCGCTGGATAGCGTGATCACGAAGCAGCATCAGCAGAAGAATACGCGCCAACGCAGGTGAGCGCGCTGATAGCTCGCGGAAGAAGCGATGCGGCACGAGGGCGACGACGGCGGGGCCGAGCGCGATGAGGTTGCCGTCGATGCGCGGCCGGTAGAGTGTCTGGAGGTCGGCGATGTCACCGGGAACAGAGATCGAGGTGATTTGCCCGTTTGCCCCTTCGGCGGCCTGCCAGGACAGATAACCTTGCAGGACCACGCAGCATTGATGGCTGTCGTCGCCGTGGCGCAGGATGGCCTGATGGGAATTGAGGTGCGCGATCGTGCTCGGCATGTCTGCCAGCAGGTCGAGATCGCTCGCGGTCGCGTCACCGAGACTTGCCAAATGATCGGCGAGCTTGGAAAAGGCAAATCCAGTTTGCATTGGTCTTCCGATCGCCCGCGCCTCCACCAACTCTGACCCAAATGGAAAGCGGCGGACAATAACCTGTGATACGATCCGTCGATTTCATACGTAGGCATTGGACGATAGCTATCCTCAAAGTTCCCACTGCCCGAAGGATTACTGCCAGAACGATTAGAGCTGCAGGCCCGTGGTATTTTGTTCGGCAAGTTGATCGATCTTAACAATCTTGAATCTCTCGTTCTCGCCGTTGCCTTAGTCTCAAGCCTTTCAGGCTGGAGGCCGCTCCGATGTTCGACACCGATACGACGGCGCTTTTGCGCGCCGTGCTCGAAGAAGTGTGCGAAAGCATCTCCCGTCGCGAGATTGGTACCCGGACTCACGTCGCCTCTAAGCTTCTGGAAGCAGCGACAAAGGGGCAGACCTCTCTTGACGACCTCAAGCAGGCCGGTTCCAGGGCTTTGTCCGAGGCCTGCGCCGCGCGGAGGTGAGTGTAAGAGGAACGAGCGTCCTATCCGGGCACTTGAACAAGATCTCCACCGGAAAACGCTCATGCACGAATTTGATGCCGCTCCATCGACTGCGACCCTGACGAGGGCCACGGACGACATCTGGATTGTCGACGATCGACCCATTAGTGCAGCGTGCTTGCGTCTGCCCGTTCGCATGACGGTCATCCGGTTGTCCAACGGCGGCCTCATCCTGCACTCGCCAGTGCGATATTCGGCAGCTCTGCGCGATGAGCTGGAGCGTCTGGGCCCGATCAAATATCTGATGGCGCCGAACGTTGCGCATTGGATGTTCCTGCCGGCTTGGCAGAGAGAATTGCCGCAAGCACAAACTTTCGCGGCGCGCGGACTTTCGGCGCGGAAGCAGGTCCGCGAGGCGGGCCTCCGTATCGACCGCGAGCTTGGGGCGTCGTCTCCCGAAGAGTGGGCTGTCGAACTCGAGACCGTCTCGGTGCAAGCCCCTATGTTTTCCGAGGTGGAGATTTTCGACAAGCGGAGCCGCAGCTTGGTGCTGACGGATCTCGTGCAAAATCTCGATCCTCACCACCTTCCTGCCTCAAATCGGGCTGCCGCAAGCCTGCTTGGCATCGCCAAGCCCGACGGGATGGCACCGATCTATTTGCGGATGCTGTTGCGCCTGGGCGGTCGTTCGGTCCAGGCCGCGGCAGAGCGGCTTGTGGGCCTTGCGCCCGAACGGGTCATTTTTGCCCACGGCGACTGGTTCGAGACAGGAGGCATCGAGCGTCTCCGCCGGTCGTTGCGATGGCTGCTTCCTGCCAGCGCTTCGCGATCGCCAGCCCGGTCAATGGCGGACACGCGGGTCGTCATTACGGGAGCATCCAGCGGAATAGGCCGGGCTGCGGCGCTGGCATTCGCGCGGGAAGGTGCGAGCGTGGTGCTCGCCGCGCGTCGTGGGGAGATCCTAACGCGGCTTGCCGCGGAGTGCGAGGCGCTGGGAGGCCGCGCATTGGCTGTCGCGACCGACGTCACCGATGCCGACGCGGTGCAACGATTGGCCAGACAGACGGAGGACGCGTTCGGCGGGATCGACGTCTGGATCAACAATGCCGGCACGGGTGTATTTGGCCGCTATCAGGACGCTGATCTCGCGCTGCATCGCCGGACGATCGAGGTGAATTTGCTGGGCGCCATGAACGGCGCCTTCGCGGTCCTTCCGATCTTCCTGCGCCAGAAGCGAGGCATCCTGATCAACAATATTTCACTTGGGGGATGGGCGCCGACACCGTTCGCGGCCGCGTACACCGCCAGCAAGTTTGGCCTGCGTGGGTTCACAGCAAGCCTGCGGCAAGAACTCAGGGCACATCCCCACATCCACGTCTGCGGTGTATTCCCGGCGATGGTGGATACGCCGGGATTCGTCCACGGCGCCAACATGTCCGGGAAGAGGCTCGATCCGGGTCCGTTGTTGTACCAGTCCGAAGACGTTGCCCAGACCTTCTTGAACCTGGTCCGCGCGCCGCGCGATGAGGTGGCCGTCGGCTGGCCGGCCCGAGCGGGTCAGATCGCCTATGCGGTCGCGCCGAAACTCACTGAAGATCTGGTGGGAAGCGCATTCCGATTCCTGCTGTCGCGGGCGAAGCGCGCACCAATCAGCGAGGGAAGCATGATCGAGGCATCGCCGCCGGGCACGTCGGTCGACGGAGGCTGGCTGGTGCGGAAACAGCTTCCGCCGGCTGGGATCATCAGCAAAGGAATTGCTATGCTTGCGGTCGCCGCCTGTGCTGGTGTCGTGGCCTCTGCACTTGCGCGTCCGCGCCGGCAGATCAGGACGCGACGTCGCCGGGCATAGCTGGTCGTGCCGGCCGATCAAGGCAGCGCGTAAGCCCGCACGTAGTCGCCGAGCTTGGTGCCGAACGAGCCATGGCCGCCATCGACCGTGACGACATATTGCTTGCCGCCTGCCTCATATGTCATCGACGTGGATTGCCCCCCGGCCGGAAGCCGATCCTGCCAGAGCTGCCTGCCGTCGCGAACGTCGAACGCCCTGATGTAGTCGTCCATCGTCCCCGTGATGAAAATGACGCCGCCCACGGTCACGATCGGGCCACCCAGCATGGGAACGCCGAGCTTGAAGGGCAGCGGCAGCGGAGCCTGGTCGCGGATCGTGCCGATGCGGTGCTGCCACACCACCTTGTGCGTCTTCAGGTCGATGGCCGCGATATTGCCCCAGGGCGGAGCGAGGCAGGGAATGGCGAGCGGCGACAGGAAGATGCCGAGATCGACGCCATAGGGAGCGCCGTACATCGGCTGCACGCCGAGTTCGGTGCCCGGGGGATGCGCCGCGTTTGGTGCTGCCGGGTTGTCTTTTCCGCGCGGCACGAGGCGCGAGATGAACGGAATGGACTGCGGATTGGCGATAGCGATCTGCCGCTGGGGATCAATCGCGATGCCGCCCCACTCGAACACGCCGAAATCGCCGGGGAAGACCAGCGTGCCTGCTCGGAGGGTGGCGTGAACGGCCCCTCGTAGCGCAGACGCTTGAATTTGATCCGACAGGCGAGCTGGTCGAACATCGTGCTGCCCCACATATGCGCATCCGTCAGCATGCCGGGCGGACGGAAGCTCAACTCCGAGAAGGGCTGGGTGGAGGACAACCGATCGCCGGGCGCAGCTCCTTGCGGTACGGGTTTTTCCGGCGCAGGCACCAGCTGATGACCGTCGCGGCGGTCGAGCACGAAGATGTCGCCGGTCTTTGCCGGAATGTAGATCGCCGGCGTGGCGCCGCCATTCGAACGCAAATCAACCAGGCTCGGCTGGGAGGGCATGTCCATGTCCCAGAGATCATGGTGCACGTTCTGAAATGACCAACGCAGCTTTCCGGTGGCGATATCGAGGGCGATCAACGCTGAATCGTAGCGCTCCTTCTCCGGCGAACGGCCGCCGCCCCAGATATCCGGCGAGCTCGAGCCGAGCGGGACATAGACGAGCCCCAGCTCTTCATCGACTGCCGAGATGCTCCATGAGTTCGGTGATCCCGCTGTGAAATGGTGTGAGTCCGACGGCATCTCGTTCGGATCGGGATTGCCGGCGTCGAAGGCCCAGATGAGTCGGCCCGAATAGATATCGAAGCCGCGGATGACGCCCGACGGCACACGATCGGAATAATTGTCGATGACGGCGCCGCCCACGATCAGGACCTTGTCGGTCACCACGGGCGGCGAGGTGCCCTCGTAGAAGCCGAGCGTCTGGATCTCGCTCCCCTCCTTGAGATCGATCTGGCCTTTGTTACCGAAGCTGAGGCACGGCGTTCCGCTCCGGGCGTCCAACGCAAACATCCGGCCGTCATTTGTCGGCACGAAGATGCGTTCCGGACAATCGCCTAGGGCTGGGGTGCCGTCAGCCGTCACCGCGCCCTGCTTCGTCGCGTGATAGGACACGCCACGGCAGGTCATGTGCTGGAAGACCTTGTTGTGCTGGACCTGCGGATCGAATTTCCAGCGCAATTTTCCGGTCGCCGCATCGAGTGCGAATACGATCTGGTGCGGCGAGCAGGTGTAGAGGAGGTCGCCGATCTTGAGCGGCGTCGCCTGGTTGGTGATCTCGTCGGGGTCATCAGGTCCCTTGTGATCGCCGGTGCGGAACTCCCAGGCGAGCTTGAGATCCCGGGCGTTGGCTGTGGTGATCTGGCTGAGCGAAGAATAGCGCGTGCCGAGACCGCTGCCGCCATAGGCCATCCAGTTCTCGCCGGCGGTGGGCGGAACTCCATCCGCGGAGGCGATGGCCTCCGTCGTCGCGCTCTCCGCCAGGGTGCCGGCGAGATCGTGGCGATCGCGCGCCAGGGAGACGCCGAGGACGCCGACGGCGACGATCAGGACGAGCCCGAGCGCCCAGCGCGCGGCCCGCAAATTGGGCGTCAAACGCCGGGCGATGAACGGCAACAGCAGCCATACACCGAGCGGCGCAAGGATGTCGCCTCGCGGCGCCAGTGACCAGAAATCGAATCCAGCTTCCCAGATCGCCCACGCCATCGTGCCAAGCAGCAGCGCGGCATATATCCAGAGACCCTCGGCGCGACGTCGCACCAGCAGCCAGGCCGTGAGCAGCAGCATGATTCCGGCGACGAGATAGTAAACGGAGCCGCCGAGCATCGCGAGCCAGGCACCACCGCCGATGAGGGCTAATCCCATGATGGCGATCATCACGATGGTGACGGCCAGCAATGGCGTGTCGCGGAACAACCTTGCAGGGCGCGGTGTGGGATTCATGTGGTCTACTTCAGCGTATAGAGAAACGCCGCGATGTCCCGCGCGTCCTTCTGCGGGATGCCCATTTTGGGCATGGCGTTGCCCGGCAACGCGCGCTGCGGATCTTCGATCCAGTCGGCCATGTTGTCCGGCGAGTTCCAGATGTAGCCGGCGATGTAGGTCCGGGTGCCGATCCGGTGCAGCGGCGGGCCGACATTGCCGTCGGCACCGGCAATGCCGGGAATGTCATGACAGGTGCCGCATTGATACTGCTTGACGAGGTCGCTGCCGCGGCGCGCATCGCCGATGAAATTGTCGGGGCCGGTGGCCCTGCCCGGCTCGCAGGCGGCAGCCGTCACGGCCAGCAGCGCGACGATCAGCAATCGTGTCGTTGGATGGACCATCGGCTGCTCCGCATTCCATCAGGGCTTCTGGCCGAAGTTGAAGGCCTTGGTGGCAGACCACGGATCAGTCGTCGAGACCTGCTCGCTCGGTACCTGCTCGAGCTCAGGCGACAATGGGTCTGCCGAGAAGGTGCGGCCCCATTGCCGGCTCGGCTCGTTGCTGATCTTGCCGATATAGGTAACGAGGTCCCAGATCACGCTGTCGGGCAGCACGCCGCCCCAGGCCGGCATGCCGTTGGGCCGTCCCTGGTAGATCGACAGATAGATGTTCTCCGGCTGCGAGCCGTATGTGAAGAGGTTGTTGCTCAGTGCCGGTCCCATGCCGCCGCCGCCATTCGGCGCGTGGCAGCCGACGCAATTGAAATTGACGTAATAGGTTATCCCGCGCTGCTCGGCATTGGGGTCGCCCTGCACTGGGTTTTTGATCACAGGCGGATCCGGCTGAGCGCCCGGGAATAGCGTGGTCACGGGGACCTGCATGAACACGCCCGGCCTGCCGTTGCCGACGCTGCCGCCGAAATTCGGCCGCGGCGCCAGCGTCGGCATCTGCGCCTCCTGGGATTGCGGCAGGGTTTGCTGCGCGAGCACAGCGCTGTTCGGCACGACCGCCAGCAGTAGCGATAAGGCGCTCGCGCGCAGCGGTGAGGCAGGCATTACTCGTGCCCTCCCGAGACCGTTACGGGCTCCTCGATCAAGGGCACGCCGTAGCTCCGCAACAGTGCAGCGATGTCGGTTCGATGTGCGTCGATGAACGCGTTCAACTGGTCGCGCAGCGCGTGGTTCCCCTTGCGAACGCCCATCGAAATGGCGAACTGGAACTGTTGAGGTGCGAAGCGGTCGCCATCCCGGATCGGGATGACTGACAGCGGCACCTTGGAATGCGCGGCGAAATAGCCGCCCAACGGACCCCAGGCGGCGGCGACGTCGATCTTGCCGTGTTCGACCGCCTCGATCAGGCGTGCAGGCGGATTGGCCTGACGATAGTCCCCATAGATCGAGTATCCCCGGACATTGTCGACGATGCCGAGCTGGCCGAGGGCCTGTGCGGGCGGTGGGTTGTTGCCGTCGTCGCCGACGAGATGCACGCCGATCGTCAGGCGATGGAGGCGGGGATCGAGCAGGGACGAGAGATCGAGATGCGCGTCCTGGCGGCTGACGAAAACATAGGTCGAGCGATAATAGGGCTTCGTGGTCTCTACGAGCTCGTAGCCGACAGGAACGCCCATCACGACGTCGCAGTTCTCGGCCTTGAGCGTGTTGCGGATGAAGCCCCGACGCTGTGCCCACCATGTGTAGGACACCGACCGTCCCAGCGCCTCGGCCACCATCGAAGCGAGCTTGTTCTCAAAACCGGCTACGGCGCTATTGGAGAACGGCAGATTGTTCGGATCAGCGCAGACGCGAAGCTCGCCATTCGGCGCGGCGGCTACCGAGGATGCGATCCCGATCGGGCCGGCAAAAGCGAGAGCAGCAGTAAGGACGACCCAATCACTGCGGAGGCGCATGGCTGCCGTCCTGGTTGCTGGTGCCGCCGAGCTTGAACACCAGAAGCTCACTGCCACCTGCCGTGTAGAATGGCAGGTCCTGCATCGCACCGGTGAAGCCGAGCGCGCCGTTGCGCACGCGCTGATCCACCTCTGCATTCGCCACTACACCAGGCCAGCCGCCGACACCGGAGAGGATCGCGATGTATTGCTGCCCATCGGATCCCCGATAGGAGATCGGCTGACCGATGAACCCGGAGCCCGCGCGAAACTGCCAAAGCAATTTGCCGGTTTTCGCGTCCACCGCCTTGAACAGACGATCCATCGTTCCGTAGAAGGCGACGTCGCCCGCGGTTACCAGCGCGCCGCTCCAAACCGGCAGCTTCTCGTGAATCTCCCACACCTTCTTCCGAGCGACCGGGTCCCACGCCATGAACTCGCCGCGGTGGCCGCCCGGCCCGGCATACATGTCGACATCGGCGCCGACATAGGGCGTGCCGGCGATGTAGCCGACCTGCGACGCCTTGAAGTTCATGCAGAGATGCTGATGTGGAACGTAGAGAAGCTTGGTACGGGGCGACCAGGCGGACGGTTGCCAGTCCTTGGCGCCCGGGGCCGTCGGGCAGATGTTCTCGACCGTCTTGCCGACCAGAGGGGTCTTCTCCTCATTGGGGATGATCTTGCCGGTCTTGAGGTCGACGCCCTTATAGGCGTTCACGAACTCATAGGCTTCCGCCGAGATCACCTCGCCCGAGGTTCGGTCCATGACGTACATATAGCCGTTGCGTCCGGGGTGGATCAGCACCTTGCGCGGCTGGCCATTGAGCTCGAGGTCGACCAGCACGTTCTCGTTGACTTCGTCATGGTCGAACAGATCGTGCGGGTTGACCTGATACGCCCATTTCGCTTGACCGTTGTCGGGATCCCGCGCGAAGATGGTGGTGCTCCAGAGATTGTCGCCGCTGCGCTGGTTCGCATTCCACGGGCTGGGATTGGCGGTGCCGTAATAGATCAGGTTGAGGTCGGCGTCGTAGGAAATCCATCCCCACATGGTGCCGCCGCCGACCTGCCAGCGGTCGGCGGGCCAGCTCTTGACGCCGAGGTCTTTGCCTTTGAGGTTGTCGTAAAAGGGCTTGAAATCGTCGCCGATCAAGACGTCCTTGTCGGGGCCCGTGGCATAGGCGCGCCAGGCGATGGCACCGGTGTTCTCGTCGAGCGCAGTCACCCAGCCGCGAACGCCCATCTCACCGCCGCTGTTGCCGATGAGCACCTTGCCCTTCACGACGATCGGCGCCATCGTGATGGTCTCGCCCTTGTTGATCTCTCCGAGTTTCGTGTGCCAGAGCTCCTTACCGGTCTTGGCATCGAGCGCGACCGAGTGATTGTCCAGCGTATTGAGAAAGATCTTGCCGTTATCGAAAGCGAGCCCGCGATTGACGACGTCGCAGCAGGCAACGCCCGCTGCGGCCGGCTCCGGCTTCGGCGCGTAGGACCATTTCAGCTCGCCTGTCGCCGCATCCAGCGCGAAGACGCGGTTCGGGTAAGGTCCAGCGTAGGGGCTGACCACATACATGGTCCCGTCAACGACCAGCGGGGCGGCCTCCTGGCCGCGATCGGCTCCAACCGAAAACGTCCAGGCAAGTTGCAGGCGTGAGGCATTGCTGGCGTTGATCTGATTGAGTTCGCTGTAGCGCGTGTTGGCGTAGTCCCGCGCCGCCATCGGCCACTGGCCGGGATCCTTCATGCGACTGACGAGATCGGTCTGGGCAAAGCCGGGGGAAAGCAACACGAGCCAGGCGCAGAGCGTAGTCGGTATTCCCCACAGCAACTGCCTGAGGCCGAAACTTAACATAAGTGAAGATCTCCACGGCATTGACGAGGCCTTACCGCGTTGCAGGCCGGTTTGCGAACGTACAAACGTTGTACGCACGCTTGGTTCCTAAGTTCCGGGAGTCTGGCTATCTCACGACGTTTCCCGAGACGCCGGCACCGAGATCGACCGCAATCTGGTCCTCCTTGCCGTTGCACTTGGGATGACCGAAGCCCGACGGGCTTTTGCCGTCCGGTCCGATGTCGTAGATGATCGCGTCCTTCATGTTGGGACTGACGCCGGCCGGCACATGATCGAGGCCGAGGAGGTGGCGAATGCGCCAGGCCACGTTGTGGTCCGCACACGAGCTGTCGCCGCTCACGCCGAGCGCACCCGCGATGCCGTTGCCATCGTAAAGGGCGAGCCCACCGCCGAACACGATCACGCCGCCAACAGGCTTGCCGACCATCGGATCCTTTGCCGTGCCGAACTCGTCGGGTGTGCCGGCATAGATGACTTCCGGAGAGGGCGGATTGCTGAGCGCCGCACCAAATAGAAAGCCGCCGGGCTGTGCGCCCGCGTAGAGATTGGCAGTGGCCATCGCCTTGTCCTTCAGGCTGAACGCATTCGCAGTGTTGGCCTTCTCGGCGGCGATCGCACGGCTGCCGGGCCACTGATCGTCGACCTTGCTGCCGCTGTAAGCGACGGCGCAAACCACCCCCTGGCGATTGACGACGGCAGCCCATTCATTGTTGTCGAGGCCGCCATTGCTGGGGCCGCCGCCGGGCTTGACACTCTTCTTGAGAATGTCGGCGAGCCGATCATGGTCGACCGGACACGACATTCCCGGGCGCGGCTGATCTTGTGCGATGGCACCTTGCGGCGGCGCAAGGGCGGCTGCGAGAATGACAGTCGCCACGACGGTTTGTTTGCGCATAGGGCCTCCACGGAAATATCGCGCGTCAACTGGCGAACGTTGCAACACACCTGCGGTTCCTACGTTCACAGTGCCCGGATCGTTCAGCCGGCATGGTGAACCGCCGGCTTTTGGGAGCGCGCGGGGACAGTGATGAGCCACCGATAGGCGAAGAACAGCGCAGCGCCGGTGTAGAGAATCCCCATCGGTACCCACATCAAGATGCCCGCGAGTTGCTGATCTTCCAGGGGAGATAAGTCGAACTCGCCGGCAAGAGCGCCCTGGCCGGGAATCCAGACGCGCGTCGATAGCGTCAGCAGCGCTCCGAGCACACCGGAATGAAGAACGGTGACGAACAGGCATCCGATCGCGATGCCGTCCCGCAGCCGCAGGCTGCGTCCGACGCCGCGGCCATGGAAAAGTACCCACCAGAACAACAGCGCGGTGGCAAAGAAGCTGATGTGCTGGAGGCGATGAATGGCGGTGTTTTCGAGCGCCAACGCATAGAGCGGCGGCGCATGCCAGGCCCAGAGCGCCAAGGCATGCAGGGTGGTCGCGCTGATGGGATGGCTGATGACGGCCCATGGCCGTGCCACAATCGACCAATTCAACAGACGGCCCGCCGCCGGCCGCAGCGAGGCGGGCAGACTCCACATCATCGGCCCGTTGATCCGGGCGTAGGCCATCAGCGGCGCGCCGACCACCATGAGCAGTTCGTGTTCGATCATGTGCGCGGTGAACAGGCGCTCGCCGAGCCAATGCAACGGCGAGGTGAGGGCGAGCGCGACGATCAGCCAGCCGGTCCAGAACGCACCGACCTGACGGAAGCGGACGCCGCGGCCTCCACCCGCATGGCGCCACAGCCGTTGCGTGCCGATGTAAAAGGAGATGCCGACGACATAGAGCGGGGCCAGAAGCCAGGGATCGGAGCTCCAGAGCGAGCCCGCATCGACCTCGGAGATGCCGTGAGCCGTCGCAGGCGTTGCCAGCAGGCCAAGCAGGATTGCGAGGAGGCTCAGCGCAGGCATGGGCTGATCATCAACGAGGCCGCGAGCTGGTTCGCGATGACCAGCGCGAACAGAACGCCGGAGCCGACGCCAAGCCAGGCCATGAAGGTCCGGGGGCCGCCGCCTTGCGCATCGCTCCATTCCGCACCGGCGCCCCGACAGATGGCGCAGGCGGATATGGCCGTGCCTGCGAGGGCGATGCCGGCGAGCACCGTGCTCATGATCGCGCCGCTGAACTTGGTCGATTCGCATGAGAAATGAGTGAGCGCGTAGATCCCCTGCAAGTTGATGCCCCAGGCCAGGGGGCCGAGCGCGACGCCCGCCCAATAGAGTAGTTTCGCGTGTCGTTCGGTAGCGGTCATAGGCGGGGCACCCAGTCGAGCAGCGCGTAGAGCGGCAGCCAGGCCAGCACGACGAAGTTCCAGTAAAACACGTTGTCGGTGACGTCGCTGAACCTGCGCGGCTTCGCGTGCCGCGTGAACATCAGCACCGTCAGCACGACGGTGTCGCCGAGATCGGTGACGAGATGGGTCGTGTGCAGCCCGAGGATCAGCCAGACGATCGATCCGTAGGCGGAATTGTCCCAGCGCGTGTTGAGATGGGCGAATTCGAACCCGCGCAACACCAGCAGGGCGATGCCGATCAGCGACATCACGATCAGGCCTGTGCGTACCCTGGCAAGATCCTGCCGATGTGCCGCGCGGTTGGTCATCTCGTTGGGGATGATGCTCAGGAGATAGATGATGACCTCGGCCGTGCCGGGCCAGAGATCGGGCGGGGTAGCGCCAATCGGCCAGCTCGGATTGACGGCGTAGAGATAAAGATAGGCGCCGATGGCAAGTGCAAACCCCATGCCTTCCAGCGCCATGAAGCCCATGGCGCCCCACCACGGACCGCTTTGCGGACCGTAACCATAGGTCGGCAAGTCACCCACATTTCGAACGATGGTCTGCCTCACTCCTCGTCCTCCTTGTGGCCGGCCGGCCAGAACCAGCCGATCAGAGCGACGGCCATGGGTGGGGTACCCCACAGCACGGCCCACGGCGTGAAGATCGAGCCGATGAAGAACACGGTCGTCGCGATGGCTGTGAGCAGTGGCCAGATGCTCGGTTCGGGCGACGCCTCTCGAATTTGCGGCTCCGCTTCGGCGAGCGAGGTCAAGAGCACTTCGCGGCGCTCCGCGCTGAGACCTGCGACCACCGGCAAGCTTTCATTGTCGAACCAAAGGGGATCGCGGTGCTTGACGACGGGAATGCGATCGAAATTCTGCGGCGGCGGGGGTGAGGATGTCGCCCATTCCAGGGTGGAAGCATTCCAGGGATTGTCGCCCGCGAGCGCGCCGTTGCGCAGACTGTGGATCACGTTCGCGAGCAGCAGCGCGAAGCTAAGCGCGAATATGAGGGCACCGCCGCTCGAGAGCAGATTGAGATGCGCCCAGTCCATGTCGGCGGTGTAGGTGTAGACGCGTCGCGGCATTCCGATCAGTCCGAGGATGTGCATCGGAAAGAACGCGACGTTGAAGCCAACGAAGGCGAGCCAGAAGTTCCAGCGTCCCAGCCGCTCGCTCAGCATCCGGCCGGTGATCTTGGGAAACCAGTAATAGACGGCGCCGATCAACGGGAAGACGGCGCCGCCGATCAGCACGTAATGGAAGTGGGCGACGACGAAATAGGTGTCATGCACCTGGGTGTCGATGGGCACCGAGGCGACCATCACGCCCGACAGACCACCCATGACGAAGATCACGATGAAACCGATCACGAACAACAGCGGCGTACGGTAGACCGGACGGCCATCCCAAAGTGTCGCCAGCCAGCAGAAGATCTGCAGACCGCTGGGCACCGCGATCAGCATGCTGGAGGCCGTGAACAGGCCGGCGCCGAGCTGAGGCAAGCCCGTGACAAACATGTGGTGGACCCACAAGCCGAACGACAGGAAGCCGGTCGCGATCAGCGAGAGGATGACCACGGGATACCCGACCACCGGACGCCGGGCAAACGTTGCGAGGATCGCCGAGACCATGCCGGTGCCGGGGATGAAGATGATGTAGACCTCGGGATGGCCGAAAAACCAGAACAGATGCTGCCACAGCAGGGGATGCCCCCCCGACGAGGAATCGTAAAAGCGCGTGTTCACGAGGCGGTCGAGGATCATCGACGTCGATGCGACCATGATGGATGGCATGGCGAACATCACCAGAAAACTGGTGACCAGCATCGCCCAGACGAACAGGGGGATTCGGTCGAGCGTCATGCCCGGCGCGCGCTGCTTGAACACGGTCACGACGATCTCAACGGAGACGGCAAGCGCGGCCACCTCGGTGAAGGTGATCATTTGCGCCCAGACGTCGGGCCGTTTGGTGGGCGTGTACTGCAAGGAGGACAGAGGGACATAGGCAAACCAGCCGACATCCGGTCCCACGTTGAGGGCGAAGGAAATCCAGAGGAAGCAGCCTCCGAACAGAAACATCCAGTAGCTGAAGGCGTTCAGTCGCGGGAATGCAATGTTCCGGGTTCCGACCATCAGCGGCACGAGGTAGACGGCGAACGCCTCCATCACCGGCACGGCGAACAGGAACATCATCGTCGAGCCGTGCATGGTGAAGATCTGGTTGTACTTGTCCGCCGACAGAAACGTGCTCTCGGGCTTGGCGAGCTGGACGCGCATGAGCACCGCGAGAAGCCCGCCGAGCAGCAGAAATGCGAATGCCGTGACGATGTAGCGGCGCCCGACGACCTTGTGGTCCACCGACATCAGCGCGCCGGAAAATCCGGATGGCGTGCGCCAGATGCTTTCCATATGCGTCGAAAGCTGAAGGCCATTCAGCGCGTCATCACGCAACTCTCGTTGCTCGGCCATCATGCTCACTTGAGCTGCTCCAGGTAATGAATGATCGCGATGAGCTCGCCCGATTGCAGCGGCATCTTGGGCATGTTGCTTCCGGGCTTGATGTGCTGGGGATCGGCAATCCAGGCGCCGAGGGTTGCCGAGGACATCGGCAGCGTTCCGGCCGCGATCGTCGTCCTGCTGCCGAAATGCGTGAGATCGGGGCCGAGCTGGCCGCCCGCGAGCGTGCCGCGGATCGTATGGCAGAGCGCGCAGCCTCTCGCGCGAAACAGCTGCTCGCCCTGCTTGCCGAGCGTGTCGGTCGGGCTGGTGGCGCTCTGGTTCTCGTGATCCCGCCAGCGCCCGTACTCGTCGGGCGGCAACGCGAGGACCGCGAAGGCCATGTGGGCGTGCTGAAGGCCGCAGAACTCAGCACACTGGCCGCGGTAGACGCCGGGGTTTTTCGCGGTGAATTGAAGTTCGTTCTTCTGCCCGGTGATCAGATCCATCTTTCCGGTCAGGCTCGGCACCCAGAAGCTGTGGATCACGTCGGCGGATTCAAGCTCGACTTTCACCGGCTGGCCGGTGGGAATGCGGATCTCGTTTGCGGTCACGAAGCTCTGATGGGGGCTGTCATCCTCGTAACGAATTTCCCACCACCATTGATGGCCGATGATCTTGAGGGTGAGGGCATGCTCGTCCTTGGCGAACACAGTGCGCTGGCCAGCGTAGCTGACGATCGAGAGACCGAGCACGATGATGAGGGTGACGAGCCCCAACCCGAAGACGACGTAACCGCTGGTCCGTTCAAAGCCCTGATGCAGCGCGAGAGGCTGGTCGGCGTGGCGCTTCCGGCGCAGCAGGCCGATGCACAGGACGACGACGACCGCGGTCCAGATGACGGCTGCGACAATCAGGAAGATGAACAAAGTCTGGAGAATCTGGTTGGATTGAAGTCCCTGCGGGTCGAGCGCCGACTGCCGGCCGGCGCAATCGGCCAGCGGCAACGTCGCAAATGGCACCAGAGCCGTTCGCATCCGGACAGGCATCGATGTTTGCCGTGCTCCCCTGTTGGAGGGCGAACCGGTCAAACGTATGAAGGTTCCTATAGGTCGTCGGAGCGGTTGGTGTGGAGGGCGCTGGCTTGGTGACGGCGACCCTCCCTTCGGCTCTGGCCTAGAACGGCCATCCTCTGGCCGCGATGAAGATGGCCGCGTCGGCTGCTGCCATCAGCGCCAGCACGATGAGAACGGCGATGATCGCACCGGGCTGCATGATCGCGCGCAGGTCTTCGAGCATCCGTTATCCTTGCCTAGGTGGCTGCGTCGTTCGTCGCGCGCGGCGCCGTACGGCTTCGCGGGCTGAGCCGGCGGACCGAGCTGGTGGGAACGCGGTTGCCATGACGCCATTGTTGCCCAATGGTGAACTCCGGCTAGATAGGCAGCAATGCGAGCGCACTGCGGGGGTTCCTAATCCCTTGGAGTTCTCGGTCCGCCGGAGGGATGCCACTTTGAAGATCGGAGTGATTTCGGATACGCATGGCCTGCTCCGGCCGGAGGTGGCGCCCTGCCTCGCCGGCGTGTCGCATTTCATTCATGCCGGCGATATCGGTGCCGAGCGTATCCTCGACGAGTTACGCCGGATCGCACCGGTGACAGCCATCCGAGGCAATGTCGACGTCGGCGCCTGGGCGCGCGATTATCCTGAGACAACGACCATACGCCTCGGTGGACACGGCTTTTATGTCTTGCATGATCTGAAGGAGCTGGCCGCGAAGCCTGCGCCCAGCGGGGTCCATGCGGTGATCTGTGGCCACTCGCATCGGGCGAGCGTGAGGGTGGTCCACTGCGTCCTCTATCTCAATCCGGGCAGCGCCGGGCCGAGGCGCTTCAGGCTGCCGGTCACGCTGGCGACCGTCGAGATCGGCGAGGCGGGCGAGCTTCGGCCGGTCGTCCACACGCTCGATTGATACGCTCTAAAGCTCGGACTGGCTGGCCAGCCGGGGACTCCTAATGAGTGTTTGATTTTTGCCATTTCTCGAGATCGATCGGAGGCCGGTTTGGATCAATCTGATCCTTCTCCGGATTGCCCTGCCAGGGCTGGTCGGTCTGGCGATGCGTCGGCATGTCGGTCTGCTGCCGCGGATCATCGGCCGGCGTCTCTCTTGGATCGTGTTCGACGGACTTGGGTGCCTTTGGCATCGTTTCCTCATTCGGTTGGGAATGCAGGGCTGTCGCCTGTGCCACCAACCCTCCAGTAAATCGGTCGTTCCAGCCGATGCGAGCTGTGGCGATACCAGCTGAACATCACGGCGACGGCTTTGCCGGTGTCCAATCGAGATCAGCGTCATCGTGAGCCTCGGCATCGGGAGCGCACGGTTCGATCTTCAACTCGTCCTCGAGCACGGGGCGTTCGCCGTCGTGTTCGACCAGCCCTGCTTCGTCGGCCTTCTCGAGCGTCTCCTGCTTGGTCGAGAACGTCCGGCTCAGCTTCTCACCATCCTTGAACACGGCATATGGCATGACAACCTCTCTCGCTTCTGTTGGGCCGTTTAAGTAGGGCGCCGGTGTTGGTCGCCGCGGTGTGCTGTGAAGTCCAAGCGTCCCGCCATGTTGCGCCCTCAACATGTGGGCGACAGACGCGTTGGCCGCAGCCTTTGTTCCCAAAGATCCGATCGCGATCTGAATCTGGGACGTCGCGGTCGTTAATGCATGTTTTTGCCGGCGCGCGTACAGATTGCGATCCGTGGGCATCAACGAAGCGGAGGCGCAAAATATAGGAACGTCCGAACAGTGCGATGACTTGCCCCGCATCTTTTGCGCCTTGTGTGAGTGCATCAAATGCAAGATGAGAAGTCCAATGGCTTTCCGACATCCGCAGGCATACTTCTAGGGCTTGGGCTGGGTGCATTCTTCGATGGCATCGTGTTGCACCAGCTGCTGCAATGGCATCATATGTTAAGCGGCTGGTATCCTCTCAACTCTCTCAACAACATCAGGCTCAATACGCTCTGGGACGGCCTATTCCACAGCGCAGCCTACGTTCTGGTGCTCGCGGGCCTCTATTTGCTGTGGCAGCGGGCGCGGAAGGATGGGCTGGACTGGTCGAACGAGCGATGTCTTGGCGTGATGTTGCTCGGTTGGGGCATCTTCAATCTGGTCGAGGGTGTGATCGATCACCAGATCCTGCGGCTGCATCAGGTCAACGAGACGGCGCCCGAGGCGCAGCGGGTGTTTTGGGATATCGGCTTTCTGTTGTGGGGAGCTGCGATGCTAGCCATGGGTGCCAGGCTGGTGCGCGGAGCGCAGGGGAAAGTTCATGGGCAAGGCGATCTACAGCCTCATTAGAAGAACACCGCCGGGGCTCGTGTACGCACTCTTCCTGCTGCTGCTCATGCTCGCCACGGCGCCGGCCTTTCGTATTGTTCTATTCGGGCTTTCGTTGGACGATGTCCTTCAGCTGCGCTGCTTCGGATCCATCTGAGTTTGCGCTTGCTGCTCCAAATGCCGCTGCCCGAAGCGCCTCAATCCCGGCGAGGCCATTTCCGCCCTGCGCCTCAAAATGGTGGAGGATGTCTAATGGGTGCGCCCACGCTGTCCGCAGGAACCATGGCGTTAGGCCTTGCTTATCAACCCATTGGAGATACCTGATGGGCAAGAAGCAATTCGCCGCGCTTCCATTTCGTCTGCATAAATCCGAGCTTCACGTGATGCTGATCACGACGAGACGCAAACGCAGGTGGAGTGTCCCGAAGGGCTCTTTGATGCCCAACACGGAGCCGCACCGCACAGCTGCGCTCGAAGCCTACGAGGAGGCCGGGCTCGTCGGTGTGATCGCGAAGCGCGCGTTGGGTAGCTTCAAGCATCGCAAGCGCAAGGGCGAGCGCAAGCAGACCATGAATGTCGCGGTGTTTCCCATGAAGGTGCATGGCCAGGAGCGCTGGTGGCCTGAGAAGGGCGAACGCGATGCGATCTGGGTCTCGGCCAAAACAGCGGCCCGCCTGGTCCACAAGGCCGAGCTCCGGCGGCTGATCGTGCGCTTTGCGACACGGACGGGGAAGGGCGGGGCCTTTCCTCAGTCGATGACGGCCGCTTTAGGAACGCCCCGCCGATCCGGCCATTCTGTGAGATGAACCAGCAACCAGCGGGTCTCATAGCCGAGGAGGCGCCTCACGAAATCCTGGCAGCTGCGATCAGGCGGCGGCGTGCAATCCTGTTTGTCGGCGCCGGCATTTCGATGGCGGTAGGGCTGCCCTCCTGGCAATCCCTGATCGACCATCTGCTGGACGATCTCTGCCTCGATCGCGACGTCATCGATGGGATGCATGGCGGCTATCAGATGCTGGCGGAATACTACCGGCTGAAGCGCGGCGGCGTCGGCCCGTTGCGCAGCTGGCTCGACCGCAACTGGCGCGTCGATCCCAAGAGAATCGCGGACTCGAAGCTGCACCGCCTGATCGTCGATCTCGACTTTCCCGTCATCTATACGACCAACTACAATCGAAATCTCGAAACTGCCTTCGAGGTTCTCGATCGGCCTTATGCGAAGATCAGCAACGCCAAGGAGATTGCGGGCGCGAGATCCGGCGTGATGCACATCATCAAATATCACGGCGATTTTGACGATGACGCCTCGCTCGTGTTGACCGAGACCGACTTCCTCAACCGCCTTGCCTTCGATTCACCGCTCGATATCCGATTTCGTGCCGGCTCTTGGAAGCACGCTGCTCTTCATCGGGTACAGCATGTCGGATCCAAACATAAGGCTGCTGCTGCACCGGATCTGGCAGACCTGGGATGAATCCGGGCACCGCCAGGACGGGCCAAGATCCTTCGTCTTCGTCGCTCAACGCAATCCGGTGCAGGAAGCCGTGCTCGCGAACTGGGGCATCACGACCATTGCCTCACCCGAGGGCGCTGCCGCCGATGAGGGGCTTATCCAATTCCTCGACGACATCCGTCAATGCAGCGTTCGGGAGGGCTGAAGCTGCGCTGCGCCTGCTCAGGCGCCCGTCCGTTGAGCCCGGCGCACGCTGCAGATGCTGTTGCAGTCGCAGGCAAGGCTCAACGCATGCTCCATGTCCAGACGGCCAGCCCGCCATCTCTGCGCCATTGCGATGTCCGAGAGGTCGAAGGATTTTTCGGGCCCCGCCTCCCCCTGGCCTGGTCGATAGCTCAGGAGGTAGATCTGGTCTTCGTGAACCAAACCCTGAAGCTCGGCGCGAAGCCAGCGAGCCTCGGAAGCATGGCGCAGCCGCTGATAAGTCTGGTTGCCGAAGATGAGGTCGCTCTTGCGCTCGGCCGCTGCCTCGAGGCCGTCAGGAACCCCGTCGTCGCGCGCAAAGAGATCGACGACATAAAGGCGAGGCGGTGTCCCGCTCTCCAGGATCGGTTCGAATGGGGCGTTCAGTGAGAAGCCTCCATCGCCGAGCCAACGGTCGGCGATCTGCACAGGGGCAAACTCGGGGAGAAAGCCGCAGCTTGCCTGGACGATGGAGTTTCTGGCCCATCAGCGCCCGGTAGCATAGCGGTCGCCAGGTTCAGACTGTTGCGAGGTGCCCGGTTTCGTTCGGCCCGCCATCCGCCGCATCTGTTTGCTGAAGCCTAAGGGCCTTATGACTTTATCGGCTCGCCGAAGCGAGCTTCCCCGCGCTCAATTGACGTTGTCGGCGAACATGTTGCGGACCGCCGCGGCGACGGCCGCGACGCCGTCCGCGGCGTGCATCAGCGCGATCTCGCCCTGCTGTTCGTGGCGAATGGCGTGGGCCATGATGCGCAGGCGCGGATCGCCGCGGCTTTGCCACATTCGGTCCGCCATCCTGACCGCGCCGGCATGATGCTTGCTCATCGCCGCTATGAAGGCCGCGTCGAACTGGTCGGACGACGCGGTCTTGACCTGTCGCATGTCGGCCGGCGTCAAGTAACCGGGCATTGCAGTACGTTCATCCGTGCTGCAGTCGGGCATCTCGGTGTCGAACCAGCTCAGCCACCAGTTCTCGAAGATCTGGTTTTCGCCGTTCTGGCTCGCGACCATCAGCATCGCGAGCTTGCGCAGATGCGGATCCTGGGCGCGTTCGGTAGCGAGCCGCGCAAGCTCGATGCCCTGGGCGTGATGCGCGCTCATGTGCCTGATATAGATCTGGTCCGCATCCCTGTCGCGACCGATCCATGGCAGCTCGTAGCCATGGGCGCCGAACAACGCGACCGTCCCGAGCAGCACGATCACGACAAGTGCGCCGGTGCTCCACGCATTGGTGAAACGAATGTCGCGCACCGGTGCCTGGCCGCGGCGCCAGCGCAACCGCGCGTACAAGGGATACATCATGGCCGAGCAGCCATGGACCAGTAGTCCGATCCAGTAGGGCTGCTGCAGTGTGAACAGCGGCTGCCAGAACGGAAGCAGTGGCACCAGCACGAACCATTCCAGGCTCGAGGAGAACAACGCCCAAGGCAGCGCCAGCAGCAGGATCGTCAACGGTCGCAGATCCGCGGTCCAGCGCCCGAGCACCCCGAAGAAGACCAGTGCCCAGGAGAAATCCGCCCATTGGTGAAAGGCGATGCCGGTGAGGATCGCGCCCCACGACGGCTCCGCGCTGAGCGCCCAGTCACGCGCGGGAATGGCCGCGACCGTCATCCAGTCGACCGCGGCATCGCGGCCGATGCGGGCGGCGAACAACTGGCTCAGAAGCGTCGAGAAGGTGCTGCTGATCAGGGCGAGTTCGGCGGCGGCAATCCAGCGCGAGCAGCGCTGCCGCTCCCTGGGCTGCAGCGTGTCTCCGCCGGCAGGCCGCGCTGTATCGGAAGTGGCGGATCGTGGCTCCGCGTTCACGTCGGCTGCTTGGGCTTCTTCAGCGGATCGATCTCGCTCGGCGCATCCTGTTCGTCGCGTCCGCGCTCCGCCTGGGCCTTGCCTTCATCGTGCAGGGTCTGGTCGCCGATGATCTCGCCGACGGCCTGCCTGGTCTTGCCGACGATCCGGTGTTGAAGTCTCGTCGTCTTGCTCATGAGCTGCCTCCGGGCTCACGCCGCCAACCCCGGCGCGGGGCAGTGCTGGGGCCGCGGCTTCGTGCAGTTCGCCTCCGACAGCGGGATGGCGGAGGCGTGGATCAGACGTTCTGATGCGCGGATGGTTCCTGCGGTCACCGCGCTTCAATCGCAACGATCACGCCTTCGTTGCCGCGGAGCAGGATAGCCGCGTCGAGCAGCGGTTCGGACGGCCGGTCGAGATGCGTCGACATCGACAGGCGGTCGCGACCCTGCCGGTGGCGCTGTCGCGGCTCGGCCGCTATGTTGAGCGCGACCAGGATCTGGCTGCTGCCATCGGTCCGTTCAAGGAGAGAATCTCGTTCTGCGCGCGCAGCGGCGCGTACCCGCCAAGGCGCAGGCACGCATGCTCGCGCCGCAGCGACGTCAGCGCGCGAAACCGCGAGCATCGAACGCGCGTCGCGCTGCTGCGCGGCGACGTTGGCTGCGCCGTCGGGGCGCTCCAGCGGCAGCCATGGATCGCCGCTGGTGACCGTTGGGACTGTCGTCCCAGCGCATCGGCGCGCGCTCGGGATCGCGGCACAGCCCCATGGGCCCGGTATCAGCTTCTCGAAGGGATCGCGGACGCGGTCGGAAGGAATCGGAACGCGCTTGCGGCTCATCTCGTCGGCCATGAAGAGAAACGGCGTGCCCCGCAACGTCATCAGCAACATCGCCAGTACGCGCAGCTGTGCTTCGCCGCCGTACAGAACTGCCGAGCCGGTCTGTCGATGCGTTCGGCCTGACCGATCACGCGCACGGCGGCAATGGCAACCTCGTCTTCACGATTGGAGACGAAGCCCAGACTGGAGGCGGGAACTTATACGGTGATGCGGGTGGGCTCTCAGGTGATGCACGTGGAAACGATACCTTCACCGTCGTCGATCTCAACGGCAATCTTCACTACGATTCCTTCCTAATGATCGGCGATGCCTCCTTCATGTCCGGCAATGCGCATGGAGGCAACGATGTCCTTACGGGCGGATCGTACGCTGACAACGTGTTGGGCGACGCCTGGTACTACGATCCAGCGACGCCAGGCTCGATCACAGGCGACAGGGACATCCTGAACGGCAAAGGCGGCAACGACGAAATGTGGGGCGGACCGAACAGCGACATCTTCGCGTTCGACATGGGCTCGGGACAAGATCTGATCCATGACTTTCAATCAAGGCAATATTATCGTCGGCAGCACGGCGATCGAGCACAATCTGATCGACGTGCGGGACTACGGCCTCGCGGACTGGACTGCGCTGAAGAGCCTGATCAGCGACGATAGCTCCGGTAATGCGGTTATCCACCTGACGGCCAGCGATTCGATCACGCTGCACGGAGTCCACACGGCGGACCTGCATGCGACGGACTTCATCGTCTAGGCCAAGTCACACTCATATCAGTAGTGCAGGAACTCTCCGCGCGCTCTCGTTATCTAGCCAGCAGCGTCGCGAGAATCCTGCGGTGCTACTTTTCGCCAATCTCGGCAAGAAAAATTGCCGCGAAATTGGCGGCAGTGACAGCAACTACGAGCCCCATTGTTCCAGCCTCTGGATTCGACCCCATCCGGTGATCGCCCGCTCTATATGCGGCGCTGAACGATCCAGCACGAACCGGGGAAACGGATGGGATTTGAAGGCTCCCCTGGCTTGGGTGCCAAGCGCCGAAGATGGCCGCTGTCCAACTCGATGACGATCCGATAGGCTGAAGAATCAGTCACCAGTGTCTTGAGGACCGTTCCGTCTCCTAGAAGAATCGGCAGCTCCACGCCGCGAGGCGGGACAGTCTGGCCTTTCGCGGCGGCCATAAGCCGTACCGATGCACCGGTCTCAAGCGTCCAATGATGCGTGTGCGCCGACCAATTCAACCGTATTCCTCCGGTCAGGGCGAGGTGCGGTTATCCGACGTACCGAAGATCCAACTTGACGATCGACAAGTCATCCGCTGGACTGATTCTCGCGTCCCGTTCGCATCGCAGGCGGCCGTGCTGAGAGGGGCGCGCCTTGAGTCCTTGAGAATAAAACGGCTCTAGGAACCTTCACGCGCAGCCGCGGTTGGAGGCCGACGCCCGGTCTTTCACTTCCGATATTCATTGCGATGTATTGTCGACGACGAAGAGATGACGTCGTCGATCAGGACGCCAATGTTGGAGATAGCATCTTGCAGACTTCAAATTATTGCAGAGATCAATCAGCAGACTGCTATCGGTTGTCGCAGGAAACACAGGATGGCACCAAAAGTCGGATGCTTGGAGATTTGGCTAGAAGTTGGCTTCGCTTAGCCAACCAGATCGATCGGTATGTGAGCTATGTAAAGCAGCGGGAAATCAGACAGTGAGCGGTTTCCTGGAGGAAACTTGCCACTGATAAACGCCCAGAGGCGGGGCCGGATGAATGCTAATGACAGTAAAATAGAACCCGTTTGCTGGCTTGCGAGCGAGACCTATAAAACCAATGAACACAAAAGCAGGCAGAAGTTCCTGCAGCTGGTTGATGTCCTAGAAGCGTGGCGAGGGGGCGCCAGATAGAAATTACTGGTGCCTGCAAAATGAAAGAGGCCGCCAACTGAGGCGGCCTCACTCTCGGTTCTTATCCTCTACCGTCACGACATCTCCGATAAGGCTCGGCCTTTGATGCGGGGACCGTGTATGCGCGCCACTCCGCATAGGTGAAGCCGTATTTCTTCATGCAAGCCAATGCATGCGGAGAACTATTGCTGGGCTCCGCGCCACTGTCGCGCCGCTTGGCCTGCTCCACCGAAATGCCATCACGCTTCACTTGGCAGATCGGATCGTGGTGGCAAGCATATGGCGGCGCTGCCGAGGCGGGAGACGCAATTAAAACTATAGCCAAAGTAAAAACATGCTTCATGATTCCCCCACAGGTTGAACGGGGGAACTATTACCGAGCGACCCAAGGCGGTAAAGGTGTGCTGAGACAGTTACCAACCAGAATAAACCATTTGAGAACGGCAGCACGTCCGATGTCGGTCACAAGCAGGGCTTCCGTCGCGGTCTGCCAGTGGTCCGCTTATGGGCCGAAAGCAGTCACGTCGGCGTTTGATAGAAGAGGCAGCTAAGGGCCGATATTGTTGCAAAAGTCAGTTGAGACGAGCCAGCAAGCGTGATTCCGTTGTGTTGACGCGAATCGCGACGAGGTCGATCCATGATGGGCCGTCTGAAGAGTGACCAAGGTCAACTGTTCTACGAGTTTCATCTCAGCGATGTAGTTCCCGAAGATCATCTGGTGCGGAAGATCGACACTGCTCTCGATCTATCCTGGCTTCGCAGCGAACTTGCTCCTCATTATTCGTCCATGGGTCGCCCGTCGATCGATCCGGAGCTGATGATCCGGATGTTGATCGTAGGGTATGTCTTCG
>NZ_JACEGD010000051.1 GCF_016031635.1 Bradyrhizobium diversitatis
ACGCCGGCGCGCACCCGCTCCGGGCCGAGATTCTCGCCCATGCGCAGGCACATGCGCAGCACCATGCCGCGCGGGCTCAGCGTGTAATTGGCGACCCAGTCGACCACCGAACGCAGCTCGGGCTTCAGCGGCGGGATATCGAGCTTCTCGCTGACCTCCTTGAGGCGATTGTGCAGGCGCGGATCGGGATTGGCATTCTCGCCCCACACCACGGCGAGCACCTCGCGCGGGCCGAGCGGCACACTGATGAGATCGCCCGCCTTCAGCTCCATCCCGCGCGGCATCTTGTAGGAATAGGTCTGGTCGAGCGCGACCGGCACCAGCACGTCGACCATGCCGGTCGCGTGGGCGGAGGCGGGGCTGCGCGGTGTGTGATCCATGGGTGGAGAATCGGAACTCGGGGACTTCAGGCTAGCGCCGCGGGCCGGCCTTAGCGAACGATAAACGAGTGTGATGCGATATACTGAGTGGAATCACCACGTCCAGAGCGCATGAGCAAAGCGGCCGCCCCAAGACTCGAGCTCGCCAGCGCCGATCCCTCGATCGCGCAGGAGATGGCACGCTGGCTGTCGCATCTCGGCGCCGAACGGCGGCTGTCGCCGAAGACGCTGGAGGCCTATGGCCGCGACTTGCGGCAGTGCCTGGATTTCCTCAGCAATCATTGGGGCGAGCGTGTCACGCTGGCGCGCTTCGCGGCGCTGGAGGCCACCGACATCCGCGCCTTCATGGCGATGCGCAGGGCCGACGACATTGCCGGCCGCAGCCTGATGCGCGCGCTGGCGGGCCTGCGCTCGTTCGGTCGCTTCCTCGAGCGCGAGGGCAAGGGCAAGGTCGGTGCATTGTCCGCAATCCGCGCGCCAAAAGTTGCGAAGAGCCTGCCGAAACCGCTGCCGATGGCCTCCGCAAAACGCCTGGCCGACGCCGACGAGCGCGCCGGCGAGGACCGCGAGACCTGGATCCTGGCGCGCGACGCTGCGGTGATGGCGCTGCTGTATGGCTCGGGCCTGCGCATCTCCGAAGCGCTTGGCCTGAAGCGCCGCGAGGTGCCGCGTCCCGGCGAAGGCGACGTGCTGGTCGTGACAGGCAAAGGCAACAAGACGCGCATGGTGCCGGTGCTGCAAAACGTGCTGGAGCTGGTGCAGGAATACGTTTCGATGTGCCCGTATCCGCTACCCGCGGAGGGACCGATCTTCGTCGGCGCGCGCGGCGGGCCCTTGAGCCCGCGCATCATCCAGCTCGCGATGGAGCGGCTGCGCGGTGCGCTCGGCCTGCCCGACAGCGCCACGCCGCACGCGCTCCGGCACTCCTTCGCCACGCACCTGCTCTCGCGCGGCGGCGACCTGCGCGCCATCCAGGAATTGCTCGGCCATTCCTCGCTCTCGACGACGCAGGTCTATACCGGCATCGATTCGGAGCGGCTGCTGGAAGTCTATGCGAGCGCGCATCCGCGGCGCTGACACACTCTCGTCATAGCTCGCGTGCCTCTTGCGCAGCGCCCACGGTTCGGTCAAATCGTGGGAACCGAGCAGGAGAGATATAATGGGCGCACACGAAAGCATGGAGCACGCCGAGCACGCCGAACACGCGTCCGGCTCGAACAAGAAGATCGCGCTTCTGATCGCGGTGCTGGCGCTGTTCCTGGCAATCTCGGAGACGCTCGGCAAGGGCGCCCAGACCGAATCGATCAGCAAAAACGTCGAGGCCGCCAATCTCTGGGCGTTCTTCCAGGCCAAGAGCATCCGCCGCACCGTGGTGATCACTGCGGCCGAGCAGGGCAAGCTGACGCTGGGTTCGCTGGCCGACGACGCCGCCATGAAGGCGGCGGTGCAGAAGCAGATCGACGACTGGACCAAGACCGCACAGCGCTACCGCTCCGAGCCCGAGACCGGCGAAGGCACCGAGCAGCTCGCGGAGAAGGCCAAGCACGCCGAGCATGCGCGCGACGAGGCGACCGCGAAATACCACCATTTCGAGCTGGCCTCGGCGGCGTTCCAGATCGGAATCGTACTGGCCTCGGCCACCATCATCACCGGCATGCTCGCGCTGGCCTATGTCAGCGGCGTGCTGACGATCGCCGGCTTGATCATGACCGCGCTCGGCCTGTGGTGGCCGCATCTCTTGCACTTGCATTGAGGGGGCGCTGCCGCGCACGCCTCTGAAGCCACAAGAACGGTGTCATGCCCCGGCTTGACCGGGGCATCCAGTACGCCGCGGCTTCTCGGTTCAATCATTGACGTCTCTGGAATACTGGATTGCCCGCCTTCGCGGGCAATGACACCGAATTTCTGGCGATGACCGTGTGTATGCAACGCGCAGCTCACCGCGCCTGGTGCACGCTCCTGCGGAAGCGCTGGATCAGGCGCAGCGTGCGGGAGGACCAGCCCTCGCCGTTGCCGGCGATCAGCTCGCGGATGCGGCGCTTGATCGGATCGACCAGTTCGGCGGCCTTGGCGCGCACCTTCAGCACCAGATCGTAGATCCGCTCGAACCAGTGCATCTCCAGCAGCTTGTGGCGCGTCACGTCGAACACGAAGGCGGTGACGCCGACGCCGACCAGCTTTGCGAACACGATCATGAAGACCGCGCTGGTCCAGTATTCGTGTGCGAGCAGCCAGAGGCCGACCAGCTTGAGCGGAAACAGCGGGACGATGGGAACCGCGAACACGATCAGCGTCATGGCGGGCGACAGCGCATTGACGCGCTCCGTCAGCCAATGCTTGAACCGCGCGAGCGGGATGGCTGCGACGACCTTGGCAACGATCGGCTCGAGATGGTCCCACAACCAGGCTTCGATCAGGAAGATGATCGCAAGCAGGACCCAGACCGGTTGAAGGAGGCGGCGCAGCATATGTTTCCCGCCCGATTCGATGCTGGGGCGCGGGCCTACATATGGATGGCCCGCTTGCCGACCGCAAGCGCGGCTTCCTTGACGGCCTCCGAGCGGGTCGGATGGGCGTGGCAGGTGCGCGCGAGATCCTCCGCACTGCCGCCGAATTCCATGAGAACGCAGGCTTCATGGATCATTTCGCCGGCTTCGCGGCCGATGATGTGCACGCCGAGCACGCGATCGGTCTTCGCATCTGCGAGAACCTTCACAAAACCGTCAGTGGTCTGGTTGACCTTGGAGCGGCCATTGGCGGTGAACGGAAACTTTCCGACGGTGTAACCGATGCCCGCCTGCTTCAGCTCCTCCTCGGTCTTGCCGACGGAGGACACTTCCGGCGTGGTATACACGACGCCCGGGATGACATCGTAGTTCACGTGACCGGCTTGGCCGGCGATGATCTCCGCGACGGCAACGCCTTCATCCTCGGCCTTGTGCGCGAGCATCGGGCCGGCGACGACGTCGCCGATGGCGTAGACGCCCTTCAGGCTGGTGGCGAAATGCGGATCGATCTGCACGCGGCCGCGCGGGTCGAGCGCGACGCCGGCTTCCTTCAGACCGAGACCGTCGGTGTAGGGCACGCGGCCGATGCAGACGAGCACAACGTCGGCTTCCAGCGTCTCGGCAGCGCCGCCGGCGGCGGGCTCGATCGTCGCCTTCAGCGTCTTGCCCGAAGTGTCGACCGCGGTGACCTTGGCCCCCAGCTTGAACGCAAAGCCCTGCTTCTCGAGGATACGCTGGAATTGCTTGGCGATCTCGCCGTCCATGCCGGGCAGGATGCGATCGAGGAATTCGACCACGACGACGTCGGCGCCGAGGCGGTGCCAGACCGAGCCGAGTTCGAGGCCGATCACGCCGGCGCCGACGATCAGGAGCTTGCCGGGGACCTTGTCCAGCGACAGCGCGCCGGTGGACGACACGATGCGCTTCTCGTCGATCTCGATGCCCTTGAGGCGCGCGATGTCGGAGCCGGTAGCGATGACGATGTTCTTGGTTTCGATGACTTGCGACTTGCCGTCGGCGGAGACCTCGACCTTGCCGGTGCCGAGGATCTTGCCGGTGCCCTTGAGCACGTCGATCTTGTTCTTCTTCATCAGGAACTCGACGCCCTTGACGTTGCCGTCGATGCCATGCTGCTTGAAGTTCATCATCGCCGGCAGATCGAGCTTCGGCGACGAGACCGACACGCCCATCTTCGCGAAGGAATGGCCGGCTTCCTCGAACATCTCGGAGGCGTGCAGCAGCGCCTTCGACGGCATGCAGCCGACATTGAGGCAGGTGCCGCCGAGCGTGGCGTTCTTTTCGACCACGGCGACTTTCATGCCGAGCTGGGCTGCGCGCACCGCGCAGACGTAACCGCCCGGTCCGGTGCCGATGACGACGAGATCGTAGGTAGCCATGAGAGAAAGTCCCGTGAGGTTAGGCGTGATGAGGATGTGTCAGCGTCCGCCGGAGCGTCAGCGACCGCCGGACACATCGAGAATGGCTGAGGTGACGTAGGAGGCCTCGTCCGACAGCAGCCAGACGATGGCGTTGGCGATTTCATCGGCGGTGCCGACGCGCTTCATCGGCACCATGTGGGCCAGACGATGGGCGCGGTCGGGCTCGCCGCCGGCAGCGTGGATCTCGGTGTCGATCAGGCCGGGACGGATCGCGGCGACGCGGATGCCTTCGCCCGCGACCTCGTAGCCGAGGCCGACGGTGAAGGAATCCACCGCGCCCTTGGAGGCGGCGTAGTCGACATAAGTGTTGGGGGCGCCGAGCCTGGCAGCAACGGACGAGAGGTTGACGATGACGCCGCCCTCGCCGCCATGCCTGGTCGACATCCGCTTGATGGCTTCGCGCGCGCAGAGGATGGAGCCGGTGACGTTGACCGCCATCACACGCTGGATGCGCTCGGCCGACATCTCGTCGACCCGCACGCCGCTCTTGCCGACAATGCCGCCGTTGTTGACGAGCGCGCCAAGCGTGCCCAGCTTGTCAGCTTCCTCGAACAGGGCGAGGATGTCGCTTTCCTCGGCGACATCGCATTTCACCGCGATGGCCTTGCCGTTGGCGGCCTCGATCTGCGCGACCACCTCGTCGGCGGCCTTCTTGTTGCTGGCATAGCCGACCACGACGCGATAGCCGCGCGCGGCCGCCGCGATCGCGGTCGCCCGCCCGATGCCGCGGCTGCCGCCGGTGATGACAACGACCTTATCTGTCATGCGCACCTCCATGGTTCGACACGCGCCGCCGCGCTGATCGCGACGGCGCTCGCAAAGCGACAGGGATCAGAGATCGAGCACCAGGCGCGCCGGATCTTCCAGGCTCTCCTTGACGCGAACCAGGAAGGTGACGGCCTCCTTGCCGTCGATGACTCGGTGATCGTAGGACAACGCCAGGTACATCATCGGGCGGACCTCGATCTTGCCGCCGACAACCATCGGCCGCTCCTGGATCTTGTGCATGCCGAGAATGCCGGACTGCGGCGCGTTCAGGATCGGGGTCGACATCAGCGAGCCGTAGATGCCGCCATTGGTGATGGTGAAGGTGCCGCCCTGCATCTCGTCGATCTTGAGCTGGCCGTCGCGGGCGCGGCGGCCGAAATCGGCGATGCTCTTCTCGATGTCGGAGATCGACTTGTGGTCGCAGTCGCGCACCACGGGCACGACCAGGCCCTTGTCGGTGCCGACGGCGACGCCGATGTGGTAGTAGTTCTTGTAGATCAGGTCGCTGCCGTCGATCTCGGCGTTGACCGCCGGGATGTCCTTCAGCGCCTGCACGACGGCCTTGGTAAAGAAGCCCATGAAGCCGAGCTTGGCGCCGTGCTTCTTCTCGAACGCGTCCTTGTAGTGGGCCCGCAGCGCCATGACGTTGGTCATGTCGACCTCGTTGAAGGTCGTGAGCATGGCCGCGGTGTTCTGCACGTCCTTGAGGCGGCGCGCGATGGTCTGGCGCAGCCGGGTCATCTTGACGCGCTCCTCGCGGGCGGCGTCATCGGCCGGCGACGGCACGCGAACCTGCACGGCGGCGGCGGGCTGGTTGACCGGGGTCGGCGCGGAGGCGGCGCGCTCGATCGCAGCCAGCATGTCGCCCTTGGTGACGCGGCCGTCCTTGCCGGAGCCCGGAACGGTCGAGGCGTCGACGCCGGTCTCGGCCGACAGCTTGCGCACGGACGGGGCAAGCGGCGCATCGGCCGGCGGCGCCTTCGACGCAGCGGCTGCAGCAACCGGAGCCGCAGCGGCCGGAGCCGGAGCAGCGGCCGGCTTGGCGGGAGCGGCGGCGGGCTTGGCAGCACCTGCACCTTCGGTGATCTGGCCGAGCAGCGCACCGACGGCGACGGTCGCGCCATCGGCGGCGATGATCTCGCTCAGCGTGCCCGCGGAAGGCGCGGGGACTTCGATGGTGACCTTGTCGGTCTCGAGCTCCACCAAGGGCTCGTCGACGGCGACCGGGTCGCCGGCCTTCTTGAACCAGCGGCCGATGGTGGCCTCGGTGACGGATTCGCCGAGCGTCGGCACACGAATTTCAGTCATGGTCTTTTCCTTAAGGAGATCGCGGTCTTGAATTCATGTGTCATCGCCCGCGAAGGCGGGCGATCCAGTACGCCGTGACGTCGATGAGCAGAACGAATGCCGCGGAGTACTGGATGCCCCGCCTTCGCGGGGCATGACTCAGTTTGAAATTGCCTAGCTCAGTGCTTCGTCCAGGAACGCCTTCAGCTGCGCCTGATGCTTGGACATCAGACCCGTGGCGGTCGCGGCGGAAGCGGCGCGGCCGACATAACGCGGACGCCGGCTCACGCCGTTCACCTGGTTCAGCACCCATTCCAGATAGGGCTCGATGAAGTGCCAGGCACCCATGTTGCGGGGCTCTTCCTGGCACCACACCACTTCGGCCTTCTTGAAGCGCGACAGCTCTGCGACCAGCGCCTTCAGCGGCACAGGATAGAGCTGCTCGATGCGCATCAGGTAGATGTCGTCGATGCCGCGCTTCTCGCGCTCCTCGTAGAGGTCGTAATAGACCTTGCCGGAGCAGAGCACGATGCGGCGGATCTTCTCGTCCGGAACGAGCTTGATCGCCTCGCTCGGCAGCATCTGGGCGTCATCGTACAGGATGCGGTGGAAGGTCGTTCCCTTCGCCAGTTCTTCGAGACGCGACACCGCCCGCTTGTGCCGCAGCAGCGACTTCGGCGTCATCATGATCAGCGGCTTGCGGATCTCGCGGTGGAGCTGGCGGCGCAGCGCGTGGAAGTAGTTCGCCGGCGTGGTCGGGTAGACCACCTGCATGTTGTCTTCCGCACACATCTGCAGGTAACGCTCGAGACGCGCCGAGGAGTGCTCCGGCCCCTGGCCCTCATAGCCGTGCGGCAGCAGGCAGACGAGACCGGACATGCGCAGCCATTTGCGCTCGCCCGAGGAGATGAACTGGTCGAACACGACCTGCGCGCCGTTGGCGAAGTCGCCGAACTGGGCTTCCCAGAGCGTCAGCGTGTTCGGCTCGGCGAGCGAATAGCCGTATTCGAAGCCGAGCACGGCCTCTTCCGACAGCAGCGAGTTGATGACCTCGTAGTGGCCCTGCTCGTGACCGAGATGGTTGAACGGCGTGTAGCGGCTCTCGTCCTCCTGGTCGATCAGGACCGAGTGGCGCTGCGAGAAGGTGCCGCGCTCCGAATCCTGTCCGGACAGGCGGACGTGATGGTTTTCGTTGAGCAGCGAGCAGAACGCCAGCGCCTCGCCGGTCGCCCAGTCGATGCCGGCGCCGGTGTCGATCGCCTTCGCGCGGTTATCGAGGAAACGCTGGATGGTGCGGTGAACGCGGAAGCCGTCCGGCACCTTGGTGATCTTGCGGCCGATATCCTTCAGCGTGGCGATGTCGACGCCGGTGACGCCGCGCCGCGCGTCCTCTTCCTGGTCGGCGATCTTGAAGCCGGACCACTTGCCGTCGAGCCAGTCGGCCTTGTTCGGCTTGTAGGAGGTGCCGGCCTCGAACTCAGCATCGAGCCGCGAGCGCCAGTCGGCCTTCAGCTTGTCGACCTCGCCCTCGGTGACCACGCCTTCGGCAATCAGGCGCTTGGAGTAGAGAGTGAGGGTCGAGGGATGGGCCGCGATCCGCTTGTACATGACCGGCTGGGTGAAGGCCGGCTCGTCGCCCTCGTTGTGGCCGTAGCGGCGATAGCACCACATGTCGATGACGACGGGCTTGTGGAACTTCTGACGGAATTCGGTCGCGACCTTGGCCGCGAACACGACAGCTTCCGGGTCGTCGCCGTTGACGTGGAAGATCGGCGCGTCGATCATCTTCGCCACATCGGACGGATAGGGCGAGGAGCGCGAGTAGCGCGGATAGGTCGTGAAGCCGATCTGGTTGTTGACGATGAAGTGCACGGAGCCGCCGGTGCGGTAGCCCTTCAGGTCCGACAGGCCGAAGCACTCCGCCACCACGCCCTGGCCGGCGAACGCGGCGTCGCCATGCATCAGGAGCGGCATGACGGAGATGCGCATGTCCGGCGGATCGCCGTGCTGGTCCTGCTTCGCACGGACCTTGCCGAGCACGACGGGATCGACGATCTCAAGATGCGAGGGGTTGGCGGTCAGCGACAGATGGATCCGGTTGCCGTCGAACTCGCGGTCCGAGGAGGCGCCGAGGTGATATTTGACGTCGCCGGAGCCCTCGACCGCGTCGGGATTGGCCGAGCCGCCCTTGAATTCGTGGAACAGCGCGCGGTGTGCCTTGCCCATCACCTGGGTCAGCACGTTGAGGCGGCCGCGATGCGGCATGCCCAGCACGATCTCCTTCACGCCGAGATTGCCGCCGCGCTTGATGATCTGCTCCAGCGCCGGGATCAGCGATTCGCCGCCGTCGAGGCCGAAGCGCTTGGTGCCGGTGAACTTGGTGTCGCAAAACTTCTCGAAGCCTTCGGCTTCGATCAGCTTCATCAGGATGGCTCTGCGGCCTTCGCGGGTGAACGAGATCTCCTTGTCGGGTCCCTCGATGCGCTCCTGGATCCAGGCCTTCTGCGCGGCATTGCTGATATGCATGAACTCGACGCCGAGCGTCTGACAGTAGGTGCGCTCGCAGATCGCGGTGATCTCGCGCAAGCTGCCGTATTCGAGGCCGAGCACGTGATCGAGGAAGATCTTGCGGTCGTAATCGGCCTCGGTGAAGCCGTAGGTGCGCGGATCGAGCTCTTCGCGGTTGCGCGGCGCTTCGATGCCCAGCGGGTCGAGCTTGGCATGGAAATGGCCGCGCATGCGGTAGGAGCGGATCAGCATCAGGGCGCGGACGGAGTCGCGCGTGGCCTGGAGCAGATCGGCGGAGGAGATATCGGCGCCCTTGTCGCCTCCCTTGGCCTGCGCCCTGGCAGCGATCTTGGCACCGACCGTCTTCTCGACTTCGGCCCAGTTGCCGTCGAGCGCCGAGGTCAGATCGTCTTGAGGCGTCAGCGGCCAGTTGGCGCGCTCCCAGGACGGGCCTTGAGCATTCTTGCGGACGTCGTCCGGCTGGTCCTTCAGGCTCTTGAAGAACTCCTGCCACTCGGCATCGACCGAGGACGGGTCCTTCTCGTAGCGGGCGTAGATTTCGTCGATATAGGTGGCGTTGGTGCCCTGCAAAAAGGAAGACAAGGCAAAGGCTGCGTTCGCGTCCTGGCGAGACATACTGGAGTTCCTGGCGATTTCGGTTCGCGCATAACAAACGGCGCTGGCGCCGAGCTCCCCGGCAGAGGCTCGGCGCGACAGGCACCCTTTACCCTATTTGCTGCGAAACTTCGCCCGGAAAAGCACGAAGGAGTGAATTAGCCTTTCAATTTTTCGGCAAGCGTATGGCCGAGGCGCGCGGGCGACGGGGACACTGTAATCCCAGCCGATTTCATCGCTTCGGTCTTGGAACCGGCATCGCCCTTGCCGCCCGAGATGATCGCGCCGGCATGCCCCATGCGGCGGCCGGGAGGGGCGGTGACGCCGGCGATGAAACCGACCATCGGCTTCTTGCGACCGTGCTTGGCCTCGTCCTTAAGGAACTGGGCGGCGTCCTCCTCGGCGGAACCGCCGATCTCGCCGATCATGATGATCGATTCGGTCTTGGGGTCGGCGAGGAGCATCTCCAGCACGTCGATGAACTCGGTGCCCTTGACCGGGTCGCCGCCGATGCCGACCGCGGTGGTCTGGCCGAGGCCTTCCTGGGAGGTCTGGAACACGGCCTCATAGGTCAGCGTGCCCGAGCGGGAGACGATGCCCACCGAGCCGGTCTTGAAGATGTTGGCCGGCATGATGCCGATCTTGCACTCGCCGGCGGTCATGACGCCGGGGCAGTTCGGCCCGATCAGGCGCGACTTGGAGCCGGCCAGCGAACGCTTCACCCGCACCATGTCGAGAACAGGAATGCCCTCGGTGATGCAGACGATCAGCGGGATCTCGGCGTCGATGGCTTCGCAGATCGCGTCCGCCGCGCCCGGCGGCGGCACGTAGATCACCGACGCGTCGGCGCCGGTCTTCTCTCGCGCCTCGCGCACGGTGTCGAACACCGGCAGGCCCAGATGCGTCGAGCCGCCTTTGCCGGGCGAAGTGCCGCCGACCATCTTGGTGCCATAGGCGATCGCAGCCTCGGAATGGAAGGTGCCGTTCTTGCCGGTGAAGCCCTGGCAGATGACCTTGGTGTTCTTGTCGATCAGGATGGACATGAGGTCTGCTTTCGCGAAACTAACAGAGTGAGAGGTCAGTGGATGCGGCGGTAGACGCCGGTGAGCACGTCGGCCCAGCCTTCCGCGTCCGGCGAGAACTGGATCTTCAACGAATAGGAATCGTCGTCGATGATCTCGTAGACGTGGCGCGCATTGCCGCGGAGCGAGCCGCGCACCAGCGTCAGGGTCTTGCCGACCCAGCCGCCCGAAGCGGGCGAGGGCGGCGTGTAGCCGAGCGAGTCGTACCAGAACAGTTTGTAGGTCCGGTCGTCGGGATCGTAGGTGAAGATGCCGTGAGTGGCGAAGACCTGCTTGCCGTCGCGCATCTGAGCCGAGTCCTGGATCAGGTAGAACCCGTTGAGGTCCATGCGGGCGACGACGCGAGAGGTCGCCGGCCCGCCTTCCGTCCAGCGCGACGGGAAGACCACCTCTTCGCCATTCCATTCGCCGGCGAACGCGGCGAGACGCGCGTGCTCGGGAAGCGGAGATGATGCGGCGAGATGGTCCTGGGCCATGGCCTTAGCCTCCCTTGACGGCCTTCACGATCTTCTGCGCGGAATCGTCGAGATTGTCGCCCGCAACGACGTTCAGTCCGGATTCTTCGATGATCTTCTTGCCGAGCTCGACATTGGTGCCTTCGAGGCGAACCACCAGCGGCACGTTGAGGCCGACTTCGCGAACCGCCGCCGTGACGCCCTCGGCGATCACGTCGCACTTCATGATGCCGCCGAAGATGTTGACCAGGATGCCCTTCACGTTGGGATCGGCGGTGATGATCTTGAAGGCGGCCGCGACCTTCTCCTTGCTGGCGCTGCCGCCGACGTCGAGGAAGTTGGCCGGCGACATGCCGTAGAGCTTGATGATGTCCATCGTCGCCATGGCAAGACCGGCGCCGTTGACCATGCAGCCGATATTGCCGTCGAGCGTGACATAGTTGAGGTCGTATTTCGACGCCTCGATTTCCTTGGCGTCTTCCTCGGTCTCGTCGCGCAGCGCGAGCACCTCGGGGTGACGGAACAGCGCGTTGTCGTCGAACGACACCTTGGCGTCGAGCACGCGGAGCTGGCCCTGCTTGGTCACCACCAGCGGGTTGATCTCCAGCATCGACATGTCCTTGGCGACGAAGGCGGCGTAGAGCTGCGCGGTGAGCTTCTCGGCCTGCTTGGCGAGATCGCCGGAGAGCTTCAGTGCGTTGGCGACGGTGCGGCCGTGATGGCCCATGACGCCGGTGGCGGGGTCGACCGAGAAGGTCACGATCTTCTCGGGCGTGTTGTGCGCGACGTCCTCGATGTTGACGCCGCCCTCGGTCGACACGACGAAGGAGACGCGCGATGTCTCGCGGTCGACCAGGATCGAGAGATAGAACTCCTTGTCGATGTCGGAGCCGTCCTCGACGTAGAGGCGGTTGACCTGCTTGCCGGCCGGGCCGGTCTGCACGGTCACCAGCGTCGCGCCCAGCATCTGCTTGGCGAATTCGGCGACCTCGGCGGTCGACTTGGCGATGCGGACACCGCCCTTGTCGCCGGCAGAGGCTTCCTTGAACTTGCCCTTGCCGCGGCCGCCGGCATGGATCTGGCTCTTCACCACCCAGACCGGGCCAGGCAACGCCTTGGCCGCAGCTTCAGCGTCGGCGGCTTTGAGGACCGGGACGCCCTTGGAGATCGGCACGCCGAACTCGCCCAGCAGCGCTTTGGCCTGATATTCATGGATATTCATATGGTCGCTCCCTGAACCCGCGGGCGGTGACCTCATGGGCCCACCTCAGTCTTGTGGCTGGCATACCATATACCACAGGAACTGCAACCTGGATTCTTTGACTTCGAGATCTGGACTGCGCCGGAACCCGCCCGGCCTTCGACAAGTCAGTGAGCCGGGCTCCGGAAGTGAAACCGCCGAAGACCGGGTTTCGATCTTCGGCGGGGTATTGCTTGCGGCTTAGCGGCCGAGAAGATCGGGGGCGATCTTCTTGCAGGCATCGACCAGGCCCTGCACGGCGCCGACCGACTTGTCGAAGGCCTCGCGGTCCTTGCCGGCGAGCTCGATCTCGACGACGCGCTCGACGCCCTTGGACCCGATCACGACGGGGACGCCGACATACATGTCCTTCACGCTGTATTCGCCGTTGAGATAGGCGGCGCAGGGCAGCACACGCTTCTTGTCCTTCAGATAGCTCTCGGCCATCGCGATCGCGGACGCGGCCGGGGCATAGAAGGCCGAGCCGGTCTTGAGCAGGTTGACGATCTCGGCGCCGCCATTGCGGGTGCGGTCGACGATCTCGTCGAGGCGCGCCTGCGAGGTCCAGCCCATCTTGACGAGATCGGGCAGCGGGATGCCGGCGACGGTGGAGTACTTCACCAGCGGCACCATGGTGTCGCCATGGCCGCCGAGCACGAAGGCGGTGACGTCCTCGACCGAGACGTTGAACTCGTCCGCCAGGAAGTAGCGGAAGCGGGCCGAATCCAGCACGCCGGCCATGCCGACGACCTTCTTGTGCGGCAGGCCCGAGGCCTTCTGCAGCGCCCAGACCATGGCGTCGAGCGGGTTGGTGATGCAGATGACGAAGGCGTCGGGCGCGTACTTCTTGATGCCGGCGCCGACCTGCTCCATGACCTTGAGGTTGATGGAGAGGAGGTCGTCGCGGCTCATGCCCGGCTTGCGCGGCACGCCGGCGGTCACGATGCAGACCTTGGCGTTGTCGAGCGCCTCGTAGGAGTTCGCGCCGCTGTAGTGTGCGTCGAAGCCGTCGACCGGCGAAGACTGCGCGATGTCGAGCGCCTTGCCCTGCGGCACGCCCTCGGCGATGTCGAACATCACCACGTCGCCCAGCTCTTTCAGGCCGATGAGATGAGCCAGCGTTCCGCCGATCTGACCGGAGCCAATCAAAGCAATCTTGTCGCGCGCCATGTGAACCTGTCCTTTAGACACGTAAGGAGGGGAAAACTGAGACGGGTGGTTATCCCTTTCGCCTCCCCCGTTCAAGTCGCCCAATGCCCAATTGTCGGGCTTGGCGAGATTCCGGCCAACACACCGAAGCTGTCATTCCGGGGCGCGACGAAGTCGCGAGCCCGGAATCCATAACCACGCCCGCGCTTGCGGCTTGCCGCATTCGCGGCAAATTGAAGATGGCGCACCCCTTACCCTTTGCGCGAATGGCCCAGGGGCCAAGCGCGCCGGGAGTATGGATTCCGGGCTTGCGCTCCGCGCGCCCCGGAACGACGGCGGGGATAGGACTTAAGTCTCTACCAGGCCCTTGGTCGACCCGCTGGCGGTGGAATCCTTGCGGCCGTGAGCCAGCGCCAGATAGGATTCCGAGCTCATCTCGATCAGACGCGAGGCGGTCCGCTTGAATTCCATGGCCTCAACGCCCTCATGGGCGAGATACAGCGAGATCGGGTTGGCGTCGGCCGAGGCCATCAGCTTCACCGCATTGTCATAGAGCGTGTCGATCAGCGTGATGAAACGCTTGGCGGCGTTGCGCTGGGAGACGTCCATCACTGGAATATGGTCGACCAGGATGGTGTGGTAGTCGTGCGCCAGCCTGAGGTAATCCGATGCGCCGAGCGGCTTCTCGCAGAGATCGGCGAAGGTGAACCGCGCCACGCCGTGGGCCGAGCACGGCACGTGCAAGGTACGGCCCTTGATGGTGATGTCGCGCGACTTGCATTTGGCGTTGCCGGTCATCTTGGCCCAGGCGTGGTCGAGCGCGGCGTCGGCATCGCCGTCGGCCGGCGTCAGCCACATCGGCACGCCTTGGAGTTTCTCCAGCCGGAAGTCGGTGCGCGCATCGAGCCGCGCGACGTCCATGTGGTCGGTGATCTGCTTGATGAAGGGCAGGAACAGCGAGCGGTTCAGGCCGCCCTTGTAGAGATCGTCGGGCGCGACGTTCGAGGTCGCGACCACGACGGTGCCGAGCTCGAACAATTTCGCGAACAGGCGCCCCAGGATCATCGCGTCCGCGATGTCGGTGACGTGGAATTCGTCGAAGCAGAGCAGCCAGCTCTCCTCGAAGATCGCGTTCGCGGTCAGCGCGATGACGTCGGCGTCGGCGATCTCGCCGCGCGCGATGCTCTGGCGGTAGTCGTAGATGCGCTCATGCACGTCGGCCATGAATTCGTGGAAATGCGCGCGGCGCTTATGCTCGACATCGGAGTGCTGGAAGAACATATCCATCAGCATGGTCTTGCCGCGGCCGACCTCGCCATGGATGTAGAGCCCGCGCGGCACATCGTCCCTGTCACCACCGCCGAACAGGCGGCTGAGCAGGCCCTGCTTGCGCTTGGGGCTGTAATTCGCAAGCCGCAGGTCCAACGCCGCATAGGCCTCGGCGACCTCGGCCTGCGCAGCGTCCGGTTCGATCGCGCCGGCGGCGATCTGGGCCTGATAGGCTTCGCTGAAGGGGGAACTGGGGGTCGAGAGCATGGCCCTTTACCGCCAGAGACCGGCGGAAATTGCAACCGCGTATTGTCGCAACGGCTTATGCGCGCCCTTCTCCGGCAGAAACCCCCATATGGGCGCGGGTCCCGTCGTCCAAATGGAACTTGCAGCGCTCCGAGGTAGAATATACCTATTCAGGAACCAAGGAGCCGCGATATGGCGCTGAGCATCAAGGACCCCGAAACTGAGCAGTTGGCGCGGAGTCTGGCGCAATTGACTGGCGAGAACATCACGACCGCGACGAGGCGCGCCATCGAGGAGCGATTGCGCCGGCTCAATGCTCAAACGAGCAAGGACGCGCTGCTCGAAGATCTGGCCGAAATCAGGCGGCGCTGGAGCGAAATGCGCGTCGTGGACGACCGCACGCCGGAGGAAATTCTCGGATATGACGAGCATGGATTGCCACGCTGATGGTGATCGATACGTCGGCGATCGTGGCAATCGCTCTGAACGAAGCCGACGCAGGCGATATTGAACGCTTGATTGTAGACGATCCGATCCGTTTGATCTCTGCAGCGACTGTGATTGAAGCGACGATGGTGATCGAGACGCGGCTTGGGGAAGCAGGCGGGCGTGAGTTCGATCTCTGGCTCGTCAAGATGGGCGCGGAGATCGTTGCCGTCGATGCCGCGCAAGCCGATGCAGCGCGGCGGGCCTGGCGGCGCTACGGAAAGGGACGACACGCCGCGTCGCTCAACTACGGTGATTGCTTCTCTTATGCGCTGGCTATGACCCGCGGCGAACCCTTGCTGTTCAAAGGTGAGGACTTCGCAAAGACCGGCATCAGGCGAGCAGGCGCGGCGCTGCCGCGGCAATGCCACCGAGTTGGGCCTACTCACATAGCTCGTAGGCGTCCTCGACCACATACGGTCCGCCGCCCGTCGATGCGCGCGACGAGAACAGCACGAAGCGCTCCGCCATGAACGCCTTGCTTGGAAAATAGCCGCGCAGCGACAGATAGTCGGCGACGTCGCGGTCGGAGGCATCGTGCAGGCGGGCCAGCGTGACGTGCGGGATGAACTTGCGTCCCTCCGGATCGAGGCCGATCCGCTGCATCATGCGTTCGAGCTCGGCCTGCAATTCCATCAGCGGCTTGCTCGGCGCGATGGTGGCGACCACCGCGCGCGGCTTGCGGCCGCCGAAGCTCGTGAGCCCCTGCACCTTCACCTCGAACGGCTTGCGGTCGACGCGAAACAGCAAGGAGGCGATCTCGTTGGCGGAGGCGCCGTCGATATCGCCGATGAAGCGCAAGGTGACGTGATAATTTTCGGGATCGATCCAGCGGGCGCCGGGGAGGCCGCCCCTCAAGTTGGAAAGCGACTGGCCGATCTCGGCCGGAATTTCCAGACCCGTGAACAAACGCGGCATCGTTTCGCACTCCCGATGCTTGGGCACAGCCCTCAAGGCAAGGACCATATCCAAATTAGAGCCGGCGACGAATCACCGGTACCCTGATTCCTATCGCAGTTGTGTGACTCTGCGAAGCATCGCTCGCCTCACTCCGGTAAAACCCTGGGAATTAGGGTTAGCGCTGCCTGCTTTTCAACGCCGCTGCTCAGCGATCGTGCCAAGAAATGCCTCCACGGTGGGCATGATGTTGCCGACGATGATGTCGACGCCTTCAGCCGTCGGATGAATGCCGTCGGCCTGATTGAGCTTGGCGTCGGCGGCAACGCCTTCGAGAAAGAACGGATAGAGCGGCACGTCGAATTTTTTCGCCAGATCCGGATAAATCGAATTGAAGCGCGCGGCATAGTCGGCGCCGTAATTCGGCGGCGCCAGCATGCCGCAGAGCATCACCGCGATGTTGCGCGCCTTGAGCCGCTGGATGATGTCGGTCAGCGCGGCGCGCGTCAGGTCGGGATCGATGCCGCGCAACGCATCGTTGGCGCCGAGCTCGACGATGACGCCATCGGTTCCGTCAGGCACCGACCAGTCGAGCCGGTCGCGACCGCCGGAGGAGGTGTCGCCGGACACCCCGGCATTGATCATGTCGACGTCTATACCCTTGGCCTGCAACGATTTTTTGAGCTTCTGGGGGAACGCCTCCTGGGCCGGGAGGCCCAGACCGGCGCTGAGGGAATCGCCGAGAACGACGAGCCTGATCGGCTTTGCGGCTTCCGCCCAGGCGGGGGGCGCGATCGTCATCAAAGCGAACATCAACACGGCTATGTGCATGAACAATCCGTAACGCCCCTCGACCGCGCTATCGAAGTTGCCATATGACCGGACCATGGACACTCGCATCGACCCCTCTTCGCTCGCCGCTACCGCCGCGGACACCATCGCCATCTCCAACGTCAATCTCTCATTAGGCACGGGCGCGGCACGCGTTCACATCCTCAAGGATATCAGCCTGCGGGTCGCCTCGGGCGAGACGATCGGCCTGATCGGCCCGTCAGGCTCGGGCAAATCCACGCTGCTGATGGTGATGGCGGGGCTGGAGCGTCCTGATAGCGGAGAGGTGGTGGTGTCAGGCACGCCTTTCAATGCCCTCGACGAGGACGCGCTGGCCCGCTTCCGCGGCCGCCAGGTCGGCATCGTCTTCCAGTCCTTCCACCTGATTCCGACCATGACGGCGCTGGAGAACGTCGCCGTGCCGCTCGAGCTTGCCGGCAATCCCGATGCCGCGCGGCGCGCGGCGCAGGAGCTGCAATCGGTCGGGCTCGGCGACCGCCTGCATCACTATCCGACGCAGCTCTCCGGCGGCGAACAGCAGCGCGTTGCGCTCGCGCGCGCGCTGGCGCCCGATCCCGCGATCCTCGTCGCCGACGAGCCGACCGGCAATCTCGACGAGACAACCGGAAAACAGATCGTCGATCTCCTATTCAGCAAGCACGCCGAGCGCGGCATGACCTTGGTGCTGGTCACGCACGATTCCTCGCTCGCGCATCGCTGCGATCGCGTCATCCGCCTGCGCTCGGGGCGCATCGACACGCAGTCTGCGCCGGCATGAGCGCGGCAGTCGAACCATTCGCGAGGCCGGGCGGCGTCGCGCTGTCGCTGCGCTACGCCTTACGCGAATTGCGCGGGGGCCTGCGCGGCTTCTATGTCTTCATCGCCTGCATCGCGCTCGGCGTGATGGCGATCGCCGGCGTCGGCTCGGTGTCCGCGAGCCTCTCCGACGGCCTCGCGCGCGAAGGCCGCACGCTGCTCGGCGGCGACGTCTCCTTCGTATTGTTCCAGCGCGAGGCCAAGCCCGAAGAGGTCGCCTTCCTGCGCTCGCGCGGCACGCTGTCGACGGCGGCGACCTTGCGCGGCATGGCGCGCACGACCGACGGCAAGCTGGCGCTGGTCGAGATGAAGGCGGTCGACGACACCTATCCGTTGCTGGGCCAGCTGACGCTGACACCGCCCCTGCCGATGTCCGACCTGCTCGCGGAGCGTGACGGCGCGTTCGGCGCCGCCGCCGATCCGACGCTGCTGGCGCGGCTCTCGCTGAGGACCGGCGACCGCGTCACCATCGGCTCGGCGACCTTCCAGATCCGCTCGACGGTCGAGGCCGAGCCCGACAAGCTCGCCGGCGGCATCGGCTTCGGGCCGCGCTTCCTGATCAGCGAGGCGGCCTTGCGCGCCACCGGCCTGATCCAGCCCGGCAGCCTGGTGCGCTGGGTCTACCGGGTCAAGCTGCCCGATGCCGCGAACAGCGAGCGCGCCACCGAAGCCTTCATCGCGGGCGCCCGCAACGCCGCGCCGCAGGCCGGCTGGGAGATCCGCAGCCGCTCCAATGCCTCGCCGCAGCTCGAGCGCAACATCAGCCGCTTCACGCAGTTCCTGACCCTGGTCGGCCTCGCCGCCCTTCTCGTCGGCGGCGTCGGCGTCGCCAATGCCGTGAAGAGCCATATCGACCGCCGGCTCGAGGTGATCGCGGCCCTCAAGGCCGTCGGCGCCACCGGGCGCGACGTGTTCGGCATCTATCTTGCCCAGGTCATGCTGCTCGCTTGCATCGGCTCGGTGATCGGCCTCGTGCTCGGCGCCGCCATGCCGTTTGCGATCGTCGGCCTGTTCGGCAAGCTGCTCCCGCTGCCGGTGGTGCCGGCCGTGCATGCCGACGAGCTCGCGCTGTCCTTCGTCTACGGCCTCTTGACCGCGCTGGCCTTCGGCCTGTGGCCGCTTGGCCGCGTGCACGACGTGCCGGTCGCGGCGCTGTTCCGCGACACCATCAGCTCGGAATGGCACCGGCCGCGCCTGGGCTATCTCCTGTTCATGGGGCTCGTGATCGCCCTGCTCATCGCGGTCGTGATCGGCCTCTCCTTCGACAAGCGCATCGCCGCGGTATTCGTCGCCTCCTCGGTCGTCGTGTTCGCCCTGCTGCGCGGCATCGCCGCCCTGCTGATGACAATCGCGCGGCGGCTGCCGCGGACGCGGCTGCCGATGCTGCGCCTGGCGATCGCCAACATCCACCGGCCCGGCGCGCTGACGCCCTCGGTCGTGCTGTCGCTGGGGCTCGGGCTCGCCGTGCTCGTCACCATCACCCAGATCGACGGCAATCTGCGCCGGCAGTTCCTCGCAGCTCTGCCCGATCAGGCGCCATCCTTTTTCTTCATCGACATTCCGAGCGCGCAGGCCGAGCAGTTCGACCTCTATCTGCGCCAGATCGCGCCCGGCGCGAAGGTCGAGGACGTGCCGATGCTGCGCGGGCGCATCGTCGCCGCGCGCGGCGTCCGCGCCGAGGAACTCAAGCCGACCACCGATTCCGAATGGGTGCTGCAGAGCGACCGCGGCCTGACCTACACCGGCGATCTGCCGAAAGGTTCCAAGGTGGTCGAGGGCGAATGGTGGAGCGCCGATTATTCCGGGCCGCCGCTGGTCTCGATGGAGAAGAAGATCGCCGACGGACTCGGCCTCAAGCTCGGCGACGAGATCGTGGTCAACGTGCTCGGCCGCGACATCCCGGCGAGAATCGGCAATCTGCGCACCATCGACTGGCAAGGGCTCGGCATCAACTTCGTCCTCGTCTTCTCGCCGAACGCCTTCAAGGGTGCCCCACATACCCATATCGCAACGCTGACCGAGGCCGGCGGCAATGCCGCGGGCGACGGCAAGATCATCAAGCAGGTGGCCGACGCCTATCCGATGGTGACGAGCGTGCGCGTGCGCGAGGTGATGGAGACGGTCGGCTCGGTGGTGACCAACCTGGCGCTGGCGATCCGCGGCGCCAGTGCCGTCACCCTGATCTCGGCGATCCTGGTGCTGGGCGGGGCGCTCGCAGCCGGCCACCGCCACCGGGTCTACGATGCGGTGATCCTGAAGACCCTGGGCGCGACGCGGCTGCGGCTGCTCGGCGCCTATGCGCTGGAGTACCTCCTGATCGGGCTTGCCACCGCGGTGTTCGGCGTGATCGCCGGCAGCATCGCGGCCTGGATGATCGTGACGCGGCTGATGACGCTCAGCTTCGTCTGGCAGGCCGGCAGCGCGGCCGGCGTGGTCGCGGCAGCGCTGGTCGTCACCGTCGGGCTCGGCCTTGCCGGCACGCTGCTGGCACTGAACAAAAAGCCCGCGACGGTGTTGCGGAATTTGTGACAAAATGTAGCGGGTCGCCACACGGGAGCGGAATCGCACGATTCCTGCGATTAACCACGACTGCTCGTCTGGATTGTGGGTGAGGGCGACATTCGGCCGCGCGTGGACGGTTGCAGCGAATGTGTTAGTTTCCCACATATCGAATGGGTTCGGAGTCCCGATTGTTAGCCAAAATTTAGTCGGCTGGCATCGGTATCCGAGATAGAATTTGACGAACCGGCGGCATGGCGACCCTCATGCCGGACCGGCCAACCAGCGGGATTTCGACCATGTCGGACCTAGACCGTAACTACGCTTCTCCTTTCGGCAGGGCCGCCGGGCGTGTTGACGCCGCGACGGTCGATGCCGGCCTGCGCGCCTACATGCTGCGCATCTACAACTACATGACCATTGGCCTGGCCATCACTGGCCTGGCCGCCCTCGGCGTCTACATGGCCGCCGTGACCGACGTTGCGACCCCGGAAGCGGTCCGCGTCGGCAAGCTGTTCCTGACGCCGTTCGGCTACGCCATGTTCGTCAGCCCCCTGAAGTGGCTGTTCATGCTGGCGCCGCTCGCGATGGTGTTCGTGATCTCGGCGGGCATCAACCGTCTCGCCCCCTCGACCGCCCAGATCCTGTTCTGGGTGTTCTCGGCGCTGATGGGCATCTCGCTGTCGTCGATCTTCCTGGTGTTCACGCACACCTCGATCGTGCGGGTGTTCTTCATCACCGCAGCGACCTTCGGTGCCCTGAGCCTGTACGGCTACACCACCAAGCGTGACCTCACCGGGATGGGCTCGTTCCTGTTCATGGGCCTGATCGGCGTCGTCCTCGCCAGCCTGGTGAACCTGTTCCTGGCCAGCTCGATGCTGCAGTTCATCGTGTCGGTGGTCGGCGTGCTGGTGTTCTCGGGCCTCACGGCCTGGGATACGCAGCGGCTGAAGAACGACTACATCTACGGCTACGCCTCGGCCGGCGGTGACATCGCAGAGCGTGCGGCCATCACCGGCGCGCTGTCGCTGTACCTGAACTTCATCAACCTGTTCACGCTGCTGCTGCAGCTGCTCGGCCAGCGCGAGTAAGCGCAACGACCTGAGTGAACGACATGACCCCCGGCCGAGAGGCCGGGGTTTTTGTTTGTGGGCGGAGCTCGCCACACGCTCGATGTCATCGTCCGCGAAAGCGGGCGATCCAGTATTCCAGAGGCCGTCGTGATGACCGAGAGGCCGCGGCGTACTGGATTCCCCGCCTTCGCGGGGAATGACGGCGGACGAGATTACGCTAGCAATGACGAGTGTGCATGCGCCGAGTCCCCTTCCAGCGCCCCCACGAACGCTCTAATCTCCGCGCCATGTCCGCACCCGAAATCAGGCCCACCACCGAGGCCGACCTTGCCGCCGTCACCGCCATCTACCAGCAGGCCGTCCGCGAGGGCACGGCGACGTTCGAGCTGGAGCCGCCCGACCTCGCCGAGATGACGCGTCGCTACCGCACGCTGATCGACGGCGGCTATCCCCACTTCGTCGCCATGCTCGACCGCCGCGTCGCCGGCTACGCCTATGCCGGCGCCTACCGGCCGCGGCCAGCCTACCGCTTCACGGTGGAGAACTCGATCTATCTCGATCCCTCCTTCCACCGCCGCGGCGTCGGCTCGTTGCTGCTGGAACGGCTGATCACCGAATGCGAGGCGCGCGGCTTTCGCCAGATGATCGCGGTGATCGGCGATTCCGCCAACGCCGGATCGATCGGCCTGCACGCCAGGTGCGGCTTCAAGATGATCGGCACGCATCCCAATGTCGGGCTGAAATTCGGCCGCTGGCTGGACACGGTGATGATGCAGCGCGACCTCGGCGAGGGCGCAAGCACGGTGCCGGGGAAGTAGGGCAGACGTCCCCTTCTCGTTCGTCATTCCGGGGCGCGACGAAGCCGCGAGCCCGGAATCCATTCATCCAACTTCTGTGCCGCTCAATAGATTCCGGGTTCGATGCTGCGCATCGCCCCGGAATGACGGCTAATGGTCGTCACACCACCGCCAGCTTCCGATCGATCACCAGCAACACGCGCTCAAGCTCGTGGCCGCGGCGCAGGATCAGCCCGGTCGCCGAGATCACGCTGTACATGCCCTGCTTGCGCGCGAGCCGCGGGTCCTTCTCGATGCGATAGATCGGCACTTCCGAGGCGCGGCGATAGACCGAGAACACGGCGCGGTCCTTCAGGAAGTCGATGGCGTAGTCGCGCCATTCGCCGTCCGCAACCATGCGGCCGTAGAGATTGAGAATCCGGTGCAGCTCGAGCCGGTTGAACGTCACCCGGTTCGGCTGCGCATTCGCAGCGGCGGGACGCGCCGCCGCGCGCTGCTCGCTCGGATCGGCATCCTCCGACATCAGGCTCATGGGAAGCGCCTCCTCATCGCACGCCACGACCGCGTCCGCGAAGACCGTCCCCGGAACCGCGCTCATGACAATTGCATGATTGCGCCAACCGTTCCGCGCCGCAAGGGGCTCAACCCACCGAATCGGCTGCGAGTCGGGGCACACGCAGGGGTGGAACTTTGTCGCGGCAAACCGTCACGGGATCGTTAGCAGGAATCATAGTATCGCCGCTTTTCCGCCCACCGCCCGCCGCCCTGCACTGCGATATAGAGTCCCGTGCGTTGACCCGGTCCTTTCGGTTCCGGATTCCTCAGCCCCCAGCCCCCCGGGGTCGAACAGGATCGGGTCTGTGCGCACGGCAAGGAGGGCCAACGCAAGTTGGTCCTTTTTTGTTTGTGTCGGGATGTGTCCGGCGCGGCCTCTCTCCGAACATCCGGGCGACGACTCTCTCCCCTGAGGGCCGCGCTCTTCGCGCGGCGTCTCGAAGGATGAAGGCCGAACTGCATCCGCGGGGCCTTTCACGGTTCTCACGGCGATGCGCAGCATCGTCCGCCGCGCGCAAGTGCGCGCTCCTCACCATGAGGGTCGAGAGCAGAGTGCGACGCTAGAAAAATATCAATGCAGCGACGTGTACGCCGCACCCAGCATCGGGCCGGGCTTCTCCCGGCTGCCGTCCTGGACATAGACCACCGCGCCGTCGACGCCATCGCGCGTGAGGTTCTCGATCGGCACCGTCCAGCTTTCCGGACGGCCGGTCCAGTCGCCGACCTTGAGCAGGTTGCGTACCACGTTGTGATAGGTGACCTGCTGTCCGCGATTCTCTCCGCGGGTGATCGCGATCGGCACCGACTTGGCGATCGAGCAGATCCAGACCTCGCCGTGCGAGACCGCGGGCTCCTTGCTTTCGGCCACCGAGACGTTGATGTGCTTACCCGAGAGTGACATCGTCACCGGCACGCTCATCACGCCACTGCCCTTGTCGGTCTTGCCGATCGCATTCTCGATGCCGGCGCGATCGCTGCCGATGACATGCGTGGAGCCGTTGACGACGGCCTGCGGCGTGTAGACCTCGCGGTCGCCGCGCATGCGCGAATAGGCACGCTGCCGTGCAGAGAAGCGCGAGTCCGCCAGCGTGTCTTTCCAGCCGAGATAGTCCCAATAGTCGATCGGCATGCTCAACGCGATGATTGACGGATCTTTCGAGAGATCGCCGATGATCTGGTCGGCGGGCGGGCAGGAGGAGCAGCCCTGCGAGGTAAACAATTCAACAACGGCGCGGGGATCAGCGTGCGCGGGGCGGATGACGGCGACGATCGCACAGATGCCGATGGCTCCCGTCCAGAGGGCATTGGACCAGCGCGAAATCGGATGAGAAGCCGTCATTGTCGTCATGTCGAACGCCGCACACCATTGCTCGTGGGAAGGGGAATCTTATCGCCGGATGGTCACCGTAGTCTTACGGGGCGCGGTACATTCGTCCGTCCAGCCAACCGTCCAAGGGAAGGTTTTCCGCCGGGCGGGCCCATCTGAAACGTACCGCAAACGCGCGAAGGCGGCCTTTGATAGGCCGCCTTCGTTCGGGCTTCTACTCACTTCGCAGTGAGCCATCGTTCACAAATCCGCGCTTACGCCGCGAGCTTGCGCAGCACGTAGTGCAGGATACCGCCGTTGCGGTAGTAGTCGAGCTCGTCCAGCGTATCGATGCGGCAGAGCAGCGAAACGCGCTGCAGCGAACCGTCGCCGGAGACGATCTCCGCGGTCAGCTTCTGGCGCGGCTTGAGGTCGCCGACGAGGCCACGCAGCGTGACCTTCTCGTCGCCCTTCAGGCCCAGCGACGACCACGAGGTGCCTTCCTCGAAGGTCAGCGGCAGCACGCCCATGCCGACCAGATTGGAGCGGTGGATGCGCTCGAAGCTCTGGCAGATCACGGCGCGCACGCCGAGCAGACGCGTGCCCTTCGCGGCCCAGTCGCGCGAGGAGCCGTTGCCGTATTCGGCGCCGGCGAACACCACCAGCGGCACCTGCTCCTGCTGGTATCTCATCGCGGCGTCGTAGATCGACATCTGCTCGCCGTCGGGCCAGTGCTTGGTCAGGCCGCCTTCCGGAATGTTGCCGTCGGCGCCCTTCAGCATGAAGTTCTTGATGCGGATGTTGGCGAAGGTGCCGCGCATCATGACTTCATGATTGCCGCGGCGCGTGCCGTACTGGTTGAAGTCGGCCGGGCGCACCTGGTGCTCGCTGAGATATTTGCCCGCGGGCGAGGTGAGCTTGATCGAACCGGCCGGCGAGATGTGGTCGGTGGTGATCTTGTCGCCGAACATGGCGAGGATGCGCGCCTCGATGATGTCGGTGACCGGCTCCGGCTCCTTCTTCATGCCGTCGAAATAAGGCGGGTTCTGCACATAGGTCGACGACATGTTCCAGCGATAGGTCTCGCTCTCGACCGTCTTGATCTTGCGCCAGTTGGTGTCGCCCTTGAACACGTCGGCATACTTCTTCTTGAAGATCGACGCGGTCACGAACTTCTTCATGAAGGCGTTGATTTCCTTGGTCGTCGGCCAGATGTCCTTCAGGTACACCGGCTTGCCGTCCTTGCCCTCGCCGAGCGGCTCGGTGGCGAGGTTCTTGGTGACGCTGCCGGCGAGCGCGTAGGCGACGACCAGCGGCGGCGAGGCCAGGTAGTTCGCCTGCACGTCCGGCGAGACGCGGCCTTCGAAGTTGCGGTTGCCGGAGAGCACCGCAGCCGCGACGATGCCGTTGTCGTTGATCGATTTCGAGATCTCCTCCGGCAGCGGGCCGGAATTGCCGATGCAGGTGGTGCAGCCGAAGCCGACCAGGTTGAAACCGACCTTGTCGAGATCGGGCTGCAGACCGGAATTGGCGAGATATTCCGCGACCACCTGGCTGCCCGGGGCGAGCGAGGTCTTCACCCACGGCTTGGCCTTCAGGCCCTTCGCAGCCGCATTGCGCGCGAGCAGGCCGGCGCCGATCAGAACGCTCGGGTTCGAGGTGTTGGTGCAGGAGGTGATGGCGGCGATCACGACGTCACCATGGCCGATGTCGAAGTTCTTGCCTTCGACGGGGAAGCGCTTGGCCGGCTCCTCGGCCTTTTTGTACTCGCTGGCGAGCGCGAGCGAGAAGCCGTCCGCGACCGTGGGCAGCGCGATGCGGCCTTCGGGACGCTTCGGCCCGGCCATCGACGGCACGACGTCGCCGAGGTCGAGGGTCAGCGTTTCCGTGAACACGGGATCGGGCGACTTGGCGGTGCGGAACAGGCCCTGGGCCTTGGCATAGGCCTGCACCAGCGCGACGCGGGCCGAGGCACGGCCGGAGGTCTTGAGATAATCGAGCGCGGCGGCATCGACCGGGAAGAAGCCGCAGGTCGCGCCATATTCGGGTGCCATGTTGGCGATGGTGGCCTTGTCCGCGACCGAGAGATGGTCGAGGCCCGGGCCGAAGAACTCGACGAACTTGCCGACCACGCCGAGCTTGCGCAGCATCTGCGTCACGGTGAGCACGAGGTCGGTGGCGGTGACGCCTTCCTTCAGCGCGCCCTTCAGCTTGAAGCCGACGACGTTGGGCAGCAGCATCGACAGCGGCTGGCCGAGCATGCAGGCTTCCGCTTCGATGCCGCCGACGCCCCAGCCGAGCACGGCAAGACCATTGACCATGGTGGTGTGCGAATCAGTGCCGACCAGCGAATCGGGATAGGCCACCTCGAAGGTGCCGGTCTTCTTGCCGACGGTCATCTTCTCCTTCTTGGTCCAGACCGTCTGGGCCAGATATTCGAGGTTGACCTGGTGGCAGATGCCGGTGCCAGGCGGCACGACGGAGAAGTTCGAGAAGGCCTTCTGGCCCCACTTCAGGAACTCGTACCGCTCCTGGTTCTGCTTGTATTCCTCGGTGACGTTCTTGCCGAAGGCCTTGTTGTCGCCGAAGAAGTTCACGATCACGGAGTGGTCGATGACGAGATCGACGGGAACCAGCGGGTTGATCTTCTCTGCATCGCCGCCGAGCTTCTGCATCGCGTTGCGCATCGCAGCGAGGTCGACCACCGCGGGCACGCCGGTGAAGTCCTGCATCAGAACGCGCGCGGGACGGAAGGCGATCTCATGCTCCAGCGACTTCTTGCGCAGCCATTTCGACACCGCGACGATGTCTTCCTTCTTGACCGAGCGGCCGTCCTCGTTGCGCAGCAGGTTCTCGAGCAGGACCTTCATCGAATAGGGAAGTTTCGAAATTCCCTTCAGACCATTCTTCTCGGCCGTGGGCAGGCTGTAATACACATAGGTCTTGGCGCCGACCTTGAGGGTCTTTTTGCATTTGAAGCTGTCGAGCGAGGTCATGTAGGAGATCCCAATTGTTAGTTATACCCGGCAGGGTATTTTAACACCGTCAGCGTATCAGGCTGGGCCGCTTGCAGGGGCAGGTTGAGTTGCTGCATCAAGTAGTTCCGGGCTTATAGAAGCTTTCTAACGGCGCCGCCACAGCCACAATCGTGCCGCAGCAATCCGCGAGCCAAAAATTCCCATGCGCTACCCCAAGATTTCCTGAGGCCTGGCTTTGAGCGGGTCGAAACGAGGCGAGATGCGGCTTTCAGGTCACGGGCTCAGATGCGTGCGGGGCGGACGCGAGGTGTTCGCCGGCCTCGAATTCGCGGCCGCCTCGGGCCAAGCCGTGGCGGTGACGGGTCGCAACGGATCGGGCAAGACCTCGCTGCTGCGGCTGATCGCAGGCCTGCTCGTTCCCGCCGCCGGGACGATCGCGCTGGACGGGGGCGACGCCGAGCTGACGGTGCCGGAGCAGTGCCACTATCTCGGCCACCGCGATGCCCTGAAGCCGGCGCTGAGCGTTGCGGAAAATCTGGTCTTCTGGGCTGATTTCTTGGGCGGGGAGCGCAGTGACGCAGCTGAAAGCCTCGCCAAAGTCGGCCTCGACCATGCCACCCATTTGCCCGCCGGCTTCCTCTCCGCCGGCCAGCGCCGCCGGCTCTCGCTGGCCCGGCTGCTGACCGTCCGCCGCCCGGTCTGGCTGCTGGACGAGCCGACCAATGCGCTGGATGTGGCCGGCCAGGACATGTTCGGCAGCCTGATGCGCGAGCACCTGGCCGCCGGCGGCCTCATCGTCGCGGCCACCCACGCCCCGTTGGGGATCGAATCGCGGGAGCTGCGGATCGGGGGTGTGGCGTGATGCGGCCATACCCTCAGCTTTCCAAGCGGCCGGGCTCCGGCCTCTCCGTTCCCTCCCCCCTTGTGGGAGAGGGCCAGGGAGGGGGGTGCCACACGGCGCGGCCTCTCGACTCTAGCGTCGGGAAAGTGGGCTTTCGGTTGCTGGAGGCTCGCGCTAAGCACACATCTCGCCCGGGGCTACCCCCCTCCCCCGCCCTCCCCCACAGGGGGGGAGGGAGCGCAGTGTCCCTGGGGCCGGCGGCGAAGGTTTTCCCAACCGCCGGAAGGGCCACTCCATGACCGCCCTGTCCGCCCTGATCCGCCGGGACATCCGGATCGCGCTGCGCGTTGGCGGCGGGGCGCTGATCGGGGTGCTGTTCTTCCTGACCGTGGTAGTGCTGATGCCGTTCGCGGTGGGGCCGGATCTGGCGCTGCTGTCGCGGCTGGGGCCGGCGATCCTGTGGCTCGGCGCGCTGCTGGCGAGCCTGCTCACCCTGGACCGGCTGTTCATGGCCGATCATGAGGACGGCTCGCTCGACCTGATCACGATGAGCCGGACGCCGCTGGAACTCGCCTGCGCGGCCAAGGCGCTGGCGCATTGGCTGGCCGCCGGCCTGCCGCTGATTGTCGCAACCCCCGTGCTCGGCCTGTTGCTCAACCTCGACATGGTCGCAACCGGCGCAGTGGCGCTGACGCTGCTGGCGGGCACGCCGGCCCTGACCTTCACCGGCATGATCGGCGCGGCATTGGCGGTGACGCTGCATCGCGGCGGGCTGCTGATGGCCGTTCTCGTGCTGCCGCTGTCGATTCCCGTGCTGATCTTCGGCGTTGCCGCCTCGCAGGCCGTGATCGTCGGTCCCATGACGTTCGGGGCGCCGTTCTCGATCCTCTGTGCGCTGTCCCTGGTCAGCCTCGTCGTCGGCCCGTTCGCGGCGGCGGCGAGCCTGCGCCATGGTCTCGATTGAGATGGGCTCGACCGACCTTGACTCCGATCAATTTTCGCTGCGGCCTTTCGTGCTGATTGCCTGAGCGGCCCCCGGTGATTATCAGGATACCATGACGCTGATCGACCTCGCCAATCCGACACGGTTCCTCGCCCTGACGGCGCGGGTGTTGCCGTGGCTCGCGGCCGCGACCGTCATCCTGCTCGCGATCGGCCTCTATCAATCCGCGCTCGCGCCCGACGACTACCAGCAGGGCGCGACCGTGAAGATCATGTTCATCCACGTGCCCAATGCCTGGCTGTCGATGTTCGTCTGGGGCGTGATGAGCATCGCATCATTGGGCACGCTGGTGTGGCGGCATCCGCTCGCCGATGTCGCCGCGAAAGCGGCAGCGCCGATCGGCGCCAGCTTCACCTTCCTCGCGCTGCTCACGGGCTCGCTGTGGGGCCGGCCGATGTGGGGCACCTATTGGGAATGGGATGCGCGGCTGACCTCGGTGCTGATCCTGTTCCTGATGTATCTCGGCCTGATGGCGCTGTGGCGCGCGGTCGACGATCCCTCGCGCGCGGCACGCGCCGCGGCGGTGCTCACCCTGGTTGGTGCCATCAACCTGCCCATCATCAAGTTCTCGGTCGACTGGTGGAACACGCTGCACCAGCCGGCCTCGGTGATGCGGATGGGCGGCTCGGCCCTCGACAAGTCGTTCCTGATTCCGCTGCTGGTGATGGCGATCGCGTTCACGCTGCTGTTCGTCACGCTGCACCTGGCTGCGATGCGCAATGAGATTTTGCGCCGCCGCGTCCGCTCGCTGCAGATGATGCAGGCGAGCCGCATCGCGTTCTCGGGCGAAAGCGGTTCGCGTGGTGAAGGCGCTTCAAACGAAGTCGGGGCCGCTTGATCATGTCGCTCGGTCCCTACGCCTCCTTCATCGTGACGTCCTATGCCGCGGCGGCCGCCGTGGTCGCGATCCTGATCGGCTGGATCGTGCTCGATTATCGCAGCCAGACGCAGCGCCTGCGCGAACTGGAGGAGCGCGGCATCACCCGCCGTTCAGGCCGCAGCGCGACGGAGCTGCGATGAGCGATCAATCGACTTCCGCCCCGCCGCAGCGCCGCACCTTCCTGATGGTGCTGCCGCTGATCGCCTTCATCGGACTCGCGCTGCTGTTCTGGTTCCGGCTCGGCAGCGGCGATCCCTCGCGGATCCCCTCGGCGCTGATCGGTCGGCCGGCGCCGCAGACGGCGCTGCCGCCGCTGGAGGGATTGCAGGACAACGGCACCCAGGTGCCGGGGCTCGATCCCGCCGCGTTCAAGGGCAAGGTCAGCCTGGTCAACGTCTGGGCGTCCTGGTGCGTGCCGTGCCATGACGAGGCGCCGCTCCTGACCGAGCTCGCCAAGGACAAGCGCTTCCAACTGGTCGGCATCAATTACAAGGACGCCGCCGACAATGCGCGCCGCTTCCTCGGCCGCTACGGCAACCCGTTCGGCCGCGTCGGCGTGGACGCGAACGGCCGCGCCTCGATCGAATGGGGCGTCTATGGCGTGCCGGAAACCTTCGTCGTCGGGCGCGAGGGCACCATCGTCTACAAGCTGGTGGGGCCGGTCACGCCGGACAATCTGCGGACGGTGCTGATGCCGCAGATGGAGAAGGCGCTGAAGGCGGGATCGTAAGGCATCTCGTGCCCCGGACGCAGCGCAGCGATCCTTGATCGATGCGCTGCAGAGCCGGGGCCCATGTCACCACGACGGCGCTGTTGGAGAGAGCACTGGGTCCCGGCTCGCGCTTCGCGCGTCCGGGACACGAGATCAGCTACCCCTTGCTCACATCCCCCGCCTCCGCCTCGCTGGTCTCCAGCGATACCGGCGCGAGGTGGTAGCGCTTGGTCAGCGGCATCTGGGCGATGGCGAAGATCATCGTGATGGGCGTCACGCCGAACACCTTGAAGTTCACCCAGAAGTCGGTGCTCTGGGTGCGCCAGACGATCTCGTTCAGCACGGCCATGCCGGCGAAGAACAACGCCCAGCGCAGCGTGAGGATGCGCCAGCCCTGCGGGGTCAGGTTGAATACCTGGTCGAACATCACGGCGATGAAGGAGCGGCCGAACAACAGGCCGCCGCCGAGGATCGCGGCGAACAGGCCGTAGATGATGGTCGGCTTGACCTTGATGAAGGTCTCGTCGTGCAGCACCAGGGTCAGCGTGCCGAACACCAATACGATCACGCCCGTCACGATCGCCATGATCGGGATGTGGCGCGTCACCACATAGGAGGCGACCATCGCCACCACGATCGCGACCATGAATGCGCCGGTCGCGGCGAACAGATTGAACTTCGCATTGACGAAGAAGAACACGAGCAGCGGACCGAGCTCGGTCGCGAGCTTGAACAGCGGATGCGGCTGGGACTTGTCCATTCTTCAGCTCTCGATTCCGGCGATGGCGCGGGCGAAGTCACGCGCGGTGAACGGCGCGAGATCGTCGACGCCTTCGCCGACGCCGATGAAGTGCACCGGCAGTTTGAATTTCTCCGCGAGCGCCACCAGGATGCCGCCGCGCGCCGTGCCGTCGAGCTTGGTCATCACGAGGCCGGTGACCCCTGCGGTGCGATGGAAGGCCTCGACCTGCGACAGCGCGTTCTGGCCGACGGTGGCGTCCAGCACCAGCAGCACCGCGTGCGGCGCGGTTGCGTCCACCTTGCGGATGACGCGCACGACCTTTTCGAGCTCGTTCATCAGCTCGGCCTTGTTCTGCAGGCGGCCGGCGGTGTCGATCAGGAGCACGTCGATGTTCTGCTCCTTCGCCGCCGTCAGCGCGTTGAAGGCGAGGCTGGCCGAATCAGAGCCCTGCGCACCTGATATGACGGGCGTCTTCGTCCGCTCGCCCCAGACCTTGAGCTGCTCGATCGCCGCCGCGCGAAACGTGTCGCCGGCGGCCAGCATCACCTTGCGGCCCTCGGACGCGAATTTCTGCGAGAGCTTTCCGATCGTGGTGGTCTTGCCGGAGCCGTTGACGCCGACGACGAGAATGACGAACGGCTTCTTGCCAACATCGATCTCGAGTGGCTTCGCGACCGGCGCCAGCACCTTCTCGACCTCGGTCGCGACGACGTCCTTGACCTCGTCGGCCGAGATCGCCTTGTCATACCGCCCCGTGCCGACCGCGTCCGCGATCCGGACCGCGACCTGCGTGCCGAGGTCGGCGCGCAAGAGCACGTCCTCGATGTCGTCGAGCATGGCGCGGTCGAGCTTGCGCTTGGTGACGAGGTCGGCGACCGCGGTCCCCAGCGAGGACGACGTGCGCTTCAGCCCGTTGGACAGGCGGCGCCACCAGCTCAGCTTGGGGGTCTCGGAAGTGGTATCGTTCATGGAGGCGTGTTAGCCGTTCCCGCTTCCAAACGAAAGTCTTGCAATTGCTCGATGTTCCCGAATTGACCGCTGACGAGATCTTGAGCCGCGTGCTCCATCGCGACGGGCTGATGCTGGTCATCGACAAGCCGGCCGGCCTGCCGGTGCATCGCGGCCCCAAGGGTGGGCCGAACCTCGAGGATTCCTTCGACGCGCTCCGCTTCGGCTTGCCGCGACCGCCGGTGCTGGCTCACCGGCTCGACAAGGACACTTCCGGCTGCCTCGTGCTCGGCCGCCATCGCAAGGCGACCGCGTCGCTCGGCCTGCTCTTCAAGCATGGCAAGATCGGCAAAACCTATTGGACCGTGGTCGAGGGCGGCCCCGCTGAAGACGAAGGCACCATCGACATGCCGCTCGGCCGGCTCAATGCCGAGCGCGGGTGGTGGCAGAAGCCCGACCCGGAAGGGCAGAAGGCCATCACCAACTGGAAGGTGATGGGCCGGGGCGAGGGCCTGACCTGGCTCGCCATGGAACCCGTCACCGGCCGGACCCATCAATTGCGGGTGCACTCGGCCGCGACCGGCTGGCCGATCTTCGGCGATAACATTTACGGCAACGGCCCGCGCTTCGGCGAGCCAAAGCTGCATCTGCATTCCCGCGAGATCGTGGTGCCAATCTCCCGGAACAAGGATCCGGTCCGCGTCGTGGCGCCCGCCCCGCCCCACATGCACGAGAAGCTCAGGGCTTGCGGGTGGAATGGGGAATAGGCGCTGTTCACCTCTCCCGCTTGCGGGAGAGGTCGCGCCCACCGGGTCGCGCCGAAGGCGCGCCCGATGACAGGCTCCGGCGCGGGTGAGGGCTCTCTCCTCTGGGGGATCGTCCCGTTGTGGAGACACCCTCTCCCCAGCCCTCCCCCGCAGGCGGGGGAGGGAGCGCACCGCATTCGCAGCGGCATCTCGCTGCAACGACCGCGTCCCGGCCATGGTTTACGAAACCTTCAGCGCTCGCCTCTAATGATAACGGTTGCTTAGAACAAGCTTCCGTAACCGCTCAGGACGAGCCGCGCGCGATGACCAAGGCCGGGCTATCGATCATCGACGAGGTCGAATCTGCACTGCGGATCGGCTCGCCGGAAAAGGGCTTGGCGACAGCCCGGCGCGTCACCGAGCTGTTCCTCTCCTCCGCCGGCAATTTCGACGACGAGCAGATCGCACTCTTCGACGACGTGCTCGAGCGCCTGATCGGCACCATCGAGCTGCGCGCCATCGCCGACATGGGCGCACGCATCGCGCTCGCCGAGATCAGCGCCCAGCTCGCGCCGGTCGCGCAGGCACCGCCGTCCGTGATCCGCCGCCTCGCCAGCAATGACGAGATCCGCATCGCCGGTCCCGTGCTGCAGGAATCCGCGCGCCTCGACGACGGCGAGCTGGTGAGGATCGCCTCCAGCAAGGGCGAGTCGCATCTGCTCGCGATCGCCGGCCGCTGGTGGCTGAAGGAGATCGTCACCGACGCGCTGCTGGCGCGCCGCTATCCCAGCGTGAGCCGGCGGCTCGCCGCCAATCCCGGCGCGCGCGTCTCCGGAGGCGGATTTGCCGTCATCGTCGGACAGGCCGAGAACGATCCGGAGCTCGCCGTCAGCGTCGGCGTTCGGGTCGATTTGCCATCGGATCTGCGCCGCCGATTGCTGCGCTCGGCGACGGACGCCGTGCGCGCCCGCCTGTTGTCGCGCGCGCCGCCGCATCTGTTCGAGGAAATCCGGAGCGCGATCGCGGCCGTCACCATCGGCGTCGAGCGCGAGATGTCCGGTGTCCGTGATTTCGAAGGCGCCAAGCGCGCCATCGCAGGTCTCAAGGCAACCGGCCAGCTTGACGAGGCGGCGTTGCTCGGCTTCGCCAGACAACGGCGCTATGAGGAGACGGTGGCGACCCTTGCGGCGCTATCCGGGTCGACGGTCGATGTGGTTCGCCCCCTGATGCAGAGCGTGCGGGAGGACGGCCTGCTGGTGCCGTGCAAGGCCGCGCAGCTCAGCTGGGAGACGACAGGCGCCGTGCTCGAAAGCCGATTCGCGACGGGCGCGATGAAGCCGGCCGATCTCGCCAGGGCGCAGAATCATTTTGCGGGAATGACGACGGAGGACGCGCGGCGCACGCTGCGGTTCTGGCAGGTGCGGGCGTCGTAGGAACGCGCGTTGCAGTCACGGCGTATCCACACCCTCGGTGTCGTCCCTGCCTAGTGCGCAATTGCGCACGGGGCGCAGGGACCCATAGCCACAGGGAGAAGTTTGGCGACGGCCGTCAGTCGCTCAGCTTGATTGGGACGAGCACCGCGCGCAACCGATAGATCACGCGGTATGGGTCTCTGCGTTCGCAGGGACGACGTCGCGGATAAAGCGTGGCGCACTTACGACAGCGCGGTTACGCGGTCAGCCGCTCGCCATCACTGCCGGCGATCCTGAGCCGCACGATGCTTCCGACCCGCTCGCCCGCAACAGCCACCGGCAGATAATGCTCCGTGCGGCCCTGCCCGTCACGCTCGATCAGCACATCGCGCGTTGCGCCGATTTCGGCCTGCAGCCGCTGCCGCAACGCCGCTTCGCCAGCGGCCCGCAGCCGCTTTGCGCGCTCCTTGATCGCACCGCCCGCAACCTGCGGCATCCGCGCCGCCGGCGTGCCGGGCCGCGGCGAATAGGGAAAGACGTGCAGGAACGTCAGGTCGCATTCCTCGACGAGGTCGAGCGAGCGCGAGAACATCTCCTCCGTCTCGGTCGGAAAGCCCGCGATGATATCGGCGCCGAAGGCGATGTCCGGGCGTAGACGGCGAACCTGGTCGCAGAACGCGATCGCATCCTGCCGCGAATGCCGCCGTTTCATGCGCTTCAGGATCATGTCGTCGCCCGATTGCAGCGACAGATGCAGGTGCGGCATCAGCCGCGAATCGTCGGCGATGGCGTCGAGCAGATCGCTGTCGGCCTCGATCGAATCGATCGAGGAGATGCGCAGGCGCTTCAGCTCCGGCACATGCCGCAAGATCTGCCTGGTCAGCATGCCGAGCTTCGGCGCTCCCGGCAGATCGGTGCCGTAGCTGGTGAGGTCGACGCCGGTCAGCACGATCTCGGCATGACCACGCTCGACCAGTGTCCGGACCTGTTCCACCACGGAACCCATCGGCACCGAGCGCGAATTGCCGCGGCCGAACGGGATGATGCAGAAGGTGCAGCGATGGTCGCAGCCGTTCTGCACCTGCACGAACACACGCGGCAGGCCGCTCGCATAGCCGTCGACGAGGTGCGGCGCCATCTCCCTGACGGCCATGATGTCGCTGACGGCGATCTTCTCGCCGGCGCCGACGTCGAACGCCGCCTGCGTCGCGCTCCACGCTTCGCCGCGCATCTTGTCGTCATTGCCGACGACACGGTCGACCTCGGCCATGTCGGCGAACATCGCAGCTTGCGTCTGCGCGGCACAGCCGGTGACGACGATGCGCGCACCGGGCCGCTCGCGCTTCAATTTGCGGATCGACTGGCGCGCCTGCGCCACCGCCTCGTTGGTGACGGCGCAGCTGTTGATGACGATGGTGTCGGAAAGGCCTGCGCCCTCCGCCTTGCTGCGGATCACCTCGGCCTCGAAGGCGTTGAGGCGGCAGCCGAAGGTGACGACCTCGACGCCCATCACGTGACAGGCGCGAACAGCGCCGGATCAAAACGGCCCTCATATTCGAAGGTCGCGGTGCCCGTCATCAGCACGTGATCGTCGCGCTCGCGCCATTCGATGCCGAGCTTGCCGCCGGGCAGCGTGATCTCGACCTTGCGCTCGGCGCGCTTCAGCCGCGCGGCGGCAACCGCCGTGGCACAGGCCGCCGAACCGCACGCCCTGGTCAGGCCGGCACCGCGTTCCCAGGTGCGGATCGTGATGTGCTTGTCATCGACGATATGGGCGAGCGTGATGTTGGCGCGCTCGGGGAAGATCGGATGGTTTTCCAGCAGCGGACCGAAGCGTTCGAGGTCATAGGCGTTGACGTCCTCGACCCAGAACACCGCATGCGGATTGCCCATGCTCACCACGGAGGGCGAATGCAGGATCGGATTGTCGATCGGGCCGATCTGCAATTCGATGTAGCGGGTGTCGCGAAACTCTTCCGCCAGCGGAATGTCCTGCCAGCCGAACTTCGGCACACCCATATCCACAGTGTAGAGATCGGCTGCCGGGCCCTGCCAGGCATTGAGCAGGCCGGCAGCCGTCTCGAAGGTCGCGGCGGTCTGCCCGGTCTTCTCGAAGATGCGCCGCACCACACAGCGCATGCCGTTGCCGCAGGCGCCAGCCTCCGAGCCGTCATTGTTGTAGATGCGGATGAAGGCCTCGGTGCCGTCCAGCCGCGGCTTCTGCAGCACCATGAGCTGGTCATAGGCGATGCCGCCTTGCGCAGACGCCACCGCCCGCGCATCGTCCGGCGTCACCCGGCCTGCGGAATCGCGCATGTCGACAACGACGATCTCGTTGCCGATGCCGTTCATCTTGGCAAATGCGTGGTTGGCCAGCGCGCTCATGAAAATTCCCGAATTTCGCCCGCCTTATATGGCGATCCTTGCCGGCTTGGCCAGTGATTTGCGGCCGCGAACCAGGACATCGGCCAAGGTGCCTGCCATGACGCATCTGTCATGGGACGAATTCGGAGCTCGCGTGTTAGAACGGCGCGGTTCGCGCGAACCGGGACGCGCGGCCAGGTTGAGGCCTTGGTGGGTAAGGCCTTGATGAATTTGGGCCTTGGTAAATCCAGGCCTTGGGGAGAATAGAATGACCAGTTTTCGTCGTCTCGCTCTGGCCGCGCTGATCCCGGCGGCCATGTCGATTGGCCTGTCCGGGGCTCCGGCACAGACACCCGGCCCGGCACCGGCCGCGTCGGCAAGCCCCTCGCCTGCGCCGTCGGCGGCACCCGCCCCAGCCGCAAGCGCTGCGCCAGCTCCGGCGGCAAGCCCGTCGCCGGCGGCCAGCGCTTCAC
>NZ_JACEGD010000052.1 GCF_016031635.1 Bradyrhizobium diversitatis
CCCATTACACTCCCCCCTGCATTGCCCCTCCCACCTTCCGGAACTCCCCGCATGAGCGTCCTGTTTTCCCCGATCAAGCTGCGCGGCCTGACGTTGAAGAATCGCATCGTGGTGTCGCCGATGTGCCAGTATTCGGCCGATGACGGCGTCGCCACCGACTGGCACTTCACCCACATCAACAATCTCAGCCTGTCGGGCGCGGCGATGTTCTGCATCGAGGCGACGCATGTGGAGGCGATCGGCCGCATCACGCCGGGCTGCCTCGGGCTCTACAGCGATGCCTGCGAGGCCGCGCTGAAGCCGATCCTCAATTCGGTGCGCAGATATTCCTCCACGGCGATCGCGATGCAGCTCGCCCATGCCGGCCGCAAGGCCTCGAGCGCGCGGCCCTGGGATGGCGGCCAGCTGATTCCGGTCGGCGACGGCGGCTGGCAGACGGTCGGCCCGAGCGCGGTGCCGCACAAGGAGGGCGAGGCCGCCCCGCTGGCGCTGGATGCTTCGGGCCTCAAGCGCATCCGCGAGGCCTTCGTCGATTCAGCGAAGCGCGCCGCGCGGCTCGGCATCGACGCCATCGAGGTGCACGGCGCGCACGGCTATCTCCTGCATCAATTCCTGTCGCCGATCTCGAACCGGCGCACCGACGAATATGGCGGCAGCCTCGAGAACCGCATGCGCTATCCGCTCGAAGTGTTCGACGCCGTCCGTGCCGCATTCCCCGCCGACAAGCCGGTCGGTATGCGGGTGTCGTCGACCGACTGGGTCGAGGGCGGCTGGGATCTGGCGCAGACCATCGAATTTGCGCGCGCGCTGAAGGCGCGCGGCGTCGACTGGATCGATGCCTCCTCCGGCGGCGTCTCGCCGCTGCAGAAGATCGCGCTCGGCCCCGGCTATCAGGTGCAGTTCGCGGACGCCATCAAGCGCGAAACCGGCCTGCCCACCATCGCGGTCGGCCTGATCACGGAAGCAAGGCAGGCCGAGGAGATCGTCGCATCGGGCAAGGCCGACATGGTCGCGCTCGCCCGCGGCATGCTCTACGACCCGCGCTGGCCCTGGCACGCCGCCGCCGAGCTCGGCGGCGAGGTCGAAGCGCCGCCGCAATATTGGCGCTCGCAGCCACAGGCGCAGAAGGCGCTGTTCGGCAAGACCACGTTCGGCGCGAGGTGAGGGGCGAGTGGTGCGATGACGGCGCGATAATCTCCGCTGTCGTCCCGGACAAGCGCAAGCGCAGATCCGGGACCCATGCCGCGTGATCCCTCGATGGCGCGGAGTATACGTCGATCAAACAACTTCGAATCTTCGTCAAACCCCTCCCTGTGGTTATGGCGACGAGCGCAAGCGCTCGCGCGGAGGTCCCGGATCGGCGCGCGCTTTTAGGCGCGCTTGTCCGGGACGACAGCGGGGTGTTGGAGGCGCCGTCCTACCTCACCTCCGTAACTCCCCCCACCTTCCACGCCCCCCGAAACTGGCCTAACCTTCCACGCAGCCGAGGCAATGGAGGGCCGCCCATGCGTTATCCTGTTCGCAAAGCTGCTCACATCTTCGAGCGCGTCGGCCTTGCGATGGCCGGTGCATCGTGCGGGCTGTTCGTCGGGGCCTATGTCGGATCGGCGATTCCCGTGCTCACCACCCAGGGCTTCCTGCTGCTGATGATGGTGCTCGGCGGCATCGGCTTCTATCTTGGCATCGACACGCCGCAGCTGCCGTTCGACGATGCGCACAGCCAGATCGACGCCGCCGAATTCATGAGCTCCGCCGGCACGCTGCTTGCCACGCTCACCGCCTTCGTCTCCGTCTTCGTCATCGTGCTGCGGATTGACCCGCACATGCTCTGGACCTGGCTCGTCCTCGCCGGCTGGCTCGCCGGCGTCGTCATGCAGATCGTCGCGGGCGCCAAGGCGAGGATGCGGAAGTAACTTTCTGACCCTCCCCTCCAGGGCAGGGCTATCGCATTTGAGAAACTTTCCCTGCGGCCATCCTTCGAGACGCCCGCCTTTGGCGGGCCCTCAGGATGAGGACCGAGTGCCTGACAGCAGTTTCCGCAAGCAAAGATGCCGCTCAGCCTCATCCTGAGGAGACCGCAAAGCGGTCGTCTCGAAGGACGAGGCGCTCGCTCAGGCGTCGCCAGGAACTCACATGCGATGGCCCTGCCCTCCCGTGGAGAGTCAGCAGCAGCACGGCTCAGAACACCACGCCCACGCGCGTGCCGCGCTTCCAGGCGATGCGGCAGCGCTTCTTGGTGTTGACGTGCAGCAGCTCGAAGCGATCGGGGATCGTCACCTGGCCGCCGAGATCGACGCAGGCCCCGCCGGGCGAATAGTCGATCAGCGTGCAGGGGATCACCGGCGCGCGCGGGTCGGTGATGATCTTGGCCTGGCGCGACACCAGCCCTGCGGGCTTGACGCGGACATGGCGGCGCGGATGCATTGGCACTCTCCTCCAATTCCGCATCTAGCGGCGGGTTCGGGTGACGATAATGCCGGGGAGTTGATGCGAAGCAGCTAAGGCCGGCAGGAGAATTTTAACGAAAAGTGCCGGCGAAGGCTGCAAGCGGCATGCGGATTCTACCCCTGCGTCTGCTTCTTGCCGAAACGGTTCTTCAGACAATTGGCCGACGAACAATACTTTCGGTGCTTTGCGAAAGCCGATCCGTCCATAGCGCAACTGCCGGAGGGACATTGTCCGTTGTCAGTGCTCATCTTGGCTGTCACGGCATGCGTCGAGAACCACCAGCCGCAACTTTGTCGCGGGTTCGATGGCGATCAGCACCCGATCCAGCGACAATGCTTCGTCATAGATGTCGGTGTCGCGTTCGAGAGCGGCATCGATCGGAACGAGATAGTTGACCCCATCGACCTCGATGCCATGACTCGCATAGTAGACGACCGCAACCTCGGCATCGCGGGACCGTTCGATGAAATCGCGCAGCGCCCACCGCGCCCGCCCGCAGAGCGAAGCTCGCCCGTGGGGCGCGTGTGTGGGGCGGGTGATGTCCCGGCAGGGGCCGTGCTCAACGCGAGGGACCGTCATCCCATCCCGTCATACGGGCCCCTCTGACACCTGGCGCCTATGATCCGTCGCGGCATGCGCTCGCGATGTAGATGCCCAGCTCGTTGGTCTTGATGAGCGCGTACGGATCGGCCACTCCTTCTTCCCGCAGCCATTCAATCTGCAATTCGTAGGCCTGGCGTTCGTAGGCAGCAATACAGGGAAGGACGATGTTGTTTGCCCTCTGCACGTGGTGCACCACTTCGTGCAACAGAGTGCTTTTCTGTCGCAGATCATCGGGTCGCCAGCCCTGAGGCAGGTAGATCGCCCCCTCGTCGCGATTGTAGAGCGCCTGCAACTCCAGCCCGCGGTCCTCCGGCGAGCCATGTCGCATTGCCATGTCCGCCGCTGTCACGAAATGGATCCGCGGATGATCAGGAGCCGACAAGCCGGTCTTGGCAACGATCCATGCGATGTAGATTGCGATCAGATTTTCCAAGGAAACGGCTTCCTGCAGTAAGATGCGCAGCGCGGCCTGCTGGTGACGAGGATTTTCGAGTTTCCTATTCTGCTAGGTTGGCCCCGCGGCGGATTGCCTGGGATGCGCGATCAGATGTGCGTACTGACGCAGGATCCGATCAGCCTGAAGGCGTCGCGAGCTTCGCAGCGCCGACGCGATGGAAGCAAGGAAGCGCCGCCCTTCATTCGCGATTGGAAACGACGCAGAAGTCGGCAGTGCGGACGAAGGCTGCGAAGTGTTTTTCATGATCAGGACGCCAGGGTCGGTTGATGACGTGGAGCGCTGTCAGCGCGATATCTGGAACCGTTGGCATCGACGGCTGGCCGCGCGACGGCGGCGGTTGCAGGGGCGCAATCCAGCATCGCCGGGCGCTTCAGCGTGATCGGTTGCCAGAAAAAGCGACGCGCCTCGGCATGCGCTTCGAACGCGTCGACGCCGATATCGCGTAGAAACTCGGATCTGTCCCTGATATCCGCGCGCAGCTCTGACCGGAAGCAGGCGCGCTCCCACCATGTGAAAGGCAGTCGCGCAAGCGGATGGTCGGCGTGGCCGCGTTCAATCATGTAGATCTGCAGGAAAACCTCCCGAGGCAGTGTGGTCCGCGATGACGTTTCTGAAAAGAAAGCGCGTGGAAATTCACCGCTCGATGCTCGCTTTTGCAGCGGAGCGGCGCATGACGGGATGGTGAAAGAGCCGGGAAGCCATTCGGTTCTCGGTTCGCTCTCCGGCGGGCCTCCCAATGTCATTACGGTGGGAGGACCCGCTTCCCGACAACCGTGCCGACTATCGCGCCGATTGATGGGTCTGAGAACTACCTGGAAAGGTGGTTCGTTGTGCTTTATGGATATACACGCGCGGTCGGCGGCCTGCACACGCTTCGGGAATGACATGCATCTCTCCACGGGTCCTGTCGATCCGCAAAACCAAGAAATCTATGCACTCTGGGATCAGCTGGCCGACTTCTCGGTCTCCGACGGTGACGCCGCGCTGACGCACCTGCTGTCCGCACTGCGGACCATGTTGTCGGCACGCAATGTTCTGTGGGGGGCGGTCGTGCGATTGCCGTCACGCAAGCGGACCGATCCCCTGCTTGGCTGGCGTCCGCGCCTTGTCCGGGTGCTGGACCCGATACCGGCCGTGGCGGCATCCGTGCAGAAGCAGTACGATACGCTCTGGTCCGCCAACGTCGATCTGTCTCAGATTCTGTCCATGTCGGGAGATGAGCCGTTCCGCGTCCGCCTGTTGTTCGAAACGCTGCCGCCGGAATGGTTCGAGGGCGAGCATTATCGCCGGCACTATCTGGATGTCGGATTCGCCGACAGCATTTCAGTGCGCATTGCGCTCAATGAGGACGTGAGAATCCGCCTGTTCGTATTTCGCGATGCGCAGGCACCCCGCTTCTCGGCGCAGGACGGCCAGCTTCTGGGCTTCACGATGCGGGGGTTGAGATGGTTTCACCGCCAACAGCTGCTCAGTCACGGTCTGCTCATCGCCAACGCGGCCCTGACAGCCGCCGAGCGCAGGGTCTTGCTCTCGCTGCTCGACGGTCACGCGGAAAAGGAGATTGCGCAGAAGCTTGGCCAAAGTCCGAACACCACGCACTTCCACGTCAAGTCGATCTACGCCAAGTTCGGCGTGCGCAACCGCGCGGCGCTCGCCGCGCTCTGGCTCGGCAAGCTGCGATGATGCGTTGAGCCCGAGCGTCAGCCATACGTCAATCTCGGCGCAAGGCGCACGCCAGGGACTCTGCGCAGGGCGCACGCCAAGGACAAGCTGTCCCCTCCGGAACTGACGCTCGCTCGCAGCCGCCGGGTGGCAGCGTCACGCCCGAGGTGCAAGACCTCCACCGTGCCCCGGCAAGCTGACGTTGATGTTTCCGCGCCCTAGTCCGTCGTCGGCACTCCGGGCGCCGGCGAAGCCGCGCCCTCCGTCCCTCCGGCCGTCTCCGCGTGCCCCGGCCCCACCGGCATCGGCACCGTCACGTAATCCTTCGGCATGTTCACCGGCCGGTAGTCGGGCTCCACCGCCATCCGCTTTAGCACGCTCTCATGCACGTGCGCGCCTTCGGGGATGACGCGCGGCTCGCGGTCGGGGATGTAGAAGCCGAAATGGACCTTCCGCGCCGGCCATTCCTTGTACCTGGCCTTCTTCGGCAGATACTCCAGCACGCGCCAGGCCGGCGTCATCGAATCGTGCAATTGGCCCGTCCTGCCGGTGTAGGCCGGCGCGACATAGTGGAACGGCGAGTTCTTGCGCTGGACGCCCCAGGCGAGCTGGTTCACCGTGCGCGGGTTGAAGTTCAGCCCGGCCTTCGCGGCTTCCTCGATCATCCAGATCAGCGGGTATTTCGACTCGCCGCTCTCGGCTTCCGGATAGCCGCCGCCGACGTCGCAATGCACGCCGGCGAACCACACCTGCAGAATGTCCTGCGGCACCTTCTTCTCGTCGGGCACGTAGCGGTTGCTCCAGAAGTCCTGCGGCTCCCGGTATTGCTTCAGGCGGAACATGCAGCGCCGCTCGTCGATCGCGATCGCCTGCCGGAAGATCCTGACGCTGGGGTTGCGCAGCGTGAAGGCGAGCTCCTCCAGGCTGAACAGGAAGAAGAAATTGTCGCGCCGCGGCACGATCACGCTCGCCACCGTGTCCCAGACGCCGATGAAGTGGATGGTCGGCCAGCGCGTCGAGGTGATGCGCGCGAACTGCGCGGCGAGATCGAATGCGTCCTTCGGCAGCGGCCCGCTTTCGTCGGTCGCGATGCCCTCGACGTCTTCGATCGCGTTGCCGCGCCCGGTGCCGGAATACTGCTTGTAGGCGACGAGGCCCGAGCCCGCGAGGTTCGCCTGCTCCGGCGAGATCAGCCCGATCTTGTGAATGAGCCCCGCCAGCACCCGCACGGTATAGGCCCCGCGCGAGAAGCCGAACAGGTAGATGCGGTCGCCCGGCGCATAATGCTCGACCAGGAAGCAATAGGCCGAGAGCACGTTGTCATCGAGCCCGTAGCCGGTGGCGAGCCCCAGCACCATGTTGACGTTGGCCTTGAAGCGATGCCACGTCGTCGGCTCCGTCACCGTGCCGACCCCGGGATCGTAATAGACCATCTGTCGCGGCGACGTCCTGTCCGTCTTGCGCAGGCAGCGATAGAGCTTCAGGACGTTGGAGATGTTCTCGCTGATCTCGTTCCCGGTGCCGTCACAGCAGATGACGAGGTGTTTGGGCTCGGGCTTGCGGTCGGGAGTGGCTGCCTGATCCATGGGATGCGCCTCGGGGTGATGCTACCGGGGCGAGTATAGCGCGATTTGGCCAATTTTGCGAATAACAACGCTGGTCTTGCAAGCGCCACTCATACTACATCGCATCTTTGACGCGCGTAATTTCGCTAGCCAGGTAGGAGGAAAGGCCGGCAGCCTCTGGCGAGAAACGCTGAAGGAAAGCTCGTGCGGCGGAAGCATCCATGTCCTTGTTGATACTTTGTCCAGCAACTATGCCAGCTGTGTGACGCGAAAGACCTAAGCTCATCAGCTGAATCATTGTTTGAGAAGCTGCGCCAAGTTCTAGGTAAAGCGTTAGAGCAGGGATCTTTGTTGCGCTTGAAGCGTGATCGCAATCAATCAAGGCGCGTTTTAGGACTGCAGTATAGCATCCCAGCAAGTTAACGTAACGAAAGCGAAGATCGCTCTCAATGTCAGTTAGAACCTCTCTTATTACAGTGCGGTTACTTCGCGATCGACCTTTCTTCTCGTGATATTTTATCGCCTCGTCGATTATCGAGGGAAGCGATTCGCCACGCATCCAGCGAAGAGCGAGCGGTGCCCAATATAGATGGTGCCGCCCAGAGTTGAGCTCTAAATATTTGTGTACTCGCGCAAAGACTGGCCTCAGTTTGTTCAACGCATCCATAAACGGAGAGCTTGGGTGAGGTGGAATGAGGTACTCGGCACCTTTTTCTCGGATTTTCTCCACCATGTACTCGTACAATTGTTGTTGCCGAAAAGCAGATATCTGCGGGCTGGCGTCTAACGTATCAACGTCGATGCTTATTTGAGAACTCGCAGTCTCCAATGCTTGGCGCATTTGCGTGCGTGCATCGGGTGATAGAGTCGCGACTCGATCGAATGTTTCGTCGAGTTGACCGCGCCTTAGCCTCATCCCCCAAGCGGATTATTCGAGCGTAATCCTTCAACGGATCAGCATTCTCTAAAAGAGGGGCGTATAGCTTTTGGGGAAGGCAGTACGGGATAAGGCAGTCGTAAAGATATTCGACAAACTCGCCGATGGTTGGCACTCCATCTGCAAATGATATGTAGTAAAATTTGCCCGCTAATCGATGCTGTCCTGTGGACCAATTGTATGGAATTTCCTTCAGCCTAATTCCCAGGCTGGAGTGATCCTTCAATAAGTCTAGGATTGCGGCGGCTAAGGCCACATCAGATAAGGCTGAATCCGATCCGCCCGTAACCTTCTTGGTCAACGGCTCTTCCCCCTAGCGAGACACTAGGTTAGATGGCAGGAAAACTCCATTTCGACCATAGGATGAATCGCTCCGAAGAAGCACCTATCGCCCACAAACAAAAACGGCCGGATCTTCCGATCCGGCCGCAACGCAAACTCTTACTCGGCTAAGCCTACGCCACGCGACGCTACTTAGCCCCCGCCCAATTTCCGAAAACTCAGCTCGCCTGCTTGGCCGGCTGCGCGTCGCCGACCTTCTTCTGGATGGCGCGCTTCAGCTCGAGGGCGCGCGGCGACAGGTTGTCGGCGTTGGCCTTGAGCAGGAAGGGGTCGAGGCCGCCATTGTGGTCGACGCTCTTGACCGCGTTGGTGGAGACGCGCAGGCGCACGTTGCGGCCCAGCGCTTCCGAGATGAACGTCACGTTGACGAGGTTCGGCAGGAAGCGGCGCTTGGTCTTGATGTTGGAGTGGCTGACCTTGTGGCCGACGAGGGGGCCCTTGGCCGTCAGTTCGCAGCGGCGAGACATGGCAAAAATCCTTATCCTGAACCCCCAACGATCTGCGGCCGCCATTCGGGGCGCCACGGGGGCAAATTCTTTTGTCCTTGCAGGGAGCGGGCGGACGTATAGGGGGGAAGGGGCGGGACGTCAAGGTTTTGGGCGGGGATTCGTACCCCGCGCTTTGTCCCACGCGAGGTGTCATCGCCCGCGCAGGCGGGCGATCCAGTACGCCGGGGCGGCGCGGCTGGAGGCGAGGGGCCGCGGCGTACTGGATGTCCCGCCTTCGCGGGGCATGACAGTGGAATATGGGGGGAGAGGGTTACCGCCCGATCACCAAAACGGCAATGATTATCGCGTCTTACCATCACATAAAGGGCGTATTCGCCGCCGAAATATCAGGTGGAGTTCCGGGGCGGATACGTCCGGACACATTGTTTGCCGCGGTTTTTGGTTTAAGTAACAGCGCATCGCGCCCCGATTGGATAGCTTCGTGCTTGCAACGTCCCATTTTGCGCAGGATTTGCGCTCAGCCCGGCCGCGCCTGGCCGGCTGGCTGATGGCGCTTTGCGCGCTGGCCCTGGCGTGGGGCGCGGTGCCGGCCGCGGCGCAAGGCAAGCTCGAGGCGCAGTATGAGGCCTCGCTGGCGGGCATTCCCGTCGGCAAGGGCGCCTGGAACATCGACATCCAGGACGACGTGTTTTCGGCGGCGGCCGCCGGCGGCACCACGGGGCTCTTGAAGTCCTTCACGGGCGGCTCGGGCACCGGCGCCTCGCAGGGCCGCGTCGTCAACGGCGCGCTGGTGGCGACCGGCTACCAGGCCTCCACCACCACCCAGAAGAAGACCGAAGAGATCCGCATCACCCTCGACAAGGGCAATGTGAAGGATTTTGCGATCCTCCCCGAACCGCCGGTCGATCCTGATCGCATCGTCGTCACCGAGGCGCATCGCCGCGGCGTCTGGGACCCCATGACGGCCTCGCTGCTGCGCGTGCCCGGCACTGGCGATCCCGTCTCGCCGGACGCCTGCCACAACGGTGCGCCGGTGTTCGACGGCCGCATGCGCTACGACCTCAAGCTCGATTTCAAGCGCATGGAGACCGTCAAGGCGGAGAAGGGCTACAAGGGCCCGGTCGTCGTGTGCTCGCTCTATTTCGTGCCGGTCGCGGGCTACATCCCCGATCGTCCCGTGATCAAATACCTCGCCGCCCAGCGCAACATCGAGATCGCCTTCGCCCCGGTCGCCGGCACGCGCATCCTGGTTCCGTTCTGGCTGAAAGTGCCGACGCCGCTCGGGCCCGCCTTGCTGGAAGCCACCAGCTTCATCACCTCGGCCCAGCCGCCGCGCGTCGCCAAGACGCAGTAGGCGAGGACGGAGTCCCTTCTCTCTCCGCCGTCATTCCGGAGCGCGCCGTAGGCGCGAGTCCGGAATCCATCGCGAGACAGTCGCTGCGGCCCGATGGATTCCGGGCTCGCGCCAAGGGGCGCGCCCCGGAATGACGAAAGAATTCGGGTCCAAAACAGACCCCAATTATTTCAATCACTTACCTACTGTGCATGGGGTTGTTTTCGCGAAAAAGGCGCCCGCTCAGCACCCGCGTCATGGCCGGGCTTGTCCCGGCCATCCACGTCCTTGCTGCGCGGGGTCGAGAACGTGGATGCCCGGGACGAGCCCGGGCATGACGGCAGAGCGAGACAAACGGGAATCCATTTGACTCCTCCCCGATTCTGATTCGACTCCGCTCCGTCCCCAGCTTTAACCGATACGGTCGCTTGTGCGACCGCGCAAAACTCCATCTAGTGCACAACCAACGCGAGTCCCGCGACATGTTGCGAGAACGGAACGGGACTCAACGGGGAGTCAGCGATTCGGCCGCGATTCGTTCTAGAGTCGTTCCGAAGCTTAAGGCGAACGGGAAAAGCGTCGCAAAGTGAAACAGTTGCGGAGGATTCGGCGAGGGCGTTCCCGCACCCACGGTGTCATCGCCCGGCTTGACCGGGCGATCCAGTACGCCGAGGCGGTTGTGGTCGAGCGGAGAGGCCGCGCCGTACTGGATGCCCCGGTCGAGCCGGGGCATGACAGTGGAGCGTGGTTGCCGCGCAGCGTTCGGAGACATGGCGGACACCCAGCCCCCCGCCCGCCTCATCCAGCACTGACATTCGCCCCAATCGCCACTACCTAATCCCCAGACATGGCTTTTTCCTCCTCCCCCTTCGCCTCCGAGCGCGCACCGTCCGATCGCGTGTCTGGCGCCGGCGTCACTGCGGTGCTCGGACCGACCAACACCGGCAAGACCCATCTCGCCATCGAGCGGATGCTCGCGCATCCCTCCGGCATGATCGGCCTGCCGCTGCGCCTGCTCGCGCGCGAGGTCTACAACAAGATCGCCGCCAGGGCCGGCGAGGCCAGCGTCGCGCTCGTCACCGGCGAGGAGAAGATCAAGCCGAAGAACCCGCGCTATTGGGTCTCCACCGTCGAGGCGATGCCGCGCGACCTCGACGTCTCCTTCCTCGCCGTCGACGAGGTCCAGATCGCCGCCGATCTCGAGCGCGGCCACGTCTTCACCGATCGCATCCTCAACCGCCGCGGCCGCGACGAGACGCTGCTGCTCGGGGCTGCGACGATGCGCCCGATCATCGAGCGCCTGTTGCCGGGCGTGTCCATGATCACGCGTCCCAGGCTGTCGCAGCTCGAATTCGCCGGCGACCGCAAGATCACGCGCCAGCCGCGCCGCACCGCCATCGTCGCGTTCTCCGCCGATGAAGTCTACGCCATCGCCGAGCTGATCCGCCGCCAGCACGGCGGCGCCGCCGTGGTGCTGGGATCGCTGTCGCCCCGCACGCGCAATGCGCAGGTGGCGATGTTCCAGAACGGCGATGTCGACTATCTCGTCGCCACCGACGCCGTCGGCATGGGCCTCAATCTCGACGTCGACCACGTCGCCTTCGCCTCCGACCGCAAGTTCGACGGCTACCAGTTCCGCCGCCTGACGCCGGCCGAGTTCGCGCAAGTCGCCGGCCGTGCCGGCCGCGCCACCCGCAACGGCACCTTCGGCACCACGGGCCGCTGCGCGCCGTTCGAGCCCGAGCTCGTCAACGCGCTGCAGAACCACACCTTCGATCCGGTGAAGGTGCTGCAATGGCGCAATTCGAAGCTGGATTTCTCCTCGCTCGGCGCGCTCCAGGTGTCGCTGAACCTCGCCCCCGGCCACGAGGCGCTGACGCGCGCGCCCATCGCCGAGGACATGCGCGTGCTCGACCACGCCGCCCGCGACGGCGAGGTGCGCGATATCGCGCATGGCAAGGCCGCCGTGGAACGGCTCTGGGAAACCTGCCAGGTCCCCGACTACAGGAAACTGTCGCCCGCCGCCCATGCCGAGCTGGTGACGACGCTGTACGGCTTCCTGATGCGGAAGGGCTGCATTCCCGATGCCTGGTTCGAGTCCCAGGTCACCCAGGCCGACCGCATCGACGGCGATATCGACACGCTGTCGGCCCGAATCGCGCAAATCCGCACCTGGACCTTCGTCGCCAACCGCCCGGACTGGCTGAGAGACCCCGAACGCTGGCAGGGGATCGCGCGGGAGGTCGAAAATAAATTATCGGATGCGCTCCATGAACGCTTGACTGAGCGTTTCGTTGATCGCCGGACCAGTGTATTGATGCGCCGCCTGCGGGAGAACACGAGCTTGAATACTGAAATCGGCAAGACCGGCGAAGTCATCGTCGAAGGCCATGTCATCGGCCGCCTCGACGGCTTCACCTTTGCACCGGATGCGGCGGAAGCCGGCTCCGATGCGAAAGCCTTGCAGGCCGCAGCGCAAGCGGTGCTCGCCGGCGAGATCAACGCGCGCGCCGAGAAGCTCGGCAATGCGCCGGACGAGCAGTTCGTGCTGACCTCCGAAGGCATCATCCGCTGGACCGGCGATGCCGTGGCGCGGCTGTCTGCCGCAGACGACGCGCTGCATCCGCGCATCCGCATCATCTCCGACGAGCGCCTGACCGGCGGCCCCCGCGACAAGGTGCAGGCGCGGCTCGAGCTCTGGCTCAAGACGCATATCGAGAAACTGCTCGGGCCGATGTTCGAGCTGTCGAAGGCCGAGGACGTCACCGGCATTGCCCGCGGCATCGCCTATCAGCTGGTCGAGGCGCTCGGCGTGCTCGAGCGCCCGAAGATCGCCAGCGAGCTGAAGGATCTCGACCAGTCCTCGCGCGCGACCTTGCGGAAATACGGCGTCCGCTTCGGCGCCTATCACATCTATTTCCCCGGCCTGCTCAAGCCCGCCGCGCGTGCACTCGCTGCGCTGCTCTGGGCGCTGAAGCAGGACAACGTCGATCTCTCCGCGCTCTCGGGCGCGCAGCATCTGGCGTCGTCGGGCCGCACCTCGTTCCCGGTCGACAAGCAGCTGCCGCGCGATGCCTATCGCGTGCTCGGCTACAAGCAGGCCGGCGAGCGCGCCGTGCGCGTCGACATCCTGGAACGCCTCGCCGATCTGATCCGCCCGGCGCTGGCCTGGCGCGACAACTCGCCCGGCGAAAAGCCCGCCGGCGCCTTCGACGGCCGCAGCTTCGTGGTTACGCAGGCGATGACCTCGCTCACGGGTTCAGCCGGCGAAGACTTTGCCTCCGTGCTGCGCGCGCTCGGCTATCGCATGGAGAAGCGTCCGCCGCTGCCGCCAAAGCCGGTTGTCGTCGAAACGGTTGCGGCCGAAACGCCGCCCGCAGAGGGCAGCGCGGAGAGTTCGACCGAGACTTCGACCGAGACCGCGGCGGAGGCCGTTGCCGGCCTGCCGGCGGAGACGACCGTCTCCCCCGAAGCCGCTGACCAGGCCGTCACGGTCGAAGACGCGCCCGGCATGGAGCCGCACGACGAGCCCGCCCATGAGGAGCCGGCGCTCGAAGCCTCTCCCGAGATCCCCGTCACGCCCGAAGATGCTCCCGGCATTGCGCCGCCGGCAGAAGAGGCTGTGACGTCCCCCGATGCTGCGACGTCCCCCGAGGCTGAGGGGCTCGAAGCCGCTCCGGCCGAGACCGCCGCCATCGAAGCCGCTGCCTCGCCCGATGCTGCTGCGCCGGTCGAGGCCGCGGCGACAGCCGCCGAGCCCGTGCTTGTCGAGGTCTGGCGCCCGGCCGGCCGTCACGAGGATCGCAAGCCGCGCCACGAGCGCCATCGCCACCAGCGTCACCGCAATCAGCGTTCGCGGCCCGGCGCTGAGGCTGGCGCTGCGCCCGATGCAGCGAGCGCCGCGCCCGGCGAAGCAGCCGACGGCGCGAAGCCGGGCCATCGTCACGGCGGCGGTCGCCGCGATGGCGGCAGGGACTTCCGCAAGGCGCGCGAAGGCGCAGCGGACGGCACGCCGCGTCCCGAGGGCCGCGACGACAGGAATCGTCGTTTCGAGGGCAAGGGCGGCGACAAGGATCGCAACCGCGACAAGGGCAAGTTCGGTGGAGACCGCGACAAGGGCCGCGACAACCGTGGCCGTGACCGCGACAAGGGCCGCGACCGCCAGGGTGGTCCGTCGCTCCGTCCCTACGCCTCGAGCGCAGGCCCCCGCGAGCGCGACCGCCCGGCCGATCCGAACTCGCCCTTCGCCAAGCTTGCCGCGCTGAAGGAGCAGCTGTCCGGCCGGAAGGAGTAACGTCGCGTTTTCAGGCGACGTACGGAGCGGTTCGCGTGAAGACAATGCGTCGGAAGGAGCAAGGAGTAGAGTCACGACGACCGAGCGGCAGCGCCTCGACAAATGGCTGTGGCATGCGCGGGTGGTGAAGGCGCGCACCTCCGCCGCCGAGCTCGTCGTCACCGGCCATGTCCGCATCAACGGCGCGCGCGAGACCTCGCCGGGGCATGCCGTCAAGATCGGCGACGTGCTCACCGTCGCGCTCGATCGCACGGTGCGCGTCCTGAAGGTGACGGGCTTCAACGAACGCCGCGGCGATGCTGCCTCGGCACGGGTGCTCTATGAGGAGCTCGGGACGCGCAATTAATTGCGCCTTGTATTCATTTCTTGGTCGATCAAACGGCGCAAAGCCGTCATGATCGGCCTTCCCGATCTTGCGGCGCCGGGCCATCCGCGCTACGCAAGCCACGACTTTTAAAAGAGCTTTTCGGAGCGTTGGATGACTTACGTCGTCACTGAAAACTGCATCAAGTGCAAGTACACCGACTGCGTCGAGGTCTGCCCGGTCGATTGCTTCTACGAAGGCGACAACATGCTCGTCATCCACCCCGACGAGTGCATCGATTGCGGCGTGTGCGAGCCGGAATGCCCCGCCGACGCCATCAAGCCGGACACGGAACCGGGCCTGGAAAAGTGGCTGCAGGTCAACGCCGACTACGCCAAGAGCTGGCCCAACATCACCCAGAAGAAAGAATCGCCCGCCGACGCCAAGGAATTCGACGGCATGGAAGGCAAGTTCGAGAAATATTTTTCTCCGAACCCGGGCTCGGGGGACTAATTCGCGCCCAAACTTAACCCTAATAGCGGCGCTGCCGCCGAAAACCAGCCCTCAAGACCCCTAAATCATTGATTTTTGCGGGAAATGTGCTATATTGAGCACATTAAGCCGAACCCCGTCAGCCCGTTTGGCCCCTCAGGGTTCCCGTGAAACCAAATGTCGAACAGGGGCGTGGCAGTTTCCGCGCGCAGGCTGTGTCACAGAAAACGCGTAAAAAGAGTACTTCAGCGAGGGCTTCCCATAAGGAGGCCAAAAAAGTCGCCGCGGCCAGCCGTAGCGCATCCAAGGGTCGGACCGCGACGAAGGCGCCGGCTGCAAAGTCCTCGAAGAACAAAAGAAGCGCAATGCCTAACAAGACTGCCAAACCGGCCGCGAAAGCGACCGCTGCCAAGCCTTCTGCCGCCAAGCCTGTGACTGCAAAGCCGGTAACTGCCAAGGCTCCCGCTGCCGCTGCCAAGCCCGCGACGAAGGCTCCTGTTGCTGCTGCGCCTGCCAAGGCTCCCGCCGCCGCAAAGCCGGCTGCCAAGCCCGCTGCTGCGCCGAAGGTCGAGGAAAAGAAGGTCGTGACCCAGCGTCAGGGCTTCAAGGCCAACGAGTTCGTCGTCTATCCCGCTCACGGCGTCGGCCAGATCCTGGCCATCGAGGAGCAGGAGATCGCCGGCGCGAAGCTCGAGCTGTTCGTCATCAACTTCATCAAGGACAAGATGACGCTGCGCGTGCCCACCGCCAAGGTCGCCAATGTCGGGATGCGCAAGCTGTCCGATCCGGCGCTGGTCAAGAAGGCGCTGGAGACGCTCAAGGGCCGCGCCCGCGTCAAGCGCACCATGTGGTCGCGCCGCGCCCAGGAATACGAAGCGAAGATCAATTCGGGCGACATCGTCGCGATCGCGGAAGTCGTGCGCGACCTCTATCGCTCGGAGTCGCAGCCGGAGCAGTCCTACAGCGAACGCCAGCTCTATGAAGCGGCGCTCGACCGTCTCTCCCGCGAGATCGCGGTGGTGCAGCACTCGACCGAGACCGAAGCGGTCAAGGAGATCGAAGCCCAGCTCGCCAAGAGCCCGCGCCGCAACGCCAAGGCGGAAGCCGCCGAGGGCGAAGCCGACGCGGATGCCGAGGGTGAGACGGACGATACCGATGGCGACGACACCACCGTCGCCGACGAGGCGGCGTAAGCCCCGCGTCGAACGCAAGAGATCAAAAGCCCGGCCGTTCGGCCGGGCTTTTTGTTTGGGGACCGTCATCTGGAACGACCGGAGCTTTGCGCAAAGGCATCTCAACAAATTCGATGTCGTCCCGGCGAACGCCGGGACCCATAACCCCAGGGAGAAATTTGACGAAGATTAGTCGTTCGGTACGCCTACCGATCGCAACGATAGATTCCGCGGTATGGGTCCCGGCGTTCGCCGGGACGACGAGAGGAGAGAGTCTTCGTCAAACGACGCGCGACGCTTTCATCACTTCACCGGTCGCTTCTCGAGCTTCCTTGCGAGCGTCCGCCGGTGCATGCCCAGCCGTCGTGCCGCTTCCGAGATGTTGAACTCGGTCTCGATCAGGGTCTGGTGGATGCGCTCCCATTCCAGCGTCTTGATCGAGGTCGGCCGTGCGTCGAGTGCGACCTCGGCGTTCCCTTCGGCCTTGGTGAACGCGGCTTCGATGTCATCGGTGTTCGACGGCTTTGCCAGGTAGTGGCATGCGCCCAGCTTGATCGCTTCGACGGCGGTGGAGATGCTGGCAAAGCCGGTCAGCACCACGATCAGCATGTCCGGATCGTGCGTGTGCAAGAGCTCGACGCAGGCAAGGCCCGAGGCGCCGCCGAGCTTGAGGTCGACCACGGCGTGGCCGAAGGAGCGTTGCTCCAGCACCTGGCGCACCTCCTCGATCGTGGCGGCGAGAACGACCTCGTAGCCGCGGCGCTCGAACGAGCGCTTCAGCGTGCGCGCGAAGCCGGCGTCGTCCTCGACGACGATGAGGGAGCGGTCAGGCGTCAAAATTCCCTCCGATCGCGAGCGTTGCGAGCGGCAACGTCAGACGAACCGTGGCGCCGCGCTTCCTGTGGTTCTCGGCAGTCACGGTGCCCCCCAATTTGCGTACGACGTTCACCACCAGGAATAGGCCGAGCCCGCCGCCGGCGCGCCCCTTGCTCGAGTGGTAGGGCTTGCCGAGCTGCGCCAGCATCTCCGGCGCAAAACCCGGGCCACGGTCACTGATCGACAGCACCAGATTGTCGCCTTCGCGCTCGGCCACGAGCTCGACCCAGTCGCGCGAGACCTCATAGGCATTGTCGAGCACGTTGAAGATCACCTGCTTCAACGCGACGTCGGAGACGATCGCGACGTCCTCGCCGAACGTATTGACGAAGTAGAGCGTGCGGGCCGAGCGCGCGTTGCGCCACTCTTCGACCAGTGCCGTGACGAAGGCCGTCACCGTCGTCGGCGAGGAGCCTTCGCCGCGCGCTTCGCCCGCCGACACCAGGATCCCCGTGACGATTGATTTGCAGCGTTGCAGCGAGGTTTCCATCTCCGCGAGGTCCTCGGCGAGCTCCTGATCGGCGGCGAGATCCGGCATGCGACGCCAGTCGCTGAGGATCACCGAGAGCGAGGCCAGCGGCGTGCCGAGCTCATGTGCCGCGCCGGAGGCGAGCAGGCCCATGCGCACGATGTGGTCCTGCTCGGCGGCATTCTGACGCAGCGCCGCCAGGTGCGCATCGCGCTCACGCAAATTCCTGTTGATGCGGGTGACGAACACCACCAGCAGCACGGCGTTGAGCACGAAGCCGAGCAGCATGCCTGTTACGGTGAGGGTATAGGTCTCGCTCAGCGGATTGGGCGGCAGGTCGAGCGGCCGGTGGGCCAATGTCAGCCAGACGAAGCTCGCGCAGCTCAATGCGACCAGCGACCAGGTCGAGCGGGCATCGAGCAGCACCGCGCCCAGCGTCACCTGGAGCAGGAACAGCGAGGTGAAGGGATTGGTGGCGCCGCCTGAGAGATAGAGCTGCGCGGTCAGCGCGGCGACGTCCAGCATCAGGGCGACCAGGAGCTCGTTATTGGTGATCGCGGCGCGATGGCGCACCCAGACCAGGCTGGACACGTTGAGCAGCACCAGCGCGCCGATGACCGCACCCATCCGCTCCAATGGCAGGGGGATGCCGAGACCAAAATGCACGGCGCCGATGGTCACGATCTGGCCGACCACCGCGGTCCAGCGCAGCTGGATCAACAGCGCCATGTTCTTGCGGTTGGTCTCGTCGTCGGTCGGAGCGGTGCCGATCAGCTCGCTGCGCGCATCGGCCTGCGACTGCAGCGTGACGGCGAGCCCGTCACGCGCAAGCGTCTGGGAAAGCGTTTTCCCGTCGTCAGGTCGGCTCGACGATCGTTCCAGCATCTGATCCCGTCCTGCGGGCGACGGCATCCGAGCCGCCGGCCCTTTCGTGGACGAAGCGCTTGCGGCGGAACAGCCCGCCGCCGAATGTGACGAAGAGTTTACCGGCCAGCATGAAAGCCAGGGCAAACCACGTCAGCGCGTAGATCAGGTGGTTATTGGGAAAGCGGATCACGGTCAATCCGCCGATCGGACCGCCGGCGATTTGTGATCCGGCGTCCGCATCGACGAAGAAGGGCGCGACGTCGTGAAGGCCGCGTGCCTCCGCAATCGCGGCGACGTCGCGTGAGTACCAGCGGTTGTGCTGGGGTGCGTTGTCCCGGAGAAATCCGCCCTTCGGCTCCGTCATGCGGATCAGGCCGGTGATCTCGACCTGGCCGTCGGGATTGCCGCCCCTGCGCGTCGATGCGTCGCGCCGCTCGGACGGCACGAAGCCGCGATTGATCAGCACCAGCGTGCCGTCGCTGCGCTTCAGCGGCGTCAGCACCCAATAGCCCGGGCCTTCCTCGGTGACAGCCTGAACCAGAGTCTCGCGGTCATGCAGGAAGCGGCCGCTGACGTGGACGTGCCTGTATTCGTCGTTCGCGGCGCCGATGGTGGGCCATGACGCGGGCGAGGGAACCGGCTGCGCCGGGGCATGAACGCGCTGCTCGACGCGGTCGATCAGCGCCAGCTTCCAGGCCCGGCGTTCGATCTGCCAAACTCCGAGCGCGACGAGAATTGCAAAGGCGATGAGCAAGAGCGCCGTGAGCCACAAGGAGGGGGCGCGCACAGCCTCGCTGCGCTCTCCCCCTGGCTTGCTCGTCACGGTCCCGGTCTTGCTCACCTCGGAGCCTCGTTCAGTTCATTCCCGACATCTGGTGCATCGGCATCATGTTGCTGTTGAGGTGGCTCATCACCCACAGCGAACCGGACAGCGCGATCACCACCATCACGATGGTGAAGATCAGCGCCATCATGCTCCAGCCGTTCTCGGAGGTCGTGTTCATGTGCAGGAAGTAGATCATGTGCACGACGATCTGCACGACCGCGAAGGCCATGATGACCAGCGCGGTGATCTGCTTGCTCGGAAGCGCCCCGCTCATCACCAGCCAGAACGGGATCGCGGTGAGCACCACCGAGAGCACGAAGCCGAGCAGATAGGTCGAGAACGTGCCGTGGGCGTGGCCGTCGCCATGGTGATGATGGTCCGCGTGGGCGGCGTGGGTATCGGTGTTCATCGCAGAACTCCCAGGAGATAGACGAAGGTGAAGACGCCGATCCAGACCACGTCGAGGAAGTGCCAGAACATCGACAGGCACATCAGGCGGCGGCGGTTGGCCTCGATCAGGCCGAACTTCTGGACCTGCACCATCAGCGTCACGAGCCAGATCAGGCCGCACGAAACGTGCAGGCCGTGGGTGCCGACCAAGGTGAAGAAGGCCGACAGGAAGGCGCTGCGCTGCGGCGTGGCGCCCTCGTGGATCATGTGGGCGAACTCGAAGAGCTCGATGCCGATGAAGGCGAGGCCGAACAGGCCGGTGATCGCCAGCCAGACTTGCGTCTGCGCGACCTCGTTCTGCTGCATCGTCAGCATCGCAAAGCCGTAGGTGATCGACGACAGCAGCAGCATCGACGTGTTCACCGCGACCAGGTTCAGGTCGAACAGGTCCTTCGGGGCGGGGCCGGCGGCATAATTGCCGCCGAGCACGCCGTAGGTGGCGAACAGGATCGCGAAGATGAGACAGTCGCTCATCAGGTAGATCCAGAAGCCGAGCGCGGTGCTCCAGCCTTCCGGATGCGGATGTTCGTCGGCGAGATAGAAGAGCGGCTCGCCGGTTTGTGAGGGATTGACAGCGACAGTCATTTACCTGGCTCCGGCGAGCAGTTTGGTGCGCGAATCCTCCGTCCGGATGATGTCTTCAGCCGGAATGTCGAAGTCGCGGTGATAGTTGAAGGTATGGCCGATCCCGACGGCGAGCATCGCGATGAAGCTCGCGGCCGCCAGCCACCACATGTACCAGATCAGGCCGAAACCCATCGCGGTGGCGAGGCCGGCAAGGATGATGCCGGTGCCGGTGCTGCTGGGCATGTGGATCGGCTTGAACCCGGTGAGCGGACGCTGATAACCGCGCTTCTTCATGTCCCACCACGCGTCATTGTCGTGAACGACCGGGGTGAAGGCGAAGTTGTAGTCCGGCGGGGGCGAGGAGGTCGCCCATTCCAGCGTACGCGCGTCCCAGGGATCGCCGGTGACGTCCTTGAGCTGCTCGCGCTTGAGCAGGCTGACCGCGAACTGCATCAGCATGGAGAGGATGCCGATGAAGATGAAGAGGGCACCGATCGCGGCGATGACGAACCAGATCTGAAGCGAGGGATCTTCGAACACGCGCAGGCGGCGGGTCACGCCCATCAGGCCGAGCACGTAGAGCGGCATGAAGGCGAGATAGAAGCCGGTGACCCAGAACCAGAACGACATCTTGCCCCAGAACGGATCGAGCTTGAAGCCGAACGCCTTCGGGAACCAGTAGTTGATACCTGCGAACGCGCCGAACACCACGCCGCCGATGATCACGTTGTGGAAGTGCGCGATCAGGAACAGGCTGTTGTGCAGGACGAAGTCGGCCGGCGGCACCGCGAGCAGAACGCCGGTCATGCCGCCGATCACGAAGGTCAGCATGAAGGCGATCGTCCACATCATCGGCAGTTCGTAGCGGATGCGGCCGCGATACATCGTGAACAGCCAGTTGAACATCTTCGCGCCCGTCGGGATCGAGATGATCATCGTGGTGATGCCGAAGAACGAATTGACGCTGGCGCCCGAACCCATCGTGAAGAAATGGTGCAGCCACACCAGGTACGACAGGATGGTGATGACGACCGTGGCATAGACCATCGAGGTGTAGCCGAACAGCCGCTTGCCCGAGAAGGTCGAGGTGACCTCGGAGAAGATGCCGAACGCCGGGAGAACCAGGATGTAGACCTCGGGGTGGCCCCAGATCCAGATCAGGTTCACGTACATCATCGGGCTGCCGCCGAAATCGTTCGTGAAGAAGTTGGTGCCGACGTAGCGGTCGAGCGAGAGCAGCGCGAGCACGACGGTCAGGACCGGGAAGGAGGCGACGATCAGGACGTTGGTGCAGAGCGAGGTCCAGGTGAACACCGGCATCTTCATCATCGTCATGCCGGGGCACCGCAGCTTGACGATGGTACAGATCAGGTTGATGCCGGATAGCGTCGTTCCGACGCCGGCGACCTGCAGCGCCCAGATGTAATAGTCGACGCCGACATCGGGACTGTAGCCGATGTTCGAGAGCGGCGGATACGCCAGCCAGCCGGTGCGGGCGAATTCGCCGATGAACAGCGAGGCCATCACCAGCACCGCGCCGCCGACCGTCATCCAGAAGCTGAAATTGTTCAGGAACGGGAACGACACGTCACGTGCGCCGATCTGGAGCGGCACCACATAGTTCATCAGGCCCGTGACCAGCGGCATCGCCACGAAGAAGATCATGATCACGCCGTGGGCGGTGAAGACCTGGTCGTAATGATGGGCGTTGAGATAGCCTTCGGAGCCGCCAAAGGCGAGCATCTGCTGGCCGCGCATCATCAGCGCGTCGGCAAAGCCGCGCAGCAGCATCACGATGCCGAGGATCATGTACATGATGCCGATGCGCTTGTGGTCCACCGTGGTGAACCACTCGCGCCAGAGATAGCCCCAGAGACGGAAATAGGTGAGGCCGCCGAGCAGCGCGACGCCGCCGAGCGCGACCACCACGAAAGTGCCGACGACGATCGGCTCGTGCAGCGGCAGTGACTCGAAGGTGAGCCGGCCGAAGATGAGCTTGAGAAAATCAGGAGACATGCTGGATCTCTACTAGGAGTCTGACTTCGGACGCTGTCCGAGGAAGAAGGACGAGGACTTGAGCGGCGTGAACGACGGCCGCTTCAGGCCGGCGCCGATGAGCGGCATGGTGTCGGTCGGGGCCGCGATCGAGGCGGTGGTCTTGCCCTGCGGCGCATCCGGCGTGCAGGTGCCGGCGACGAAGCTCGGCTCCGGCCCAAGCGCGGTGCCGCGGCGGGCGTATTTGTCGTAGGCCAGCGGCAGCGTGTTGTTCAGGCCCTGATGGCCGGCGCCGCCCTTGGCGTCGATCGCCATCATCTCGCTCTGGCACATCTTGCCGGTCTCGACGCACATATTGAGGATCAGGCGGTAGAGATCGGCATCGACGGTGCCCCAGCGCCGCACCGGCTCGTTCTGGCTGGGCTTTTCGAGCTGGAGATATTCGGCGCGGCCGAGCGAGCCGCCGGCCGACTTGGCGCTGGCGATCCAGGCGTCAAAGCCCTTGTCGTCGAGGCCCTGGAAGTTGAAGTGCATGCCGGAGAAGCCGGCGCCGCTGTAATTCGCCGAGAACCCCTTGTAGGTGCCGGGGTGGTTGACGACGGCGTGGAGCTTGGTCTCCATGCCCGGCATTGCGTAGATCTGGCCGGCGAGCGCGGGGATGTAGAACGAGTTCATCACCGAGGAGGCGGTGATGCGGAAGTTGATCGGACGATCGATGGGCGCGGCCAACTCGTTGACGGTCGCAATGCCGTAGCCCGGATAGATGAAGAGCCACTTCCAGTCGAGCGCGACGACATCGACCTCGAGCGGGGCCTTGGACTGGTCCACGGCGCGGTCGGCATGAATGCGGCCGAGCGTGCGGTACGGATCGAGCAGATGCGTGCCCATCCAGGTCAGCGCGCCCAGGCAGACGATGATCAGCAGCGGCGCCGACCAGATCACCAGCTCAAGCTTGGTCGAGTGGTCCCATTCCGGCTCGTAGCGAGCGGCCGTGTTGGACTGGCGGTAGCGCCAGGCGAACAGCGCCGTCAGCGCCATCACGGGGAGGACGATCAGGAGCATCAGGACGGTGGAGATGATGACGAGGTCGCGCTGCTGGGCAGCGATGTCGCCGGCTGGCGCCAGCACGACGTAGTTGCAGCCGCTGAGCGCAACTGCCAGGGGTAGTAGCGCCAGGATCTTGAGACGAGACACGGGCCGAGCCTTTGAGAATGAGTTTCCTTTGCGGGGGCAACGGGTAGCTGCGATGCAACAATCCGGACATTGGACAATTTGTCCAATGTTGCAGTGCGGAATGTTGGGACAGACAGAACCGGATTGCCTGGCCTTCAGCCGGGCGGTCGGCTTTGGTTTTCAGGACGTTAAGGGCGCACGAATGGCGACGGCACAGACCCCCGCAATGGCAGACCTCCACACGGGCGAGCATGGCCACGACCAGGCCAGTCCAGGCGAGATCGCTATCGGCGTCATCATCGGCCGCACCTCGGAATTCTTCGACTTCTTCGTCTTCGCGATCGCCTCGGTGATCGTGTTCCCGCGCCTGGTGTTTCCGTTCGCGAGCGAACTGACCGGCACGCTTTATTCGTTCATGATCTTCGCGCTGGCCTTCATGGCCCGGCCGATCGGCACCGTCATTTTCATGACGATCGACCGGGAATACGGCAAGACGGCCAAGCTGATCTCGGCGCTGTTCCTGCTCGGCACCGCCACCGTCGCGCTCGCGTTCCTGCCCGGCTATCACGAGATCGGCGTTGCCGCGATCTGGCTGCTGGCGCTGGCGCGCATCGCGCAGGGTCTGGCCTGGGGCGGCGCCTGGGACGGCATGGCTTCGCTGCTGGCGCTGAATGCACCGGCTTCCCAGCGCGGCTGGTACGCGATGGTGCCGCAGCTCGGCGCACCGCTGGGCCTGATCGTGGCGAGCGCGCTGTTCGCCTATTTCGCCGGCCTCCTCTCGGCCGATGATTTCTTCGACTGGGGCTGGCGCTACCCGTTCTTCGTCGCCTTCGCCATCAACGTCGTGGCGCTGTTCGCGCGCCTGCGCATGGTGACGACGGAAGAATACGCCTCGCTGTTCGAGAGCCGCGAATTGCAGCCCTCGCGCATCTCCGAGACGGTCGCGCGCGAAGGCCAGAACATCATGCTCGGGGCCTTCGCGCCGCTGGCGAGCTTTGCGCTGTTCCACATGGTCACGGTGTTTCCGCTGTCCTGGGTGTTCCTGTTCACCCGCGAGAGCCCGGTGCGCTTCCTGATCATCGAGATCGTCGCCGCCATGTTCGGTGTCGCCGCGATCGTGATCTCCGGGATCATCGCCGACCGCGTCGGCCGCAAATCGCTGCTGATGGGATCGGCGATCGCGATCGCGATCTATAGCGGCTTTGCCCCGCAGCTGCTCGATGCCGGCGCGTTCGGAGAGACCATCTACATGGTGATCGGCTTCATCCTGCTCGGCCTCTCCTTTGGCCAGTCCTCCGGTGCAATCGCCTCGAACTTCCGGCAGACGTACCGCTACACGGCTTCGGCATTGACCTCCGACATGGCCTGGCTGTTCGGCGCCGGCTTTGCCCCGCTGGTGGCGCTGCTGCTCGCCACCAATCTCGGCGTCATCGCTTCGGGTGCGTATCTGCTCTCGGGCGCGTTCTGGACCCTGCTCGCGCTCTGGCTCAGCGGCCAGCGTGAGGCCGGCGACATGGACGCGGGGCGCTGATTGGCGCGCAGACGGCTCCTCCTACTCAAGTCGTCGTCCCGGACAAGCGCAGCTCCAGACAACGCGCAGCGTTGTCTGGAGCGGAGCGCCGATCCGGGACCCATAATCCCGGCGAGGGGTTATGGAGCTGGTTGAGCACTCCGAAGTCTTCGCCAAATCAAATCCCGTGGCCATGGGTCCCGGATCTGCGCTGACGCTTGTCCGGGACGACAGCGGAATGTGTTGCTCCAGATCCCGGGTTCGCGCCAAGCGCGCCCCGGGATGACGTGCGCTTAGCGCACGTCAATCCGCCACGATCTTCACGCGATCGCGCACCTTCACCTGGGCGGTGCGATCGAGGCCGTTCAGCACGCGGAAGCGCTCGGTGGGATGATCGACGCCGGCCATGCGGTGGGAGAGCGATTCCACGGTATCGCCGGGCTGCACGGTGATGACCTTGATGCGCAGCGGGCGCGCAGCCTGGATCTCTTCGAGTGTCAGGCGACGGAACGAGTTGACAGTCTCGCGCGCGTTGCGATCGCTCTCGGTCGACCTCTGCCGTGTCGCGAAGATGAAGCGGTAGACGTCGCTGCCGAAGCGCAGCGCATAGACCTTGAACTGCCACTGATCGCCCTTGGCGGTCGCGAACGCTGCCGGAAACCCGTTAATCGTGATATCCTCGGTCGACGCCTTCTCGACGCCTTCCATCCAGCCCGAATTCAGGTAGTCGCCGAGCGACTGTTCGGCCGGCACGCGCACCACGTCGAAGCGCATCGCCTGCGCGCCGCCCTCGCGCACGCCGATCACGGCCTGCGCGGTGTTGTCGAGCGTGAAATTGTCCGGCGCCTGGAAGGTGAAGCCGAGCTTCGGATGCAGGAAACGCCGGCCGCGGACGAAGCCTTCGCTGGGATCTTCGCCATAGACGAGGTTATCGATCGCGGCGAGATAGCTTTCGCGGTCGCGCTCGGCGCCCTCCGGCGCCGTGTATTGCCGCGCGATATTCTGCGCGTTCTGCACGCGTTCCGGAGTTGCCGGATGCGACGAGGTGAAATCCTGCGCGCGCGGATCGAGCGAGCTCTTGCCGGCCTTCAGCTCGGCATTGCGCTCCATCGCCGAGAGGAAGCGCGCCGCGCCATAGGGATCGAAATGTGCCTTGGCGGAAATGCCGACCCCGATGCCGTCGGCCTCGATCTCCTGCTTGCGCGAGAAACTCGCCATGGTGAGCTTGGTCTTGGCCAGCGCCAGCGCGGTGAGATCCGGATCGTTGCTCATGTCGGTGACGACGCGGGTGACGATCGCGGCCTGGCGGGCCTGGTCCTCGCGCATCGCGGCGTGCTTGGACAGCACATGCGCCATCTCGTGGCTGAGCACGGAAGACAATTCGGAGGTGTCGCTGGCGAGCGCGAGCAGGCCGCGCGTGACATAGAGCTGGCCGTTCGGCAGTGCGAACGCGTTCACCGCGCCGGAATTGAGGATGGTGACCTTGTAGCCCTGATCGGGGCGGTCGGAAGCCGCGACCAGCCGGTCGACGGTCTTGCTGACCAGCGCCTCGAGCTTGGGATCGTCATAGGTGCCGCCATAGCTCGCCAGGATGCGCTCGTGCTCCTTCTCGGTGGCGGGGGTTTGAGCCACGGCGGGCTTCGGCTTCGGCAGCACGACGGTCGCCGGGGCCGCTGCGGTCTGGAACCGGCCCATATCGCCACAACCGGCGAGAGCAGCCGTGCCCAGAACAAGGCACAGCGCGGCCGGCGCCGCCCGCAGGCGGCGGCGTTCAACCCGTACGTGCCGTTCTAGCACCCCATCCACGTCGCTTAACCCGTGCCTGGCCTGACCTTAAGGCCTTACCCCTGTCGGCTCGTTTGCGCCCAGCAACTCGACCTGCCCCACGAGGCGCACATCGATGCGCGGCCCCGTACTCCCCTCAACCCAGCCCCGAACCCGAATACGCTTATTCTCCAGGGACTTAAGGCTGATACCGGCGCCTTCGAACGCCGACAGCGTGCGCTTTGAAATAGTCACGGCAAAGCCACGTGTCCAGTTCCGTCCGAAGTTGAGGTAGGTCGTTGCCCCAGCTTGCCGGACCGACAGGACTTTGCCTTCGACCACCGTAAAACGCCCGATCTCCGCCAAAATATCGTCCGGACTTTCCGCGTTTTTTATGGCCGACGGGTCAGCCCAGCTGCCAATTTTTTGGCGCCGTGCCGCGGCTTCTGACGCCATCAGGGAGGCCGCGCAGTCCTTGTCCGCGATCTCGGCCGAGACCATGGCGTCGCCCCGGGCGAGCAGCGTCGCCTGCACCGGGGTGTCGCTTCCGCCGACGAAGACCAGCGCGCCCTGGCGGCCATAGCGATCGGGCGTGTCGTCAGCGCTTCGCAGCGTCACGTCGCGGCCGGAGAGCAGCGAGGCCAGCGCCTGCTTCGTCGCCGCTGTCGGCTCGATCCCGCTAAGGCGAATATCGCGGCCGTCGTCGAGACGCACGCTGCGCGCATCGACGATCGCGGCAACGCGGCCTTCGTCCTGGGATTCGAACTGGCACGGATTGGCGAGCGCGGTGCTTCTCGCGACGAGAAGACATGTGACGATGAGATGAAGCAGTCGCGTCACGTGACCCGGAGAGGTTGCGTTGCAGGCGGATCATAACTCAAGCGCCGTGGGCCACGAAGAGTCTTCCTCGCAGTGACGGCGCGGAGGCTCCGCATCTCACCATTCCGCTTTGCGGAAAACGCGCGCGGCAATCGTGTGCTCTCAACACCCGCATGCGTGCTGCGCTGTTGCGCATGCGGCAGGATTGCGGCAATAGCGAGAGCGAACAGCTATAGCCAAGAGCTATAGCCAAGAGCAATAACCAAGCCGCCATCAGAGTACGGCGCGATAAAGGGAGATCGTTTTCGATGAAGAGACTCTTGCCCAGCATTTTTGCCGCCGCTTTTGCATTGAGTGCAAGCGCGGCGCAGGCTCAGGACAAGCCGCCGCTGAAGATCGGCGGCATCCTCGACATGTCGAGCCTGTATGCCGACATCACCGGTCCCGGCAGCGAAACTGCGGCCAAAATGGCCGTCGAGGATTTTGGAGGCGAGGTGCTGGGGCGCAAGATCCAGGTGCTGGCGGCCGACCATCTCAACAAGGCGGATCTCTCCGCCAACATCGCCCGCGACATGCTCGACAACCAGGGCGTCGAGATGATCTACGACGTCGCGGCCTCCGCGACCGCGCTTGCCGCCGGCGAGATCGCGAAAGCGCGCAACAAGATCATCATGTTCAACGGCCCGGGCTCGATCCGCCTCACCAACGAGGCCTGCGGTCCCTACACCGTGCACTACGTGTTCGACACCTACGGCCAGGCCAACGTGACCGGCCTTGCGGCTGTGAAGTCGGGTCTCGACACCTGGTTCTTCCTCACCGCCGATTACGCCTTCGGCCAGGACCTGGAGAAGGACACCGGCAGCGTCGTGACCAAGACCGGCGGCAAGGTGCTCGGCAGCGTGCGCCATCCGCTCAACACGTCGGATTTCTCCTCGTTCCTGCTGCAGGCCCAGGCTTCCAAAGCCAAAGTCATCGGGCTCGCCAATGCCGGCGGCGACACCGTCAACGCGATCAAGCAGGCGGCCGAGTTCGGCATCACCAAGGGCGGACAGAAGGTCTCGCCGCTGCTCGCCTTCGTCTCCGATATCGATTCGATCGGGCTCGAGACCGCGCAGGGCCTGTTGCTGGCCGAGGCGTTCTACTGGGACCTCAACGACGACACGCGCGCCTTCTCGAAGCGCTTCATGGAGCGCACCAAGCGGGTGCCGACCTCGGCGCAGGCCGGTGTCTATTCCTCCGTCACACACTACCTGAAGGCCGTGAAGGCGGCCGGCACGACTGACGCCGCGGCGGTGATGAAGGTGATGAAGGAAACGCCGATCAACGACTTCTTCGCCAAGAATGGCAAGATCCGCGAGGACGGCCGCATGATCCACGACATGTATCTGTTCGAGGTGAAGAAGCCGTCGGAGTCCAAGGGCCGCTGGGACGACTACAAGCTGCTCGCCACCGTCCCCGGCAACGAGGCGTTCCAGTCACTGGAGCAGTCGCGCTGCCCGCTGGTGAAGAAGTGACGGCGTGAGTCGTCGTGACGACGAGCGCGCCTCAACAATGGGTCGTCATCCCGGGGCTCGCGTAGCGAGAACCCGGGATCCATCGGGCGGCATCGACGGTTGAGAAATGGATTCCGGGCTCGCGACTTCGTCGCGCCCCGGAATGACGGAGCCGAATAACAACAAGGGAGACGCCGCATGAGCAACGACATGGTCCTGCAGAAGCTCGAAGGTGGGCTGCTCACCATCACCATGAACCGTCCCGAGCGGAAGAACGCGCTCAACCCCGAGATGGTCGCCGGGCTGGTCGAAGCGGCGCGGCGCGCGGCTGATGATCCGGAGGTGCGGGCGGTGCTGTTCAAGGGCGCCGGCGGCTCCTTCTGCGTCGGCGGCGACGTCAAGTCGATGGCAGCAGGGCGCGCGCCGCTGCCGTTCGAGCAGAAGCTCGCAAACCTCCGCCGCGGCATGGAGGTCTCGCGCATCCTGCATCAGATGCCGAAGCCCGTGGTGGCCCAGCTCGATGGCGCGGCGGCCGGCGCCGGCCTGTCGATGGCGCTGTCCTGCGACCTGCGGATTGCCTCCGAATCCTGCAAGATCACGACTGCTTTTGCGAAGGTCGGCTTCTCCGGTGACTACGGCGGCACCTATTTTCTCACCCAGCTGCTCGGCAGCGCGCGGGCACGCGAGCTCTATCTGATGTCGCCGGTGCTCACCGCGAAGGAGGCACATGCGATCGGTATGGTGACGAAGGTCGTGCCCGACGCCGAGATCGATGCCGCCGCGCACGAGCTCGCGCTGTCGCTGGCGCAGGGCCCGTCAATCGCGCTCGGCTTCATCAAGCGCAACATCAACAATGCCGAGCATCTGGCGCTGGAGGATTGCTTCGACGGCGAGGCGATCCATCACACCCGTTGCGGCGACACCGAGGACCACAAGGAGGCCGCTAAGGCCTTCGTCGAGAAGCGCAAGCCGACCTTCAAGGGCGCATGACGATGGCGCCCTATGTCCGGCTGCGGCAGATCTGCCTGGTCGCGCCGCAGCTCGAGCCCGTCATCACGGATATCGGTCGGATCATGGGCCTCGCCGTCTGCTACCGCGACGGTAATGTCGCCAAGTACGGTCTGGAGAACGCGCTGCTCCCGGTCGACACGATTCTGCTGGAGGTGGTTGCGCCGTTCAAGGAGGGCACTACGGCCGGCCGCTTCATCGAGAAGACCGGCGGCCGCGGCGGCTACATGGCGATCTTCTGCTGCAACGATCCGGACGAGCGCGGCCGCAACGCCAACGCGCTCGGCGTGCGCACCGCCAACGTCATCGACCATGCGCCCTATCACGGCGTGCAGCTTCACCCCCGCGACTGCCGCGCCGCCTTCATCGAGTTCAACCACACCGAAGGCAGCGACGACATTCTTGGCGCCTACCCGCCGGCGGGACCCGACTGGCAAAAATTCATCCGCAAGGATGTGAGCAGGCGCTGACGGCGGTGGAGATGCAGAGCCCGGACCCGCAAGGGCTGGCGGAGCATTGGGGCAAGATCATCGGGATTGCGCCGAATGATGAGGCTGAACTGAAGCTGCCCAATGCGACCTTCCGCTTCGTCAAGGGCGCCAGCGAGATCATGAGCGCGCTGGAGTTTCGTGTGACCGACGTGGCGCAGGTGCTGCATACCGCCAAGGCAAAGGGGCTCGCGGTCGGGGGCAACGAGTTTCTGCTCAGCGGGGTGACGTTTCGGCTTGGGGCTTGAGCGGTTGCCACACACCCCGGCGTCGTCCCGGACAAGCGAAGCGCAGATCCGGGACCCATAGCCACGGGGAGAGGTTATGACGGGATGAAAATTCCGAGTCTTCGCCAAACTCCTCCCTGTGGTTATGGGTCCCTGCTTTCGCAGGGACGACAGGGGAAGTTGTGGCGATGTCAAAGTGATACGGCGAACGCCGCCGCAATCACCGCCCTTTGAAATTCGCGACCCGCCGCTCTTCCGTCGCCTTCACGCCTTCCTTGAAGTCTTCCGTCGCCCGCAACCTGGTCTGCTCGGCGAGCTCGTGATTGGTCGCGGCCATGACGCGGTCGGCGAGGCCGGCGCGCATCGTGGCGCGGGTGGAGAGCAGGCCGAGCGGGGAGCATTCGGCGATCTCGCCGGCGAGCTTCATCGCGGCCGATTTCACCTGGTCCTGCGGCACCAGCTCGTTGGCGAGGCCCCATTTGTAGGCCTCCTCGCCGGTGACGCGGCGGCTGGTGTAGAACATCAGTTCGGCGTTGTTCTTGCCGATCAGCTCCGGCAGCGTCACGGTCAGGCCGAAGCCGGGATGGAAGCCGAGCTTGGTGAAGTTCGCGGAGAAGCGCGCCTCGGGGCAGGTGACGCGGAAATCGGCGGAGACCGCGAGCCCGAGTCCGCCGCCGATGGCCGCGCCCTGAACGGCGGCAACGATTGGCTTCTTGGCGCGGAAGATGCGCACCGCCTGGATGTAGAGATGGTTGATTGGGCCAAGGCTGTCGGCGGGGTCGCCTTTCTTGTTAGCCTCGCGCGCCTCCTGTTCCTGCCGGGCCGGATCGCCGAAATTCGCGCCGGCGCAGAACGCCTTGCCCTGCGCGGAAAGAACGGAAGCACGGATCTCGATGTCGCGGTCGAACTCCTCGAGCGCATCCGCGATCTGGTTGATCAGCGAGATGTCGAAGAAGTTGAGCGGCGGCCGGCGGATCTCGATGTTGCCGACATGCCCGACCTTCTCGACGCCGATATCTTTATAGGTGCTCATGATGATCCTCGATTGAATTAGCGCAAGCCAGATCCGCGCGATTAGCGCAAGCCAAGGCCGCGGGCGATGATGCCGCGCAGCACCTCGGTGGTGCCGCCCTGGATGGTGAGTTTCGGCGCGGTCTTGATGGCGAAGTCGAGCTGCCGCTCCAGCGTCTCGCGGTTGCTCGCGGTCTCCTCGACGAAGGCGGCGAGGTCGCGCACGCGGTGCGGAAGCTGCTGCTCCCAGACCGTGCCGATGTCCTTGACGATGGACGCTTCGACCACCGGCTCCTTGCCGGCTTCCAGCATGCCGGCAACCGAGACCGACATGCGCCGCATGGTGTGGAGTTGCGCCACCAGCCGGCCGATGCCCTCGGCGCTGCGCGTGTCCGGATTGGGACCGACTGCGCGGACGAGCTCGGTCAGTACGTAATAGGTTTCGAGGAAGCGCTCGGGGCCCGAGCGCTCGTAGGCGAGCTCCGAGGTCGCCTGCTTCCAGGCGCCGTCGACCTCGCCGAGCACGTGATCATCAGGGATGAAATGGTCGGTGAAGACGACCTCGTTGAACTCGTACTGGCCGGTGATCTGGCCGATCGGGTTCACCTTGATGCCCGGCTGCTTCATCTTGACCAGGAACTGCGTCAGGCCGTGGCGGCGGTTTTCCTTGGTCGGCGGCGAGGTCCGGAAGATCGCGATCATGTAGTCTGCGATGTGTGCCGATGAGGTCCAGATCTTGGTGCCGTTGATGAGATAGCCGCCATCGGTCCTGGTCGCGCGCGTCTTCGCCGCAAACAGGTCGGAGCCGGAGTTCGGCTCGCTCATGCCGATGGCAAAGCAGACCTCGCCGCGGCAGATGCGCGGCAGGATCTCCATCTTGATGTTTTCAGGGGCGTATTTCAGCAGCACCGGCCCGCTCTGGCGGTCGGCGACGAAGAAGCGCCGCGTCGGCGCGTTGGCGACGCGCATCTCCTCGGTCACCACGTAGCGCTCGAGGAAGGAGCGTTCCTGGCCGCCATACTTTTTCGGCCAGGTCATGCCGAGCCAGCCCTTGGCGCCGACCCGGCGGGAAAATTCCGGCGCGTCGGTGTCCTCGCGGTTGGGCTTGTGCGGGTCGAAGGTGCCGGCGGCGATTTCCTCGGCGAGGAAGGCGCGCACTTCCTTGCGCAGCTGTTCGCACTTCTCCGGCAGGCGGATCGGATCGAAACGGAGGGCAGCGGTCATTGTGTCTCGTCTCCTGATCAGCGCGACGCCACGAGCGGCCACAATTCGTCGGCGCCGCGGTTTGCGACCAGCCTGCCGAGCTCGACGGCCCAGTAGCTTTCCGAGCCGAAATCGTCGCGCCAGGCCAGCGCCCGTAGCGAATAGCGGTGCAGGATGTGCTCCATGGTGAAGCCAATCGCGCCGTGGACCTGATGCGCGATGCCGCCGCCTTTCTCGGCTGCTTCCGCGCAGCGGATCTTGGCGGAGGCGGCTTCGAGATAGACCTCGTCGTTGAAGGATCTTGCGTTGGCGATCGCGTCGGCGGCCGACGTCGCCGCCGCAAGCGCCGCGGCGGACTCGCCGGCAAGGCGCGCGAGATTGTGTTGCACGGCCTGGAATTTCGAGATCTTCTTCTCGAAGGCGACGCGCTCGTTGGAATAGCGCACGGAGATATCGAGCATCGATTCCAATGCACCGGCGATCTGAAGGCTGCGCGCGACGCCGCCCATCAGCATCAGGGTGGTCTGGTCGCAGCCCTTCGGCGCGGGCTTGATGGCGACGGGCTGGACCTTGTCGAGCGTGACGGTATCGCTGTGGTCGTAGCCGACATTGAGCCCGGCCTCGATCCGCGTCCTGGCCGCATCGACCAGCGCGATGGAAACACCGTCCTTGCCGTGCGCCAGCACCGCGAAGTGCCTCGCTGTCTTCGCGAACGGCACGCCGCGGGCACGTCCGGAGAGCGCGCCATCGGCATCGAGGCTGATGCGGTCCTTCGGCGAAGCCGGCAGCACCGTCATCTCGCCTTCGGGCGATGAGATCCTGGCCTGCGCCAGCAGCCACCCCGCCAGCATGGTCTCGGCCAGAGGCACCGCGACCGCGAAACGGCCGGCGGCGTTCAGCAGCGCAAAGCCATCGGCGAGGCTCGCGCCGGAGCCGCCGAGATCATCGGGCACCCAGGACAATGGAAGGCCCGCCTCGCTCAGCGCCCGCCACAGCGGCGCCTGCCATGAATCCTTCTTGTCGTTGTTGATGGTTTGCGGATCGGCGAGATCGGCGAAGATTTTCTCCGCAGTCTCGACGACGATATTATCACTCTCCGCCACAGCGTTCCCCGTGTCTTGCCATTGGCGCATCCCGTTCCGTAGGCGGGTGCGCGGTCTCTTCTTGCGCCCGATGATCGGAAAAAGCCATGGCCCTGACAAGCGTTGACCGCAGGTCAACCTGCGGCGCGGGCATGGGCGCAAGGGCCAACAGGAGGCTAATTCCGCTTAGCGGAGTTTGCTCGATTTGCAGGGCGCGGCAAACTCGCTAAAGAGGACGCCAACGTCAGAACAGGGGAAGGAATTCGGGATGGCAGAGGACAATCTGTGCGCAATCGTGACAGGATCGGCATCCGGCCTCGGCGCGGCGACCGCGGAGATTTTCGCGCGGAGCGGGGCGCGGCTCGTCATCAACTATTCGTCGAGCCAGAAGGACGCCGAGGCCACGGCCGAACTCTGCCGCAAGGCCGGCGCGGCGGAGGTCCTTGTCGTGCAGGGCGACGTCTCAAAGGATGATGATTGCCGCAGGATCGTAGCTGCCGCTGCGCCCTGGGGCCGGCTCGACGTGCTCGTCAACAATGCCGGCACCACCAAGCATGTCGCTCACGCCGATCTCGACGGATTGTCGGCGGAGGATTTCCAGCGGGTCTACGGCGTCAACACCATCGGCCCGTTCCAGATGGTGCGCGCGGCGCGCAGCCTGCTCGAGGCGGGCGCGAAGGCTTCGGGGCGTCCGTCCGCGGTGGTCAACGTGTCCTCGGTCGCCGGCATCAGCGGTGTCGGCTCGTCGATCGCGTACGCCGCGAGCAAGGGCGCACTCAACACCATGACGTTGTCGCTGTCGCGTGCGCTGGCGCCGCTGATCCGCGTCAACACGGTATGCCCCGGCTATATCGACACGCCCTGGTTCACCAAGGGCCGCGGCGAGGCAGGGGCCAAGCAGGTGCGCGACAGCGTTGTCGCGAGGGTGCCGCTGAAGGTCGCCTCGCGCGCAGAAGACATCGCGCAACTCGTCTGCTTCCTGGCGATGCCGGCCTCCAGCAACATGACCGGCGAGGTCGTGCGCATGGATGCGGGGATGCACTTGATTGCGTGATTGGGTGTCTTGTCGCTGTGACGCTCCAATGGTGCGGCCAACACGGGTGTCATCCCCGCGAACGCGGGGATCCATAACCACGGGGAGGAGTTGCTGCGCGACTCTGATCACTCCGAGTCTTCGCCAAACTGCTCCCTGTGACTATGGGTCCCGGATCGGCGCGCGCTTGGGGCGCGCTTGTCCGGGACGACACCGAGTGTGATCACCCCTTGATCACGCCGCTCGCCACCAGCCGGTGCCAGATGAACAGCACCACCACGGCGCCGATCGTGGCCATGATGAAGCCAGCGCCCTGGTCGGGGCTGTAATGGCCGATGGCCTGGCCGATGAAAGTCGCCAGAAATGCGCCCGCGATGCCGAGGATGGTTGTGAGGATGAAGCCGCTCGGGTTGTTCGGTCCCGGCGCCAGCCAGCGCGCGATGAGGCCGGCGACGAAGCCGACGACGATGATCCACAACAGGCCGCCCATGCTCATGAGTGTGCTCCCCTTCCCGAGAACGCTTCGAGCATGATCCGGAGAAGTGTGTCGCGGTTCTCCGAATAGATCATGCTCAGACCAAGAAGTTCAGATTCGGCCCGAGATTTCGTTCTCGGTCGGCAGCCGTCCGTCCGGCGTCAGATGGTCGATCACCTGCGGCAGATATTGGCTGAGGCCGGAGAGCAGTTCCTCGCGTGACAGGCCGCTCTGGGCGGATAGGCTGTCGATCTGGTCGGCGCCGAGCGCGCTGGCGAGATCGCCCGGTGCGATCGGCTTGTTCTCGCCCCTGCCGACCCAGGAATTCGCGGCTTCGCCCTGGCCGCCCTGCTGGAGCTGGTTGAGGAGATCACCGAGCCCACCGCTGAGCACGGTGCCGGCCGCGCCGCCCGCGAGCAGGCCGCCGAGGCCACCTTTGAGCAAATCGCCGAGACCGCCGCCGGGGCCGCCCGCATTTGCCTGCGTCGGAGGCGGTAGCGGCGACCGCGGTTGCGGGGCAGGCGCCGCACCGGGCTGCTGGCCTGCCGTCAAATGCTTGAATGCCTTCCAGGCGAGCAGGCCGAGCAGCGCCATGGTCATCGGCGACATGCCGCCGGAGGATTTCTCGGAGCTCGGTGTGCTCGGGCCGCGCGGGCCGTTCTGCATGCCATTGAGGACGTCGAGTAGACCCATGGTGCTCTCCTTTGGCCTCTGGTTCGGCGAGCGCTCGCCGCTGACTGCCCCCGGAGCGAAAACATATGGGGCACGCATGACCGTTACAAGTCGGATGCACCGCGATTGGTTGCCGGCCTGGCCTCTGCTATCGAAGGCGGGCCGTTCAGGTTGAGCAACGCGAGTTATGACAAATCGACCGATCGTAGTCGCCGGCGCGGGCGCCATCGGCTGTTTCGTCGGCGGCATGCTGGCGGCCGCCGACCGCCGCGTCGCGCTGCTGGTGCGGCCGCGGGTGAAGACCGAGATCGAACGGTTCGGCCTGCTTCTGACCGATTTCGACGGCTCCGAGAAGAGGCTCGGTGCGGGGCAACTGGCGCTGTCGGAGGATCCCTCGATCTTCCACAGCGCCGGCATCGTGCTGGTGACGGTGAAGAGCGCCGACACCGCCGCTGTCGCCGAGCAGATCGCGCAGCATGCGCCTGAGGATGCCGTCATCGTCTCGCTTCAGAACGGCGTCGGCAATGTCGCTGTGCTGCGCGAGCGGCTCGGCGGCCGCCGCGTGCTGGCCGGCATGGCGCCGTTCAACGTGATCGCGATGGGCGGGGGCCGCTTCCACCGCTCGACCTCCGGCGACATTCATATTGGGGAGGATGCGGAGAACACGGCCGGAAAGCTCTCGGTCGCCGGCCTCACGATGCGCGCGAGCGGCGACATCACCGGGGTGCAATGGGGCAAGCTGATCATCAATTTGAACAATGCGCTCAGCGCGTTGTCGGACTTGCCGCTCGCCGCGCAACTGGCGAACCGCGACTGGCGCAGATTGTTCGCCGACCAGATGGCCGAGGGGCTCGCCGCGCTGAAGGCGGCCGGCATCGCGCCGGTCTCGGCGACGCCGATCCCGATGAGCTGGTCTCCGGCCTTGCTGCGGCTGCCCGATGCGATCTTCAATGCGATCCTGGGACGCACGATGAAGATCGATCCCGAGGCGCGCTCCTCGATGTGGCAGGATCTGAAGCAGGGCCGCAGGACCGAGATCGACTATCTCCAGGGCGCGGTCATCGCGCTCGCCGAGCGGAACCCGCCGACGGTCATGAACTCGCCCGGCTACGACAGGCGGTTGCAGGAGAGCAGGTCGCAGTTGGGTGGTTCGCCGACGGTAACGGAGCCTGCGAGTACGCCGGTGGCCAAACCGAAGCAGGGCAAGAAGAAGCGCACGAACTGACGCTGCATTCTCCGCTGTCGTCCCGGATCTGCGCTTACGCTTGTCCGGGACGACAGCGGAGTGTTTGGCCCCAGTTCAGCCCTTCTTCGCGGGCTTGCTCGGGGTCGGGTTGAACAGCTTCTTCAGATCGTTCAAGCTTTCCGATAGCCGCGGCCATTCGCAGGAGAACGAGCCCTTGGTGCAGGGCGCGCCCTTCGGCCTCGGGCCTGCTGCCTGCTGGACCTTCGGCCGCTCGACCGGAATAGGCACGCGCTCGACTTCGGTTCGCAGTGCAACCTGCTGAAGCTGCTGCACCAATTGCTCTTGCTGCTCGCGCTGCTGGCGAGCGGTGGCCTGGGCCGCTTCATTGCTGCGGCGCTGGCTGGCGAGATAGGCGGTGTAGGCTTCGTCGATCTTCTTCTGTTCCTCCGGCGTCGGATTGGGGCCGGCGATGTCGAAGGTGCGATCCTGAAGGAAGTCGTAATAGGAATAGCCGCCGCCCGGCTTGCGGCGGCCGGCAAACTTGGCGTTGCAATCGGCAAGCGCGGCAGTCTTCTCGGATTTGGTTGCGGCCTTCTCGGCGGCGTCGGCGCATTCCTCGAAATCGACCGGCGCGCGTTTCCACCATTGCGCCTCGGCGTGCGCATGCGTCAGCAGGAGAGACCCTGCTGCGGTCACAAGAAACAGCGCCGCACGACGCGATGTAGCCACGGCCGACATTCTACGAGAGCATTCCTTGCAAGACTCAACCCGAACTGAGTCGAGACGGATTTTTGCCCCTTTATCGCCGCCTTGTCACCCATGGAACTCGGAAATTTCATGGCTGCAATGCTGACATTTTGTGCTTGACGTGGCGCCGGAGTCACCGCGCCCTGCCGGCAGACTGTTACACTCATGCCGTGAGCGCCTCACTCCCGAGGCGTCGCCAAGAAGACGAAGTGGAAACGCCTGATGCTGCTGCCCCTGTCCGACGTGCCGCGCTGGTACGCTGAACGCAAACCGCATGGCACGATCGCCATCCGTCACGGGCAGGACACGCTGACCTGGGACGAGCTCGAGCGTGGCGCCAACCGGCGCGCCCGGGCGTTCGCGGCCAGGGGCGTCAAGCCCGGCGATTTCGTGGCGATCGGCTTGCCGAACGGCAACACGTTCTTCGAGACCTCCTTTGCGGTATGGAAGTGCGGGGCGACGCCGACTTCGCTGTCATGGCGGCTGCCGCGCGGCGAAGCCGCCGCGGTGCTCGATATTCTGAAGCCGACGCTTGTGGTCGGCGGCGAGGCCGACTGGAATGCGCCGAACCGGCTGGCTGCGGACTTCGTGCCGGAAGGTTTCTCGGACGAGCCGCTCAATGCGCCGGTGGCGCGCTACTGGAAAGCGATGACCTCAGGCGGCTCGACCGGCCGTCCCAAGGTGATCCTCGACCATCAGCCGGCGGTGACCGACACGGTCGCCGCGCCGCCGCTCAACATCCCCTTCGGGGTTTCGCTGCTCAATCCCGGCCCGCTCTACCACAATGCACCGTTCATCGTGTCGCATTACGCCCTGTTCGTCGGCGGCAAGCTCACCGGCCTTACCAAGTTCGATGCCGAGGAGACGCTGCGCCAGATCGAACGCGAGCGCGTGCAATGGGTCAATTTCGTGCCGACCATGATGCACCGGATCTGGGCGCTGCCGGATAACGTGCGCAACGCCTACGATGTGTCGAGCCTGCAGACGGTCTTCCACATGGCCGCGCCGATGCCGCCCTGGCTGAAGGAGAACTGGATCGCCTGGCTCGGGCCCGAGCGGATCTGGGAGCTCTATGGCGGCACCGAGCGCCAGGGCGCCTGCATCATCTCCGGCACGGAATGGCTGACGCACAAGGGCTCGGTCGGCAAGATCGGCGACATGGCGAAGCTTCGCATCATCGGCGAGGACGGCAACGATGTTGCGCCCGGGGAAACCGGCGAGATCTACTTCCTCAACAATGACGGCAAGGACGCCACCTATCACTATCTCGGTGCCGAGCCGAAGCGCCGCACTGATGGCTGGGAATCGCTCGGCGACATCGGCCGGCTGGATGCGGAAGGCTATCTGTATCTCGGCGACCGCCTCGCCGACATGGTCTTGCGCGGCGGCGCCAACATCTATCCGGCCGAGGTCGAGGCCGCGGTCTCTGCCTGCCCCGGCGTGCGCTCCTGCGTCGTGGTGGGCTTGCCCGATCCGGAATTGGGCCAGCGTGTCCACGCCATCATCGAGCCGGAGCCCGATGCCGACGGCCAGGCCATCGCCGACGGCATGGCCGGCTTCCTGAAGGACAGGCTGAGCCGCTACAAGCATCCGGAAAGTTTCGAGTTCGTCGGCGCTCCGCCGCGCGATGATTCCGGTAAAGTCCGCCGCACGCTGTTGCGCGATGAGCGCGCGGCGTGGATGAAGGAGGGGCGCGCCTTCCGGATCTTGCCTTCGAAGGCGCGGGCGCAGGTCGAGTAAGACAAACACGGAAGGACTGACATGACGATCACCATTGCGGCGAGCAGCGTGCCGAAGCCGCCGGCCGATATCATCGAAGGTTTCAGGGGCGCGCCGACGTCGGTGATCTCGGACAATCTCGCCCGGCTGCCGGGCGCGGTGGGCCTGAAGCCCTATCACCGCGGCGGCAAGCTGGTGGGGACCGCCTTCACCGTGCGCACGCGCCCCGGCGACAATCTCGCCATCCACCGCGCGCTCGACCTGGTCGGCCCGGGTGACGTCATCGTGGTCGACGGCGGCGGCGACGAGACGCGGGCGCTGGTCGGCGAGATCATGAAGAACATCGCGCAGTGGCGCAAAGCCGAAGGCTATGTCATCGACGGCGCCATCCGCGACGTCGCCGCTTTCGCGGCCGACGACTTTCCCTGCTTTGCGCGCGCGGTGATCCATCGCGGTCCCTACAAGAACGGCCCCGGCGAGATCAACGTGCCTGTCACCATCGGCGGCAGCGTGATCTCGCCCGGCGACATCGTCGTCGGCGACGAGGACGGCGTGGTGTCGTTTCCCGCCGCCGGCGCCGCCGCGCTGCTGGACGCGGTGCGCGCCCAGGTCGCCCGCGAGGAGGAGACGCTGAAGGCGATCCGCGAGGGCCGCTACCAGGGCTCTTATGGCAAAGCCTGATCAGACACGCGTGAAGGGGAGGGTGGTGTGAGCCAGAAGGACGAATTCCACAACGTCGACGATGCCAGCGATGGGCTGTTCCGCGAGCTCGCAAGCGGAGTGACGACGCGCATCTTCTCCGGCGAGCAGGCGATGCTCTCGGTGGTGACGCTGGCGCCGCATGCGCAGGGCACGCTGCATCACCATCCCGAGGAGCAATGGGGCGTGCTGCTCGACGGCTCCGCCATCCGCGTTCAGGGCGACGAGGAGATCCCGGTGAAGAAGGGCGATTTCTGGCGCACGCCGGGCAACGTGCCGCACACCATGCGCGCCGGCCCCGACGGCGCCCGGGTGCTGGACATCTTCAGTCCGCCTCGGCCAGAATACAGAAAAGCAGGGTCGGGTTTCGGAACGACCTGAAGCGCCAAAGAGCAAAAGCCGGGCGCGGAGACACGAGGGAGGGGACGATGACGATCACAAGACGGGCGCTGCTGACAGCGCCCGCTATTCTCGCAATCGCGCCATCGTCGGCGCAGGCCGGCAAGATTACGCTGGTGGTGCCGTTCCCGCCGGGCGGCTCGACCGACGCGATGGCGCGGCTGCTGCAGAGCAATCTGCAGTCGTCCGTTAAGAAGCCGAATTGAGCGGGGCCGGACAGGCGCGCGTGCGCCAGAGCTGGATCAGGAACAGGCACAAGAGTTCTCTGATCCAGGCGAGGATGCGGCGGAAGTTGTGGCCGACGGCTGAGAGGATGACGTTGGCCGCATCGCCGGCGCGGCCTTTGAGGTAGCAGCGGCCGAGGTGGCCATCGGTCTTCAGGTGTCCGATGATGGGTTCGATGGCGGAACGGCGGCGCAGCTCGCGCTTGATGACACCGAAGACGCCGCGCTTCTGGCCAGAGATGAAGATTCGG
>NZ_JACEGD010000053.1 GCF_016031635.1 Bradyrhizobium diversitatis
CGTCGATCCAGTCCCAATCGACCTTGCCGGCAAGCTGAACCAGCTCGTGCTTCATATTGATGATCTGGTCCAGCCTGGCCCGGAACAGATCGCCCGATTCCGTCGTCCTGTGCTTCTTCGGTCGCATCGCCACCTCCGATGCGACGACGGAATCATGACTGGCGATTCGACGGAATCCTGAAAATGAAATTGCAAGGTTCCGATGCCCCAAGCATCAAAACCCTGCAATCGCAAAACAGCCCACAAAGACAAATGCGATTCTAGCTCAATCGCTTAGCCGCTCTTCACGGACGACTCGAAAGCGCAGGGACTGCACGGCGGCCTCGATCACCGGCCAATCCTGCTTCTGCTTCTTGCGCAACACATTGGTGAACTCGTTCAGCACCTGCGCACTGATGACGCCACCGCCGGCAATCATGGTCAGTGCCCGCTGACGGCGGATGTCGGTCGAATAGGCGTAGATCAGGATATTACTGTCGAAGAACGGCCTCACCGCTCGTTCGCCTCGTCGCGGTCGAACTTGTAGTCGTCAGGCAGGGGAAAGTGGAACTGCTCGGCTTGCCTGAGAAATTCCGCCCGCTTGTCGATCTTCTCCACTGCGAGCCGATCCTTCGAGGCTTCGACCACGTTGAGTTCGTCGCCGGGCGAAAGGTTCAGGGCGTCGACGAGCGCCTTGGGCAGGCGAACCGCCAAGCTATTCCCCCATTTGGAAACAAGCATGGGAGCCTCTATGATATACAGATCCATTGTATATCATAATTCAGATATCCTTTCCCTTCAAGAGGCGGGCTCATCTCGGGCACGGCTTGGCAGGGCCGCATCGTGCCGCCGAGATGGTTGTGGGCGTGATCCTTGCTGCAGTCATGCAGGCGGAAATTATCGCGGCCGGGCACGCCGCCGACATAATAGTAGTAGGATAGCCAGTGGCGCCCATAAAATCGATTTTCGATTTTCTGTTGACCGCTGGGTGGCGCCTTGCAATCATCCCGCGATGGGTCCGCTTCAGTTCGACATGTCCGGAAACCCCGGCGATGGTCCGCGCAGCCTGACGTCGGCGCTGCATGAGCGGCTGCGAGCCGATATCCTGGCGGCGCGCCTGCTGCCGGCCCAGAAGCTGCACATCGCCGGCCTCGCCAAGCAGTTTTCGGTGAGCCTTGCCGCCGTCCGCGAGGCTCTGTCGCGTCTCGTCGCCGACGGGCTCGTGCAGGCGTCGGACCAGCGCGGCTTCCGCGTGAGCCCGGTGTCGCTGGCCGATCTCGCCGACGTGACACAGACCCGGATCGACATCGAGGGCCTCGCGCTGCGCCGTTCGATCGAGCGGGGCGATGACGCCTGGCTCGCGTCGGTGAAGTCGACCTGGGCGGACCTGAAAGGCGTCCCCTATCACTACCCCGATGATCCGACCGTGCACTACGAGGAATGGGTGATCCGTCACCGCATTTTCCACCGTGCGCTCGTCAACGCCTGCGGCTCGCCATGGCTGCTCGGCTTCCGCGACGTGCTGCACGAGCAGAGTGAGAGATATCGCCGTCTCTCGATCCGACGCGAGCTCGGTGGCAAGCCGCGCGACGTCGAGGGCGAACACGAGGCGATCGTCGCTGCCGTGCTGAAGCGCGATGCGGATGCGGCAGTTCGCGCCTTGTCAAAGCATTTCGGCATCACCAAGGAGTTCGTCGAGCTCGCCGCCTCGCGCATTGCGGAGGTGAGCCGCACGACCTGACGATCCCTAGAAATTCGACACAAAAAAAGAGAGACCGGGAGGAAAGAATGAAGATCAATTGCCGTCACGCGTTCATGACGCTCGTTGCCGCCGCAATTTTCGCCGGCCCCGCGAGCGCCGCCGACACCATTCGCGTCGGCCTGCCCACGAAAACATACTGGCCGACCACGATCGCCGAGACCGCCGTGCGGCAAAAGTTGTTCGAGAAGGAAGGCATCAAGGCCGAGCTGACCATCTACCGCAGCGGTGCGGAGACGTTCGAAGGCATGGCTGCGGGCGCGGCCGACATCATCCTCGATCCGCCCTCGCTGGTCTCCGCCGGGCGCAAGAAGGGCGTGATGTCGCGCATCGTCGCCAACGCCGCAATGGGCAATTTCGGCTGGCAGTTGATGGTGCCGACCAAATCGACGCTCGAGGTCAAGGACCTCAACGGCAAGAAGGTGGCGATCACCGCGGCCGGCTCGGGCTCGGACCTGCTGGCGCTGTGGACCATCCAGGACAAGAAGATCGACTTCACGCGCGTCCCCGTCGGCGGCGGCGGACTGGTGCCGAACCTTTTGGCCGGCAATGTCGAAGCCGCCGTGGTCTATTCGCCGCTGAGCTTCCAGATCTCGAAGTCCGGCGAAGCCAAGTCCATCCTCGACTACGCGACCGCGGTTCCGCCGAACCTGACCGCGGGCTGGATCGTGCTCGACAAATTCGCCGAGGCCAAGCCTCAGCTGGTGCAGAAGGCGGTGAACGCGCTCTACGGCGCGGTCGCGTTCATGCGCGCCAATCGCGACGTTACGGTCAAGCTGATCGCCGAGCTCTACGAGATGCCGCCGGAGATCGCCGGCCTCGAATACGACAACACGATCATGAAGCTGGAGACCAGCGGCGACATGGGCGCGGCCAACGTGAGCGCCGCCGTGCAGCTCTCACTCGACCTCGCCAAGCTCGGCGGGCTCAAGGACATCGTGCCCGCCGAGGACGTGATCTCGACCAAGTTCAAGCCCGTCCCGACCAAGTAGTTGGCCATGCAGAGCACGCTTGCCATCAACCTTGCGCGGATCGCGATCATCGTCGCGATCCTTGCGCTGTGGGAGGTGTTGTCGCGCACCGGCATCGTCAATCCGCGCCTGCTGCCGTCGGCGTCCGACACGTTCTTGACGCTCGGCGATCTCCTGCAACGCGCGGCCGTGCAGAAGGACCTGATGGTGACCGCGACCGAGGTGCTGGCCGCGTTCGCGCTGGCCGTCCCCTTTGGCGCGGTGATCGGCTTCCTGGTGGCGGAGAACCGCTACTTCGCCGATGTCGCCAAGCCGCTGCTGTTCTTCGCCTTCAGCATCCCGAAATCGATCTTCCTGCCGATGTTCATCCTGGTGTTCGGCGTCGGCTTTGCCCAGAAGGTCGGCTTCGGCTTCTTCTCCACCATCTTCATCGTGATCATGTCGACCACGACGGCGGTCGAGTCCGTCAAGATCGAGCATCTGACGGTGGCGCGCTCCTATGGCGCCACGCCGATGCAGACGGCGTTCCGCGTCTACCTGCCGAGCATGCTGCCGGTTCTGCTGGAGGCGCTCAGGATCTCCATGATCTTCAACCTGACCGGCGTGATCCTCGCCGAGATGTACGCCTCACGCGACGGCATCGGCCACCAGATCGCGACCTGGGGCGAGAATTTCCAGATGAAGCAGCTCCTCGCCGGCGTCGTGATGGTCGCCGCGATCGCCATGACGTTCAACGAACTTGTCAGATGGGTGGAAACGCGATGCAGCCATTGGCGAACGTGACCCCGCTCAAGCCTGCCGCGCGCGCCGGCGCGATCGAGGTGAAGAATGTCGGCCAGGTGTTCAAGACCCGGTCGCAGGACGTCATCGCGCTGGAGGACGTCTCGCTCGAGATCAAACCCGGCCGCTTCGTCGTGCTGGTCGGCCCGAGCGGCTGCGGCAAGTCGACCCTTTTGATGATGATGGCGGGGCTGCGTCAGCAGACCGCGGGCACCATCACGATCAGCGGCGCGCCGATCCTGCAGCCCGACCCCGACAGGGTCGGCGTGGTGTTCCAAGAGGCGAGCCTGTTTCCGTGGCTGACGGCGGAGGACAATGTCGAGTTTCCGCTGGCGTTACGGGGTGTCCCCAAGGCTGAACGGCGCGCCAAGGCGCAGGATGCGCTCAAGCTGGTCGGGCTCGACGGCTTCGGCAGGCGCCATCCGCACGAGCTCTCGGGCGGCATGAAACAGCGCGTCTCGATCGCGCGCGGGCTGGTGCAGGATCCGCCGGTGCTGCTGATGGACGAGCCGTTCGCGGCGCTCGACGAGCAGACGCGCATGACCATGGGCGACGAGCTGCTGCGCATCTGGGCCGCCACCGGCAAGACCGTCGTGTTCGTCACGCACAGCCTGACCGAAGCGGTCTATCTCGCCGACGAGGTGATCGTCATGTCGGCGCGGCCCGGCCGCATCGTCGACCATCTCCAGGTCCAGCTGCCACGGCCGCGCACCTACGAGATGCTGAGCGGCGATGCCTTCGGGAGCCTGCGCGACCGCATCTGGCGGCACATCCGCAAATCGGCGTGAGGCGGAGATGAGTGCCAGGATCAGTGCGAAGACGCTGCGACATCTGATCGTGATCGGCCTGATCGCGCTGTGGGAGCTGTTGCCGCGCGCCGGGCTCATCCCGGAACTGTTCCTGCCGTCGCTGTCGTCCACGTTGATGGCGGGATGGACCGACGCCGGCGAATACGGTCATGCGCTTGCCGTCACCCTCTACGAGGTCGTGGTCTCCATGGCGTTCGCCTGCGGAGGCGGCATCCTGCTCGGCGCCATCGTCGGCAGCCTGCCGCGCCCGCGCGTGCTGATCATGCCGATGGTGTCGAGCCTCTATGCGGTGCCGCTTGTGATCCTCTATCCCGTCTTCACGGTGTGGCTTGGCATCGGCTCGGAGTCCAAGATCGCATTCGCCTCGATCTACGGCTTCCTGCCGACGATGTTGGCCACCTCCGCCGGCATCCAGACCATCGATCCGCAACTCTTGCTCGCCGCCCGCAGCATGGGCGCGACGCTGAGCCAGCGGCTGGTCCGCGTCATCATCCCGGCGGCAATCCCGACGGTGCTGTCGGGTCTGCGCGTCGGTGGTGCGCTGGTCATCGTCGGCGTCGTGGTCTCGGAGATGCTGATCTCCTCGGCAGGCATCGGCTACCTGATCTCGCGCTACCGGACGATCCTCGACAGCCCGCACGTATTCGCGGGCGTGCTGCTCGTGCTGTTTCTTGCGATCGGCTTCAACGCCGTGATCCGGTGGATCGAGCGCAAGGCGGCGATCTGGCAGACCGGCACCCGCGCCGGTCAGGCCAACGACGACATCGCTTCCAGCGCGATGCAGCCGGCGACCTGAGGTACGCGCGTGTACGACTTGACCCTGACATTCGACAACGGTCCCGACCCTGAGGTGACGCCGCGCGTGCTCGACATTCTCGGCGAGCGCGGGATCAAGACCACCTTCTTCGTCATCGGCGAGAAGCTTGCCGATCCCGAGCGGCGCAGCCTTGCAGAGCGCGCGCACCGCGAGGGGCACTGGGTCGGCAATCACACCTTTACGCATAGCATTCCGCTCGGTGAGCGATCGGGGCGAGATACCGCAGAGAACGAGATCGGACGCACGCAGGACGCGATTGGCGATCTCGCACATCCGCAGCGCTGGTTCCGGCCGTTCGGCGGCGGCGGCAATCTCGACAAGCGGCTGCTGAAGCCCTCCGTCGTCGACTATCTCGCGCGCAAAAAACACAGCTGCGTGCTCTGGAATTCCATTCCGCGCGACTGGGACGACCCCGACGGCTGGACCGAGCGCGCGCTCGACCAGTGCAACGGACAGCCCTGGACGCTGATGGTGCTGCACGATCTTCCAACCGGCGCGATGGCTCATCTGGAGCTGTTCCTCGACCGCGCCGGTGCCGCCGGCGCGCGCTTCCGCCAGGATTTCCCGCCGCAATGCGTTCCGATCCGCTGTGGCGAGATCGTCCTTCCGATCAACGACTATGTCTCCTGCATTGAAGAGAGTGTTTGACCGATGAAAGTTGCAAGCTTCACGATATCAGGTACTGCGAGCTATGGCATCGTCACCGACAAAGGTGTCATCGATGCCGGCAAGCGCCTGAAGGCATATCCGACCTTGAAGGCGCTGCTCGCGAAGGGGTCGCTCGACGAATTGAAGCAACTCGCCGGCGAGAAGCCCGACTACGCGTTGCAGGACGTCGCGCTGCTGCCGACCATTCCCGATCCCGACAAGATCTTCTGCATCGGCGTCAACTATGCCACCCATCTGGCGGAGAGCGGCCATCCGACGCCGGCGCATCCGATGATCTTCACCCGCTTCGCCAACAGCCAGGTCGGCCATGGCCAGCCGATGATCCGTCCGCTGGAATCGGAACGCTTCGACTATGAAGGTGAGATGGCCGTCATCATCGGCAAGGCCGGCCGCCGCATCTCGCGTGAAGCTGCGCTCAGCCATGTCGCCGGCTACGCTTGCTACAATGACGGCAGCATCCGCGACTGGCAGCGCCACACCTCGCAATTCGCGCCGGGCAAGAATTTTGCCGGCACCGGCGGCTTCGGGCCCTGGATGGTCACGACCGACGAGCTGACCGATATCGCAAAGCAGACGCTGATCACCCGGCTCAACGGCGTCGAAGTGCAGAAGGCTCCGATCTCCGATCTCGTCTTCGACGTGCCGGCCCTGCTCGCCTATTGCTCGACCTTCACGGAGCTCGTGCCGGGCGACGTGATCGTGACAGGCACGACCGGCGGCGTCGGCGCCTATCGCACGCCGCCGCTGTGGATGAAGGGCGGCGACGTCGTCGAGATCGAGATCTCCGGCATCGGCATCCTGAGCAATCCCGTCAAGGACGAAGGTTCAGTCGCGGCAACGCGCGCGGCCTGAAGAGCCGCGCTCAACAACGACATGCCACAACGACAAGAAGAAGGAGAGCCCATGCCCATGCCAGCACACATCCTGCCGACCACCGTGGTCGGCAGCTATCCGCAGCCGGAATGGCTGGTGAATCGCGCCATGCTGTCGAAGGTGGTGCCGCGCACGCGCCTGCACGACATGTGGCGGTTGCCGCCCGAACACCTGGAAGAAGCCCAGGACGATGCCACCATCGTCGCGATCCGCGACATGGAGCGCGCCGGCATCGATATCGTGACCGACGGCGAAATCCGCCGCGAGAGTTACTCCAATCGCTTCGCCACCGCGCTCGACGGCATCGACGGGGACAATCCCGCGATGATCGTGGCGCGCACCGGCAACACCCAGACGCCGGTGCCGCGCGTCGTCGGCCCTGTGAGGCGCAAAGGCCCGGTCGAGCTGCATGACATGCAGTTCCTGCGAGAGAACACCGAGCGCGCGGCGAAGATCACCCTTCCCGGCCCGTTCACGATGAGCCAGCAGGCCAAGAACGAGTACTACAAGGACGAGGAAGAGCTCGCGATGGCTCTCGCCGAGGCCGTCAATGCCGAGGCGCTCGATCTGCAAAAGGCTGGCGCCGACGTGATCCAGCTCGACGAGCCCTGGGTGCGCAACAATCCGGAGCTCGCCAAGCGCTATGCCGTCAAGGCGATCAATCGCGCGCTGCAAGGGATCACGGTGCCCACCGTGGTGCATCTCTGCTTTGGCTATGCCGCGGTCGTGCCGGGCTCGAACAAGCCGGCCGGCTATTCCTTCCTGGCCGAGCTCGACGACACCACCGCCGACCAGATTTCGATCGAGGCGGCGCAGCCGAAGCTCGACCTCGGCGTGCTCAAGGACCTGTCGTCGAAGAAGATCATGCTCGGCGTGCTCGACCTCGCGGATCCCGCGATCGAGAGCGTCGATACCGTCGCAGAGCGCATCCGCAACGGGCTGAAATATGTCTCGCCGGATCGTCTCGTCCCGGCGCCGGATTGCGGCATGAAATACATGCCGCGCGCGACTGCGTTCGGGAAGCTGAAGGCCATGTGCGACGCAGCGGCGAAGGTCCGGCGGGAGGTCGGCTAAAGCGCGAGGATGAATCGTCGTCGCGCTTTAGGTTGTTGTTTCAGCATGATCTTTTCGGAAAACCGCTGCGCACTTTTCCGGATCATGCTTTAGCGATCTTCACGGGAGGCGTTGCGGCTTCGGCCTCACGCCGCCCGCTTCGGCCCGATCGCTTCGAACCCGGCCTTCTGCTCGTCGCTCAGATCCGCCTCGAAATCGTCGAGCGCATCGGTGACGTCGCCGACGGCTTGCAGCATCGTCTGCAGCCGCGCCTTCACGGCCGGGAGGCGGGCTTGCGGTGTCGCGGCGGGCTCGGTCGGGCAGGCGCTGAGCGTCTGCATGGTGCGCAGGGTGGTGTCCTGGAGCACCTCGAGGCGGGCGCGGGCCACCTCGTCGAGGTGGAGCGTGGAGGCAATGTCGTTTGCGGGCCATTGCTGCTGGACCAGCTGCTCGTATTGGCGCTGCGCCTTTTCGTCATAACGCGGATCGTAGTCGGGCCGGCAGGCGGCGGCCTGCGCATCCCTGGCCGCATCCTTCTGCGAATCCTTTGGCTGATGTGACGCCAGTGCCGCGCGACGGTCGCTGGCGAGGGCATTGAGCCTGGCCTTCTGGTCGTCATTGAGGAGACCGGTGAATTTCGCCAGCGGCGCTTCGATGGCGTCAATCGCCTTGATCATGGCCTCGAGGCGCTCGCGCATCAGGCCGAGGCGTTCCGACGCAGTCGCGGGCGCCTGCTCCGGGCAGGCGGTGTGAATGGCGTCGCGCGACGCATTCCAGGCGGATGCGAGCTCGTCGAGCGCGGTGCGCTGCGGCTCGTTCGGTGTCACGGCCGCGGCGATGCGGTCGACCGGCAGGCCGCCGGTGTCGCTGGCCTCGCACAGCGTCTCCGCCGTCGGGACCCTTCGTCCACGCCGGCTTTGCGGCGCGGTGTAGGCGGCGAGCTCCGTCGCCGCATAGGGCGAGAAGATCGCGGCATAGATGTCGCCATAGCCGTAGAACGAAAGGCTGGTGGTGTCGCCGAACATGATCGCGGTGGTGAGATCGTCATGCGCGAACGGCCAGAACACCGGGCCGACCCAGCCGTAGCTGCCGTCGGGATGGCGCCACCAGCCTTGCGGGCGTCGGCCGCCATGCCAGCCCGATAGCGCCGCCTGCGCGGTGAGGGCCGCACGCAGGACGTAGGGATTGGACAGCTGTCCGCGCTCGGCCCCGCGCAGATCTTGCGACCGCAGCGCAGCGGAGCGGTATCGGCTGCCGCGCACGGCCATGCGGGAGTGGCGCAGGCGCGACAGGCCGAGCATGTGGCCGACCGCGAAGCGTGCAACGCCAACCGGACCGCCGCGCAATCCGAACTGCGCCTCCGCCTTGCTGGGCAGCAGCACTGCCGCAATCACGAGGGTCGCGCCGGCCAGTGCCAGTCCCATGCGTCCCGACATGATCGCCGAACTGGCCACCTCGGCCTCCTCCCAGCACCAAGCGCAATGCGCCGCAGCACAATGACGCGCGAGGGAACCGATTGTTCCGGAGAGACACACAGGGCAAAGCGTCGCGGGCGGCCGCGCGCTCTGCCCGCACAGGCGACTTTCAAGACGCCCCGCCTGGGCGGGGGAGAGGACGGACCGTGCCCCTCACTCCGCCTTTTGCGGCATCACGAAAGTCTGGCCGGGATAGATCAGATTGGGATTGTTGATCTTGTCGCGGTTGGCCTTGAAGATCACCGCGTAACGGGCGCCGTCACCATAGGCGAGCCGGCTCAGAGCCCACAAACTGTCGCCACGGGCAATGACCCGGCTGCCGCCGGCCTGCGCCGGTGCGGTGGCGAGCACGTCTGCCGGCGAGGCCGATGCGACCGTGGTGTCCGCCGGCGCCCGCGCGAGGACCTTGGGTTTCGGCGTGCCGGTCAATCTCGGCCGGGCCGCCTGCCTGTCAGGCGCTGAAGCCAGGCGCGGCGAGGCCGATGGCAGGGCGGCCACGACATCCGGCTTGTCGTCGGGCTTCTCGGCCTGCTTCGGCTCCTGTCCCGCATCCTGCTTCGCTGCCGGTGCGGGCCGCGCGGGCGCCGGCGCCGCCGCGGCGATCGTCACCGGCATGGTCCGGCCGGACTCCGTCACCGTGCCGTCCGGCGCCTTGGCCCGGAGCGTCAATTCATAGGAACCGGAGGGAAGCTGCGGCGGGGTCATGACGAACTGGCCCGAGGCGTCCGCGACGACGCTATCGAGCGCCTTGCCGTCGCGCAGCAGCTCGACCCTTGCCCCCGGCGTGGCGCGGCCCGCGATCACCGCTGTCTCGCCGTGGTCGTCGACGCGGGCGACGTCGAAACGAGGGCCGCTCTCCGCAACCGCCGGCGGCGGCTTGACCGGCGCGAGATCGGCGAGCGCGGCCGCGACCTGGTTCTGCGTCTCGGCCAGCGCGCCCGCCTTCGGCCCGGCGGCCGGCGGCGAGTCGCCGGCGAGCTTTGGCTGTTCCGGCTTGAGCTCGGCCTTGGCCTCCGCTTTGGGTTCGGCCTTGGCCTCAGCTCTGGGTTCGGGCTTGGCCTCCGGCTTGGCGGCGACGGCGGTCTCCATCCCGGACGGCAACAGGCGGCGCAGCCCGGTCGGGCCGATCACCAGTGCGGTGCCGGCCAGTGCGAGCAGACAGAGGGCAATGAGGGCCTTGGATGCGGTGATCATCTGAAAAGGACCTTGGGTGGCAAATCAGCCGAGGCCGGCAAAGTGCGCCGATTTGGCTGCGGCAGCAAGACGTTCGATGGGATGATAAGCCTCCATCTCAGCGCCCGGGATGAACCGGCGTGACCCCGCCGGCGTCCAATCGGCGAGGCCGCAGCGCGGCATGTCTTCAAGGAATTTCCCGTGGCCGTATTTCGCCGTCCCGCCCGATGGCTGGCGCTGGTCCTGACGGTGGCCGCTTCACCCGCACTCGCTGCCTCCGGCCCGCCGCCCGGCTTCACCCTGTCCGACAACACCGATCTCGCCTTCACCTCGCCCGACCGCGCCACCAAATGCGGAGGCGCTGCGATGGGAGATCAGGCGGTGAGGCTTCATCGTTGACGCGAGGCCGCCATGCCCGGGCTTGTCTCCCGGCGGAGGCGGTTGCGGCCTGGCATCGGCGTCATTCACGCCCCCGCCGTGACCGTCCAGAACGCGCGCCATCCGCGGCGGCCGAGCGCAGCCAGCCGCCTCCAGGGCAGGCGGGACAGGCCGGCCACCAGCGAAGCGCGGGCGAGGAGGAGGTGGGAGATGATGTCAATCACCGCCGTCCTCGCCTCGCGTCCGCAGCGTGCGACTGGACCGCGATCGCGCCGATGCGCGCAAGGATGTGCGCGCCCCTCATGGCCGCGCCTCCAGGATCATGTTGAAGGGCGAGGCGGCAGCCTTGCCGATCTGCGAGAAGCCGCCTTGCCGCAACACCTGCGCGATGCGCTTCTCGCCGGCCTGCGCTCCCAGGCCCAGACCGACGTCCTGGCTCAGCGACGTCGGAAGGCAGATGTGGGTGGAGCCGGCGTAGTAAACCCGCCCGACCGGGTTGAGATTGTCGGCAAGGCTGTCACCCGCCGCCGGCTCGACCAGCATCAGCGTGCCGTCGTTCTTCATCGCTGAACGAATGTGGCGGGCGGCGCCGACGGGGTCGCCCATGTCGTGCAGCGCATCGAATATCGTCACGAGATCGAAGCCGGATCCGGCGAAATCCTGCGCCTTGGCGACCTCGAATCGCAGATTGCGTGCGCCGGAGATCTCGGCCCGTGCGCAGTCGATCGAGGCCTCGTCGTAGTCGATGCCGATGAAATCCGAGTTCGGGAATGCTTCAGCCATGAGCCGGCTCGAATAGCCATGGCCGCAACCGACGTCTGCGACCTTGGCGCCCCGCTCCAGCTTCTCGACGACGCCGCCCAGCGCAGGCAGCCATTCGGCGATCAGATGCGCGCGATAGCCGGGCCGGAAGAAGCGGTCGACGCCGCACGACATGCAATTGCAGTGATCGCTCCAGCGCAGGCCCTTGCCGGTCTTGAACGCCTCGGCCAGTCGCGGCTCGTCGTGATAGACCGCCGGCAGCAGGCTGAAGCCGCCCACCATCGCGACCGGGCTGTTCTCATCGGCGAATACGGCCTTCTGCTCCGGTGTCATGCTGAACGTGTCTTTCGTCGCATCAAAGCTCACGAAGCCGGAAGCCGCCTGTGCGGACAGCCATTCGCGAACGTAGCGTTCGTGAGTCCCCGTTCGCCTGGCCAGCTCGGCTGACGACATCGGGCTGCCGGCCAGCGCGCGGAATAGTCCCAGCCGGTCGCCGAGGACGACCAACGCCGCATTGGAGGCGGCGCCGAGTTCGTTGACGACGAGGCCAAGCAGCTGCTCGAGCTTCTTCTCATCCAGGTTCATGACTTGCTCCTTCGAAGGCGCGGACAATGCGCCCGGTGAGGTGCGACATACGGTGTCTGGACTTGGCGATGCAGAGGCAGAATAGTCAGCTTCGAGCCAATCGAGCCAAAGGCTGCAGAATGTCACGTGGACGTGTACGCGTGAGTATTCCGGTGTTCGCCGAATGCGATCCGTCGATCATCTACGGCGTGTTCGACACGCTGTGGGGCGCGGGACGGATCTGGGACGGCGTCAAGGGCGGCACGCCGGAGGGCCTGTTCGAGCCGCGGCTGGTGGGTGCCGAACCTGGCCCGATCACGCTGATCACCGGGGTCAGCATCCTGCCGCAGGACTTGGTCGATCAGGTTGAGTCAACCGACATCGTGTTCGTGCCGAATGTCATCGTCACCACGGAGACGGGCACCGCCGTGCTCGATCGCCGGCTCATCGCATGGATCAGGCGGATGCACGAAGCGGGCGCGCAGATGTACGGATCGTGCGGCGGGTCTCTCGTGCTCGCCGAGGCCGGCCTGCTCGACGGATACGAGGCAACCACGCACTGGGTTTACGAGCCGGTGTTTCGAAAGCATTTCCCCAAGGTCAAGCTTCGCATGGAGCGCGTGCTGGTGCAGAACGGGCCCGGTCACAATCTCGTCTGCGGGGGCGGTGCATCATCCTGGCAGGATCTCGCGCTGCTGATCGTCGCGAAATACGGCGGTACGGAAGAGGCGATTCGCATCTCGAAACTCTTTCTCTACCAGTGGCATCGCGAAGGACAATTGCCGTTCGCCTCGATGGTGCAGAACGTGGATCACGGCGACGGCGTGATCAGCAAGTGCCAGGACTACATCGCGCAGAACTACCAGCGGCAGGACCTCATTGCGGCGCTGGTGCACCACTCCGGATTGCCGAAGCGCTCTTTCGACCGCCGCTTCCGGGCAGCGACCGGCTATTCGCCGCTCGCCTATGTGCAGACGCTGCGCATCGAGGAAGCCAAGCAACTGCTCGAGACGACGGAAACAGGCATCGAGGACATCTGCCGCGAGGTCGGCTACGAGGACGTGGCGTCGTTCCGCCGCTTGTTTCGAAAGCAGGCCGGCGTGTCACCGAAGGATTACCGGCGCAAATTTCAGCTTCCCGACTACGTCACGGGAGCGCGGCCCGCGGCCTTCGGCACATCGGTCAGGCCGCGGCGGGCTGCCGGCTGACGACAACAGGGATCACGGTGGCGGCAAGGCCTGACGGGCTGCTGCAGGACCTCGCCAGAACAGGCGCAAACCCGCGAGCTCGGGAAGCTCACAACGTTCGCCGGGCCGCCCGCACTTCGGCGAATTCGGCGTCGGGATGGCTGACGATGGTGGCGACCATGATGCCGCTGATGATCAGCGACCAGGCGGTGTTCCAATAGATCCAAAACACGAGCCAGCCTCCGTTTCCATCTCTCGCGTCCGTCGCGCGAGGCTAACGGCGTGGCGATGCCGCCGTTCCACGGCGCGACGACCGTCCAACATCATGCGGGCGGACGAGGTGCTATTTTGGTTTGGTCGGTGACGACGCGCGATCGGTTTGGCCGGTGTGGCGCTTTGCCACGACGTCCTCGTCGCGCTCGCCCTCGCGCGGAGGTGGCGGAAGCTTGGGCTGGCCGGCTTGACCGCCATGCTTGCCGCCCATGTCGGGCTTGCCTTCGAGATCGTTTTCACGGGGCATGCCGGTTCAATGCGTTCGCACGGCATTGGTTCACTACAGCATTGGACCTGTCGTGAGAGACCGCGGCCGACCTACGTAAACATCCGTAATTTCGCAAGGTCCGGCTTGGCGGCATATCTCCGGCCATGGATCGACAGATTGTCTTCAAATGCCCCCAGACTGGCTTGAACGTGCAGCATCGGCTTACCGATGAGCCCTCTGATCGCACACACGTGTCCGTGTCATGCCCGGCCTGCACGCGGCTGCACCTGATCGATCGGGCCACCGGCAAGCTGCTGGGTGATCGACGCGGCTGACGGTTAACGCCGCGCTGTAACCTCCGTCGTGACGTCTTCGACGTGGTGCAGGAGGAAGACCAGATGGCCGGCCGTGTCATGGATCGGCGAGTTGATCGGCTGCCAATGACGCTCCACGAAGGTGCCGGCGGGATCCCGGATGTCGTAGCGCTGGATCGCCATGGCATGGGCCTGCCCCGTCTCGCCGACGATCCGCAAGCTGCCGTAGAGATTGCTGACGCCATCGGCGAGCGGATCGTCGGGATTGTCAGGAAATATCTCGAACAGGGACCGGCCGACCACGTCGACCCGGCTGATGAAGGTCGCCGCCGCATAGGCGTCGTTGATGTCGACAATGGACAGCCCCGGGCCGGGATCCAGCAACATGTAGGGGTGCGGCGAGCTATCGAACTCCGGCTGGAATTGCCGCCGGATCGTTGCGCCGTCGATATGCTGCCGCCGGCGCTGGTCGAGCGGCGTCGAAACGGCGCCGGACGCGGCCGAGTTCAGCAACGCCAACTGGCGCTTCGCCGACGCCAGCAGCGCGCGCACGGTATTCTGGACCGTCGGGTCGCTCGTCTCATTGAGCAGCCGCTCGAAATGGACGATATTCTGCTCGCATACGAACTGCTGCATCCCGTTTCGACCACGAGTTGTACGGCAGCAACGCCGCATCGTTCCCGATCCTAATTCCATACAGCTGGCTCTGGCAGATGAGAATACCGTGATCGGCCGCACCCGGGAGCCCGGACGGCCACGGCAAAGCACGCCCAGAAGCGCGAACCTGTTCTCCAATCCCGCGACTAATCAAAGACTTGCCGCGACCGCCTGCGGCGCGGCATCGTGCTTTGCGACGACGCCGCCATAGTGCGGGCGGCGGCCATCTGCTATCGATTGGAGACATAGCCCCTGTGGAATTTCCGATGCGTCATCTGCCCCGTGCCGTTGGTCGAAGCCTGTGTCCCGCAGCCGTCGCCGGCCTGCTCGTCCTCAGCCCCCGTCCGGCCGCAGCCGCCGATGACGACGCGCCCAAGGGGCCGGCGGTCACGGTGCTGAAGGTCGCGAAATCCTGCTTCTCCGATATCGTCGAGGCGACCGGCACGATCGTCGCGCGCGAGCAAACCTCGGTGCGGCCCGAGCGTCCCGGCCTGAAGGTCACGGAGGTGCTGGCGGAAGCGGGCGACACCACCACCGCCGGACAGGTGCTGGCCCGGCTGGCGCTGCCCGAAGGCGGCTCGCTTCAGGTCACCGCACCGGTGGCGGGCGTGATCGCAACCTCGACTGCGCAGATCGGCAACTTCGCCTCGCCCAAGGGCGAGGCGCTGTTCACGATCGTTGCGCGCAGCGAATACGATCTCGTCGGCCTCGTGGCCACGACCGATGTACGCAAGCTCGCGGTCAATCAGCAGGCGAGCGTGTGGATCGCAGGCGCCGACGACATCGGCGGCAAGGTGCGCCGCATCGGCGCGACCGTCGAGCCGAACATCCAGCAGGGGATGGTCTATATCGGCATCTCATCGCAGAAGCGTCTGCTCCTGAACGCGAGCGGGCGCGCGCTGATCAAGACCGGACAGAGTTGCAACGTCGCGGTGCCGCTGACCGCCGTGCAGTATTCATCCGCGGGCACCGTGGTGCAGGTGATCCGCCGCAACCGCGTCGAGACCAAGCGTGTTGAGGTGGGCTTGATGTCGGGCGGCAACATCGAGGTCCGCGACGGCCTCAATGAAGGCGATGTCGTCGTCGCCCGCGCCGGCGCATTGCTGCGCGAAGGCGATCCGGTGCGCCCGGTGATGGCGAGCGCGGAAGCTGCGAAGTAGTCGTCACAACAGTCATTGCGAGCGCAGCGAAGCAATCCAGAGTGCCTCCGCGGAAAGAATCTGGATTGCTTCGCTGCGCTCGCAATGACGATGTGGATACAGATGTGCGCAACAACACGCACATCGCAAAGCCCGGAAAAGCCTAGCCGCCGGCTTCGCCGAACTGGACGTCTTCGAGCAGCGAGGAGGAAACGGTCGGAACCTGGTCGCCTTCGCTGGCGCGGGAGATGGCGAGGCGGGTCTTGTTGAAGACGCTCTCGGCGCCGCCCTGCTTGCTGAGGTTGTTGAGGAACTCGCTGACCAGCACGCTGTGCTCGCCCTTGCCGTCGTCGACGACCTTGCCGGGCGAGGTGGAAGTGAGGATCAGCGCATTGTCCGACGCACTGATCGGCGCGAGGCCGTGGCTGTAGGAGCGGAAGCGGCGCTCGTAAGGATTACGGCGGGAGGCATCGACCACGACGAGCTTGGCCTTGGCGCCCTGCTCCTTCATCATCTCGAGCACGCCCTCGATGGAGACGCCATGGCGGCGGACGTCGCTTTCCTTCCAGATCACGGCATCGACCGGCAGCATGTAGCTCTCGCGGCCGGCCTGCACGCCGAAGCCGCCGAAGAACAGCATGACGACGCTGTCGTGCTTGATCCGGGACTTCAGGCGGCCCACGGCGCGGACCATGTCGTCCTTGGTCGCGTCTTCCACCATGTCGACGTCAAAGCCGTTCTTGCGCAGCGACGAGGACAGCGCACGGGCGTCGTTGATCGACTGCGTCAGCGGCGCGCTGGCGTCGGGATAGTGTCCGTTGCCGATGACCAGAGCCAGGCGCGAGGTCTGGCCGATCGAACCGGTGATCTGGTCGGTCGAGACGGCCTTGGCGGCGTCGATCGCACGCATGTTGAGAGCAGCATGGGCGCCGATCACCAGCGACACCGTGCCGATGAGGGCTGCGGCGAAGGCGATCGTGCGTCTGGAAAGGTCGAGCTGCTTTACATTCATCTCGGTTCGTTTCCTGTGCCAAAGACCAGCCACGCGCGCGCACACTGTTTGAGTAGCGCGATAGCGTCTTTAGGTTTGAGGGATTGGCCGGGGGAGTGCCCCCGAATTGCGCGCAATTTGCGGCGCCGCACCAAATAAACCCTTAACCGCATATAGGCCTTCGGGCAATAGATTGCTCGAAATTTGAGATAAACATCTGAATATGTTAGTTAATTCCCCGAGCTGGATAGCTCCATTCTTGACGCCCCCGTAGCATTCCGGAGGCTGTCATGCAGGCCTCGTGCCGGCTTTTTTGTGACGTCTATCACATTTGTTTTTCCTGCGAATCCGGGTAGCTTTTTCAAAGACTTGCAGGGGGTGGTGTGCGGACAGCTGCGCGCTCGCCGGCCCCGGACGAGCCCCCGCGACCAGGTATTTCATGAGCTTTCATTATTTTGCCGGCGCCGCGTGCCGGGCACTGACGGCGCGGAAGGACGGCCCCTCGCTTTACGACGTCTGCGATCCCGTATTGTCTGACACGACCAGCGGCGATCTGCATCTGGCCAAATTCTACAAGACCGCACTCGGCAATCCCGCGCTCCGCATCCTGCTCCGCCGCGCCGGCCTGCCCGAGCTGCGCGACGAAGCCAGGCTGACCCGGCTGCGGGAGGCACTCGTCCACGCCCGCGACGAGGCCGAGCCCGACTGGGCGGCGGTCGGGCGGCCGATCGCCGATCTCGTCGACGGCATCGCGCTCGACCACCCCAGGCCGCCGCCGGTTCCCTTCACCGTCGCCATGCCGCAGGGCGCGCAGATCGACGGCGCGATCCGCGACTGCGCACAGCATCTGCTCGGCTCGTATCGCCGAAACGGTTTCCTGCCGACCTATGCCGCCTTCAACCTGATCGGCGATCCCGATTTCCGCGGACGCGAGCTGATCATGGCACTGACGGGCCTCAACGCGCGCGGCTACAAGAACTCCTCGCTGCTGTTCAATCTCGCCCGCGTCTTCATTGCGCGCTCGCCGGCGCGCGCTGTCGTCAATCCGCCCTGGAAAGGCATTGCCGAACCGATGTGGGAGCCGGTGCAGATCCGCCACCGCTCGGCCTATTACGATGCGTTCTTCATCGAGGCGCTGCTGAGCTATGTCGAGACCGGGCTCGCCTCGGTCGCCGACAAGGTCGCGGCGGAGCGCGCGATCGCCGACATGGTCGATTTCTGCGTCAACATCAGCCGCGAGGAGGTCGAGGGCATCGACGGCGCGCGCTTCAACGTCGTCACCGCGCTCGCGCCGGCGCCGCATCCACGCTTTTCCCGCTACTTCGCGCAGATCAAGCAGGATCTCGGCTTTGGAATCTACGTTCCGGATTGCGACACCACGGCGTGCTCGATCTCCGCGGCAACGCAGGCCGGCTGCACCGATCCCATCATCGACCAGCCATTGCTGGATTTCTACTCGGGCTATCAGGTGCGCGCCGGCGTCAACGCGCCGCGCGTGACCGTGCCCCTCAACGACAATATCGACTATGAGGGCGGGGTTGCGACCTGGATCGACAATCTCGACGGCGAGCGCCCTTACGGCAACGATCTCGATCCGACGCTCAATCTCGACATTCTCGAGGTCAGCTTCCGCAATCTTGCGCGCTGGAAGATTCTGGAGACGCCGGCGCGGCTCGCCACCGTGCATCGGATCATCGGCTTCCAGAAGCGCCTGGCGGCCAGCGGCGCCTTCGCCAATCCGCGCTCGCACATCTATTACCTGCCGGAGCTCTACAGCGCCTATTTCGGCCGCTGCTATGCCGCTTTCCTGGCACTGCCGCTGGCGGCGCAGGCCGCGATCGATCCTGAAGGCGATTTCGATTTCATCCGCCACCGCGTGCTGTCCTACGTCAAGGGCGAGCTGATGGCGGCCGAGATGAACGTGTTCGACGCCGCGCTCGCGCTGATCGCGCTCGGCCATCTCGGCGCCGACCCGCGCGCCTTTGCGCCGGCTTTGAACGTCATCATCGCAAGCCTGGGCGAAGGCGGCCGCCGCGGTCCGTTCCGCGCCTATGAATGGAACAAGATGAAGACGCCGACGCGGATTCTGGTCGGCGGTCCCGAGGTGACCTCGGCCTTCGTACTGATGGGGCTGGCCGTAGCGAAAAGGGCGATGGCGCGGGGGTAGGCCTCGTGCCCCGGACGCCATAAGCGCGTTTACGCGCGTCTTTGACGCGCTATGGCAGCGCTTCTCAGCGGTGCGCTGCTGAGCCGGGGCCCATGCCAAGACCGGCGCTCGCAACTTTCTGTTGGATCCCGGCTCTGCGGAGCGGCGCTACACGCCGCGCCGCGTCCGGGACACGAGAGCGAGATCCAATGACGGGAAGTTGAAAGCCCATCCGTGAGGCATAAGCTGGCCGGGCGGCCAAAAGCCGACCACAATCGCGCGCTCTATCGAGATGTTCATCACACCCGGATCGGCATGTTGCGAAGATTCCTGATTGCGCTGGCTTTCCTCGCTCCCTCGCTCGCGCACGCCGCCGACATTACCGGCATCGCAAAAGTGCGCGCGGGCGATGCCGTGGTGATCGGGAACACGCGGATCCGGCTCGGCGGCATCGACGCGCCTGCGGTCGACCAGCTCTGCCTCAACACCAGGACCGAGCGCTGGACCTGCGGCGTCGCCGCTCGCGACGAGCTTGCCAAATACGCCGAGGGCAAGAGCTGGGCCTGCCACACGAGGTCTATCGACCGGCGCGGCCGGACCGTGGCGCGCTGCGAGGTCGGCGGCGAGGACATCCAGAAATGGCTGGTGCGCAACGGCTGGGCACTGGCCTACACCCGCATGTCCCACGACTATGAGGCGGATGAGAAGGCCGCGCGCGAGGCCAAGGCCGGGATGTGGCAGGGCGCCTTCATCGCGCCCTGGGACTGGCGCGTGCGCAACAAGAAGACGACCATCCTGGGCGCCACCAAGCCGCCCGACGGCGCGCATGCGGTGCTGCTCGCCTCGGCCTCGGGGCCGGTCGCGCCCTCGCCGGACTGCACCATCAAGGGCAATGTGAACAGCGCCGGCGAGTGCATCTTTCACCAGCCGACCAGCCGCTGGTACACCCAGATCAAGATGAAGATCAGCAAGGGCACTCGCTGGTTCTGCTCGGTGGAGGAAGCCGAAGCGGCCGGGTGCCGGGAGACGAAGCGATAACCCAGCCCTGCATTTTACGTGCTTTTCTCAAGACCCGGCGGCGCGTAAAAGCATGAAGCAGCGACCAATCAGCCTGTTCTCAAGCAACAAGGACCAACAGCAATGACCGTTCGCGCGGGCCGGGAATTTCTGGCCATCCCCGGGCCCACCACGATGCCCGACGAGGTGCTGCGGGCGATGCATCGTCCGGCGATCGACATCTACTCCAAGGAGATGCTCGACCTGACCGAGAGCCTGCTCAGCGACATCTCGAAGCTGTTTGCGACCAAGGGCAAGTCCTACATCTACATCGCCAACGGTCACGGCGCCTGGGAAGCGGCGCTGAGCAACGTGCTGTCGCGCGGCGACAAGGTGCTGGTGCTGGAAAGTGGACGCTTTGCGATCGGCTGGGGCAATGCGGCGGCGCTGATGGGCGCCGAGGTCGAGGTGCTCAAGGGCGACTGGCGCCGCGCGGTGCGGCCGCACGAGGTCGAGGAGCGCCTGCGCCGCGACAAGGAGCACACGATCAAGGCGGTCGTCGTGGTCCAGGTCGACACCGCCTCGGGCGTGCAGAACGACATCGAGGCGATCGGCAAGGCGATCAAGGCCAGCGGCCATCCCGCGCTGTACATGGTCGACACCGTCGCCTCGCTCGGCTGCATGCCGTTCGAGATGGACAAATGGGGCATCGACGTCGCGATGTCCGGTTCGCAGAAGGGCCTGATGACGCCGCCCGGCCTTGGCTTCGTCGCCGCCAATGCGCGCGCGCTCGAGGTGCAGAAGAAGGCCAACATGTCGACGCCCTATTGGAGCTGGAGCGAGCGCGAGGGCACCGAGAACTATCGTAAATATGCCGGCACCGCGCCGGTGCATCTGTTGTTCGCGCTGCGCCGGGCGATCGACCTGTTGCACGAGGAAGGTCTGGAGAACGCCTTCCGCCGCCATAGCCTGCTCGCCGAAGCCGCGCGCCGCGCGGTCGCCGTATGGTCGGAAGGCCAGGTGCTTGGCTTCAACGTGGCCGAAGCGAACGAGCGCTCCAACACCGTGACCACGGTGACCATGAGCAACGGCCACGACCCGGCCGTGCTGCAACGCTATTGCAAGGACAAGTGCGGCGTCGTGCTCGGCACCGGCATCGGCGACCTCTCGGGACAAGCCTTCCGCATCGCCCATATGGGCCATGTGAATGCGCCGATGCTGCTCGGCACGCTCGGGGTGATCGAGATCGGCCTGAACGCGCTGAAGATCCCGCATGGCAAGGGCGGACTGGAGGCGGCGGTCGCCTATCTGGGTGAAGAGGTGGCGGTGTAACTGGAGCCAAACTCCGCTGTCGTCCCTGCGAACGCGTCGCTTCCTTCTCCCTTCTCCCCTTGTGGGAGAAGGTGGCGCGAAGCGCCGGATGAGGGGTATCTCTCCGCGAATCTCATCGCGAGAGTTTTGCGCGCGGATAGATACCCCTCACCCGTCTCGCCGCTACGCGGCGAGCCACCCTCTCCCACAAGGGCCCACAAGGGGAGAGGGGAAGATCAGCGCTCGAGGCGATATGCCTCAACCTGCGCCTTCAGCTCATCCAGCGACGCGGTCGGCGTCTTCGAGTCCACCCGGTACTGCCCGCTCGCCAGCCACTTCAGCACCATTGCGTCCACCACCGGCGAATGGTGGATGACGTCGCTGTAATTGTCGAGATCGTGCGTCACCGCCTTGATCGCGCGGAAATCATGCAGGCGCACGTTGGGAAACTGCGTCAGGCGCCGCGCGATATGCGCCGTGAGATCGGTGACGATCTTCAGCGTCTCGGGCGAGGCATCGCGCATGGCGACGAATTGCAGGATCGAATAAGGCGGGAAGTAGATGTCGAAGGTCACGCCGGGGTGGCGCGTGATCAGGCCGACGGCATCGCGCTCGAAATGCCGGACCATCGCGTCGTAGCCGTAGCCTTCGCCGAGGAAGCGGCGGCGAACGGGATCGGTGATGTGGGCGAAGGCCGCGAGCGTCCTCGTCGCGTTGTAGCCGCGCGCGACGTCGAAATCCCGCGGCAGCGCGTAGATGTCATCGACGTCGGACAGCGCGAACTTGACCGGGAGAAACGGCGCCGCCCGGGTCAGCGGATCCCGCAGCGGCGGCATCGACCGTGCCAGCACGAACAGCGATTCCTTCGCCATCGCCGCGCTGAACAGATAGGACGCGATGCCCTTGGCCGTTCCGCGATAGAGGTCGACGGAGAGATAGGGATCTGCCTCGATGTCGGCGGCATCGACGAAGATGAAGTCGTCCATCTCCCAGATCACCCGCCTTGCGCCGCGGTCGATCGCCTGCGCCAGCACGAAGGCCTGCTGGCGCGAATTGGAGCCGGTCATCGCCAGCTTGAGCGAATGGACGCCAAGCACGCGATCGATCTCGCTCTGGCGAAAATGGATCGCGAGCGAGGTGCCCATGAAGGCGGTGTCGAACGACTGGCTGCGGATCAGCCCGGCATTCTGCACGCGCGTGTCGTCGGAGTAGAAGGCCGCCATGAGGCGCGAGGGACGAAACAGTTGCAGGGGGTCTACGACGAAGGTCAGCGCAGCCGCCGCCAGCGCACACACGATGCTCGCGAGGAGAAGACGTCTCACATTGGTGAACGGTGCGCGCATCAGAACCGGAAATAAATGAACTCGCTGTGGCTCTGGATGCCCAAAATGCCGAACGCGAGCACCAGCGACGCGCCATAGAGAAACAGCGGCCGCATGCGCCCCGCCAGCAAGGCCGCGCCGACGCTGCGGTTGCCGTGATCGTAGCCCATGATCGCCTGCGTGTTCGGCGTCAGCCACACCAGCGCCGCGTAGACCGACACCAGCACCAGCGCCGCAATCTCCTCGCGGCCGAAGACGATGTCGGCGGGGTCGGCCATGGCGCCGAGGATGCGTAGCGCCCATGCGACGCTCTCGGCGCGGAAGAACACCCAGGCGACGACGACGGCAAGAAACGTCAGAACCGCTCCGGCGATGCGGGCCGGGCGCGCCAGCGACGACGGGAGATCCGGCACCAGCGCGTTGAAGGCATGATTGAGACAGAGATAGACGCCGTGCAGCGTGCCCCACACCACGAACGTCCAGGCCGCGCCGTGCCAGAGCCCGCCGAGCAGCATCGTGATCATCAGGTTCGCATAGCGCGGCACGCGACCCCTGCGATTGCCGCCGAGCGGGATGTAGAGATAGTCGCGCAGGAACTGCGACAGCGTCATGTGCCAGCGGCGCCAGAACTCGACGATGCTGGTCGCCTTGTAGGGCGAGTTGAAGTTCACGGGCAGGAAGATGCCGAACATCAGCGAGATCCCGATCGCCATGTCGGAATAGCCAGAGAAGTCGAAATAGAGCTGGAAGGTGTAGGCGAGCGCGCCGAGCCAGGCCTGGTCGAAGCTCGGCGAGCGCGCCTCGAAAGCGAGCGCGACCAGCGGCTGGATGCCGTCGGCCAGGCAAGTCTTCTTGAACAGGCCGATGGCGAAGATGATGATTCCGCACAGGATCAGATGCCCGTCCGGATGCTTTGATTCCTCCTGCTCGAATTGCGGGATCATGTCCTTGTGATGGAGGATCGGTCCCGCGATCAGGTGCGGGAAATAGGTCACGAACAGCGTGTAATGCGGCAGCGCATAGGCCGCGACCTGGCCGCGATAGGCGTCGACCAGGAACGCGATCTGGGTGAACGTATAGAAGGAGATGCCGACCGGCAGCAGGGTGTGGACCGCAACATGCGTGCCGAGCAGCGCGTTGATGTTCTCAGCGGCAAAGCCGGCATATTTGAAGATGCCGAGCACGAGGAGGTCGCCGACGACGCCAACAGCGAGCGCGGCCCGGCGCCGTGACGGGGTGAGCTCCGCCACGATGAGGAGATGGCCGACACCATAGTTGAACGCGATCGATACCAGCAACAGGGCCACGAACTGCCAGCTGCCGATGGCGTAGAAGGTGATCGAAGCCAGCGCCAGCCAGATCACCGGGGCGAGATTGCTGCGCCGGCCGAGCCGGAAATAGCCGGCCAGCACAACCGGCAGGAACAGCAGGATGAAGGCATAGGAATTGAACAGCATCTGGCTGGACCGGCGGCGGCGGGGATATCGTCCCTCAAAGCATACAAGGGGCCGGTCAACAACCCGGCAGGCTCGGCGCAGCGGCGCTGGCAATTCGCGGAATCGGGACGATATAAGGGAACGCAGCGAGTTGCCCTCTTCCCCCTCTCCCCGCTTGCGGGGAGAGGCTTGGGGTGAGGGTGAGTCTCCGCAAGACTGGTGAGAGTTGGATTCGCGGAGAGTCCCCCTCACCCGGAATTTGCTGTCGCAAATCCCGGCCTCTCCCCGCAAGCGGGGAGAGGCGAAGTGCAGCGATGTACGGACACGAACGAGGACCGAGTGACCCAAGCCAAGACGCCTTCGAAGCCCCCCGTCGCCCCGCGCCGGCCGCATTCCTTCACGCGGCATGGCATCACCGTGACCGACGACTATGCCTGGCTGAAGGACGCGAAATGGCAGGAGGTGCTGCGTAACCCTGCGGTGCTCGACCCCGATATCCGCAAATATCTGGACGAAGAGAACGCCTACACCGAGAGCCTGCTCGGCCACACAGCTAGCCTGCAGAAGGCGCTGGTGCGCGAGATGCGCGGGCGGATCAAGGAGGACGATTCGAGCGTGCCCTCGCCCGACGGCCCCTTCGCCTATTTCCGCCGGTTTCGCGAAGGCGGGCAGCACGAGCTGTTCGGCCGCATGCCGCGCGATGGCGGCGAGGGCCATATCGTGCTCGACGGCGACGCGCTCGCCAAGGACCACAAATATTTCAAGTTCGGCGGCAGCCGGCACTCCCACGATCACAGGCTGCAGGCCTGGAGCGCGGACACCAAGGGCTCGGAATATTTCGCGATCCGCGTGCGTGACTGGGCGAGCGGCAAGGACCTCGACGATGTCGTCGAGGAGACCGACGGCGGCGTGGTGTGGGCCGCGGACTGCAAGAGCTTCTTCTACGTCAAGCTCGACGACAATCACCGGCCGATGCAGGTCTGGCGGCACAGGCTCGGCACTGGGCAGGCCGACGACACGCTGGTCTATGAGGAGCAGGATGCCGGCTGGTTCACCCATCTGCACGAGAGCACCAGCGGCCGCTTCTGCGTGATCGCGGGCGGCGACCACGAGACCAGCGAGCAGCGGCTGATCGATCTCGCCAATCCCGAGGCACCGCCGCGCCTGGTCGCGGCGCGCGAGGAGGGCGTGCAATATTCCCTCGCCGACCGCGGCGACGAGCTGTTCATCCTCACCAATGCGGATGAGGCCATCGACTTCAAGATCGTCACGGCGCCGCTTGGCGAGCCCGAGCGCAAGAACTGGCGCGACCTGATCCCCTATCGTCCCGGCATCTACATCATCGACCTCGATCTCTATGCCGGCCATCTGGTCCGGCTCGAGCGCGCCAACGCGCTGCCGTCGATCGTGATCCGCGATCTCTCGACGAAGGAAGAACACGCGATCGCGTTTGACGAGGCCGCCTATTCGCTCGACACGATGGGCTCCTACGAATTCGAGACGACGAATCTGCGCTTTGCCTATTCGTCGATGACGACGCCGTCGGAAGTCTACGACTACGACATGGCCCGGCGCACGCGCACCCTGCGCAAGCGCCAGGAGATTCCGTCCGGCCACGATCCCGCCGACTACGTCACCACGCGCATCATGGCGACGGCGCATGACGGCGCCGAGGTGCCGGTCTCGATCCTGCATCGCCGCGGACTCAAGCTGGACGGCGCGGCGCCACTCCTGCTCTACGGCTACGGCTCCTACGGCATGGCGATGCCGGCCTCGTTCAACGCCAACCGCCTGTCGCTGGTCGATCGCGGTTTCGTCTACGCCATCGCCCATATCCGCGGCGGCGCCGACAAGGGCTGGGGCTGGTATCTCGACGGCAAGCGCGAGAAGAAGACCAATTCGTTCGACGATTTCGCGGCCAGCGCCCGTGCACTGATTGATGCGAAATACACCAGCGCCAAGCGCATCATTGGCCATGGCGGCTCGGCCGGCGGCATGCTGATGGGCGCGGTCGCCAATCGCGCCGGCGAATTGTTCGCCGGCATCGTCGCCGAGGTGCCGTTCGTGGACGTCCTCAACACCATGCTCGACGACACGCTGCCGCTGACGCCGCCGGAATGGCCGGAATGGGGCAACCCGATCGAGAGCGAGAAGGATTTCCGCACCATCCTGTCCTACTCGCCCTATGACAACGTCGCGGCAAAGGACTATCCGGCGATCCTGGCGATGGGCGGATTGACCGATCCGCGCGTCACTTACTGGGAGCCCGCGAAATGGATCGCGCGCCTGCGCGCCACCATGACGGGCGGCGGCCCGGTCCTGCTCCGCACCAACATGGGCGCCGGCCACGGCGGCGCCTCGGGACGATTCGACCGGCTGGATGAAGTCGCGATCGTCTATGCGTTCGCGCTGTGGGCGGCGGGCATAGCGGAGGCCGGGGTGTAGCGACACCCACGGCTGTCGTCCCTGCGAAGGCAGGGACCCATACCGCGTGATTTATCGAGGGAGTGCCGAGAGCAGTACCGGCGAAGAACTGTTACTGCTGGTCTTCGCCAAACCACGCCCTGGGGGTATGGGTCCCGGATCTGCGCTTCGCTTGTCCGGGACGACATCGGAGAATGTCGTGCATTCTTCGGGCCGCATTACCTCCCGTTCTTCTTCCGCCATTCCGCGAAGTCGGTCAGCGTCTGCGGATCCGTGGCGGGATAGAGACCAAAGATACCGCGGCCCTTGCCGACTTCCTCGGTGACGAAGTCCTCGAACGCTGTCATTTCGAAGGTCTCGTTGGCGATCTCATCCACGAGATGCGCCGGGATCACGATGACACCGTCGGCATCGCCAAGGATGATATCGCCGGGGAACACCGGTGCGTCGCCGCACCCGATCGGGACGTTGATCTCGATCGCTTGGTGCAGCGTGAGGTTGGTCGGCGCCGAGGGGCGGTGGTGGAAGGCGGGAAAACCGAGTTTTGCAATTTCAGCGGAATCGCGAAAGCCGCCGTCGGTGACGACGCCGGCGACGCCGCGTTTCATCAATCGAGTGACCAGGATCGCGCCTGCCGATGCCGCGCGGGCGTCCTTGCGGCTGTCCATCACCAGCACGGCGCCCGGAGGGCAATCTTCCACGGCCTTGCGCTGCGGATGCGAGCGGTCCTTGAACACGTCGATCGTGTTGAGATCCTCGCGCGCCGGCATGTAGCGCAGCGTGAAGGCTTCGCCGACCATGGTCGGCTGATCGGGGCCGACGGGGTGCACATCCTGGATCATCTGGATGCGCAGGCCGCGCTTGAACAGGGCGGTGGCGACCGTGGCGGTGGAGACGGATTTGAGCTTGTTGCGGGTGGCTTCGCTGAGTTTGGTCATTCTCTCACTCTCTCCTTCGTCATTCCGGGATGCGCCGAAGGGGCAGGCCCGGAATCCATACTCACGATTGTGGTTATGGATTCCGGGCTCATCGCTTCGCGATGCCCCGGAATGACAGGGTCATTAATAAATCGACGGCTCGCCGATCGGCGCGCCGAAATCGGTCTCGAGGAAATCGAAATCGCAGCCGTCATTGGCCTGCTTGATGTGCTTCGTGAACATCCAGCCATAGCCGCGCTCGAAGCGGGGTTCGGGCCGCTTCCAGGCGGCGCGGCGCTTGGCGAGCTCTGCTTCGGGAACGTCCAGATTGATCGTGCGCGCGGCGACGTCGAGCGTGATGCGGTCGCCGTTCCGCACTAGAGCCAGCGGACCGCCGATATAGGATTCCGGCGAAACATGAAGGATGCAGGCGCCGTAGCTGGTGCCGCTCATGCGCGCATCCGAGATGCGCACCATGTCGCGCACGCCCTGCTTCACGAGCTTGGTCGGGATCGGCAGCATGCCCCATTCCGGCATGCCCGGCCCGCCTTGCGGTCCCGCATTGCGCAGGATCAGGATGTGGTCCTCGGTGACGTCGAGGTTGGGATCGTCGACCGCCTTCTTCATCGAGGCATAGTCGTCGAACACCAGCGCCGGCCCCGTATGCGTGAGGAAGCGCGGCGCGCAGGCGCTCGGCTTGATGACGCAGCCGTCGGGGGCGAGATTGCCCTTGAGCACGGCGAGCGCGCCCTCCTTGTAGATGGGATTGTCGATGGAGCGGATCACGTCGGCATCGTGGACCTCGGCGCCCTCGATGTTCTCACCAAGCGTCTTGCCGGTGACCGTGATGCAGTCGAGATGCAGATGCGGCGTGATCTGGCTCATCAGCGCCGGCAGGCCGCCGGCATAGAAGAAGTCCTCCATCAGATAGGTATCGCCGCTTGGACGGACATTGGCGATGACGGGCACCTTGCGGCTCGCGGTCTCGAAATCGTCGAGCCCAATGTCCAGGCCGGCGCGGCGGGCCTGCGCGATCAGATGGATGATCGCATTGGTGGAGCAGCCCATCGCCATCGCGACCGCGATCGCGTTCTCGAACGCCTTGCGGGTCTGGATCACCTTCGGCGTCAGGTCCTCCCACACCATCTCGACGATGCGGCGGCCGCATTCGGAGGCCATGCGGATGTGGTTGGCATCGGCCGCCGGAATCGAGGAGGCGCCGGGCAGCGTCATGCCGATCGCCTCGGCAATCGCGGTCATGGTCGAGGCCGTGCCCATGGTCATGCAGGTGCCGTAGCTGCGGGCGATGCCGGCTTCGATGTCGAGCCAGTCCTTGTCGGAGATCTTGCCGGCGCGGCGCTCGTCCCAATATTTCCAGCCGTCGGAGCCGGAGCCGAGCGTCTTGCCCTTCCAGTTGCCGCGCAGCATGGGACCGGCCGGCAAATAGATCGCCGGGATATTCATCGAGGTCGCCCCCAGCAGCAGCGCCGGCGTGGTCTTGTCGCAACCGCCCATCAGCACCACGCCGTCGACGGGATGGCTGCGCAGCAGTTCCTCGGCGTCCATCGCCAGCAGATTGCGATAGAGCATCGTGGTGGGCTTGAGCAGCGATTCCGACAGCGACAGCGCCGGCAGCTCCAGCGGCAGGCCACCGGCCATCAGGATACCGCGCTTGACGTCGTCGACACGCGACTTGAAGTGCATGTGACAGGGCTGCGCGTCCGACCAGGTGTTGAGGATCGCGATGATCGGGCGATCCTTCCACTCCTCGGGGGCATAGCCCATCTGCATGGCGCGGGAGCGGTGGCCGAACGAGCGCAGATCGTCGGGCGCGAACCAGCGCGCGCTGCGGAGCTGGTCGGGCGACTTCTTCTTGTTGGTCATTTTCTTCCTTGTCCGTCCGAAGGATTGGCCCTGCTCTTCTCACAGGCCCTCCATGCCCGGCAAGGCGCTGGGCGGGCTGAGAGCGAACCTCTGCCATGCACTTGGGCGGGCATAGGGACGGTGCGGGGCAAAAAATCGGCACCTCAGGCCGGAGAGGCTCCGAAGTGCTTGCCGACCGACGAGAATCCGCGCAACAATTTCATGTTTTTGATGGCTTTGATGGTCGCCGGGGACTTCCCCATTGACCCGGAGGATTTCAGACGTGGCCAACATCCTGATCGTGGATGACGATCCGGCCTTGGAGATCACCATCCGGCTGCTGGAACGGGCTGGTCATCACGTGACTGTCGCCGGCGATGGCTGCAGATGACCAGGACACCTCCTGTGCTCCGGGCCAGAGCGGACGCGGTACGGCAAGCCCGGCGAAAATCCCCATGAGACTGGCAACGACGCTGGCAACGCGGCTGGCCATCGCGATGATCCTGCTGGTGGCGGTGACCGTGGCCGCAGTCGGATGGCTGGGCTATCGCAACACCACACAGGCCGTCATTCCGCGGGTCCTGGAACGGGTCGAAGCCCAGTCGCGCCTGCTGGCAGCCAATCTCGAATCCTACGTTGCCGGGGTGCGCGGCGATCTGATCGGCTACCGCGCCGCAGCAGCAATCAACGGCCTCATCCGCGCTCACACCGGTGGCGGAACCGACCCCGTCGATGGCGTCTCGGAGCAAACCTGGCGCGAGCGTATCGCGACGCGGCTCGCGGCCGAGATCGACGCCAAGCCCATCTATGGGCAGTTCCGGATCATCAGTGTCGACAACGACCAGCGCGAACTGGTCCGCGTCGATCGCACCGGCCCGGGCGGAACGGCCCGGATCGCCCCCGACGGCGAACTGGAGGGCAAGGGCGAGCGAACCTATTTCCAGGAAACGATACGGCTGGCGCCGGGCGAGATCTATGTTTCGCCCGTCGAGCTCGCCACGCGGCGGGGCGGGACCACGGAGCCGCACGTTCCGACTCTTCGCGTCGCGACGCCCCTGTTCACGCCGGACAACAGACCGTTCGGCATCATCGTCGCCAATATCGACATGCGCCCGGCGCTCGACCGCATCCGCTCGACGAGGAGTTCGGGAGGAGAGCTCTACGTCGTGAATTCGCGCGGCGACTATCTCGTCCATCCCGACCGCACACAGGAATTCGGCTCATCGCGCGGCCATCCCACCAATTGGCGCAATGACTTTCCATTCTTCTCGGCCCTGGCCGGCACGTCGGACGTAGCCACGCGGGTCACAACCGATGAGTTGGGCCGGCCGAGCGGCGCGGCCATCGCGCCGGCACTGCTTGCGAACAAGGAATGGGTCGCCATCATCGTGACCGTTCCCTCGTCCGTCTTCGGCCGCGTGCCGGCTGCCATCCAGAGAACGTCCCTGCTCGTCGGCGTGCTGGCCGTTCTCGCCGCAGCCGCGCTCGCGGTGCTGCTGGCGCGCTCATTGACACGCCCGATCGGGCGCCTCACCGCGGCGGTGCAGGCGATCGGCAGCGGACGTCCAGCGGAGATTCCCGTCGACGCCGGCGGCGAGACCGGCGTACTGGCGCGGGCCTTTGCCCGGATGATCGAGGAGACCCGTGCGAAAACGGCCGCTCTCGAGCGCGAGATCGAGGAGCATCGCCGCACCGAGGCTGCGCGAAGCCATCACGCGGCGCGCGAGAGGCTGTTCAGCGCCGCGGTGGAATCGTCCGACGATGCGATCGTGATGCAGACGCTCGATGCGGTCATCACGGGCTGGAACCCGGCCGCCGAACGTCTCTATGGCTATTCGGCGGATGAGGCGATCGGCAAGCCCACGTCGATCATTGTCCCGCCCGACCGTCGCGCGCATGGCAAGGACTATTTGCAGCGGATCGCGCGGGGCGAGCCGATCGAACGGTTCGAGACCGTGCGCCTGCGCAAGGACGGCACGCCGGTCGAAATCTCGCTCAGCCTCTCGCCGATCAGGGGGCCATCCGGCGAGATCGTCGGCGTCTCCGGGAGCGCGAGCAGCCTGACCGAGGCGCGGCGCGCCGAGCGGGCGCTGCAGCACCAGCTCGAGGAGCGGCGACAGATCTTCGAGACATCGCAGGACCTGATCATGATCATGGATGCGCGGGGCCATATCGCGCAGATCAGCCCGAGCAGCGAAGCCATTCTCGGTTACCGGCCGGACGAGATGAGCGGCCGCAGCGGCGCCGATTTCATTCATCCCGATCATCTGGAGCAGTCGCGCGCCGAGATGCGCGCCTTGCGGCACGGCGAGCGTCCAAAGCTCGCCGACACCCGCTGCTTCCACAAGAACGGCCACGAAGTCTGGCTGTCCTGGCTCGGCAACTGGTCCGGGCCGGCGCATCGATTTTTCTTCGTCGGTCGCGACATGACAGAAGCACGGCTCGCGCAGGAATCGCTGCGCGAGAGTGAACGGCTCGCCCGCAACATCGTCGAGACCTCGCTCGACGCCTTCGTCCAGACCGACGAGACCGGCAGCATCCTGAGCTGGAATTCGCAGGCCGAACAGCTCTTCGGTTGGCGCCGTGACGAGGTGCTCGGCAAGAGCGCGATCGATCTGATCGTCGCCGAGAGCGAGCGCGAGAGGGTCAGGGCGGGACTGAGGCGCTTCCTCGATGATGAGGACGGCAGGACGCTGAACCGCCGCCGCGAGCTCATGTGCCGCCGCCGCGACGGCAAGGAATTCAGGGCCGAGCTGAGCGTCACCGCCCTGAAGCGGCGCGAGGGCCTGCTGTTCAACGTGTTCTGCCGCGACCTCACCGACAAGGTCGCCGCCGAGGAACGCATCCGTCATGCCGAGAAAATGGAGGCTGTCGGCCAGCTTACCGGCGGCGTGGCGCATGACTTCAACAACATTCTCACCGTCATCACCGGGACGATCGAGATTCTCGCGGAGGCGGTCGCGAAGGAACCGCAGCTCGCGGCCATCACCAAGATGATCGACGAGGCCGCCGCGCGCGGCGCCGATCTGACCCAGCACCTGCTCGCCTTCGCGCGCAAGCAGCCGCTCCAGCCGCGCGAGATCGACATCAACTCGCTGATCGTCGACACCGCGAAACTGTTGCGTCCGACGCTGGGCGAGCAGATCCAGATCGAATCGGTGTTCGAGGGCGAGAATTGCGTCGCGATCGTCGATCCCAACCAGCTCACCACCGCGATCCTCAACCTCGCGCTCAATGCTCGTGACGCCATGCCCAGCGGCGGCAAGCTGATCCTGGAGACCGGCGCCGCCTATCTCGACGAGGTCTATGCCAGTGCGAACGATGTGCCGCCGGGGCATTACGTGCTGATCGCCGTGAGCGACACCGGCACCGGCATCCCTGCGAGCATGTTGCCCAGGGTGTTCGACCCCTTCTTCACCTCGAAAGGACCGGGCAAGGGCACCGGACTCGGGCTTTCGATGGTCTACGGCTTCATCAAGCAGTCCGCAGGTCACATCAAGATCTACAGCGAGGAGGGCCACGGCACCACGATCAAGATGTACCTGCCGCCCGGGACGACGGCGGCAGCGGTTGGCGAGGGCGTGACGCCGGCGACGATCGAGGGCGGACACGAGACGATCCTGGTGGTCGAGGACGACCGGCTGGTGCGGGACTACGTACTGGCGCAACTGCATTCGCTGGGTTACGTCACCTTGCAGGCTGCGAACGCCGCGGAGGCGCTCGCGATCGTCGCCAGCGGAAAGCCGTTCGACCTTCTGTTCACCGACGTCATCATGCCCGGCAAGATGAACGGACGGCAGCTCGCCGACGAACTGATGAAGACGCGCCCGGATCTCAAGGTGGTCTACACGTCAGGCTATACCGAGAACGCGATCATCCATCACGGCCGGCTGGATTCGGGTGTGATGTTGCTGGCCAAGCCCTATCGCAAATCGGATCTGGCGCGGATCATCCGCAAGGCGCTGAGCACTTGAGGCTGCGTAGCCCGGACGAGCAAAGCGATATCCGGGACTTTGCAGCAGCGGTCCCGGGTATCGCTTCGCTCACCCGGGCTACAAGAGCTTGCTATGACGCGCGCTGGGCCGCAGTCATCACGATGCGGATCAGATCGGCGGCATTGCGTGCGCCGAGCTTCTTCATGATGTTGGCGCGATGGTCCTCGATCGTGCGCGGGCTGATGCCGAGCGTGCGGCCGGCTTCCTTGTTGGATGCACCGGAGGCGAACTGCTCCAGCACCTCGCGCTCCCTGCGCGTCAACGGCTCGCGTCCGGGGAAATGCAGCGAGCCGAACTTCGGCGCTGCATTCTGCGCCTGCCTGCGTGCATAGGCGCCGATCGCCTCGTCGAGCCGGCCGACGATTTCGCTGCCGCGGAACGGCTTCTCGATGAAGTCGAGGGCGCCGCTCTTGATCGCGCCGACCGCCATCGCGATGTCGCCCTGACCGGAGATCATGAAGATCGGCGCCGGATAGTCCTCGCCGTGCAACTCCTTCAGGATGTCGAGACCCGACTTTCCGGGAATATGCACGTCGAGCAGAATCGCAGCCGGTGTGCGGCTTCGCGCGACCGAAAGCAGTGCTGCTCCGTCCGCAAAACAGATCACGTCATAGCCCGCCGCCTTCAACACCATCGACAAGGTGTCGCGAACGGCAGGGTCGTCGTCCACCACGAAGATTTCACCGCGAGAACTTTGTTCGGCCATGTGCCACATCCGGTTGGCATGAAGGACTCGCGTCCGCGCCAACCCTTATGGCGCTCGGCGCGGATTCGGCCCACCCGTATTTGTACGGGACATGGACTTAACGCACAAGTAGCGGCAGGGTGCCTAATTGCGGGACACGGAGATTATCCATGCTAAATTTCGCCGGCACGGCCCCGCTTGTCGCGACGCCTACAACTGACAGCCGTCAGTTGATCGCAGCCGATCTTCGCTCTCTGATCGCGCGCATCGACATCAGTCTGCGCCTGATCGACGCAGTCATGGCGGAGGAAGACGCAGCGGGGCACGCGAGCGCTATCGCGGGTTCCAATGAGATTTTCGTGCTCGACGACGTCACGCCCCGTTACGCCGCCGCGGGCGCCACGCTCATTGCCTGCCGGGCGGGGCTCGACCACGCCCTGCAGCAATTGTCGGAATCCGGCAGGCCGGCCTGAGCCGCAATCAGCGCGGCGGAACCGCCGCAGCCACTTGCATGGCAGCTCCGCGCGTCAGGCGCGGTGCCGTTCCACGATCGCGTCGTTGGCGACACCACCCCAGGTGTGGATCGCGGGCAGGCCCATCGCGATCTTGCCGAGGTTGGCGAGGCTGATGCGCAGGGCCGCGAGATCCAGCGGCTTCGGCAGGCTCTGCAGCTCGATCCCGACGGAGCGGGCAAAGCTGCGGGCGGCGCTGCGGCGTTTGCCGTCCATGCCGCTGATGACGATCACGGAGCCCGCAAACTTCGCGCTCGCCATCTCGCGCAGCACGTCGATGCCGTCGCCGTCCTCCAGCACGAGGTCGAGCGTCACGCAGTCAAAGCGCGCGGCGCGGAGCTTCTCGATCGCGTCCGTCACCGATGGCGCCACGGTGACTTCGTGGCCGGCCTGCTTGGCGGCGACCGCGATCAGGTGGCGCTGCGTGGCGTCGTCGTCGACCACCAGGAGCTGAAGCGCACGCCGCTCGGCGACATCCGGCAGGTTTGACGAGACGGGGGAAAGAGAACTTCTGGGCATTTCCGTATCCTGAGATTGAGACCCTCAATGGATACACGGCTCACGCTTAGGCGATGTAAAGCCGCTGCGGCCAATTGATTCGAATGTGTTCAGCAGATGTGAAGCAAGGTGCCGGAAGGAATGGCGGCGCTGCGGCCAGGTCACGCCGCGGCGTCATGGCCGCCGGCCGCACCGCGCTTCTTCCTGTTCTTGCCGCGCAGGAACTGGATGTCCATTTCGGCGCCGTTGACGCGGACCAGCTCGCAGCGGCGGTAGGCGAGGCCCGTTGACGACAACAGCAGGAAGAACTCTTTCAGATTCAATCCCTGGATCGAGCCCTCCACCGTGAGGATGGCGTCGGTGTCGGAGATTGCGTTGAGCTTGCAGTCCCGCCGCCAGGTGCCGTCGATGGCCATGATGCAGACATCATAGCCGCGGCTGAACGTCACGCGCTCCGCGCCCTTGCCATCGTCGGCCATGTTATTGCCCCGCCATCGCCGCCGCCATGCGCGGCGCCGCTGCGGCGAGAACCGGCTTGGCTGCTGCCGCACGCGGATCGTTCGGCTTGTAGAGGCCGCGCCGCTCCGGAATTGGCCGGAACGTGTCGGTCAGTCCGACCACGGTCTCGGCGGCGCCCAGCACCAGGAAGCCGTCCGGCTCGATCTGGCGCGCCAGCCGGTTGAAGATGTTGATCTTGGTGTCCTGGTCGAAATAGATCAGCACGTTGCGACAGAAGATGACGTCGAAGGTGCCGAACTGGGCAAAGTCGTGCAGCAGGTTGAGCTGGCGATGCTGGATCATCGCCCGCAATTCGGGATTGATCTGCCAGGTCTCGCCGGTCTGCTTGAAATATTTGACCAGCATCTGGATCGGCAGGCCGCGCTGCACCTCGAACTGGCTGTAGATGCCGGCCCTCGCCTTTTCCAACACCTCCTGCGACAGGTCGGTCGCGATGATCTCGACGCGCCAGCCGGTGAGGGCCGCACCCATCTCCTTCAGGCACATCGCCAGCGAATACGGCTCTTGCCCGGTCGAGCCGGCGGCGCACCAGATCCGCACGCTGCGGCGGTTGGCCCGCGCCTTGATGATCTCGGGCATGATGTGGTCGCGGAAATGATCGAACGGGACCTTGTCGCGGAAGAAGAAGGTCTCGTTGGTGGTCATCGCCTCGACCACATCGGTGATCAGCATACGCGAGCCGGCTTGCAGCTTCTGCACCAGTTCTGCGATGCCGGAGAGCCCGGTCTTGCGGGCGAGCGGCAGCAGGCGGCTCTCGATCAGATATTGCTTGTCTGCGGACAGGTCGAGACCGGAATTGTCCTTTAGGAACTTGCGCAGATACTCATACTCGGTCGGGGTCACGGATGGCCTCTCGGAAGCTGTACTGGAACACTCTGGCCCAAGCACTCGGGCCAGACACACTCAGACCATGGCTTGTCCGACCGGGATCAAACCAACTTCAGCGAACTTGTCGGCGATAATGTCTTTGTCGAAAGGCTTCATGATGTATTCGTTGGCGCCGCCGCTGAGCGCCTGCGCGATATGAGCCACGTTGTTCTCGGTGGTGCAGAACACCACCTTGGGCTGGTCGCCGCCGGGCAGGCGGCGCATGTGGCCCATGAACTCGAAGCCGTCCATGACGGGCATGTTCCAGTCGAGCAGCACCGCGTCGGGCAGCTGCCGCTGGCAGATCTCGAGCGCCTTCGCGCCGTCCTCAGCCTCGGTGACTTCGAATTCCAGACCTTCCAGAATCCGGCGCGCGATCTTGCGCACCACGCTGGAATCATCGACCACCAAACACGTCTTCATTTTGGTTCTCCGGCTTCGATGGTTTCGTTGGTTCAGGCCGCCATCATTTCGGGTGCGAGCTCGAGGACGCGATCGACGTCGAGGACGACCATGAGCTGGCCGTCGAGGCGGTGGACGCCGCCGGCGAGCTTGGCCATGCGGGGGTCGAGGTTGACGGGGTTCTCCTCCTTGCCGTCCTCGGGCAGGCGCAGCACCTCGCCGATCTGGTCGATCAGCAGGCCATAGGATTCGCCGCGCAGGTCGACGCCGACCGCCATCGGGGTCTTGCCGTCCTCGGCCTTGGGCAGGCCGAGACGGGCGCGCATGTCGACCACGGTGACGATGCGGCCG
>NZ_JACEGD010000054.1 GCF_016031635.1 Bradyrhizobium diversitatis
AGTGGCAAGCGACGTGGCGAGCGCCATATCAAGGGCGGCCGCCGCTGGGTACGCAACGCCCTCTACATGCCCTGTCTCGGCGCAGCCACCCAGAACAACCCGGTGCTCAGGGCGTTCTATCAACGGCTGATTGCCAAGGGCAACGAACCGAAAGTTGCGCTCATTGCCTGCATGCGCAAGCTGATCGTCATCCTCAATACGATGATCGCCCGCGGCGAGAAATGGGAGCCGAGCCGCTACGCGTTGCGGTGAGCTGATCGAGCGCGCCCTACCGCGCTCGGTCCTCGACCGAGCGCATGCCAAGCCGACAGACCGGCGAGCGGACGGGGTCAAGGCCGTCAGCCGCCAAAGGCGGTGGCGCGTCCAGCGCCAGCCTTGAGGCCGGCCGATCGGCGGTCTACTTCAGCACAGTTGCTCCCCGGGGAGCGTTGCACTATTGCCCCCGTCGCCTCGCCGCTAGTCGATGCGCGTGCCGGTTGGCCGCCACATCACGGCGAGATTTGACGCCAGACCCCCGGGCGTCGGGACCACACGACTTCTCCGTCCGCGGACGGTTCGACCTGATCGCCGGGGGCTCGCGTGTGCTCACCTCCGACGACGACCGAAACCGCTGTTACCGCGCCGTGTCGTAGCGCGCCGCGCATGACTCACGGTTGCCCGCCCTGTCATCGCCTTTCGCGCCGGCGCTGCCGCGTCCACCGCACCCCGGCCCGCATCTCGTGACGATCGCGAAGCGCCCCTCTGGCAGGGCCGAGATGACCGCTCTATGCCACAAATCCGAAATTCGGGAAAGTGGAATATTTTCGCGGGGAGGGGTTGACTGATGTTCTGGTGTTTTGCCCGACGCCTCGTAGAGACGTCTGCCAGACCTACTGCCGGCTGTACCGGGCTTTGCAAAAAACCAAAAAACAACCCCATGCAAAGTAGAACCGTGGCTCGACGTTGCATTTGTCGCCCCCATACCGTATATACGAAATTGTATATACGAGGTCGCCATGTCCCACATTGCGAAGGTGTTCAAATCGGGCAACTCCCAGGCCGTCCGGCTGCCGAAGGATTTTCGTTTCTCGGTCGATGAAGTCGAAGTGTCCCGCGAAGGCGAGGCTGTGATCCTGCGCCCAAGGCGGAGCGCGACCGGCCCGTGGGCATCGCTTCGCGCGGCCGTCGCACGCGGTTTCAGCCCGGACTTCATGGCTGAAGGGCGGGAGCAACCTGAAGAGCAGACGCGTCCCGATCTGAACCAGGCGTTTCGATGACGAAATGGCTTCTCGACACCAACGCCGTCATCGCACTCGTCACACGCCGGTCAGAGCCGCTCCTGCGCCGAGTCGAATCCAGCGAGCCCGGTGCACTCGCGATCTCGGCCATCGTTGCCCACGAACTCTACTTCGGCGCCTATCGCAGCCAGAAAGTCGAATTCAATCTGGAAACACTCCGTCTTCTCTTTGCCGATCTCGAAATCCTCGATCTTGACCAAGAAGACGCGCGAGCCGCCGGCGAGATCCGGGCGGACCTTGCGCGGCGCGGCACGCCGATCGGCCCCTATGACCTCCTGATCGCCGGCCAAGCGATCGCGCGCGGCCTGCCGCTTGTCAGCAACAACACCGCCGAATTCCAGTGCATTGCCGGATTGCGACTGGAGGACTGGACGAGGGATTGATGCTCGCGGGCGTTACGCTATTACGCTGACAGTGCTGGACTGCACCCCTGAAGTGAGACACGAGGATTATAGTAACAGCGCTCCTATCGAGGCCATCAGTCCCGGCGCGTCAACCGAGACTACCCTACTTCGCGCACTCCCGCATGACCGGCCGCCTTCGCCGCCTTGACGAGCTTGCGATCGAAAGTGACGAAAGCATCGCAATGTCCCGATCTCGTCAGATGCAGGGCATCGGCGAAATCCATCCCCCTCTCGACAAGGTCGAGCGCTGCCGCGACCATCGCGCCGTCCTCAACCGTAACGGTCGGAAGCCCCCCGAACACACGAAGCGCGTGCACGATGTCTGCGGCCTGATAGCCGTACGCGCTTCGCAGCACCCATTCGACTTCGAGGAGCACCGTGACGGCGGCAAAGACCCTCTGGCCGTCGATCAAGGCGCGGGCACGCGCGGATTGAGTGGCGTGATCTCGGGTCAGGTAGCGGACGATCAGATTGGTATCAATCGCGATCATGCCGCCGCCTGGCTTCGGCAAGCACACTTGCGTCCATTTCTTCGAGCGTCTTCGGCTTGCCTCGATAATTCAAGACGCCGAACACTTCTTCCGGCCGCGTCGCCGCAAAGGCCGGCGCAGGCTTCAATAGGACGCCCTCCGAAGTCTCCTCGACAGTCAGCCGCGTTCCGGCCTTCCAGTCCCGCGACCTGCGAATAGCGCTGGGCAAGATGACCTGCCCCTTGGTGGAAACGATAGTGGTGAGCTTGTCTGTGTCGGCCATGGCCCAACCCTTCCGAGGTAAGACAAACGTAAGATAAGCGCAGATGGGCTCAAATTCAAGTCGGCGGCTGGCGGTAAGGAACCACATCGCGTCGATGGCCCCGTCTGTGACAACGATCTCGCAGCCCAAAAGAAAAGGCCCGGTCAGACGACCGGGCCTCTTCTTTTTCAGCTTCTCGAAGACGCCGCTTCACGCCGCCTTCGACACCAGCGCTTCGCTCTCGATCAGTTCCGTCCCGATCAGATAATCCCGGCAACCGCGCAAGCTGCGCAGCGCGCGGTTGAAGTCGATGCCGGTCGAGACCAGCGCATGCAGCGTGGTCGGGTTGCGCACGATGCCGCGCAGCACGGCAGCGAGGTCGATCTGGCCGTTCGGCTTGATGGCGGCGCGGGCGAGTGCCGGCAGCGCGCGATGGGCGGGATCGCTGATGACGCGGACCGCGGCAAAGGGCAGCCCGGCTTCGGCGGCGTAGGCGGCCGCGATGTGGCTTTCCATGTCGACGGCCGAGGCGCCCGTCTCCGAATGCAGCGCCGCCTTGCAGGAGCGGCCGGTAACCACCTCCTCGGCGCCGGCGAGGCTGCCGCGCACCACACGGCGACGGCCCGAGGTCAGGCGCTCGATCAGGTCGTCGCCGAGCGACAGGCCGGCGGCCCAGCGGGTATCGCCGGACAGCACTTCGGTCGCCAGCACGACGTCGCCGGACCGCAACGTCGGGTCGAGCCCGCCGGCCACGCCGAAGGAGATCACGCCGCGAATCGTCTCGGGATCCACCACCGTCAGCAGCGCCCGCAACTGGGTCGGGCTGCTGGATGAACAGATGACCGCCATTCCGGGCCCGGCCGCAATGCGGGCCTCCTGAACCAGTCCGGTCACGATCAATATCGGCCGCGGGTCGATGGAATTCCCCGCGGCGAAACAGTCCCCCGTCCCCAAAGTCACATTCCGACCCCTACCACCCTGCTGTTGGTGTTCCGCAAGTTCCGATACCGCGCCAACGCCCACAGCGGAAAGAACTTCGGGTAACCATGATACCGTAGATAGAATACACGGGGGAAGCCTGTGGCGGTGTACCGCTGCTCGTCCCACAGTCCTTTTTTGTTTTGTGTTGCAATCAGGTACTCCACCCCGCGGGCGACGGCCCGGTGATCAACCTCGCCTGCCGCCATCAGGGCAAGCAAGGCCCATGCCGTTTGCGAGGCGGTCGAGGGGGCGGCTTCCCAGCCCTTGTAGTCCAGCCGGTAGCTGACGGCGTCCTCGCCCCAGCCGCCGTCCTCGTTCTGGATCGAGGCCAGCCAGTCGACGGCCTTCCGGATCATGGGATCCCCGTGGTCGACACCGGCCATGTTGAGGGCGCAAAGCACCGACCAGGTTCCATAGATGAAGTTCATGCCCCAGCGGCCGTACCAGGACCCCTCGGGGTGCTGGGTCTTCCGCAGGTAGGCGACGCCGGCGGCGACGTGCGTGCTGGACTTCTCGGTCTCGCCGAGCTGGGCCAGCATCGAGATGCAGCGCGCGGTGACGTCCTCGGTCGGCGGATCGAGCAGCGCGCCATGGTCCGAGAACGGGATGTTGTTCAGGTAATATTCGAGATTATTGACGTCGAAGGCCGCCCAGCCGCCGTCGTCGCTCTGCATGCCCTCGATCCACTCGCGGCCACGGGCGATCGCAGTGTCATAGCCGGCGACGCCGTGCTCCCGGCGCATGCGGTCCATCGACATCACTACGACCGCGGTGTCGTCGAGATCAGGATAATGCGCGTTGTTGTACTGGAAGGCCCAGCCGCCCGGACGCACGTCGGGCCGCTTCACGGCCCAGTCGCCCTTCACCTCGAGCTCCTGCTTCGGAATCAGCCAGTCGAGGCCCTGCCTGGCCGCCGGCACCGCCTTGTCGCCGCCGGCTTCCAGCAGCGCATGCGCGGTAAGCGTCGTGTCCCACACCGGTGAGACGCAGGGCTGGCAATAGGCCTCGTCGTCCTTGATGACGAGCAACTTGTCGAGGCCCCGGCGCGTCGTCGCGCGCGGCGGATAGTTCTCGTCCTTGCCGAGCGCGTCATACATCATGACGATGTTGGCCATGGGCGGATAGATCGCGCCCATGCCGTCCTCGCCGTTGAGCCGCTCCTCGATGAAAGCGAGCGCGGCGTCGATCGCGCGCTTGCGCAGGCTCTTCGGAAACAGCGGCTCGACCACGCGCAGGATCACATCCAGCGAACGAAACAACAGAAACCAGGCCATGCTCTGGTGCGGCGCTTTCGCGGTCATGCCGATCGAGCGCGGGTCCTGCAGGAACAATTCGTCGATGCCGACGCCCTTCGGATTCCGTGCGCGCGGCTTCAGCGCGGCGATCACCATCAGCGGCACCATGGTGGTGCGCGCCCAGTAGGAGATCTTGTTGAGGTGGAACGGCGACCAGAACGGCAGCAGCACGATCTCGATCGGCAGCACCGGCACCGCGCGCCAGGTCACGACGCCGAACGTCGCCAGCAGGAAGCGCGTGAAGACGTTGCTGTTGATCGCACCGCCTCGGGCATGGATCGCCTCGCGCGCGCGCACCATGTGCGGCGCATCGACGGAGTCGCCGATCATCTTGAGCGCGAAGTAGGCCTTCACGCTGGCGCTCATGTCGAACTCGCCGTCGTGCACCAGCGGCCAGCCGCCATGGGCTCCCTGCACGCGACGCAGGTAGTTGCCGATCTTGGCTTCGAGCACCGTGTCAACGGGCTCTGCGAGATAGTGGCGCAGCAGGACGTACTCGGCCGGAATCGTGCAGTCGGCCTCGAGCTCGAACACCCAATGGCCGTCGGACTGCTGGAAGCCGAGAACGCCCTGCGTGGCCGACTCAATGCTCGATTCCAGGGTCTCGCGGCTGGTCGCGTTCACGGAATCCATGTCGCTCGATTGCTCCGATAGTCGATTGAAAATTGGCCGGGACATCTGCCCGTCAGGGCCGCCTTTCAGGATGCTTTGGCGGCCAGAACCAGATCGGCGGCGCGATCGCCGGACCGGACCGATCCCTCGATGGTTGCCGGCAATCCCGTAGCAGTCCAGTCGCCGGCAAGGAACAGGTTTTTCAGCGCAGTGACCGGCCCTGGACGCAGGGCATTCTGGGTCGGCGTGGCGGCAAAGGTGGCGCGGCGCTCGCGCACGATCTGCCAGGGCGGCAATTGCGGCGGCAACTCACCCGACAGGCCGGCGGCCTTGCAGACGTCGTTCCAGATCGCCTGCGCGAGTTCCTCGCGAGGCATGTCGACCAGACGGTCGCCATTGCTGATCGTGACGGAAAGCCGGTTGGGGAACGCGAACAGCCATTCCACCACGCCGCCGATCACGCCGAGGATCGGCGCCGAGCCCGGCGGCGGTGTGATGCGGAAATGCGCGTTCACGATGGCGCGGAATTCGGTCGGCGTCTTCAGGCCCGGCAGCAGGCTCGCAGCGGCGCGCGGCGGCACCGCCATCACGACGACATCGCCCTCACCGATCCGGATCACATCCTCGCCGCCGAAATTCAGCGCGCCGACCTTGTCGTCGGTGGTCGCAAACGAGCGCAGCTCATGGCCGAGCTGAACCGCGTGGCCGCGCTCAGCCAAGAACTTCACGGCAGGCTCGATCAGCACCGCGCTGAGACCGTCGCGGGCGATCAACGGACGGCAGGCCTGCCCGCCCGCGAGCAGCGTCTCGCGCACGATCGCGCCCGCGAGCCCCGCCGAGCCCTCGGGCGGATCGACGTTGAGCGCCGCCAGCAGCAACGGCTGCACCAGACGCTGGTAGAGGATGCCTTCGCAAGGAATGGACTTGCCGACCAGCGTCTCCTCCGACGCCCAGATCAGCGGCGCCAGTTTCAGATAATCGGTCAGGCCGGTGTCGGGAACGCGGCGGCTCTCATCGAGCACCCAGGTCGGCCACCGGCCAGCGCCGAGATCGATCTGCCAGCGCTGTCCCGTCTTGATGTCGACGAAGGGAAACTGCGCGCTCTCGGGGCCGACGAGACCCGTCTCGGTGCCGATCGCGCGCGCATAGGCGCGCGCATGGCTGTTGCCCGACAGCAGCAGATGATTGCCGTTGTCGATGGTGAGGTTGGTGGCGCCGTCGAAATAGGAACGGCAGCGGCCGCCGGCCTGGTGCGTGGCCTCGTGCACGGCGACCTTGAAGCCGGCATTGGCGAGCCGCACAGCGGCGGAGAGGCCGGAAATTCCAGCACCGATGATGTGAGCTGTCTTTTGCATCAGATGAAAGCGTAGCGGAGCAGGATCAGGATGCGTGTGATCTTCGACACACGCACCGGCTCGCGCGGCGCGGTGAAGCCGCGCGCGATCAGCAGGTCCAGAATGGAATGATAGTATCTCGACATGATCCGCGGCGCGCGCACCGCGCGGCGCTTGTTGCGGTTCATGATCTCGTCCGACTTCTCGAAATGCACCTTCGCGCGCTGCGCCAGCGGCAGGCAGACCTTCGGCAGCGCGCGCTCGGCGATCACGCGGTCCGGATCATCGGAGGTGATGCCGGCATGCAGCAGCGCCTCGCGCGGCAGATAGAGCCGGCCGAGGCCGGCGTCCTCGTCGATGTCGCGCAGGATGTTGGTGAGCTGCAGCGCGCGGCCGAGATGGTACGCGAGCAGGATGCCGTCTTCCTCGGGCATGCCGAACACGCGCACCGACAGCCGCCCCACGGCGCTGGCGACACGGTCGCAGTACAGATCCAGCGTCGCCATGTCGGGCGCGCGGATGTCCTGCGGCACATCCATTTCCATGCCGTCGACGATGGCGAGGAAATCCTCGCGCTTGAGCCCGAAGGTCTTCACCGAGGCGACGTAGTCCTTCAGCCGCGGCGGCGGATGGCCCTGATAGAGCGCGTCGATGTCGTCGCGCCATTGCTGGAGTGCGGCGAGCCGCTCCTCCCGCGGGCCGTCGGAATCGGCGATGTCGTCGACCTGGCGGCAGAAGCTGTAGATCTGGAACATCGCTTCGCGCTGGTCGTGCGGCAGGATGCGCATCGCGGCATAGAACGAGCTGCCGGATGCGGCCGAGCCGTAATTGGCGCCGGGCGTGGTCGCCTCAAGCGTCATGTGCAGTCCCCGGTCTGGAAATCGCCTTGCGTCCGATCGCGCGGCGACCGACTTCGCCGATCATCCCGGCGAGGCTGAGGGCGAGCAGCTCGAACTTGTTCAGATGCACGCGCTCGCGCAGGGGATCGCGCACTTTCAAGAGGCGCACGATGCGATCCGCATAGGCCTGGATGACCGAGACGTCGACGCCGAGACGGAAATCCCGGATTTCCGCAGCGAGCGACCTGCCCTCGTTGAGCAGCGCTTCATTGCGTGCGGCAAGCGCGTGAAGGCAGGCCAGCATCGCCGGCGGCGACTGCGCGAGCCCGAGCTGCTCTACCGAGGCGCCGTGTGCTGCCAGCGCATCGCGCGGCAGATAGACGCGGTTGAGCTCGCGAAAATCCTTGCCGCAATCCTGCAGGTGATTGTTGATTTGCAGGCCTGCGCAGAGCGCGTCCGATGCGGCCCAGGTCGAAGTGCTCTCGCCATGGACGTCGAGCATGAAGCGGCCGACGGGCATCGCCGAGTAACGGCAATAGTGGATGACCTCGTCCCAATTCTCGTAGCGCAGCTTGGTCACGTCCATGCGGAAGGCGATGAGCACGTCGAGCGCATGGCGTGGGGCCATGCCGCGCTCGGCCAGCGCGCGGCGCAGGGTGACGGCCTCGGCCTGGGTGTCGCCCTTGCCGAGCAGTTCCGCCTCGAGCAGGTCGAGATAGCTAAGCTTCTGGTCGGGCGGCAGGGTCGCGTGGTCGGCGATGTCGTCGGCGGTGCGGACGAAATTGTAATAGGCCAGGATCAGGGCGCGATGACGCGGATGAATGATCCAGGACGCGACGGGAAAATTCTCGTCGCGGTCACCCTTGCCGGATCGCAATTCGCTCGCAGAGGTCATCGAGGGCTGGTTTACAATCGTTTGGACAGGAAGGCTTTTTCGCTCGCGCGGGCTCATGCCGGCGATGCCGCCGCGGCCCCCATATAGGGGAATAATGCCGCAAAACCAATCCTGTCTGTCGATGGCCGCCCTTTGCGGATCGGACCCCAAAGGCGGCTCCGGGATCCACCTTTGGGAGCCAATGGCCAAGCTTACTGGTTGTGGTTCTTCAGCACCTGGTCGCAGGCCTGCGAGATCTTGGCCCGGTTCTCCTTGAGACAGGCGAGGATCGTGAAATCGCCCTGATCGATGACCGGACGGCAGAACTTCTGCACATCTCGTGTGCAGGCCTTCTGCTCGGCGTCCGTGCCACGCCCTTGCTGAGCGAACGCGGCCGTCGAAAGAGATGCCGACAGCAGGGTGAGAGCGACGAGAAGATTACGCATTGTATTCCTTCATTCTGACGGCAGAATCATACCGGACCCGGCTGCAGAGGGCGAACGACCGGAGCGGATTGTTCTGATGGCAAGTCGCCGCAGGAGTGGCGGCCCAGAGAAGGCACAAGCACCGGCAAATGCGGCCAAATTGGCACCGCACGCGCCGAATCGGGACTTCCCCGTGCCTTCATTCGCAGATGTAAGAGGTTGATACTACGTCATAATTCAGAACGTCTGCGTTTTACTGCATACCTGTTGCAGCGCTGCATCTGTCCGCCTTGCCTTTCCTGCCGGAAACATGCCGAAACGTGGCAAATCGGGCGATCAAGCCCGGCGCGAGCGTCATGACCTGCCATGCCGGGCGGTCAGGCTTTGAACCTGCGACTTGCTCGGAGCACTAAACTTTCGATGTGGCGAGACGTTCTCAATCGTAAGCGAGCGTCGTTCCAAAACGGGATAATTGCGATGAAATTCATTGGGCGAACTGGACTGGCAATCAAGGCGGCCGGCATCGGGGCGGCGCTGCTCTTCTCGGTTTCGGCGAGCCATGCTCAGTCGTCCGGACCGTTTGCCGGTTTCGATGGCGCATGGACCGGCACCGGCACGGTGTCGTTGTCCGACGGCTCCACCGAGCGCATTCGCTGCAAGGCGGACTACAAGGTCGGCGGCAGCGGCCTGAACCTGAAGCAGGCGCTGCACTGCGCGTCCGACAGCTACAAGTTCAATCTCACCAGCGACGTGACGAGCCAGGGCGAGCGCATCTCCGGCAATTGGAGCGAGTCCAGCCGCAACATCTTCGGCAATCTGCAGGGCACCGCCGGCGGCGGCCAGATCGACGTGTTCGTCGAGGCCAACGGCTTTGCCGCCAACCTCTCGCTGCGCACCAACGGCAGCAAGCAGACGGTGCAGATCAGCTCCAAGGGCGAGATCCGCGGCGTCAACATCACGATGACGAAGGGCTGACGCCCTTTCCGCTGCGAAAGGATACAGCCTCCGGCTCTCGCGAGCCGGGGGCTTATTGCTGACCTGGATCAGATGAAGCTGCTCAGATCGCCGGCTTGTCGGGGCCCTGAAGCCTGGCGTGCAGATTGATCAGCCACATCGCCGTCGGCCGCAGGATGAAGAGGTCGGCGACGAGGGCCATCACCATCGAGAAGGCGCTGAGCCAGCCGAACAGCCTGAGCGACGGCAGGTCCGAGAACACGGTGACGACGAGGCCGCAGGCCAGCACCACCGTGGTCAGGATCAGCGCCGGGCCGACCAGCACGGTGGCCCGCTCCACGGCAAGCGCCGAGCCGACGCCCGGCTTGCTCTCGAGCCTCAAGCGGTTGAGGAAGTGGATGGTGGCGCTCAAGCCCAGGCCGAACGAGACGGTGAGCGCGACGACGCTGGCGAATTGCAGGCCCTCGCCCATCGCCCACAGCACCGTTCCCGACATCACCACTGGGAAGATGCCCGGCAGAATGCAGGCGAACATCACCACCCAGGAGCGGAACGCGAGGCCGATGAAGATCGCGACCAGCGCAAATTCGATGGTGAGTCCGTGGTTCAGCTTCTCGATCATGCTGGCCGAGTTGCGCGCAGCGATGGCGGCAAGACCCGTCACCGCGATCTCGTAGCCGGGATGCTTCTTGCGGACGGCGTCGAGCTCGTGGTCGAGCTTGTCGACGATCGGCAGGAGCTGGCTGGAATCCTTGTCCGGTACGCGGCCGGCGACCACGACGGCATCCTGCTCGGCATCGATGAACCGCCGCACCAGATGCTCGGGGATGACGTTGACATATTCCTTCAACGTCGCGACGTCGGCGCTGCCCGCCTTCTCTGCCAGCCAGCGGCGCAGCGTCTCCAGCGACCAGACGTTGCCGACACCGGCCGTCTTCTCCACCGTCGCATGCACGTCGGCGATGGTCTGGAGCGTCTCCGGCGAATAGAGCGATTCGCCCTTGGGGAACTGGATCAGCACGTTGACCGGGTTGGCGCCGGTCAGCTTGGCATCGAGCCGGTCGCTGGCGGCGACCGCCTGGCGCTTGTCCGGCACCTGGTCGGCGAGCCGGTAGCGCGGCTCCAGATTGGCGTAGATGACGCCGAGGCCGCCGACGAACAGCACCGCGATCAGGCTGAACAGGCCGGGACGGCCGACCATGCGCACCGCGATCCAGTAGCAGAAATTGCGCAGCGCCTGGACGCCGGCATCCGCGCTCTGGAACTTGACGGCGAACACCTTCTCGTTGCGCACGAGCAGGACGCCGAACACCGGCACCAGCGACAGCACCGCGACCAGCGCGATGATGGTGGCGGCGAGCCCGGCCTCGCCGAACTTGCGGATCAGGTCGGAGTCGGAGAATTGCAGCGCGATGAAGGAAATGCCGGCCGTGCCGTGCGTCAGCACGCAGGCGGGTCCCACCACCAGCACCGCGTTCTTGAAAGCGGTGAACTTGTCCTGTCCTGCGATCAGCCGGTCGCGCGCGGCGAAGGTGAGCTGCATCGAGTCCGAGAAGCTGATGACCATGATGAGCGGCGTCATCACGTTCAGGAACATGTTGAGGTTGAAATTGGCCCAGCCGAGCGCACCCAGCGCCAGCAGGATCGCGATCATCGGCGGGAACGCCGCGGCGACCATGAACGAGATCTTGCGGAAGAAGATGATGGCGATGATGCAGCCGGCGAGAATGCCGAGGATGTTGTAGGTCAGCCCGTCGCGCTCGACCGCGTTGCGGATCTCGAGCTGCATCACCGGAACGCCGGAGAGCTGCACGTTGAGCCCGGTGTCGCCGAGGTCCTCCTTCATCAGCGCGCGGATGTCGCCGACGGTCTTGGTCAGCTTGTTGGAGGCGACCACCTCGGGATCGAGCGAGAGCACGATCAGCGCCAGCGTGCCGTCCTCCGACAGCAGCTTGCCGCGGATGATCTCGTTGTTCTTGACGGTCTCGATGAACTTGTCATAGGCGGCCCCCTCGGGGAGCTCGGCCGGGAACAGTGCCGCCGGCAGCTTGCCCGGCGCCGGCGCCTGACGCGCCGAGAACAGCGAGACCAGCCCTCGCGTGCCATCGACCAGTTGCAGGTCGGTAACGAAGTCACGCAGCTTCTCGAGGTTGCTGCGCTCCAGGAGGGTCTTGCCCTCGACCACGACGAGGACGTCGAACTCCTCGGCCGGGAACTTCTTCGTCACCTCTTCATACTGCTTGAATTCGCGGGTGTCGGAGCGAAAGAGCTGCGACAGCGAATCGTCGATCTTGATCCGGTGGATGCCGAACACGGCGCCGACGATCAGCGCCAGCAGGACGATGCAGGAGACGATCGGCGCCCGAACGGCGATCAGCCCGAGGCGCTCCAGCCCGAAGGCGATCGAGGACGCAGGTCCCTGCTCGACCTTGTCGACATGAACCTCATTCTCGCTGTGCTTTTCGAGCATGCCTTGTCCAGTTCCTAAATCGGCTCGGTCTTGAGAGCTTGTTGCGCCCCGCGAACGGCTTGAAACGCCATACCAATGGGAGGCTTGCCTTTTGAAAATGCGCGGAAAATCGCCGCGAGGGGTTTAGCAGGTCAACAGGTCTTCTCGCAAGCAGGCGAGGCGTGGCCGAATCGATCAAGAAGCGGCGATTTCGGGCCCCCGACCGCCTATCATTCCGGCGGCGCCGTGCCAATTCGACGCGGCGCCCGGTCCGCGCTCTCGTCCTTCAGAGCCACGCCGGTGGTCTCGCGCGCGAGCCCCTCACGGATGAGCCAGGCGATCTTGAAGGCGGCCTCGTCGTAGCTCAAACCGGCGTGGTGGATGTTCGACACGCAATTGCGTTCGGCATCGGTACGGCCGGGCTTCGGTGCGAAGGTCAGATAGGCGCCGAGACTGTCGGGCGCGGACAGGCCGGGCCGTTCGCCGATCAGCATCGCGACCATGCGCGCCCCGAGAATGGCGCCGATCTCGTCGCCGAGCGCGACGCGCGCGCCCGATGCGACAACGACATGGCCGATCGCGAGGTCATCCCCTTGCGCAAGCAATGGCAACAGGCGCCTCACCACGATGGCCGCATGGGCGTGAACCGCCGCCGCGGACAGGCCGTCTCCGATCACAATCGCGAGTTGGCACGGCGCCGAGGCGCCCCGCGCCAGAAGTTGCGCCGAACCGGGTTCAAGCTGTCGTCCCAGATCCGGCCGCCGCAGATAGTCGCTGCGATCGACCGCCCGGCTCCTCACCTCGGTCACGGCAAGTCCGAGCGCGCCGAGGTCGGCGACCAGGCGCGACGTGTCGAAGGCGGCATGCACGGCATCGCGCGCGCGGGCATGGTCCAGCGTGAAATCGAGCAGTGCCCTGGTCGGCACGCTCGCGCCGCTGCGCCCGAGCGCAACGCGCGCGGGCGTGAACGCCCGCAGATCGAGGGTCGGGCGGCGCGGCGGAACCGGATCAGACATGTCGCATCATTCAGCCGGAACGGCGGCCTCGCGCAGCCGGATCGAATAGTTCGAGGCGTTCTGCTTGCCGCTGGAGGCCGCGCGCGCAAAGGTGATGAGATGGTGCGCGATCAGCGTGCAGCCGATCAGGCCTTCGATGTCGCCGCGCTTGATGCGTCTGAGCGCGAACTTCCAGAACACGCGCCTGTAGTCGCCGAGCACGCCGACCTTCCAGAAGATGTTGCGCAACATGACGAGGCCGCGCCGGATGTTCGGCCAGGTCTTCATCTCGTCCGGCACCGGCATCTTGACTCGGCGCACGTAAACATTGTCGCATTGATACTGATAGCGCGCGTAAACCTTCTCGGGCGCGTAGGCGACCGCCATCGCATGCTTCCACGATGCGACGACCTCGTCATAAGGCAACAGGAAGTCGACGTTGGAATCGCGACCGTCGTCGTGGATCAGGCGACCCTCGCGCTCCAACCGGTCCCACAGCGGCGTCTTCGGCAGCGCCTGGAGCAGGTTGATGGTGAGCAGCGGAATCCGGGACTCCTCGACGAAAGCGAGTAGAGCTTCCGAGGTGTTCGGCTTGTCGGTATCGAGCCCCATGATGATGCCGGACACGACCTCCATGCCGTAGGAGTTGATGGTGTGCACGCCCTCCAGGATCGGGACCATCATGTTGTGGTCCTTCTGCATCGCCTTCAGGGCGTCCGGATCCGGCGTCTCGATGCCGCAGAAGATGGTGATGAAATAGGCCTCGCGCATCTTCTCGAGGATCTCGGGCCGCTTGGCGATGTTGAGCGTCGCCTCACAGGCGAGCCGCACCATGTAGCCGGTCCGCTTCTGCCATTCGATCAGATGCGGCAGCAAGTCCAGAGCCGCCTTGCGGTTGCCGATGAAATTGTCGTCGACGAAATAGACCGTGTCGGTCATGCCGCATTCGCGCAGGCGATCGAGCTCGGCGATGATCTGCTGCGGCGACTTGATGCGCGGATTGCGGCCGTAGAGGCCGGGGATGTCGCAGAACTCGCACTGATAGGGACAGCCGCTCGAATACTGGATGCTGCCGAGGAAATACTTCTTCACATCGACGAGCTCGTAGGCCGGAATTGGAAACTCCGTCATCGGCACCCGGTCCCTGGTGGTCAGCACCACCTGGGCCTCGGGACGCGAGGTGTCGCGCGACAGGATATCGATCAGCTGGTTGGTGGCGTCGCCGAGCTCGCCGACATGCAGATAGTCGAAGGACGGATAATAGTCCGGGCAGGCGCTGACCGACGGCCCGCCGAGTGCGACCGGCAGATCGAATTCATGGGCGCGGCGGCAGATGTCGTTCATCTGCTGGCGCTGGATGTGCATGCCGCTGACGAAGACCGCTTCGGCCCATTCGAATTCCTCCTTCGTCGTGCGGCGCAGGTTCTCATCGACGAATTTGACCTGCCACTCCTTCGGAAGGTAGGCGGAGATCAGCAGCAGCCCCTGCGGCGGCATGAAGGCGCGAACGCCGTCGGTCAAGGGATAGGAATGCTCGAACGTACCGAAGGACGAGGTGTAGCGCGGAAACACGCAGAGAATCCGCCGGGTCGTTCCGTTACTTTCAGCTCGCATCAAAGCTCCCCCCGCCACGCTCGACCGATAGTGCGGAAATTGCCAGCCAGACTCAGGGTAATGCTGTCGCCGGAATTTCTCAATATTGTGGCACAAGCACAATTCCGGGAGGCGCCGATAGTTTCATCGGAGTGCCAGTTGGCGCGCCGCCTCACGCGATCAACCGCGAGGCAAAATCGGGCAGCAGGCCTGCATCGCCGGCTAGGCGGAGATCGGCGCCTGTAATTCCCGACTGCACCAGCCAGTCGTCGAATTCCGGCGCGCGGCGCAAGCCGAAGACGGCGCGGACATAGAGCGCGTCGTGAAAAGACGTCGACTGGTAGTTCAGCATGACGTCGTCGGCGCCGGGGACGCCCATGATGAAGGTGACGCCAGCGGCGGCGAGCAGCGTCAGCAGGTTGTCCATGTCGTCCTGGTCCGCCTCGGCATGGTTGGTGTAGCAGATGTCGACCCCGAGCGGCAGGCCGAGCAGCTTGCCGCAGAAATGATCCTCCAGTCCAGCCCGTATGATTTCCTTGCCGTCATAGAGATATTCCGGGCCGATGAAGCCGACCACGCTGTTGACGAGGAGCGGGGCAAACGCGCGGGCGACCGCATAGGCGCGCGCCTCGCAGGTCTGCTGGTCGACCCCGTGATGGGCGCCCGCCGACAGCGCCGAGCCCTGGCCGGTCTCGAAATACATCACGTTCTGCCCGACGGTGCCGCGCTGCAGCGACAGCCCGGCCTGCTGCGCCTCTTTCAGGAGCGCAAGATCGATGCCGAAACTGCGGTTGGCGGCCTCGGTCCCGGCGACCGACTGGAAGACGAGGTCGACCGGCACGCCCTGCCCGATCAGCGACAGCGTCGTTGTGACATGGGTCAGCACGCAGCCTTGCGTCGGGATCTTCAGCCGCGCGATGACCTCGTCGAGCAGCCGCAGCAATTGGGCGATGACGGCAGGGTCGTCACTCGCAGGATTGATGCCGATGCAGGCATCGCCGGCCCCGAGCAGAATGCCGTCGAGGATCGAGGCGGTGATGCCCCTGGCGTCGTCGAACGGATGGTTCGGCTGGAGCCGCGTGCTCATCCGCCCCTTCAGCCCGATGGTGTTGCGGAAAGCGGTGGTGACCTCGCATTTCCGCGCCGCCAGGATCAGATCCTGGTTGCGCATCAGCTTTGACACTGCGGCCGCCATCTCCGGCGTGATGCCGGGCGCGAGCTTGCGCAGGATCTCGGGCGTTGCAGCATCGGACAGCAGCCAGTCGCGGAAGGCCCCGACCGTGAGCGACGCCACCGGCGCAAAGGCCTTGGTGTCGTGGCTGTCGATGACGAGGCGGGTGACCTCGTCGGTCTCATAGGGAATGACGGCTTCCTGCAGGAATTGGCCGAGCGGCACATCCGCCAGCGCCATCCGTGCCGCGATCATCTGCTCGGAGCTGGCAGCGGCAATTCCGGCCAGCCGGTCGCCGGAGCGCGGCGGTGTCGCCTTGGCGAGCAGGTCGCGCAGATCCGGGAAGGTGTAGGTCGTGGTGTCGATGCTGTGTCGGTAGACCACGGGGCTCTCCAGGCTTGGTCGGCCAACGGCCGACCCCAAGACTATGTTGAAAGACTATGCTGAAAGACTATCCAGAGACTATACCTTAGGATCAAGACGCTGAAATATCTTACCTTTCGTTCGAGCAAGGACGGAGGGAGCCTAACGGGCGCGTTAACGCCACATCCACCTTCCTCCTGCAAAGTTTTGCATCAATTCTACACGACCCCGCTCACCGGCCGCTTCAGGCCATTCCGGGCTCCTGCACACCATGACATCAGACCGATCTGGGAATGCCACCAAGCTGGCAGGCCGCTTCACGCTTGCCACCAAGCTCTATGCGATCTTCGCGCTGTTCGCGCTGCTCACGGCCGCGATCGCGATGCTGTCCGACTACAACAGCCGCCGCAGCGCCGACCTGACCAGCGCGATCGAGACGGCGAATGCCGCCGCGCTGAACGTCGAGCGGGTCAACTCGCTGGTCTATGCGGTCGTGATGGAATCTCGCGGCGTCTACATGTCGACCGAGCCGGCCGTGGTGAAGAAATACGGCGATGGCCTGCTCAAGTTCAACGCCCAGATCCTGGACGTCGTGAAGCGTTGGGAGACCATCGTCAAGGCCGACGACGCCGAGCAGTTTGCCACCTTCAAGAAGCGCATCGAGCAGTTCGTCGAGTTCCGCAAGGAGCTGGTCCGCCGCGGCGTCGAAATCAATGCAGCCGCGGGCCGCGAATGGGGCGACAACGACGCCAACCGCGCGGTGCGCTCGGCCCTGAACAAGGACCTCGAGGCGCTGTCCAAGGTTTATGCCGAGCGCGCCCGGCAGATCGCGCAGCAGACCGAGACCAATCGCGAATTGTCGTTCGTGCTGACCTGCCTCGGCGGCGTGGCGCTGGCTCTCGTCGTGATCGGCATCGTCATCATCGCCCGCTCGATCGCCCGGCCGCTCGCCTCGATCACCGCCACCATCAAGCAGGTCGCCGACGGCGCCGAAAACATCGTGGTACCGCACTCTGACCGCGCCGACGAGATCGGCGCACTGGCCCGCGCGATCCAGGTGTTCCAGGACGCCATGGGCCGCAACCGCAATCTCGCCTCGCAAGTGTCGAACGACGCCGCCGCCCGCGAGGAGCGCGCCCGCCACATCGAGCAATCCGTCGAGCAGTTTCGCGAGGCGATCGGCGCGATCATGCGCGGCCTCAGCGACAACGCCTCGGTGATGCGCGAGACCGCGCAGACCATCACCCGCGTGACCGCGGATGCGAACAGCCGCGCCGGCACCGCGGCCAACGCGACCGAGCAGGCCTCGCACAACGTCACGGCGGTCGCGGGCGCGGCCGAGGAACTGTCGGCCTCGGTGGTGGAGATCGGCCGCCAGGTGCGCCAGAGCGCCGGCGCGGTCGAGCAGACCGGCCAGCGCACCGAGAAGTCGATCTCCGAGATCGAGAGCCTCGCCGCGGCCACGCAGCGCATCGACGGCGTGCTCAGCCTGATCCAGGCGATCGCCGAGCAGACCAATCTGCTCGCGCTGAACGCCACCATCGAGGCCGCGCGCGCCGGCGATGCCGGCCGCGGCTTCGCCGTCGTCGCCCACGAGGTGAAGGCGCTCGCGGGCCAGACCGCCAAGGCCACGGCCGAGATCAGCGAGAACGTCTCGATGATCCAGGCCTCGACCCGCAACGCCGTCGATGCCGTCCGCGAGATCGGCGGCGCGGTGCGCGAGATCAACGAGGTCACCTCGGCGATCGCCGGCGCCGTCAGTCAGCAGGACGCCGCCACGCGCGAGATCTCGTCCAATGCGCAGTCGGCCGCGCAGGGCAACGAGACGCTTGTGGCGAACATCACCTCGCTGCGCGACGCCATCGGCGAGACCGACACGGCGGCATCCTCGGTGCTGACGGCGGCGAGCAGCCTGACGGCGACGGCGGACACGCTGTCGCGCGAGGTGGAGAAGTTCTTCCAGAACCTGCGCGCAGGTTCGGCGGACGGGCGGGTTGCCAAGGCGGGATGACGGCGCGGGCGCGGGCCGCGAAGCCCGCGCTGACACAAAAGTGCGAAAACAACCCCATGCACAGTAGGCGGGGGCAACTGAATCAATGGGTTGAACCGGGGTTGACGGCTACGGATTTTACGAATCGATTTGACTCGTCGGGCAAAACACCGGCATGATGTCACCATAGCGACCGGCACGTCATCCGCCCCTCTCCCGCCCCGAGCACCTCCCGGGAGGCGTGCTCTCAAATCCGCCTGCGATACTCCAAGCTCACTCCGCCCAAGTGCATGACAGGGCGACCCAGCAAGCCAGCGCTGATCTGGAAGGAAGGCTGCCCCTCGTCGGATCGTCTGCCTGCGAGCGCTGAAAGTTCGGGCAACTCAATTACTGGTCGTTTTCATGCGCTGTCACAATTCCGCTCTATTGCTTTTCCGCAATGCCGGGACTTTTGGTGATTTGGAGAGTGACGATGTCTTTCCAAGAACAGCTTGAGGCCTGCTGGGGGCGTCTTTTCCGAGTGATCGGCAAGCAGGGGGCCATTGCGCTTCCCCTTGGCGCGATCAGCTACATCCTGCTCCTCCTCGTCGGCATCTATGGTCTCTTTCACGGCTGGCCTCCCACCGCAAAGCGCTGGATTGCCCTAAAGGGCTTTTATGGCTTGCTCACGATAGCCGCGCCCTTCTTTTTCTTTTGTGAGTATGTTTTCCGATCGGAACGTCGCGTTCACGAAGATCCTACGAAGCGAGCCACGCGTTTGCTGGAGTTGAAGAACCTTCAGGACCAGGGGCGAGCCGTCTGGCTGGCCTGCGCGACAGTCATTGGACTGATCATCTTCAAAGGAGCCTAAGTTCAATCGGATGACTTTCGCCGAAGCGGCGATTCATCTCGCGATCATGAATATTCGGGCGTCGCAATGCGAACGATCATCGTCTCGTTCTGGTCCGGCCTGATTCGGCTCTGGGAGATGTTGCTCTACCGCGCGTGGATCAGCACGTTTGCACTTGCAATGCTTGTCTTGCTTTTGTGCTTCAGCGGCCAGACGCGAGAGCTGCTCGGGGGCCTCAACTTCGCACTCACTCCAAGACATTGGATCAGATGGATCGGCGCAGATTCACAAACCATCGGTTGGACCCTGTATGGAGCGTTCTGGCTGAGTGCAGTCATTGTCGCGGCGGCGCTGTCGATTACAACTCTTCTGCTCGGGAATTTGCCGCTCCGCCGCTGTCAGCAACGGAGCCGTTCCGAGCAAGCTGAGCCGCTTGTCGGACTCGTTGCGGCGCTCATATTCGTCGGCAGTTTGGCCCTTATCCACTATGCGTTCATGTACGCAAAAGTGCCTAGTTTCTTTCCCAAACAGGCAGTTCCAGGAGCCATTTCGCTCGTCATAGCACTTGGCTATGGGGTCTTTTGCTTGCGATCGAACGATCCGCATTGTGAGACAGCGGCCCTCGCCTTCATCGTCTCTGCCATCGCGACCTTCGTATGGATGACGATGGACGAAAGATCACGAAGTGAGGACGATCTCGTCGCCGCGTTGATAAGTATGTTTACGCCGCTCGCCGCGGCTCTCTTGACGATTTGGGCACGACGTCACATTCCTGCACACCTCTATCCCTCGACCAAGGTCACAACCTGCCTTCTGGTCGGCATCATTTCGCTCATGGCGACCGCCCGGATCGCCCTGTCTTACGGATTGTTGCAAACAGCCGTCTGGAGTGTTGGCAGCATTCCGGTCGTCTTCCTCTTCTTTGCGTGGGCGTGCGTCTCCGTTGCTCTCCTCATGGTGCTCACGCATCGGCTGACCGGGGTGCGAGGCATCGATCCCGTTTTGGCCATTCTGTTGATTGCGGTGTTGGTGCTCAACACCCAAGAGAAATACGGACGAGAGGAACTGGAGCTCTTGGCGCCCTCCGCCGCGACGAGCGGAGACTGGGCCGTGGTCGATCGACCCGGCGTGCAGCTTGCCATTTACGCCGATGGCGGAGGTCTTCGGGCTGCGATGTTCACCGCCCAGGTGCTTGCCATGGCCGACGACTCGACATGCGGAAAGTTTGGAGAGCATGTTTTCGCTGCCAGCGGCGTATCTGGAGGCAGTCTTGGCATCGCCATCTGGGCGGTCCTGCGTCAAGACTACAAGCAGGCACAAGGCGATAAAGCGTGGTCCGACTGCCGGCCCGGCAAGGCTTTCGGATCGCCGACGAGCGACCTCGTCTACGGCGTGCTCGCACAAGACCATCTATCCAAGGTGCTCGCCGGATTGTTGACGGGCGATCTGTTCTTGCCATGGGGCAACGCAGTCCGAGGGCAAGCTCTGCTCGATAGCTGGCAACAGTCGATCCTGGATGCTTTCGGCTACAAGGAAATTTCCGGCGCTGTCGGTCTCGCCCGACGTCTCAGCAGTGTTCACGCAGGCAATTCAGACCGGCCGCCCTATTTGCTGTTTTCGACGACGAATGTGCAGACCGGACAGCGGACTGCGTGGTCAAATGCCCCGTGGTGGAATGCGCGGGCGGGTCTCGACGACATTCCGGCCGGAATTGCCGTGCTCAATAGCGCCCGTTTTCCGGTCATTTCTCCGGCCGGGGTCGCAACGAAGAACGGCCAGGAGATCCACGTCGTCGACGGGGGCTATTTTGATAATTCGGGCGCGGCGACGTTGCGCGCATTTTTGAGCAACAGCCCAAACGTCAAGAAGCCGGCAGAATTGAAGATCGTGCGCCTGAACGGCAACACCCGTCCTTCGGATCATCGATGCGCCGCCTGGCAGCAGGCGCTTCGCGACAAAGGGTATTCCCGCTGGTTCTTTTATCCACCGATCCGATGGGAACCTGAGAGCGAGAGCCTGCTGGCGCGACTGTTCAGATGGTCCGGGTTACGCGCCTATGTGAGAGCGCGGGATGCTCATACGGACGAAGCGGTGGAGATCACACCTCCCGAGCGCACCTATGATCTCGACTATTATCGAGATTTCCAGATGCGCTGCGGCCGGAACTTGCATACGGCAAGCGCTTCCCAGAAGCTATTCCCGCCATTGAGATGTGTCAGACGCAACGAAGAAATTTGCCTCACGGCGCAACATGCGGCCGAGACGCCACTGGGATGGTACTTAACTCTGGGTGCAGCCGACCAGATCAGCAATCTGGCTGCCGAGCAGGCGAAGGAGCTGATCGGGCTCATCTTCCCATAGTGATCGACAAGGCGGTCCATCACCCCGCACCGCCTGCGATCGCCCTAGTCCGGCCACGGGCGTCCAAATAGGATGCGCTCCTGCATTGCCGCGAAGCTCGCCTCCGTATTCGTCCTGTCCATCAACCGGACGCGCTTGCTCCGGCCAAATTTTCCGACGAGGCCGCACGGCCATTGGCCGGCGCCGCGCTGCCATCGCCGATCAAGCCGACATCGAGGAGCGACTGGAATAAGCCGTCACGCCATGCCTACCCCGCCCCGCCCGATCAGCTCCTTGCCCAGCGCGGCGAGATGCACCTGGTCCGGCCCGTCGCCGATGCGGATGAAGCGGGCATAGACGTAGGCACGCGCGAGGAACGTATCCTGCGAGACGCCGGCGGCGCCGTGGATCTGGATGGCGCGGTCGATGACACGGGCCGCCATGCTGGGGACCACGATCTTGGCGGCGGCAATCAGGTCGCGCGCGGCCTTGTTGCCGTCGCGGTCCATCCTGTCGGCCGCCTGCAAGGTGAGCAGTCGCGCCTGCGCGATCTCGCAGAAGGAGTGCGCGATGTCCTCGCGGACCGAGCCCTGCTCGGCGAGCGGCTTGCCGAAAGCCGTGCGCGAGACCGCGCGCTGGCACATCAATTCCAGCGCGCGCTGGGCGCAGCCGATCAGCCGCATGCAGTGGTGGATGCGGCCGGGCCCGAGCCTGCCTTGCGCGATCTCGAAGCCGCGGCCTTCGCCGAGCAGGATGTTTTCGGCGGGCACGCGGACGTTGTCGTAGACGATCTCGGGATGGCCGACCGGCGCATCGTCGTAGCCGTAAGTGAGCATGTCGCGGACGATGCGCACGCCCGGGGTATTCTTCGGCACCAGGATCATCGATTGCTGGCGATGGCGGTCGGGATCGTCGGGCGCGGTCTTGCCCATCACGATCAGGATCTCGCAATCCTCGTTCATTGCGCCCGAAGTGAACCATTTGCGACCGTTAATGACGTAGTCGTCGCCGTCGCGCCTGATCTCGCACTGGATGTTGGTGGCATCGCTGGAGGCGACCTGCGGCTCCGTCATCGAGAAGCCGGAGCGGATGCGTCCCTCCAGCAGCGGCTTCAGCCAGCGCTCCTGCTGCGCTGGCGTGCCGTAATTGGCGAGCACCTCCATGTTGCCGACATCGGGGGCCGAGCAATTGAACACCTCGGGCGCCCAGAGAATGCGGCCCATGATCTCCTTCACCGGCGCATATTCGAGATTGGTCAGGCCCGGGCCATGCTCACCTGACAGGAACAGGTTCCAGAGCCCCTGCTCCCGCGCCAGCCGCTTCAGGTCCTGCAAGACAGGCGGCGTCTTGTAGCGCGATGCTTCCGGCTTGACCTGCTCGTAATAGAGCTCCTCGACCGGCTCGACATGCGCCCGCATGAACTGGCGAACGCGGTCCTGGAGCTCGAGCGAACGGGCGGAGTGTTGAAAGTCCATGCTGGTCTCCTTCTTCCTTCTCCCCTTGTGGGAGAAGGTGGCGCGAAGCGCCGGATGAGGGGTTCTCTCTGCCGGCAACACCATTCGTGAGGATCGAGACCCCTCACCCGGCTGCGCTTCGCGCATGCACCCTCTTCCACAAGAGGAGAGGGTGCACCACCTCCTCGGCCTCTCACGTCCCGCGCAACAGCTCGCTCGCCACGACCCAGTCGTTGCCGTCGAACTGGAGCATGTAGCCGTCCTTGATGGGGCGGAAATCCTGCGGCGTGGTGTTGAGGGTGATGCCGGGCATCAACAGCGACAGCGGCACGTTCTTCAGGTTGGCGGCCTCCGCCATGATGTTCTCGCGCGTCAGATTGTCCTTGCACTGCCTCAGCAGCACCACCAGCGCCTCGGCGACGGTGTAGCCATAGAGGCCGGCGACGTTGTTGACGTCGGCATTGGGCAGACGGCGCTTCATGAAATCGATATAGGCCGTCATCGCCGGATCGTCCTTGGGCTCGGCGACGAACGGCTTGAGCGAGCCGAGCGACAGCACGCCCTTGCCCGCGTCGAGGCCGGCCGGCACCATCACGGTCGCCTTGTTGGCGCAGCCGCTGGCGATGAAGCGCGTCGGCTTCCAGCCGACCTCATGGGCTTTCCGGATCGCCTGCGCGCAGGCGCGCGGCGTCACCGAATAGATCAGGAAGACGTCGGCCTTGGTATTGGCCAGCGTCAGCACCTGGGAATCGACGGTGGGGTCGGCGACCTCGAAGCTCGAGGCCATCGCGATCGCCTTGTCGGCCTCAGTGCCGAGCGCCTCCTTGACGCCGCGCAGATATTCCTTGCCGGCATCGTCGTTCTGATAGAGCACCGCGAAGCGCGCGTTCGGGTTCTTGGCGCGGGCATAGGCGACGTCGATCGCGGCCTCGCTGGTGTAGTTCGGCGCCCAGGGCAGCGCCATCGACCAGGGCATGTTGGCCGGATCGTTCCACTTCGAGGCCGAGCTGATCAAGAAAAGCTGCGGCACCTTGTTGCTGTTGAGATACTTCGCGATGGCCGAGCTCGGTGCGGTGCCCATGGTCGCGAAGATGAAGGCAACGCCATCGCCCTCGACGAGGCGCCGCGCCGCTTCCATGGTCTTGGGCGGAGAGAAGGCATCGTCGAGCGAGATCAGATTGAGCTTGCGGCCGCCAACTCCGCCCTTCTCGTTGATCTCGTCGAAATAGGCGGAGATCACCCTGCCCGTGATGCTGAGCGGCGAGGCCGGGCCGCTATAGGGCATGGTGTTGCCGATCTTGATCTCGGTGTCGCTGACGCCGGGACCGTAGGACTTTTGCGCGAAAACGGGCGTGGACAGGCAGCCGGCAGCCAGCGCTGCGGCCAGGGCCAAAGCGGCTCTCATGGTTTCTCCCCGGTGATGATCGCCCGCGCGAGGCGGTCAGCGCCTGCGCGGCGTGCTGCTTTCTTGTCAGCGCGTCAGATCAGCGGAGTTCTGCAGGATGGTCTTGCGTCGAGTTGCTGATGGCCCGCGTCGGCCTGGCGCATGAAGCCATCGCTTCACCTCTCCCGACGCATGAGATGGAGATAAAGAGAGAGCTGCGCGCGCCTGCGCTCAGCCTCGCCGCTTCAGGCCAAAGCCGAGACTGATCCACCCGGCTCCGGCCATGATCAGGTCGATACCGAGAAACAGGCCGAGGATGTAGACGCTGTTCACGGGCCAGCGCGCCACGATGAGCAGGCCGAGCAGCAACGTGATCGCGCCGGAGAGCGCAACCCACACCCACGGGCTCTCTCGTTTCATGCTGAAGGCGAGAAACAGCCTGACGGCGCCCGAGGCGATCAGCGATGCTCCCAAAAACAGCGTCAGCAGGACTGCCGCAAGCAGCGGATTCGCGAAGGTCAGGAAGCCGGCGACGATATAGAGCACGCCGAGAAACGCCCAGATCAGGAATTTACCCCAGCTCTTCATCTGGAATGCGCCGATCACCTCGGCGACACCAGCCACGATCATCATCGCGCCAACCACGATCACGCTCGCCACCGTCGCCATCACGACGCTGCCGAGAGCGACGAAGCCGGCGATCAGATAGACGACGCCGAGCGCGACGATCCAGCCCCATTTGGCATGCAGCGCGGCGATGCCCGAACCGAGGCTCGCTTGATGAGACGTATCCGAAGCACTCGTCATGGCCGCCACTCCTGTGCAAAGCCCGGAGGCACAATTCAAGATAGCACGAACCGGACCGGGACGACAGCCAGCAGAACACTCCTCATCGGCAGCAACATTGACGCAAATCAAGATCGAATGCGGCGAATGCGTCTGTGCTGCAATGATCAGGCGCGCTCGGCTGCGTTGCGAATGTCGAGCACGGCCTGGGCCCATTCGGCGGGCCGCTCCTGCGGCAAATTGTGGCCTGCATCCTTGAAGACGCGCCGCTCGAAGAATCCCTCGAACTTGCGCGCGTGGTGGGCCGTGCCCGGATTGACGCCGTCGCTATCGCCATCGATTGCAATCGTCGGGACGCGGATCGGCGGCTGCGCGGCGAGCTTCGCCTCGATCGCGGCATAGGCGGGGTCGCCCGCCACCAGCGCATAGCGATGGCGGTAGGAGTGGATCACGACATCGACGAACTCAGGATTGTCGAAGGACACAGCGCTCGTCTCGAACGTCGCGTCGTCGAACGCCCATTTCGGCGACCACATCGTCCAGAGCTGGCGGGCAAAGCCGCGGCGGTTGCGCTCCAGCGCGCGGCGGCCGCGCTCGTTGTGGAAGAGATATTGATACCAGAGTGCCGCCTCCTCCGGCGGCGAGGCCGGCTCCATGGCGCGGGCGATGTTCTGGATGTTGTAGGAATTACCGGAGACGAGCCCGATCACGCGCCCCGGATGGAGCGCCGAGACCACGCAGGCCGCACGCCCGCCCCAATCATAGCCGCCGACGACGGCGCGCTCGATGCCGAGCGCATCCATGAAGGCGAGGAGATCGGCGCCAAGCGCCGCCTGCTCGCCGGAGCGCAGCGTCTCCGGGAATCGAAACCGCGTCGGGCCATAGCCGCGCAGCCAGGGCACCAGCACCCGTGCGCCGGCTCGTGCAATGATCGGCGCGGTCTCGGCGTAGGCGTTCACGTCATAGGGAAAGCCATGACCCATGATGCAGGGCCAGCCCTCCGGCACGCCGTATTCGCGGTAGGCGATGTCGAGGACGTCAGTGGCGATGTTTTTCTGTTGCATGCGTGTCTCGCGGAGTGACCGCGATCGTAACCCGGCCTATCTCTGCGGACCGGACAGCGAGATGTCGCGTTCGGCGCGGAACACGTTGCTGTAGAGGTTGGCGATCCATTGCCGGCCGATCTCGGTCTTGTTGAGATAGCCGATTTCGGTCTGGATGTGCGGTGCGACGCTGTTCCAATAGAATTGCGGGTAGCGATTCACGATGTCGGCAGGCGAATCGTAGCCGAGCTGACGGTTGATGCCGACCTCCTCGAACTCGTAATACAGCGCGTTGGCCTTGCGCAGATAGTTGGGATCGCCGAGCTGGCCGATGAAGTCGGCCGCACGCAGGATCGAGGCTTCGTGGTCATATTCCTGGCCTTCACGGGCGGGAAAGCGCGTCCCTTCGATGGCGCGCGCAATGCGCTCCGGGTCGAGACCGCGGATCGGAGGCAGCCGCCGCAGCACGAACAGTTTCGAGCGATCGACGTGATACATCATCAGACTGGCATCCGATGCACCGCGCGGCAGCGACACCTTGGTCCCGGCCTCGTCGATGATGAAACCGTCTTCGTCATCCTCCGGGAACAGGCCGCGGACATAGCCGATGTCGTGCGCCAGGCAGGCGATCAGGATGTGGAGGTAGTCCTCCGCCGCAAGATGCGCATGGAGATTGCGTCCCGAGAGGATCGCCTGAGCGGCCAAAGTCACGAGCATGGTATGCTCGATGTTGTGGTAGAGCGCGTCGCTGTTGCCGATACACTCCATCGCGGTGCGCGTCGATCCCTCCAGCACCCGGGCGGAAGGTTCGTCGTACCGGCGACGCATGAACCGACCCAGCATCTTCTCCAGGGTTTCGGCAGCCAGTCTCGGTAACGTCATCATGGATGCAGCCTCGTCCGCCGCTGGTGTCCCATGCTCTCTCCCGACGTCATTCTTCTCCTCGACGCAGCGGGGAGCATAGCCCATCTTCGGCCGGGTCACCAAACTCCGAAGCAAAAATACGTAAATATCTTGCCGTCCCGCCGCGCAACATCACGGTTGACGCCACAGTATACCGCAACCAAAGGTGCCGGAGGGCCGGGGTCGACTCCAGGCCCGACTGCCGCATCAGGGCGCGGCCAGCATGGCAGCACCTTCGGCCGAGCGCGAAAGACTTCTGGCCAGATAGAACAGTTCGACCAGCTTGCCGCGCTTGCCGGCCAGCGAGAAGATGTATTCGGGCGACTCTGTCTCGATTTCCGCGATCGCCACCTTCGCGATCCGGTCGATGCGGCTCGAGCCGTGCTCCCAGACAAAACCGACACCAAGCCGATTGGCAACCGCCTCCAGCATCCCCTCGCGTGTGTTGACGATGATCGCGGGAGTGGCGCGCAGGTTGACGGCGCGAAGGGCCCTGTCGACGGCGCGCTGGGTCGCGGAATCCCGGGTCCGAAAGACCAGCGGATATTGCACGAGGCCGGCGATGGACACGCGCGATTCACGACTGAGCTCGTGAACGGGATGACAGATCGCCACGACGCGCTGCTGCACGCAGGGCTCGCGCCGGAAGCGGTTGTCCTGCGGCACCTCCGGCAAGACGGCAACGTCGACGCGCTGGTCGACCACGGCGGCCATGATCGCCGACCAGCTGCCGATCTCGATGTTGATCTGGATCTTCGGATACAGATTACGGAACGCCGCGATCAGCGCCATGCCCGGCATGGCGTTGCCAAGCCCGATGCGAAGCTCACCTCCCGTGAGCTCATCGCGCTGCTGCAGGATGGCCAGTGCGTCCGCCTCGATCGCCTGCATGCGGCTCGTCGCTGCGTAGAGCCGGCGGCACAGCGGCGTCGCGATCAGAGTCTGGCCGTGCCGGTCGAACAGCGCCACCGCGAACTCGGCCTCCAGATCGCGCACGAGCTGGGCAACGGCCGGCTGCGACACCCCAAGCCGCCTTGCTGCGGCGGCAAAGCTGCCGGTCTCGAACACCGCATTGACCGCCCGGACACGCGAGGACGTCAACGCCACGACAACAACCCCAAGTCGACCCTCCGTCTGCCGAACCGGCAAAGGCAAAACCTGGGATGACCATAAGGACGGCCATTGACCGTTATGTGAATGTCAGATGCGCTCCCTACTCCTCATGCGCCGCAACAACGCCAGCAGGGGACCAGCGCGCATGGCGCAGATCGAGCTTTCCGCAATCCGCAAGTCCTTCGACGGCACGGACGTCCTGAAGGGCATTGATTTCCGAATTGAGGACGGCGAGTTCATCTCGCTGGTCGGTCCTTCCGGCTGCGGCAAATCGACCCTGCTCCGCATCATTGCCGGCCTCGAGCCGCAGAATTCCGGCCAGGTCCACATCGACGGGCGCCCCGTGGACGCCATTCGCCCGAGCGCGCGCAACCTCGCGATGGTCTTCCAATCCTACGCGCTCTATCCGCATCTGAGTACCTTCGACAACATTGCTGTGCCGCTCAGGATGCGGCGCCTCTCGGCGATCGAACGGCTGCCGCTGCTGGGCAAGCTGCTGCCGGGCCGGCGCGCCAAGGAACGGCACATCCGGGCCGACGTCGAAGGGATCGCCGAGCAGCTCGACATATCTCCATTACTGCGGCGCAAGCCCGGGCAGTTGTCCGGCGGTCAGCGGCAGCGCGTCGCGGTCGGACGCGCCATGGTGCGCGAGCCGCTGGCCTTTCTGTTCGATGAGCCGCTCTCCAATCTCGACGCAAAGCTGCGTGTCCATATGCGCGCAGAACTCGCCGAGCTGCATCGCCGCCTCAAGGCGACGTTCGTCTACGTCACGCACGACCAGGCCGAGGCGATGACGATGTCGAGCCGGATCGCCGTCATGATGGGCGGTGAATTGATTCAGGCCGGGACGCCTGCGGAGATCTACAACGACCCCCGCGACATCCGTGTCGCCGAATTCATCGGCAGCCCCAAGATCAACGTCCTGCCCGGCCGGATTCGCAAGGACGGCGGCCTCGACGTGCTCGGGACCGCCGTGAAGCTTTCATGCCAAGCGGCGGCTGGCGAATGCCGCGTCGGCGTCCGCCCGGAGCGGATCGACCTCGGCGCGGGGCCGTTCTCCGGAACCGTGGTCCATCTGGAGAATCTCGGTGCGGAAGCTTTCGTGCACCTTGCGATCGAAGGCGCCGGATTGCGCCTGATCGCACGGCTCGCGGACGTCAGACAATTGCCTGCGATGGCCAGCTCAATCACCTTCGGTTTCGCGCCCGACGCGGTGCGGATTTTCGATCCGGCCGGGAAACGGATCGAGATCAGACTGGAGCAGCCCGAGCGCGTCCGTGAGCCCGCCCATGTCTGACGGCTCCATGACCATTGGCGCGGCCATCGCTCCGGCAGGCGCGACGAAGCGCACGGTGCAGGCCCATGGCAGCCGGCGGACATACTCCGCTTACGCCCTGGTGACGCCGGCAGCAGTGCTGATGCTGATCATGCTGCTTGGTCCGCTCGCCGGCGTGATCGCCCTCTCCTTCACCGACTATCAGCTCGGCGCGCCGCATTTCTCCTGGATCGGCCTTTCCAATTACCAGGACCTGTTCGCCGACAAGGTGTTCTGGACCGCGCTGCGCAACACGCTGGCTTACGTCGTGATCGTGGTGCCCGGCGCCGTGATCGCAGGCCTTGCCATCGCGCTCCTGATCCAGAGCGGCACCAGCCTGCGCAGCCTCTACCGGACGATCTATTTCCTGCCCGTCATGGCGACCCTGATCGCGATGGCGGTGGTGTGGGAGTTCATGCTGCACCCGCAATTCGGCCTGGTGAACGGGATGCTGCGCGGCGCGGGTCTGCCGGCCTTTTCCTGGCTGCAGGACCGCAGCACCGCCCTCTATGCTCTGTGCGCCATCGGCATCTGGCAGGCGGTCGGCTTCAACATGGTGCTGTTCCTCGCCGGCCTCGTCTCGATCCCGAAGCAGCTGTACGAGGCGGCCGAGATCGACGGCGCCTCGAGCGGCTGGGCCCGCTTCCGTCTCGTGACCTGGCCGATGCTGGGGCCGGTCACGACCTTCGTCGTCGTGATCTCCGGCATCCGCTCGTTCCAGGTGTTCGACACCGTGCACGTATTGACCAAGGGCGGCCCGTCGAAATCCACCGAGGTGCTGATCCACACCATGTACACGGAAGGCTTCGAGTTCTTCCGCTCGGGCTATGCCGCGGCGATCACCGTCGTCTTCCTGGTCTTCGTTCTCCTGCTCACTTTGATCAAATCGAGGCTCGCCGATCGCGGCGTGCACTACACATGAGCAACGCGCATCCTATCCCGTTCCGGGCGATCCTCCGCCACGTGCTGCTGATCGCGGGCGCCGCGCTCATGCTGGCGCCCTTCATCTGGATGATCTCGACCGCGTCCAAGCCGCAGACCGAGATCTTCTCCAGCGAGCTGCACCTGATCCCGCACCAGTTCGCGCTGGCGGAGAACCTGCGCGACGCCTTCGCCAGGGCCAATCTCCTGCGCTTCCTGCTCAACGGCGTCATCGTCACGGTCTCGATCTTCGTGCTGCAGGTCATGGTGGCGCTGCCGGCGGCCTACGCGCTGGCAAAGCTTCGCTTCCGCGGCCGCGAGGCGCTGTTCGCGCTCGTGCTGTTCGGGATCCTCATCCCGCCGCAGGCGACCGCGATCCCCGTCTTCCTGATGCTGCACAAGGCCGGTCTGCTCGACAGCTATGCCGCGCTCGTCCTGCCGTTCACGATTTCGGTCTTCGGCATCTTCCTGATGCGCCAGTTCTTCAAGACGGTGCCCGACGATCTCGTCGATGCCGCGCGCATGGACGGCATCTCCGAGTTCGGCATCGTCTGGCGGGTGATGCTGCCGGCCGCGATTCCCGCAGTGACCGCCTTCGGCATCTTCTCCGTGGTCGCGCATTGGAACGACTATTTCTGGCCGCTGATCGTGCTCAACAGCGAGCAACTGCGTACGCCGCCGCTCGCGGTCGCGCATTTCCGCAACAACGAGGCCGGCACCAGCTACGGCCCGCTGATGGCCGCGGCGATGGTGATCATCGCGCCGCTCGTCATCGCCTTTCTCTTTGCCCAGCGCCGTTTCATCGAGGGCATCACCCTCACCGGCATCAAGTAACCGCGTCACCTCAAACAGGAGTCTATCCATGCTGAAGTCCATCATCGCCGCGGCGGCTTTGTCGCTCGTGGCCGGATCTGCGCTCGCGCAGACAAAGACCGAGATCGTGATGCAGTATCCCTATCCGGAGCTGTTCACCGAGACGCACAAGCGCATCGCCGAGGAGTTCGCCAAGGTGCACCCGGAGATCAAGGTCACCATGCGCGCGCCTTACGAATCCTACGAGGACGCCACCCAGAAGGTGCTGCGCGAAGCCGTCACCAACCAGATGCCCGACGTGTCCTTCCAGGGCCTGAACCGCATCCGCGTCCTGGTCGACAAGAACATCCCGGCCGAGCTCGGCGGCTACATCGCGGCCGAGAAGGATTTCGACAAGCAGGGCTTCCACCAGGCGATGTACGACATCGGCACCGCCGGCGGCAAGGTCTACGCCCTGCCCTTCGCGATCTCCCTGCCGATCGTCTACGTCAATCTCGACCTGGTGAAGCAGGCCGGCGGCGACGTGAACAATTTGCCGAAGACCTGGGACGAGCTGATCGCGCTCGCCAGGAAGGTCAAGGCGCTCGGCAACGACACCAACGGCGTCACCTATGCCTGGGACATCACCGGCAACTGGCTGTGGCAGGCGCCGGTGTTCGCGCGCGGCGGCACCATGCTCAATGCCGACGAGACCAAGGTCGCGTTCGACGGGGCGGAAGGCAAGTTCGCCATCAACACGATTGCGCGGCTCGTCAACGAGGGCGGCATGCCCAACCTCGACCAGCCGTCGATGCGCGCGGCGTTCGCGGCCGGCAAGACCGGCTTTCACATCACCTCGACCTCCGACCTCAACAAGGTCACGCAGATGACCGGCGGCAAGTTCGCGCTGAAGACGATCCCGTTCCCGGACGTCGTCGCTCGGAACGGCAGGCTGCCGGCCGGCGGCAATGTCGTGCTGATCCTCGCCAAGGACAAGGCCAAGCGCGACGCCGCCTGGGAAGCGGTGAAGTTCTGGACCGGCCCCAAGGGCGCCGCGATCATGGCGGAGACCACCGGCTACATGCCGCCGAACAAGGTCGCCAACGAGGTCTATCTGAAGGACTTCTACGTCAAGAACCCCAACAACTACACCGCCGTCAGCCAGCTCGCGCTGCTCACCAAATGGTACGCCTTCCCCGGCGACAACGGCCTGAAGATCACCGACGTGATCAAGGATCATCTCAACGCGATCATCTCCGGCGCCCGCGCCAGGGAGCCCGAGGCCGTCCTCGCCGACATGACCGCGGACGTGCAGAAGCTGCTGCCGAAGACCACCGGCGCGGCGCGCTGAGGGTCCTGACATCCGCCGGCGCGGGACGCCATCAGCGCCCCGTGCCGCACCAATGACTGGAGATGGCGATGAAACTGCTTCATCTGAGCGACATTCACCTCACGACGCCCGGCTCCACCATCGGCGGCCGCGATCCGCGGGCCAATTTCGAGCGGGCGCTCGCGCATGCGCTAACCGATCATCACGACGCCGAACTGATGGTGATCACCGGCGACCTCTCGGATTGGGGCGACCTTGCCGACTATCAATGGCTCAAGCAGCGCATCGACGAATATCCGCTGCCGATCCGGCTGTGCATCGGCAATCACGACCGGCGCGCCGCGTTCCTGAGCGTGTTCCCCGACCTCGCCGACGACAACGCCTTCGTCCAGGGCATCCAGGATACCGCCGCCGGCCGCTGCCTGTTTCTCGACACCGCCCATCCGGAAACGCACGCCGGCCGCTATTGCGAGGATCGTCTTGGCTGGCTCGAGGCACGGCTGGCCGAGCATGACGGGCCATTCCTGCTCTTCATGCACCATAATCCCATGCCGGTGCATCTCGTCCCGTTCGACCAGATCCGCCTGCTCGACGAAGCTCCATTCCGCCATGTCGTCAGCCGCCATCGGGCGAAGATCCGCCACGTCTTCTTCGGCCATTGTCACTTGCCTCTTGCCGGCTCGATTGCCGGCGTCCCGGTCTCATCGCTGCGCGGCACCAACCATGCGAGCTTTCCGCTGTTCTCCGAGACAGCGCTGCTGAGCGCGTCCGACCTGCCGCAATCCTACGGCGTCGCGTTTTTCGGCGAGGATTACGTGACCGTGCACATGGTGGAATACGGTTACGACGGTCCGATCCGCACCCAAGGTTCGCCCGACTACAAGGCCTGGGATCGCGCGACCATGGTCCGGTGACGGGCGAGCGCCGACCGTTTCCAGGGCGTATGCTGACAGACGCTGCACTTCTTGGAGAGTCCGCTCCACCTCTATAGCGGCGCGTTGGCGTCCCTCACACTAGGTCGGAGATGGGCCAATTCCAACCAGACTTGGCTTACCGATCCAAGCCGCTATCTGGCGCATCGAATACCATGGGTATTTCACCGCTAGGCTATCCGCCCGCGTGCTCGTTGCCACCGTGCGCGGCGATGAACATGGCGACGGCCGACCGGCAATAGGATTCGATTTCGTTGTCGTCCTCTGCTCTCGCCTGATCGAAGCGTGCGATCATCAGGAGATCGGAGCCTTTGAAAAGCGCGGCAAACAAGCGGGCGGACCGGAGAGGATCGGGCACGTTCAGAACCGCCTTCGCGTGCAACTGACGCAACAGGGCCTCGATTTGGGCGATGATATGGGCGGGGCCGGCTTCGTAATGGAGCTTGCTCAACGACTTTTGACTCGTCATGTCGGCCAAGACCATGGCTTCGACATTGCGGACGTCCGGGCGCAACAGCGTGCGAAGCAGTGATGATCCCACCGCCATGAGCTGATCTTCGGCCGAACCGTCGACGCCTTCAAAAAGGGCCTGTGGTATTAACTGATGGCAGCGGGCCGCAAACGCCGCGCCAAACAGCGCCTCCTTGTTCTCGAAGTGCCGATAGATGCTGAGCTTGGATATCTTCGCTCGCTGGGCGACCTTGTCCAATGTCGTCGCTTGAAAACCCAGTTCCGCAAAAAGTTCGCCCGCGGTGTCGACGATCGTTTGGCCAAGCGCCTCGTTGGCTGGCCGGCCGCGCCGGCCCTGGCTGTTTTTGGTCACGACAATTCCAGTCCTTGACAGTATCGTATTTCGCATATTAAGATACCATTTAGTACCCGAAATGCGCAAGCGCATTTGTCGGACGATCGACGGCCTGAAATACGAGAGATCCATGCAGCGACGAACCCTGCTGAAGCTGGCCGCGGCGCTTTCCGCCATCGGCATCGCCCGCGCCCCGGCCACCGCCCAGTCCGGCCCATCCTCTTCCATCCGCAACACGGAGTTCACCACAATGAATGACGTCATCATCATCGGCGGCAGCTTTGCCGGCCTCGCCGCCGCCCTGCAGCTCGGCCGTGCCCGCCGCAAGGTCACCGTTCTCGATACCGGCCTGCCACGCAACCTCTTCGCCAGCCATTCGCATGGCCTGCTTGGCCACGATCACAAGCCGCCGCTGGACATCCTGGCCGAGGCGCGGCAGCAACTGGCGCGTTATCCCACGATCAAGCTGGTCGGTGCCCGGGCCGAAAGCGTCTCGGGCGCCATCGACGATTTCACCGTCCTCACTTCCGAGGGCGAAAGCTCTCGGGCGCGTCGCCTGATCCTGAGCTATGGCGTCGCCGACCAGATGCCTGATGTTCCGGGCTACGCCGAAAGCTGGGGCACGTCCATCGTGCCCTGCCCCTATTGCGACGGCTTTGAAGTCGCCGGCCAGCATTGGGGCCTCGTCTGGTCCAGCCCGCAGTCGCACAATCAGGCCCGGCTGTTCCACGATTGGACTGACAAGTTGACGCTCTTCGCCGATGGTCACGACATTCCGCCCGATATCCAGGCCGATCTGGCGCGCCGCAACATACCTGTCGTCAATGGCCGGATCGTCGAGATCTCCCATCACAAGGGCCATATCGCCACCGTCAATCTCGCTACCGGCCGCAATGTCGCGGTCGACATCCTGTTCGCCAATCCGCGCACCAAGCCGTCCGCAAGCCTGCATGAATCACTGGGCCTTGCCACCGTGCCTACGCCCGTCGGCATCGTCCTCAAGGTCGACGAGCGCCGCCAAACCAGCATGCCGGGCATCTACGCCGCCGGCGACCTCGCCACGCCCTTCTTGCCCTCGGTCACCCAGGCATCATCGCAGGGCGCGATGGCGGGTATCTTCGCCCAGCAGTCGATGGTGGTTTGAGAGCAAGCAGCATCGATCACGCCAGTTTCAATTTCACAATAGACAGGAGCGCCACCATGGCCGCCATCAAACCATTCAAGCCCCTAGACCAGAAATTTCCGTTTGACCGCCAACTCAGTATTGCGGCCGCGCCTGTCGTGCTCATCAACCTCTTCACGATCGATCCCGCCGACGAAGCGGGATTTCTGGACGCTTTCAAGGCGGCTGCCGAGATCATAACGAAGCAACCGGGCTTCATTTCCATGCAACTGCACCGAGCGCTCGGCGAAAGCCCGACTTATCTGAACTATGTGGTATGGGAATCCACCGAGACCGTCCGCGCCGCCTTCGCCCATCCCCAATTCGTCGGGAAACTTCCAGCATATCCTTCATCCGTGGTAGCCAGGCCGCACCTGTTCCAGAAGGTCGCCGTCCCCGGCTTTTGCACTGCCTGACTCCGGCTGGTTTTACAGCACAGATTGGAGGGATGAGCATGGCCGTCGAACCGGACAGCGCGGGTGTGCGCTTCCCTCCGCCCTTCGTCTATCTGGGAGCGCTGCTGTTGGGGCTGGCGGCGGAGCGGTTCGTCACCCTGCGCTCTTTCGGCATCGACTGGCGGTTGCTGGTCGCGACGGGCGCGCTGCTGTTCGTTGCCGGCGCGGCGATGATGCTTGCGGCGGCGGGGCTGTTCCGGCGGCTGGGCACCAACGTTCCGCCGTCGCAGCCAACGACCCTCATCGCAACGACCGGTCCTTATCGATGGACCCGCAATCCCATGTATCTCGGCATGACGCTTATCTATGCCGGCCTTGCGATCGGCTTTGACGGGCCGATCGCCTTTGCCTTGCTCCCGTTGGTGCTGATCGCGATCCAGACGCAAGTGATCGCCCACGAGGAGCGCTATCTCGAAGCGAAGTTCGGCGACGACTACCGCCGCTACAAAGCCGAGGTTCGCCGCTGGCTCTGACTATTCCGCCGCTGCCGCCATGCGGGGCCTTCTGATAAACCAGAACCGGCTTCCTTGCCACGAGCTTTCGTATTCTGAAGGTTGCGGGCCGGTGTCACGGAAAACTGACCGGCCGGCTGCCCCCGTAGTACACCAGCGCCTGAGCGTCGATGACGCCGCGGAGGCGGCGCGAGCGGTCAACAGTGCCCTAACACGTCGTCCGTGAAGAGCGGCTAAGCGATTGAGCTAGAATCGCATTTGTCTTTGTGGGCTGTTTTGCGATTGCAGGGTTTTGATGCTTGGGGCATCGGAACCTTGCAATTTCATTTTCAGGATTCCGTCGAATCGCCAGTCATGATTCCGTCGTCGCATCGGAGGTGGCGATGCGACCGAAGAAGCACAGGACGACGGAATCGGGCGATCTGTTCCGGGCCAGGCTGGACCAGATCATCAATATGAAGCACGAGCTGGTTCAGCTTGCCGGCAAGGTCGATTGGGACTGGATCGACGGC
>NZ_JACEGD010000055.1 GCF_016031635.1 Bradyrhizobium diversitatis
TGTTCCTGATCCAGCTCTGGCGCACGCGCGCCTGTCCGGCCCCGCTCAATTCGGCTTCTTAACGGACGACGAGGTGGGTTACGCCGCGCGGATTGCGCTTCGCGCATCCGCACAGCTAACCCACCCTGCGGCAGTTGCGATTGCGTCACCTGCTCCCGTCCGGCCCCATCACGAGATCCGGCAGCCAGGTCGAGATCCCCGGTACCAAGCACAGCAGCAGCACCGCGAGCATCATCAGCAGCACGAAGGGCAGGGTGCCCCAGATCACCTCGCGCAGGGGAATATCAGGCGCGACGTTGCGGATGACGAAGATGTTGAGGCCGACGGGCGGGTGGATCAGCCCCATCTCCATCACGATGGTCATGACCACGCCGAACCAGATGATGTCGAAATTGGCGGCGCGGAGCGGCGGCAGGATGATCGGGGCGGTCATCAGGATGATCGACACCGGCGGCAGGAAGAAGCCGAGCACGACCACCATGACGAGGATCGCGAACAGCAGCTCCCAGCGCGGCAGGTGCATAGCGACGATGGATTCGGCGACCGATTGCGAGATGTGCAGATAGCTCATCACGTAGGAATAGAGCAGCGACATGCCGATGATCATCATCAGCATGGTCGATTCCCGGATCGTCGACTTCATGATGGGGGCAAGGTCGCTCGGCCGCCACACGCTGTAGATCGCGGCGATCAGCGCCAGCGCGAGCAGGCCGCCGAGCCCTGCGGTCTCCGACGGCGTGGCGTAGCCGCCATAGAGGGCGATCATGACACCGGTGAGCAGCAGCACGAACGGGATCACGCGCGGCAGTACGCTGAAGCGCTCGGCGAGCGTGTACTCGTCACGCTGCAGGATCGGAGCCTCCGGTCCGCCGTTCTTGTAGGCCGCTTCGGCCGCGGCATATTCCTGCCGGAAGCGGATCACGGCGTAGGCGCCGAACAGCGTGACCAGCAGGAGGCCGGGCCCGATGCCGGCCAGGAACAGCCGCCCCAGCGACTTTTCGGCCGCAACCGCAAACAGGATCATGGTGATCGAGGGCGGAAGCAGGATGCCGAGCGTGCCGCCGGCGGCGATAATCCCCGCGGCAAAGCCGCCGGAATAGCCGCGCTTGCGCATCTCGGGGATGCCGGCCGAGCCGATCGCCGAGCAGGTCGCGGGCGAGGAGCCCGCCATCGCCGCGAACAGCGCGCAGGCGAAGACGTTGGCGACGCCGAGGCCGCCGGGGACCCGGTGCAGCCAGGCGTGCAGGGCTGAATAGAGATCCTGGCCGGCGCGCGATTTGCCGATCGCGGCGCCCTTCAGAATGAAGAGCGGGATCGACAGCAGCGTGATCGAGGCCATTTCCTCGTAGACGTTCTGCGTGACCGTATCGAGCGAGGCCGAGGGCATGTAGATGCCCATGAACACGACCGCGACCGCGCCGAGCGCGAACGCAATCGGCATGCCCGAGAACATCACCAGCAGCGTCACGATGCCGTAAGCGACGCCGATACCGAAAACGCTCATGGCCGCTTGGCTCCGACGAATGGCAGCGCAAGCTGCACGAGGATCTGGATGCAGAGCAGGCTCATCCCGAGCGCCATCAGCGAATAGGGAATGGCGAGCGGCGGCGACCACATCGAGTTCGAGACCTGGCCGTCGACATAGGCTTCATGGGCCAATGTCCAGGATTTCCAGGTGAAGAAGGCGCAGAACAGGAACGTGGCGGCATCGACCAGCCAGAGCCGGATCCGGTTCGCCAGCGGCGAGAGCAGCCCGACGAAGGCCTCGATGCCGATATGGCCGCGGTTCTGTTGCACGTAGGCCGCCGTCATGAAAGTCGCGCCGACCAGCAGGAACACGGCGGCCTCGTCCTGCCAGTAATTGGCGGCCTTGAATAGAGCGCGGCTGAGCACGCTGTAGCTCAGGATGGTGCAGGCCGCGACCAGCGCGATCGACGCGAACACCACGATGATGCTGTTGAGGACGGCGAGACCGCGATCGATTGCTGGCGCAAGGCCGGTCCCTGCGGCAGCGATCGTCTTGTCGTCGCGGTCCGGAAGCGGACCGTGACTCATGCCGCGACGTCGATGGCGAGCTTGAGCAGGTTTGCCGCGGTCGCCGTCTTGGCGCTGTAGTCCTTCCAGGCGGTGTCGCGGGCGATGTCCCGCCACTTGCCGACGGTCGCGGCGTCGAGCGCGGAGACCTTGGCGCCGGCCTTCTCGTAGACCTTGGCGACCTCGACGTCGTCGTCCTGCGCGCCCTTGCGGCCGAAGGCTTCGAGCTCGGTACCGACCGCGAGCAAAATGTCTTGATGGTTCTTCGGCAGCTTGTCGAAGATCGCCTTCGACATCATCAGGGGTTCGAGCATGAACCAGTAGGAGGCGCCCGCGCCCGAGGTCAGGGACTTCGCGACCTCTTCGAGGCGGAACGAGATCAGGCTGGTCGAGGAGGTAATGCCGGCATCGCAGGCGCCGGTCTGCATCGCCGCGTAGATTTCGTTGGAGGGGACCGACAGCACCGAAGCCCCGGCGGTCTGAAGCACCATGTCCATCTCGCGCGAGCCGCCGCGCACCTTCATGCCCTTGGCATCTTCAGGCGCGACGATCGGCTTGGAGCGGCTGGCGACGCCGCCGGCCTGCCAGACCCAGGTGAGCAGGATGATGCCCTTGTCGGCGAGGAAATCGGTCAGCGCCTTGCCGACCGGCTCCTTCTTCCAGCGCAGGCCCTGGTCGTAGGTGGTCACGAGGCCCGGCATCAGGCCGATATTGGTCTCCGGCACCTCGCCGCCGGCATAGGGCATCGGATAGAGGCTGATATCGAGCGCGCCCTTGCGCATCGCGGAGAACTGCGCGTTGGTCTTGATCAGCGAGGAGTTCGGATAGATCTCGGCGGCAATGTCGCCATTGCTGCGCTTGCTGACCTCGGCGGCGAACATGCGGCAGAGCCGGTCGCGGAAATCGCCCTTGTCGATGGTACCGCCCGGGAATTGATGCGAGATCTTCAGCGTGGTCGCGGCGTGCGCCGTACCGGTGCCGAAGCGGAGGATGGCGGGCGCAGCGACGGCGGTCGCGAGCAGATGGCGGCGCGTGAGCATGGCGTGATTTCCTTGGACGATTCTTGTTGGTGTGATTTCAGTCTAGTCCTTCAGACCGGCAGGTAGGCCCATCCTAGCCGGTCGTCCACCCGATATTCTCTCATCTGATAGTTCGAGACCGAACGTCCGGGCAAGGGCTGGCCGTGCTGCACTGCACACTTCCTGGTTGCGAGCCCGGAAGTACGCCGAACGAGAGATAGGGGAAGGCTCACCGAAATTTGTCGGCGGCGGCGTAACAACGCCGGCTGGCGACCCGTCAGGATGGATAGCGGCGTCCGTCGCTGACAAAGTCCATCTCGAAGGGAAGTTGAACCATGACCATTCGCACCCGCATCGTGCTCGGCCTCTCGGCCGCCGCTCTCTCGCTCGGCCTCGCTTTTGCCCCGGCCGCCTTTGCTCAGGACAAGATGGGCAAGGATGACGGCATGATGAAGAAAGACACGATGTCCAAGGACGGCATGATGAAGAAGGACACCATGTCCAAGGACGACGGCATGAAGAAGGACCACATGTCGAAGGACGGCATGAAGAAAGACGACGGGATGATGAAGAAGAATTGATCTTCGTCGTCCTCGCGCGGCGCCTGCCCTGGGGCAGGCCGCGCACCCTCCAATTCCGGCGGCGGCCTCTCAGGCCGTCTCCGGAATTGTGCTTTGGTTCAAGTTCAATGGGGCGCTACGAGCGCACCTTGCTTGTTACTTGCGCTTCGCCTTGCGGGCGGCGTAGCGCGCGTCGCGTTTGGCCTTTTGCTCGGCTTCGAGCGCAGCCAGTCTCTCGGCGGCTTCCTGGGCCTCGCGCGCGATCCGTTCGGCTTCGGCCGCCTTGGCTTCTTCCTCGATGCGCTTCTGCTCGGCCTTCTCCGCCTCGCGCGCAGCCTTCGCCTCGGCGCGCTTGGCCGCGAGTGCCTCGCGTTCAGCACGGCGCGCAAGCACCGCCGGATCGTCGGGGCCCGGTTGCGATTTGAATTTGTTCAAAAGATTTTTGCGGGCTTCCTGCGCCGCCTTTTGCCGGTCCGTGAAGCCGGGTTCCCTGAATCCACTCATCTACGAGCCTTGTCTTCCTCGCTTTCGATCCTACATTCGTGCCTGTTGGTACGTCGGCTGGGCATAGCGGGCGCCACGCGACGCTGTAGCGTGTACATCGGCGCGCGTCGCGAAGCCACCCATAATCGCAGCCGATCAGGTCAACGAAAAATCGCCCCCCCGACGATCTCTCGTAGCCCGGAAAAACTGCTGAATTGTGATGTCCCTCATAAGGGAGCATGAGCGCGACGCCTAGCGTCCGCCCGGAACGAGACGGAGCACGGGCATGATGACCTTCCGACCGAGCCTGAAGGCGCTCGCAATTGCCTTCGTCCTGGCAGGAGTGACCGGCGCCGCAGTGCTGTTCGCGCGCCCGCAGCCGGTCGACAGTGCCGTGCTGGGCGCGGACTGGGAATGCAGCCAGACCGCATTCGTGCTCACGACCTGCGCACCGCGGGTCCAGCGGGCGATCCCGGCCATCGAAACCTCACGCAAGGACGCGACCCCGCCGCCCCGGGGCTGAATTCGGGCAGGCCGATCCGGATGTGACGCGAGGCCGCAGAGGTGATAAAGCCGCCTCGCCAGCGCGATCAGGCGGCCATGTCCGAGCCCAAGTCCGACCCCGGCGAGAAGCCGAATCCTCGCCCGAACAGTCGACCCCAGCGCCAGTCCGGGAACGACCGCCGTGGCGCGATCGCGGGATTGATCATCGCGATCGTGATTCTTGGCGTCGGCTGGTGGCTTGCCCGGGACCTCACCGCAGCCAGCAAGATGCAGGATTGCCTGATGTCCGGGCGAACCAACTGCAACGTGATTGAGCCGGCTCGCTAGAGGCGCTTCAGCGCGGCCCGCTGGGAGCCCGTCGAGGCCAAAAATAGCCGTGATCTTAATCATTTGTAACGGGACTTAGCCGATCAAGCAGGTCAGTTATGTCGGCCGGCATAAGCGTGGTGCGAGCGAATCGTCTATCGCGCAAGGAATGACGGCGATCGAGAGAGCAGGGGGGGAGCACGCATGAGTGCGTCCAAACGCATGAAGATCATCATTCCAATGGTTTCGGCCGTGTCGTTGCTGGCGCTTTCGGCGCAGGCTCAGGACGCAAGGCCGACGAGGGATGCCGCTCCGCCGCCAGGCCGCCAGGGCGTGGGCGCGCCACCCCCGCCCAATCAGAACATGCGCAAAGGTCCTCCGCAGCAGGCGGCCCGGCCCACTGACCAGCCCCATGCGGGTCCCGGTCGGCACAATGCCGGCGGCCCGCCGCCGGGACGTCACGTCGCTCGCGGGCCCGCTCCGGAACGTGACTGGGGCGGACACACCTATCGCGGCAATCGCGCCTGGGAAGGCGGCCGCTGGCGTCATGAGGTCCGCAACGGACGCTCCGGCTGGTGGTGGGACGTTGGCGGCGTCTGGTATTATTATCCGCAGCGAATGGCTGGCCCGCCTGCCTACATTTCGGAGGACTATATCGACGACGTGCCGGTGGCCTATGGCCCGCCTCCCGTCGCCTACGCGCCACCACCTCCGCCTCCGCCACCGGCTGACCCCGGCGCCAGCGCACTCGGCGGCGCGATCGTCGGCGGCGTGCTGGGCGGCCTGATCTCGGGCAACGCAACAGGAGCCGCCGCGGGCGCGGTTCTCGGCGGCGCGACGGGCGCGATCGCCGGCGCCACCGCTGCATCCCAGCCCGGCTACTACTGGGCGCAAGGCACCTGCTACTACCGTTATCCGAACGGCCAATATGTGCAGGCCGATCCCCGGGCGTGCTACTGAGTTTTCCAAGCGGATTGAGTACGGAGGCGGGCCCAGGCCCGCCTCTTTTTTTGTGCGCCGGCTTCAAATGAGCGCTGGCGCTGGCGGCCGCCTCACGCAAGTCTCAAAAGAAAAATATCCGGATGATTCGCGGGGGATGTGGGACATGCTGGATGCCATCCAGATCAGCGTGGCGCTTTGGGCCATGATCGTTTGCGGCGGGATCAAACTCTCTCAGGCGCTGTCTTGCCTGTTCTAAAGCAATGGACGAGGACGATCGCTCGCCTCGCGCGTCAGGACACGAGCCAGCTGAAGAATGCCATCGTGGCCCAGACCAGGCTGCCGATCCAGGCGACCATCACCACGCCGATGGTACCAAGATACGCGATGCCAAGCAGGTTGGAGCTATGTCGCTGCTTCGGGACGATGACTTCCGTGGCTGCTTTGCGTGTCATGGCCGGGCCTCATCCAAGAAGCGTCGAAGAGCTGTTTAGCGGAGATTGCCGGGGACAGGCTGTGACGTAGTTCACAGATCTGTCCGTGAGGCCTCAAAGCACCCCGCAATCATACGGACGAAATTGCCATGGGCTTGTCCAGATGACCGGCTAGGGTCGCCCCATGTGCACCGAGTACGATCCACAGTACGAAGCCGAGGCCGCAATGAAGCGGGCCGCGGAGGCCGAAGGTGCCGACCGGCAGCGGCTGATCCAGCTGGCCCTGGCGTGGCATCAGCTCGTCCGCGATCCACACGATGAGCATGTCGACTCCTCATCGTCAGCCGGCCACATGGCTCGGATTGAATAGGGCGGCCGAATGAGAAAAACCCCGTGCTCGGGGGACAAGCACGGGGTCCTTCAAAGCCGACCGGGGTTGGCAGGTCGGCACCACTCGAGTCGGATGTGCAACGCCCTGCTTGCGCGTTCGTTCCGCATCGGTCCGCGGCGCTGAGCTCCTGCACGGCTCGCGCGCTTGGGGCGCAGGAACATTCGTTCCAGGGCAGCGTTGTGCGGCTATGACCGATCCCGAGCTACGCGCACAGTCTTTCGAGATCGCCTGGCGATATCTCGACCAGTCCGGCCTGCTCACGGGCGAGCACAAGGATTCAGCCCGCTTCATCTTGAACCGGATCGACCGCATGATGTTGCGTGGAGAGCGACGCAGGCTGTTGCTGTCGAATGCCGCGATCGATGCCTATCGGCTGCGGCCCGTGCTCGTGAGTGCATGACCGACCTGGCTGAACCGGTCATTAACGAATCCTCGGCCTCGCAATTTGCGATCGCGATTCGTGCTTTGCGAACGAAGCGGAGTCGGATCGTGAACAAACAAAAAGCCCCCGAAGGGGCTCAGTGTTTCAGCTCAGTGTTTCAGGCAGCTTCCGTCTTCGGTACGGCGTCGGCATTCACCGACAGCTTGACGATATCGCCTTCGACGGCACCGACATATTTCGTATCGATGTAGTGATGATGGTCCTTGTGACCTTCCGGGCTGTCCTTGCGCGTCAGCTTGATGCGATTGCCCTCGACGCGATCGACGGTGCCGACATGTGCGCCGTCCTTGCCGATGATCTTCATGTGCTCTCTGATGTCAGCCATGCTGTCCTCCTTGTGTGGATTCAACTGCGAGGACGCGCGTTCGTTGCAGCGGGCGCGTTGGACCCACGGCGTTTTCCGGACGTTGACGTCCCATCGGAACCGTCAAGAAGCGCATGGAGACCATTCGAGCCTATCTGGAGCGAAAGCACGAGGAACTCAGGCTGTTGAATGACTGCCTGAGAAGCCGGTTCGATCTGGCGTGTCCGCGTTCGGTCGACGAGGTCGTCAGGTCCAAATTCCAGATCACTGCCGCGCTGAGGGCGGAGCACGAGTTGCAGGAGTGGAAGGCGACGGAGACAGCGTGGTCGCATACGGCCGATCCCGTCAGCGGGCCGTTCGCGTTCAGTTACGACTACCAGCGGGCCGATCTCACGGTGCGCGGTCCTTCGTTCTATGAACTCGACTGGGGCTGCACGAGCACCGCGGTCTATACCGCCTCGGGCATGGCCGCGATCTCCGCCGTGCTGCTCGCCTCCGCGCAAATTGTCGAGAAGGCCGATGTCCTGGTGCTTCCAGGCTCCTATGGAGAGACGCTGGAGCTGATCCAGGGCTTCGTCCCGCATTTGCGGCTCGAGGTCTTGAAGCTGCCGCTGGGCGATGCGTTTGTTCCGGCAAACTCGCCGCGAATACTTCTGTTGGATTCCTGCTCCTTCGCCGGCGCTTTCGAGGCGGCGCTGCGCTGTGACGGCTCGGGCCTCGACCTCCTGGTTTTCGACACGACATGCTTCGCCGGCAGGTCAGGCCGCATCAGGCGTGTCCTGAGATGGGCCCGGCGATACGGAATCCCGCAGGTGTTGGTGCGAAGCCACAACAAGCTCGATTCGCTCGGAGCGGAATATGGCCGGCTCGGCTCAGCCGTTTTCGTGCAAGGGAACGAGCATCAGCAGCAGCGGGCAGGGGGCGTTGAATGGGCTCGTCTCGCGTCCGAAACGCGAAGCGCGGTGCGGCTGCTCGGCGGCGCGGCGTTGCCGGCGCATTTCCCGCCCTTTGCAGGCAGTGCGGCGTACTGGGCCCTCACGAAGAGGCGTGTCGCGGCGATCTTGCGCAACGGCCGCAGCACGGCTCGATATTTCGCCGCGAAGCTCCCGGCGCTCTCGGCCGAGCTTCATTTCACCCACGGTCTGTACGTGACCCTCCGGGGAAAGCGCGTGCTCGACGAGGCGGCAGCGCGGCAGGCGGCCGAAAAGATGAGCAGCGAATTGCGCGGGGAGGGCTTCCCCATCCGCCACGCCGGCAGCTTCGGCTTCGATTTCGCGGCGACCGAGTGGTTTCACGATGCGACCACGGACCAGTATAGCGTCCGGGTGGCGGTCCCGGATCTTCCGACGGAGCTTTGGAATGATCTGGCCGCCGCAATCGCGCGGTGGTGGATGGCGCATCAGAGGTGAAGGGTGAATGCGCGGGATCGGCGACAGCCGCGCGAGGCGCGACACGCATCAATCGACCGCCAGGCAGTGCTCCAGGACGGGCCTCTCGTGGCCGCGACGCGCCCACTCCTGAACGGCAAAGGCAAGGTGATGCTGGCCCGTCGCGGCGCCGAAGATCGATGCCTGCGCCACCTTGATGGGCTTTGTGACCACATTGGTGTTCACGAGGCCTGCGTCAATCGCCAAGTACGACATTGCGACAATCGCCACCGCAGATGCGATCGCCATTCTCGTCCATTCGGGTTGAGGCATCAGAGTCCTTCTCGGGCACACTTCGCCCGGCGGATAGATAGGGCCGATGTGCTCGGTTGAAAGCCCGGAGCGGAGTGACCCACGCATTCGTGAAGGCTGGACAAATCAATGAACTGGCGATCCCGGCAGGACTCGAACCTGCAACCCGCGGAGTAGAAATCCGCTACTCTATCCAGTTGAGCTACGGGACCGTTTTGAGCCGCCCGGTCTGGGGGGCTGGCCGTTCATCTAACATGCCAATATGAAAAATCTGGTGTTTCGCCAAGCCTGAACCGAACCGTTTTCCTCAATGCCGCGACAAAGTGGAACAGTGGCGTGTCAGGGTGCCGGGTTGAGCGGCAGCGGACTGGAAGATGGATCACATCGCCGGGACCGCTGAGGAGCTTCCGGGACACCGCCGCTGGTCGACTGGTCCGGTATTGCTGCGCCATCAGGACGGCGTGCGCGGCGGTATCTTGATCGGTCTCCTCTGGGCTTGCCTTGTCATGGCGATTGCGACGATTTGCACCTTTGGTTCCATCGCCTTGAGTCCGTCACCTTTCCGCGCATCTCATGCGACAAGCGGCGTTCGTCCGCGATTTCCGGGAGTCCATCCATGATCGGTCTTGTTCGCGCCGTCACGATCTGCGTCGCGCTGGCGCTCGGCCTTGTCGCTGCGCAGGCCGCCGACAAGGCTTTCAAACGCGACGATCTCGCCGATTCCGCGATCAAGCTGGAGGCCCAGATCAAGAGCGAGGCGGGGCCCGTCGCCAAGTCCAGCGCGACGCTGCGCACGGATGCCGACGCCGCCTTCCGGCGTAATGATTACCGCACCGGGCTGTCGGTGCTCGGGCAGATCGCGGCCACCACGCCTGACGATGCCGGCAACTGGCTGCGGCTTGCCAAGGTCATCTTCCAGATCTCGCCGAAGAGCTCGAGCGAGCAGACCTTCCTGCTCGAGCGCGCTTCCACCGCCGCCTATATCGCCTATCAGCGCGCCGGAAACCCCGGCGAGGAGGCCGACGCGCTCGCCGTGCTCGGCAAGTCGCTGGCCGAACGAAAATTGTGGCGGCCGGCGCTGGATGCATTGCGGCTGTCGCTCGACATGCGTGAGGTCGCCGACGTCCGCGGTCAATATGAGAAGATGCGCGACGAGCACGGCTTCCGGCTGCTCGACTACACCGTGGACTCGGATTCGGCGAGCCCGCGGGCCTGCTTCCAGTTCTCGGAAGAGCTTGCCAAGCGGACCGACTTCGCGCCGTTCCTGGCGCTGGCGGGGCAGGACAAGCCGGCTCTGTCGGCAGAAGGCAAGCAGCTCTGCGTCGACGGGCTGAAGCACGGCGAGCGCTACAACATCAATCTGCGCGCCGGCCTGCCGTCCACGGTGAAGGAGGGCCTGCCGAAATCGGCCGAGTTCAACATCTATGTGCGCGACCGCAAGCCGTTCGTGCGCTTCACCAGCCGCGCCTATGTGCTGCCGCGGACCGGCCAGCGCGGCATTCCCGTGGTCAGCGTCAACACGCCCGCGGTCAACATCAACGTCTTCCGGATCGGCGACCGCAATCTGATCAACACGGTGGTCGACAGCGACTTCCAGAGGACGCTGTCGACATACCAGCTCTCCGATCTCGGCGACCAGCGCGGCGTCAAGGTCTGGTCCGGCGAGCTCGCGACCGCGATGACGCTGAACCAGGACGTCACCACCGCATTCCCGGTGGACCAGGCGCTCGGCGAGCTCCAGCCCGGCGTCTACGTGATGACCGCCGCGGCCAAGGGCCCGGGCTCGGACGACGAGTCCCAGCTCGCGACGCAATGGTTCATCGTCTCCGACCTCGGCGTCTCCGCCTATTCCGGTAATGACGGCATCCATGTCTTCGTGAACTCGCTGGCCTCGACCGATCCGGTCGGCAAGGCCGAGGTGCGGCTGGTTGCTCGCAACAACGAGATTTTGGCCACCCGCAAGGCCGACGACAGCGGCCACGTGCTGTTCGAAGCAGGGCTCGGGCGCGGTGAAGGCGGCCTGTCGCCGGCGATGCTCACCGTCACCGGCGAGAAAGCCGACTATGCCTTCCTCAGCCTCAAGTCCTCCGCCTTCGATCTGTCCGACCGCGGCGTTTCGGGCCGTGCGGTGCCGGCCGGCGCCGACGCGTTCGTTTATGCCGAGCGCGGCGTCTACCGCTCCAGCGAGACCGTCTATCTGACCGCGCTGTTGCGTGACGGTCAGGGGAATGCCGTCACCGGCGGGCCGATGACGCTGGTGATCGAGCGTCCCGACGGCGTCGAATTCCGCCGCGCCGTGCTGGCCGACCAGGGCGCCGGTGGCCGCACGCTGGCCGTGCCCCTCAACTCGGCCGTCTCCACCGGAACGTGGCGGGTGCGCGCCTTCACGGATCCGAAGGGATCGTCCGTCGGCGAGACCACCTTCCTGGTCGAGGACTACGTCCCCGATCGGATCGAATTCGATTTGTCGACCAAGGACAAGCTGATCAAAGCTAATGCTCCAGTGGAGCTGAAGGCGGACGGCCATTTCCTCTATGGCGCGCCGGCTTCCGGCCTCCGGCTCGAAGGCGACATGCTGGTGGCGCCGGCGAGCGAGCGCCCCGGCTTTGCCGGCTATCAGTTCGGCGTCGACGACGAGGAGACCAGCTCGAACGAGCGCACGCCGCTCGAGAACCTGCCCGAGGCGGACGCCAACGGCGTTGCGACTTTCCCGGTCACGCTGGACAAGCAGCCGGCCTCGACCCGGCCGCAGGAGGCGCAGATCTTCATCCGCATGGTCGAGACCGGCGGCCGCGCCGTCGAGCGCAAGATCGTGCTGCCGGTCGCGCCCGTCGCGGCGCAGATCGGCATCAAGCCCCTGTTTGGCGACAAGAACGTTGCCGAGGGCGACAAGGCCGAGTTCGAAATCGTGTTCGTCTCGCCCGAGGGCAAGACGCTGCCGCGTGATGGTCTGCGCTATGAGCTCCTGAAGATGGAGTCGCGCTACCAGTGGTACCGCCAGAACAATTATTGGGAGTACGAGCCGGTCAAGTCGACCTCGCGCGTGGCCGACGGCGACGTCACGATCGCTGCCGACAAGCCATCGCGCATCTCGCTCAGCCCCCAGCCCGGCCGTTACAGGCTCGATGTGAAGTCGAACGATGCCGACGGCCCGGTGACCTCGGTGCAGTTCGACGTCGGCTGGTACTCCGACGGCAGCGCCGACACGCCGGACCTGTTGGAGACCTCGATCGACAAACCGCAATACGCCTCGGGCGACACCATGACGGTGTCGGTCAACGTCCGCAGCGCCGGCAAGCTGACCGTCAACGTGCTCGGCGATCGCCTGCTGACGACGCAGACCATCGACGTCAAGGAAGGCACCGCACAGGTGAAGCTCCCGGTCGGCAAGGACTGGGGCACCGGCGCCTACGTCGTGGCGACGCTGCGCCGTCCGCTCGATGCGGCGGCCCAGCGCATGCCGGGCCGCGCGATCGGGCTGAAATGGTTCGGCATCGACAAGCAGGCCCGGACGCTGCAGGTGAAGCTGACGCCGCCTTCGTTGATTCGGCCGAACTCGACGCTGAAGATCCCGGTCAAGCTCGACGGGCTCAATCCGGGCGAGGACGCCAAGGTCGTCATCGCCGCGGTCGATGTCGGCATCCTCAACCTCACCAATTACAAGCCGCCGGCGCCGGACGATTACTATCTCGGCCAGCGCCGCCTGAGCGCGGAGATCCGCGATCTCTACGGGCAACTCATCGACGGCATGTCGGGCACGCGCGGCCAGATCAAGTCCGGCGGCGACGCCGGCGCTGGTGAGCTCCAGGGCTCACCGCCCGCGCAAAAACCGCTCGCGCTCTATTCGGGCATCGTCACGGTCGCCGCCGACGGCACGGCCGAAGTGAGCTTCGACATTCCGGAGTTCGCCGGCACCGCGCGCGTGATGGCGGTGGCGTGGACCGCCACGAAGCTCGGCCGCGCCAACACCGACGTCGTGATCCGCGATCCCGTGGTGCTGACCACGACCCTGCCGCGCTTCCTGCTCAACGGCGACCACGGCACGGTCAATCTCGAGATCGACAATGTCGAAGGCCAGGCTGGCGACTATGTCATCAACGTGAAGACGGGCGGCCCGGTGAAGATGACCGGCAATCCCGCGACCACCGTGAAGCTCGCCGCCAAGCAGCGCAACGCGTTCTCGCTCGCGATCGACGCGACTGCGGCGGGGCAGGCGACGCTCGATGTCGACATCCGGGGCCCGAATGGCCTCGCGCTGGCGCGCCACTATGCCTTCGACGTCAAGGCGGCGACGCAGGTGCTGGCGCGGCGCTCGATCCGCACCCTGGCGAAAGGCGAGAGCCTGACGCTGACCTCGGACATGTTCTCCGACCTCGTGCCGGGCACCGGCAGCGTCTCGGTCTCGGCCAGCCTGTCCACCGCGCTCGACGCGGCGACGATCCTCAAGGCGCTCGATCGCTATCCCTATGGCTGCTCGGAGCAGATCACGAGCCGGGCCATGCCGCTGCTCTATGTCAACGATCTCGCCGCCGGCGCGCATCTCGCCATGGACACCGAGGTCGACCAGCGCATCCGCGACGCGATCGAGCGGTTGCTGGCCCGCCAGGGCTCGAACGGCTCCTTCGGCCTGTGGTCGGCGGGCGGCGACGATGCCTGGCTCGATGCTTACGTGACGGACTTCCTCACCCGCGCCCGCGAAAAGGGCTTTGCCGTGCCGGACGTGCTGTTCAAGACCGCGCTCGACCGCATCCGCAACTCCGTCGTCAATGCCGACGAGCCGGAGAAGGATGGCGGGCGCGATCTCGCCTATGGCCTCTACGTGCTGGCACGCAACGGCGCCGCGCCGATCGGCGATCTCCGCTATCTCGCCGACACCAAGCTGAACAATCTTGCGACGCCGATCGCAAAGTCGCAGCTTGCGGCAGCTCTTGCACTGGTCGGCGACCGCAATCGCGCCGAGCGGGTCTATGCTGCCGCGCTCGACAGCCTCGCGCCCAAGCCGGTGCTGGAGTTCGGCCGCACCGATTACGGTTCGCAGCTCCGCGATGCCGCAGCGCTTGTCTCGCTCGCCAGTGAAGGCAACGCGCCGAAAGCGACGTTGACGCAGGCAGTGTCGCGGGTCGAGTCCGCGCGCGGACTGACGCCCTACACCTCCACGCAGGAGAATGCGTGGCTGGTGCTGGCGGCGCGGGCATTGGCCAGGGAGAACCTCTCCATGGAAGTGGACGGCCAGCCGGTCAAGACCGCGCTCTACCGCAGCTACAAGGCGGACACGCTGAGCGGCAAGCCGCTGAAGATCACCAACACCGGCGATGCGCCTGTGCAGGCGGTGGTCTCGGTGTCGGGCTCGCCGGTGACGCCGGAGCCGGCGGCATCAAACGGCTTCAAGATCGAGCGCAGCTACTTCACGCTCGACGGCAAGCCGGCCGACATCAGCAAGGTCAAGCAGAACCAGCGCTTTGCGGTGGTGCTGAAGATCACCGAGGCCAAGCCGGAATACGGCCACATCATGGTGTCCGACTATCTGCCGGCGGGCCTGGAGATCGACAATCCCAAGCTGGTGTCCTCCGGCGACAGCGGCACGCTGGACTGGATCGAGGATGGCGAGGAGCCTGAGGATACCGAGTTCCGCGACGACCGCTTCACCGCGGCGGTCGACCGCGCCTCGGATTCCAAATCGGTGTTCACTGTCGCCTACGTCGTGCGCGCGGTCTCGCCCGGCAAATATGTGCTGCCGCAGGCCTATGTCGAGGATATGTATAATCCCTCGCGCTATGGGCGGACCGGCACGGGAACCGTCGAGGTGCGGGCGGCGAAGTGAGGTGGTGGGTTCGAACGTAAGCGGGATTGTATGAGCGACGCGGCGCCACATTCTCAGTCGTCATGCCCGGGCTTGTCCCGGGCATCCACGGACTTGGGCGCCACTGGCAAGAACGTGGATGGCCGGGACAAGCCCGGCCATGACGGAGTGCGGGGCAGGGGCCTTCGTGCTCTCTCCGCCCTCGCGTTCACCCTCATCCTCGCCATCGCAGGTTTCGTCGGCTGGGTCTATTCGCTCGGTCCTCTCCCGTTCGACGAAGCGCGTCAGGTCTCCACCACCATCGTGGACCGCAACGGCAAGCTGCTGCGTGCCTATGCCATGGCCGACGGACGCTGGCGTCTGCCGGTCGATGCCAAGATCAACGTCGATCCGACCTATCTGAAACTGCTGTTCGCCTATGAGGACCAGCGCTTCTACGCCCACAACGGCCTCGATCCGCTGGCGCTGGCGCGCGCGGCGTTGCAGCTCGGAACGCGCGGCCACATCGTCTCGGGCGGCTCGACCATCACCATGCAGCTTGCGCGGCTGATGGAGCCGCGGCGGCAGCGCTCGCTTCATGCCAAGCTGCGGCAGATCGTGCGCGCGATCGAGCTGGAACGGACGCTGAGCAAGGAGCAGATCCTCGATCTCTATCTCGCGCTCGCGCCTTACGGCGGCAATCTCGAAGGCATCCGCGCGGCTTCCATCGCCTATCTCGGCAAGGAGCCGAAGCGGCTGTCGCTGGCGGAGGCCGCGCTGCTGGTCGCGTTGCCGCAATCGCCGGAAACGCGCCGGCTCGACCGCCACCCGGACGCGGCACGCAAGGCGCGCGACCGCGTGCTCGACCGCATGGTCGAGGAGCATGTGGTCAGCGCAGATGATGCCAGGCAGGCCAAGGCGGTGCCCGTGCCGAAGCTGCGCAAGCCGATGCCGATCCTGGCGCCGCATGCCTCGGACACCGCGCTTTCGACGGTCAAGGACGCGCCGGTCATCAAGCTCACGCTGGACGCGAACCTGCAGAAGGTGCTGGAGCCGCTGGCGCGCGACCGCGCCATCGCGCTCGGGCCGAACATCTCGGTCGGGATCATCGTCGTCGACAACGAAAGCGGCGGCGTGCTCGCGCGGGTCGGCTCGGCTGATTATTTCGACGAGAGCCGGGCAGGGCAGGTCGACATGACCCGCGCCGTCCGCTCACCGGGCTCGACACTGAAACCCTTCATCTACGGGCTCGCCTTCGAGGACGGCTTTGTCCATCCCGACAGCCTGATCGACGACCGGCCGGTCCGCTTCGGCTCCTACGCGCCGGAGAATTTCGACATGACCTTCCAGGGCACGGTGCCGGTGAGGAAGGCGCTGCAATTGTCGCTGAACGTGCCGGCCATCGTGCTGCTCGACCGCGTCGGCTCCAGCCGCCTGACCTCGCGGCTGCGTCAGGCCGGCGGCAACCTGGTTCTGCCCAAGGACGAGACGCCAGGGCTCGCCATGGGTCTCGGCGGGGTGGGCGTGACGCTCCAGGACCTCGCCCAGCTCTATGCGGGCTTCGCCCGCCTCGGCACCACCAAGCCGCTGCGTGAGGTCGTGACTGATCGGGACGACCGCGAGCCCCTCCGGCTGCTCGATCAGGTCGCGGCCTGGCAGGTCGGCAACGTATTGCTGGGAACGCCGCCGCCGGAGAACGCTGCCCACAACCGGATCGCATTCAAGACCGGCACGTCCTACGGCTATCGCGATGCCTGGTCGGTCGGCTTCGATGGCCGCATGACCATCGGCGTCTGGGTCGGCCGGCCCGACGGCGCCCCGGTTCCCGGCCTGATCGGGCGCGTCGCTGCCGCACCGATCCTGTTCGACGCCTTTGCCAGGACCGGCAAGACGCTCGCCCCGTTGCCGAAGGCGCCCAGGGGAACCCTCGTGGCGGGCAACGCCAAGCTGCCGCTGCCCCTGAAGCGGTTCCGCCCGGTCGGGGAGCTTGTGCGCACCGGGAGCGAGCAGGCGCTGCACATTCAGTTTCCGCTCAACGGATCGCGGATCGATGTCGATCGATCAGGCAGCCGGGAGAACGCAGCCATGCCGGTCAAAGTCGCCGGCGGTGTGCTGCCCATGACGATCATGGTTAACGGCGCCGCGTTCGGCGAGATCGACGGCCGCCGCCAGCGGCTGATCGATCCGCCCGGACCGGGCTTTGCCCGGGTCACCGTGATCGACGCCACGGGCGCCGCGGACACAGTCGTCATTCGAATTCAATGACCCTGCCTCAAGCGGTTGTGGCGATGGCGGTTTCAGCGTAAGCGGAACCAATGGCCGAGACCTACCCAAGCCCCCGTTTTGGAGCACCCCGCGAGTCGAAATCACCCGCAAATCCGGGCAGTGGACTCGTGCGCATGCTCGACATCGTCACGGCCAGCCATGCGCGCGCGGTCGGCTTCCTGGTGCTGTGCGCGCTGCTGTTGTTCCTGCCGGGCTTCTTCACCATCCCGCCGATCGATCGCGACGAAGCGCGCTTCGCCCAGGCCACCAAGCAGATGGTCGAGAGCGGCGACTACGTCGATATCCGCTTTCAGGAGGACGTCCGCTACAAGAAGCCGGTCGGCATCTACTGGTTGCAATCGGCGACCGTCGAGGCTGCCTCGATGCTCAAGCTGCCGAAGGCCGAATTGCGCATCTGGGTCTACCGGCTGCCGTCGCTGATGGGCGCGATCGGCGCCGTGCTCATGACCTATTGGGCCGCGCTCGGCTTCGTCACGCGGCGTGCCGCCGTGCTGGCGGCGCTGATGATGTGCGCGTCCGTGCTGCTCGGCGTCGAGGCGCGCCTGGCCAAGACCGATGCCATGCTGCTGCTCTGCGTCGTCGCCGCGATGGGTGCGATGGCGCGGGCCTATCTGTCCTGGCAGCGCGCCGAGGACGAGACGCATCCGCCCTGGAGCTGGCCGGCGATCTTCTGGACCGCGCTCGCGGTGGGCGTCCTGATCAAGGGCCCGCTGATCCTGATGTTCGCAGGCCTGACCATCGTCGCGCTCGCGATCCAGGACCGTGACGCCTCCTGGCTGTGGAAGCTGAGGCCTGTCTGGGGCCTGATGTGGATGCTGGTGCTGGTGCTGCCCTGGTTCGTCGCGATCTTCTGGCGCGCGGGCGAGACCTTCTTCGCCGATTCCGTCGGCGGTGACATGCTGAGCAAGTTGGGTGCCCAGGAATCCCACGGCGCGCCGCCCGGACTGTACCTCGCGTTGTTCTGGATCACGTTCTGGCCGGGCGCACCGCTGGCGGCGATGGCGGCACCCGCGGTGTGGCGGGCGCGGCGCGAGCCCGGCGCGCAGTTCCTGCTGGCCTGGCTGATCCCGTCCTGGATTGTGTTCGAGGCCGTGCTGACCAAGCTGCCGCATTACGTGCTGCCGCTCTATCCGGCGATCGCGATCCTCACCGCAGGCGCGGTGGAGCGGCGCGTGCTGTCGCGTTCCTGGTTGATGCGCGGTTCGGCCTGGTGGTTCGCGATCCCCGCAGCCGCCTCGATCATCGCGGTCGTCGGGTCGGTGATTCTGACGCGGCAGCCGGCCTTCGTGGCCTGGCCGTTCATCGCGGCATCGCTGATCTTCGGCCTATTCGCCTGGTGGCTTTACGACAACAATCGTGCCGAACGCTCGCTGCTCAACGCGCTGGTCGCAGCCCTGATGCTGGCTGTGACGGTCTACGGCATCGTCCTGCCGTCGCTGACGCCGCTGTTTCCGAGCATCGAGATCGCGCGCGCGCTTCGCAACGTCACCTGCGTCGGACCGAAAGCCGCTGCGGCCGGTTATCACGAGCCGAGCCTCGTCTTCCTGGTGGGGACCCGGACCCTGCTCACCGACGGCTCCGGTGCGGCGGATTTCCTGCGGCAGGGCAGCTGCCGCTTCGCGCTGATCGAGCAGCGTTCGGAGCGCAGCTTCGTGCAGCGCGCCGAGGCGATCGGGCTGCGCTACAAGGTCGGCGCGCGCATCGACGGTTACAACTTCTCGCAAGGGCGCGCGATCTCGATCTCGATCTTCCGCTCGGAAGGCACCGAGTAGGATGCAGGTGCCGACCGACATTGCGCCGCGTGCCGGCTATCCCCGACAATTGCTCGCCGTGTCCCGGGGCGCGCTGGCGCAGCTCGTGCGGTCGCCCTCGCATTCGCGCCGGGCCGAGGCCGCTCGAAAGCTGGCGCGGCACTCGCTCTGGCTCAGCTTAGCGGGCGCAGCGCTGGTCATCGTGCTGATGGCCGGGTTCGATCAGACCGAGATCGAGCTGATGCCGCCGCGCGGCACGCCAACCCTGTGGCCGATCCGCATCCTCACCGATTTCGGCAAGGACGAGTATCTGCTGATCGTGCTGGGGGCTGCGCTGGTGGCTGTGGCGTTCGTTGCTGCCGGGCTGCACGGGACTCGCCGCGCGGTGCTGCTCGGCTTCGGCACGCGGCTTCAGTACTTATTTCTGTCTGTTGCCGTGTCGGCGCTTGTCGCTGAGATCCTGAAATATCTCATCGGCCGCGGCCGCCCGTTCGTCGGCGGCAAGGCCAATCCATTCAATTTCGTGCCGTTCGAGGGAACGGGGGCTTATGCCAGCCTGCCATCGGGACATGCAGTGGCCGCGTTCGCCCTGGCGTTTGCGGTCTCGGCGCTGTGGCCGCGCCTGCGGGTGTTCATGTTCACTTACGCAATCGTGATCCTGCTGACGCGCCTGGTGCTGCTCGCGCATCACCCCAGCGACGTCGTGGCCGGCGCCCTGGTCGGAATGGTCGGCGCCATGATGGTGCGTTACTGGTTCGCGGCCCGGCGGCTCGGCTTTGCCATCCGCGCCGACGGCACCATCGTGCCTCTTCCGGGAGCGGCCCGGGGTCGCCTCAAAAGGGTTGCCCACGGGGCATCCGCCCCATAAAAGCGGCTGCCTGCCGGGACCGCCGGTTCCCAAGGCGCAGGCCAAATCCAACCACGAGCCTCCTTTGTCGACGCCCCAGCCTTCGGTTTCCATCGTCGTTCCCGTGCGCAACGAAGCCGACAATATTGCGCCGCTGATCGCAGAGATCGGGGCGGCGCTCGATGGCCGCTGGGCCTATGAGATCATCTACGTCAACGATGGCTCCACCGACGCGACCGGCGAGCGGCTTGCCGCGATCATGAAGCAGCGGAGCAATCTGCGTCAGCTCCGTCATGCGCGGTCTGGCGGCCAATCAGCGGCTGTGCGCAGTGGTGTGCGTGCTGCGCGCGGGGACATCGTGGCGACACTCGACGGCGATGGCCAGAACAATCCCGTCTTCCTGCCGGACCTGATCGCGGCGGTCGAGAAAAGCGCGCGCGTCGGGCTGGCCGCCGGCCAGCGGGTCGGGCGCAAGGACACAGGCTTCAAGAAGTTCCAGTCGCGCGTGGCGAACGGCGTTCGCAACGCCATCCTGAAAGACGGCACGCGCGACACCGGCTGCGGACTGAAGGCGTTCCGGCGCGACGTCTTCCTGATGCTGCCCTATTTCGACGGGTTGCATCGCTTCCTGCCGGCGCTGGTGCGCCGCGAGGGCTACGAGATCGCCTATGTCGATGTGATCGACCGGCCGCGCCACTCCGGCGTATCGAACTACGGCTTCTTCGACCGGCTGTGGATCGGCATCATGGATCTCGCCGGGGTGTGGTGGCTGATCCGCCGCAAGAAGCCGACTCCTGAGGTGACCGAGGTGAACGCATGATCATTCAATACGGTCAGGCGCTGAGCAATTATCTCTACGACGTCTTCGTCGCCAAATTCGATTTCTGGCTCGCATTCGGGCTCGTCGCGCAATTGTTCTTCACCGCGCGCTTCCTGGTGCAGTGGATCGCGAGCGAGCGCGCCGGCAACAGCGTGGTGCCGATGGCGTTCTGGTTCTGCTCGATGGGCGGCGGGCTGATGACGCTGGTCTACGGCGTCGTGAAGCGCGAGCCGGTCATCATCCTCGGACAGTCGCTCGCGACCATCATCTACATCAGGAACATCATGCTGATCTGGAAGAACCGCGGCAGCGCTTCGAAGACGCTGGATCGCTGATCTAGCGCGGCAGCGCCGAGGCCGCTCCTGACGCGGGCAGGGTGGCTGTGTCCGCCTCGGTTCTGCGGTAGGGCTCGCCGGCTGCGTCGAGCACGGGATAGGCGACCGAGCAGATATGCGAGTGGATGCGGCGCAGGTCGCGCAGCACGTCCAGATGCAGCGACGTGGTCTCGATGGTCTCGGGACGGCCCTCGCGCAGGCGGTCGAGATGCCGCTCGACCGCGGCAAGCTCGGTGTTGCGTAGCGCGGTTTTCTCCACCAGCAGCTTGCGGGCCTCGTTGGCGTCCCCCGACATGAAGACGCCGAACGCGATCCGCAGCGAGTCCATCGTGCGCTTGTGGAAAGCGGCGAGCTCGTCGGCCCCTTCCGCCGAGAACTGGAAGCGCCGCTTGATCTTCTTGGTGGCGAGCTCGCTCAGGCTCTTGTCGATGATGTCGCCGATGTGCTCGAGGTTGATGGCGAAGGAGATGATCTCCATCGCGCGGCGTCCTTCGGTCTCGTCGAGGCTGCCCCGCATCAGCTTGGTCACGTAGAGCTTGATGGCCTCGTCGAGACCGTCGACGAGATTGTCCATCTTGGAGACCTGATCGACCAGCGCACGGTCGCCGCTCATCATCGCGGCCATCACCTTGCGCAGCATGACCTCGACGAGATCGCCCATGCGCAACGTCTCGCGGGCGGCGTCGGCGAGCGCCAGGGACGGCGTCTCCAGCGCGGTCTCGTCGAGATAGCGCGGCCGGGCCGGGTCGGCCTCATGCACGCGATCCGGCAAAAGGCGGGTGAGCAGGCGCGACATGGTGTCGAGCAGGCCGATGAAGACGACGGCCGTGCCAAGGTTGAAGGCAATGTGGAAAGCCGCCGTCATCTTGGCGAGATCGGGCTGCCAGGCATGCATGTGCTCGGCGATCGCGCTCAGGAAGGGCAGGACGAGGGCGATCCCGACCACGCGGTTGACGAGATTGCCGACCGGCAGGCGATAGCTCGCGGGATCGTCACGCCTGGCGCCCTCGAACACGGGATTGATGGCGCTGCCGAGATTGGCCCCCAGCACCAGCGCCAGCGCCGCATCGGGCGAGATGAACTGCGAATAGGCCAGCGACATGATCAGCAGCACGCTGGCGACGCTCGAATGCACCGCCCAGGTGACGAGGGCGGCGATGACGATGCACAGGATCGGATCGCCCGTGATGGCCGACATCACGACGCGGACGCCGGGCGCGTTCTCCGCCGGCGCCAGCGTGTCGAGCAGGATGTGCAGCGAGAGCAGCATCAGGCCGAGGCCGATGCAGACGCGACCGATGTCCTTGATCCGCGAGCGCGGGCCGGAGCGGAAGGCGACGAGTCCGAGCACGAACAGGACCGGCGCAACGGCTGCGATGTTGAACGACAGCACCTGCACGATCAGCGTCGTGCCGACATTGGCTCCCAACATGATGGCGAGCGCAGCGGCGAGGCTGACGAGGCCCTCGGCCGCGAACGAGCTCGTGATCAGCGCCGTCGCCGTGCTGCTCTGAAGCAGCGCGGTGAGCCCGAGGCCGGCGGCGAATGCGCTGGCGCGATTGCTCAGCGCCTTGCCGAGCAGCCGCCGCAGGTCGGGACCGAAGGCGCGCAAAATGCCGCTGTGGACCATGTGCAGGCCCCACAGCAACAGGGCAACGCCGCCCATGAGATCGAGCAGAACCAACGTTCCCATGCTCCGTGTCCGGATTGGAGTCGATTGGCGAGGCTAACGCCAAACGGGAGCCGATCAAACCCTTTGTCGGCGCATCGGCGTTAACGTTTGCGGCAGCGGCGCGTTCCCGCGGCGCGCGATTGCGCGTCCGCCGGAGCGTGGCTGCCCTGTCCCGAGGCGCGTTGCCTCGCGAGCAGGCTCACATTGTCGCTTTCAGGGCAGCGAAGCCGCGATCGAGATCGGCCTTGAGATCATCGACGCTCTCGAGCCCGATGTGCAGACGCAGCGTCGGGCCGCCGGGCGCCCACTTGGTCGCGGTGCGATAGGCATCGCAATCGAAGGGGATCACGAGGCTCTCGAAGCCGCCCCAGGAGAAGCCCATGCCGAACAGCTTCAGCGTATCGAGCATGGTGTCGACCGCCTTCTGCGGCGCGGGCTTCAGCACGATGCTGAACAGGCCTGACGCACCGGTGAAGTCGCGCTTCCAGATCGCATGGCCGGGATCGGTTTCGAGCCCCGGATGCAGCACGCGCGCGACCTCGGGTCTGGCAGCGAGCCAGCGCGCCATGTCGAGCCCGGAGCGATGATGCTGCGCCAATCGCACCGACAGCGTGCGCAGTCCGCGCAGCGCCAGAAAGACGTCGTCGGGGCCCGCGCAGACGCCGAGCAGGCGGATGCCCTCGATGATCTGCGGCCAAGCCTTGGCATTGGCAGAAATCGTGCCGAACATGATATCGGAATGGCCGCCGATATATTTGGTGGCGGCCTGCATGCTGATGTCGACACCCTGCTCGAGCGAGCGGTGATAGAGCGGCGTCGCCCAGGTGTTGTCGTCGATGACGAGCGCGCCGCGCCCATGCGCGACCTCGGCGATGGCGCGGATGTCGGGCATCTCGAACGACTGCGAGCCCGGCGCCTCCACCAGCACCGCGCGGGTGTTGGGCTTGAACAGCTTGTCGATGCCGGCGCCGATCAGCGGATCGAAATAGGTGGTCTCGACGCCATAGCGGGCCAGCATGCCGTTGCAGAAATTGCGCGAAGGCCGGTAGACGTTATCGACGACCAGAATATGGTCGCCGGTCTTCAGTACCGAGAGCAGGGTGGTGGAGATCGCCGAAAGCCCGGAGGGCACGATGCCGACGCCGGCGCATTGCGGTCCCTCCAGCGCCATCAGCGTGTCCTGGAACGCCTTGGTCGTCGGGGTGCCGTGGCGGCCATACGTGAACTCGCCGCGATGGGCGTGCAGGTCCTCGGCGGTCGGATAGAGCACGGTCGAGCCGTGGAACACCGGCGGATTGACGAACCCCTTCTGCGCCTTGGTGTCGCGGCCGGAGGTGACCAGCCGGGTCTCGGCATGCTGCTGCTGGGGGTGCGAGGAATCCATGCGTCTGCTTTCAAAATCGCGTTTCCGCCGGGCGCGTTGCGCCCGCGGGCGGGCCGAAAGGCCGTCGTCGTTAATAACAGAACACAGAAGAGTCTCGTCAACCCCTTGACCCGGCAGGCCAGTCGTTCTGTGATGCGCGGGTGCTATTCAGTCGCCGCATGTTGAGGGGCCTGCCGCGACCTTCGATCCAATGTCTGACCGGACCTTGCGCCACAGCCGTAATGGCGGGCGCCTGCGGCGGGGATTAAGGTATGGCCTCCCGGGATCGGCGGGTGTTCGGCAAGTGTTCCAGCATGACTCTTGCAAGGCTAGCCCTGGTACGATTAGCCCTGGCAGAGATGACCCCACAGACAACATTATTCCTGATCTTGAGACGACCTTGAAAGGCCCAAAGCCCATGAAACGCGTAACCCTGGCTCTCACCCTTGCTCTCGCCGCCGGCCTCTCTGCCGAAGCCGCCGATGTGCAAACGCTCAAGACCGTCAAGGACCGGGGCATGCTGTCCTGCGGCGTCAGTCAGGGCTTGCCCGGCTTCTCCTCCCCGGATGACAAGGGCAACTGGACCGGCATCGACGTCGACGTCTGCCGCGCCATCGCGGGGGCGATCTTCAACGATCCGACCAAGGTCAAGTACGTGCCGCTGTCCGCCAAGGACCGCTTCACGGCGCTGCAATCCGGCGAGATCGACGTGCTCTCGCGCAACACCACCTGGACCATCTCGCGCGACACCTCGCTCGGCGCCAATTTCACCGGCGTGACCTATTATGACGGGCAGGGCTTCATGGTGAAGAAGTCCCTCAAGGTGAATTCGGCGCTCGAGCTCAACAGCGCATCGGTCTGCGTGCAGACCGGCACCACCACCGAGCAGAATCTCGCCGACTACTTCAAGGCCAACAACATGAAGTACGAGGTGATCGCGTTCGCCACCAACGACGAAACCGTCAAGGCCTACGAAGCCGGCCGTTGCGACGTCTTCACCACCGACCAGTCGGGCCTGTACGCCAATCGTCTGAAGCTCGCCAGTCCCAACGACCACATGGTGCTCCCCGAGATCATCTCGAAGGAACCGCTCGGTCCGATGGTGCGCCACGGCGACGACCAGTGGTTCGACATCGTGAAATGGACGCTGTTTGCGATGATCACCGCTGAAGAGCTCGGCGTCACCTCGAAGAACGTCGACGAGAAGGCGAAACTGGAAAATCCGGAACTGAAGCGCGTGCTCGGCAGCGACGGCAATTTCGGCGAACAGCTCGGTCTGACCAAGGATTGGGTGGTGCGGATCGTGAAGGCGGTCGGCAATTACGGAGAGGTGTTCGACCGCAACGTCGGCGCGGGCTCGCCGCTCGCCATCAATCGCGGTCTCAACAATCTCTGGAATAAAGGCGGTCTTCAGTACGCGCCGCCGATCCGCTGATCACCCGATCGGCCGGCAACGGCATGAGCACCGAGGCCCGAAAACCGCCGGCCCAGAGTGCGCTGAAGATCCGGCGCATCCTGGGCGGCAAGGCAGGCTGGAACGGCGTTGCCGTCCAGTTCGCCTTCGCGGCGATCCTGGGCTGGATCGGCTATGAAATCGTCTCCAATGCCCGCGCCAACCTCGAGAACCAGCACATCGCCGCCGGCTTCGGCTTCCTCAGGAACAATGCCGGCTTCGACGTCAACCAGACCCTGATCCCCTATACCGGCTCGGACACGTTCCTGCGCGTGTTCGTCGTCGGGTTGCTGAACACGCTCGTCGTCTCGGTGGTGGGCATCGTCTTCGCCACCGTGATCGGCTTCATCGTCGCGCTGTGCCGGCTGTCGCCCAATTGGCTGCTGTCGCGCGTCGGCGAGATCTATGTCGAGGTCATCCGCAACCTGCCGGTGCTGTTCCAGATCCTGTTCTGGTACCTCGCGGTGCTCGCGGCCCTGCCCAATCCGCGGCAGAGCATTTCCCTGTTCGGCATCGCGTTCATCAGCAATCGAGGCCTCGTCGTTCCCAGCCCGATCGGTCAGAGCGGTCTCGTGCCGTTCCTGGCGATGCTGGTGTTCGGCATCGTGGCGTCACTGGCCCTGCGCTTCCATGCGCGGCGCGCGCTGTTCCAGGAAGGGCGCATGATCCGGATCTGGCCCTATGTGCTGGGCCTGCTGTTCGGGCTGCCAGTCGCGACCATGCTGGTGTTCGGCTTGCCCTTCACCTTCGAGCTGCCGCAGCTCAAGGGCTTCAACTTCGCGGGCGGCTCGCGTATCATCCCGGAATTCGTGGCGCTGACGGTGGCGCTGTCGTCCTATACCGCCGCCTTCATCGCCGAGATCGTGCGCGCCGGCATCCTGTCCGTTCATAAGGGACAGATGGAGGCGGGAGCCTCGCTCGGTCTCAGCCGAGGCGCCACGCTCCGCCTGATCGTCGTGCCGCAGGCCATGCGCGTCATCGTGCCGCCGCTGACCAACCAGTACCTCAATCTCACCAAGAACTCGTCGCTGGCGGTCGCGATCGGCTATCCCGACCTGGTGTCGGTGTTCGCCGGCACGTCGCTGAGCCAGACCGGGCAGGCGATCGAGATCATCGCGATGACGATGGGCATCTATCTCCTGATCTCGCTGCTCACCAGCGCCGTCATGAGCGTCTACGGTTGGCGCGTCAGCCGGAGCCTCGGCGCATGACCGATATCAGCTCAAGCAGCTTCGTCCGCCAGGACCTGCTCGCCGAGCGGCCCGCGCCGATCAAGACCACGGGCTTCATCGGCCTGGTGCGTACGCGCCTGTTCAACTCGCCGACCAATATCCTGCTCACGATCGTGGGCGCCTTGCTGCTCTGGTTCACCGTCATTCCCTCCGTCAGGTTCCTGATAGTCGATGCGGTCTGGAGCGGCCAGGACCGCACCGCGTGCCTCGCCGAGAACGCCGGCTTTGCTGTCGGTGCCTGCTGGCCCTACATCCAGGCGAAACTGCCGCAGCTCATCTACGGCTTCTATCCCGAGGCGGAGCGCTGGCGGGTCGACCTCACGATGTTGCTCGCGGTCGTGCTGCTGCTTCCGCTGCTCGTTCCGCGGCTGCCGGCGAAGGGTCTGAACGCGGGCCTGTTCTTCGTTGCCTTTCCGGTGGTCGCATTCTTCCTGCTGCACGGCGGCGGCATCAAGGGCTTCGGCCTGAGCTGGACGGCCGGCCTGCTGCAACTGTTCGACGAGAGCATCATCGGTGCCGGGCAGGCGCTCCTCAGTCTCAGCAAGACGTCCGCCATCGCACCGTTGCTGTGGGTTGTCGGAAGCCTCATCGTGCTGGTCGGCACGGCGATCTCCTGGCTGATCTTTCCGCTCACCTGGCTGCGCGACTATGTCCAGGTGATGGGGCAGCCGGTCTGGGCCGATTTCGGCATCACTGCCGCGATTGTCAGCCTGATCGCGTTCTTTCTTGCTGGCGGCATTCGCACCGGCGGGCGGGCTCTGGCATCCAGCATCGCCATCTTCATTGCCATCGCGATCGTCATCAAGCTGATGGGCCTGGACCGCGGCGGATTGCCGATCGTGACGACCAATCTATGGGGCGGCCTCCTGGTGACATTGGTGGTCTCCGTCACCGGCATCGTCACTTCGCTGCCGATCGGCATCGCGCTGGCGCTCGGCCGCCGCTCCACCATTCCCTTGATCCGGATCTTCTCGATCGCCTTCATCGAGTTCTGGCGCGGTGTGCCGCTGATCACCGTGCTGTTCTTCGCCACCTACATGCTGCCCCTGTTCTTGCCCGGCAATTTCACCGTCGACGGCCTGGTCCGGGCGCTGATCGGCATCGCGCTGTTCACCGGCGCCTACCAGGCCGAGAACGTCCGCGGCGGCCTCGCTGCGATCCCGCGCGGGCAGGGCGAGGCGGCCGCCGCCCTCGGACTGTCGTGGTGGAAGACGACCTCGTTGATCGTGCTCCCGCAGGCGCTGCGTCACGTCATTCCGAACCTCGTCAACAGCTTCATCTCGCTGTTCAAGGACACCTCGCTGGTTTCGATCGTGGCACTGTTCGATCTCCTGGGCTCGCTTCGCGCCTCGTTCTCGGATCCGAAATGGTCGACGCCGTCGACCGCATTCACCGGCTTCGCCTTCGCCGGGATCATCTACTTCATCTTCTGCTTTGGAATGTCGCGCTACTCGCTGTTCGTCGAGCGCCGCCTCAACGCCCACCGCCGCAGCTGATCGAGGCCACCATGTCCGAGCCCATCGTCAAGATTTCCGGCCTCAACAAGTGGTACGGCGAATTCCATGTCCTGCGGGACATCGACCTGGCGGTCGCGAAGGGCGAGCGCATCGTGATCTGCGGGCCCTCGGGCTCGGGCAAGTCGACCTTGATCCGCTGCATCAATGCGCTGGAGGAATTCCAGGAGGGCGAGATCGTCGTCGACGGCATCGAGCTCGGTCCCAACCTCAAGCATGTCGATGCCGTGCGTCGCGAAGTCGGCATGGTGTTCCAGAGCTTCAATCTGTTCCCGCATCTGACCGTGCTCGACAATTGCACGCTGGCGCCGATCTGGGTCCGCAACATCCCCAAGAAGGACGCCGAGGCGACCGCGATGAAATTCCTGGAGCGGGTCAAGATCCCGCACCAGGCCAACAAGTTTCCGGGGCAGATGTCCGGCGGCCAGCAGCAGCGCGTCGCGATCGCCCGCGCGCTGACCATGAACCCGAAGGTGATGCTGTTCGACGAGCCGACCTCGGCGCTCGACCCCGAGATGGTCAAGGAGGTCCTCGACACCATGGTCGATCTCGCCGAGGAGGGCATGACCATGCTCGTCGTCACCCACGAGATGGGCTTTGCCCGCGAGGTCGCCAACCGCGTCGTGTTCATGGACGCCGGCCAGATCATCGAGGCCAACACGCCGAGAGAATTCTTCGCCGCCCCACGGCATGCCCGCACCAAACTGTTCCTGAGCCAGATCCTGCGGTGAGCCCCCGCAACCCGGCGGCCTCGCCGGTCTGACCGCCGCCGCAAGCTTGGCACCATGCGAATCAGCTCGTCTCTTTTCGGACCATCCTCCGGAGAGAAACCTTGCAGAGCAGTCTCGGCGCGCGCGCATACCAGAACGCGCGATTGCAGAAGAAGTTGAGGAAGCAGGCGGACGCCGTCATGTCCTTCGCGGTCGAGGCACTCGGGCAGGGCAGACCTGCCGAGGCCGAGGAACTCTGCCGCGAGATTTTGAAAGAGGTTCCGGATCATTTCCACGCCACGCACCTGCTCGGCCTGCGCGCGTTCGACGGTGGCCGGCTCGATGAGGCGGAATTCCTGCTCGAGCGCGCGATTGCGCTCGACCCGCGTTCACCCGACGCCCATGGCAATCTCGGGGCCGTGTACTTCGCTCTCCAGAAATTTCAGGCCGCCCGCGCGTGCCAGGAGAAGGCGATAGCGCTGAAGCCGAATTGTCCGATCACCCTGACCAATCTCGGCAATACGCTGCTGCACATCGGTCTCGGCGAAGAGGCGATCGGACTGCACGACCGCGCGATCAGGCTGAAGCCGGACTATGCGGATGCATTTTGCAACCGCGGCATGGCGGAGCTGATGACCGGCAAATTCGAGCGCGCCAAGGAGAGCTTCGATCGCGCCCTATCGCTTCAGCCGCGCCATGCCGAGGCAATAGCCGGCAGGGGCATGGTGAGCCTCGAACTCAGGCACTTCAACGCGGCTGCCGCCGCCCTCGACGCAGCGCTCGCGATCAAGCCAGGGTCACCCAGGATTCTGCTGCAGCGCGGACGGCTCAATCTGAGCCTGTCCCGGCTGGAGCAGGCGGCAGCGGACCTCGATGCGGCGCTGACGCAATCGCCACGGCTCGAGGTCGCGCTGTGCTGGAGGGCGCAAATCGACATCCTCGTGGGGAACACGGCGCGGGCGATGGTGGGCGTCAAGACGCTGCTCGAGGTCAATCCGCGCTCGGAGATGGGATTGGCGCTTCTTGCGGCTTGCCACGTGAACCAGGGAGACATCGCGACGGCGCTCGCGCATCTCGATGCGGCGCTGGAGATCGCGCCGGACTTTCCGGAGGCGATCGGATACAGGATTTTCGTGCTGGATTATCTGCCGCAGGCCGATTTCGTAGTCCAGCAGGCGGCCCGAAAATACTGGTGGGATGCGATCGGCGCCAAGTTGCCGAGAAGGACGCTTGCGCCGCGCAAGCTCGATCCGGACAGGCGGATCGTCATCGGCTATGTCGCGTCCGAATTCAGGCGCCACTCGGCAGCGTATTCGCTGTTGCCGGTGCTGCGCCATCATGATCACGCCAGGTTCAAGATCGTCTGCTATTCCTGCTGGCCGTCGCAGGACGAGATGACCGAACAGTTCAAGCCTTTGGCGGACGTCTGGGTCGATGCCGCGCAGCTTTCGGACGACGAACTGGCTGATCGTATCCAGGTCGATGGGATCGATATCCTGATCGACGTATCAGGACATACGACCGGCAGCCGGCTCCATGTCTTCGCCCGCAAGCCGGCCCCGATCCAGGTCACGGGCTTCGGACATGCCACCGGGACCGGCCTTCAGACCATGGACTATGTGCTCGCGGATCCGGTCTTCATTCCGCCATCCGCGCGCCATCTGCTGGCTGAGAAGGTTCACGATCTGCCGTGCCTGATCACGATCGATCCCATCCTGGATGCGCCGCCTTCTGAGCTCCCCATGCTCCGCAACGGCCATGTGACCTTCGGCGTGTTCAACCGCATCTTCAAGATCTCGGACGAGGCCATCGGTGTGTGGTCGAAGGTGATGCGCACGGTGACCGGATCGAAGATCATCATCAAGAACGGATTGCTGGACGATCCTATGCTGCGCGACCGCCTGATTGCGCGGTTCGTGGAGCAGGGCATCGCCGAGGACAACGTCGTCTGCATGGGCTCGACCCCGCGCGCCGAGCATCTGCAGGCCTTCGCGAAGGTCGACATCTCGCTGGATACCTTCCCGCAAAACGGCGGCATCAGCACCTGGGAATCGCTCTATGCTGGCGTTCCGGTCGTCGCCAAGCTCGGGAGGGGCGCCTCGTCGCGCGCCGGCGGGTCGATCGTCGCGGCCGTCGGTCTTGGAGACTGGGTCGCCGAGGATGACGAAGGCTATGCCGCGATCGCGTGCAAATATGCGGCGCAACCGGCTCATCTGGCGAAACTGCGCGCAGAACTGCCGGCCGGGATCGCGGCCTCGCCCGCCGGCAACGTCGAGATCTACACGCGCGAGGTCGAGGCGGGCTATCGCCAGTTCTGGCGCGACTATTGCGCTGCGGCCCCGGAAGGCGGGGACCTAGCGTAGGCCGGGGGCCAGATCTCGCCCTGAGCATCGGGAAACCCCGGGGGCCTCGCCGCTTCAGCCGACCGGGCGGCCTTGACGACGAATCAGCTAGACTCTCCGTGCGGCCATCCTTCGGAGAGCAACCTTGCAGAGCAGCGGCGCCGGCGCGCGCGCATTCCAGAACGCGCGATTGCAGAAGAAACTCATGAAGCAGGCGGACGCCGTCATCTCCGCCGCAGCGAGCGCCTATGGCCAGGGCCGGTACGCGGAGACCGAGGCGCTTTGCCGTGAGATCCTGAAGGCGCTTCCGGATCATTTCGATGCCACGCATTTGCTAGGCCTGTGCGCCCATGACGGCCGTCGCCTGGCGGAGGCGCAAGAGCTGCTCGAGCGTGCGATTGGGCTCGATCCGCGTTCGCACGAAGCCCACAGCAACCTCGCGACCGTCTACTTCGACCTGAAGAAATTCGAGGATGCGCGCAGGTGCCAAGAGAGGGCGATCGCGCTGAAGCCGAACTTCCCGCTCGCGCTGACCAATCTCGGCAATACCCTGCTGCACATGAAGCTCGCTGAGCAGGCCATCGAACTGCACGATCGCGCCATCAAGCTGAAGCCGGACTATGCCGATGCGTTCTGCAATCGGGGCATGGCCGAACTGATGATGGGTCAGTTCGATCGCGCCAGGGAGAGTTTCGACCGCGCTCTGTTGTTTCAGCCGCGTCACGCCGAAGCGATCGCCGGCAAGGGGATGCTGAGCGTCGAGCTCCGGCACTTCGACGAGGCCGAAGCCGCGCTCGCGGCGGGACTGGCGATCAAGCCCAATTCGGCGAGGATGCTGGCCCAGCGCGGACGGCTCAACTTCGATCTGTCGCGGCTGCCGCAGGCCGCCGCAGACTTCGATGCCGCGCTGGCGCAATCGCCCACGCTCGAGCTGGCGCTGCGCGGGAAGGCGCAAGTCAACATTCTCCTGGGGAATACGGCGAAGGCGATTTCGGCCGTCAAGACTCTGCTCGAGGAAAATCCGCGCTCCGAGATCGGCATGGCACTGCTGGCGTCGTGTCATGCGAGCCAGGGAGACATCGCGACGGCGCTTGAGCATCTGGACAAGGCGCTGGAACTCAGGCCGGACTATGCGGACGCCATCGAGCGCAAGATTTTCCTGCTGGACTATCTTTCCGAGGCTGGTTTTGCGGTCCAGCAGGCGGCGCGAAAGTCCTGGTGGGACGCGGTCGGTGCCAATTTGCCGCGAAGGACGCTCGCGCCACGGGAGCTCGATCCGGACAGGCGGATCGTGGTCGGATATGTCGCGTCCGAATTCAGGAACCACTCGGCCGCGCTCACTTTGTTGCCGGTGCTGCGCCATCATGATCACGCCAGGTTCGAGATCATCTGCTATTCCTGCTTTCCGTTGCCGGATGAGATGACCGAACGCTTCAAGCCTTTGGCGGACGTCTGGGTCGACGCCGGACAGCTCTCGGACGACGAGCTGGCCGATCGAATTCAGGCCGACAAGGTCGATGTGCTGATCGACGTATCAGGCCACACGACCGGCAACAGGCTCCATGTGTTTGCCCGGAAGCCCGCGCCCGTCCAGGTCACGGGTTTCGGACATGCCACCGGGACCGGCCTTCAGACCATGGACTACGTGCTCGCCGATCCGGTCTTCATTCCGCAATCGGCGCGCCATCTGTTGGCCGAGAAGGTTCACGATCTGCCGTGCCTGATCACGATCGAGCCCGTGCTGGACGTGCCGATGTCGGAGCTGCCCATGCTCCGCAACGGCCATGTGACCTTCGGCGTGTTCAACCGCATCTACAAGATCTCGGACGAAGCCATCCTTGTGTGGTCGAAGGTGATGCGCGAGGTGCCCGGATCGAAGATCATCATCAAGCACGGGCTGCTTGACGACCCCTTGCTGCGCGACAGCCTGGTGGCGCGGTTCGTGGCGCACGGCATCGCCGCTGAGAATATCACCTGCATGGGCTCCACCTCGCGCCACGAGCATCTGCTGGCCTTCGCGAAGGTGGACATCTCGCTGGATACCTTCCCGCAAAACGGCGGCATCAGTACTTGGGAATCGCTCTATGCCGGCGTTCCCGTCGTCGCCAAGCTCGGCAATGGCGCCTCGTCGCGCGCCGGAGGGTCGATCGTCGCGGCCGTCGGTCTGGAGGACTGGGTCGCTGAGGACGACGAAGGCTACGCCGCGATCGCATGCAAATATGCGGCGCAGTCCGCCCATCTGGCGAAGCTGCGCGCGGAACTGCCGGCCCGGATCGCAGCTTCGCCCGCCGGCAACGTCGAGATCTACACGCGCAAGGTCGAGGCGGGCTATCGCCAGTTCTGGCGCGACTATTGTGCCGCAGCCGCGGAACGCGGCGAGGTCGCATAAGTGGACCGAACCGGGGGCGCCTTGCGGGCGCACATCGGCGACGTGCGCCTTCTTGCGACGATCACACGAAGGGCGGCTTGATATTGCTGCGCTTCTCCAGCCACTCCGGCACCGGCAGGTTCTTGGCCCGCATGAAGTCTGCGTTGAACAGCTTGGACAGATAGCGGCTGCCGGAATCGCACAGCACGGTGACGATCGTCTTGCCGGGCCCGAGCTGCTTGGCAAGGCGGATCGCGCCGACCACGTTGATGCCGGTCGAGCCGCCGAGGCACAGGCCTTCGTGCTGCAGCAGCTCGTAGATCGCGCTGACGGCTTCGGCATCCGGAATGAGATGGGTATCGTCGACCTTGGCTGTCTCGACGATCGCAGTGGCGCGGTTGAGGCCGATGCCCTCGGTGATCGAGCCGCCGGGCGTCGCCTTGGCCTCACCGGTCCTGAAATATTCGTACATGCCGGCGCCGTGCGGATCGGCGCAAGCGATGCGGACGTTCTTGCTCTTCTCTTTCAGATAGCGGCTGACGCCGGCCAGCGTGCCGCCGCTGCCGACCGAGCAGACGAAGCCGTCGACCTTGCCGCCGGTCTGCTCCCAGATCTCGGGGCCGGTGGATTCGTAATGCGCCTTGGCATTGTCGAGGTTGTTCCATTGATCGGCAAACAGTACGCCGTTTGGCTCGGTCTTGCGCAGCTCGTCGGCGAGCCGCCGGCCGACATGCTGGTAGTTGTTGGGATTGGCATAGGGGAGGGCCGGCACCTCGATCAGCTCGGCGCCGCACAGCTTCAAGAAATCCTTCTTTTCCTGGCTCTGCGTCTCCGGGATCACGATCAGGGTGCGGTAGCCGCGCGCGCTCGCCACGACCGCGAGCCCGATGCCGGTATTGCCGGCGGTTGCTTCCACCACGAGACCCCCGGGCTTGAGCTCGCCGCGCTTCTCAGCCTCCAGGATCATCCATTTGCCGGCGCGGTCCTTGACCGACTGGCCCGGATTCATGAACTCGGCCTTGCCGAGAATGGTGCATCCGGTCAGTTCCGAGGCGCGCTTCAGCTTGATCAGCGGGGTGTTGCCGATGGCTTCGACAACGTCGTTTCGAATGGTCATGTCGGGGGAAATCACTGGCAAGGGGTTGATCAGCTTTGGCCAGAACCTAGTGCCTGGGAGGCCAAAGGGGAAGGCTTTTGCGCTGCGGCGAACCGGACCGAAACGCCCGCCCAAACAGTGATATTCCGAGCGGCGAGACCGGCGGTGATGCGCTCGGCCGCGAGGCAGGATACCGGTAGGAGGAAATCACTGAATGCTGTCGGGGGACGAAACGATAGCGCGCATCATGAGCGGTCTTGCGACCAATTTTTGCCAGGGACGAGACGGGTCGAAATCGAGGAGCGTGGGAGCGCGCGGAAAGCCGAAGAAGTGTCGGCGCGATGGACGGAATCGCTTTCGGCAAATTGACGGTCTTGTGATGTGGCTCGGAGGCGCGACTGGGCCGAAGCTGCGTGGTGTGCAGTCAAATTGCAGCTTAGCATCCGGTGTGGCAGCAATATCACATGAAATCTTGGTAAGCTTGATCACGTTTGCCGACGCCACGCAGAGAGAAAAGTCTCTGCGAGACAGACACTTTTTGTATTCCTGTCAGTTTCGCGCCCGCTCGTTGGCACGGGCATCTCGCAACTGCGACACTGTCCCCCTGTTCCGTGCCCGGCTAGTATGAAGCTCGAGGTTCCGCAGAAAGCATCGCCTGTGAACGAGTTGCCGAAAGCCCCCCCACCGTCCTGCCGCGAATCGGCTAATCCCGCGGCGGGGTGGCGGCTCGATCTGCCCGGCGGGGGGTGGATGTGACACAACATGTTCCGGCGATCGCCATGTGGCGATCATTGCGCTCCGCGGCCTGGACGCGTCGTGCGGCGCGCTGGCTTGCGGTGCTGAGCCTCTCCACCGGTTCAGGCGCTTGCGTGCTGACTCAGGATCTGCCCGACCCCGCGCTCGATGTTCCCGCGCAATACAAATATGCCGGGAAAGGGGATGTGCCGCCGTCACTGGATTGGTGGCGCGGCTTCCGCTCAGCGGAGCTGACGCAGCTGATGGTGGAGGCGCAGACCGTCAACCTCGACATCGCCGCTGCCGTTTCGCGCATCGTCCAGGCCGACGCCCAGGCGCGGCAGGCGGGCGCGGCGCTGCTGCCGAGCCTGTCGACAGCCGGCTCGGAAACCTATTCGCGCACCTCGGGTTCGAGCGCCTCCGGTCTGTCCATCGGCGGGCGCGAGGTCGTCAATTATTCGGCCTCGCTCAGCGCGAGCTATCAGCTCGACTTCTGGGGCCAGAACCGCGACGCGCTGCAGACGGCGGAGGAGACCGCGAACGCCAATCGTTTCGATCGCGACACGGTCGCGCTGACGACGCTCGCCGCCGTCGCCAACGCCTATTTCCAGGTGCTTGCCTCGCAGGACCGCATCAGGACCTCACAGCGCAACATCGCGAGCGCGCAGCGCATCCTCGATGCGGTCCGGGAGCGCCGCAGGGCCGGCACCGGCACCGATCTCGACGTCGCCCAGCAGGAAAGCGTACTGGCGAACCAGAAGGCCCTGGTGCCGCCGCTGCGCCAGACGCTGGACCAGAACGTCAACGCGCTTGCCGTGCTGGTCTCGCGCCCGCCGGAGAGCGTGCGCGTGCTCGGCGGCTCGCTGGACCGGATCGCGATCCCACGCGTGACGCCTGGCCTGCCGTCGGAGCTGCTGACGCAGCGGCCGGACATCCGCCGGCAGGAGGCGCAGCTCGCCTCCGCCACCGCGAACACCAGAGCTCGGCGCTGGTCTCGCTGTTCCAGCCGCACGCGGCCTTCTTCCAGCTCGTCGGCAGCGCCACGCAGCCGATCTTCGACGGCGGCCGGATCCTCGGCAATTTCGAGTTTGCCAAGGCACGCCAGGACGAGCTGCTCCAGACCTACCGCAAGACCATCGTCCAGGCCTTTGCCGACGTCGACAATGCGCTGTTCTCGATCAGGCAGACCACGATCCGGCTGCAATTGCAGCGCGACGTCGTGGCCGCCTCGCGCCGCGCCTTCGATCTGTCGGAGCAGCAATTGCGCGCCGGCACCGCCGACATCGTGACCGTGCTCAACACCCAACTGACCCTGTTCCAGGCGGAAGACGTGCTGTCGCAGGCGCAACTCGCACGGCTTCTCGCCATCGTCAGCCTGTACCAGGCGCTCGGCGGCGGTTGGGAGCCGCGAATGGAGAAACCGGTCAATGCTCTTTAAGCCGGATACGAAGCAGGGCGCGGAAGAGGGGACGGCGAAAAAATCGCGCGGCCGCGGCTTCGTCATGACCCTGGTCGCGCTCGCGATCCTGGGCGGCCTTGGCTATCTCGGCTGGATCGTCACGCATCAGCAACAGGCCAACAACCGCAACCAGCGTCCCGATCTGCCGGTGCCCGTGCTGGCAGCGAGCCCGCGCATCCAGGACGTGCCGGTCTATCTCGACGGCGTCGGGGCGATCCGCGCGCTCAACACCGTGACCGTGCGCTCGCAGGTCGACGGCAAGCTGATCGCCGTCAACTTCACGGAGGGCCAGGACGTCAAGAAGGGCGACGTGCTCGGCGAGATCGATCCGGCGATCTATCAGGCGCAGTACGACCAGGCGGTGGCCAAGAAGGCGCAGGACGAGGCCCAGCTCGCCAATCAGCGCATCGATCTCGCCCGCTACGAGCAGCTCGCCGCCTCCAATGCCGGCTCCAAGCAGCAGGCCGATACCCAGCGCGCGCTGGTGGCGCAGACGGAGGCGCTGGTGAAGGCCGACCAGGCGGCGATCGACAACGCGGCCGCGACGCTGAGCTACACCAAGATCGTGGCGCCGATCTCGGGCCGGGCCGGCCTGCGCCAGGTCGACCAGGGCAACATCGTCCATGCCTCCGACACCACGGGTCTCGTGGTGATCACGCAATTGCAGCCGATCGCGGTGTGGTTCAGCCTGCCGCAGCAGCAGATCATGCGCGTCAACGCGGCCGCGGCAAAGGGCACGCTCGCCGTCGACGTGTTCGGAAATGACGGCATTACCGTGATCGACACCGGCAAGCTCACCGGCATCGACAACCAGGTCGACCAGACCACCGGCACGCTCAAGCTCAAGGCGGAATTTCCGAACGCCCATTACCAGCTTTGGCCTGGCCAGTTCGTCAATGTCCGCCTCAAGGTCGAGACCTTGACGCAGGCGCTGGTGGTGCCGACCTCTGCCGTGCAGCGCGGTCCGATCGGGACCTTCAGCTACGTCATCGGCGAGGACAACATCGTCTCGGCCAAGCCCGTGACGGTGACCCAGCAGAACGAGCATGACGCCGTCATCGCCAGGGGCCTCTCGCCGACCGACAAGGTCGTCACCACGGGCTTTGCCAATCTGTCCGATGGCTCCAAGGTGATCGTGGGCCGCGACGACCAGACCCCGTCGGCCGATCTCGCGCCGCGCAAGCGCTCGCGCGGGCCGGACGCCCAGAAGAAGGAGGGTGCCAAAGAAGGCCAGAAGGATTCGCAAGGCAAGGAGGGCGAATTCCGCGCCAAGCGGAAGAGCAGCGAGGGCGACCAGAAGGGACAGACCGGGCCGGCACCGGGGCCGGGCGCATCGGGAAGTGGAGCGAAGCAGCCATGATCCCGACAACAGCCGCCTGAAGCGGCAGGCAGCTCCCATGGGTGTCTCCGAACCCTTCATCCGACGGCCGATAGCGACCTCGCTGCTCGGCATCGCGCTCCTGATCGGCGGGCTGCTGGGCTATTTCGCGCTGCCGGTCTCGGCGCTGCCGCAGGTCGATTTCCCGACCGTGCAGGTGACGACGCAGCTTCCGGGCGCCAGCCCCGACGTGATCGCCTCGCTGATCACCGCGCCGCTGGAGCGGCAGCTCGGCCAGATCCCGTCGCTGTCGGCGATGAACTCGACCAGCTCGTTCGGCGTCAGCCAGATCTCGCTCCAGTTCGACCTCAACCGCGATATCGACGGCGCGACCCAGGACGTGCAGGCCGCCATCAATGCCGCGGCCGGCGTGCTGCCCAAGACGCTGCCTTATCCGCCGACCTACGCCAAGGTGAACCCAGCGGACGCGCCGGTGATGACGCTGGCGCTGCGCTCCGACACGATCTCGTTGCGCGTGATGAGCGACATCGCCGACACCATTCTGGCGCAGCGCTTGAGTCAGATTTCCGGCGTCGGACGGGTCTCGGTCCTCGGCGGGCTGAAGCCAGCCGTGCGCATCCAGGCCGATCTCGCGCGTCTTGCGGCCTACGGCATCGCCATGGAAGATCTGCGTACTGCGATCGCCAATGCCAATGTCTCGGGGCCGAAAGGCTCGCTCGACGGCGCGCAGCAATCCTACATCATCGCAGCCAACGACCAGATCGCCGCCGCCGACGCCTACAGGCCGGTCATCATCGCCTATCGCAACGGCTCGCCCGTCACCATCGGCGACGTCGCCCAGATCGTCGACGGCCTCGAGAACGACCGCACCGGCGGCTGGTACCAGGGCACGCCGGCCG
>NZ_JACEGD010000056.1 GCF_016031635.1 Bradyrhizobium diversitatis
CACCAGTGCCGCCGTCGACGCTGCCCATAACGGTGCCGCCCCTACCGCCGGCACCGCCAGTATCACCGCCGCCGCCGCCGCCGCCGCCGGTCCCACCAACAACGTTACCGATAGACGTGCCGCCGCCACCATCGGGGCCGCCGCCACCACCGCCGCCACCAGGACCACTGCCACCGCCACCGCCACCGCCGGGGCCGCCGCCACCATCGCCGCCGCCACCGGCGATACCGCTCATCCGTCCGGAGATTCCAGGTTACATGCTCGTGCCCGGAATGGCGCAGCAGATGGGCATTGCCTCAGTCGGGACGTTCCACAAACGCTTTGGCGATCAGGGTCTGCTGAACAATTCCGGCAAGGTCGATGGCGCATGGATGCGCGTGTTCGGTTCGACCCATGAACAGCAATGGAATTCGTCGATCCCCAGCCTCAGCTATCAGCTTGCCCCCAAGATCGACGGCCAGATCTGGGGGCTGCAGACCGGCCTTGACCTGTTCGCCACCGACAACGCCGTGGGACAGAGTCGTGCTGGCATTTTCTATACCCACACCGAAGGAAGCGGGACCGTCTATGGCAATACGTTGGCAGCTTACGGTGTGCGCGACGGCAAGTTTTTGCTTCAGGGTGAGGGCATCGGAGGCTACTGGACCTTTGTCGGCGATGCCGGTTGGTATCTCGACGCCGTTACGAACTACACATGGCTTCGTGGCGGCGCTTCGTCGGATCGGAAAATAGGCGCAGCAATCGACGGCGGCGCCTTTGCGGCCTCGATTGAAGCGGGAATACCTCTCGCGATCACCAAAGGCTGGACTATCGAACCGCAGGGGCAGGTCATCGCGCAACGCATCAGTCCCGGCAGCACGAACGATCAATTCTCGAGGATCGACTACGGGAGCTTCAACGCGGTCACCGGCAGGCTGGGCGTGAGAATGGAGAACAACACCGTGATCTCCGGCATGCCCTGGCAGACCTTCGTCAGCGTCGATTTATGGCACAATTTTTCGAGCACGGCAGATGTGATATTCAACGACAGGAACGTCATCGCGTCGCTTGGCGGCAGCTCACTGGGAGTGCGCGGCGGCGCCTCGGTGAAAGTGACCTCAAATATCTCCGCATTCGGTGCGATCGAATATACAACCAACGTGGACGGTGAAATGCGGCGCGGCATCGGCGGCAATGCCGGATTCCGCTTTAAATGGTAGCTGTATGAAGGAATTGACCGCCTACGTCATCGATGGGCATGACGTTCAGATCAGGCCAGCCCCGGCCGAGCGGCGGTGGATGGACAGCAGCAATCGCCGCTTCGCATATCGCTGTTTACCGCTTGCCATCGCCAATACCCACGGCTGGGAAATCCTGTGTACCGCAGGCTTTACGGCAAGCTGGGACGGTCGCCAAAGCAAGGATGCAATCACGATCAAGGCGACTGCCCCGTATCCTCCTGTACAGGCGATCAGCCATTTCGGCGAGGGCGTGCTGACAATTCATGTGCCCTGCCTGTTTCAAACGGACTCAGGTGTCGATCTTTATCTGACTGGGCCGGTCAATCGCCCCAAAGATGGCATCGCAGCTCTCACGGGAATCATTGAAACCGATTGGTCACCTTACACCTTCACGATGAACTGGCTGTTCACGCGTCCGCATCACGAGGTTCGGTTCGAAGTCGGCGAACCGATCTGTCATCTGTTTCCGGTACGGCGCGGGCAGCTTGAAGATCTTTCACCTGCGGTTCGCAAGCTTTCCGAGCACCCTGAGCTTGAGCGCGAGCACCGCCTTTGGTCCGCAAGCCGCAGTTCGTTCAATGCGGACCTTAACGTGCCAGATTCCAAAGCTACTCAGGATCAGTGGCAAAAATCATATTTCCGCGGCGTTTCGCCGTCGGGACAGTCCGCGCCCGAAGGGCACCGAAGTCGATTGCGATTACGGCAATTCAAAACCGAGCCGTAAACAAAAATCGAAAAGGAGCGCCCATGCATTCGCCGAGCGGGAGCGACAGCGGAGGATGATCAGCCTTTGCGCGGTACGTCAGTGTCGCGATCAATATCATCGAGGACAGCCTCGATGCGCGCGAGATCGTGTTGCAGAGCGGAGCGCTGTAGCGAGGACAACCGCTTCTCTTTGAGGACGGCTCTCGCCTCGTCTGCGGAATGTGCCCATGCTGACCGGTGTCTGGCGGTGATGCAGGCGTTTGGACATCGTGTCGGTTGGCAAAGCATGGTCAACGGCGTCTTGCCGTTGACCGCGTTGGCTGCCTGCTTCAGGCATAGGGCGGTCCCGGGATCAAAGAAGCAATCGGCGAGCACGCCGACGTGCAATGTGCGCGCAAGACTGGCGAGCATCGTGCGAAGCCGCGCGCGATCTGCAATCATGACCGGGAGTGGACTGAGTTCTGCCGTAGCAGCATCAAGCGCCTTCGATATGCGTGGTGCCGCTGGTCCGGAAAGCGTCGAACCAATTTCCCGCTCATCGAAGTAAACCAGCAGGTCATCGAGTTGCCCAAGAGCACGCTGGTTCTCGACCTCGGCGCGGAAGCCGGACTTGCTGGAGCCGGCATAGCCCTCGAAAGCCGCGACGGAGGCATGCTTATACTGGATCATGCCGGCGATCGTACCGAAGGGACGGTTGGCGATATGCCATGCAATCGTTCGGCGAAATTGCCGTGTTGTGATGCGCCAAGGCTTGCCTTCGGAACTGTTGGGAATAACCGGCTCGTTGATCGTGCCGAACAGTTCATTGAGGTGATCGCGATAAAGATTGAGCTGGCGTACGATCTCGGCAGAGAGGTGATCCTTGCACACGGATTTAGCGGCCAGGACCGGCCAGAGTGTCGTGAGGCCGCGGGCCGATGCGGCCTGGAAAGACTCGACCGGAAGAAAGCGCCTGGTGAAGCCGGTCACCTCGATCAGCTTGCGGATCAATCCGCCAGGCGTGCCGAGGCCGCCATCACGAACGCGCAGGCGCTTCTGCTCGGCGCCACGCGCGCGACGCTTTATGTAGCTGATCTCGATCGTGCCGGGTCCGGGGTTCTGTAAACAGTCGATGGTCAGCGTCTTGCAGCATTCGATCTCGAGCCCTGTCTCCAATGACAGGAACGTCAGCAATGGCGGCAGATCGGATGCGAGCAAATGATGGCGGTTATGGACGTCCTCGGAAAAGCTGGAAACTGGCAGGCCACGTCGCAGGCGCATGAAGTACAGGCGTTTGAAGGCGATGTCCGAGTGATCGATCTTGCCTTCTGCGGCAATCCTGGCTTCAGTATCGGCGACCGCACGACGGAGATTGGAATCGCCGGCTTCGTCGAGCGAACGGCCGATGCGCCTGAATATTTTGCGGATATCGGCCCGAGCCGCGTCACGTAGCTGCCGAGCGACGAACGGACTATATGCGTCGCGGGGCCGCGATCGCCCAGCGGACTGTGCGCTCGTGTAGCTGAGGCGGTGGCGAAGCCTCTCATCGAGAAGATCGGGTTGATCTATATCGATCGAGCGTAGCGCAAGGACCGCCTTCGCAAGGACCGTATGCCGATGGATCGGCGTCATGCCGCCGGCCTCAAGGGAGGCTTCGAATCCGTCAATATCCTGCGCGCGAAGATCAGCCGGCTTCGTGGCATGAGAATGGGCTCTCAGGTATGCGAAAAACTTATGATATGCCGCAATGTGCTGCTTGATGGTGCAGCGCGCTCCCAACGCCCCGCCGAGTTCAGCCTGTCGGCGAACAGCGCCGGCAAAGGCTATCGCGAGTGCTCGCGGGCGCAGGTTGGTGAGATCGACCTCGACGATCCCGCCATAACGCACCTCAATGTTGAAGCGCAGTCCGAGCACCTGATCACCGGCATGAGCTGGAACAACACCAACCATCTGCGGGCGCAAAACGAACTGAAGTTCCCTTCCGCGGCCGGCCTCTCATAACGAGTGCTCCGAGGGAAGCAGCGCCAGTAACTCCTCGACGGCGGCGTCAACGGTATCGGCGCGCGAAGCGATGTGATCGAGATAGATGTAGGTCGTTGCAAGGCTGGCGTGGCCAAGCAGTCGTTGCACTTGCTGGAGTGGATCGCCGAGGATCTGCCGATATCCTTCGATCGGAGCGGGCAACGCTGCATCTCGAATCCGCTGCTGGATCAGCATCGCGAGCATATGCACGGCAAAGGTATGGCGGAGCTGGTGCGGCGTGATGTTGACGGAAAAGCCGAGAGACCTGCCCCGCTCGGATGCCCGAGCGAAGATCACCTCCCAGGAGTTCGGTTGAACCGGCAATCCGACTTCCGTGAGCCACAGCACGGCGGGCTCGCTCGGTGCGCCGTCGTCCTCGCAGACGATGATCCTGTTGCGCTCTTCGGGGCTCAGCAGATCAAGAACGACATCGCTCCCGTCAAGCAGTCGCAACCGGGAAGCTGACCGCTCCCTGTGAACGAAGATCGGGCGTTCGTACGAGCGCCAGCCGGAGCGTTGTCGGAACTTAGTGACGGCGTGAGCCCGTTCAACCGCGATGTAGGCCCGCGCTTGTTCAAGCAGTCGACCGGAAAGAAGAATCTGGCGACCACGATCACCCTTGGTCAGGGCGTCCGGCAGATCGAGCCATACCTGCCGAGCCGTCCGCCGATCGACGGCAGCGAGGTCGGATGCAAACAGAAAAGAGGCTTCTTCCAGCCGAAGGCCTGTCGTCACAACGAGGTCGGAAAACAACGCATTGCGAATGCCGTTGCGATCACGGGCTTCGGGTCTCGCTCCACCATCAGGCATAAGCCCTCTGAGGCCGACGTCCCGAAATACCCGGTAGTCATCGAGCGTGACAAAGCTGACATCCGCTCGACGTGCAGCCGGCTCATAGGCGTCATTGCGGGCTGTAATCTGCGCACGCTGGCAGCCGTGTCCTCGCCTCCAAACAGAGCGATGCGTGAACGGTGCTTCAGGGAGCAAGCCTTCGTGAACACCCCAGCGATAGAGGCGATCGAGACAGGCAACCGCCCGATTCCAGGACGCCGCGGAGATACGCTGGCCTCCCTCTGTCCGGCGACGAACGCGATGATAGGCAAGGACGTCGCGACGATCACCTTGCCATACGGACTTGCCGCAGGCTTCCGAAAGAAAGCGGACCCAGACCAGGACGTCATAGCCATACGCACGAAGGGAGTGCCGTGAGCGAATGCCATTGAGGGGAAGGTCGCGGAAGAAACGATCCAGATCAGGATCGTAGAGCGCTCCGTCCCGCAGGATCATGGGGACGTGTGCATCAAGGCCGTCAGCCGATCGGCGCTCTTGAATGGTGATGTTCGAAACCGGCGCTACATTGTCCACAAGTTGTTCAACCTTCCCCCGGACCCCATCCGGAGCCAGCGTCAACGAAAGAGTTCAACTTGCCCGGCGCTATCCAGGCCGGCCTCCGCCAGCTATGTGGGAGCGCTGCGGCCGGCCTGGATAACGCCTCCGTCAGTCGTGTTGCATCGACGCTAACAAGACAATGAGAGTCGGTGCAGACTGTCAAGATAACGCGACCAGCTCCTCGCGCGCGTAAGATTTGGAGCCGAACGACCCCGAAAGATCACGAGCAAGCCGGGAAACAGCTCCACTCCAATGCGACAATTCGTGGAACGCGGTCCGATGCCAGTTGATCGGCTCGAAATACGCCGCTGGGGGCGGGACCTGCACAAAATCGCCGGCCGTACTGTAGTAGGCGCGCGCCCCGCCAATGCGGAAGTCGGCGCCGGTTGCGGCGATCAGCGATTCCGCTTGCGGTTCGATCTGATCCGGTGGCGGCGGGACGACCGAGCCAGCGACGTCCTCGGGCAAGCCGTCACACTGATCTATGTTGAAAACGGTAAAGCGCTTGAGAAACGGGATCGTGCCCGGCTCCTCCCCGGTCTCTGCGGTACGTCGACGCTCGTGCTGGGGAATGAAGCGATCCGCGTAGACAACGGTCGTACCTCGCTCCCCCTTCCTGACATGGCCGCCGAGCCCGAGCGCCTGACGAAAGGTCAGCCAACTCTGGCTGGAAAAGCCGCACTCAATAACGGCACTCCACAAAATCAGCACGTTAATTCCCGAATAACCGCGCAGCGTCGAAGCATTGCGCGGCATGGCGAGGGGTGCCTTGATCGCCGCCGTTCCCCATGGCTGCACCCAAGGGATACGGCCGGCCTCCAGTTCTGCAATGATCTTATCGGTGATTTCGGTACAGATGTTCGCCCGGTCCTTGCCGGCGCGCGCGCAAGCGTTAGGGTTTGACATCGCGGGTCTCCGCGACGGGCACCGCGAGCCTCTCTCGCAGCTTGTAACCCGTCACGGAAAAACCAGCCTGCACTCTTACTCTCAGCCCCTTCGCAATATGCCTGAGGGCCGCAGGCCCGATCAGGCGTGCGCCAACGGCGCATCGCCTCAACGGAAAATGGCACCCGGAGAGCGTGAGCATAGCGACCCGAAGGGGCACGCGGGTCCGAGTGCAGCGACGAGACCGGTTCAATAGCGGCACCCGGGAACGGGGCAGTGATAGCGATCGCCGCAGGCGAGCCCCTTTCCCGAGTGCCCCCGGCGAGGAGCACCAAAGCTCTAGCGCGAGGGATCGAAGCCGCAAGGCCGAGACGCTGCGCGGCTCGGTTCACGAGAGCCCGGTGCGGCTCTGGCCGCACGCGCAAAGCCTAAGCGAACGTGATACAGGCAATGATACGAGAACCGCCCGGCATTTTCACAGGCGTCTCACGATTATGGAAGAGAGGCCTGTGGGCGGAGCGAAAGCGAAGACCACTCGCGCGACGCCGCGAAAGAGGCACCGCAGGAGAGTCAGCATAGACGCGCAGCGGCGGGACCCGGGACCGAGTGCAGTCGCGAGACCGGTTAAAAAGGCACCCGACCCGAAGGGCAGTGATAGCGACGCCGGCATGCAATGACGGCGGGCCCGAGGGCGAGTGCCTCCGGCAAGCGACTCAATGCGGATTCACGTCTCCTTGGTATCAATTTTGCTTTTGTGATACGGTCTCACTCGTGCGCATGTCGATGCACGGCGTGGGCAATTCACTGAGAACCAATTCTTACAGAGGACGACATGGCCAAGAAAGCGAAGAAGGCAAAGAAGACCACGAAGGCAGCTACCAAGAAGGTGGCAAAGAAGACTTCAAAGAAAAAGAAGTAGTCGTATCGGCTACTGATATTGCCGCCTCCGGGTCGCAACCGGATGAAAAGCGAGACCTTCCAAAGGATATGAAGCGTCCTTTGCAGCCGTTCGGTATCGCGGCACGCTAAGATAAGGCCGGACCTTTGTGCAGGTGGCTGCTGCATAAAGGTCCGGTTTTTCATTTCTGCCCCCGCGAGGGCGGGACCTGCCCGTACGCGAATCCGCAGGGCCAAGACGCTCCGGGGCCCGGTTTACGAGAGCGCGGTGGGCGACAGCCGCACGCGCGAAACGGATAAAACGTCTGAAATATTGGAAAACGGTTTCTTCAGCTCGTTCTCGCCTACCCGACCACCTGGCCGGCTGGAAAGATCGGCCTTTGAAGGACCACGTGATCCAACGATCCGGAATCCCAGTCGTGTGTTAGGGATGGGGAACGTCTGCGAGACTAAACGATTCGTCTCAGCGTGGGAGAACCTTTCAATGCTGATGACCAAGCAGAGACGGCCGGCGATCCGCACCCTGCGCGGTTGGGCGATCAACGTGCTGAACGAAGCCGGCGCCATCCGCGAGTGCGAGGAGCACGGTTGGATGCAGGACCGCGCCGATCCGCATGCCCGAGAGCGGGCCTTCGATATCGCCCATCGAGATCTGCCGGAAGGCGTATCCCGTGAGGCAGCGGAGGCCGCGGTTCGCGACGTGCTGGACTCGATCGGTGATACTTGCCCAGAATGCCCCGCTAGCGAGGATGGTCGGCGCTAGGCAAGACGCCAACCCGTGTCTCCTCAGCGGCCCAGCCGCTTCTCGACCCGCTTGCGGCTGTTGCCGACCTTCTTGACGGCCTTCTTCACGGCCGATGCCGAGCGACCGGTCTTCTTCGCTTCATACCTGACTTCGTAGTCCTGTCCCTTGGCCACCCGGCCACGATCCTGCTTGCGTCCTCGCGCGGTCTTCTTCTTCGCTGCGGCCATCTGCTCCTCCTCTGGGGAATGCTGATGAGGATGCAACGCCGCAAGGATTCGCGGGTTCCGCGCCCTGGCCCTGCCCGACGTTTCAGTGCCGTGGATGAATGATGGGCGCCCACCCGTCGAGCAGCAAGCCATCCCAGGCTATGACGCCCTCGTCCCATTTGGACGCGTGCTTGCGGTACAACGAAGCCCACCGAGGGCTCCATTCGATGATCTGGTCATTGAGGCCATCGTGAACGTGACACGGCGAATCCGGATCGAATGTGTCCATCGAGTTCATGCCGAATGTCCGGGATCGACGTCCTTCGGCGTCTTCTTCTCCCGCTGCGGCCTCATCTTCGCAGGGCTTTCCTTTCCGGGGACCCGCAAGGAGCGAGCTCTTCGCGCTGGATGTCATCCTCGGAGCGTTCGGGCTCCACGCCATTAATCAGCTTCTCCTGCTTCATTCCATCCGCGCCTTGTCTTTCAGGTCGCGGATCCTGGTTTCGGCTTCCTCCTTCGAGGTGACGATCTCGGATTCGTCAGGCACCCGTGCGATCGCGCTGAGCCTCTTGAGCTCGGCGAGTTGTTCCTTTGTGGGCTTTTCCATTTTCAATTCCTCGACCGCCTGCACGATGGCCTCGTCATCGAGCACGGCCAGCAGCTGGTTTATGGTCTGCTCGCAATCCCTGGGACCGGGCTCAACATACCGGGCCAGAATGCCCTGCGCCTCTGCGGACGGCTTTCGTAACACGATTTTCCGGATCCATGACCGGTACTCCACATACTCCCGGAAAACGCCCCTATGAGCGGCGCGTTCCTTTGCTCAGGCCCTTGAACGAACTGGCCCGCAGAAGACCTTCGGAGGTGATGTCGCGGTACTCGATGTCCGCATAGAACTTGGGTTCGACCCAGGTGGCCTTCGGCTTCCTGATGGCCCTGGTCAGCTTCTGCTTCGGGCTCACCACGGTATCGAGCGCCTTGCGGATCTGCGCCGAGGTGGTTCGATCCCACCCGGTACCGACCTTGCCCATGTAGATGAGATCCTTGCCTTCCCTCCTGCCCAGATACAGCGCGGCGACGCCGGAAGGATCCTTGATGAAGCCGACCACGGGAAATGTGCCCTTCTGAACGACCTTGATCTTCTGCCAGGCTTCGACGCGATCCGAGCGATATGGCGCATCCACGCGCTTGGAGACGATGCCTTCATAGTTCAGCTTGCCGGCCGCGACGAAGAGGGCTTGCCCGTCGCCTTCGTGGTGCTCGCTGAAGAAGATGGGATCCTCGATCTTGTGATCTTCGATCAGCTTCTTGAGCAGCTTCTTCCGTTCGATCTGCGGCTCCTTGCGCAGATCCTTGCCGTCGAGCCACAGCAGGTCGAACGCGAAGTAAATCAGGCGGTCCTGGTCGCCTCTGCCGAGGTCCGCCTGCAGCTCGGAAAAATTGGTGCGACCCTCATGGATGACGACGACTTCCCCGTCCACAATGGCCTGACCTTCGATGTCGAAAGCGGCGGCAATCCTTGAGAACCTGCTGATCCAGTTGTAGCCGTTGCGGGTGTAAGCGCGGCGATCGTCACCGTCGATCCGGAGTTGAATGCGGTAGCCGTCGTATTTGACCTCGTGAATCCATCGGGATCCCGAAGGTGCCTTCATCTTCAGGGTCGCCAACTGGGGCCCGATGAACACCGGCATCTGAGCTTCTGCCTCGTCGGGCCGAGGGGAAGCCTTTTTACGCTTTGCCACGCTACGCAACTCACAAAAAAACCGCCGTCGGGTTGGGGCCGGCGGCGGGCAGTCTACCTACCTTAATCAACGAGTCTCGCAACTTCGAAGGCGGCAAGGAGTCCAACCGCCCTGCTTCTCAGTCCTCGAGTTGCGCCAGGCCGCGATTGGCTCGAGGGGCACTCCGGTCATCTACAGAGCTCATCGAACCCTTGGCGATGGCCGGCGTTTACTGACATCATGTCAGATGCTTTCGACTATTTCCGAGCCTACGCTGTCCGAGCTCTTTGCAAGGCGAGATCGATGCCACGGGGCAGGATGAAGCATCTGCAACTGGTGGCGGGTCGGATCTACAATCTACTCAAGAAAGAGGCTGCCTACGGCCACAATATCCAGCATCTCGAGGACTTCCGCGCAGCTCAGAAGCTCGAGAGCTCTCTCGATGCGCGGCCAAGTGACAGGCCGAGCGGTCGCCTTGCTGCGGCGCCGTCGCAAAGCGTAGAGCGGGAGGCTCGCTGAATGCCTTCGCTCGAGGCTGGCGGCGTGGCAGGTCTCCTGCGGGAATACGCGCAGCGAACCGCGTTGCGCGGAGGCAATCCGTACCGCGCCAAGGCGTATTCTCGCGCCGCCGACAGTCTCGCCGCCCTCGCAATTCCGCTCCACGTCTTGATCGACGAAGATCGGCTCACGGAGATCCCCGGCGTGGGCAACGCGATCGCCGACATCATCACCAAGCTTCATAAGACAGGCACCCATCCGAGCCTCGAAAAGCTGCGGAAGGAGATTCCCGCCGGGGTGCTCGAGATGCTCGCTGTGCCGGGCCTTCGTCCAGAGAAAGTGGTGCGGCTCTACAAAGATCTGGGCATCGCCTCCCTTGGCGAACTAGAGGCGGCCGCCATGGAAGACCGCATCAAGAAGGCGAAAGGACTCGGCGCCGCGCTGCAGACCAAGATCCTGCAGAACCTGGCGATCGCGAAGAGCGGAGAAAGCCGCCTTCACCTACATCGCGCCGCCGCGCTGCTCGCGCACGCCAAGGACTCCATCCGCAAATCCCGCCCCGAGCTCAAGCGCGTGACAATCGCCGGCGACTTTCGCCGAGGCTGCGAGCTCGTCGGAGATCTCGCGATCGTTGCGGAAGCACCAAAGCCGGCGAAGACCTCGAAGGCGCCGGCGGCCGATGGATTACAAGTCCGCATCTCCGATCGCAAACACTTCGGCGCCGCGCTTCTCTTCGCCACCGGCTCAGCCGGCCACATCGAGCAACTTCAGGCGCTGGCCGCGGAGAGAGGATTTCGTTTGGAGGCGGACGGCTTGCACAAGGGGCGCAGCCGTATCGCCGGCGAAGAGACCGACATCTACCGCGCTCTTGGGCTGCCGTTCATCGAGCCGGAGCTTCGGGAGGGGCTCGGCGAGATCGAGCTTGCCCTGAAGGGCAAGCTGCCGAAGCTCGTCACCGATCAGGACCTTCGTGGAATCCTACACTGCCACACCGACGCCTCGGATGGGACCGAAGCCCTGGAGACTATGGCCAAGGCCACGCGTCAGCGCGGCTTCGAATATTTCGGCGTGGCCGACCATTCCAAGTCCGCCCACTACGCCGGCGGACTGTCGGTCGAGGAGATCACCGAGCAGCACCGGGAAGCCGATCGCTTGAACAAGCGCTTTGGCAAGGATTTCCGGATCCTTAAAGGCATCGAATCGGACATCCTGGCCGACGGTTCATTGGACTATCCGGATGACGTGCTTGAGCGCTTCGACTTCGTGGTCGCCAGCATCCACGGCCGATTCAAACTGGATCGCAAGGCGCAGACGCAGCGCCTGCTCCGCGCCATCGCCAATCCTCACACCACCATCATCGGCCACATGACCGGGCGGCAGCTCCAGCGCCGGCCGGGTTACGAAATCGACATCGAGAAGGTGCTTCTGGCCTGCGCCAAGCATGACGTCGTCGTCGAGATCAACGCACACCCATGGCGGCTCGACCTGGATTGGCGCTGGCACCAGGCGGCGCTGGAGTCCGGCTGCATGATGAGCATCAATCCGGACGCGCACTCGATTCCGGAACTCGACCACATGCACTGGGGTGTCGAGATGGCGCGCAAGGGCGGCGTGCCGGCGGACCGGGTGCTCAACGCGATGACGCTGCCGGAGATCACGCGCTACCTGCGCCAGAAGCGGCGCTCGCTCGCCCGGGCAGCCTGATGCCGCAGGCGCACCATCTCTTGCTCGATGGAAAGGTGGTGGCGGTCGCGGCCGATCGCGGGCACCACTTCAGCAAACGGGTCCAGGAGCGAATAGTCTTGGTGGCAGGCCGGGGCGTCGAGGGCGACGCGCACGCCGGCCCTTTCGTCCGGCATCGCTATCTGGCCCGCCGCAGACGCTGCCTGCCCAATCTCCGGCAGGTCCACCTGATCCCGTCCGAGCTGTTCGTGAACCTCGGCAAAGCTGGCTTCTCAATCGCAGCGGGAGACCTCGGTGAGAACATCACCACCGCCGGCCTGGATTTGGAGCGGATGCCCCTCGGCACCCTCATCGAACTGGGGCCCACGGCCATCGTCGAGCTGACCGGTCTCCGGACGCCCTGTGTCCTCATCGACCGCTTCCAGGCCGGCCTGAAACGGCAGGTGCTCTCGTCGGCGGAAACCGGCCCTCCATTCGAATCAGGGGTGCTCGGCGTGGTTCGGGCTGGCGGACCAGTTGCGGCGGGTGATGCCGCCCGGGCTCGCCTTCCGCCCTCCCCTGTTCGGGCCTTGCCACCTCTGTAGAAAGACCCGGCCATGGCCCGAAAATCGACCTTGCCTCGTCGCCTGCAGCCCATGCTGGCCACGCTGACGGATGTCCCATTCGACGATCCCAATTGGGTCTTTGAGGACAAGTTCGATGGTTTCCGCATGGTCGCCGAAATCCGCAGTGGTCGGGTCGCGCTCTACAGCCGCAACGGGAAAATCATCAGCAACTCTTACATCGAGGTTGCGAAAGCCCTTGAGGAGGTGAAGGGCGACGCCGTGATCGATGGCGAGCTCGTCGCGATCGGGAAGGACGGGGTATCCCATTTCCAGTTGCTTCAAAACGCGCTCCGCCACGAGGCCAAGCTTTTGTACTGTGCGTTCGACCTCATGTTCGCGGACGGCGAGGACCTGCGCGCGTTACCGCTCCTTGAACGCAAGAAGCGGCTCAATGCTATCTTGCCGCGCCACAAGCTGATCGCGTTCAGCAACCATCGTAAGGCTAAGGGAACGAAGTTCTTCGCAGAAGCCGAGCGCAGACATCTCGAAGGCATCATGGCCAAGCGTGCCGACAGCCCATACGCGTCCGGTTGCCGGACCGCCGACTGGCTGAAGGTGAAGACCGCGCAGCGCCAGGAGGTGGTGATCGCCGGCTTCACGGCGCCGAGGCGAACCCGTCCCTTCTTCGGCGCGCTCGTGCTGGCGGTGCGCGAAGACAATGCATGGCGGTACATCGGACACGTCGGCACCGGCTTCAGCCATCAGGTTCTCGAAGAGCTTCACGGCAAGCTCATGAGGCTCAAGACGGACAAGTCACCCTTCCCTGCGAAGGTAAAGGATGAGGGAGTCACGACCTGGGTGCGCCCTTCGCTGGTCGCCGAGGTGAAATTCGCGGAGTGGACCGCTAAGGGCGAGCTGCGCCAGCCGGTCTATCTCGGCCTGCGGTCCGACAAGAAGGCCATGGATGTCGTTCGCGAAAAGAGTTGGTCCCGGAAACAACGCTGAGACGCAGCGTACGACCTGATGTGGATCAAACTGCTTCGCGCTCGGATGCAGAGGGCCATGGCGGCAGCGGCGCTAACCCGAGAGCCTTGCGTACAGGTCCAAACGACTTCCGGTGGGCTGCGCATGCGCCAAGCCGAGCAAGCGCATCGTAATGAGCCGGCACAGGGTAACCCTTGTGATCCGCAAATCCGTAGCCGGGGTGACGCGCGTCGAGCGCTCGCATGACAGTGTCGCGCTCCACTTTCGCGAGGATGGAGGCGGCTGCGATGCTGGCGGACTTGGCGTCGCCCTTAATGATGGCCTGCTGAGGGATGTCGATTTCCTTCAACCGCTTCGCATCGATCAGCAAGTGCTGCGGCGTCAAGCCCAGCCCCCGGACGGCACGCTGCATAGCCTGGATGCCTGCCCAATAAATGTTGATCGCGTCGATCTCCTCGACGTCAACGAACGCCACGCACCAACTCTCTGCCTTTTCCTTGACCTCTTTCGCGAGCTCTTCGCGGGCTGCGGCGTCGACTTTCTTGGAGTCGTCAATTCCGATGATCCGCGTGCCGGGCTTCAGGATCACGGCGCCAGCGGAGACCGGCCCGGCGAGTGGGCTCATTCCGGCCTCGTCCACGCCTGCCACGGCATGATGGCCGCTATCCCAGAGAGAAGTCTCGAACCGGAGCATCTTGCGGAGGCGCTGCCCTTCGGACCTGTTTTCGAAGCGCCGTTTATCGATCGAGGCCAGGATGGCACGGACTCCCGCGCGGGCGTCGGCCCGCAAGATCTGCTCCACGCTGGCCTCGAGCGGTCTTTTCTCGATGACGTAGCGCTGACGCAATACATCGAGTGAATATTGAGACATAGCGGCCTTCGTTAAGACTGATTGCGGGAAGCGTCTCGGTGAACTTTGTGGCGATTGTCTGAAGTTACGCCATGCCGCCCTCACCGACGACGCAGCTGACGAAGGAACCAGGGCCGGCTCTCGGAAGTCCCGATTCTGACGGCCGCCGCCAATCGAGCCTCAGAACGGAACCAACTGGTGTCTTCATCCCTTTACAACTAGCGGAGCTTCGATCCCAGCGGTGCTTCCGAGGGACAGGCCCATGCTCCGACAGACCAGCGACGAAGAACAGGTTCTGGACCGCACCGCCGAGGTGGCGGCCACCATCGCGGAGGAAGGGCTTCGGTACGTCAGCGACTCCGCTCCCGGCTACACGCGCAAGCGGACCGGAACCACCTTCAGCTATTACGACAAAGACGGAAAGCGCATCACCGACGCAGCCCTCATCCGGCGAATCAAGTCCATCGGCATCCCGCCGGCCCACGAATCTGTGTGGATCTGCCCCTCGCACAATGGCCATATCCAGGCGACCGGGCTCGATGCGCGCGGCCGCAAGCAGTACCGCTACCACCCGAAATGGCGCGAGCTGCGCGACCAGAACAAGTATGAGCATATCATCCAGTTCGCGGCCGCGCTGCCCACACTTCGCGAGCGGGTCGCCGCCGACATGAAGCGGGACGGACTGCCCCGCGAGAAGGTGCTGGCCACGATCGTCAGTCTTCTGGAGAAGACATTGATCAGGGTCGGCAACGCCGAGTATGCCGAGAAAAACAAATCCTATGGGCTCACCACCATGCGCCGCAAGCACGTCGCTGTCGGCCGCGGCGTCCTTCGGTTCGACTTCACGGGCAAGTCGGGCAAGCAGTGGAAGCTTCGCGTCGAGGACAAGCGGATAACTGCGATCGTGAAGCGCTGCGCTGAGATCCCAGGACACGAGCTCTTCAAGTACCTTGACGACGACGGGGAGCCCCGCACGGTGGATTCCGGCGACGTCAACGCGTACATCAAGGACATCACGGGGGAAGACTTCAGCGCCAAGGATTTTCGGACTTGGGCGGGCACGGTTCTGGCGGCGTTGGCGCTGGCGGAATTCAAGAAGTATGACAGCCAGGCCGAGGCGAAGCGCAACGTCGTCGCCGCAATCGAGAGCGTCTCGAGGCAACTCGGCAACACGCCAGCGATCTGCCGCAAGTGCTACGTGCACCCGGAGGTTCTGAACGCCTACATGTCCGGTGACCTCGTGAAGATGATCGAAGCCAAGATCGCGCAGAAGTTCAAGCGCCAGTATGCCAACCTCAGTTCCGACGAGATCATGGTGCTGGCATTTCTCCGCAAGCGTCTCGATGCTCTGAAGGTCTCCGCCTAGACCCGAGTGCCAGTTTCCTGAAACCTCGTCCTCATCGAGGCGTCCGGGCACGCGCTCAAACAATCGGTGCTCTCGTCGGTGGAAACGGGCGCTTCGTCGCGCGTCTTCTGCTTGCGACCTCCCTTTCGTGCTGCCAACACCGTAGAAGGCCCGTGCACAAGCGCCGTCCAATAGCGGACGCAGAGCACGCTCTTAAGTCGGATTTACCTAGCCGAACGAGGTAACGGCGGAACGCATGGGGCTGGTGCGGTCGTGACAGGCGAGACTAATGAAGCCGGCGTGCCAAGCTGAAAGGGTCTCTGTGATCTCGTTCTTAGTTCAGGAGGCGTTGGCTCTCGCCCGTTCACGCGCCTCGCGGCGACGCTCGCGGCGTTCGCGCCGCCGCTTGGCGCGATCTGCGGGCTGCCGCAGCGGAGGAATAGGCGCCGGCGAGGTCGCGCTCGTGTCCTCAGTTGGAGGCGCCTGGGGCGTTTCCAAGGCCGTCGGCTGCGCTTCCATCAGTTCGAGCACTTCCCGCCCTTTCGACGTGATCTTCCATCCTCCGCTGATGCGTTCGACCAATCCCTGTGAAAAAATGTCGAGGCCGGGCACCTTGGCCGCCAGTCGCTTCGTCCGGTCCGCCCAGTCACGGCCACTCGTCGCTAGTATGGCCATATCCCTCTTCAGGTCCTCCATCACGGCAAAGCCATCGGGGTACGCCACCAGGATCTTCAGGACTGTGACCTGGAAGTTCATGCCGGCCTCGCGATCAGCGCCACATTGTGGGCGCGCGCGCCAGAGCGTCACGGCCAACCTGCCTAAGGCCTTCGGGAGAAATCTCGCCTCTTGTGGCTGCCTCGAGGATCTTCGAGGCGACATGCGCACGTGCTCCGGTCTCGCTGCGCGAGACACTCTCGCAAACTTCATCGAGAACCGCGCGCAAAAGCGCGGTGGTTGCCGTGTCAAACATAAGCTGCCCCCAAAGGGAAAATCCAATCGTAGCGCGGTTTCGCCGGCTTGGGGATTCAGACATGTTAATCTTTTGGGAATGGTGCATTGCACCCAGCCTCGCTCCGCCCAATCTTCTCCAAGCCGAAGCCCCAAAGAGATTGGTCAGGCCGAAGGCTATGCCGTCCGGAGGCTCTCCCTAGAAGCCGACCTATTCAGTTGGTGCTTTAAGCTCGCACGAGCGAAGCCAGTGGCTCATGTGCGAGGCTGTCTCAGTCTGCCGGGCATGCGACCTTGATTCAGTCTCGTGGTCGGCGCCTTTCCGGCGTCGCGTAAAGGCCGCTATGACCGGATAACGAAATGACCTCCGCGTGAGCTCGTCGAGAGGGGGGGGGGTGCCTTCTGCCAGGCCTGCCACGGATGACGAAGTCGTGCCCTCCGTCCCCGGAACGCCTAAGCCGACTTTCGCTGCGGCTTTGCCGCCGGCTTCTTCGCCGCGGTCTCCTTCGCCGGCTTCTTGCCTGCGATCGGCATCAGCATTTCCTTTTGCCCGGCCGCCGCCTTGCGTGGCTGTTTCCCCGCCTTCCTGGGCATTTCTGTTGCGGCCGCTTCCTCTCTTCCGATGCTCTTGCGCAGCGCATCCATCAGGTCCACGACGTTCTCACCTCGAGGACGTGCTTTCGACGTGATCGGTTTGCCAGCGCGCTTCTGATTGATGAGATCGATCAGGGCGGTTTCGTACTGGTCTTCGAACTTGTCTGGTTCGAAATGGCCCGACTTCTGATTGACAATGTGCTTGGCGAGATCAAGCATGTCCTTGGTAACTTTGACATCCTGGATGTCCTCAAAATATTCATCCGCTGAACGCACCTCGTAGGGGTATCGCAGCAGCGTGCCCATTAATCCCTTATCGAGAGGCTCCAGCGCGATGATATGTTCGCGATTGGTCAACACCACGCGGCCGATTGCGACCTTGTTCATCTCGCGGATGGTTTCCCGAATGACGGCGAAGGCATCGTGCCCGACTTTACCGTCCGGACGCAGGTAGTAGGGCCGAATGAGATATCGCGGATCGATCTCGTTGCGGTCGACGAACTCGTCGATTTCGATGGTTCGCGTCGATTCCAGCGCGACGTTCTCAAGCTCCTCCTTGGTCACCTCGATGAAGGTATCGGTATCGACCTTGTAGCCCTTGACGATGTCCTCGTTGTCGACCTCCTCGCCGGTGTCGGCGTCGACCTTCGCGTACTTGATCCGATGCCCAGTCTTTCGATTCAGCTGGTTGAACGAGACCTTTTCGGAGTCCGACGTGGCCGGATAGAGCGCAACCGGACAGGTAACGAGGGAAAGACGCAGGAAGCCTTTCCAGTTGGCGCGGGGGGCCATCGTGAGGAACTCCATTACTGATGCCGGATTTAAGACGAGCCAACTGGCTTGGTTCCGACATCGCGGCCCGTTCCATAGGAGGATTTTTCTCAGCAGCTGCCCTAGTCGGACTCGACATTTGTTCTTGTTATGTTCTAATTCGGGCATGACCGACCGACCCGCGAGCTGGCGCATGCCGACCCCGAAGCAGATGGAAAAGCTGGCCGCCGAAGCCGCCCGTAGGCCGAGCGCTTCCACTGCGGCTCCAGAGGCGCAGCTTTCAGCCGAATACTGGGAATCGGTCCTCAAAGACCCTCGCGCTGGCACGACCGAGGCCCAAATGCGGCAGCGGCGTCTCTCCGAAGTTCAGCGTCACGCGCTGCGCGTCTCCTGCCGCCGCTGCGAGCGGACCGTGGAAATCCAGACCGCCGATGCTGTCCGATTCTATGGCGCTAACGCGCTCTGGAAGGACGTCGCGCAGCGGCTGCTCGACAACACCTGCCAGCAGCGGACCGGCAGGCATGAAGAAGATGGGTGCTGGCCAGCGTTCGAGACGCCGTAGTCGCTCTGGATTTGCCGTTCCGATCTCGTTGCCTGGATGCCCGGATGGCTCCGAAGTATCACCCTACGCCCCTGTCGGGCGGCGATCGCAAGGCTCTGGCAAAAGAGCTCAGCAAGGCGCGCGCGATGGCTAACATCCTAGCTACCCAGTCGGCGGAGATGCGGGCCAAAGGCGAGGCGATGATCCAGCAAGCCGATAGGCTGCTTTGCGAAAGCTGGAACGAGCGGATGTGGAGTGACGGCGAACCGATCGATCCGTCGCCGACCATCGACCAGGCCGTGAACGGAGGCTTCCCCTGGCTGGAGATCAGGTGCGCGCGCTGCAAGACGCCGAGCGACGTGGACCTCGCGGCGATGAAGCACCCTCCGACGACCTTCGTACACGATCTCGCCGGCCGGCTGCGCTGCCGCAAATGCGCCAAGGCGGGCCGGCGACCATCCGCGACTCTGCTACAGTTGACGTGGCAACCGCGCCATCCTCGAAACGAATCTTGACCGATGTGCTGGTGTGGACGGCCTCTCATCCCCACGGTTCTATGGCGCTCCGGCGTCATAGCTAGATGAGAGGAAAGTCTGATGAATCTTCCCATTCGTATCGGTATGGATACTTCCAAGTCGGTCTTCCAGCTTCACGGTGTTGACGAGAACGAGGCGGTAGTTGTCCGGCGGCAGTTTCGGCGAGCCGAGATGATCCGCTACTTCGAGCGCCTTCCGCCGGTCCTCGTCGCCATCGAGTCCTGCGGCAGTTCGCATCACTGGGCGCGCCTGCTGCAGTCGTTTGGTCATGAAGTGAAGCTGATCCCGCCCCAATATGTGAAGGCTTACGTAAAGCGCGGCAAGAACGACGCGGCCGATGCCGAGGCGCTGTGCGAGGCGGTCACCCGGCCGAGTATGCGGTTTGTACCGGTGAAGTCAAAAGAACGGCAAGCGGCCTGCATGTTGATGACCGTGCGGGAACGCCTGGTCAGCGTGAAGTCGCAGCTTTCTAATGCCTTCAGGAGTTATGCGGCTGAGTTTGGCATCGTTGGCCCCGCCGGTCGGCAGAACGTCACGGCACTTATCAAGCGGGTGCTCGAGGATGACAACTTACCGGAAATGGCGCGGGATCTCTTCCGCCTTCAGGCGGAGGAGTATGCCGCGGTCGAAGCCCGCCTGGCAAAGATCGAAGCCAAGCTGATGAAGTGGCATCGTGAGGATGATGTCAGCAGGCGGATCGCGACGATTCCCGGCGTCGGTCCGATTGGGTCGTCCATGCTAAGCATGAAGGCGCCCCCGCCGGAGACGTTCAGATCAGGCCGCGACTTCGCGGCTTGGCTCGGACTGACACCCAAGGATCACTCAACTGGCGGCCGGCAACGATATGGGGGTATCACAAAGGCCGGAGATTCAATGCTCCGATCGACGTTGATTGTCGGCGCGACCGCGCTGCTGAGGCACATTCGAAAGGGCCGTCATAAGCCGACACCCTGGCTCACTTCACTGCTGGAGCGAAAGCCGCCGAAGTTAGTCGCGGTGGCCTTAGCCAACAAGTTCGCCCGTATCGCCTGGCGCTTGATGATATCGGGTGGCGTGTACAACCGGCCGGTAGCCACCATGCCCATCTGATCTGAACTCGGTGTACCGGTCGAGATTGCTCGCCGGATAACCCACGAACTTGCAGGACGCAGTAGATGGAAGGACCGATCGGTCGATACGCGCGAGCTTCCGTAGATTACACTGGCATCACGAATGTCGCCTATGTGCTTGGAGCGTGCGTAGCGAACACCATCTTGGCCAGCGGGCTTTGTCCGCGCAAACAGGCCGGACATCTGATAGCAAGCGATCTGGCCAGAAGTCTGCTATAATCCTGACAAGCGGGGGGCCGTCCACATCTTCGATCACGACCAACCAAGCCGCGATCAGCGCGCTGTTCCGCATCGTAAACCGATACGTCGGCAATCTGGCGCCGATGCCGGGAGTTTTTCCGGACTACCAGGCACCGATCGTGCGGAACGGAGCCGAGGGCCGCGAGCTCGCTACGGCGCGATGGGGAAATCCTGATCGGCAACGATGCGAATAGCGAGATTCTGACCGCCAGCGCACCGCGAGACTGGCATCATACGACTTGCCACCCGATTGCCGCGACATGATCGCTTCAATAGCTGACTGGATCTCGCTGAGGCTGTGGCGTGGTGGCGAAACGTCGCTCATAAGATGCGCTCTTCAAAATCTGCCTAATCAATGCATTGCGCCCGCAAAGCGCGGGCAAATAAGGCCTATCGTACGATTTGGGCGCTTAAGAACGCTTAATTGGGCGGTAAAGCCTTGATTTGCATGGCATCTCGACTTGCCGAGGCACGTCGGAGACACACCGATATATGTATATGTGTGGCTGCTGCCGAGCTGGCGCGACGGCCCAGCCGAAGGAGGAGTGATCGCAAAGGGCAACGCACTCTCTACGATGAGGCCGGGTTGTCGGTCTTTCTGGGTACCACCTGAACCTCGGTGCGAATGTGCTACGGTAACCGATAACAAGACTTTTTTTCGCAAGATCTGCCGCTCAATTCAATGGCCCAGACACGCAAATTCATCAGCCAGCCCCGCTGCATCTATACCGGAAAGCGTCTCGATCCCTCGGACGAGGAGCTCAAGCCGAGTCACGAGCATATCATCCCTCTCTCGCTCGGCGGTTCGAACCAGTTCACAACGGACGACGTTTCGCTGAAAGCGAACAACAAGGCCGGCGACGAAATCGATGACGCGGTAGCCAGTACCCTTCCATTCCTGATGCTTCGGCATCGGTACAAGCTTCCGGGCAACCGAAAGGTCATCCCTTCCCTGACGATGAAGGGAGATTTTATTGATATCAACGCACCAGCCGAGATGAGTATCAGCGCCCAAGGCGACATCGAGTTCGAGTTCAGGAACGAACAAAAGACATCGGGCAAGATCATCTCGCTTGGCTCAACAGAAGAACGCGTGCGCTTCTTTCTGAAGGCTCGGCTTGAGCAGGCGCAACAGCGAAAGCTACACCTCTACACCCAGTTTGGCGAAGTTACCGACGAAGAGGACATCGAAATCGCGCTTCTTCTCGCAAACCGCAATGAGGGCCGTGAGTTCAAGGCCCGCGCGACCATCGATGTCGCGGCATTGAATGAAGCTCGCGCGCGTCTCATGGTCAAAATCGCGCTTGGCCTTGGTCACCGGGTTCTTGGGCCTGAATGGACGTTCGGGCCTGGCGGCATGATGCTCCGAAGCCATTTGTTTCCGGGAACGAAGGATCTGAATTTCGGCCACCTCAAGGGAACGATTAATGCCGATATTCCGGAGCTTCTTTCGCACATTTTCGGACTCGACGATAACAGGCATGTCATGGCGGTGCTGCCTGCGGGCAAACAGACGTTCGCCCTCATTTCCCTTTTTGGCGGCCAGATAGGAAACGCCATAGTCGATCTCGGTTACGATTCCCGTCGCAAATTCAATCGGGCTATCAACAAGGATGAACGTCTCGACTGCGCGTTTTCGATCCCATTGAACGTTTCGGGCTCACGGCCACTTGTGACGCGTTCCGTGCAAGAACTGGCCAACACTGCCGATTTCAACAATCTTCTGCCGAAATCCCGCGCGGAGGCCGAACGGTTCTTGCGATGATCCACCCCCGGCGTCGTCGATGCTTTTGGCGTCCTTCTGCGCGGATAGGGGTAAACTGACGGTGCAGGCACGATTCGCCGAATTATCCCCGGGACATTCATGGCCATGTTTGCGCGACGCTCGTTGCAGCGTCTGTTGAGTGAGCTGAAGAACAAGCTGACGCCAGCAGCCATCGCAAAGCTGGAGCATGAACTCAATCGTCACGAGCCATCTGCGCTCGGCTACGAATGGGAACTGGCTCTGCTCTACGCGCTCAGCCAGGTCGGGACGGTCACCTACGAAGCCGACTCTCATCCCGGCTCCCGGCGCCCCGATCTCACCTTCATCGACAATGAAAGCTCTATCCGCTTCGTGGCCGATGTCACGATGGTTTCGGATGCGGGGCTCGAGGAAGAGAACCCGGTCATGCGGTTCTCCCACAGCCTTCATCGGCTCAAGCGCAAATACGGATTAGCGGGAAGCTTGAATTACCATGTGTCCGGCGTTACCGACGGCCCTTCTCGTCACAAGCAGAAGACCCGCCTCAAGTTGCCAAAGCTGGCTGATATGGACCGTTTTCTTGCAGAGCATGTCGGGCCGTGGTTTCGAAGCATCGCTGACGAGAAGCAGGCTCGCGCGACAATCAAGGTCACCGAGGCGGACGTCGAATTTTCAATCGTCTACGATATAAATGAGCGCTACGGCGGCGGCGGTTATCCCTCGTACACCGCAGCTCAATCACGAACGAAGAACCCGGTCTATTCCGCACTGAAGGCGAAGGCTGGACAGCTCAAGAAATCCGGCGCAACAGGCCCCTGCGGCATTTTCCTGTGCGATGGCGGCTGTGCTCTGCTCTCGAAGCCCGGGCGGCAGATGCAGGAAGTCAGCCTCGACGAGGTGATATACGAATTCTTCCGACAATATTCGTCGGTGGCATTCGTTGCGGTTCTGGTCTTTCCGCCTACCCGCGCACAACCATTCACTGGCCTTGTCAAGGAACTGAGGATTACCAGGCAACTCTACATCAATCCCCGCGCCACTGGTGCTCTGCCGGAACAAGAACTGCTTCAATTGATCAACCGCGGCCTCGCATCCCTGCCACCGCCCGTGGCGACACCGCGCGATGCGCTGCGCTGGATCGCGCGAGGTCGGCCGCTTCAGGGCCAGACCTACAACACCATTCATTATTCAGGAGGCCTCATGACGGGATCTGTCAAACTATCAGCACGGAAAATTCAAGAAGTGCTCGCGGGCCGGTCGACGGCGCAGGAGTTGTTCTCACAGTTCGACAGTCCGGGGCGTCCTTTTCGGAATCCGTTTGAAGCAGCCTTGCAGCAAGGTCTCACGATAGATTCCGTGAAGTTGACGAAGCAACCAGACGCCGACGACGATTTGATGGAAATCCGGTTTAGTCTTCCAGACCCAGCCATCAGCAAGATCAAGGCCGGTTGAGCCTCCGTGCAGCGAAGCATGGCGAAACACTCTTCGGAGCACTGTAAAACTCGTCCGGCCGGGCGCTATGCAGCGACGGCCAAAGGCAAAGCGCGCTTCATCCTTTTGCAGCAAGCCCGCGTAATCGCAGGACTCCCGGCCGGTCTCGTTGCCCCTACCGATAGGAGGGTGGCAGGCCGTTGATAAGGTTGCAGGCGATCGTGTAAATCTCGTAGGTGCCGATCTTGGAGAAGCGCTCATCGATCGGCTCGGGCCAGAAACGGGCAGCCGGGTAACCGTGTCGGTGCCAGTAGGCCTGGAGGTGTTTCGCAAGGGCCATGGCGCCCCGCTTGCTGAGCCAGTCAGCACCGCGCCCGAAGTCATTATTGTTTGCCGCAATTACTCCCGTACATCCGTTCACTCCTACCATCGTCCTCATCTGCACCTCCCCGCAATGTTGTTGTGCGACGCAGCAGATATAGCGGCACGAGGCGATGCGAATGAAACTCAATCTTGATAATTAGAAAGCGATTGCCGAGTTCATACGTGGATATGCGACATCGCGTTGTGAAGCGATCACGTGTCGCTCGCCGGAGGCACTCGGTTGAGGGGCTGCCGCTTCGCGGCACCGCTATCACTGCCCCTCAACCGGGTGCCTTGTTAACCGGTCTCGCGACTGCACTCGCTTTCGGGCCCCGCCGTCATTTCATGCCGGCGTCGCTATCACTGTCCCGAAAGCGCGTGCCTCTTTCAGGGGGCCTTCGCTGGCGCTCCGGCACTCGTTAGGCATTGGCTGCTTGCGCAGATGAACTCTGCTTCACTGTGTATGCCTGATAGCAAGCTGATAACTTCCTAAGATAAATCTTGCTCTCGACCACAAAGCCATCCAAATCGTGCTCTATGGCATAAGTCGAAAGGTCGTCTAGCTTGTTTATGAATCCTCTGCCTTTGAAATTCAGAGAGGTATTGCACAAGACGCCATACCCGGTACGAGCCTTAAATGCGGCCAGCAAATCGTACAATTTGCGGTTTGTCGTGGCTGACACCGTCTGAATGCGGGCGGTCCCGTTAACGTGGGTAACCGCAGCCAGAGCATTCGTTCTGACCTGATGCGTGTAGAGCATGTATGGGCTCGCGTGATCGCAGCCAAACCATTTCGTAGCTTCTTCTTCCAAGCAAACAGGCGCAATCGGACGAAATTGCTCGCGCTGCTTAATTTCGTTCAACCGCACTCTGGTACTAGCTTCGAAAGGCGCAGCAAGGATGGAGCGATTACCCAAAGCTCTCGGGCCGATCTCATATCTGCCGTTCACCCACCCGAGAATGAGACCGTTGGCCAGCATGTCGGCAATGACAGCATGGTCTGACTCGTAAATATCAAACATCGAAGGATCGAATGAGCCGCTCGTGTTGAATTCAAGGCCAGAATAGACGTTCCAATCAATCTTTGGATTACCCGTCAGATGAAATTGGGCATCGATCGCCGTTCCAATCGCCGAGCCAGAGTCGTTCGCCACAGGTGGCACGAAGACCTCGCTAAAAAGGCCGGTCTCTCTCCACTTTGTATTCCAGTCGCAGTTCAAGCCGCATCCGCCCGCAATCAACAGCGGCAATCCTTTCTTCATGTTCGATTTGGCGAACTGATGGAAGATGTCGAATATCCTGTCGCTAAGAATGCCCGCGAAGTTGCGGAATTCCGGATCGTCCAATCCAACATTGAAGTGAGGCGAATGCTCGAGTTGCTGATATAGGCTCGCTTCGAGATATGGAGGTTTCAAAAGAAGGTCGATCAGCTTTTCTTCTTCGGCCGAAGGTACTTTGCGTTTTGAAAACGAAGTCAATGCCATGAGTTTCCCCGCGTCGGAGAAGCGGGAAAACGGCGCGTTCTTGGGAAATGTTGGATCAGCTAACCCGTAGAGCGAGATATAGCGATTTCCCGGCTGGTTCAGGACATCGGCTAGGAGCGTTATGTTCAGCGCGGAATCGATCTCGTAGAACGCGCCGATTGCGCCCTCCCACACCAACACGTAGCACGGGGTGCCTTTTGGTAGACTCGACAAGCCAAAGGCACACAACACGTGCGATCGCTCGTGAGAAGAGGAGAAATAGTGGATCGGTCTGCCCATGAGGCGCCGCCGCTCGATGATGACGTCGCTACCTGACACGCCGCGGTATCCGGCGAGCGCATTTGGGCCAAGTACGCGGTGCTCGCGCGGCCACCATCCACCTGTACAAAGCACGTCGGGGATCTCGTCAATCTCGCCAAGGACGCTGAACACATCGTGACTGGATACCGGCGAATATCGCCAGTTCGAATTCTTCTCCGCCTCGATAGAAACCTTTAGCTCCGCCCCTTTTAGGTAGGCGATCGCGCCGTCGTGTCCAGGATTATAAGAGAGAATATTCATAGCGTTGCGAGCCCCCCAATCGATCCTCAGTCAGTCACCGCTAACCAGCGTTTTGCACCGCGACAAACCCTTTCCCCATGGTGCAACTATGAGTATACAGTAGCTTTTAGTGTACTTGACAAGCCATGCAACCACGATAGGTCATGCCCAGTCGCATAGATATGACGGACGGTCCCGAGCACCATCGCCAGCGTTCAGAGTTCATCAGAGGGCTGGTCCAAAGATCCGATACAAAGGCGTCGCTCAACGATAGGTACGAGCAAGCACCCCCTAAAAGCATCGTGCAGTTTTGGCATGATCTCGGAGAATTGCCGGCGGACATCAAGGAGTGCATCGCCACGTGGGCGCGCTGGGCAACAAGCGGCTATACGCACCGCTTGTTCGATGAAGACAGCGCCAGAGAGTTCATCAGGGAGGCGCTGGATGCACGGCACGAGGACGCATTTGAACGCTGCTACCATCCCGCCATGCAGGCTGACTATTTTCGGCTGTGCTACCTGTTTGTTGAAGGAGGCCTTTATGTCGACGCGGACGACGTCTGCGTCAGTACGGAAATTGACTCGCTATTCGATGACGGCCGACTGAAGGTCCAGCCGCTATGTTACGACATCGCTTCGGGGGGGATGGTGGATACAGCGAGGTTCCTTTCTGTCGGCGCATACGAGCCTAGTTGGATATTCTACGTAAACAACAACCCACTTATATCAAGCAAACGGCATCCGATCATCGAGCGGGCGCTCCAGCGAGCGACCGATCTTCTCCAAGATGCCGACGGAAGCGTATTGCCCGAGATACAGACGACGACCGGACCGGGAAATCTATCCCGATCAATCTTCGAGCGTGGCGCTGAATCGGCGGAGGCGGACGGCGAGCTCGTCGTGCTCCGAGATTGGGAGTCATTTGCTGTTTCAAGATGGCCCTTGAGCCACCGCAACGATGCTCGAAATTGGCGCCTGTCTAATCAACAGAGGTTTCGTCGTGGCGAAAACTAATCTCGAATGAATTTGTCGAAGCCGCTGCGCGCCGCCTCCCTGTTCTTGCATTCATTAGCCCTGCGGTGCCGTGTATACTTGCCGCGTAGGCAATGCTTAGCGTTTGTGCCGCCAGCAAACCCACAGCAAACGGGTATTTCCCAGATATACGTAATCAACCTGGATCGACAACCCAACCGCTGGGCTGACGTCCTTCGCGAGTTGGCTTGCATCGTGGACTCCAGCGATGTCCCTTTGACGCATAGGTCGAATAGGTTCCCGGCAACTGATGCGCAGTCCACGCAGCGTAACCTGACAGATATTGCTGAGATCGATCCATTCTATTCGCTCGGCGATCAGTTGTACGTAGAGCCGCAGCCTCACGCATCTCCCGACGACTTCGATCTGGTACGGCCCATTCGGATGAGTGAGGCGGAGATCGCAATCGCGCATTCACATATTGGCGTCTGGAAGGCGATCGCACAGTCCTCCGCTCCATACGCACTGGTGCTTGAGGACGACGTTTGGTTCGCGAGAGATTTTTCGAGCGTTCTCGATCAGGCGTGGCGCGAGATGAAAGATGCAGACGGGGGAGCCCCTCTCTTCGATGTATTATATGTATCCTACGCGGAAGCGCGCCACGGGGCGCCAAAGGAATTGCTCTCCAAGAACGTGTTTCGTCCAGAGCGCGGGCTATGGTTTCTGTCCGGCTACGTGCTATCGCGAAAAGGGGCTCAATCGCTTCTTCGGCTTCTTCCCTGCCGAGGCCCGATCGATCTATGGATAAATCACAAGTTCCATGCGCTGGACGTGCGCGCCCTTCGTCGCCCGCTAGTCAACCAGCGTGCCGATCTTCTTTCCACGAATTCCTATTCAATCCTTCCAGCGCTAAGCACGCTTGGTGTTCTTGATAACAGTACTACAGCGCTGTTTCATCAGCGACCAAGCCATTATCCGGTGTTCGCCTTTGGACCTCCGGGTTCTGGATTGTCGTCACTCGCAATGGCGCTCTTAATGCTCGGCTATCGCTGCTGCAGCGACTTGGACCGCATTCCAGAATGTGAATTCAAGAGACTCATGACCGGCGCCTCTCACCGCACCTTTGATGCCTATGTTAATGTGGGCTCGTTGAACGCGCACGTCCGGACTCTCATGCTGCGCTATCCGCATGCAAAGTTCATCGTGACCGAAGACGAGGAACCCGCCGGTGATGATCTTGTGAAGATGCTGGCAGGGGCCAACCTTGTGCGCTTGAAGCATAATGAAACCGACTCTTGGCGCACGCTTTGCGAACACTTGAGGTTACCACCGCCCGCCGCACCGTATCCCCTTGTTCAAGATATTGGGACAGCGTGAGGTTCGCGCACCTGTGCCCGGCAAATCAATGAGCCGTTCAACCAAACGACTTCGGTATGACCGATCGCCGTGGATTGCGGAACCACGCGCTGATTGGGAAGGGATAAACGCGAGATTTCTGGAAGAGCCGGCGCAATTTGGATCGGTGGTCAAGTTCGAAGATGATCTCGCGGATATCCAATCCGCACGATGGACCTTGAGAAACGACACCTTTCCAGGAAACCTCGGATTATTTCGTCCAATGAACGTCTCGGCAAGATCAGGTGGCGGCCTGGCGCTCGGCGTGCATCAGGAGCCGCTTGGCGTTCGAAACTACAGCGCGGCTGCGATATCGAGCCGAGACGGCTTCCTGTACGGGCGGTTCGAAGCAACGCTGCAAGCAACGAATGTATCAGGTGTGGTGACCGGCTTCTTCCTTTACCGGGCCTCGCCGCGGCAGGAAATCGACATTGAGATCACTGGCAATCGTCCAACACGACTTCTGGTCAACGTGTTTTATAACCCCGGCTCAGATGGCGCAAAGTTTGACTACGGATATCGCGGGACACCCGTAGCCATCCCATTGGGGTTTGATGCTTCGAAAGCCCCACATCGCTTTGCGATCGAATGGGACCCCTGCGAGATTAGGTGGTTCGTTGATGGTGAACTGGTTCACCGCCGCGCCATATGGAATCCGACCCCCATTCCGAACCTCCCAATGAAGTTGCACGTCAACACGTGGCCGGCTCGCTCTCGGGATCTCGCCGGTCGGTTATCGGTCAACGCACTGCCAACGTCTGCGATTGTGCGCGATATTGCTATCGATGCATTCAAAGTCGACGCTTAGGCTTTTGTGGGCGACACGTTCCTACGGGTCGCGGAGCTCGGGTTGGAGAGGGACGTGCCCGAAGGCATATGGGTTGGCCTGCATCGCGACGGTCTCGAAGGCTTCCAGCGCCGAGGCCGATCCAGCCGCCAGCTCGAGCGCGATGCCCCCGTGAAGCCGGCGCAGAAGCTCCGCGATCACCAAGACGCCAGCGATCAGCCCCACGAACGGGACGCCGACGGTGCGTGATGCAAGCTGAGTCAGACCGCATGAGTCCGCACCGGCTTTCTTCATAGCCCTATAGGCTGGCATATCTTCGACGTTTGCCGTCACCGCGCCAATATCCTTCGACCAGATATCCTCGGCTCGACGCGACGATGGAAATGTGTGCACGGACAGGCTGCGGAAGGCCTCCGGTCCTGCCCCGAGCCCTGCTTCAACAACCAGCCCGAAGCCTGGACAGTCCAGCGCAGCACGGGCGATCGGGTTGTCGACGCCGCATAGAGCCACAGCCGGCTCATCCATCGTGCGCGTCGTCCACTTCCCAAATCGGCTCTCCAGCAAATAGGTGTCGAACCCCCGGGCATCGAGCCATGCACCGAGCTTGCGCGCCTTGCGATGGCCGACGTCACGGACGAAGGACAACAGCGACGTACTGTCGTTCGACTTTGCAAGGCGGTCGTCGTCCTGCAACAGCAGCTTCACCATCTTAGGGTCGGCGTAGGGAAGCGACGCCAACACCCAGGCAAAGGCCTGCCCAAGATTGCCAAGACCGATCAACCAAAGCGACGACGGGAGCCAGGCAAGCGCCGGCTCCGAACCATCCGGTACCAGCCAATCGGCACCGGGATTCCACAGCGAAAGGCCTAGGGGCCGGTGGCCGGCCATCACATGGTCCTTGGCGTGCCAGGCGAAGGCCTCAGCCGCACAACACGCCGCCGCCAGCACGGGTGCCAACGCGATCGCAGCATCGTTCGGCTCTGTGTCGCCCACGTCCGCTGGTACAGCGCCGCCGCGCCAACCTGACCATTTGAGCCGCCAGACGGGAAGTTTCGTTTCCGGCTTGGGTCTGCCGCCAATAATCGCCGCCGGCCATGCAGGGTTGGCCTTTGCCACGACCTTTCCTTCGTAGTCGGCAACGGCGCGGCTGAGCGAACGAGCCCGCGTCAACCGCGTCAGCGGCTTCGCGTCCGGCAACCCGACGACCTCGACGCCGCCAAGAAAACTTCTTCGCGCGACATTGACGAGCGTCAGCAACGCAATCTGCTCCTCGCGCGACGACGCGATCGATGCGTCGACGTGGATGGTTAGACCGAAGCTTCGCAGCAGCGCCATGGCTTCGTCGTGTGTGGCAGCGCGCCCGCTGTCCATGAAGTACTTCGCGCCGCGATGAAGGGTTGAGGCGTCAAGCATCGTATTCCTCCATTATGCCCAGAAGCCGCGGTAGAAATACCGCGATGCCGCCAAGCCTCCCCGGTCGTGCCAAGTGTGATCGCCGACATATTCGTAGACGCCGAGCTTACCCACGCGGATCGGCCAACGCGCGAAGTCCGGCACGATGATCGCGATGTGGCCTGCGCGCGCAACCATCGGGTTCGTACGGTCGGATTGGCTTTGAAAGGCTGAGCCCGGATGCGTGTGTGCATCCCCGACCACGGTCAGTTTCTTCTCCCGGCAAAGGGACCAGAGCCGCGCAAAGGCGTCGCCGTGCAAGACGCAGACGCCCGTGTCGTAAGCGTGCGGGTCAAGATCATCGTAGTAGACCACCTCTCGTACCTCCTTCCGTCCCCGGTCATCGACACCAAGAAGGAACGCGCCGGCTTCGTGGCGACCCTCCCCGCGGCGTTCGAGTTCGGAAATAATCCTGCGCCAGAGTTGCGGTGGACACCGCAGCCGATGGCTAGGCGCCGCGAATGCCCGAATAATCGCTTTCAAAGAAAAGGCCATTGAGTTGCTCCAGGTAACAGATGATCCCGCGATCCGGCTGCCAGAGCCGGCTCGGATGTTCGTTGCGCCAGTTGTCATGGCCATCAATGGACATGCGGTCGCACGGCAAATACAGGCATTGACCCTGCTTCCAGTCCGGCCGGAACACGGCCGAGACAAATTGGGGCCCCGTCGGCCAACGTGCCGGCGGCAGCGGCCGGTTGGTCGCGATATCCCAGGGCTGCGCCGACACCGGCGTCCGCCGATAGCCGAGCAAGCGATAGAGATTTCGTAAGCTGCCGAAGTGAGTCTGGCATGTCGCCACGCAGGGTAGACCCCATAGGCGTTAAGGTAGTGCGAGCATCGATTGATACCGACGTTTTCGAGGAGGCTCGCGCAGGTGCCGCCCAAGCGCTCGTTTTCTGCGGCGGAAGCAACGGATGGTTGGTTGTGGAATGATCGCTTGTAGCAAGGATGCAACGAGTTGTTGCAGAATGCGCCAAGCGCCAGGTGTCGTCAGGCGGCCTGCATCCAGTGGGGAGAGTCCTCGAAGTCGCGGGCAAGCGGCTCGAGCAGCAGGATGATCAAGAGGTGGGCCAGCAGGTAGGGCTTGGCGGAGCGCGGATCGGTTCC
>NZ_JACEGD010000057.1 GCF_016031635.1 Bradyrhizobium diversitatis
CGTCGATCCAGTCCCAATCGACCTTGCCGGCAAGCTGAACCAGCTCGTGCTTCATATTGATGATCTGGTCCAGCCTGGCCCGGAACAGATCGCCCGATTCCGTCGTCCTGTGCTTCTTCGGTCGCATCGCCACCTCCGATGCGACGACGGAATCATGACTGGCGATTCGACGGAATCCTGAAAATGAAATTGCAAGGTTCCGATGCCCCAAGCATCAAAACCCTGCAATCGCAAAACAGCCCACAAAGACAAATGCGATTCTAGCTCAATCGCTTAGCCGCTCTTCACGGACGACTATTTCCATCGCCGCGCAAGGCTGGCTCGACGAATTCGAGCGCATCCTGGGCAGACCTGATCCCGCGACGCTAGACCCGCTCTTCCTCGCCGACGGCTTCTGGCGCGACGTGCTGGCGCTGAGCTGGAACCTGCAGACAATCGCGGGCCGCGATGCGATCACGCAGGAGCTGACGGCGCGCGCGCCCAAGGCGGCGCCGACTAGTTTGAATATCGCTCCGAACCGGGCGCCGCCGCGCTGGGTGACGCGGGCCGGCACCAACACCATCGAAGCGATCTTCCACTTCGAGACCGCGATCGGCCGCGGCAGCGGCATCGTGAGGCTCGTCCCTGACACGGCCGACGGCGACCGGTTGAAGGCATGGACGCTGCTGACCGCGCTCGACGAGCTCAAGGGCTTCGAAGAACAGCTCGGCGCCTCGCGCCCGCGCGGCCAGGCCTATTCGCGCGACTTTCGCGGGCCGAACTGGCTCGACCTGCGCAATGCCTCGCGCGACTATGCCGACCGCGATCCAGCCGTGCTGGTAGTCGGCGGCGGCCAGGCCGGGCTCGCAATCGCGGCGCGGCTGAAACAGTTGAAGGTCGACACGCTGATCGTCGATCGCGAGGCGCGGATCGGCGACAATTGGCGCAAGCGCTACCACGCACTGACCCTGCACAACCAGGTGCAGGTCAATCACCTGCCCTACATGCCGTTTCCGCCGAGCTGGCCGGTCTACATCCCCAAGGACAAGCTCGCCAACTGGTTCGAAGCCTATGTCGATGCCATGGAGCTGAACTTCTGGACCGGCACTGAGTTCGAAGGCGGCGCCTATGACGAGGCCAGCGGCCACTGGACCGTGACGCTACGCCGCTCCGACGGCAGCAAGCGTACCATGCATCCTCGTCACGTGGTGATGGCGACCGGCGTCAGCGGCATCGCCAATGTGCCCGATATCCCGACCCTCGACAATTTCAACGGCGCGCTGCTGCATTCCAGCCGCTACGAGGACGGCGAGAACTGGACAGGCAAGCGCGCCATCGTCATCGGTACCGGCAACAGCGGCCACGACATCGCGCAGGATCTCTATTCCAGCGGCGCCGAGGTGACGCTGGTGCAGCGTTCGCCGACGCTGGTCACCAATATCGAGCCGTCGGCGCAGCTCGCCTATGCGACCTATAATGAAGGCACGTTCGAGGACAATGATCTGATCGCGGCCTCGATGCCGACGCCGCTGGCGAAGACAACGCACGTGATGCTGACCGAGCAATCCAGGGAGCTCGACAAGGAGCTGCTCGATGGCCTCTCGCGCGTCGGCTTCAAGCTCGATTTCGGCGAGGCCGGCACCGGCTGGCAGTTCAAGTACCTCACCCGCGGCGGCGGCTATTATTTCAACGTCGGCTGCTCCAACCTGATCGTCGAGGGCAAGATCAAGCTCAGGCAGTTCTCCGACATCGAGAGCTTCGTCACGAACGGCGCGCGGATGACGGACGGCTCGATCATTGCCGCCGACCTCATCGTGCTCTCGACCGGCTACAAGCCGCAGGAATATCTAGTGCGTCAGCTGTTCGGCGATGCCATCGCCGACCGGGTCGGTCCGATCTGGGGCTTCGGCGACGGCTTCGAGCTCCGCAACATGTATGCCCGCACGAAGCAGCCCGGCCTCTGGTTCATCGCCGGCAGCCTCGCACAATGCCGGATCAACTCGAAATATCTCGCGCTCCAGATCAAGGCGGTCGAGGAAGGGATTTTGGGGCGAACATAGCTACAGCCGTCATTCCGGGGCGCGCGTCAGCGCGAGCCCGGAATCTATCCCATCGCGAAACCTGCTGCACAATGGATTCTCAGATGCGCAATTGCGCATCATAGTTCGCGACTTCGTCGCGCCCCGGAATGACAAAAGGAGAGACCACCCATGCCAGCCATTCTCGGCACCGGCGAACACCGCTACCGCGTCGTTGAAAACTTCGCGAAACTTCCCGACGGCTGGCAGCTCACCGACGTCGCCTCGGTCGCGGTCGACAGCAAGGATCGCGTCTACGTCTTCAACCGCGGCGCCCATCCGATGGTGGTGCTGGACCGCGACGGCAATTTCCTGCGCAGCTGGGGCGAAGGGCTGTTCTCCCGTGCGCACGGCCTGCACATCGATGCCGACGACAATCTCTATTGCACCGACGACGGCGACCACACCGTGCGCAAATGCACCACCGACGGCAAGGTGCTGCTGACGATCGGGATGCCGGCAAAGCCGGCGCCGTTCATGAGCGGCGAGCCGTTCCACCGCTGCACCCACACCGCGCTGTCGCCGAAGGGCGATATCTACGTCTCCGACGGCTACGGTAACGCGCGCGTGCACAAATTCACCCCCGACGGCAAGCTGATCAAAAGCTGGGGCGAGCCCGGCACCGACCCCGGCCAGTTCAACATCGTGCACAATATCGCGACCGATGCCGACGGCTGGGTCTATGTCGCCGACCGCGAGAACCACCGCGTGCAGGTGTTCAATGGCGAGGGCAAGTATGAGGCGCAGTGGAACAACCTGCACCGCCCCTGTGCGCTGTGCTGCTGCGGCGGGCCCAAGAAGCCGACCTTCGTCATCGGCGAGCTCGGCCCCGGCCTGGCCATCAACCGCAATGTGCCCAATCTCGGCCCGCGGCTGTCGATCGTGGACGCCAGGGGTAAGCGCATCGCGCGGCTCGGCGGCGAGGAGGGGCCGGGTGTCGCCAGCGGCAAATTCCTCGCCCCACATGGTATCGCGCTGGACTCGAAGGGCGACATCTATGTCGGCGAGGTCGGCGTCACCAATTGGGAGACGAGCTTTCCGGACGAGGAGATGCCGCCCGTCGTACGCGCGAGCCGCTGCTTGCAGAAGCTGGAGCGGGTACGGGAGTAGCTGCCGCGGGAGGCGGTCACGACGCGGGGCTGGCGGTTCCGTGCGCCCCCGGATCGCGGCATTTTGAGCGCTTTTGCCACCCCGCCGCCGCATTGCTTGCGCCTGAATAAGTCGCTCAACGGGCTTCACAATCCCGTCACGCTGCATGTAGTATGTCAGTACATGCTGCTTCGCAGCGTATATTGGAGGCCGGGAGCGTTACTTGAACGCACATGTCTCGCAAGGCAGTTGGCCGGTGTTGGTGCTGAATGCGGACTTCCGGCCGCTGAGTTACTACCCACTGTCGTTGTGGTCGTGGCAGGACGCGATCAAGGCGGTGTTCCTCGACCGCGTCAATATCGTCGCTCACTACGATCAGGCGGTCCACAGTCCCACGCTGCAGATGCAGCTGCCGAGCGTCGTCTCGCTCAAATCCTTCGTCAAGCCGACCACCCACCCCGCCTTCACCCGGTTCAACGTCTTCCTGCGCGATCGTTTCGCCTGCCAATATTGCGGCTCGCCCGAAGACCTCACCTTCGATCACATCATCCCGCGCAGCAAAGGCGGCCAGACCACCTGGGAGAACGTGGTCGCGGCGTGCTCGCCGTGTAACCTGCGCAAGGGCAATCTCACCCCGGCGCAGGCAAGGATGTTTCCGCGCCAGAACGCGTTCGCCCCCACCGTGCACCAGCTGCACCGCAACGGCCGACTCTTCCCGCCGAACTACCTGCACGACAGCTGGCTCGACTACCTGTACTGGGATACGGAGCTGGATCCGTAGGGGCGAGCCTCCGATCCTTATCCCAGCTGCAAGGCGAGCGTCACGCCGCCGAGCGTGAGCGCCATCGCCGTCCATTCGCGATAGCCCAGCGGCTCGCCCAGGATGATGGCGGCGGAGACCACGCCGATCACGGGCACGATCAGCATGCCGGTCGAGGCCGTGGTCGGTGGCAGACGGCGCAGCGTCTCGAACCAGGTGACGTAGCAGATGCCCATCGGCACCAGCGTCATATAGACGAAGCAGCCGAGCCCCAGCGGGGTAATCGCAGTGATATCAGGACGCTCGAACAGAACGCCGAGGATCAGCATCGCGGCGCAGCCGAGACCGACCTGCCAGGCGACGACGACCAGCGGCGGCATCGGCAGCGGCTTGCGGTTGAGCACGTTGCCGAGCGCGAACAGGATGGCGCAGAGCAGCGCCAGCACGATGCCGAGCAACTTGTCGGCGCCGAACGCAAAGCCGTTGCCGCTCAGAAGCAGCGTGACGCCGGCAACGCCAAGGACCAGCCCGAAAATATCCCTTGCGGCAGGCCGCGTATGCAGCACCGGCCAGGCAAACAGCATCGCCCAGATCGGCATCGTATAGGCGAGCAGAGCGCCCTCGCTCACGGTGACATATTTCATGGCGACCGTGCCGAGACCCATCCAGGCAAAGACGTTGGTGAAGGTCGCAAACAGCAGCCTCGGGATGGCCTCGCGCGGCACGGCGAACGATTCCTTCCGGCTCAGCGCGAGGGTGCCGAGAATGAGGGAGGCGCAGATCCCGGCAAGGCCACGTGCGAACAGGGGCGGCCATTGCTGGAGCAACAGCTTCATGAGCGGCCAGTTCAACGCCCAGCCGAACGCCGTCGCGCAGAGGCAGAGAGAGCCGATCGTCCTGTCGCGCCGCGCCGAATCCATGGATAGCGCTTAGCAGGCGGACGCCGGCCGCTCCACCTCGGCTGGTGCATGCGGGCCATCGCGCAGGACGGAACCGGACCGCCTGGCGCTCGTTCAAATGGGAGCACACGCGTCGATGCGTGCCGCAGCGCAACCAGGGAGGCCATCATGCCTGCAGCCGAGAGAGATCATGTCTACAAGATCCTGGACCTGGTCGGATCGTCCGAGACGTCGATCGAGGACGCGATCAAGAACGCGATCAGCCGCGCGTCGAAGACCATTCGCGAGATGAAATGGTTCGAGGTGGTGCAGACCCGCGGCCACATCGAGAATGGCGCGGTTCGGCACTATCAGGTGACCTTGCGTGTCGGATTCACGCTGGAAGAGTGATTCCATCTTCGCCGTTGCGGCCGACACTTCACCATGCTGACCCAGATCTACGAAATTTCCAGCCCGGACGAAGCGCGCGCCGTCTCGGAGATCGGAATTGATCACGTCGGTATCCTGGTCGGCGACGGCGAATTTCCGCGCGAACTGCCGCTCGCTCTGGCGGCGGACATCGCCGCTACGATCGTGACGCCGGCAAGATTTTCAGCGCTGTTTCTCACGGCGCGAGCGGCGTTGATCATCGAATGGGCAAGGATGTTGAAGCCTGCGATCGTTCATCTCGGAGCGGCCCCCGAACTGCTCGGGGCCGCAGAGGTCGCCATGATCAAGGCCGCGCTGCCCGATCGTCTGATCATGCGGAGCGTGCCGGTTTATGGCGAGGAGAGCGTCGAGATCGCCCGGAGCTATGCGCACATAGCGGACTATCTTCTGCTCGACAGTCATCGCCCCTCCGACAGGCAGATCGGTGCGATCGGCTTGCCGCACGACTGGAGCATCAGCCGCCGGATCGTCGAACTGGTCGGTATCCCCATCATCCTGGCCGGAGGCTTGGGTCCTGACAACGTCGCAAAGGCCATCAGCGTGGTCGGGCCGGCGGGCGTGGACTCGAAGACAAGGACAGACAAGGAAGGCACGCACGCCAAGGATCTGGCGCGCGTGCGGCTATTCCATGAAGCTGCGCGAGCCGCCGGGGGCAATTAGCTGGCCTACCCTTCCGTCCCTCCTGCCGCGCTGACAGCTTCTCTTCGGCCCTGCACGCGGCTTTCCGAAGTCTGAGAGGACGTCTGCATATTTGCTGCGCTGCGACACGCGACCGCTCTATGCGGCTGCTGCAAATCGAAAGCTCGCCAACATCCAAAGATGCGACATCGCGAGGCTTGTCGGATGCCGACAATGCGTCCAGACTGTGATCAAAGTCGCTGGAATGCGGCATACCTCCAGCGGTCAACAACGACAAGCGCGCCGAAACGCGTTCGAACAATCAGGCCGCCAGGGAGGACGTCCATGACTGCAAAGTCCGAAAAGACCAGAACAACTCGTCGCAAATTCCTGCTGGCCGCCGGCGCGACCGGCGCTGCTGCCATCGCCATGCCGCAAGTCAGCCGCGCGCAAACGGTGGCCCTCAAGATGCAGGGCTCGTGGGGCAAGGCCGATGTCTTCAACGAAATGGCCGAAGATTATGTGAAGCGCGTCAACGATATGGCCGGAGGTCGGCTGCGCATCGACTATCTGGTCGGCGGCTCGGTCGTGCATCCGTTCCAGGTCTTCGACGGCGTTCATGGCGGCCAGATCGACGCGGCACACACGGTGACGGTCTACTGGTACGGCAAGCACAAGGCCGCCTCGCTGTTCGGCACGGGCCCGGTGTTCGGCTTCAACGCCAACGAAGGTCTCGGCTGGATCCACAACGGCGGCGGCAAGGAGCTGTTCGAGGAGCTCCAGACCAAGATCATGAACGTCAACATCAAGAGCTTCTTCGCCATGCCGATGCCGACCCAGCCGCTCGGCTGGTTCAAGAAGCCGATCACCAGCGACGCCGATCTCAAGGGCTTGAAGTATCGCACGGTGGGTCTGGCCGCCGATCTCTTCCAGGCGATGGGTGCATCCGTCGCGCAGCTCCCCGGTGGCGAGATCGTGCCCGCGATGGAGCGCGGCGTGATCGACGGATTCGAGTTCAACAATCCGACCTCTGACCGGCGCTTCGGCGCGCAGGATGTCGCCAAGAACTACATGATGGGCAGTCATCATCAGGCGACGGAATATTTCGAGATCATGTTCAACCGGACCAAATTCAACGCGCTGCCGAAGGAACAGCAGGCGATCCTGCAATACGCCGCCGAAGCCGTGTCGTCCGCCAACGAATGGAAGGCCATGGATTATTATTCGAAGGACCTGCAGGAGCTGATCAACAAGGACAAGGTCAACGTCCAGCGAACGCCGAAGTCGGTGTTCGACGCGCAGATCAAGGCGTGGGACGGTTTGATCGCCCAGCTCGGCTCGGACCCGTTCATGAAGAAGGTGATGGACTCGCAGAAGGAATGGGTCCGCCGCGTGGTTTACTACAACATGAACAACGCGACGGACTACCGCGGCGCCTTCGAGCATCACTTCCCGGGCGTGCTCAAGGTCTGACAGCTGCCGCAGCGCACCGCGTGGGGCCGTATCGTGAGGGGGCGGCGCAATTGAAGCGCCGCCCGCGAATTGGGAGGGGGACATCCGGATGGTCTGCTCGCAGCGAGTTCGGCTCGCATGACGAAATTCCTGTTCTTCATCGATGAGCTCAGCACGTGGGTGGGCAAGGCATTCGCCTGGCTGATCCTCGTCCTTACGCTGGGTGTCAGCTACGAGGTGTTCGTGCGCTACGTCCTGCGTGCGCCGACCACATGGGCTTTCGACATCAGCTACATCACCTATGGCGCGATGTTCCTGATGGCCGGCGCGTATACGCTCTCGCGAAACGGCCATGTTCGCGCCGACGTGGTCTACCGCCTGTGGTCGCCGCGCACCCAGGCGACGATGGACCTCGTGCTGTATATCCTGTTCTTCCTGCCGGCGATCGCCGCGCTGATGTATTCGGGCTGGAACTACGCCCAGATGTCGGTTCGCTTCCGCGAAGTCAGCATCTTCAGTCCGGCCGGCGTGCCGGTGTTTCCGCTGAAGGCGCTGATCCCTCTCACCGGCTTCCTTCTGTTCCTGCAAGGGTTCGCCGAAATCATTCGCTGTGTGCTCTGCATCCGCGCCGGCCGATGGCCGCAACGCCTGCACGACGTGGAAGAGACCGAGAGCCTCGTCATCCGCGAACATCAGCAGCACGCGGCTGAGCCGCAGAGCGAGAAGGGACCAGGCGCATGACCGATCCTCAACTCGGCATGCTGATGCTCGGCCTCTTCATCTTCATCATCATGCTCGGCTTCCCGATCGCGTTCACGCTGATGGCGATGGGCGTCTCGTTCGGCTACTATGCCTACTACACTCCCGGTCAGGACTTCTTCCAGAACCGCATCTTCACGCTTCTGGTGCAGAAGACGTTCGAGGTCACATCCAGCGATGTGCTGGTTGCGGTTCCGCTGTTCCTGTTCATGGGCTATCTGATCGAGCGCGCAAACATCCTCGACCGCCTGTTCTACTCGCTGCAGCTGTCGATGAAGAACGTGCCGGGCGCGCTGGCGGTGGCAACGCTGATCACCTGCGCGATGTTCGCGACCGCGACCGGCATCGTCGGCGCGGTTGTCACGCTGATGGGCCTGCTGGCCTTGCCAGCGATGCTGCGCGCCGGCTACGACGTCAAGCTGTCGGCAGGCGTCGTCTGCGCCGGCGGCTGCCTCGGCATCCTGATTCCGCCGAGCATTCTCCTGATCGTCTATGCGGCAACCGCCGGCGTCTCGGCGGTCAAGCTTTACGCGGCCGCGTTCTTTCCGGGATTCATGCTGGCCGGCTTCTACGTCCTCTATGCGATGACACGCGCGATCATCAATCCCGCGCTCGCGCCGAAGCTGCCGCGTGAGCAGACCGACGTGCCGCTCAGCACGGTAATCTGGGCGCTCGCCACATCGTTCCTGCCGCTGGCGTTGCTGATCGTTTCGGTGCTCGGGGCGATCCTGTTCGGCCTGGCGACGCCATCCGAGGCGGCCGCGGTAGGCGCCCTCATGAGCATCGTTCTGGCCGCCGCCTACCGTTCGCTCAACTTCACGATGATGCGCGAATCGGTCTATCTGACCGTGCGTGCCACCGCGATGGTCTGTTACCTGTTCATCGGGTCGTGGACGTTCTCGGCGGTGTTTGCCGTCCTCGGCGGACAGACCGTGGTCGAGCAGTTCTTCGCCGCGATGAACCTGTCGCCGATCGGGTTCCTGCTGTTGACCCAGCTGATCATCTTCCTGCTCGGCTGGCCGCTGGAATGGACCGAGATCATTATCATCTTCGTGCCGATCTTCCTGCCGCTGCTGCCCCAATACGGCATCGATCCGATCTTCTTCGGCATCCTGGTGGCACTGAACACACAGACGGCGTTCAACACGCCGCCGGTTGCGATGGCGGCCTTCTATCTGAAGGGCGTAGCGCCGCCTCAAGTGAAGCTGACCGACATCTTCTCCGGCGCACTTCCCTTTGTCGGCCTGGTTTTCCTCACCATGGCACTGGTCTACATCTTCCCGGGGATCGCATTGTGGTTGCCCACCTATCTCTATGGATCGCGATGAACGCGCCTGGCAAACCGACGAAAGGCCGCGCATGAGTCTCAACGCGCTCGGCCTCATGGAAGCTGCGGCTGGCATCCGCGACGGCCGGCTCAGTTCGGCTGAGCTCGTCGGCGACTGCCTCAAGCGCATCGACGAGGTCGATCGCGATATCCATGCATGGGCGTTTCTCGATCGCGACCACGCGATGCGGCAGGCGGAGGCTGCTGACGATCGTCGCAAGCAGGGCAAGGCCACAGGCCCGCTGCATGGCGTGCCAGTGGGCATCAAGGATATCTTCGACACCGGCGACATGCCGACGGAATTCGGATCAGAGCTTTGGGCCGGACGCACGCCGCGGCGCGATGCGGCGGCCGTGGCGCGTCTGCGGGCGGCAGGCGCCGTGATCCTCGGCAAGACGGTGACCACCGAGTACGCGTACTACAATCCAGGCAAGACCCGAAATCCGCACAACCCAGATCACACGCCCGGCGGATCGTCCTCCGGCTCAGCCGCGGCCGTCGCGGCGCTGATGGTGCCAGGCGCTGTCGGATCGCAGACCAACGGCTCGGTGATCCGTCCTGCCGCCTTCTGCGGCGTGGTCGGTTTCAAGCCCTCGCACGGCCTCATTCCGCGCAGCGGCGCGCTCGAATTGTCGCGCACACTCGATCATGTCGGCGTGTTCGGGCGCAGCGTGGAGGACGTGGCCCTGCTGGCCGAGGTCATGGTCGACTTCGACCGGGAGGATTTGGACACGCGACCTGTTGCCCGCCCGCCATTCTCTGCGGTAGCGGCGAGCGAGCCGCCATTGCCGCCGCGATTTGCCTTCGTGCGCTCTCCGGTCTGGGATCAGGCCGAGCCAGTGGCACGTGAGGCCTTTGCCGAGCTTGTCGAGGCTTTGGGCGAGGCTTGCAGCGAAGTCGAGCTTGGGCCGAGCTTCGATAGAGCCGTCGATATGCACCGTATCATCATGGAAGTTGACATGGCGCACAATCTGCGGCGCGACTACCAGCGAGGCGGCGACAAGCTGAGCACGCATCTACGCCAGGTGATCGAGCGCGGCCGCGCGCATCTCGCGGTGGACTACTGCAGCGCCCTGGCCGGGATTGCGCCGCTCAACCAGGCTCTGGACCAAATTTTCGACGAGTACGACGCCGTCCTGACGCCCGCGGCGCCGGGTGCGGCGCCCGGCATTGAAACGACCGGCAACCCGGTTTTCTGCACCCTCTGGACCTATCTCGGCGTACCCGCCATCAGCCTGCCATTGATGCGTTCCGAAGCCGGCCTTCCGTTGGGCGTCCAGCTCGTCGGCCGCCCCGGCAACGATGCCCGCCTCTTGCGCACGGCAAGCTGGCTCGTCAGGAATATCGGGCGCGCTCGTGGCAGCGCTCGGCGCAACGTCCCGAGCGCCGGGACGAACTCGGCTCCCGGCGCAGAGAAAAGGAAAGTGCGATGACCAATCTGATCACCGGACTCATCGGCCTTTCGCTTATGATGACCTTTCTTGGAATCCTGGTGGTTTGGATCAAGGCCATCCCGCTCATCGTCATTGTGGTTGGCGTGGTGATCCTGGCGGTGATCGATTTCGTCCAGTCACTGCGGACGACGAACGGCACGCCTCGCTGACCGCCAGAAATCGTCCTCGCACGGCATGTCGCGCCGCACCGTCACACCAGGTGACACGCCGCAAAATGCCCCGCCGCCCCCTCCTTCAGCACCGGCGCGCTCTCCGCGCAACGCGGCTGGGCGATCGGGCAGCGGGTGTGGAAGTGGCAGCCCGATGGCGGCTTCATCGGGCTCGGCACGTCGCCCTTGAGGCGGATACGCTCACGCTTCAGCTTGGGATCGGGCACCGGCACCGCCGACAACAGCGCCCTGGTGTAGGGATGCTGCGGATTGCGGTAGAGATCGCTCGCCTTCGCCAGCTCGACGATGCGGCCGAGATACATCACCGCGACGCGATCGGAGATGTGCTCGACCACCGAGAGATCGTGCGCGACGAAGAGATAGGTCAGGTTCAACTCGGCCTGGAGGTCTTCCAGGAGGTTGATCACCTGGGCCTGGATCGACACGTCGAGCGCGGAGACCGGCTCGTCGCAGACGATCAGCTTCGGCTCGACCGCCAGCGCGCGCGCGATCACGATGCGCTGGCGCTGGCCGCCGGAGAATTCGTGCGGATAGCGCCGCATGTGCTCGGCCTTGAGCCCGACCTTGACCAGCAGGCTCGCGACGCGCTCCTCGCGCTCCTTGGTGGAGGTCGCGAGATTATGGATGGTGAAGGCCTCGCCGAGGATGGCGCCGACCGTCATGCGCGGATTGAGCGAAGCGAACGGGTCCTGGAACACCAGCTGCATGTTCCGCCGCATCGCGCGCAGATCGTTGCCACTGAGCTGGCGTACGTCCTGGCCGTCGAAGGTGACCTCGCCGTCGGTCGGCTCGATCAGGCGCAGCACGCAGCGGCCCGTCGTCGACTTGCCGCAACCGGATTCGCCGACGAGACCGAGCGTCTCGCCGCGATTGACCGAGAACGATACGCCGTCGACCGCATAGACGGTGCCGACCTGGCGCGACAGCAGGCCGCCGAGCACGGGGAAATGTTTTTTCAGGCCGCTGACGCGCAGCAACGGTTCGCTCATGCCGCACCTCCCAGGCTGGTATCTCCCAAGTGACAGGCCATGCGATGGCCGGGCGCGACCTCGCGCAGCAGCGGCTCCTTCTCGGTGCAGACGTTCATCGCGAACTTGCAGCGCGGGGCAAAGCGGCAGCCGACCGGCGGATTGATCAGGATCGGTACCGAGCCGCCGATCGCTTCCAGCCGCGTCTTGTGCTCGCTGTCGAGATCGATGCGCGGGATCGAGCGGATCAGGCCTTGCGTATAGGGATGGCGGGGATCGCCGAAGAGCTCGTCGACGGCCGCCTCCTCCACCACCTTGCCGGCATACATCACGACGACGCGCTGCGCCGTCTCGGCGACGACGCCCATGGCATGGGTGATCAACATCACCGCCATGCCGAAGCGTTCCTTCATGTCCTGCAAGAGGTCGAGGATCTGCGCCTGGATGGTGACGTCGAGCGCGGTGGTCGGCTCGTCGGCGATGATCAACTTCGGCTTGCAGGCGAGCGCCATCGCGATCATCACGCGCTGGCGCATGCCGCCGGAGAATTGGTGCGGGTAGTTGTGCACGCGGCCTTCGGCATTGGGGATCTGCACCAGCTTCAGCATCTCGATGGTGCGTTCCAGGGCCTGCTTTCTCGTCACCGCCTCGTGGCGGCGCAGGCTCTCGGCGATCTGCTCGCCGATGGTGAGCACCGGATTGAGCGAGGTCATCGGCTCCTGGAAGATGAAGCCGATCTCCTTGGCGCGGATCTCGTCGAGCTGATTGCTGGTCAGCGGCACGAGATCGCGCCCCTCGAAAATGATCTGGCCCGCCGCGATCCGGCCCGGCGGCATCGCGATCAGCTTCAGGATCGACATCGCGGTGACGGTCTTGCCGCAGCCGGACTCGCCGACGACGCAGAGCGTCTCCCCCCTGTTGATGGAGATGTCGACGCCGTCGACGGCCTGGAGGATACCGTCGTCGGTGGAAAAGTGGGTTTTCAGGCCCTTGATCTCGAGCAGCGGCGCCATCAGATCACCCGTCGCGCATCGAGCGCGTCACGCAGGCCGTCGCCGATGAAGTTGATGGCGACCACCGCGATGAAGATCGCGCCGCCCGGAAACAGCGCCCAGTGCGGGCCGATATCGAGGAAATCCTTGGCATCGTACAGCAGTCGGCCCCAGGTCGGGGTGTCAGGCGGAAAGCCGAGGCCGAGGAAGGACAGCGTCGATTCCGCGATGATGGCGGCCGCAACGTCGATGGTGCCGGCGATGATCACCGGACCGAGCGCATTTGGCAGAATGTGCTTAACAACCTGCCGCAGCGGACTTGCACCGAGCGCACGTGCAGCCTCCACGAATTCCTTTTCGCGGATCGACAGGAACTGCGCGCGCACCAGGCGCGCGACCGGCATCCAGCGGAGTCCCCCGATCACCAGCACGATCAGGATGAAGATGCCGCCCTCAGGGCCGAACACCTGCTTCAGCCCGTCGCGGAAGAGATAGATCAGCAGCAAGAGCAGCGGCAGTTGCGGCAGCGACAGGAACAGATCCGTGAGCCACATCAGGCCATGGCCGAGCGCGCCGCGCGACATGCCGGCCAGCGCGCCGATCAGCACGCCGATAAAGACCGAGACCAGCATCGCGGCAAGGCCGACGGCGAGCGAGATGCGCCCGCCATAGATCATGCGGGCGAGGATGTCCTGCCCGAGATCGTCGGTGCCGAACGGATGGGCCAGCGACGGCCCCTGCATACCCGCCACAATGTCGATCTCGTCGATCTTGACCCGCCAGACGAACGGACCGAACACCACCGCCAGGACAAGAACCAGGAGCAGGAACGCGCTGACGACGGCAAGCTTGTGGCGGCTGTAGCGCCGCCACGTCTCGCGCCAGGGCGAGTAGACCCGCCGTTCAGCGGAGGGAGATGCGAGGGTCAAGCCAGCCATACAGGACGTCCGCGATGAGATTGAACAGCACGACCAGGCACGCGAAGACGAAGGTGACGGCCATCACCACCGGCGTGTCGTTGGAAAGAATGGAGGAGATCAGCAGCGAGCCGATGCCGGGGATGCGGAAGATCTGCTCGGTGACGATGGCGCCGCCGAACACCGCGGGCATCTGCAACGCGATCAGCGTCACGACCGGGATCATGGCGTTGCGCATCACATGTTTGACGATGACCGTGGCCTGGCCAAGTCCCTTCGCACGGGCCGTGGTCACGTAGTCGAGCCGGATCACGTCGAGCATCGCCGAACGGACGAAGCGCGTCATCGACGCCGCCTGGAACAGGCCGAGCACCGCCACCGGCATGATCGCCTGCCTGATCATCTCCAGCACCCAGCGGATTCCGGTTGCCTTGATGTCGGTGGTATAGACGAAAGGCAGCCAGTCCAGCGTGACCGAAAAGATCAGGATGAACAGAATGCCGGTGAAGAAGGTCGGCAGCGAGAAGCCGACGAAGGCGAGCGTATTCGCGATCTGGTCGAACAGCGAATACGGCCTGGTCGCGGCATAGACCCCGACGGGGATCGCGATCAGGAGCGCCAGGATCTGCGCCGAGCCGATCACGTAGAGCGTGGCCGGCAGGCGCTGGAGGATCAACTGGTCGACGTCCATCCGGCTGACGAAGGAGAAACCCCAGTCGCCGTGCAGCATGGCGTTGAGCCAGTGCAGGTAACGGAGATAGATCGGATCGTCGAGGCCGAATTTGGCCCGAAGTGCGGCCTGAACCTCGGGCGGCACGTTCGGGTTGGTCGCCAGTTCGGAGAACGGATCGCCGGGGGCAAGCGCGAGCACGACGAACAGCACGACCGAGATTCCGAGCAGGCTCGGAATCGCGATCAGGAGGCGACGCAGGACGTATTGACTCATGAGGGAAGGCCCCGTCTAGAGCTGGGGGATCATTCCTCGCGGTACCAGTCGAACAGGTTGTCGGTCTCGTTGGCCCAACCCGAGATCACCGGACGCAGGTTATTCGCGGCCGCCTCCACCTTGAGACGATGCATCACGGGGATGAACACCGTGTCCTGCCACATCAGATCGTTAGCCTTGATATAGAGCGCCGCGCGCTTGACCGGATCCATCTCCATATCGGCAGCGTTGATCACCGCGTCATAGTCCTTGTTGACCCAGCGCGGGAAGTTCGTGCCCTGCCACTTGTTCTCCTTGGTCGCGACGCTGGTGGACAGGTAGCGGCGCATGTGCTGCGACGGATCCGGTTGGCTGAGCGGGATCTGGAACATCTCGATGTCGGCGTAGAACTTTGGATAGGTGTCGGGGTTGGCGACGTCGGACGAGAAAAACACCGAAGCTACCACCGACTTCAGCTCGACCTCGATGCCGGCCTTCTGGCAGGCCTGCTTGACGATGGCCTGGGTCTTCTGGCGCGGACCATTGATGGAGGTCTGGTACAGGATCTTCAGCTTCTTGCCGTCCTTCTCGCGGATGCCGTCGGCACCGGGCTTCCAGCCGGCGTCGTCGAGCATCTTGGCGGCTTTCTCGATGTTGAATTCCCAGCTCGTGTTCTTGGAGACGAACTTTTCAGGGCCGTTGAGGAAGTTCGCGGTGGTGCGGCCGGCGCGGCCGTAGATCGCCTTCTTGACGGACTCGCGATCGACCAGCAGCGACAGCGCCTTGCGCACGACGGGATCCGAGAACAGCGGATGCTTGGTCTTCATCGACGAACGTTCGCCGTCGACCTCGACGTTCGGATCGGTGAAATTGAGCGCGATGAACTCGGTATCGCCGCCGACGGCATAGACGGTCTTGCCCTTGCCGCCCTTTTCCAGACGCAGCAGCACGTCGTCCTCGACTTGGATATTCCAGCCGAAATCATACTCGCCGGTCTGGATCACGGCGCGTGCCGCCGAGACGGCGTCACCGCCGCCCTTCATCTCGAGCGTATCGAAATAGGGCCGGTTGGCCATGTGATAGTCGGGATTGATCACGCCGCGGATGAGATCGCCCGGCTTGAACTCGACGAACTTGTAGGGCCCGGTCCCCACAGGCGCGAGGTTGGTCGGAGCCTCGCGCGATTTGGAGCCGATGAAATCGGCAAAGAGATGCTTCGGCAGGATTTGCCCGGTCGCACCGACGAAGGCGTCGGCCCAAAATGGCGTCGGCTTCGGGAAGGTAATCTTGACCGTGAGATCGTCGATCTTCTCGACAGTGAGGTCGCGATAGGTTGCGATGGTCACGGCCGCAGTGGCCGGATCCTTGATGTACTGCCACGTGAATACGACATCGTCGGCCGAGAACGGCTTGCCGTCATGCCACTTCACGCCAGGCTTCAGCTTCCACGTCACCGACTTGCCGTCGGCGGCGAGCTGGCCGTTCTGGACCGAGGGAATTTCGGTCGCCAGCACCAGCTTCATGTTGCCGTCGGGATCCCAGCAGGCGAGCGGTTCGTAGAACAGGCGCGAGCCGTCCTGGTCCTTGGTGCCGGTGGCGAAATGCGGATTGAGCAAGGTCGGGCCCTGCCACCACAACAGCTTCAGCGCACCGCCGCCGCCGCGTTTGGTCGGCTTGTAGGTGGATGCGCCCTGGGCCATGGCGACACCGCCGAGCGCGAGGATCTGGTTGGCCAGCGGTGCGGTCAGGCCAACGGCGGCCATGCACTGGATGAAGGCGCGGCGATCCATCCGCCCGTCCTTCACCTGGCCGATCATCGAACGCAGTTCTTTATCCAGCATGGTTGTCCCCCGTCTGGTTCCGACATGGATGCAGGCGGCCGCAAGAGGCGACCGCCGGGTTTGGCTGGCGGTAGATGGCACACCGAATGGGGTGCACGTCAACTGGGACCGTGTGTATGCAAACGGTCTTCTGGCTGTCCGTTGGGCAAAATCGCGTTCCGCAGCCCATCCGTTCGGCAATCCAGCATAAAAACGTGCTGGATTGCGCGCTGCACTGCGGAAAATTTGTTCGCCGCATCCGACGAAGTATCGAGGTGAAATTACCCGACGGACATGTCGAGCGGCGGCGCGACGTGATCCGGCAGCGGACAGATATAAGGTGTCTTGGCCGTCCGCTTTTGAAGGTCCGCCTTGGCGGCCTTGATCAGCTCCGGTTCCGTCAGTGCCTTGATCCCGAGACCAGCCATCGCCTTGGCCGCCTGCACCATGGCCTTGTGGGCATGTGAGCTCTTGCCCTGCGCGACCACCTGCCAGGTGTGGAAGGGCGTGCCGATCGCAACCGTGGGTGCGTGAACCTGCACGGTCGGCACCACCCAGCTCACGTCGCCGACATCGGTCGAACCGACCAGCGGGTTGCGCTTGGCATCGAGCGGCACCAGGAAGTCGGCCAGCGGCCGGTCGGTCGGCTCCATGCCGATCGCATAATAGACCGACGAGATGTCCTTGTCGCTCAGCGTCGCACGGATCTGGCTGGCAAAGCTCTTGTCCGCGTCGTCGAAATGCGGCGGTCCGAGTTCTTCCATCACCTGGTGCAGTGCCTGTTCCAGCGGCGCGTTCGGCAGGATGTTGGAGACCGCCGAGATGATCTTCATCTCGACCTTGGTCTCGGTCATCAACGCGGCGCCCTGCGCGATCTTGGAGACGCGCTCGACCAGCTCGTTCATGCCGGGAAGGTCACGGGCGCGAATCGAATAGCGCACGCGCGCATGCGCCTGCACCACGTTCGGCGCGATGCCGCCGGTGTCGAGCAAAGCATAGTGCACGCGGGCATCGCTCGGCATGTGCTCGCGCATGTAGTTCACGCCGACATTCGTCAATTCCACCGCGTCGAGCGCCGAGCGGCCGAGATGCGGCGAGGCGGCCGCATGCGAGGTACGGCCGGTGAAGATGAAATCCGCGCGCGTATTGGCGAGCGACGGCGTCACCGCGACTTCCCAGAAGCTGTGCGGATGCCAGGTGATGGCGATGTCGGCGTCTTCGAACGCGCCGGAGCGCACCATGAAGGCCTTTGCCGCGCCGCCTTCTTCCGCAGGGCAGCCGTAATAGCGCACGCGGCCCGGCACCTTGTTCTCGGCCAGCCAGTCCTTCACCGCGGTCGCGGCGAGCAGCGCGGCGGAACCGAGCAGATTGTGACCGCAACCATGGCCATGGCCGCCGGTCTCGACCGGGCGATGCTCGGCGACACCCGCCTCCTGGCTGAGGCCCGGCAGCGCGTCGTATTCACCCATGAAGGCGATGACCGGACCACCCTCGCCCCACTCGCCCATCACCGCAGTCGGGATGCCGGCGACGTTCTCGGTGATCCGGAATCCCTGATGGCGCAGCTCGGCGAGATGCTCGGCGGCGGACCGCGCCTCGGTGTAGCAGACCTCGGGCATGCCCCAGACCCTGTCGCTGAGGTCGATGAAACGTGCCTTGATCGTATCGATGCCACGCCAGATGTCGCTGCGATTGTCCATGCTTGTCGTCCGTGATCCCAAGGTCAAACGAAGCGGCGATGGTTAGCAGCTTCGCTATGCGGCGCCTAGCATTCCGCCGGACAGCAGCCATGCGGCCGGTGCCGGTTCGCACGGACGTCCGATCCACGAGGTATCTTCGCGCCTTTCGAAGATTTCACGCGGCGTTCTCCGGAATAGTTGGCGACGAGGCTTTCAAGACGGCCTGCCCCGGCCTAAATTATGCTTGCTCGTCGTTCCGCTAGCCATACCGGAGCGATGCTCTCAGCCAGGAGAACTCCATGCCCGCTCTGACCGAATGGAGAGTGCCGCCGGCGAACCAGCCGCGGGCGAGCGACTACGGCTTCGATCTCGACCGCGCGCTCGCATCCATCGTCGGCCTGCACGCCATCGTCCCGCCGGACGCCTTCAGCGCCGAGACGCTGGGCACCGAACGCGCCGGCAACGGCGTCGTGATCGACGACGGGCTGGTGCTCACGATAGGTTATCTCATCACTGAGGCAGAGACAGTCTGGCTGCACCGCGCCGACGGACGCGTGGTGGAGGGTCATGCGCTCGGCTTCGATTCCGAGACCGGGTTCGGGCTGGTGCAGGCACTCGGCCAGCTCGACGTCGCGCCGCTCCCGCTCGGCTCGTCGGCGGCAACCCGGATCGGCGATCGCGTCGTGGTCGGCGGCGCCGGCGGGCGCACGCGCTCGGTCGCAAGCCAAATCGTGGCCAAGCAGGAATTCGCCGGCTACTGGGAGTATCTGCTGGATGAGGCCATCTTCACCTGTCCCGCACATCCGAACTGGGGCGGCACGGCCCTTCTCAACGAACGTGGCGAGTTAATCGGCATCGGCTCGCTCCAGCTCGACCGGGAACGTGACGGCAAGGCCGAGCACGTCAATATGATCGTGCCGATCGACCTCTTGAAGCCGATCCTCGAGGACTTGCGCAAATTCGGCCGGGTCAACAGGCCGGCGCGGCCCTGGCTTGGGCTCTTCTCGACCGAGATCGACAACCGCGTGGTGGTGATCGGGATCTCCACCAACGGCCCGGCCGCCCGGGCCGAGCTCAAGACCGGCGATGTCATCCTCGCCGTGGACGGCGAGAAGGTCACGAGCCAGAGCGCGTTCTACAGGAAGATGTGGACGCTCGGCGCTGCCGGCGTCGACGTGCCGCTCACCGTGCATCATGAAGGCGTCACCTTCGACGTCACCGTGACGTCGACCGATCGCTTCAAGCTGTTGAAGGCGCCGAAGCTGCACTAACCCCAAGGACTGATCCCAGGAACTGATCCCAAGGCTTGAGGAAGCGGGCGATGACCGAGGCCGTGGTCGACGACATCGTTGCCGTGCTGCCACCGCTGCTCAATGCGCTGGAAGCACTCGGCTTCTTCCAGCGGCATTTGAACCCGCCGGCCTTCGCCTCGGTGATGAACGCAATCGGTACACCGGACGCGACGCTGCAGACGGCACGAGCGGCGATCGGCGACTGGCCTGAACAATTCGCCGGCTTGCATGAACGACTCGATCGCGCCTGCGACGAGGCCCTCGCCGCCTTTGCCGGGATCCGCGAGGTCGAGCGTGGCAATGGCGATCTCGTCGCGATCTTCCGGGCCCTGCGCCATGTCCCCCGCGCGCAGGAGGCGCTGTATCCGCTGGCGGTGCAGTTCCCGCCCGTGAGCAGCTTCTTTCTCAACGCCGCCAATCGCGAGAATCACGATCTGCTGTCGCGACTGGAAGCCGGCGCGGGCGAGCACACCGGCATCTTCCACGATCACAATGAGCCCGGCAGCCGTGGCGGCTTCTCAGCCTATGTGCCCGAATACTACGTGCCCGGCCGGCCAATGCCGCTGGTGATGGCGCTGCATGGCGGCAGCGGCAACGGGCGCGGCTTTCTGTGGAGCTGGCTGCGCGACGCGCGCAGTCTCGGCGCGGTCCTGGTGGCGCCGACCGCGACCGGCCCGACCTGGGCTCTGATGGGCGACGATGCCGACACGCCGAACCTCATGCGCATCCTTGAGACGGTGCGCGGCCGCTGGAGCATCGACGCCTCGCGCATGCTTCTGACCGGCATGAGCGACGGCGGCACCTTCTGCTACGTCAGCGGTCTCGACGGCGCCTCGCCGTTCACTCATCTCGCCCCTGTTGCGGCGACCTTCCATCCGCTGATGGCGGAAATGGCCGACGCGACGCGCTTGCAAGGCCTGCCGGTCTTCATCACTCACGGCAAGCTCGACTGGATGTTTCCGGTGCAGACCGCACGGCAGACGCAGGCGGCGCTCTCCACCGCCGGCGCCAATGTCACCTATCGCGAGATCGACGACCTCAGCCACACCTATCCGCGCGAGATCAATGCGGAATTGCTGCAGTGGCTGAATGGAGGATGAACGATCTCTCCTTAGATGCGCCGCATGGCCGGGGAACCATCACTCCGGGCCGACGTTATCGCCCGTCACCGGAGGTTCGCCATGCAGACTTTTTTCGGAATGATCCTGGGCGCATTGCTGCTTGCGGGCGGCGTCTACGTCTATGATTCCATGCAGACGTCGTCGGTCGCCAATGGCGAGGTCGCGACCACCAATCGCACCATCGTGAACTGGGATGTCGCCAAGGCCGATTGGGACGCACTGCGCGACCGCGCGCACAAGGACTGGGTCCGGATCTCGTCGAAGTAATATCGCCCGACATGAATGAGGCGCCGTCGCGAACTCCGCGGCGGCGCCTTTGCGTTGGCCACGATCAAAAAAGATGCGGCTCAGTTCATCTTGGCCTTGCGGGCGTCGGCGATGACCTGCTCGAACTCGGCCATGCTGAGCACGCCGGGCACACGGTACTTGCCGACGATGAATGACGGCGTACCACTGAAACCGAAAGCTTCAGCCTGCTCGTTGTTGCGCTTGAGGATGGCGTCGATGTCCTTGGCGCGGCCGGTAAGATCGCGCTTCAACCGGTCCATGTCGACGCCGGCGGCCGCGAGCAGCTCGTTGATGCGCGGCTCGGTCAGGCGCGAGCTGACGCCCATCATGGCGTCGTGGGCCTGATGGTACTTGTCCTGGAATTTTGCCGCCAGCGCAGTCCGCGCCGCCGTGACCGACACCGGCCCGAGGATCGGCCAGTCCTTCATCACCAGCCGCACCTTGCCATCGTCCTGGACGACCTGGCGCAGCTCGGGCTCGAGCTTGCGGCAATAGGGACAATTGTAGTCGGACCATTCGACGATCGTGATGTTGCCGCCGGGATTGCCCGCGACGGGCGTGTCGGGATCGCGCAGCACCTTGGCTTCGGTCAGCACCTCGTCCTCACCGGTCGCCGCGCGCGCAAGGTTGATCCCGCTCGCTGCGACGGCACCCGCTCCGATCAACGTCAGCGCCGCACGCCGGGTCGCCATCAGACGGCCCTTGTTCCCAAATTCGGTCATATCTTGTCCCGTTTCGGCCCCATCACCGCAAATACGGCTCGGGACCAGGAAATGTTACAGACATATAGAGCGTCGCCGCAGCGATGTCATCGCACCAGCAGTGTCACCGCCAGAGGGACCAGGAACGAGGTCACCAAGGCGTTCAGGCTCATGGCGATGCCGGAAAAGACACCGGCAATCTCGTCGACCTGGAACGCGCGCGCGGTGCCGATGCCGTGCGCGGCAAGGCCGGCGGCAAAGCCGCGAGCCCGGTAGTCGGTGACGCCGGTGCGGTTCATCAGCGGCGTCACGATGATGGCGCCCATGATGCCGGTGAGGATGACCGCGACCGCCGCGAGCGAAGGATCGGCATGCAGGGATTCGGCGATACCCATGGCGACGCCGGCGGTGACTGATTTCGGCGCCAGCGACAGCACCACGTCGCGCGGCAGGCCGGCAAGTTCGGCCAGCAACACGACCGACACCACCGCGGTGACCGAGCCAGCGACCAGCGCCACCAGCATCGGAACGATCGATGAGACGACGCGCCTGCGGTTCTCGTAGAGCGGCACCGCGAGCGCGACGGTCGCCGGCCCCAACAAGAAGTGCACGAATTGCGCGCCGGCGAAGTAGGTCGTGTAGGAGGTGCCGGTCAACAGCAGGAACGCGCCGATGATCCACATCGCGTGCAGCACGGGATTGGCCAGCGGATGACGCCGGGTCGCCAGCGAGACCGCGTCCGTGGCGGCATAGACCAGCAGCGTCACGGTCAGCCAGAGCAGCGGCGATTGCGAGAGATAGACCCACAGCGAAAACGGATTGTCCTTCATCGCGCGTCCTGTTGCTTCAGCAAGCGGCTGACGAGGCGAAAGGTCAGCACGGTCGCGAGCAGCGTGACGACCACGGACAGCGCGAGCACGAGGATGATGGCAATGCCGTGAGACGCGAGCAGATCGAGCTCCTGCACGACGCCAACACCGGCCGGCACGAATAGCAACGAGAGATGGGCCAGCAGGCCCTTGCTCGCCGTCTCGATACTGTCATTGCGCAGCGGCCCGCGCGCGAGCAGCGCAAAGCGGTCGCGGGCGAGCAGCAGGATCAGAAGCAGCAGCAGACCGAGCACGGGTCCCGGCAACGGCAGGCCGAGACCGCGCACGACGGCTTCGCCGATTAATTGGCAGAGCAGGATGAGGCCGAGACTTGCAAGCATGACCGTCGCATCAAGGGATGCGCCGGCATGCTTGTCAATCGCCGCCATGCGCGGACGTGTGCGGCATGTCCGAGGCCGCAATGCGGGGCAGCATCGCCATCAAGGTCCCGGTCATGGTCGCGATCAGCGTGGTCTTGCCGTCATGCTCGGCAAACGCCTTGGCCTCGCAGAAGGTCAGCGTGCGGCCGGGCTTGACGACTTCGGCCCGGAAGACGAAGCGCTCGCCCCGGGCCGGCGCAAGCAGCGTGGTCTTGAACTCGACGGTGAGGATGTCGGCTTCGCGCGGCATCAGGGTGAAGGCGGCGACGCCGCAGGCATTGTCCAGGCCTGCCGTGATGATACCGGCGTGCACGAAGCCGTTCTGCTGCGTAAAGGCGGACGCATACGGCATCGCCAGTTCGATCTGGCCCGGCGCGAGAGAGACGATCGATATGCCCAGCGTGCGCATCGCCGGCTGGGCGGCGAACATCGCGGTCGTGGCCGTGCGGTACCCAGGGTTTCTCGGCTCGAATGTGGCCATCGCTCATGCCTCCGCCGGCTCGGAAAGGTGCTTCACCGCGATCTCCCGGATGGCATCGGCGAAGGGTGCGGACTTCCGCAATTGGCGGTCCATGTGGACGCCGGTGATCTCGCACGTCGCTGCGAGTTCGCCGGTCTCGGCATTCGTCATGTCATGCCGGAAGCGGATCGACTTGTCGTGAAGCTCAAGCAGATGGCTGCGGATCTCGACGATGTCGCCGGCGAGCAGCTCGCGCCGGTAGGCGATGTTCTGCTGCACGGCGGCCATGCCGCGGCCGGAGCTGCGCAGATAGCTCGGCGTCAGGCCCAGGCGGGCGAACAGATTCCAGTTGGCCTCGTCGAACTTGCCGACATACCACATGATGTTCATGTGGCCGACGTGATCGCATTGCCACGGATAGACCGTGCCGCGATAGGTCGCCTCCTGCTCCATCGCACTTCCTCCCGCAATGTCGTCTTTGATCGTTGATACGGTAGCGTATCAAACCCGTGTCGCGTTAGCAATACGGTACCGTATCAACGGCCGGTGGGGTTTCCTTCATGAGTGACGGCAAGGGAGATGTCTGGGTCGAGGCAGGCTTTGCCGAGCTCGCCCGCGCGGGGGTCGAGGGCGTCCGGGTCGAGGTGCTCGCCAAGAATCTCGGCGTCACCAAGGGCGGCTTCTACCGCCGCTTTGCCGACCGCGCCGCGCTGCTCGATGCCATGCTGGAAGGCTGGCGCGAGGGACGCATCGCCGCAATCGCGCAGCAGACCAGTCTCGACGGGCAAGAACCCCGCGAGCGCCTGAAGGCTCTGATCCAGCTCTATTCCGAGCGCCTCAATCCGGAGGGCATGGCGATCGAGCTCGCGATCCGGCAATGGGCCCGCTCGGACGAGAACGCCGCTGGGGCGGTGGCGAGCGTCGACGCGGCACGGCTCAAGCACGTCAGCGAACTCTATCGTACGACCGGCCTAGCGGCCGAGGCGGCCGAGGCGCAGGCCTTCCTGTTCTACTGCTTCATCTTCGGCCAGAGCTTGTTGTTCGTCGAGAGCGGCGCGCGGAAGCGATCGCAGCTCGTGGCGAGATCGGCCGAGAAGCTGCTCGACTAGAGCCTTCCCGTTCGGATGGAATCGGAACGCGCTTCAGCTTCTTGTCTTGATGCGTTTTCTTGACGCGAACCGCTGTCCACTTCGCTCGAAAACGCTCCAGGCGAAATGGCCGGAGCGCTGCTCCGGCCATCGTCTCGATTCGAAGCTCAGGCGGCGCCCTTCAGCTTCTTGGTGCATTCGCTGTAATAGCCGCCGCCCTTCTGGATCCACTTCAAGCCGCCATTGCCGTTGGTGGCCTTGTTGGCATTGTACTGGTCGACGCAGGTGTGCAGCCGCGCCTTGCCGGGGGTCTCCTTGACATATTTCGGATCGACCGCGTTCGGAAACACCGCCGGTCCGGCCGGCGCGGCGGCGGGTGCGGCCTCCTTCGCCGCCTGCTTCGGCTCTGCAGGAGCGGCGGGCGCAGCCGGAGTAGCTGCGGTCGGTGCAGCGGCGGGCTTCGCATCGGCACCGCACTCGGCCTTGCGGAAGTCATTCCACTTCATGGTCCCGAGCGAGCCGTCCTTCTTGGCAGCCTGATATTTCGCGCTGCATTCCTGCGCGGTCAGTGCCTGCGCCGGCGCGCTCGCCAGCAATGCCGCGACACCGGACACTGCAATCGCACACAACAATCTCGTCTGAATGATCATCCCTGGGTCTCCTGCTTGGCCTTCCCGACGGAAGTGAAACGAACATTGCTATCCTAGCGTGTCGGCCGCTTGCGACAAGGATGCGATCGCAATCGCCGCCAAAATATAGTGATCCCGTCGCTCAGCTCATTCATGTCGCGTTCAGCAATGCAGGCCGACCGTCCAGCCCTTCGTCATTCTTCCAAGCAGAGTGCAACACATGACCTTCACGTCTCGCCTCGCCGTCGTCGCCCTCGCCTCGCTGCTCGCCACCGGCACCGCCTTCGCACAGACCGCAGCGCCGGCAGCCAAGAGCGAAACAAAGACCGATACCGCTGCCACCGCCGACAAGAAGGCACCGAAGGAGCGTTCGGCCGAGTCGCTCGAATGCTCCAAGCAGGCGGACGCCAAGGGATTGAAGGGCAAGGAGCGCAGGAAGTTTCGCCGTGAATGCAAGAAGGAGGCGAAGGCCGGCAGCGTCGCTCCCGCCGCCCCCGCCGCTCCTGCCTCAGACAAGAAGTAAGTCCCGTCACGACCCTCCGCGAGCATCCGCGAGAGGCGCGCGCATTGCGGCATGACGAGCCTGCAATTGTGCGCCTCCCGCCGATTTGCGATAAGGTGGTGTGAAGCAGATCACCGCCTCCCTGACGTTCGAATGGCCGAGCCGTGCCAGCATATTGAGCACGGTGGAGACGCTCGTCATCGGCACCGCCGGCGGTCTGGTGTTTCTCGTCGCGAACCTTCCCGGCGGGCTGATCTCGGGCTCGATGATCGCGGTCGGGATCGCTGCAATCGCCGGCCGCCACCTGACGCTGCCGCCGATCCTGACCCAGACCGTGCTGGTGCTGCTGGGCATTTCGCTGGGCTCGGTGGTCTCGCGCCATTTGCTTCAGCAGGTCGGCGCCTATCCCGTCACCATCGGGCTGCTCGCGCTCGCCACCTTCTGCTCGACGTTCGGCTCGAGCTATTACCTCCAGCGCATCCATGGCTGGGACCGCACCTCGGCTTTCCTGGCCGGCAGTCCCGGCGCGCTGTCGCAGATCACCATCCTTGCGGTCGAGCGCGGCGCCGACCTGCCGGGCATCGCGGTGGTGCAGACCATGCGCGTCATCATCCTGACCGCCGCGCTGCCGATGGTGCTGGCGATTGCGGGCGTGGCGTCCTCTGCTGCCCCGTCGCTGACGACGACGATCGCCTCGCCGCTCGACCTCCTCGAACTGGCCGCGGCCTCGCTGGCCGCAGCGCTCGTCTTGCGGCTGATCAGGTTTCCGGCGAGCTGGATGTTCGGCGCGATGATCGCCTCCAGCGTGCTGCACGGCGCCGGATGGGTCGAGGGCGGCCTGCCGGACTGGGTCCGCGGCGTGGCGCTGGTCGGCATCGGCGCACTGATCGGCAGCCGCTTCGCGCGGATGCGGATCAAGACGCTCGCCGGCCACCTCAGCGCGGCACTGGGCTCGTTTGCCGTGGCCATCGCCGTCTCCACCATCTTCGTCGGGATCGTGGCGCTGACCACGCAGGTGAAATTCTCCGACGTCGTCGTCGCCTTCGCGCCGGGCGCGATGGATGCGATGCTGGCGCTGGCCCTGACATTGCACATCGACCCGATCTTCGTCGGCGCCCACCACCTCTCGCGCTTCGTCTTCGTCACGATCGCGACGCCGGGCATCGTGCATCTGTTCGGACGCACGCAGGACGACGTGGATGATTAGGTCTTAGCGTTTCGCCGTCCGCACGAATCCCCACGCGGCGATCGCGGCCATCAGCAGCGAGATCAGCACGTTGTAGCCGGCGAGCGAGAGGCCGAGGAAGCGCCACTGCACCTCGTCGCAGCGCACCACCTTCACGGTGTCGAGCTTCGACAGCAGATCAGCGGCGCTGCCGAGATTGACGACGGGCCCGGAGCAATCGGTCGGCCCCTTCCAGAAACCCCATTCGACGCCGGCGTGATAGGTGCCGAGGCCGGCATTGGCGAGCGTCGCCAGCGCCAGGATCGCGAGCCCCGCCAGCAGCAGCGGCCGCGGCGCGCCGCTCCTCGCCGCCAGCGCCGTCAGCACGCCGAGCGGGATCACGAAGTAATAGGCGTAGCGCTGCTCCAGGCACAATGGACAGGGCAGGATCTCCAGCACGAGCTGGAAGAACCAGGCGCCGGCGATCGTGACTGCGGCGATCAGCGTGACCAGCAGCGAGGCGGTCAGCGCGGGGCCCGCACTGGCCTGCTTGAACGCTGGTATGGCAGCACTCTGGGTCGTCACGGCAGCCTCTTTCCGGTGGGTCGCACTCTCAAGCCTCTAGCCCCAGCCCATGCGGCTGTCGAGAACGGCCAGGATCACTTTGGCGCGGGTTGACCCCGCTTTGTCCATGGCTATAGTCCGCCGGCTTCGCGACGCCCCCTTTGGGGCCGACCGAGGGCCCCTGTGGCGGAACTGGTAGACGCGCTCGACTCAAAATCGAGTTCCGCAAGGAGTGCTGGTTCGATTCCGGCCAGGGGCACCACGCTTCGCCCTTCGGGCTACGCGTGGCGCGGCCATGCGAAGCTCGAAGGGCGAAGCGTGTCCGGCGAAGCCTCTTGGCAAAGACGGACTGGCTCAACACACTCAATCTTCCCCTCCCTAGCCATCTTCCCATGCCCCCTGTATAAACCGGTAGCTTCTTCCGTCACTCGAAGGAGCTCACATGAACGACCTGCACGCGTGGCTTTCGCAGCAGCACCACGGCTTGCGGACCTTCCGGACATTCCAGCAAAAGCTCGAGACGCTCGGCCGGGACGATCCCGCCCAGCGCGGTCTCTGCCGCCTGTTGAGCGGCCTCGTCGGCAGCTATGTCGAGGCCTTTGACGAGGCCCCGCTGCCGGTCGACGTCGCCGATCGCGCTTACCGACGCCTGCTGACGCTGGTCGGCAGCCTCGATCCGCACGGAAACGCCGACCGCCGCCTCGCCGACATCAACCGCGTGGCAATCTGCGACTTGTGGCGGTGATTGGCAGGATGCGGGCACCGTTCAATTTTCAGGCAACAGGACACGCCCGTACGGCCTCGCGACGCATCACGCCCGAGTCTTGTGCTTCTCTCGACGCCCCTTCGTTGGAAAGGGCGCAGGGAAGACCGGGCGCCGGCTGGCACCCGCGGTCCGCTGTGCGCAAATTGCGCGAAGACAGATGCACAGCGGCATACAGGGCAGCTTGGACATCCCGGCCTTCCCTGCGCAGTGGTTTGACGGCTTATGGCGCGCTCTCCCCGGGGAGCGATGCACTATTGCCCCGTCGTCTTGCGGGCGACCGATGCGCGGACCCGGTCGGGCCGCCACATCACCGCAAGGCTTGACGCACAGACCCCGGGCGTCAGGACCACACGCTTTTGCCGTACGCGAATCGCACCGGTCGTGTGCGCGCCGCGCAACCGCTCACGGGCCAGGCCCGCCCTGCGATTGCATGCGCGCCGATGCGCTCCGCGCCCACCGCCACCCGGCCCGCGTATCGTGACGATCGCGAAACGCCCCTATCCTTGGGCCGGGGTGCAGCGCATCTACGCTATTTCCGAATTTCGGTCAATAAGAATTTTCGAGCCACGAAGCGGCGAGCGTTCGGACAGACCTTGTTCCGGCCGAGAACCATCTGCGGCAGCCACAGCTTCATTCTTGCCCCGCGTGTCTCCGCATCGTCATTGCGAGCGCAGCGAAGCAATCCAGGAATGCACCCACGGAGCTAGCCTGGATTGCTTCGTCACAAGAGCTCCTCGCAATGACGAGGAGGAGAGATTGCGCGCCCAACTGCCGTATCGGCGCGGAGCCCCAGGAGCGAAGCGGCATCTGCTGTTCGAGCGTCGATAGAAGTTAGATCCCGTACCGCCGCGAGGCATTCGACTTCGCACGGCCGCTGCCTATATCCTCTCGCATACGATGGGATGCAGTGAGCAGCTTCGATGGCCAGGACACGCAGGACGGATGCCGACGATCTTCCCCGCTATTTCGTCTGGGTGCGGGGCCTGGAAGGCCCCGAGCCGCAGAAATGGACGGCGATGGATTTCGGCATCGGCGACTGGAAGCGGCCGCTCGTGCTGGCCTATCTGGAGCTGCCGGAGGACGAACGGCCTCTATCCTTGTCGGTGCTGGCCCGGCGCTATCCGCCGCCGCGGGTCGATCTTTCGTAGCCGGGCTAGATGCCGTAATGGGCCCGGCTCCGAGCAAGGGGTGATGATGGTGGCTGTCCCCCGATAGATGATGAAACGGGGTCACGACTTAAGTCGGCCCCAAGCATCTGGAGACGGAGGACAGCCGTGGAGAATTATGCCGGAATTGACGTGTCATTGGAACTGTCGAGCGTATGCGTCGTGGATGCCCAGGGTAAGATCCTGAAGGAAGCGAAGGTCGCGAGCGAACCCGACCTTAGTTGAGTTCCTTGAAACGCTTGGCTTTGCAGTGAAGCGGATCGGGCTGGAGGCTGGGCCGCTGTCGCAATGGCTGCATGCGGGGCTGAAAGAAGCGGGCTTCGAGACGGTTCTGCTGGAAACACGGCATGTGAAAGCAGCATTGTCAGCGATGACAGTGAAGACTGATCGCAAGGATGCACGCGGGATTGCCCAGTTGATCCGGATGGGATGGTTCAGCCCGGTGCACGCGAAGTCGATAGGGGCTCAAGAAATTCGAGCGCTGCTGGTTGCGCGCAAGCAGCTTCTTGGGCG
>NZ_JACEGD010000058.1 GCF_016031635.1 Bradyrhizobium diversitatis
CGCAGGTCGGCATCGCACCGGCTCCGGCCGCCGGGACGGCGCAGGCGGCATCGCCATCAATCGAAATCGCGCAACAGCCGCAAACGCCGGGCCGCGCCAATCCCGCCGCTGCCGTGCTCGCCGACATCGCCGGCGGGGCTTCGCAGGCGGCGACATCGCGGATCATGTCCGCCGGCCTTGCCGCAAGCCTGCTGCAAGAAGCGACGCAGAACCTGCCGCGCCTGACCGGCAACGTGCCGGGGTCCAACAAGGCCGTACCGGATGGCCACGTCTTCGAGGCTGCCGCACATGCGACGCCCCCGCCATTCCGCGGTGCGCTGCCGGCGTCGCAGCCCATCGCCGCGCCATCGCTGGCGCCGGATACGCCGCTCGCTGCCACCGTGCATCGCCTGCTCGACGACACCGAAGCGGCGCTCGCGCGGCAGACGCTGCTGCAAATCGCCTCGCTCCCCGATCGCATCGATGCCAGCGGGCACCGCATCGATCCGGCCGTACCGCAGTGGAATTTCGAGATTCCGTTCGCGACCCCGCAGGGCACTGCGATGGCGCAGTTCGAGATCTCGCGCGACGGCGGCAATGAGTCCGGCGATCCCGCCCAGCGCACCTGGCGCGCGCGCTTCTCCCTCAATGTGGAGCCGGCCGGACCCGTGCATGCGTTGGTCACGCTGAACGGCGACAAGACGTTCGTGCGGATGTGGGCGGAGCGGCCGGCGACGGCGCAGCAGCTCCGTGCCGGCGTCGGTGAGCTCAGCCAGGCATTGACGAGAGCCGAGCTCAAGCCCGGCGACATCGTGGTCCGCGACGGCACGCCGCCGCAGCCGGCGCCGGCCCGCGCCGGGCACTTCCTGGATCGCGCGACATGAGCGATCCGTCCAAGCTTGCGATCGCGCTCCATTACGAGAAGGGCACCAACGCGCCTGTCGTCGTCGCCAAGGGCAAGGGCGCGATCGGCGAAAAGATCGTCGAGATCGCCAAGGCCCACGACATCCCGATCGAGGAGAACGAGATTCTGGCCGGCGCGCTGTCCAGGGTCGAGCTCGGCGACGAGATCCCGCCGGATCTCTACAAGGCCGTCGCCGAGGTGCTGGTGTTCGTGCTGCGGCTGTCGGGCCGGGGGCGGTAAGCATAACCTGTCATCGTTTCACCACGTAGCGGCTGCATGGTCGCGCGGCTTCTCACAGTTCACGGATATCGCTTTGCTGACCCGTCGTTCCACCCTCGGTCTTCTCGCCGCAGCCGCGGTGCTGCCGTCCCGCGCGCTCGCCCACGTCGCGCCGCCGCGCAATGAAATCCGCGAGAGTCTTGCAAAACGCTTCACCGATCTCGGCACTTCAGGCACTTTCGTCGGCTACAAGGTTGAGGATTATCTGATCGTCGCCAGCGACAAGGAGCGCTCGGGCGAGGGCAAGCTGCCGGCCTCGACCTTCAAGATTCCGAACGCGCTGATTGCGCTGGAGACCGGCGTGGTCGCGGACCCCGACAAGGACGTGTTTCCCTGGGATGGCGTCAAGCGCCCGATCGAACTCTGGAACAAGGATCACACGTTGCGCAGCGCCATCGCGGTGAGCGCGGTGCCGGTCTTTCAGGAGATTGCACGGCGCATTGGCCAGGAACGCATGCAGAAATATGTCGACGAGTTCGACTACGGCAATCGCGACATCGGCGGCGGCATCGACCAGTTCTGGCTCACCGGCGTCCTGCGCATCGATCCGGTCGAGCAGGTCGATTTCGTCGACCGGCTGCGCCGCCGCATGCTGCCGATTTCAAAGCGCAGCCAGGATCTCGTCGCCGACATCCTGCCGGTGACCAAACTGGGCGACAGCATCATCCGCGCCAAGTCGGGCCTGCTCGGGGCCGAGCGCGGCGAGCCGTCGCTCGGCTGGATGGTCGGCTGGGCCGAGAAGGGCGAGGCGCACACCGTGTTCGCGCTCAACATGGATTGTAAGGAGCCGCGTCTGATCGGCGAGCGCATGCCGCTGACGCAAGCCTGTCTTGCCGAGATCGGCGCGATCTGACTCCAGCGCCCGTTGCCCCTGACCAGGCTTGAACGGCGCCTGTAAGAACTCCTCCACGGCGGAGGGGGCGGGGAGTCCAAGCTTCGCAGGGTCGCGCGCCGATCAGGCGGCCTTCTGCCGCCCGATCCGGCCGAGATGGGTAAAGGAGAACCCTGCGGAATATTTCAGGCCGTAGCCGAGCGCCCGGTCGATGCCGATATGGGCAAGCCAGATCAAGGCAATTGACAAAGTGAGGGGCGAGGCGAGGCCGAAGCCCAGCGTCAGCAGCGCCACCGGCGCCATGTAGCTGTGAGCGGCGTTGTAGACCATCGCGCCGAACCTGGCGTCGGAAAGGTATGCCAGGAAGCTCAGATCGGGCACGAAGAAGAGCAAGGCAAAAACCAGCCAGGACCCGTCCCAGGCGGCGTAGAGCGTCACCATCCCTGCGAACAGGGTCAGGCCCTCCAGCCGCAACAGGATGTTAACGCTGCCCGTCGCCGCGCCCGTCTCGGCCATTCCTTCGCTCATGTTCGTCTCCTAGGCAAAGCTCTGTAATTCCTTGCGCTTTCACGCTGCGGCAGGGCAGCCCTGCGACGCCGAAAGCCGCTTCCCGGCCCGCAAAATGCCGTGTTAGAACCCCGCATCACTTAAGAACTGGCGGGAGCAAATGAAACACATCCTGGACGCCCTCGAAGACCGTCGCGCCGCCGCAAAACTCGGCGGCGGGGAGAAGCGCATCGAGGCGCAGCACGCCCGCGGCAAGCTGACGGCGCGCGAGCGCATCGAGCTGCTGCTCGACAAGGGGTCGTTCGAGGAGTTCGACATGTTCGTCGAGCACCGCTCCACCGAATTCGGGATGGAGAAGACCAAGGTGCCCGGCGACGGCGTCGTCACCGGCTGGGGCACCGTCAACGGCCGCAAGACGTTTGTCTTCGCCAAGGATTTCACCGTGTTCGGCGGCTCGCTGTCCGAGACCCACGCGCTGAAGATCACGAAACTCCAGGACATGGCGATGAAGGCGAGGGCGCCCATCATCGGCCTCTATGATGCCGGCGGCGCTCGCATCCAGGAAGGCGTCGCCGCGCTCGCCGGCTACTCCTACGTCTTCCGCCGCAACGTGCTGGCCTCGGGCGTGATCCCGCAGATCTCCGTCATCATGGGGCCCTGCGCCGGCGGCGACGTCTATTCGCCGGCCATGACCGACTTCATCTTCATGGTGAAGAACACCAGCTACATGTTCGTCACCGGCCCCGACGTGGTGAAGACCGTCACCAACGAGGTCGTCACCGCCGAAGAACTCGGCGGCGCCTCGGTGCACGCCACGCGCTCCTCGATCGCCGACGGCGCCTTCGAGAACGACGTCGAGACGCTCTTGCAGATGCGGCGCCTGATCGACTTCCTGCCGTCCAACAACACCGACGGCGTGCCGGAATGGCCGAGCTTCGACGATATCGGGCGGGTCGACATGTCCCTGGACACGCTGATCCCCGATAATCCGAACAAGCCCTACGACATGAAGGAGCTGATCCTGAAGGTCGTGGACGAGGGCGACTTCTTCGAGATCGCGGAAGCCTTCGCCAAGAACATCGTCACCGGCTTCGGCCGTATCGCCGGCCGCACCGTCGGCTTCGTCGCCAACCAGCCGATGGTGCTGGCCGGCGTGCTCGATTCTGACGCCTCGCGGAAAGCGGCCCGCTTCGTCCGCTTCTGTGACGCCTTCAATATCCCGATCGTGACTTTCGTCGACGTGCCGGGCTTCCTGCCGGGCACCGCGCAGGAATATGGCGGCCTGATCAAGCATGGCGCAAAGCTGTTGTTTGCGTATTCGCAGTGCACCGTGCCGCTCGTCACCATCATCACCCGCAAGGCCTATGGCGGCGCCTTCGACGTCATGGCCTCCAAGGAGATCGGCGCCGACATGAACTACGCCTGGCCGACCGCCCAAATCGCGGTGATGGGCGCCAAAGGCGCGGTCGAGATCATCTTCCGATCCGACATCGGCGACCCCGACAAGATCGCGGCGCGCACCAAGGAATACGAAGACCGCTTCCTCTCGCCCTTCATCGCCGCCGAGCGCGGCTACATCGACGACGTCATCATGCCGCACTCGACTCGCAAGCGCATCGCCCGCGCGCTGGCTATGCTGAAGGACAAGAAGACCGAGATGCCGGCGAAGAAGCACGACAATTTGCCGTTGTGAGGGGGAGTCGGCCCGCTGGAAAAATGGCGTGGTACGGTCGAGCCGATTCGACTATATTAACGGCATGACCGACGCTCTCAAGAAACTCATCGAGGCTGCAAAAACCGCGAATCCATCCCCGGAACACCGGGAGGAGCAGCGGCGTAGCTTCGTATATGGCAATACCCATTTCGAAAATGAGCTTATAACGCGAGAAATGGTGGATCGTGAGGCCGAGAAATTGGCCAAGGAAAAGAAGTGACAAGCGACGAGCGCGAACGGCGTGATAGCCGGGCGCTCGAACCTGAGTTGATTACAGATCCGCAAGCGAAGGCCGCTGCGGAAGCCCGGAACGGGTTCCGCCAGTACGACGCGGCTATTGGCGTGATCCAGACCGCCCTTGAACGGGGCTCATTCAAACTCCGTCCCTCGCTCATCCTCGGTCTGCAACGGGAAGCCTTGGCGGGCATCAGCTCTTATGCTGGCAACTATCGCCCCGGTGGCGTTGCCATCGAGGGAAGCAAGCATGAGCCTGTCGGCGCACATCTCGTCCCAGAACTCATTGAGGACATGTGCGACTACGTCAATGATCACTGGGAACTCAGCACGCCGATTCACCTAGCTGCTTATGTCATGTGGCGGCTAAATTGGATTCATCCGTTCGCGGACGGGAATGGGCGCACTTCCCGAATTGTCTCGTACGTTGTGCTCTCAATTCGGGCCGGCACTCTTTTGCCGGGCACCCCGACGATTCCAGATCAAATAGTCGATAACCGGCGGCCCTATTTCGATGCCTTGGATGCGGCCGATTTAGCTTTTCGCGATGGTGGCCGGATCGATGTCTCGAAAATGGAAGATTTGCTAGCTTCATTGTTGGCGAACCAACTCGCGGAATTCTATAGATCGGTTGGCGGGAAACTACCCGGCTAAGAACAACCCTTGGCGCTAGCTTCATTCGTAAGCAAGCTCCCAGATCCGAAGCCCTATGACCGAAGACGAACCGACCGACGAAATCTCCGATATCGAAGATCGGATCGAGGCGCTTGCCGAGATCGCCGAGCGGTGTCGGAAGTACATCCTGGCCTCCAAGATCGCCATCGGCAGTGGCGCGGCGCTACTGCTGATCACGATCTTCGGCCTATTTGGCACGGGTCAGACAGCGGCGCTCGGTTCGATCGCCCTGGTTCTCGGCGGGATCGTTTCGCTCGGCTCGAACGTCAGCACGCTGCGGCAGACGGATGAGGCCATTCGTGCTGCGGAGGCGCGGCGTGCGGCGTTGATCGGACGCATCGACCTTCGCCTGGTCGCCGATGCTCCGTTGAAGCTGGTGTGACGCGTAGGGTGGATTAGCGACAGCGTAATCCACCAAGGTATGTGTCACCGGATGGAGGAGTGGCGGATGACGCTGTCGCTAATCCGCCCTACCTATCTCACGCATCCGGCGACAGCACGCCTCACGCTGCGGTCTTGAGCGTTAGTTCCGACAATTCCGTGCGGCATTCGGCTGCGAAGGCTTGAAGCCGATCGGCGGTCTGGCGGTCGAGGATGGCTTTTGCCAGCCGCTCGGCGCGGGCGATCTGTCGTTTGAGATATTCGAGGCGGACCATGTGTCACCTGTCGAATTGCTTCATTCCGGTGGCGACGAGTTGTATGCCGGGCACTGGATCGATTGTGTGAGCCGCATCACGCCCCACGTGCCTTACCCGCCGCAGCAATATGCGCCATCTGGTCCGCGTGCGCCTTGGCGAACGCCGGACGTCCGGTGGCGCGCGCGACGTAGGCGCGGCAGGCAGGACTGTCCGCCAGCCCGCCGAAACCGTCGACGACGCGCAGCACGTCCGACATCAGGATGTCGGCGACGGAGAAGGAGCCGGCCAGCCATTCGCGGCCGGCCAGCACCGGCTCGAGATGCTTGAGCCGAAGCTTGAGGAAGTCGTCCACGAATTTCCACGCCGCCGTGTCAGTCGGATGTCCCATGAACTTCGACATTCCCCAGGGCAGGCTGGCCATCTCCACTGAATTGAGCGCCGCGAACACCCATTTCGTCGCCTCGGCGCGGCCGCGCGGATCGGATGGCATCAGCTTCTCGCTGAGCCCACCGAGATGCAGCAGGATCGCACCGGTCTCGAAGATCGAGATGTCGCCGTCGGTCAGCCACGGCACCTGGCCGAACGGCTGGTGCGCGAAATGCGCAGGCCCGCGATCGTCGAACGGGGCGCTTGCGACGCGATAGGGCAGCGCCGCCTCTTCGAGGGCCCAGCGCACACGAAGGTCCCGCACAAAGCCTCGCGGTGCTTCGGGAACCCAATTGAAGGTGGTCAGGGTGAGGTCGCTCATTTGCTGTCTCCGTGTTCGAAGCAAAGGACGAGCGAAGGGCGCCCGTTCCGACATCGGGGCCGGCATTTTTTGTCGTCGTCGGCTTAACCGGCTAAGCTTGCCTCAAACAACAGGAGGAAACCCGATGCGAGCAGCCTTCTTCGTCGTCCGCGCCACCGTCCCCGACGCCAGCAAGCGCGCCGCCTTCGACCGATGGTACGAGACGGAACATCTGCCCGATGCGGCGAAGGCGTTCGGCGTGAGCAAGGCCTGGCGGTTCTGGAGCCTGGATGATCCCTCGCTGCACCAGGCGATGTATCAGTTCGATGACGAGGCAAAGCTGAATGCGATGCTGAAAGGTGACGCGCTACAAGAGCTCGTCGCCGACTTCAATCGCGACTGGCCCGACGTGAAGCGCGCGCGCGAAACGCTGGTGCTGGCGCAGGAGTTTGCGAAATAAGCGGGAGACATCCGCGGCTCAATAAATCTGAACGCGCGATTCAGCTTCGGTTCATGTCGTGAACGCGACACTTCCTCTGCATCACAGTCACGATGACCAAAGGAAGAAATGATGGAGCGCCGGAACTTTTTGAAACTTGCATTGGGGGTGACAGCGGGCGCCGCGGCCTTCGCCGCAACGGCCGCACAGGCCGCGCCGCTGTCACCGCAGCCGGTCGGTGATCCCGCCCGTACGCCTCAGGGCAATTCCGACGCTCATCCCGCGGTCACCACCAGCGAGGAAGCCGCCAAGCTGACGCCGGAGCAGGTTCACTACGGCCATCACCGCCACTGGGGCTGGCGCCGCCGTCATTGGCGCCGGCATCGCCGCCGCTGGCACCGCCGCCATCACTGGTAAGCTCGCGACGTTCGCGGGTTGGACGGGGATCGCCACAAGCGGTCCCCGTTTCGATTCTGGAGGCGCCCGAAGTCCATGGCGACGAAGCGTTGGCAGCAACTTAAAAGAAATGGCCGCGCTGGCTTTCGCCGCGCGGCCACTTTGAACGCAAATGGACGAGCTCAGAACGGGCGGCAGCGGCCGGCGTACCAGCGGAAGCCGTAGGGGCACACACGCGCGCGAGGCACAACGACGACCGGCGCCGGGGCGACCACCACCGGAGCGGGGCGAACGACGACCGGGCCGCGCATCGGACGGCAGCCGCCATAGGGGCCGCGATACCAACCCGGGCCGCAACCGCCGGCGGCGCTGGCCGCCTCGCTGAAACCGACGACCGCGCTGGCGAGCATGACGGCGGCAAACAGGTATTTCATTGGGTCTTCCTTCTCGTCCTTGGAGGCAGGCTAGGGGAATGGCGCTTTTGGCGCACAATGATTCAAGAGACACGATTCGACACGTTAAATCTGGGGCGCGCCGACACGTTGCGATCCAAACCTGCCAATCATGACCTGAATGCGGCATGAACGGTCCGCGCATTCTGCCTCAGACGACACGCAAGTGTCGCTAGCGGCCGAGAAAACCAAGCACCAGCTCCTTGTACTTCTCGGGCGCCTCCAGGAAGACGAGATGCCCGGTGTTCGGGATCACTTCTGCCTGCGCATTCGGCATCTTCGCCGCCAGCGCCTTCGCCAGTTCGGCGTTCTGCCCCATCTTGGCGCGCAGCGCCTCGGGCGCGAGTGGCCGGCCCGGCGCGTTGTGGTCGTCGGCCCCCATGATGAACAGCGTGGGCAGCGCGATGAGCGGAATCTCGTGCGCCACCGGCTCCCGGTAGATCATCTGGCCGGAACTGACGAAGGCGCGCAGCCAGCGCGGGTAGTCGGGGCTGCCCTTGATGTTGAATCGGGCATCGATGAATGGCGTGATCGCCTCGGCTGGCAGCTTGATCGCGTAATTGGTCTGGAGCTGCTTGCGATAGCCCTCCGCCGTGAGCTTGTCCTCGGTCTCGATCATCTTCTCGGTCGGCGTCGGCGGCACGTAGAGGCGGTAATCCTCCAGCCCGATCGGCGCGGTCAGCACCAGATGGTTGACGCGGTCGGGATAGGCGCGGGCGATGCGCACGCCGAGCATGCCGCCGAGCGAGTGGGCGACGACCTCGGCTTTGTCGATCTTGAGGTGATCGAGCAGCGCAATGGTGTTGCGCGCCAGATTGTCGAAATGCAGTTCGCCCTGCGGCTTGGAGGATTTGCCGAATCCGATCTGGTCCGGCACCACGACGCGGAAGCCGGCCTCGCTCAGCATCTTGATCACGGGGGCCCAATAGCTCGACGGGAAATTGCGCCCGTGCAGCAGCACCACGGTGCGGCCGTTCGGCTGCGCGGGCGACACGTCCATGTAGGCCATGCTGAGCTGCTCGCCGTCGTTGATAACAGGCAGGAGGTGCACCGGGTAGGGATAGGCAAAGCCTTCGAGCGCGATGCCATAGGGCTCACGGGGCGCGGTGTCGGCGGCGATGGCGAACGTGAACGGAGAGACGAGAAGGGCGGCGGCGAGCGCGGCCGGGAGGATGCGGGTCATGGAGGGTCTCGCAATTGGAGCAGTCATTCCGGGGCGCGCGCAGCGCGAACCCGGAATCTCGAGATTCCGGTCTGGTCCTTCGGACCATCCCGGAAATGACAATGCGCATAAAGACGTCAACGGCCGGGTCAAGCCCGGCCATGACCAGAGCGCGCATTCACACGCAAACGTGCGAACCCACGCGCCCCGCGTGATCAGTCGTTCGCGTTCCCGAAGAGCGCGGCGAACTGCTTCTCGCCGGCGCGGGTGAAATTCACCACGCGGCTGCCGGGCGTGGCATCGCGCGAGGCCCATTTCAGCTCGGCGAAACGCTGCATCAAGGCCGCGCCCAGCGTGCCGGCGAGATGGTGGCGCCGCTCGCTCCAGTCGAGGCAGGCCTTGCACACCGGGCGGCGCGGATGGGCCAGCATGTCCGGCGAGATCTGCAAATGCTTGGCGAGGAAGCGCTCGCCCTCGGCCGTCAGCTCGATATCCTGCTTCTTCTGCCTGACCAGGTTTCGCTCGCGCATGGTGTCGAGCATCTGCACGCCGAGATCGCCGGCGAGATGGTCGTAACAGATCCGCGCCCGCCGCAGCGCCGGATCCTTCGGTCCGGTGCGCACGCGCATGTGGCCGGTCCGCGCGGCGAGGCCCGCGAGGCCCTCGAGCACCCCGGCGACGTCGTCATCGGTGAGCCGGTAATAGCGGTGGCGGCCCTGCTTCTCCGGCTCGACGAGGCCGCCGGCCTCGAGCTTCGAAAGATGCGAGCTTGCGGTCTGCGGCGTGATGCCGGCCTCCTGCGCCAGCTCGCTCGCGGTGAGCGCGCGGCCGTTCATAAGCGCCGTGAGCATGTTGGCGCGGGCGGGGTCGCCGACGAGGGAGGCGACCATGGCGATATCAGGACCTGCTTTCATGCTTCGATGGTAGCCGAAGCATTGTGGCCGGGCAAGGGCGTAGCTTCTCACTACGCCGTCGTTGCGAGGAGCGCAGCGACGAAGCAATCCAGATTGTTCCCGCGGAGGGATTCCTGGATTGCTTCGCTGCGCTCGCAATGACGGCGGAAACACAGGAGCCTGTCATGTCCGTCACCGTCTTCATCCGCTATCAGCTCGATCCGTTCAAGCGCGCGCAGTTCGAGGAATATTCGAAGCGCTGGCTCACCATCATCCCGAGATGTGGCGGCGAGCTGATCGGCTATTTCATGCCGCATGAGGGCACCAACAACATCGCGTTCGCCCTGATCTCGTTCGAGAGCCTGGCGGCGTACGAGTCCTATCGCAAGCGGCTGCGCGCCGATCTCGACGGCACCGCAAATTTCAACTTTGCGGAGGCGGAGAAATTCATCCTCGCCGAGGAGCGCACCTTCCTGCGCAAGGTGGTATTGTAGGCCATCAACGCAAGGAGATGCCCATGATCGCCGTGATCTTCGAGGTCTGGCCCAAGCCGGAACACCGCCAGGACTATTTCGACCTCGCGGCCGACCTGAAGCCGTTGCTGCAAACCATCGACGGCTTCATCTCGGTCGAGCGCTTCGAAAGCCTGACCGAGAAGGGCAAGATCCTGTCGGTGTCGTTCTGGCGGGATGAGGCAGCAGTCGCGGCCTGGCGCAACACGATGGAGCATCGCCGCACCCAGGCAAAAGGCCGCGCAAAGATTTTCGCGGACTATCATCTGCGCATCGCCAGCGTGATCCGGGATTACAGCATGACCGACCGCGAGCAGGCTCCGAAGGACAGCCGCGCGGTGCACGACGCGCACTAGCGCACTTGAAGATGCGCGCCTATCTCTGCGCAGCAACGAGGGAGAGAAACATGCACGTGACGACCGCGGACAAGCGCGCGACATTCAGGAAAATGCACGAGAGCGGCTGCTTCATCCTGCCGAATCCGGTCGATGTCGGCAGCGCGAAGGCCTTGCAGCATCTCGGTTTCAAGGCGATCGCGTCCTCGAGCGCGGGCTTTGCCTGGACCATCGGCAAGGCCGACAATCACGTCACCGTCGAGGACGTCTGTCAGCATCTGGCAGCATTGAGCTCGGCCGTCGACATCCCCGTGAACGCCGACTTCGAGGGCGGCTTTGCCGTCGAGCCGGACAGGGTCGCCGACAATGTCGAGCGCTGTGTGCGTACCGGCGTCGCGGGCCTCTCGATCGAGGATTCCACCGGCGACAAGGACAAGCCGCTCTACGAAAGCGCGCTTGCGGTCGAGCGCATCAAAGCCTCGCGCAAGGCGATCGGCGACAGCGGCACGCTGCTGGTCGGCCGCTGCGAGGCGTACTTGTGGGGCGTCACCGACCTCAAGCTCGTCATCGATCGGTTGACCGCTTATGCTGATGCCGGCGCCGACTGTCTCTACGCGCCGGGCCTGAAGAGCCGCGAGGACATCGCCGCGGTGGTGAAGGCGGTGCATCCAAAGCCGTTCAATCTCCTGATCGGCGCGTCCGGCCTGTCGCTGCAGGAAGCCCGGGATCTCGGCGTGCGCCGCATCAGTGTGGGGGGCTCGCTAGCCCGCGCCGCCTGGGGCGGCTTCATGCGCGCAGCAAAGGAGATGGCGGAGAAGGGAACGTTCACAGAGCTTGCCGGCGGCTATTCCGGCGGCGAGCTCAACAAGATGTTCAGCTAGGCAAACGAAAAGCGGCGGGATGTTGCATCCCGCCGCTCTCACGTCTCATTGTGAACCGTTACTTCGCGCCGCTGGCCGGCGTCTGTGCATCCGGCGCCGGCTTTGCAGCAGGCGTATCGGGAGCCGGGGCAGCAGGCCTGCTCGGCGCGGCACCCGTGGTCACGCCCGGCTCGGTGTTGTTGCGCGGGGTCACGTCGCGCATGCCGGGAGGCGCCGCCGGATTGGTCGGCTGCGTTTGCGCAGTCTGCGAGGCCGGCGTGTTGCTGGCCTGGTTGGTCGTGGTGGTATTGTTCAAGCCGTAGAACACCGCGCCCAGCACCAGGGCGACCGCTACCGCAAACAGCGCGATCTTGCCGCTGGAGGCAGGGCCTTCCCCGAGCTCGGGATCGGCCTGAAGGTCGGCATCCCGGCGCGCCGCGCGAGCAAACTCATCGTCGGCGAGGTTCGGGCGGTACGGATCGTTGGGAAAACGGTCGTCAGCCATCGATTGGATCTCCTCGGGTTATGACGCCGGGACAACCCTCAGGTGCGAGATTCCGTTCCCCGCCACCCAATGCTTTCGTCGCATGTTGCTCTCACGCCGGGAATCGGGAACCTGTTCGGTCGGGAACTGAACGCGAGTTCCATGGCCGCGACGAGGGGACGAAGCCGATGTGGAGTCTGCCGCCGACCGATAGCGTGCTGCACTTTCTGGCGCTCGTCGCCATCACGGCGGAGGGCATGACGGCAGCACTGGCCGCGGGGCGGCGCAGCATGGATTATGTCGGCGTTTGTCTTCTCGCCTGCATCACCGCGCTTGGCGGCGGCACGCTGCGCGATCTGTTTCTCGGTCACTATCCGCTGGTATGGGTGGCTCACCCAATCTACCTTGCACTGCCGGGCGGGGCGGCGCTGCTGACGATCCTGATCGCGCGCCTCGTGCATCGGCTGCACCTCGCCTTCATCGTGCTCGATGCGATCGGCCTCGTCGTCTTCACGATGATCGGCTGCAACGTCGGCTGGCAGATGGATGCCTCGCTGCCGATCGTGATCGTCTCGGGCATGGTGACGGGCTGCGCCGGCGGCGTGTTGCGCGATGTGCTCTGCAACGACGTGCCGCTGCTGTTCCGATCCGAGCTCTATGCCAGCGTCTCGGTCGTCACGGGCTTGTTCTACGCCACAGCGTTCGGCTTCAATCTCCATGCCGAGCTCTGGACGATCTTGACCTTCGTGCTCGGCCTCAGCTTCCGCCTGCTCGCGGTGCACTACAGATGGGAGATGCCGAAATTCGTGTTCACCGGGGATGAGGAGAGGTGAGCGCTGTCGCGCGCGAATGGCGAATAGCGAATGGTTCTGGGCCATTCGCTACTCACTATTCCCCATTCGCCTCTCGCTTCCTCGCCCTCGCCACCTGGGCCGGCGTCACCAGCAGGCCCGCATTGCCCCAGGAATTGCGGATGTAATTCGTCACCGCCGCGATCTCGTCGTCGGACAGTTGTTTGGCATAAGCCGGCATCTCCCCGGTGTTGGGCGCGCGCGGCGTGGTCACGGTGTGGGCGCCGTCGAGGATGATGCGCAAGGTGGAGGATGGGTTGTTGGATTGCAGCAGCGCATTGCCTGGCAACGGCGGATAGATGCGCGGGGCTCCGGAGCCGTCGGCCTCATGGCAGGCGATGCAGAGTTTTGCGTAGACGGCCTGGCCGGCCTTCATCTCGGCATTGTCGGGCGGCGTCACGATCGTCTCGCGTCGCGTCGACGGCAGGCTCTTCAGGTAAATGGCGATTGCGCGCACATCGGCATCGCTCATTTTAGCGGTCGAGTTGACGACGACCTCCGCCATCGGCCCGCCGGCATGGCTTTTGGCGTTGCGCCCGCTTTGCAGATACTCGGTGATGTCCTCCTCGCTCCACGATTTCAGCCCGGTGCGGACGGCGCCATCAAGGCGGGGGGCAAACCAGCCTCCGACCTCGTTGCCGGATAGCGCCTGCGCGTTCCTGTCGGCGCCGAAGTAGTTTTTCGGCGTGTGGCAGGCGCCGCAATGACCGAGCCCGGTGACGAGATAGCCGCCTCGGTTCCAGGCCGCGCTCTTGCTCTGGTCCGGCTCGAACAGGCCGGGCTTGAAATACATGGCGTTCCACAGCCGCATCAGGCCGCGATAGCCGAACGGCCAGCGCAGTTCCGGCGGCTTGTTGCGGCTCGCCACGGGCGCCAGCGTTCCGAGATAGGCGCGGATCGCCAGCACGTCGTCCTTCGTCATCTTGGTGAAGTAAGGATAGGGGAAGGCCGGGTAATAGTTCGAGCCGTCGGGCGCGATGCCGGTGCGCACCGCGCGCACGAAATCGGCATCCCTCCAGGCGCCGATTCCGGTGTCGCGATCAGGCGTCAGGTTCGGCGCAAAGATCGCGCCGAACGGCGTGTCGATGCGCTTTCCGCCCGCGAACGGCTTGGCCGGATCGGCGGTGTGGCAGCTTGCGCAGTCGCCGGCCTCGACCAGCGCCTTGCCATAGGCGATCAGTTCCGGCGATGGCTCGGCGGCAAGGGCCGCGCCGGCAACTGCACTGCACAACGCGATCACAGCCAGAATCGTGCGCATGCTCGGCCTCTCCTGCGACCAATCGCCGTCATCGGCGCCATGGGGGCGGCCATTCATTTCGCGACGGCGGGGGTATGGTGACACAAATTGAAAATGCCCGGCGTGTTTGCGGCCACGAAATTGCGATTTTCACCCGGCGCGCCCTTTCATCCAGATTTGTGGTGCGGATCATGAAATATCCGACATAGAGTGGCGGTGATGGTCGGCGCGCCCTAGCTAAAAACGACGGGAAGGCAACGGCTTAAGCGAGCTTAAGTAACAAAGGCCTGAGCAGGGCCAAACGAGGACAGCATGGGCATCAACCAGGGTCCGATCAGTCTCGATCAAAAATACACCCAGGAAACCGGTCACGTCTTCACCACGGGCATCCAGGCCCTGGTCCGCCTGCCGATGGCCCAGATCCGGCGCGACCGCGCCAACGGCCTCAATACCGCGGGCTTCATCTCCGGCTATCGCGGCTCGCCGCTCGGCGGCTACGACCAGCAGCTGTTCGCCGCCCGCAAGCATCTGGAACAGTACAACATCAAGTTCCAGCCCGGCGTGAACGAGGACCTCGCCGCGACCGCCGTCTGGGGCTCGCAGCAGCTCAACCTCTCGCCCGGCGCCAAATACGACGGCGTCGTCGGCATCTGGTACGGCAAGGGCCCGGGCGTCGACCGCTGTGGTGACGTGTTCCGCCACGGCAATGCCGCCGGCTCGGCCAAGAACGGCGGCGTGCTGTGCCTTGCCGGTGACGACCACGGCGCAAAATCCTCCACCGTTCCGCATCAGTCCGACCACGCCTTCATCTCGGCGCTGATGCCCTATCTCTATCCCTCCAGCATCCACGAGATGATCGAGATGGGCCTGCTCGGCATCGCGATGTCGCGCTATTCCGGCTGCTGGGTCGGCATGAAGGTGATCACCGAGACGGTGGAGACCACCGCCGAGATCGACCTCACCGACGAGATGAAGCCTTTCATCATTCCCACCGATTTCGAGTTGCCGCCCGGCGGTCTCAACCTGCGCTGGCCCGACGACCGCTTCGAGCAGGACCGGCGCCTGCAGGACTACAAGGGCTTTGCCGCCATCGCCTTCGCGCGTGCCAACAAGGTCAACCGCGTCACCATGGATTCGCCGAACGCCCGCTTCGGCATCATGGCGTCGGGCAAGAGCTATGAGGACGTGCGCCAGGCGCTGCGCGAGCTGGGGATTACCGAGGAGGTCGCCGCCAAGATCGGCCTTCGCCTCTACAAGATCGGCATGCCCTGGCCGCTGGAGCCGGAAGGCGTGCGGCAGTTTGCGGTCGGGCTCGAAGAGATCTTCATTGTCGAGGAGCGCCGCGAGATCGTCGAAAACCAGGTCAAGCAGGAGCTGTTCAACTGGCGCGACGACGTCCGCCCGCGCATCGTCGGCAAGATGGACGAGCACGACAAGCGCTTCCTGACCTTCGCCGCCGAGCTGAGCGTCGCCTCGCTTGCGACCTCGCTCACGGAACGCCTGCTTCGACTTAATCTCAACCCTGAGATCGCGGAGATGCTCCGCGTCAAGGCCGACTGGTTCAACGGCCGTCAGGCGACCCAGATGCAGGCGGTCGCCCCTGTCTCCCGCACTCCCTACTTTTGCTCCGGCTGTCCCCACAACACTTCGACAAAAGTCCCCGAAGGCAGCCGCGCGCTCGCCGGCATCGGCTGTCACTTCATGGCGCTGTGGATGGACCGCTCGACCGAGACCTTTACGCACATGGGCGGCGAGGGCGTGCCCTGGGTCGGCATCGCGCCCTTCACTAACGAGAACCACATCTTCGCGAACCTCGGCGACGGCACTTACTTCCACTCCGGGCTTTTGGCGATCCGCCAGGCGGTCGCCTCCAAGACCAACATCACCTACAAGATCCTCTACAACGACGCGGTCGCAATGACCGGCGGCCAGCGCCATGACGGCGATCTCTCGCCGCAGCAGATCACCTTCCAGCTCCACGCCGAAGGCATCCGCGAGATCTATCTGGTCTCGGAGGCGCCCGACGCCTATCCGGCCGACACCATCGCGCCCGGCGTGAAGAAGTATCACCGCGACGAGCTCGACAGCGTCATGAAGATGTGCCGCGAGTACAAGGGCACCTCGGCGATCGTCTTCGTGCAGACCTGCGCCGCCGAAAAGCGCCGCCGCCGCAAGCGCGGCCTGATGGAGGATCCGGCGCGCCGCGTCATGATCAATCCGGCTGTTTGCGAAGGCTGCGGCGACTGCTCGGTGCAGTCGAACTGCATCTCGGTCGAGCCGCTGGAGACCGAGTTCGGCCGCAAGCGCGCCATCAACCAGTCCTCCTGCAACAAGGACTATTCGTGTCTCAAGGGCTTCTGCCCGTCCTTCGTCACCGTCGACGGCGGCAAGCCGCGTCACCGTGCGCCGGCCGAGCTCAGCGAGATCGGCGAGCTGCCTGAGCCGGCCTCGCGACCGACTCTCGACAAGCCCTACAACATCGCGGTCGGCGGTGTCGGCGGCACCGGCGTGCTGACCATCGGCGCGCTGCTCGGCATGGCCGCCCATATCGAGGGCAAGGCCTCGATGATCCTCGACATGTCCGGTCTTGCGCAGAAGGGCGGGGCGGTGCTCAGCCACGTTCGCCTATCGGATCATCCGGCGGAGGTGACTTGCTCGCGCATCGTCACCGGCACGGCCGATCTCGTGCTCGCGGCCGATGAGGTGGTTGCGGTCGCCAAGGATACGATCTCGCTCTGCGACACCAGCCGCACCCGCGGCATCATCAACAGCCACGTCATTCCCACCGCCGACTTCGTCCTCAACCGCGACTTCAACTTCCAGACCCGCAAGCTCAACTCGGTGCTGGAGACGGCGCTGCACAAGGGCTCCGTGTTCTTCGACTTCACCAGACCGGCCGAACAGCTGCTCGGCGATGCCATCGCGACCAACATGATGATGATGGGCTACGCCTATCAGAAGGGGCTGTTCCCGCTCTCGGCAGAGTCGATCGAGCAGGCGATCGAGGTCAACGGCGTCTCGATCAAGATGAACAAGGAAGCCTTCCGCCTCGGCCGCCTCGCGGTCGCCGACCCCGCGCGTCTTGCCGCGATGCTGAAGGGGACGGACGAGGTGGTCGCGCCGAAGACGCTGGACGCGATGACGCTCGATGAGGTGATCGAGCATCGCGTCAAGCACCTGACCGCCTATCAGAATGGCCGACTGGCAAGACGTTATCGCAAGCTGGTCGACCAGGTTCGCGATGCTGCCATGCAAGCCGGCTATGGCGATGCGCTGCCGCGGGCGGTCGCGGTGAACTACGCCAAGCTCCTCGCCTACAAGGACGAATACGAAGTTGCGCGCCTCTACACCAACGGGGCCTTCGAGCAGCAGCTCCGCGACCAGTTCGAGGGCGACTTCAAATTCAGCTTCAACCTCGCGCCGCCCATCCTGGCGTCCGGCGTCGATGCGCTCGGCCGCCCGAAGAAGCGCGCCTTTGGCCCGTGGATGCTGAACGTCTTCCGCGTGCTGGCGAAATTCAAGTTCCTGCGCGGCACGCCATTCGACATTTTCGGCCGCAGCGCCGACCGCAAGCTCGAGCGTGACCTGATCACGGGCTACGAGAAGGACGTCGCCACCGTGCTCGGCCTGCTGTCCCCCGTCACGATCGACACCGCAGTGGAATTGCTCTCACTGCCCGACCGCATCCGCGGCTACGGCCCGGTGAAGGAGAAGGCGGTAGCCGACGCCAAGCTTCGTTACGCCCAGCTCGCCGCCGACCTCGCGAGCCCGCCGCCGGCGCCGCGGCAGATCGCGGCGGAGTAGGGGCTGCTGTGCAGGGTGGGTTAGCGCTTGCGTAACCCACCAGCTTCCTTCGACGCGTGCTTCTCGCAAGGTGACGTACCGTACCATCGACAGCAGATGAAGCTGCCCTATGAAGAAGGCTCCGTGTTCGCAATGCCGCTCCGAAATGGCGGATTTGCTCGTGGAGTCGTCGGGAGGTCGACCCACGTGGGAAGGGTTCTGCTGGGTTACTTTTTCGGTCCGCGTCTTGAAACGTCAGCGTCGGCAACGCTCGATCATCTTCATGCTGACCAGGCCGTGGCTAGAATTCGCTTCGGAGACCTCGGACTGATTGAGGGGCGGTGGGTGATCATCGGCAAGGTGCCCAACTGGGATCGGTCAGATTGGCCCATCCCCGACTTTGTCAGGCGAGATCCGATATCAAAGAGGGCTTGGTTGGTTCGGTACTCGGACAGTGATCCCGTAAAGAGCGTGTCCGAGCCCCTTTTGGACTACGACGACCTGCAAGGATTGGACGGCGATGGCTTATTCGGCGCCGGAGCGGCTGAGATCAGAATTTCGAAGCTGCTGGCTCGTTCTGGAGGTTAAGACGTTCCAGCTAGCTCGTAGACCCGCGGCACCATCCGTTGTGCTGCCCGTCGGGCAAAACACCCACGCCGTGGGTCAATCCGTATGCGCTAAAATATTCCGCTTTACCGAAATTCGGAATCGTCGTATTCGTCCGTCACCTCATCCCTCTCAGAGGGGCGTATCGCGATCGTCACGAAACGCGGGGTGAGTGGCGGTGGACGCGGGCTGCGTCGCGCGAGCGATTGTCTCGTGCACGACGGGCGCGGTCTCGCGTACGGCAAAATCGTGTGGTCCTGACGCCCGGGGTCTGTGCGTCAAGTCTTGCGGGTCTCTCGCAAGGCGACGGGGGCAATAGTGCAACGCTCCCCGAGGAGAGCGCGACATAAGCCGTCAAACCACTGCGCAGGGAAGGCCGGATGTTTGGCTTCACCTGTATGCCGCTGTGCATCTGTTCTTCGCGCAATTCGCGCACAGCGGACCGTGGGTGCCCAGCCGGCACCCGGTCTTCCCTGCGCCCTCTGTTTTTGGAGGGAGCAAGACGGACGCAAGACTCGGGCGAAATATGCCGCGAGGATGCGGAAGTGTGTCTGCAAAGCAATCTCTCGTGCCCCGGACGCAGTGCAGCGCTCTTGGCAGTGCGCTGCAGAGCCGGGGCCCACGTTGCAACGACGGTGCGCGACCCCATGGGTCCCGGCTCTGCGCAGCAACGCCAGGGCGTTGCAGCGCGTCCGGGACACGAGACATTGCCCCCACTTGCGCCGACCCGCTGCCCTCTCGCGCGACGGAATATTTCCGCGCTTGCCAATCAGGCCATCGCGGTTCAGAAAAACCCGAGCAAGAAGAAGCGCAAGCGGAGACCTGAAGTTTGACCATCAAGGGCAAGGCCTACATTGCCGGGATCTACGAACACCCGACCCGGCACGCGCCGGACAAATCCACCGCCCAGCTCCACGCCGAGGTCGCCAGGGGCGCGATCGAGGATGCCGGGATCAGCAAGGACGATATCGACGCCTATTTCTGCGCGGGCGATGCCCCCGGCGGCGCCTGGCCGATGGTCGATTATCTCGGCCTGAACACCAAGAAGCTTCGTCACGTCGATTCCACCGAGACCGGCGGCTGTTCCTACATCATCCATCTCGGTCACGCTGCCGAGGCGATCGCGGCGGGCAAGTGCTCGATCGCGCTGATCACGCTGGCCGGCAAGCCGCGCACCGGCGCGATGCCGCCGCGCGCGGCCGGCGCCGAGGCCGATTTCGAATCCGCTTACGGCGCGACCACCCACAATGCCTACGGCATGTGTGCCATGCGCCATATGCACGACTATGGCACCACCTCCGAGCAACTCGCCTGGATCAAGGTCGCGGCATCGCACCACGCGCAATACAATCCGCATGCGATGCTCAAGGACGTCGTCACCGTCGAGGACGTGCTGAATTCGCCGATGATCTCCGATCCCTTGCATCGCATGGATTGCTGCGTCGTCTCCGACGGCGGCGGCGCGCTGATCGTGACCACGCCCGAGATCGCCAAGAGCCTGAAGAAGCCGCTGGTCCGACTGATCGGCCATGGCGAGGCGATGAAGGGCCCGCGCGGCGGCAAGGATCTCGACCTCACTTATTCGGCCGGAATCTGGTCCGGTCCGCGCGCGTTCGAGGAAGCCGGCATCACGCCGAAGGACATCAAATACGCCTCGATCTATGACAGCTTTACCATCACCGTCTTGATGCAGCTGGAAGACCTCGGCTTCTGCAAGAAGGGCGAGGGCGGCAAGTTCGTCGCCGACGGCAACCTCATCTCGGGCGTCGGCAAGCTGCCGTTCAACACCGACGGCGGCGGCCTCTGCAGCAACCATCCGGTCAACCGCGGCGGCATGACCAAGATCCTCGAGGCCGTGCGGCAGCTGCGCGGCGAGGCGCATCCGAAGGTGCAGGTGAAGAACTGCGATCTCGCCATCGCCCACGGCACCGGCGGCCTTTTGGGTGTCCGCCACGCCGCCTCGACGGCCATTCTGGAGCGCGTGTGATGGTAGATGCAAAGAAATATCCGGCGCCGGTGACGAACCCGGAAACCGCAGCGTTCTGGGACGCGGCGAAAGAGAGCAAGTTCATGATCAAGCGCTGCACCGCCTGCGGCGAAGCGCACTACTTCCCGCGCTCGATCTGCCCGTTCTGCTACTCCGACAAGACGGTGTGGGAGGAAGCCTCGGGCGAGGGCACGATCTACACCTGGAGCCTGATGCGGAAGTCGCCGACCGGTCCTTACGCGATCGGCTATGTCACGCTGAAGGAGGGCCCGTCGGTGCAGACCAATTTCGTCGACTGCGATCTGGAGAAGCTGAAGATCGGCCAGAAGGTGAAGGTGGTGTTCAAGCCCACCGACGGCGCCCCGCTCCCGTTCTTCACGCCGGCTTAAATTCTTCCCTTCTCCCCTTGTGGGAGAAGGTGGCATAGGCCGCCTCCGGCGGCCGTCCTTAAGATACGCCGAAGCGAAGCTTCGGCTACGGCGCCGGATGAGGGGTTTCTCTCCACAGAGAGACTTTCACTGCGGAGCCAACCCCTCACCCAAACGAGTTTGCCGCACGGCTCTCGCGGCCCTCTCCCACAAGGGGAGAGGGCACTTCGACTGGCCGCGGCGCATAAGAATCCGGAAGGAAACAACAAGATGTCCGCCAGATACGAAGAACTCAAAGGCCTGAAGAACATCGGCCAGAAATATGCCTACACCGACCGCGAAGTGATGCTTTACGCCTACGGCATCGGCCTCGGCGCCGATCCCATGGACGAGAAGGAGCTCGCCTTCGTCAACGAGGGCACGCTGACGCCGCGGCCGCTGAAGGTGGTGCCGACCTTTGCCTCCGTCGCGGCGTGGGGCTCGGGGCCGGGCGAGATGAATCTCAACCGCGTCATGGTGGTGGACGGCGAGCGCGACATCACCTTCCACCAGCCGATGCCGGTCGCCGCGAACATCACCGCCGATTCCTCCGTCGTCGAGGTCTACGACAAGGGCAAGGACAAGGGCGTCGTCATCGTTCACCAGACCGTGCTGAAGAACGAGAAAGGCGAGAAGCTGGCGACGCTGGTTGCCTCGCGCTTTGCGCGTGGGGACGGCGGGTTCGGCGGGCCGAACCTGAGTCAACCCGATCCGCACAAGATCCCCTCGCGCGCGCCCGACAAGACCATCGACATCACGACGCGTCCGGACCAGGCGCTGGTCTATCGCCTCTGCGGCGACCGCAATCCGCTGCACTCCGATCCGGAGTTCGCGAAGAAGGCCGGCTTCCCGCGCCCGATCCTGCACGGCATGTGCACCTACGGCATCACCTGCCGCGGCGTGCTCCAGACCTATGCCGACTACGACGCAAGCGCGTTCCGCCAGCACGTCGCGCGGTTCTCCTCGCCGGTCTATCCCGGCGAGACCGTGACCATGGACCTCTGGAAGGACGGCAACGTGATCTCGTTCGAAGCCAAGGTGAAGTCGCGCGGCGTCACCGTGATCAAGAACGGCAAGACGGTGCTGGGTTAGGCGGACACCGGCGGCGCGCTCCCTCGCCCCGCTTGCGGGGAGAGGGTGGGGTGAGGGGGAGTCTCCCCGGGGACGGTGACAGTCGAGTACGCGGAGGCTCCCCCTCACCCTGAAATCAAGCTGCGCTTGATTTCAGGCCTCTCCCCGCAAGCGGGGAGAGGCGAAGGAAGAAGAGCAAACAGGGAGAAGCCATCATGGGACTGCTCGACGGCAAGGTTGCGCTGATCACCGGCGCGGGCGGCGGGCTCGGTGAGGCCTACGCAAGACTGTTCGCGCGGGAAGGGGCCTCGGTCGTCGTCAACGATCTCGGCGGGCCTCGCGACGGCTCCGGTGCCGACAAGTCAATGGCGCAGCAGGTGGTGGACGCGATCAAGGCCGAGGGCGGCAAGGCGGTCGCCAACGGTGCCGACATCTCCACCATGGAAGGCGGCCAGTCGGTGTTCGACGACGCCATCAAGCACTTTGGCCGCGCCGACATCCTCGTCAACAATGCCGGCATTTTGCGTGACCAGACCTTCGCCAAGGCCTCGGAAGCCGACTGGGACAAGGTCATCAAGGTGCACCTGAAGGGCACCTTTTGTTGCACCCTGCCGGTGTTTCGCTGGATGCGGGAAAATGGCGGTGGCGTCATCGTCAACACCTCCTCGACATCAGGGCTGATCGGCAATTTTGGCCAAAGCAATTACGGTGCGGCCAAGGGCGGCATCTGGGGCCTGTCGAACGTGCTGGCGATCGAGGGCCGCAAGTACAACATCCGGGTCTGGACGCTGGCCCCGGGGGCCCTGACCCGCATGACCGCAGACCTGCCCCGCTATAAGGAGAACCCCGGCGCGGCGCTGGGGCCGGACGGCATCGCGCCGGCCGTGCTATACATGGTCAGCGATTTGTCGGGCGACCAAACCGGCAAGGTGCTGGGCGTGTCCGGGCCCCGCGGCGTGCGCGAAATGCGGATGATGGAAATGGAAGGCTGGAAACCGCCGTACACGGGCTGGAAAGCCCAGGACATCGCCGATCACGCCAAGGAGATCTTCTTCTCCGAGGAGCAGATCAAGATGGGGGCGCGGCGGTTCTGATTGAAGAGTACCGCATGGAGCGCTCCGGCCGGAACATTGGCTTTGTTGCTTTAGCAGCGCTCGCGACGTTAATCGTGCTTTACTGGCGATCGATTGTTTTTGTGACCATGGTTCTGCTCTATACCGCGTGGCATCGATTGTTCGGCTGACACGCCCGGGGTGAAACCAGGGCACTTGCAAGGAGAGATAGGGAAAGACGATGAAACTCACCGCCGACGCCAAGGGCACCTTCGCAATCGCGCCGACGCCGTTCCACGACGACGGCCGGATCGACGAGCGCTCGATCGACCGCCTGACCGACTTCTACGAGGAGGTCGGCTGCGACGGCGTCACGGTGCTCGGCATCATGGGCGAAGCTCCCAAGCTCGACGCCGCCGAGGCCGAGCAGGTGGCGGTGCGCTTCGTCAAGCGTGCCAGGAAGATGCAGGTGATCGTCGGCGTCTCCGCGCCGGGCTTTGCCACCATGCGCTCGCTGGCAAAGGCCTCGATGGATGCGGGCGCGGCCGGCGTGATGATCGCGCCGCCGCCGTCGCTCCGCACCGACGATCAGATTATCGGCTATTTCAAGCAGGCGGCGGAAGCGATCGGCCAGGACGTGCCCTGGGTGCTCCAGGATTATCCGCTGACCCTCTCGGTGGTGTTCACGCCTGCGGTGATCCGCAAGATCGTCATGGACAATCCGAACTGCGTGATGCTCAAGCACGAGGACTGGCCGGGCCTGGAGAAGATCTCGGCGCTGCGCAATTTCCAGAAGGACGGTTCGCTCCGGCCACTCTCGATCCTCTGCGGCAATGGCGGGCTCTTCCTGGATTTCGAGATGGAGCGCGGCGCCGATGGCGCCATGACCGGTTACGCCTTCCCCGAGCTTCTGATCGATGTCGTGCGCCTGTCGAAGCAAGGCAAGCGCGATGCCGCGCATGATCTGTTCGACGCGCACCTGCCGCTGATCCGCTACGAGCAGCAACCGGGCGCCGGCCTTGCCGTGCGCAAATACGTGCTGCAGAAGCGTGGCGTCATCGCCTCCAGCGCCCAGCGCAAGCCCGGCGCCACCATCACGGCGGCGGCGAAAGCGGAGGTCGAGTACCTGCTGTCGCGCGTCGCACGCGTGGACAAGCGCGCCAATCTTGGCCCGCAATCCAGCGCAGCAGGCTAGTTGAATGGCCGAGACATCAGCATCACGCCCGGCGTCGACGATCCTCCTGCTGCGCGACGGCGCAGCACGGGACATCGAGGTGTTCATGATGGTTCGCCATCATCAGATCGAGTTCAACTCGGGCGCGCTGGTGTTCCCCGGCGGCAGCGTCGATGTCGGCGACAAGGAGATCGTCGCGCGCTCGGACCTGTATTCCGGCGGGGAGGGCCTCAGCGAAGCGGACCGCGGATTTCGTATCGCCGCGATCCGCGAGACCTTTGAAGAGAGCGGCATCCTGCTGGCGCGATCGAAGGATATCGGCGCGCCGGTCGACGCCAAGCGTGCCGGCGAGATCGCCGACGCACACCGGGTCGCCCTCAACGAGCACAAGATCAGCTTTCTCGACATTCTCGCCGACAATGGCCTTCAGCTCGCGCTGGACACGCTCGTGCCCTACGCACACTGGATCACGCCGGAGGGCATGCCAAAGCGCTTCGACACGTGGTTCTTCCTCGCGGCAGCTCCGCCCGATCAACTCGGCGCCCATGACGGCCGCGAGTCCACGGATTCGATCTGGGTCTCGCCGCGCGAAGCGGTGGAGGGCGGTGAGAGCGGCCGCTTCAAGTTGCCGTTTCCGACCACGCGCAATCTGATCCGGCTTGCGAAGCAGCCCAACGTGAGCGCGGCGCTGGAGCACGCCCGCGGCCTGTCCATCGTCACGGTCATGCCGGTCATGACCAAGACTGAAGCCGGCCGCCAGCTCCGCATCCCCCGCGAAGCCGGCTATGACGGCGAGGTGTTCGAGGTGGGGGCTGTCGGCTGACACACTTCGATGGGTAGCGAAGTATCGACGACCGCGGACGCGCTCGGTTCCGTCCATGGCATCAGCTGTCGGCGCTCGCGGTGTTTTCGACCGCGGCAGCGCTCGGGCGGCATGACCCGATATTAACGATATTCCGCGCCCCGAGGCATGTTCCCCCCGGGCGGCAATACGTCGTATATTGGGTCTCCAGCAGCCCGGTCCTCAAACCAGCAATGTCCGCCGAATTGACGCCGCCCCCTGAGAAAAGGCGAACATTTTCGCTCTCCATCGGCCAGCTCACCTTCGGCAGCTTTCTGTTGATGCTGGCGGTGATCATCGTCACCTCGACCGCGAGCGTGATCGCGATCCGGCACATCGACACGACATTCGCCGAGCTGCAGCGGCTCCAGAGCGTCGGAGATCTCGCCGAGGACATCGATCGCCGCATGAACGAGCTGCGCGTCGCCGCGCGAGACTTCGTCACAGACCCCGGCGCCGGCATCCAGTTCCAGCAGGTGGGCGAGGCGGCCTCGACCCTGAGCGACATCCTGAAGAAGACCCGCATCGAGCTCGCGCCCGAACAGCAGGACATGATCGACGGGGTCACCGAGCGGCTTGCGACCTATCGTAACGGTCTGGAGCGGATCTCGACCCTGATCGACCGCCGCGCCCAGCTGCTCGCCGGCCTGCCGCCGCTGCGCGAACGGTTCGATGCAGCCATCGCAGGCACTGCGGACCGCGAGCTGGCATCCCGCCTGTCCGAGGCGCAGAGCCGGATCGCGGTCGGGCTGCTCGCGCGCAACCCGTCCGCGGCCGAGCAGGCCGCGCAAGGGATGCGGGCGCTTGATATTGGCGATGCCAAGCTGAAGTCTGCGGTGAACGACTATGCCGAGGCCATCATGGCCGTCGCCGTCCGCGAACGGCAGATCGCCGACATCGATCGCGAGGTGCTGGGCACCGAGGGCCGATTGATCGGCCGCGTCACCGAATTGCTGCGCGAGGTCAGCGCAAGGCGCGGCCACGTGCTGTCGCGCGACTTTGCCCGCACCCTGACCGAGGCGCGGTGGCAGAGCATCGTGCTCGGTACGATCGGCGTGCTGATCGGCATCGCCGCTGCGTTGTTCGTCGTACGCAGGACGGTGCGTCCGCTCGCCCAGATCGCGCGATCCATCCGCGCGCTTGCGGCCGGCCGGAAGGACACGTCGATTCCGTCCGCCGAGCTCGACAACGAGATCGGCGACATCGCGCGGGCGGCCGAAGTGTTCCGCCGCGCGCTGGAGGAGGCCGACACGGCGCGCGAGGCGGCGGTACACGCGCTCACCGAGCAGCGCCTCGCCGAAGAGAGCTACCGGAAACTGTTCGAGGGCTCGGTCGACGGCATTTATGTGACGACGCCGGCCGGCGACCTCCTCAATGCCAATCCGGCGCTGGCGCGGATGATGGGCTATGACAGCCCGCAGCAGCTGATCGACAGCATCAACGACATCGCCCACACGATCTACGTCCATCCCGAGGCGCGTGCCGAATACCAGCGGTTGATGGCGCGCGACGGCATGGTGCGCGAATTCGAGTACCAGGTACGCCAGCGCAACGGCAACATCCTCTGGCTCTCCGACAGCGCCACGGGCGTGCGGGATGAGCAGGGCAACATCGTCCGCTACGAGGGTACGCTGCGCGACATCACCGACCAGAAGCGCGCGGAGGACGCCATCGCCGAAGGCCGACGCCTGCTCCAGCAGGTCATCGACACCGTGCCCGCGGTGATCAACGTCAAGGACCGCGAGCTGCGCTACGTGCTGATGAACCGCTACATGGCGGGCATCTTCGGCATCGAGCCCGGCGATGCGCTCGGCCGCACCACGGCCGATCTGATGTCACGCTATGGCGCGGCCAAGTCCGACGAGAGCGACAAGAGGGTGCTCAAGCTCCGCAAGGGGCTCGGCTTCTACGAGGAGGAGTACAAGGACGCGGCAGGCAACATGCGGCAATGGCTGGTCAACAAGCTGCCGCTGCTCGATGCCGAGGGCGAGATCGAGCGGATCGTGACCGTCGCGCTCGACATCGGCGAGCGCAAGCGCGGCGAGC
>NZ_JACEGD010000059.1 GCF_016031635.1 Bradyrhizobium diversitatis
CGCTCCGCCAAGCCCTACCTGCTGGCCCACCTCTTGATCATCCTGCTGCTCGAGCCGCTTGCCCGCGACTTCGAGGACTCTCCCCACTGGATGCAGGCCGCCTGACGACACCTGGCGCTTGGCGCATTCTGCAACAACTCGTTGCATCCTTGCTACAAGCGATCATTCCACAACCAACCATCCGTTGCTTCCGCCGCAGAAAACGAGCGCTTGGGCGGCACCTGCGCGAGCCTCCTCGAAAACGTCGGTATCAATCGATGCTCGCACTACCTTAACGCCTATGGGGAAGACCGGGTGCTGACCTCGCACCCGCGGTCCGCTGCGCGAAGATGTAGCGCAAAGAGACCGCACAGCAGCATACAGGTGGTGCCAATCACTCGGCCTTCCCTGCGCGATGGTCGGACGGCTTATGCCGCGCTCTCCCGGGAGCCGAGTTCGTTCTGGCCTCCCTCACCCTCGCGAAATTCACCGACCTCCGCGCCGGTTGACGCGACTGCCGCCTCCGCAAGAGCTTGACCGTAGCAACGACGGCCAGGACCACACGGTTTTGCCGTACGCGCGGTTCGCCATTTCGCCGCAGTTTTCCCGGCCCTGTCGACGGAGCCGGAAACTTACAGGCGAGACGAAGCCTAGCAGCGCCGTTCGTCCGCGCGCGGCCACGGGCTCACCGGGGACTACCCTCCCTGCCCGCACCTTTCGCGCCCGACGCTGCCGCGTCCACCGCAAGCCCGGCTCGCGACAATGACGACCTCATGATCGCCCCTCAAGAATGAGCCGGGATGGGCGACACATACGACAAATCCGAATTTCGGTAAAGTGGAATATTTTCGCGGTGGTGGATTGACAAGAGGGCGACACAGCAAGGTGCCGTAGCCCAGATGAGCGAAGCGACATCCGGGTTTTCACAAGCACGGTCCCGGGTATCGCTGCGCTCACCCGGGCTACAACGTACCGATACATCAAAGAGGGCGGCACGCAGCGCCGCCCTCTTCTGGGCAACTCAATCCGTCAGCTGGCCTGCTCAATATGGCGCGTAACCATAGCCCGGACCGTAATAATTGGGACCGCCGCCGTAATAGCCCGGGCCGCCATAGTAAGGACGCGGGCCATAATAGTAGCGGTTCTCATAGTACTCGCGGCGGCGGCTCTCGGCGATCGCGCCTCCGATCAGACCTGCCGCCATGCCCATGAAGGCGAGACCTGCGGCGTTCGCCCCGCGTCGGTGGTAATGGCGACGCCGGGCTGCGCTGAAATCAGTGACGTCGGACGCGGCCTGGCCGGCAACGGCCGCCTTCGCGGCCGGTGTCCCGGCCGAGGCGGCCGTGGACGGGGATGCGGAGACCGCGATCAGGGCGAGGCTTGCGAACGCGGCCACGACCGTGTTGCGGCCGGCTGCGGAAATCATCGGTCCAATACTCATCTCGACCTTCCTCTGTTCTCGCCTCTGTTCTCGCCAAAAAGACATAAGCAAACCTCCTACAACGCGCAAACCATTGAAATAGTTTCATGATCGCGGCGATCTGCCACGCTTTGAACGATTGTAAACCGAACGATCAGGTCCAGCTTGAACCATCCAACCTGAGCGGTTAATGAACAGCCGCGCCGTTTCTCGGTCGCCGTAAGCGTTTCACGTGAACCAACGCATCAACCGACGCCGTCGGGATCGATGCAATTTTCAAGGTTTCAACGTGATCGACGCGTCCTTTTTCCTCGAAAGAAGTTCAGATGATTGCGGTTCGCAAACTGCCGGCGCGCTATGCGCCGATCGTCATGCCATTCGTGCTGTCCATCCTCATGACCGCGGTGGTATCGGTCATATCGACGCTGCGAAGCCTCGGCGCAACACCGGCGTTCCTGGCGACCTGGCCAGGCGCCTGGGCGCTGTCCTGGCTCGTGGCGTTTCCGACGCTGCTCATGGTCCTGCCACTGGTCCGCCGGATCGTGGCCTGCCTCGTCGCAGCGCCACCCAGCCGATAGCCGATCCTTACGAGAGCGCCCCAAGCACGCCCCTCGTCGCCTTGTCGATCTCCTCAACATAGCGGCGGCGGGCGAAGCTCTCGGTGAGGAAGCCGACAACCTTGCGGCTGTCGGTGGAATCGACCACCGCCAGCATCTCGGCCTCGGCCTCGTCGAACACCGCCATCGCCGATTTCACGTTCATTTCCGGAATCAGCACGATGTCGATCAGGCGAGCGAGCTCGATCACCTGGATGTCGTCGGCAATGCTGTCGAGATCGCCCGAGAACAAATCGGGCAGCAGGACGAGGCCGACATATTCGTCCGCATTGTTGACGATGACGACTCCCGGCCGCGAGCCCAGCGCGAACTCGCGGCGGACCGCGGCGATCGTCGTGGTCGACGGCACCTTGCCGACGTCGGAGCGCATCAGCCGTTCGACCGTGAGGTTGCGCAGCCAGCCGACGTCGTTGGCGCTGCGGATGGTCTCGCCGCGCAGATGCAGCCGCCAGGTCGAGAAGGAGTGGCCGAACATGAAGCGGACGCAGATCGAGGTGACGATGCAGCCGGCGAGCACCACGGCGGTGACGTCGACATTGCGGGTCATCTCGAGCACGAGGAACGACATCGTCAGGGGACCGCCGACGATGGCGACACCGAGCGTCGCCATTCCCGTCAGCATCGCCACCAGCGGATCGATCGCGAAGTTCGGGCTGATCAGGAGCAGCACCGCGGCAAAGAACTTTCCGATCAGGCTGCCGACGAACAGCGAGGCGAAGAACAGGCCACCGCGAAAACCCGAGGCGAGCGAGATCAGGCAGGCCGTTACCTTCAAGGCGATGACCAGCGCGATCAGGCCGATCGTCATCTCGTGAAAGAGATCGAGCACCATGGCACCGTGGCCGGCTGCCAACACCTGCGGCGTGATGATCGCGAAGCCGCCGACGATGAGGCCGCCGATCACCGGACGCAGCCAGACCGGCATCCAGGCGAAAAGGCGCTCGAACATCGGCGAGGAGCGCATCACGGCGATGCCGACGCCGCTGGTGATGAGGGCGAGCACGATCAGGGCCAGGTACTGCTCGACGCCGACGGCGCTGACCTTCGGGATCTCCAGCGAATAGGGTGCACCGCCCAGCCATTGCGCGGTCAGGGCGCCCGCCAGCGAGGCCGCCAGGATCGGCGCGGCGCTGCCCACCGAATAGACGCCGACGATCAGCTCGCAGGCGTAGAAGGCGCCGGTGATCGGCGCGCCGAATGCCGCCGCGATCGCGGCCGCCGCGCCGCAACCGACCATCAGACGCAGATCGTTGCGGCGAAGATTGAAGAACTTGCCGAGCAGCGAAGCGATGCCCGAGCCGATCTGGGTATAGCCGGCCTCGAGGCCGACCGAGGCGCCGCAGCCATTGGAGATCAGCGTCTGGCTCGACACCACTACGCTGTCGCGCATCGAGAGATTGCCGCCACGCAGCGCGTTCGCCTCGATCGGGTCGACGGCGTTCGATATCTTCATGCGCCGCCGCGACCATTCCATGATTCCAAGCGACAGCCCACCGAGCGCAGGCGCGATCAGGGCCGCCCACGGACTGACGCTCTCGTGAGCCGACAGGTGAACATCAATGGGAATGCCGTAGATCACCACATGCGCGAGCTGGGCAATCTGGGCCATCAGCGTCACGACCGAGCCCGCGAGCGTGCCGATCACGAGCGCAAGCGGGATCAGGTAGAACTCGTTGCTGCGCAGCAGGGCGCGCAGCCGAACCATGGTGCGGTTCGTCCCCTTGCGATCGACGAGATGCCTGATCCGCACGAACACCCTCTGCCCGCCCCTACCCTTCCGCCAGTCCGTAGCCGGCCATGCGCCGGCGGACCCGCTCGATCTCGTCGCTGGAGAGCAGCGGCGGCCGTCCGATCTGGAGGCAGCCGTGATATTGCCGCGCCAGCGTCTCGACCTCGACGGCGAGCCACATCGCCTTGTCCAGCGTCTTGCCGATCGCGATCATGCCGTGGTGGTCGAGCAGGCAGGCAAGCCGGCCTTCCAGCGCCCGCACCGCATGTTCGGACAGCTCCGCCGTTCCGAATGTCGCATAGGGCGCGCAGCGGATGCTGTCGCCGCCGGCCGCCGCGATCATGTAGTGCACGGGCGGAATCTCCATGCCCATGATCGCCAGGATGGTGCAATAGGTCGGATGGGCGTGCACCACGGCATTGACGTCGGGCCGCGACTTCAGGATGTCGCGATGGAAGCGCCACTCGCTGGACGGTCTCTGATCGGGCGCGTGTGTGCCGTCCATGGCCATGAAGACGATCTGGTCCGGCGACATGGCGTCATAGGGCACGCTGGTCGGCGTGACCAGGAGCCCGTCCACATGCCGGACACTGATATTGCCCGAGGTGCCCTGGTTGATGCCGAGCGCGTTCATGCGCCGGCAGGCATCAATAATGGCCTGTCTTGTGGCGAGTTCGTCTGCTCTCATCGACATCGCGATTTCCTGACGAAGGCTTGTTAGACCGGAAGTACGTCAAAGCAATATGGCAGCGCAAGCGAAAGAGTCCCGGATCCTCTCCGTCTCGGCGACGCCCCTGCCAGACCACGAAACGGATGGAAATATGAAAGAATCTACGGATTGTCGCGGCCCAATGGCGGGCTCGCCCGGACCGCAGCAATCCCGGTGATCACGAACCACGCCGAGGAGGCCGCGAGCAGCATGCGAGAACGCGTGAGAGCACGGCACTTCCAATGCGACCAAGGGCGCTTGGAACGAGGTTTCGACAGCCGACTTAGCTCAGCATGACCGCAATCGAGATCGGTGGAGACCAATCATGAGTGACAGCGGAGTTGGCATGCTCCTGGGCCACGCCTCGGCTCAGATGCTTTGGCTCTGGTTCATCGGCGCGTTCGTGCTCGGCGGGGTCCTCGTTTACGGGGTGATGAAGGCCGGCCACCTGCGCCGCAGCGAGCGGGCACGCCTCGATCGCGCGACGGAAGAGCGGCAGCGCCAGGAAGACCCGTACAAGCGCCCGACCTGAGCGATCCGCGAACGCGGGTTGCAGTTTGGAACTTTCGTTCTCCGAAGGTTTTGATCGCCCGAGGATTGAGGAAGGCGATGCCTTCCCGTGTCACCTCAAGAGGAGGACGTATGGCTAAGCGAGCAAAGAAACGCGCGACCAGGAAGACAGCGGCGCGGCGACCGCGTCAGGCCCCGAAGATGCTCAGCGACCTGTTTCTGGCGACGCTGAAGGACATCTATTTCGCCGAGAACAAGATCATCAAGACCTTGCCCAAGATGGCGAAGGCAGCGCAGTCGAAAGAGCTGACCGCCGCCTTCAACAAGCACCTGCGCGAGACCCAGGGCCAGGTCAAGCGGCTGGACCAGATCTTCAGGATGCTGGGCAAGCCCGCACGCGGCAAGCCCTGCGAGGCCATCAACGGCATCACCGACGAGGGCGCCGAGATCATGAAGGAGTTCAAGGGAGCGCCGGCGCTCGATGCCGGACTGCTCGCGGCCGCCCAGGCGGTCGAGCACTACGAGATCTCCCGCTACGGCACGCTCCGCACCTGGGCCGAGGAACTCGGCATGCAGGACGCGGCAAGGCTGCTCCAGGAGACGCTGGAGGAGGAAGAGGCGACCGATCACACCCTGACGGAGCTCGCCACCTCCGTGATCAACCTGAAAGCGGAAGAAGAGTACCGCGCCGCGGCCTGACCCGCACCGGCCAATGACGAAACGCCGCGGCCCGCGCCGCGGCGTTTTCTCGTTCGACGCTTTCTTGTTCGATGGCATGACGGCGCATGGCACACCGGCGCCACCGCACTGGATTTCCCGGGAACCAGCCCCATATGCAGGCTTTCCCACCCCCGAGCCCGCATCATGCAACCCAAAAATCCCCTCGACTGGATGCTGTCCGAAGCCCTGGATTCGCTGACCCGCGCCGACCGGCTGCGCCAGCAGTTCGGCCGCCAGGAAGCCTGCTGGGAGCCGCCGATCGACGTGCTCGAAACCGAGCGCGAGCTCCTGATCCTGGTGGCGCTTCCCGGCGTCAATCCGGACAATGTCGAGACGGTCATCCATGACGGCGTTCTCGTCATCTCCGGCCAGCGCACCCTTCCGTCGGAGCTTCGCAACGCCCGCATCCATCGGCTCGAGCTGCCACAGGGGCGTTTTGAGCGCCGCATTGCATTGCCCCTTGGCCGCTACGCCATCAGCCGCTTCGTGATGGACGGCTGCGTCGCGCTGCGCCTCGCCAAATCCTGAGGTCGATCATGGCCAACGAACAGATGAACAACGAACAGACCAATAACGACGTGAAGATCCCCGAGGACGCGCTGATCATCATCCCCGTGCGCGAGATGGTGCTGTTTCCCGGCGCCATCGCTCCGATCACGATCGGCCGGGCGAAGTCCATCGCCGCCGCGCAGCAGGCGCTGCGCGAGCAGCGGCCGATCGGCATCGTCCTGCAGCGCAGCCCCGAGACCGAGGAGCCCGGGCCGGACGATCTCTACAGGGTCGCCACCATCGCCAACATCGTGCGCTACATCACCGCGCCCGACGGCACCCATCACATCGTCTGCCAAGGCGTGCAGCGCGCGCGCATCCTCGACTTCCTGCCGGGGACGCCGTTCCCGGCCGCCCGCTTCCAGCAGATCCCCGAGCCGACCACGACCTCACCCGAGATCGAGGCGCGCGCGCTGAACCTGCAGCGCCTGGCGATCGAGGCGATCGAGCTGCTGCCGCAGGCGCCGCCCGAGCTGGCCGCGGTCTTCCAGGGCACCAGCGCGCCCGGTGCGCTGGCGGATCTGGCGACCTCCTTCATGGACATCAAGCCGCAGGACAAGCAGGAGGTGCTGGAGACCATCGACCTCGCCCTGCGCGTGGAGAAGGTGTCGAAGCATCTGGCCGAGCGGCTGGAGGTGCTGCGCATCAGCAAGGAGATCGGCCAGCAGACCAAGGCCTCCTTCGACGAGCGGCAGCGCGAGGCGATCCTGCGCGAGCAGATGGCGACCATCCAGCGCCAGCTCGGCGAAGGCGACGGCAAGGCGGCCGAGGTCACCGAGCTGACGGCGGCGATCGCCAAGGCCAACATGCCCCCGGAGGCGGAGGCGCACGCCAAGAAGGAGCTGCGCCGCTACGAGCGCATGCCGGAAGCCGCCGGCGAAGCCGGCATGGTCCGCACCTATCTCGACTGGCTGATCGAGCTGCCCTGGGCGCTGCCCGCGGAGAAGCCGATCGACATCAAGGAGGCGCGCCGCATCCTCGATGCGGATCATTTCGGCCTGGAGAAGATCAAGAGCCGGATCATCGAATATCTGGCGGTTCGCAAGCTCGCCCCGCAGGGCAAGGCGCCGATCCTGTGCTTCGTCGGCCCGCCCGGCGTCGGCAAGACTTCGCTCGGTCAATCCATCGCACGCGCGATGGATCGCCCCTTCGTGCGCGTCAGCCTGGGCGGCGTGCATGACGAGGCCGAGATCCGCGGCCACCGGCGCACCTATATCGGCGCGCTGCCCGGCAACATCATCCAGGGCATCAAGAAGGCAGGCAGCCGGAACTGCGTCATGATGCTGGACGAGATCGACAAGATGGGCCGCGGCGTGCAGGGTGATCCTTCCGCCGCCATGCTGGAGGTGCTCGACCCCGAGCAGAACGGGACGTTCCGGGACAACTACCTGGGCGTGCCCTTCGACCTGTCGCGCGTGGTGTTCATCGCGACCGCCAACATGCTGGACCAGATCCCGGGTCCGCTGCTGGACCGCATGGAGCTGATCAGCCTTGCCGGCTACACCGAGGACGAGAAGCTCGAGATCGCGCAGCGCTATCTGGTGCGGCGGCAGCTCGAGGCCAATGGCCTCTCGGCCGAGCAGGCCGAGATCGAGCCGGAGGCGCTGAAGCTGGTGGTCAAGGGCTATACCCGCGAGGCTGGCGTGCGCAACCTCGAGCGCGAGATCGGCAAGCTGTTCCGCCACGCCGCGGTGCAGGTCGCCGAAGGCACGGCCACGAAGGTCGTGATCGCGCCGAAGGACATCGCCACCGTGCTCGGCCAGCCGCGCTTCGAAGGCGAGATCGCACTGCGCACCAGCGTTCCCGGCGTGGCCACCGGCCTTGCCTGGACGCCGGTCGGCGGCGACATCCTGTTCATCGAGGCGACGCGCGTGCCCGGCAAGGGCGGTCTGATCCTGACCGGCCAGCTCGGCGACGTCATGCGCGAGAGCGTGCAGGCTGCGCTAACGCTGGTGAAGAGCCGGGCCTCTCAGCTCGGCATCGATCCGCAAGCGTTCGAGAAGAGCGACATTCACGTTCACGTCCCCGCGGGCGCAACCCCGAAGGACGGGCCGAGCGCGGGCGTCGCGATGTTCACGGCGCTGACGTCCCTGCTCAGCAATCGCACGGTGCGCAGCGACACCGCGATGACCGGCGAGATCTCGCTGCGCGGGCTGGTGCTGCCGGTCGGCGGCATCAAGGAGAAGGTGGTGGCTGCGGCTGCCGCCGGATTGAAGCGGGTGATGCTGCCCGCGCGCAACAAGCGGGACTACGACGACATCCCGAAGAGCGCGCGGGACAACCTTGAGTTCATCTGGCTGGAGCGCGTCGACGAGGCCATCGCCGCGGCGCTCGAGCCGACCGAGGTCAAGGTCGAAGCTGCGGAGTGAATGCGATGAAGAAACTGCTGGAAAAAGCGAAGAGATCGCGGAAGACGCAGCGGCTGCGCCAGTTGCTCGATCGCGCGATCGACCGGGTTCGCGATGCGCTTGCGGCACCTGAGCCGCGGCTTCAGCCGGTCCCGGTCCGGGTGAAGCGCCGCAAGGGTTGAGCCCTCCGTCTCAAGCCCTCGCGGCTGCCCCAAACAAAAGGCCCCCTCCTGCAAGGGGGTCTTTGCGTTCTTAGGACACGGCGTCCTTGGCGGCCTTGACCGGGCGGGCGCGGACGATCTTCCGGGCCGGCTTGGCCTTGAACATCATCTCTTCACCCGTGAACGGGTTGGTGCCCTTGCGCGCCTTGGTCGCGGGCTTCTTGATGACCACGAACTTGGCGAAGCCCGGCACCAGGAACAGGCCGTTCTTCTTGAGCTCCTTGTGGCCGACGTCGGTCAGCGTCTCCATGACGTTCTTGACGTCGCGCTTGGAAAGCTCTGTGGCGGTCGCAATCTTTTCGATCAACTGCGATTTGGACATTTGGGTTGCCATCGTGTCTCCTCTGATTCGTGACGGCTGCATATTAGACCAACCGGCGAAGGCCTATAGCCTTCTGCACAGTTTTGTCGCGATTTTACGGGCTTTTTTGGCCCTCTGTGGCAAAAAACCCTGCATTTTAGCCACTTCCAGTGCGGAAGGAGCCTTGAGCAGCGGATTTTGCCTTGTTTCAAAGGCCCGCACGACATCTTGCTAGAACTGATTCGCCGCTTTCGACAAGCGAAGACCGGCCTCTTTGTGAAAGGCCGGTCGTATTTCACCCTGAAAAATAAGGGTCGGATCACATGTCGCCGGTCTTACGCCCCGCAAAAACAGGGAGAAAGTAAGGGGCGATCGGCTAGACGCGCTCGATGATGATGGCGGGCGCCATGCCGCCGGCGGCGCACATGGTGACGAGACCACGCTTGAGGTCGCGCCGCTCGAGCTCGTCGAGCACGGTGCCGATCAGGATCGAGCCGGTGGCGCCGATCGGATGGCCGAGGGCGATCGAGCCGCCATTGACGTTGACCTTGGCGCGGTCGAGCTTGAGGTCGCGGATATATTTTTCCGTCACCACCGCAAAAGCCTCGTTGATCTCGAACAGGTCGATGTCGTCGATGGTGAGGCCCGCCTTCGCCAGCACCTTGCGCGTCGCCGGCACCGGGGCGTTCAGCATCAAGGTCGGCGAGTCCCCCATGTTGGCCATCGCGACCACGCGGGCGCGCGGCTTCAGGCCGTTTGCCTTGGCGTAAGCCGGCGAAGCCAGAAGGATCGCGGCGGCGCCGTCGACGACGCCGGAGGAGTTGCCGGCGTGATGCACGAAGTCGATGTTCAGATCGGGATATTTTTGCAGGATCAGGCCGCGATAGGTCGTGCCCTTGTCGTCGAGCGCGTAGTCCGCGATCGCGGGGAATGCCGGCTTCAGGCTGCTGAGGCCCTCCATCGTGGTCTGCGGCCGCGGATACTCCTCGTGGTCGAGCGCGAGGCTGCCGTCCTCGCGGTGGACCGGCACGAGGCTCTTCTTGAAGTGGCCGTTCGCGATCGCATGCGCGGCGCGCTTCTGGCTCTCCAGCCCGAGCGCGTCGACATCCCTTCGCGTGATGCCTTCCATGGTTGCGATCGCATCGGCGCAGACGCCCTGATGCGACTGCGGATGCCGCGCGCGCAGACGGAGATTGCCGCCGTCCATCATCATTGGACCGCCGCCACGGCGTCCGTCCATCGACATCATCTCGCAGCCGCCGGCTATGACGAGGTCCTCAGTGCCGGCCATGATCGAGCTTGCGGCCATGTTGACGCTCGTGATGCCGGAGCCGCAGAAGCGGTCGAGCGTCACCGCGCTGGCGCGCACGTCGTAGCCGGCATCGAGCGCGGACATGCGGCCGAGATCGCCGCTTTGCGTTGCGACCTGCGCGCTGCAGCCCCAGACGATGTCGTCGACGTCGGCCGTATCGATGCCGGTGCGATCGGCAAGCGCGCGCAGCACGGTTGCGCCCAGTTGCTGCGGATGAATGCCGGAGAGCGCTCCCTTGCCGGCCTTGCCGATGCCTCGTGGGGTCCGGCAGGCATCGATGATGAGTGCGTCGGTCATGGGCGCTGTCCTCTTGTTATGAGTGTTGAGGACAGTTCTGAATAACGGGGAGAGGAGAGTCAATCTGGACGGGCTTCTTCGCCTCTCCCCGCGTGCGGGGAGAGGCCGGATTTTACGCGCAGCGGAAAATCCGGGTGAGGGGGGCTTCCGCGAACTCGGTGGCAGACGGACTCGCGGAGAGTCCCCCTCACCCGGAATTTGCTGTCGCAAATTCCGGCCTCTCCCGCAGGCCGGGAGAGGCGAAGAGACCTAGACCGCCGCTACACCCCCGCTGCGTTCTTCGCGATCACGTTGCGATAGAAGCTGGCGCTGAGTTTGGGCGTGCGAACCTGGGTGTCGAAATTGACGTGGTAGAGGCCGAAGCGCTTGTTCAGGCCATAGACCCACTCGAAATTGTCCATCAGGCTCCAGAGGAAATAGCCGCGCACCGGTACGCCCTCGCTGGTGGCGCGCTGGAGCTGGGCGAGATAGTTGCGCAAATACATGATGCGGTCGGTGTCGTAGATCTTGCCGTCGGGCGTCACCGCGTCGTCGCCGGATGCACCGTTCTCGCTGATATAGATCGCATCCGTCTTCCAGATCTTTGCCGCCAGCTTCGGTACCCAGTAGATCGTCTCAGGCCCGACGCGCAGCCAGTCCGAATTCATGTGCGGAAACGATTTCGGGATCGGCAGCGGCATGAAGCCCGCGCCCTCGTCGGAGGCCACGACGTAATTCTGTGGCGCGTAGATGTTGAGGCCGAGGAAGTCGACCGGCGAGGAGATGATCTTAAGCTCCGCATCGGTGAATTTCGGCGCGTTGGGCCCGGCGAATTTCAGGAAGGCGTCGGTATAGCGCCCCGTCATGATGACGTTGAGATAGCCGGCATTCATCTCACGCAGCGCGATCTCCGCTGCGCGAACGTTCTCCGGCGTGTCGATCGCGGGGGCGCAGGCATCGACGTTCTCGGCCGGCCCAACCCTGGTGCCGCGGCGGCCATGGGCGCGCACCGCCTGCACCGCGAGTCCGTGCGCCAGCGCGCTGTTGTGCCTGATCTGGTTGACATCGGCCTGCGGCAGCGTCAGGCCCGGCGCGTCGATGCCGATACCGTAACCGAAATAGACGAAGCGGCCGCTCTCGTTCAGCGTGAACACGTTCCTGACCCGGTCGGTCAGTCGCTCGGCGACATAGGCCGCGTAATCGCCGAAGATCTTGCAGGTTTCCATCGAACGCCAGCCGCCGAAACGGTCCTCGAGCGATTGGGGCAGGTCCCAATGATAGAGCGTCAGCCACGGCTCGATGCCGTTCTTTAGGAGCTCGTCGACGAGACGGTTGTAGAAGTCGAGCCCCTTCGGGTTGGGCTTGCCGTCGCCGTCCGGAAACAGCCGCGGCCAGGCCACCGAGAAGCGATAGGCCCTGCAGCCGAGCTCCTTGATGAGCGCGATGTCCTCCTTGTAGCGGTGATAGTGCTCATTGGCGCGGTCGCCCGTGGTGCCGTCCTCGATCTTGCCGGGAATGCGCACGAATTTGTCCCAGATCGACGGCCCTCGCCCGTCCTCGTCGACCGCGCCTTCCACCTGGTAGGACGAGGTCGCCGTGCCCCAGACGAAACCCGACGGAAAGCTGCTTCCACCGCGCGGCGGCCGTGCCGGCTTGGCTTCGGCTGCGTCGAGCGCGCCAGTCATTCCGGCTGCAGACAGCCCCGCGATTTTCGCGAACCGGCGACGCGAGACCTTGTTCGACATTGATGCCTCTCCGCTTCCGAACTGTTGCGGGCGCACAATGGCGTGTCCAGGGCGGTTTGAGAAGCGGGCGAACGCGGGATGAGGGTGCAGAATTGCCGACCTGGCAGATTGCCCTCCCTTTGCCTAGTTGGATCGATCGCAAAGCTGGGAGAAGCGCCCTCAGCTCTCCTTTAAGGTGTACGGCGGATCTTATAGAGAACGAAGCGCCCGGACCTGTCCAACTCCTTCAGCAGCTCTGGCAGCGGGTTCGCGATGGCGGGGCCCACCAGATAAAGATAGTCGAAGTCTCGATACCAGGTGCGGACGGCGCCGGTGTCATCGGAAGCCGCCGTCTCTCCTGTGGCAATTGCACTCAGGCGGCGTATCGGCACAAGCCCCCCATTCGAGATGACGAGACGCCGGACCTCGGCGCGCGCCTGAATCGGCTGCTTGCCGGTCTCGGTGAATTTGTTCGACACGAAAGCATTCGCGTAATGCACCGCGAGCGTCGGCGCATAATACATCGGATATTGGGTGAGGTCCTTGAATGGTGGATCCTCGCTCTCTCCGGTGGTCCCAATCAGTATCTTCGAACCGCGATCGATATGCTGAAAAGACTCGATGACAGCTGAATACTCTGAACGGTAGGACAGCCAGACCTCGAGCACGACGCCCAGATTGGCGAGCGTTATGCCCCCGACCACGGCGAGCGCAGCTATCGTCCATCGCCGACTGGGCAATGACAGCGAGCAGAAGGCCGGAAGGATCAAGGCGACTGCAGGAAGAACCCGGATATCCGCAAACGCCGTACCAAACAGCGTCGGCGGCATAGCAAGATAGAGGAGCGCGAAGCCGGTTGCGATCCAGATCCCGGCAGGCTTCAGCTTGAGCATGCTGCACCTGGCGGCGACATATAACGCTGCCATGAGCAGGATCGCACTCGCTCCCGAGACAGCCATGCTGTAGCCGTTCATGATGAAGAACGGCCAGAGCAGCTTGTAGTTAGAATACCAAAAGGTGCCCTCGCTTCCGACAGAGCCGGCGGTCAGCCGCATGATGACCAACAGGGCTACGACCGGTATCGCGAGCGTGACGAACCGCAGTGCGACATCGCGCGCAGGACACTTCCGGTCGAAGGCGCGCCACAACTCGTAGAGCCCAAGCGTCGCGCCATAGACTCCCAAGGGAAAGAAATGCGCCGCAAACAGCACCATGACGGAAGCTGCGTTGACAACGAAACGGACAGGCGCTGACTGCTCGGCAACGACCAGATAGGCGGCGATACTGCAGAGACCGATGCCGAGGGCGCATTCGAAATTGATGAACCCCCATGAGAACGGAAGGCAGTAGAGGAACATGAGCGCCGCGAAACCGGCGAGGTGAACACGCCGCTTCACAGCCCATTCGAGCGCGAGCGCGCCGCCGACGACGAATATCTGGCTGAAAAGAAGAAACAGCCGGGCGGCATTCTCGGCGCCGAACAGCCGCGCCATCTGCGGGACCACCAGGTCCATCGCCAGGTTAGGATAGAAAGCCCAGGCCGCCTGGTAGTATGGATTGGCATTGGCGCTGCCCATTTGGCTCAGAATATACATTCGGGCGAGATGGTTGACGTAGTCCCCCATCGCCGGAACGGGAGCAAGCAGCGTGGGGAGAAGCGAGGCGATCGCGAGCAGGGCAAACACGACGGTCGCGACCGATCGATCGGAGCGAGTGCCACGAGCGATGAGATTTTCTGCGGCCGGGAGAGCAGGTACATTCACGCAAATGCTCCGGGTATTGCAACCCGGCAGGGTTGTTATTTTCTTCTCAAGCTATTTTCGATAGATCTTTCTAATAATGCGTTAATCGGTTGAGTTACCGACCACCTTCTACCCGAGGAAGAGCATTGGCCTGTTGGTAAGTTCAACTGGGGGTCAGGATCGACCACGTCGTGAGGCGGCCGCGGAGCAGAAGTCCTCGGCCGCTCGGCGGGTTCGTCGCCGGCAGGATGTCAGTTCAAGACGATCAGGCGACTGGCGCCGTGCCCGCGATCAGCGCGAGCGCTTCGGCAATTTTCGCAGCTTGTCGGGATTGAAAGCCGGCACCTGCTCGGCTCGTTCGCGTGCGGGCGGCTGCTGTTCCGTCAGGATGAGCGTGCCATGAAGGATCATTCCCGGCACCTGTTGTGCCGTCGCGGTGTAGCTCGCGATCCTGCCGGGGCAGCGTCCCTCGATGTCCAGCGTGAGCTCATCCTCAACGCCAAAGACCGTCGAACGCCCATCGGTGTGACGCTTCGTCGATACGGTCGCGGTGAAGCGGTCGCCGTCGACCGAGCAGGAGCCGTGATACGTCATCAGGCTGTCACGGCCCCAAATCTGGCCGTCTGCGACATGGACGATCCCGGTACCCTGGTCGAGGGGCGTCCTGTACCACGCCGCGTAGGTGCCGTCCTTCAGCATGGGAGCAGTTTCTCCTGATATTCCCACGCGGACCATTGGCACGATTTAATGCCAAGAAATCGTTAAAGGCCGTGCCCGTGCCAATCCGGTCTTTCCTTGCGCAGCTCGGCCTCAAGCTCCTCGATGATGCTGTGAAGCAGATGCGCGGCAAGCGGGTCGGTGACTTCGCGCTCCAAATGCCGGTAACGCGCGATCAGGAATTCCTGCTCTCTCAACTGGCGTTCTGTCATCAGACGGGCCCTCCGACAAACCGACGCGCAGAAGACCGAGCAGTTTCATTAAAGTTTTCAGATCATTTTCCATGGTTTCTGATCGGTTAAAGGCGACGCCAAACCTGCGGCGCCGGGCGGCAGCTCAAGTCGCTCATCGTGCGTTCGTGAAACCCGCACGATTGCCCGGAGCAGGATCGGGCAAAACAGAACCGCTTCAGGCAAGACCCGGAGCCTGTGCACCGCATAGAACCCGCGCCGACCCGTAAAAGCACGGGCACCTGATCTGAGGCAGCAAGCGATCAGAAGGAGCCACGCAATGACCGGGAGCACCGCACCTATGCGCAATCCCTCGTCCAAGGGCCAGCCGCCCCTCCCCAGCGCACACCCCGTCGACATCGTCACGGCCGAGCGGCGCGCCGCCGAGGCGGAGATGGCGCGGGTGCTCAGGACCGAACCGACCCGCATGGCGCTGGACTCCTCCGGCGCCGGGATCGCGCACTGGAAACACGATCCATTGCATGACGTCGTCGAACCCATGAGCCACCACGTGATCATGGCCTATAACGGCGTGATGCAGCGCATGGAGCGCCGGTCGGGAAAATCGGTTTCGATCGGCACGTTTCGTCCTGGAGTCGTGATCATCATCCCGGAAGGATCGAGCTCCCGATGGGACATTCCGAAGCCCGTCGATGTCGTTCAGCTCTACCTTCCGAATGCGACACTGAAGCGCGTTGCCGGCGAAGCCGGGATCACAGGAGCGAACGACCTGCTGGAGCGGACCGCGCACCCTGACCCCATTACGTCCCGACTGCTCTTGAGCGCAGCGGATGCGCTCGAAGGCAATGGGGTTCTCGACACGCTGTTCCGGCACCAGGTGACGGATCTTCTTGCCACGCGCGTCCTGGCTGCGCACACCGGTTCACCGGCCACGTTCCAACCGACCATGGGCGGGCTGTCGCCGAAGGTCCTGCTCCGCGCGATCGAACGGTTGCGCTCGGACAGCGATGCGGACGTCTCCCTCGATGCGCTGGCGTCCGATGCCGGCCTCTCGCGCTTTCACTTCTGCCGCGCCTTCAAGGAGAGCACCGGGCTCTCGCCGCATGCCTGGCTGCGCCAACACCGGCTCGAGCAGGCCATGAACATGCTGCGGGAGAGCGACGACCCAGTCGTCTCGATCGCTGCGGCACTTGGCTATTCCTCGCAGACGGCGTTCGCCGCGGCCTTCAGGAAGCTCACCGGCGAAACGCCGAGCGAATGGCGCAGGCGCATGCGTTAGCAGCAATCGCTCGATGGCGACAGCAATCGCTCTGGGGCAGCGGCACGCGTGATCGGTTAGAACATCATCATGTCCAATCCCATGACGGAGGCAAATGATGATCGGGAAAGACCTTGTCCACCGGTTGGCCATCACTTCATCGCGCAAGGGTCTCGCCACCGCGGTCGTGTACGGACTTACGCTGACTGTTCGCTTCACTTCAGCAACAGGTGACGACATCCCGCCGCAATCCGCACAACGCGCCCACCCGGTGATTTCGGTGATCAGCGGGGACAGCTTCCGCCTTCCCTACCAGGACTGGAGCCGCAAGTCCGCGCGGTCGATCGTCTTTCGTCAGGACTGGCCGACCGGCTGCCAACTCCAATAGGCGTCAGCAAGCTCGCTTCAACCATTCGCGTCGTCGCTGACCGCGACAGGACTTGCCGCAAACCCGCAGCGGCAGCGGCAACGCGCCTGTGCCCAGGAAGATCAACCAAAGGAGACCGTCAATGCGACTAGTCATCATCGGCGCCGGCTTCGCCGGCATGTATGCCGCCCTTTCCGCCGCCCGCCTGCGCGAGATCCAGGGCGTCTCGCCCGACGAACTCGAGATCGCGCTGGTCGCACCCGAGCCGACGCTGGTCGTCCGCCCGCGGCTCTACGAGAAGAATCCGGAGACCTTGACGGCACCGCTCCTCGATGTGCTCGAGGCGATCGACGTCACCTATGTTCGGGGCAGCGTCGAGACGGTCGAAACCCAATCCCGCATGGTGAGGATCGCAACGGCGAAAGGCACCAAGAAGACGCTCTCCTACGATCGCCTCGTGGTCGCCACCGGCAGCCGGCTGTTCCGCCCGAACATCCCGGGTCTTGCCGAGCACGGGTTCAGCGTCGACTCGCTCGACGATGCGATCGCGCTCGACAGGCACCTGCGTGGCCTTGCCAAGCGACCGGCCGTGAACGGACGCGACACGGTCGTCGTCGCCGGCGGCGGCTTCACCGGCATCGAGGCGGCCACCGAAATGCCGGCGCGGCTCCGCGCAATCCTCGGCCCGAATGCCAGGACTCGCGTCATCATCGTCGAGCGCAACAGCGCGATCGCACCCGACATGGGTGCAGGCCCGCGGCCGGTCATCGAGAGCGCCCTCCACAAGCTCGGCGTGGAGACCCGCCTCGGTGCCGGCGTCGCCTCGCTGGACGAGTGCGGTGTCACCCTGTCCAGCGGCGAACACATCGAGACCGAAACCGTGATCTGGGCGGCGGGTATCCGTGCCGCCCCTCTGACGGCGCAAATCCCCGCCGAGCGCGACAATTTCGGCCGGCTGCTGGTCGATCGCTGTCTGCGGGTGCCAGGCGTCGAGGGCGTCTTCGCGACCGGCGATGCGGCCCGCGCCGCGTGCGACGACGAGGGCAATTATGCGCTGATGTCCTGCCAGCATGCCACGCGCATGGGCGCCTTTGCGGGCAACAATGCCGCAGCCGAGCTGCTCGGCGTTCCGACCAGGCCCTACCACCAGAAGGCCTACGTCACCTGTCTCGATCTCGGCGAAGCCGGCGCACTGTTCACCCGCGGCTGGGATCGCAAGGTCGAGATGGTCGGTGATGTCGCCAAGAAGACGAAACAGGAGATCAACACGGTCTGGATCTACCCGCCGAAGGCCGAACGCGCCGCCGCGCTCGCGTCTGCCGATCCGGAACGCGTGACCAGCCTCTAACGCGCGACGCGATGGCAGGCGGCGCTCCCCTGGCGGCGCGGCCTGCTCAACAGAGACCAGCCAGAACAAGAACCGCAACAGGAGACCAACATGAACCTGCACAACACCTCCTCCCCCGCGACATCGAAGCCCGAAGAGCTTGTCCCGTCGCGCTACGCGCTGAAGGTCGGCGACATCGACGTGCTGGTGGTGAGCGACGGCGTGCTGCCGCTACCCTCCAAGATGTTGGCGCACAATGCCGACCCCGCGGTCCGCGCGGCCTGGCTAGACGACATGTTCCTGCCGCCGGACGCGTTCGACTGGGCGTTGAACGTGGTCGTGGTGCGCAGCGGAGCGCAGACCATTCTGATCGACGCCGGGCTCGGATTGGACCCGGACCTGCACCTCCCGCGAGCCGGGCAGCTGGTCAGGCGACTGGAGGCCGCCGGCATCGATCTGGCATCCGTGACCGACGTGGTGCTGACCCACATGCACATGGACCATGTCGGCGGGTTGCTCGTCGAAGGCGTGAAAGACCGACTGCGTCCGGACCTGCGGATCCATGTGGCAGCCGCCGAAGTCAAGTTCTGGGAGTCGCCCGATTTCTCCCGCGTCTCCATGCCGCCGGGATTCCCCGAGGCACTTCGACAGACGGCCAAGCGGTTCGCGCACGAATATCACAACCAGCTCCGGACGTTTGAAGCCGAATTCGAGGTCGCGCCGGGAGTGGTGGTCTGCCGCACCGGCGGTCACACCCCCGGACACAGCGTGGTCCGCCTGACTTCCGGCGGCGAGCGACTGACGTTCGCCGGTGACCTCGTGTTCACCGTCGGGTTCGAACACCCAGACTGGCACAATGGCTTCGAACACGATCCCGAGGAAGCCGCCCGCGTCAGAGTGAACCTTTTGCGGGAGCTTGCGGCGAACCGCGAACTGCTGGTGGCCACGCATATGCCGTTCCCGTCCGTCGGCCATGTCGCTGTCGCCGGCGACGCTTTCCGCTGGGTGCCGGTGTCCTGGGACTATTGAGCGCTTGCCGGACCGAATCCAACCGGGGCGCGCGCTCATCGCGACGGGTTTGCGCTCCGGGACTCCACATGCACTGAGCCGTCGAAGCCGAAACGTTGGTCTACGGTCGCTCCGGCGATTTCGAACGGCGCAACCACGCGAATGAACATGCAAGAAAACAAAGTCGTGATCATCACCGGCGGCAGTTCCGGCATCGGTCGAGCCGCAGCTCTCCGTTTCGCCAACCAAGGCAACAAGGTGCTCATCACCGGCCGTCGTGCCGCAGCTATTGAGAAAACGATGGCGGAGCATCAGAACATCGCCGGCCTGATTGCGGATACCGCTTCCGCGGAAGACGCCGGGCGGACCATCACCGAGGCGATCAGCAGATGGGGCCGGCTGGACACGCTCGTCAACAACGCCGGCGCGGGAGCCATTCTTCCGTTGTCGGATGTTGCGGCCGAGCGGATCGCGGACATATTCTCCGTCAATGTGGTCGGTCCGAGCCTGCTGGCCCGCGCCGCCCTTCCTCACCTGCAGTCAACGCGGGGCACCATCATCAACATCTCCTCGACGTTTGGTCACCGGCCGGCCGCGGGACTGTCCCACTACGCCGCGAGCAAGGCGGCGCTGGAGCACCTGACACGCTGCTGGGCGCTCGAGCTCGCGCCACTTGGAATAAGGGTGAATGCGATCGCGGCCGGCCCGACCGAATCCGGCGCCTTGACCGGAATGATGGGGCTGTCCGCGGACGCGGCCGAAGCCGTCAAGGACGAAGAGCGCGCGCGAATACCGCTCGGTCGGCGCGGCGTTCCCGACGACATTGCGCGATGGGTCCTACAGCTTGCAGGTCCCGACTCGCAATGGATAACGGGCCAAGTTCTCGCAGTCGATGGTGGCCTGGGACTGGCCTAGTTTAGAGCATGATCCAGAAAGGTGTGCAGCGGCCTTCCGAAAAAGGCCCTGCTCGAAGAATAACCCGAAGCACGGCAACGAATCATCCCAATCGCACCGCACTTCGCATGCGCCTAGAACGTCACCCGCATTCCTGCGTAAAATGCCCTTGGCCTCGCCGGGCTCAGCGAGCGCGGGTCGACGAACTCCGCGCCATTGGTGAAGTTGGGCAGGGCGTCGCGATCGAAGAAGGTGCCGAGTGTCGAGTAGCGGTGGTCGAAGATATTGTTGACGCGACCATAGAGCTGAACGTTCTTCGTGACCCGATAGGACGTGTGCAGATTGAAAACCGCGTAGGACGGCAACTGCGGAAACTGGTTGGATTCGTCGCCGACGAAATACTGGCTTGAGACAAAGAGCGCGTCGCCACCGACTTTCCAGACATCGGTAACTGCGTATTCGACGCTGGCCTTGATGAGATGGCGCGGCAGGCGCGGAATCTGATTGCCCGGCAAGACCTGGATATTGCCGTCGGCGTCTGCGAACGGGCTATCCGAGCCCAGCGTTAGCGCATCGAGGAAGCGCGCATCGAGGAATGCATAGCTCGCCTGGAACTGCAGCACGTTCGACTTCAGGCTCACCTCGGCTTCGAGCCCCTGCCTGCGCGTGCGACCAACGTTCTGGAAGAAGCCGAAACCGGTCAAGCCCGGGATCGGGGTCGCGACGATGTCATCGTAGTTGGTGGCCCGGAAGGCGCCGATCTTCCATCCGAGCGAACCGATCATCAGCTCCTTCGTACCACGGAAGCCCGCTTCCACCGTCTTGGATACCACTTGCTTTAGTGGAGGGTCGGCGACCAGGAATTGTCCGATGATACACGGCCGCGCCGGATCCGCGCAGCCGAGCTCAAGCGGTGTTGGCACTCTGTTGGCTTCGGAGTACCCGGCATAGGCTGTTATTTCGGGCGTAATCTTGAAGGTGCCCCCGATGATGGGATTGAAGCGATAAAAATCGTGCTCGCCGTTGAGCGCGGTGCCGAGCTGGTCCATCAGCGAGATATGGGCCGCATTGAACCGCCCACCTCCGGAAACCGCAAAGCGATCCGTCACGTTGAACGTGTCCAGCGCATAAAGTCCCTGATACTGGTTGACGGTGCGCAGCGATACCGGGCCGATTGATGTCGGCTCGCCTGACTGGCCCAAGAATATCCCGCTGCCCGTGACGACGTAGTTCGTGCCTATTGTTCCCAGTTCCGTGCTGCCGTTGAATTGCGTGTTGCTGAGGTCGTAGCTTGCGCCAATGACGAAACGGTTGTCATGACCGAACACCTGATCTGTGTTGGTCGCCTGTCCGGACACGCCAAACGAGGTTGACCTTGTGCTGGTGCGATCGATCTGGCTGAGAATGGCACCAGGTCCAAAGGTGTTGGCGAGCTGCACGCCATTCAGGCCGAATGCTGGGACGTCATCATCGTCAAAGCACAACAGGGATGGATCGTCGCAAGGCAGGGTATCGGTCGGGTTACCGTCGACCGTACTTTGTTTGAAGCGCCGCAAGCGTGCCGTGCCCTCAAAGGTCCACGTCGGCGTCGCCTCCACCTTGCCGGTCAAGTTGAGGTAAGCGACCTTGTTGGAGATGGTCTGTGGCGTCGTGTAGGTGGCCCCCCAATATTGCTGGAGCAATTCGGCCGGAACAGTACTGGGACCAGCCAGCGAATTGTTGGCGACGCCACCATTGAGGTGAAATTCGTTCCCTTCAAAGCGATAGCCGACGTCGCCGTAGAAGCGCCGGACGTCCGATGACGAGAAATTGCGGAAGCCGTTGTCGTGAATGCCTTCGAGTGCACCATAGACAGACCAGTTTCCATCGACCTGCTTGCCCCATTGCGCAGAACCCTGAATGCGACCGAACGAGCCGCCCATGATGTCGATTTCGGCACCCTGATAGTTGAAACCGTTCTTCATCTGCAGATCGATGGCGCCGCCGAGGGCATTCAGGCCGTACGCCGGGTTGTTGGTCACCACGACCGCTGACCGGATCGCAGCCGTCGGAATCAGATCCCAATTGACGATATCGGAGAAGGCCTCGTTGATGCGCACGCCATTCTGATAGACGGCGAGCCCTTGCGGCGTCCCGGCCAGAGGTGAAGCAACGTAACCGCGAAACTGAATATCGGGCTGAAAAGGATTACCGGTCACTTCGTTGATGCTGACGCCGGGCACGTACTGCTGCAGGGCATCGGCGATATTCGGCGAATTGGTGCGCTTGATCTGACTGGCATCGACGGCATTGATCGCCGATGGAACCTTGTCGACGTCGAGACCCCGGCCGGTGCCCGGCGAGGTCGGATAGACATAAAGCCGTGTCCTCGGGGCGGCTGACCCCGGCGCCCCCACGCGTGCGACCGGTCGCGCCGGTGCGACGCGCCTCGCCGCCGCAGGGGGCGGCGCCGCAACCTCGACCGGCGGCAGGTTCTGGATGTTGGTCTCCTCGTCCTGCGCGGCCATCGCGCTGGTCGCAACAACCATTCCCGTGGAAACTGAAATGATGACCAGACCACGAACGCCCATTCCTGCCTGCCTCCACCCGTATCGTCTGGCTCTCTCGGTTCCCCGCCGGTTAGGCGAACGATACAGGCCAACAGCCGAAGAGCACCAGCCGTAAAAGGTCCGCCCGGTCCGGCGCACGAATTCCCGACCAAATCGGGAATTATTCCCGACCCGTCCAACGTCGTGCGCGCGCCTCATCGGGCGCGACCGGGAACTATTCCCGGCCGCCGCGAGACTTTTTGCCGAACCTCGCGAAAGACCTTCGTGCAATCCTTGGCTCGACATCGCGATCCGATCGCGAGTCATTCATCCGTAGACTCACCCCGCCCTCGCGGGCGGGGTGCCTTTACGGCAAGCAAGAATACAGGAGGAAAATGATGACGTTGGGGGACCGCTTTTCCGCTCGATATTCATCGGCTCGGCCAGTCCGCAGCAATCTTGTCGTCGGTCTTCTCGCAGGCTTGGGCCTCGCCGCATCCATCACCGCCGCGTCGGCGCAGGATTCCGCGAAGACCCCGACGCCGGAGAGCATCAAGGCCATCACCTCGCAGGTCGACGGCGCCTACATCAAGGCCAACACCGCAACGTCCAACAACTGGCCGACGATCGGTCTCGACTATGCCGAGACCCGCTTTTCGAAGCTCAACCAGATCACGAGCGACAACGTCAAAGGCCTCGGCCTGGTCTGGACCTACAACCTCGAATCCTCGCGCGGCGTCGAGGCGACGCCGGTCATCGTCGACGGCATCATGTACCAGACCGCCCCGTGGAGCGTCGTGCATGCCATCGAAGCGCGAACCGGCAAGCGCATCTGGACCTTCGATCCGGAAGTCAACCGCGAGCTCGGCTACAGGGGCTGCTGCGACGTCGTCAACCGCGGCGTTGCCCTCTACAAGGGCAAGGTGTTTGTGGCCGCCTATGATGGCCGCCTGATCGCGCTCGACGCGGCAACCGGCAAGAAGGTCTGGGAAAAGGACACGCTGATCGACCACGAGCATTCCTACACCATCACCGGCGCGCCGCGCGTCTTCAACGGCAAGGTCGTAATCGGACAAGGCGGCGCCGAATATGGCGCGCGCGGCTACGTCACCGCCTACGATGCCGAAAGCGGAAACCAGCTCTGGCGCTGGTTCACCGTCCCCGGCGATCCGTCGAAGCCGTTCGAGGACGAGTCGATGGAGAAGGCGGCCAAGACCTGGGATCCCGCCGGCCAATATTGGCTCAACGGCGGCGGCGGCACGCCATGGGACACCATCACCTTCGACCCCGAGCTCAACCTCGTCTACGTCGGCACCGGCAACGGCTCGCCCTGGAACCGGAACGTGCGCAGCCCCGCCGGCGGCGACAATCTCTATCTCGCCTCGATCGTGGCGCTGAACGCCGACACCGGCAAATACGCCTGGCACTATCAGGAGACGCCCGGCGATCACTGGGACTACACCTCGACCCAGCCGATGATCCTCGCCGACATCAGCATCGACGGCGCGCCGCGCAAGGTCATCCTGCACGCGCCCAAGAACGGCTTCTTCTTCGTGATCGACCGCACCAACGGCAAGTTCATCTCGGCGAAGAACTTCGTCGATGTGAACTGGGCCACCGGCTACGACGCCAACGGCCGCCCGGTCGAGGTGCCGGCCGCACGCGGCGACGCGGCCTATGACTCGATCCCGGGACCCTACGGCGCCCACAACTGGCACCCGATGTCGTTCAACCCGCAAACCGGGCTGGTCTATCTGCCGGCCCAGAACGTGCCACTGAACCTCATTCCGGAAAAGAAGTTCAAGCAGAATGCCGCAACGCCGGGTAAATTCGGCGGCGCCACCGGCTGGAATGTCGGCTTCGTGCTCAACGGAGAGCCGCCCAAGAGTCTTCCGTTCGGACGCCTCGTCGCATGGGATCCGGTCAGGCAGAAGGAAGCCTGGCGCGTCGAATACCCCTCGCCATGGAACGGCGGCACGCTGACCACGGCCGGAAACCTGGTGTTCCAGGGCACCGCGGATGGACGCTTCGTCGCCTATGACGCCACCACGGGCAAGACGCTGTGGGAAACACCGACCGGCACCGGCGTCGTCGCCGCGGCTTCGACCTACATGCTCGACGGCGTGCAGTATGTCTCGATTGCCGTCGGCTGGGGCGGAGTCTATGGCATGGCGCAGCGGGCGACCGAGCGGCAGAGTCCCGGAACGGTCTACACGTTCGCGCTCAACAGCAAGGCACCGCTGCCGGAATTCGTGAAGTATCAGACCGAAGGCCTTCTCCAGGGCGTGAAGTACGATCCGAAGGACGTGCCCGAAGGAACGGCGCTCTATGTCGCCGCCTGCGCCACCTGCCATGGCGTGCCCGGCGTCGACAAGGGCGGCAACGTCCGCAACCTCGGCTACGTGCCGGCGGAGGAGATCGCCAACCTCAAGAACATCGTGTTCAAAGGGCCGTTTCGCGACAAGGGCATGCCGGACTTCACGGGCAAGTTGACGGAAGCCGACGTCGTGAAGATTCAGGCTTTCATCCAGGGCACGGCCGACGCTATACGGCCGAAGAAGTGACGCGGCGATACGGCTGCGGGAGGCATTGCCGCAGCCGGCTCACCCGACGCTCGCGGCAGGCCTCAATCCCTCGAAGCATCATGCCTTTCAGAGATATCCCTTGAGCCCCATACTCGTCGTCGACGACCATCCCATCATTGCCGAAGCCTGTCGTATCGTGCTGGGGGACGTCGAGGACGTGGTCGCTGCGCGCGATGTGCCGAGTGGCTATGAAGCATTTCTGGAGCACCGGCCCGGGGTCGTCATCCTCGATTTGACCTTTCCGGGAGAAGTACTCGGCGGTGTCGACTTGCTGCACCGCATCTCCTCGGATGCGCCGCTCGCGCGCATCCTGGTTTTCAGCATGCATGCGGACGCGAATATCGTCGCGTCCGCGATCAAGGCGGGAGCCATCGGATATTTGCTGAAGGACTCTCCGCCGGACGAACTGCCAAAGGCTGTGCGTCAGGTCAGGCTCGGCCATCGCTATGTCGACGAGCGGATCAATTTGCGCGGCGTGCCCCTGCCCGATCACGTCGACTCCAGCAACGTCGCCATACTGACGCGCAGAGAACGAGAGGCGCTCAGCCTGCTTGGCCAGGGAAATTCATATTCTGCGATCGCCGAAGAGCTGGTCATCTCGCCCCGGGCCGTCGCCCGGCTGATCAAGCAGGCGAGGACCAAGCTCGGCATCCGTCGCACGAGCGACCTGCTCCGCCGGGCGCGCGATCTTGCCGGCGGAGAAGACAGCTCGAACTGACGCGCGACCGCCTGATCTATTGCAGGAGCTGAAGCAGCGCGCGCCCGGCAGACGTCTTCAATTCTCTCCCATCCAGCGTCCCGTCGTGATCCGGATCGGCTGTGTCGAAGCGCTGCGAGACGACGGCGAGATATTCATTCACCGAGAGCGTTCCATCGTGGTCGGGATCTGCTGCCGCTATCTCTTTGGCGGATAATCTGCCCCGCAACTCCCGCACGTCCAGCGTGCCGTCGTGATCCGGTTCGAGCCTGGCGAAAAGCGCCGTCGCCGCCTTCCTAACCTCGATATGGTCCAGCGTCCCGTCGTTGTCGGTATCGAACTTCTTGACCGGATCACCGCGAGAAGCCGCCAGCGCAGATCCCGACACCATCACGGCAGCCAGAATCGAGACCATCCACCGGCCAAATTTCTGCATTTCGAGCTCTTGTGTCCGCAAAATCTGCCAGGATGTGACAACGGGCGGTTCTGACCAACCGCCCGTCGCTGGATCCGAGCCCGTTCGTGCTCAAAGGCCTAGAGCCTGTCGGGGAGCGTGGGACGGATTCGGCGTGTCTTCCTCAACCCGAACAGTTGCATGGGCTTCGAGCCCGAACCGAGCAAGGAAGGGAGTGGATGATGGCACAAAACAGTCGCGTTGTCGTCGGGATTGATGTGGCCAAGGACAAGGTGGATGCATGCATTCGCTCGCTGTCGCAACGGCAAGCGTTCCCGAGCGGTG
>NZ_JACEGD010000060.1 GCF_016031635.1 Bradyrhizobium diversitatis
AGTCAAAGCTCAGGACCGCCCAGCGTCTGACCAATCTGATCTCGCTCTTTTGCATCCTGAGTTGGCGGGTCTTTTGGATGACGATGCTCAACCGTTCGGCTCCAGACGCGCCGCCAACCCTCGCGTTGACCGCGACTGAAATCGGCGTGCTCGATCGCCTCGTGAACGACAGACCAAAAGCAAGACGGAAAACGCTGTCGTACTATCTGATCAAGGTTGCCCGGGCTCGGCGGTTATCTCGCCCGCGCCAGCGATCCGCCGCCTGGCAATACCGTCATGTGGCGCGGGCTGTCACGTCGACCGACATAGCGCTAGGTGTCATGGTCGGAGGAGAATTTGTGGGTAATTGAACGCTTTGGCGGAGGGATACACCGGAGGCGTCGCGGAGGGCCGATCACGCAGCGGCGGCCCCAGTCCCGGGATCACCGGCTGGTGCCGCGCTCTCAGCCGGGCCCGGGATGATCATCTCGGCTGCTTTGCGTCTGAGAGAGCGCAACAAGGGCTGCACGATGGTGTGCTGCGGCGGACCGAACTGTTCGGCGCAGCGTTCGGCGAGGCGACCGAGAACCTGCCAGTGCGGTCAGACGGGGCTCGGCCGTCAGCCAGCGTTCAATGTCGGCGAGGTGCGGATCGAGCATCGATGGCATCTCATGCGCTTTTTGCGTGGCCTGCGTATGCGCCGGTGGATGATGCGCTGCTCGCCCAGATGCACATCATTGCCGAGCCTCTTCGCGAACGCTGCTGCATTCGTTGTCGGAGCCGGAGGGCTGGCTGCTGCCGCGAGCTTACCTGCGCGGGCGCCGACGTGCATGCCAAGCTCCGCCTGTGTGGCTCTCATCGCGGCCAGCAGAGCCACGGGATCAAGCGTGCGATAAAGCTCCCGAAGACGCCGTTTGACGGTCTTGCTCAACCTCGGATGCGCCAGTGCGCACTCATAAGGTGTAGCTGGAACATGATAGCGCTTGATCACTTTCGCCCCCTCGCGTCGCTTGTCCTTCAGCTTGAAGGACGGCTGGAAGAAGTTGGTGTGCAGCCGAGATGCAGCATACAAACGTTTCGTCACGCGCGTCGTCTCGACGCCGTGAAGCGACCGTATCCCACAAGCGGCCGAACGACAACGCCGTTCTTCTCAACGAAGGCCTGATCATTTTTCTTGTATGCGCGCGAGCGCGTTACCTCGATCTTTTGCGCGCGACACCAGGGCACGACGACGTCGTTCATGAATGCGCTGTCATTGTCGAAATCGGCGCCGCGAATGACCCGGGGCTAAAGGCTCTGCGCGCGCTCCATGGCCCGCACGACGAGGCCGCCCTCGCGCGTCACCAATGGCATGCACTCGGTCCAACCAGTGGCGACGTCGACCCATCGTCAATGTCTGGATGAACGAGCCAGCCACGGATGTGCCGCCATGGGCCACCATGTCGACCTCGCAGAAACCCGGCGGCGGATCGTGCCAGTCGTTGAACGTCCGGATCGGCACTTCCCGCCGCACCGCCGAATAGAAGCCAACCCGCCGGCGCTTACCTCCGGCCGCGGCGATTTTTGTCTCGACCAGCAGGCGGCGCTCGATCAGCCTGGTCCAGCTTAAGCCGGCCATGCTTCTCCAGCGATGGTCAGCAACGTCGGAACCATTACCTTGAGCCGCTTGCCGCAGATCCGATCCGAGGCCTCCCACAGCGCCACCAGCGCATCCCTGATCGTGGGGCCATAGGTCGGTCTTCGCTGTCGCCGGACCTCCGGCGAAATTGAGACCTGCGTGGCAACCGCCCGAACCGCGTGCTTGCGATGCCAGCCGGTCACCGCGCAAAGCTCGTCGAGAATGCGCCCCTTATCTGCGCGCCCTGCTGATCGATAGCGGTCTACCACCGCCGCCGTGATCTCGCGCCGCGCACCCAGGCTGATCCGTCCTGCCATCGGCGACACCGATCCGATTCGGTATCGCCGCCCCACTCCTGACGGTCAGTTCTCCGGTAACATTCTTGATGAGGCAATGCGGGGGCAAATTTAAACACGATGACGTAATTGCGGTCGGCGCTCGTGGCAGGCAAGCTCCGTTATCGTCGAGCCCTCGCAACCAAATGATTCGAAGGAGCTCCCATGAAGCAGTACGTCGGGCTGGACGTCTCACAGAGAGAAACCGCCGTATGCGTTATCAGCGAGACTGGTCAAGTGATCTTCGAAGGAAAAGCCAAGTCTAATCCTGGTGCCTTGACTGACCTGCTTCGCAAACATGCGCCACAAGCCGAGCGTATCGGCTTCGACACCGGTGCGATGGCGAGTTGGCTATGGCATGAACTCCGCAGGGTTGAGCTTTCGGTGGTCTGCATCGACGCTCGGCATGCGCACGCAGCTTTGTCGGTCCGAATGAAGAAGAGCGATCAGAATGATGCGCGAGGCCTTGCCGAACTGGTGCGGGTTGGATGTTATCGAGAGGTCAAAGTAAAAAGTGAGGAAAGCCAGAATATCCGAGCGATCCTTGGCGCCAGATCTCGGCTAGTATCCATGCGCCGAGACATCGAGAACCAGGTTCGCGGCTTGATCAAAGAATGTGGATTACTATTCCCTCGCGCGATCGGCCAACAGTTCCGCAACCAGGCCAGCGAAGTCTTGGGCGTTGATCATTTGCTTCTCAGCGTGATATCGCCGCTGCTCTCGATCCATGAGAACGTTTGTCAACAACAAGGTAAGTTTGACAACGAGGTCCGCCGATTGGCAAAGCTGGACGAGACGACGCGTCGCCTGATGACGGTCCCCGGGGGGCGGCGTCGTGACCGCTGGCTTCCGCCATACGATCGATGACCCCTCGCGCTTCCAATCGGCTTCGTCGGTCGGCGCCTACGTCGGCCTTACGCCGAGGCGCAGCCAAGGCCGACGCGGCGCAGCAACTCGACGACCCTGTTTACCGCCTCCGAGGGTCTAACACGCCTATTGATCAGCAGCGGCTCAGCAATCGAAGAACCGATGCTCATGCGCGGATTCAGCGAGGCGAACGGATCCTTGAAGCTCATCTGCATACGGTCGCGCTGACGCTCAGCCTGATTGAGCTTGAGTACGTCGACACCATCGAGCAACACCGAGCCAGAGAGCGGCTCCGTCAGGCGCATTATCGAGCGGCCTGTCGCCGACTTGCCGGCGCCGGATTTCTCCGACCAACGCCAGCGTCTCGCCACCTTCAGACCGAACGAGACGTTTTCGACCGCGTGGACCTGCCCCTGGACCGCAGAGAGGCGGCCCGAGCGACTCTCGAAGCGGATGGTCAATCCCGCCACTTCCAACCAACACCGGTCGCACTGTATCCTTGACCGCGTCCGACAACTCGGTGGGCGCATCAGACGCTACAGTGGCACGGTTACCAACAGGGAAACGCATCGGTCGCGTGCGCCCTTCCATCGAACCGAGCTTTGGGACCGCTGCGAGCAGCGATCTCGTGTAGGGCTTCTGCGGGTTGCCGAAGATATCCTCGGTCGCGCCGCTCTCCACTTGATTGCCGTTGGTACATGACCACTGTGCGGTCTGCGATCTGCAACCACGCCGTCGTGCGTGATGAAGAGCACGGACATGTCTTCCTCGTTCTGCAGAATCTTGATCAGCTCCAGACTCTGGGCGTGAATCGTCACGTCCAGCCCGGTGGTCGGCTCGTCAGCTATCAGCAATTTCGGCTTGCAAGCCAATGCCATCGCGATCATCACGCGCTGGCTTCCGAGCGTAACAGGCCACGACGCAGGATCAGCGCCTCGGCAATCTGAAAGCCGGTGGTGAGCACCGGATTCAGCGAGGTCATCGGTTCCTGGAAGTTCATGGCGATGTCGTTACCGCGGATGTGGCGCATCTCCGCTTTCGGCAGCGTCGGCAGTTCTTTGCCATGAAGCTCGATTGAGCCTTCGATTTTGCTTGAGCTGGGCGGCGTCAACCGCAGGATCGACAGCGCGGTTACGCTTTTGCCAGACCCCGACTCGCCTACCACCGCCACCGTCTCCTTCAGCGCGATGTCGAAGGAGACGTTCCGAACGATCGGTTTCCATTGCCCCTCGACCCGGAAGGAAGTTGAGAGGTTCGAGATGGAAAGGGTGCTTTGTATCGTTATCGATACCGACTTTCCGGATCCTTATCGCGATGTCTGGTCAGGCGCTCGAGGCGTCAGGCTAGCGCGCCAATGAGAGCTGCGAACAGCGAGGCATCTGCGTGGCGACCACGCCCGTTTGGACCCTGACTGTCTTTCCACGCAGCCCATTTGACGATGACGATTCCCTCGGCCGGATTGATCGAGATCGACTGACCGGCATTGCCCAACGCGTAGAACATTGATTCTGCACCGCGCATTGGCACCGGCGCAGAAGTCGGCCTCGCAGGATCGACTGCGCCAGCCCGGACGGAATTCACGCCATCAGCGTTATGGAGCCACCATTGGAAACCGTAGGGCGACCGCTCCTTAAGCGACGCCTCCGAAGGCCGCGTTGCCTCGTGCATCCACCACTCTGGCAGTACTTGGGTGTCTCCGCACTTGCCACCATCCAAGACGAACTGCCCGAAGCGCGCATAGTCGCGTAGGATCGCGCCGATGCCGGAAGCTGTGAAGGTCGTCCCGCCATCGGCTTCAGTGTTCCAGAACCCGTCAGCCTCCATGCCGTAGGGCTGCCAGATTCTTTCGGAAAGATAAGCGGCCGGTCGCTTTCCGGTAGCGCGCTCGACCACGATTCCGCAGAGGATCGAATCCAGCGAGGAATAGTAGAACAGGTTTCCAGGTGGCATTTTCTGCTTGGGTGTGCGGTTAGCGACTTGGGCTAGAAGGCGAAGGAACGCGCCCTGCTGCCGTCCAACCGTGCACGCCTGCAGCGTGTAAACGTCTGCGTTTGGGTCCTTATAATCCTCGATGAAAGATACGCCGGAGACCATCTGCAACGCTTGCCGCAGGCTTACGCCATCATAAAGACTCCCTCGCAGCTCGGGTACGTACTTGACGACTTGATCGTCCACACTACTGATCGCTCCATCCCGAACGGCAGCTCCGACCAACGTGGAAGTGAAGGATTTTGCCATGGAGCGCGAGGCCCAACGTGTCGAGGCATCGTTACCATGCGCGTATCGTTCGAGCACAATCTTGCCGCGCTTCAGCACCAACAATGCGGTCGTCTGATTTTCGCTGAAGTATGTCTCCAGTGAGAGGCGCTTGCCCTCGTAACTGTATGCGACGTCGATGTTGGAGACAGTCTCAAGCTCATGCACCCGGTTCCCAGCTGGCACAACGTCGCGGGGAAAGAGGTGATGCATATTCCGATGAGCAACGAACTTCTCTGCCGTGGTCCATCGCAACTGATCGTCCGCCCTAGGCATCGCCGCGCGATCTTGGGGCAGAACAGGAGTGAGCTCGCGCTCTGCAATACGAGGCATTCGTGGGTTCCTCCAATAAACGGGCAACGCCTGCCGACGGCATGCCTGAAGTTCCTTCGCCATTCTCGGATCCAGTGCTTCTCTCAGGCCGTCGCCGAGCAGATTGACGCTGAGGACGGAGATGGAGAGGAAGAATAGCATCATCGTGCACAAATCTGCCAAAAGGATCGAGCCTCAGCGATGACATTGCCTGCTATCTACAACCTACTGGAAACAACGGGCCGCCTATGACCAGTTAGATACCGGGTCTATCGCCCGTCAGGGGTTCGATCTTGATGACGTCCGCCACCAGGATTGCCAGAAATATGCCACAGGAGGGTTCCATTACCATGTAGCTCATTCGACGACGCGGGCTCCCTCCAGCGGCCGGAAATTTCCGCTCGTGCGCTCCTCCCCGATAAAGAAATAGATAACCTCTCCTCCTTTTCAGGACAGTATATTGTTCAGAACACCGCATTCTAGAATCGAGAAGGAAGAGCTATTGATGCAGCTTCGATTGATGCCTTGGCGCGCCACGCTCCGACGGCCATCCTTGCTGGGAGCTAGCTCGCCATCGATCATGCCGCGGCGAAAAGCGCTGTGCTGATCGCCAAAGTCATTGACCGTGAGATGCTGGGTTGCACGATTGCCCCAATCGCAACCTCGCCTGGCTTCGAGTCAAGCGCACGCTATTTTCCGGCGTCGTGACGTGGGATTGAATGAGGTCGAACAGCTTCTGTTCGGTATAGTTCTGCAGATCGATGAAACGCTGCGCGAAGTTGCCAAGGACAAGCGTGCGCTCACCGCTCTCGAGATGGACACGAACCACCGGATTTAGTCTAGCAGATTGTTGAAAAAAGCCGATCGCCGACCGGCAACCGTGATTCATTGGCTCGAACGACCGGAGGTGGTTATAGAGCGGCAATGTGGGTGCGAAGAGCGCGACAATCAGGATGGCGTGTCGGTGTCGCGGCGATGATCGCCGCGATGATTGTCGCGCGTAAGAGTTTTGTTGGTGTTGATTGTCGCGGAGCGTCAATCAAGCTTGCGTCTTTGCCGTCGCGTGCTCCAGCGGCCGTACCGGACCGCACTTTCGCTCGATCGTAGTGCGGCGGCGATAGCTTTCGACGTTCATCTCGAGGATGGTGGCGTGGTGGACGAGGCGATCGAGGGCAGCGAGCGTCATGGCGGGATCCGGGAGGACCCTGTTTCACTCTCCGAAGGGCTGATTGGCAGTGATCAGCATCGAGCGCTGCTCGTAGCGTGCGCCGATGAGTTCGAACAGCACCTTCGTCTCGGCCCGGTCCATGGTGACATACATAGACAGGATCATCGAGGATGACGAGATCGAAGCAGTCGAGGCGATTGATACGGCCTCGAGGTTGAGTTCGCGGCGAGCCACCTAGAGCTTCTGAACGAGGTCGCTGGTTCCGATAAAGAGGACGCGCCATCCGTTCTCGAATAGGGCAAAACCGAGCGCTGGTGCCAAGTGACTCTTTGGACCGCCTGGCGGGCCGAACCGAAGCAGATTGGCGGCCTTGCCCAACCAGCCGTCGCCGATGCAACCGCGGTGACTTGCGCCTTGGAGATCATCGGCACGGCCTCGAAGTCGAAGCTGTCGAGGCTCTTTCGGCCGGCAACCGCGCGTCGACGAGATGACGCTCGATGCGGCGGCGGGCGCGTTCAGCGATCTCGTGCTCCGCAATGGTGTATTGCTTGTCGGACTGCCAGGCGCGTTGCGGCCCGGACGAGAAACGAGAAGCCATCTTCAGATCGGAGATCAATGTGCCAACCTCCGAATGGATTCGTCGCCGACGATCGTCGCGGTTCGTCCGCAAAGACGCAAAGCGGGCGAAATGGGTAGAGGATTTTTCCGAGACCGTAGGCGGAGTAGTTTAGACCTGGACCGACGTCAGCTTCTTCAAGCAGCGCAGCGCGAACGACGACCGGCTGTGGCGGTGCCTGGAATGCGATAGAGCTTTTCACGCAGAAAGCGTTCGTAGCCGGCGGTACTTTCGACGGCGACCTCCACGATGTAGTCGTAGTCGCCGGTTGTGAGATAAGCTTCGATCACCTCCGGCAGGTCCGTGAGCAGTTGGCCGAAACGTTCGAGTACCTCCTCGTCATGGCGGTCGAGCGTTACCTCTATGATGACAGCCTCGGGCAGACAGAGCTTGTCTTGATTGAGCAGCGCGACATACCCATCGATATAGCCCTGCGTTTCGAGGCGCTTCAGCCTGTTCCAGCACGGCGTGCTGGAGAGCCCGATCCTGTCGGCGAGTTGCGCCGTCGTCAGACGCGCATCCTGCTTGCAAGACGCGCAGAATCTTGCGATCGATCTCATCGAGCCGAAGCGAGTCTTTGGGCGCAGCATATGGGCGAAGAAGCCGTGAGCTGCGCCTTCCGCAAGGCGCTATTGCCGGGCGATATGAATTTTCCGACCTATCGCCAGGCGGGGCTTCTGTTCGCGGGCGGCTACTCCCTGATCGAGATGGCCTGCCAGATCTACTCCAACACGCACGATCCACTGAAGGGACGCCAGCTGCCCGTGATGTATTCCTGTAGAGAGCACGGCTTCTTCTCGATCTCCGGCAATCTCGCCACCCCGTATATCCAGGCGGTCGGCTGGGCGATGGCATCTGCGATCAAGAACGACACAAAGATCGCGATTGCCTGGGTCGGTGACGGGGCGGCGGCCGAATCCGACTTCCATCCGCCTCGTGTTCGCCTCGACCTATCGCGCGCCGGTCGTGCTCAACATCGTCGACAATCAATGGGCCATCTCGACCTTGCAGGGCATCGCGCGCGGCGGTTCCGGCACGTTCGCAGCGCGCGGTCTCGCTTTGGGATCCCGGCGCTGCGCGTCGACGGGAACGACGACCTCGCGGTCTGCGCGGTGGCGAAGTGGGCGTGCGAGCGGGCTCGCCGCAATCTCGGCCGATCCTGATCGAGCACGTCACCTATCGCGTCGGCGCGCATTCCACCTCGGATGATCGCTCGGGCTATCGGCCGAAGACGGAATCCGAGGCGTGGCCGCTGGGAGATCCCGTGATCCGACTCAAGAACCATCTGATCGTACGCGGCGCCTGGTCGGAGGAGCGGCACAAGCAGACGGAGGCGGAGATCCTCGACACCGTGCTCTCGGCGCAGAAGGAAGCTGATAGTTACGGCACGCTCCACTCCGAGCAGTGGCTTCCGCGCGCGACATGTTCGAGGGCGTGTTCGCCAATATGCCGCCGCACCTGCGCCGTCAGCGCCAAGAGGCGGGAGTCTAGACCATGCCGCGGCGGACAATGATCGAAGCGATCCGCGACGCCATGGACGTCATGATGTCGCGCGACGAAGACGTCGTCGTGTTTGATGAGGACGTCGGCTATTTCGGCGGCGTGTTCCGCGCAAGCCAGGGCCTGCAGGCAAAATACGGAATGAGCCGCTGCTTCGATGCACCGATCAGCGAACTCGGCATCGTCGGCGTGGCCACCTATGGATTGAAGCCCTGCGTCGAGATCCAGTTTGCCGATTACATGTATCCCGCCGATGATCAGATCGTGAGGCCGCTCGGCTACGTTATCGCTCGAACGGCCAGTTAACCAGCCCTCTCGTTCTGCGCATGCCGACCGGCGGCGGCATCTTTGGCGGGCTGACCCACAGCCAGAGCCCGGAGGCGCTGTTTACCCATGTCTGCGGTATCAAGACCGTAGTGCCTTCGAATCTCATTGACGCCAAGGGCCTTCTGATCTCGGCGATCGAGAACCCCGATCCCGTAATCTTCCTCGAGCCGAAAGGACTTTATAACGGCCCATTCGACGGCCATCGCGACCGGCCAGTAACGCCATGGTCGAAGCATGATCTCGGCGAGGTCGCCGAGGGGCATTTTGCAATTCCGCTCGGCAGCGCGGCGATCCGCAGGCAGGGCAAGGCCGTCACCATCCTCGCCTACGGCACGATGGTTCACGTCGCCGAGACCGCCGTGACCGAGACCGGCGTCGATGCCGAGATCAACGATCTTCGCACGCTGCTACCGCTTGATCTTGAAACCATCGAAGCCTCGGTCAAGAAAACTGGACGCTGCGTGATCGTGCATGAGGCGAGGTTGACCTCGGGCTTTGGCGCCGAGCTTCGCGCGCTCGTTCAGACGCGATGCTTCTATCATCTGGAAGGGCCGATCGTGCGCGTAGCCGGATGGGACACGCCCTACCCGCATGCGCAGGAATGGGACTACTTCCCGAGACCCGCGCGGATCGGGCGCGCTGGTCGAAACGCTGGACGCTTGAGATGGCCGAACACGCCGTCACGCTGCCCGACGTCGGCGAAGGCATTGCGGAAGCCGAGCTGGTGGAATGGCACGTGAAGGTCGACGACCTCGCGCGAGGACGCGGTGCTCGTTGCCGTCATGACCGACAAGGCGACGGTGGAAATCCCCTCGCCGGCGGAAGGACGCGTCATCTGGCTCGCCGGCAAGGTGGGCGACGTCCTCCCCATCGGCTCCAACATCGTTCGGCTCGAGGTGGACTGCAAGAGCGAACCGGCAACGGAGAAAACGAAACTGACACCGCCCGCGGCAAGCCCTTGGGCCAAAAGGCCTGACGATGCTGCGACCGCCCCGCGCGTGCTGGCGAGCCAACCGCCCATCGCACCGAGGTCGCAGCCCCTCGCAACGCCTCTTCACCACGCAGGCGAACGGCCTTTGGCCGCCCCCGCAGTCCGGCTCCGTGCGCGCCAAGCGGGCCTCGACTTGCGCCAGCTTCGCGGCACAGCCCCGGCTCGACAAATCACCCACGACGATTTCGACGCTCATTTCGCGCGCGCCCACACCTGCACGGCAGCGATGCCGTATCAGGCGAAAACTGCGGTTAAAGATTCAAGATTGTTGGATTGCGCCGCAAGATCGCCGAGAAGACGTCAATTGCGAGCTCGCGCATTCCGCACATCACCTATGTCGAAGAAGTCGATGTCACTGCGCTGGAGGATTTGCGCGCGAAGGTCAATGGCCAGAAGCGGCCGGGCAAGCCCAAACTGACATTGTTGCCGTTCCTGATGCGCGCCATGGTGCGCGCGATCGCCGAGCAGCCTCATCTCAATGCCCATTTCGACGACGAGGTCGGGATCATCCACGAGCACGCAGGCGTTCATATCGGGATCGCCACGCAGACGCCGACCGGCCTGGTGGTCCCCGTCGTTCGGCATGCGGAAGCGCTCGACCTCTGGAGCTGCGCCGCTGAGGTCGCGCGGCTCACCGAAGCGGCTCGGAATGGCAACGCCACCCGCGACGAACTCACCGGCTCGACCATCACGATCACCTCGCTCGGCGCGCTGGGCGGGCTCGCGACGACGCCCATCATCAATCACCCCGAGGTCGCGATCGTCGGTGTCAACCGGATCGCACCCCGTCCGCATTGGGATGGCGCCACCTTCGTTCCGCGCCAGATGATGAACCTGTCGTCGAGCTTCGATCACCGGGTGATCGATGGGCTCGACGCTGCTCAGTTCGTGCAGCGCATCAAGCTGCTCCTTGAAACGCCGGCCGTGATTTTCATTGACGCATAGGACGTTGACTGGAATTACCTGTAAGCTCCTTGTCATCGGCGCGGCCCCCGGCGGCCACACCTGCGCGATCCGCGCCAGCCAGCTCGGCATCGATACAGTCGTCGTCGAAGCCGAAAAGCCGGTGGGACCTGTCTCACTGTCGGCTGCATTCCTTCGAAGGCCCTGATCCACACCGCCAGTGAGTAATGAAACCATTGCGCGTGCCACAGAGGCAAGAATGTCCGCGGCATTTTCACTGCAGCGCCATCGCTCGACTTCGCCAAGACCATCGCCTGGAAGTCGTCCGACGTCTGAACGGCGGTGTGGCTGGCCTGCTGAAAAAAGCCGGCGGCAGATAGGTGGCTGGCCACGCCTCGTTTCGCGACGGCAAGTCCGTCGAGGTCGAGACGCAAACCGGTCCGCAGATGATCCATACGGAAACGGTCGTGATCGCGACGGGCTCCGAGCCGGTCGCGCTGCCGTTTCTTCCCTTCGGAGGCCGCCTGATCTCGTCCACCGAGGCATTGGCGCTCACCGAAATCCAGAAGAAGCTTGTCACGGTGGGCGGCGGTTACATTGGCCTCGAACTCGGCACGACGTTCGCGAAAATGGGCGCGGCCGTCACCGTCGTCGAGGCCGAGCCACGTATCCCCCCGCAATGATGGCGACCTGAGCGAGCCTGTCGCCAGGCGGCTGAGCGCGCTCGGAGTTGCAGTTCTGATAGGCGCAAAGGCGAAAGCGCTCGTCGCTGACAGCACGACGCTCACGATCGGCGACGTCACGGGAGAGCCGATGCTGCGAGCAGGTTCTCCTGCCAACTCCTCGTCCGCGCGATATCGTCATCATGGAGGCAAGATCGCGTCAGTTCATTCGCTCCGCTAGCGCCAAGCTCTTCTTCGTATCAAAAATCCTCACCCGACTTCTTCTGTGATGCCGTAGCGCTGGAGATCTCGATCGCGTACAACATGTACCGCGCTTATCGCCGCGTTACCAGTTTAGTGTTGGTTGCGGCAGAGCGCCCAAGAATTTTGCTTCCCATCGCCCTCTAACGATTGCGCTATGGACGACCTCCATGATCAACTGACGTACTTTTTCGGTCGCGAATGTCGAGGGCCGTTCGGTTTTTTCGCACATGAAGAGCATGCGCCAAAGCTCAGGCTCGATCACCCGCCGAGAGCGGACATGCCCTTCAGCGATATAATGTTGCATAGCCAATTTTGTTGTCAGGGCACATGCAGATCCTGACGCCAACAGCGGGCCCAACGCTGCCAGCGAGTCGATCTGGAAGCGCGCGCGCCCCTCCAGCCTTTTCGACAAGCGAGCATCATCTATCAGCGCTTTTGGAACAATTCCGTGCCGCGGCAGCATCAGCGGAAGTTTGACCATCTCAGAAAAGGTGATCGGTTCGTCGGTGTTGCCGATGATGGGAGTCGTCCCGACGAGCACCATTTCCTCTTCCAGAAGCGGTATGGATCTTAGGCTGGGATCGCCCGGTGGATTGTACGCCAATGCGATATCGACATCGTTCGACATCAAATAGCTTAATGTCGATCCCGATAAGCTTTCGGCGATGGCGAGTCTAAGATTTGGAAATTCATCGACAACTCGATTAAAGAGGTCAATGCCGACTGCCTTTATTGCTGACTGCGCCATTACAACTGAAACTTCGCCGGCTATTTCGGTGCGAGCATGACGCAGATCATCTTCTGCGGCCGCTACGGCCTTGAGGATCGATTTTGCGTGAACGTAGAGACGTTCGCCGGCTGCGGTCGGAAACATGCCACGTGACTCTCGCGTGAAAAGTTCCGTGCGGTAGTCAGCCTCTAAATTGGAAAGATGATGGCTGAGGGCTGACACCGCGACGCTGCATTGTTCGGCCGCTCGGGAAAGTCCTCCCTGCTCATAGATCGCAGCGAAGTAACGAAGCTGTCTGAGATCCACGGCTAACCCCTGTCGATTTTCGCTCGACCGCCTACGTGTTTATCGACAATCAGCGGCGTTTTGCCGGTTCGATGCTGAAGCGTTACGCAGCAAGTTTCCGCGATTCTCCCGCCCTCGCACGACGGCTTTCGGTCGGCTGCTTACGGAAAGCGCATCGGCATTGGGCGATGGTGTGCGATGACGCCGCTTCGCAGGGTCTCTTCCTTCCTTCAGCGACATCGTGTGCCGGCATGATATAGGGACTCCGTTTCCGGGTGATGGCACAGCGGACAAGCCGGACAAGGGTCCGCATTGGCTTCCACTCGAGTCACGAAAGCCGAGGTTTGGATGCTGGTGGTGGAGACGATGGCCAAGATCCGTCGCGCCTAATTTTGATGCACCTAGGCCCGCCGATGATGCGCTGTCCCTTCGGCGTCTATTAATGCACACTTTGGCCAGCAGCCGCCGGTTCTTGAATCGGCGGTTTGCCGAGAAACGCACGAAGAAGGCGTCGGGATCGTTGGCGCTAGGCGCGGCGCCTGGCGGAATCATGTAGGCTTCCTCCATGAGTAGAGCGATGGCCGGACTCACGCGCTCACCAATTCGCATGTCTCCGGCCCATGAATGAGCTTTACTTTTCCTGCGTCGAACCCTGGCGTGTATGTCTCCTTGAGGAGGTTGGATTGACCGACCAAGCTTGTTCCTGCCAACCCGGAGGTAGGAAATTCCTCCCTAACCGATCTCGGTCAGCTCGCTCCCCTTTAAAGAAGACCTGCTCCTTGCACATATCTGCGAGTGAAAAAGTCCGCGAAGCTGATTGGAATTGCCTCCAGGATGCGCTTCAGTGAGCTGGTCCCGGTTGTCTAAACAGAATCTCTGCGTCGAGAAGTGGAGGGTCTGCCGGGGCCGATCGCCGTTGACGGCGGCCAGCGCCACCTTCGCCTTGAAAGCCGGTGTGTGGTTCCGGCGTGCTCGTCTCGTCATCGTCGCTCCTGATTCGCGGGCCAATGCCCGCCGTAGGCAGAAACTGCACTTATCGCCCTGTCCAGATTTGCGGAGCCGGCTCTCTGCACGTGGCGAGCGTCTCCCCGAATTCGGTCCCTCGCTCGGAGATCGCCGTTATCCCGCTGCCTGCATGAAAGACCATCAGGCCTGCGGATCGCAATGCTTGTGTCCGTTGTGGCCGTTCAAGCCGAAAAGCCGATCGCTCCGCAATTGACCTCGCGGCACTCGCTCGAATTCGTATGCGTCCGGTGAAGCTTTCAATTACCCACATTTCCAGCCGCTACGATTTCGGCGCCAAGTTCGATATCTGTGAGTCTCGAGAGGCCGCGCCAGATGACTACATTTCCGGGTGGCGGATCGCCCGCCCTGGCCAAGTAGCCAGCTAATCGTGCAAGTTTGGTAAGATAGGATGCAAGGGTTCCAGGACGACATCGTCGATGGCTGGCGCCGCCGATGAGTCGGTCGAGCATTGCGATCTCGGTGTGCGTCAACGCGAGCTTCGGTGACGCTTCCGGGGCGACGCGATTGAGCATGGTGAGCCGGAGGACGCGCCAGCTGATACAAAACAAGTAGACGTCTTCTGCCCAATCGCCCGAAAAGACTCATCTTTCACGCCAAACCAAGCGCAAACTTCGGCTTAGAGCTCAAACAGCTTACGCGGTGCTTTTGTCAACACCTCGACGTTCGAGCCGGTTACGCGGAACGACTCGCTGATGACGTAGCCGAAATCGTCCTCCAGCCAGTTGCCAAGCATCAGGTGAAAGGCCATGTTTGGCTTCAACTCCGTACTATCGCTGCTTTGCAGGCTCACCGTAGGTTCTGCCCAGTCGATGCCGATAGGGTAACCGCACCGAGAGTCTTTTCTGAAACCCATTTTTCCCATCGTGCGATAGAAAGCGTTTGCGACATCGCTGCAGGTGTGCCCCGGCCGTGCCACTGCCAGGGCCGCTTCAAGTCCGGCGACTTGCGCCTCATGCAAGCGGCGAACGCGATCCGGTGCCGGACCAATCGTGAACGTTCGCATGATCGCAGCGTAATAATTGTGGCGATTGCCGCTCAGCTCGATGTTGATTTGTGATCCCTTGCGCAACTCATCGTCGCTCCACACGATGTGGGCTGTGCCCGTGCGCGGAGAGGAACAGATCAACGGTGCGAACGCTCCGGTCGCCGGCTTGCCGCCCGGAGCGCCGCGCACCTGCGCCGCCATGATTTCCGCCGCTACCTCAGACTCATGGACCCCGGGGCGGATCACCTCGGCTGCCCGCATGATGGCGGCATCAGCAATTGCGGCTGCGTCCCGCAAGACATTGATCTCTAGGTCGGACTTGATCAGCCGCACCCAGTCCACGAGCTTCGTGGCATCCACGACCTGTGCATTCTCGAGTCTCGCTTTGAATTTCTCTGCGGTCGCCACCGTCATCACGCCGAGAGTCAACGCTCCACCGGCATTGAACTCGATGCCCACACTGCGGTTTGCATAGCCAGCCTCGTGAATGAAGTCGATCATCACGTCGTAACCGTTCTGGTCAGGTCTGCCGACGTAATCGTCAGAGTAACCAATCACGTTGCCAGGCTCCAAGTACGTCAGGTGGAGACATCCTGCAGCATCCATGGCGCGCACGATCATCGTCGGCTCAGCCTTGTCGCCCATCACCAGAAGGCCGTGGATGGAGTACAGGCGCGAGACGTTGCCTGTAAGATAGGTGATGTTGGATGTACTGGTGACGAGGAGAGCATCGATGCCGCGCCGCGCCATTTCCGCCTTAACCGCTATCAACCTACGCAGATATTCGGATTTCGGAAAGGGTTGCAGGGCTTTAGTAACGGCCATTTCTCAGACTCCTTGCATCGGCGATTTTGATTGGACGAAGAACTGGACTTTCTAGTTCAAGAGAAGCCCTTTGAAGAGCGCGATCGTATGAAAACCAAGGGCGCCGATGCTATTGAACTAGCAGCGAAGCCCCCGCCCCCCCCCCCACGATCATGTCGACATCGGTGATCGACAGACCCAGCAGACTCGTCGGAGCGGGCCAATCGGTACCCACCCCAGAACCGGTTGAGATTATTCGACGCTGCAAACGATTCCAAGGCTACCGATGCACTCTGATGGCAGCGCCAGAGCATCATCTCCTAGTTAGCTCCCTGTGGAGCTCACCGCCGGGACCGCTTGCACTGCACGGATCAGCTTTGACGACAGTGCTGAGGCGAGGAACTGTTCTCGGGCTTCAAAATAGGTGTCCGAAAACAGATCCGTTGCAGCTTGCCTCGCGTCGTCAAGATTCATTGTAGTTCCTCTTCATCATCCGTTAAGATCGATTCTACGACACGGCATGAGACGCGTGGGGAGGATCGGTTGAAACCAATTCTGAAGCCTTTGTCGAGTTTTTGTCGGGCATTATTTGCGCATTCTGCGCCGATTAAGCGCGCTCTATGGCAGACTGGCGCATTTTTTCGTTACTTGCTGGACGCTTTCGGTCTCTATGATTGCCCTCGGCCGAGAGATTCCCGCAATTTTGCACTTCCCATTTCGCTTGCATGTCTCACACGGATTCTCCTTCGGATCCGTGGCTCATATGGACGACGATCTGGCTCAAGCATTTTTCGATTGTCAACTCGCGCGTCGGCGCCAAATGGCATTTGCGCATACTTCGCTCTTTGCGGTCGCAAAGAGAGCTTTATTCGGCTAGCGAAAACCTCAATCTGTATGATCTGCTCCCCTCTGGTCCACCGATTTGCCTAATCGAACACCCAAGGAATTAGTGCTCTCATGACCTCCCACGTGCTTGGTCCCTCGGATTCATGTGACTTGAACGCGGCGTACCGCCTGAGAAGAGTGGCCACGTAACACGGCCCGGTCACGTGCTGAAACCGGTGACATTTGATTTTCCGGTCATTTGGGAAACGATCGAGGGCGGATGGGCGGGTCTTGGTGCTCAGGCCACCGCGCGAACCGTCGATGGCCTGATCTTCAGACCCCTTTTTAGCCCCCCGGTGACCTGCCACTGAATTTTCATCTAGCAGCGCTTAGAGTCTCGGGGTCTTGTACGCCAAGTGGCGCGGGTGGAGCAACGGACGATCGGCGGAGCTGGTCGGAGTTTCGCAGCCGATCGTCCGTTGCGGTGAGGTGGGCGGCATAGGGGCGGGGGTCAGGTATTTCAGCGACGAGTGAGGCCGGCGGATATTGAAGTTGGCGATCTTGGCGCCGGTACCATCCAGATTGAAGAACAGGATCTCGTTGAGCAGTTCATCGCGCATTCGGCCGTTGAAATGATGCCATCGGCTTTCCCGGCGCGATAAAGTGTCAATCGATGATGGCGCACGAAAATGGATCGACACGATGCGCTTCATCTTTGCAAGCAAAAGACCGATAAACCATCAGATCCTGAGCGTCGCGCGGCGCGAGATCGAGCCGGCACTTTGCTTACAGCTTCCTTCAGCCCCCTCCTCGCGACGCCCCCCTTGCTGTTCGGCTAACGGTTCCCATCACCAGGGTCCGTAGGGGACTCTCACCCCAGGTCATCGACCGGACACCACTCCGATCAATCGAATCGCGCCAGTTACGGCGCTCCGCGCCATGCTTGGCACACCGTAAGAAAAACCCTCGGCGGTTTCCCGCCAAGGGTCCTTTCTCGTTGGGGCGACCAGGATTTAGAAGTTGCGCTGAGCACGAAGCAGCAACGAGACAGTGCCCTGATCCTTGATCTCGTAGATCGCGGGCGGCTTCGCCGCGGTTGTGGAGCCCGGGTAATTGATGGAGCCCGCGTACTTCTGGTTAAGCTGCGAGTAGTTGAGATCGGCCGAGAAGGTCAGGCCCTTGACCGGAGTCCAGCCCGTTCTCGTGCCGATAACCCACAGATCGAAGTCTGGATTGCAGGTTGATCCTGCCGTCAGCAGCGCCGCCATGGCGGCGCTGCCGCAGATATAGCCCTTAGCCGTACCGTTGTAACGAACAGCGCCGTAAGCACCATAGAGAGACGTATTCCAGCTCGGATTCCAATTGTGAGTATAACCGGCATTCATACCGTAGGACGTGGTCAGTTCCAGGCCAGAGCCGGCGACGAAGACCGCGTCAGAGAGACCGGCAAAGCCAATGCTCCCATAGGCGCCAGCTAATCCGGTACCGCCGAACATTGAGTAAGTGCTGTTCGTGATCTCCTGGAAATTGTACCGGGTTGCACCTTCAGTATACACGCCCTGGATGTTGATCGTGTCGCCCGGACCAGTCGGGAGATTCTTGATCGACAACGCCAACAATCCAGCTCCGCCCCACTTGTCTGCTGGAGAGCCAGAGGTTTCGTACTGGCCGTAGTAGCCGGCGTGATTGTTATGCGCCGCGAACGAGGCCTGGAACAGGCCCCAAGCTTGATCGACACGTAACATGGCAACGAGATCAGGAGCACGCGTCCCGCCGAAGTCGTTGGCGCCGTAAGCACCACCAACGATCCCGGTGCCACTGATGGCGCTCACATTCCAGAGGTTGCTCTGGTAGTTTTGCACCGGGTCTTGCGCGGACAACGACAGCGTCACGCCCTGGCCGAAGTCTGCGGTATAGGTAAATTGGTTGACACCGACAACCGTGCCGCCGCCACCAGGCAGACCGTCAAAACTGTTTGCGGGATAGTTGACCCAGGGCGTGGAGAATTGGGAGATCGCGTGCCCCATGGTGAAGCCGGCGAATTGGAGAAAGACGGTGTAGACGCCCAGTCCGCCGGCGAAGAGGTTGCCATCGGCGACCGCCCCGGGAGCACCGGAGGTTGAATACGTCGTGGCACCGCCAGTGAGACCTGCACCGGCGCCGTTGTAGCTACCGCTCGTCCAGTTGAACACCACGTCAGCATACGTACGCAGCACGCCATATTCGGTCGCCGTGCGGGTATCGATGTTAAAGTCAAAGCGAGACCGGGCGTAGTAGTAGTTGGAAAGGCGGTTATTCGCCGCGTTCGTACCACTGTGATAAGCAGTGAAATCAGCTGCGTGACCCGTCAAGTCAGCGCGCAAATATCCACCCAGCTTGATGCAAGTGTCGGCGCCCGGAACGTAGTAGAAGCCGGCTCCATACAACGTGCAGATCTTCACATACTCGACAGCCTTCGCCTTTACGGGAAGATCAGCCGCCTGCGCCCCAGCGCCCGCAAACATTGCCGCAGAACCGAGCATGAGAGTTTGTGTCAGTTTCATGATAAACCTCCAGTTGAACCATCGTTTTCCGTCTTTCAGAGATGCGCCACCCATAGCCTCACCGCCGTGAGCGGCTGCTTGACGGAACGACGTCGAGGCGCCCCCTCTCCGTCGAATACGGTATAGGCGCCTCCGTTGATTGCATCAATTAATTAATATCTACAATGAATCTTTGCTTGCGGCTGTTGCGCATTTGCCACGCCATGCCATACCCCCAACTGGCGCCATACGCACTTGAAGGCACAAAAGAACCCCCGGGGGGGCATCCCGGAGGTTCCACTTGGAGATTTTAACATGACCGGCTGGTCGACATGCCAAACGATCGAAAACTTCATACTACCGATCAATTAATTTTGTCAATTGATATTACATGCCAGATATGTCGCTGGCCTCTTTTTCCGGTCTGCTAGGTCGGTTACATCGGTTTCCGCCGAGGAGGTGTCGGACGCGCGCCTGATTGGGGGCACGAGGACGAGGTTTGGCGGAAAGACCAACATGGCCAAGGAAGGACAACTCGATAGAGCCGTCAGGGATTTCATTTGGAATATTGTCGAGATCCACTCCCAACTTGAGGAAATCCATAAAGATTGGGCTCGGACGTTAGGAATAACCGAACCCCAATGGCTTATCTTAATGGCTATCGACGAACTCGACCAAGGTCGTGGCGTCTCAGGAATAGCAGTTGCGAACAAACTCCGCGTCCATCCCGCGTTCGTTACCATTCAAACCAAGAAGCTCGAGAAGTTGGAGTTCCTCGCCCGCGTAGTATCGCCGGAGGATGCAAGATTCCTGCAGATGTCGCTGACGGATAGGGCGCGTGAAGAGGTCACCAAGCTTTCACTCAAAAGACAGGCTCTCAATTCAGCGATGTTTAGCGGGGTAGATGAGGAGTCCCTTGCCTACATCAACAAACGGCTCGACTCGATTGCCAAGAATAGCCAACTGGCATCTCAAAAGCTGAGTATAGGTATATTTTAGCGTGGTCGAAGTTTGCCGAATTTGTCGGCAGAGACAGCAGCTCGTAATACTTATCAGCCCAATGGCAGAGATGTTGGCACTGGGGGCAGTTTTAACGGCATCGCGGTCGAGGACGGTTGGGAGCCGAATCGTGTGCGAGCTTTCGAGCTAGCCAGCCGAAAATGCAATCGTCGGAAGTCACGAAATTTTCGATCTCGGCTACCGGAGTTTGGGTTGTCCGGGCTGTGACTAGCTCGATGTCGACGCCCCACGCAATGCAGTCAGTTTTTAGTTTGATGGCTTCCGACTCGCTGACGAAACCGCGCCCACCGGCGACCACGAGAACTGGGCATTTCAACCGTCGTATCAATCGCGAGCGATGCCCCGACACGAGGTCCGCGTCTGCCACAGCTGCAGTCCTCGTCATCCATCCGACAGATGCTAGAAGCCGCGCCCAATTCCAGAGGCCACCGTCGCAAACCGCCGCAGCAATGCGGCCATCAGACGCCGCGAAATCAGTAGCCAGAACAGCCGACAACCCTTCTCCATAGACGCCAATCCGAGTGGCATCGATGCCGGGCTGGACTGACAGATAGTCTAGACAATGAGATAATAGGACATCCGGGCGCGAATAACTTGAAACTTCGTCGTGAGAGAGAACGAGAAAAGACATCCCCCGAGTAATCGCCATCGGCAGAAGCCTTCCGAGTAGCTTCGTTTCTGTTTCTTGTTCCTTGCTGATGCAAATGACTGCCGGAACGATTGAAGCCCGACTACCGGCCGGCAAGTAGTAGGCTGGAAGTCCGACTCGATCGGCGCACTCAATCTGTACACGCTCTAGCTTCTGAGCTAAGGATAATCCGAATTTCTGAATGCCGATGTCAATCTTGGTTGAAACGACTTCACCTTGTGGATCATCTTCATCGAGTAGCCGTCTGGCAACTTCAAAGGCGGTCAGCGCACAAAGCCAAGCTTCGGTCGCCTCATCAAAAGCTCCTTTTTTGATATCCAATTCAACAAGAAAGCAGTGAGCATCTCCGATCGCTTTCCATCTTCCGACCCAGATCTGCTGGTCTCCAGTCCGCCAAATGTCTCGGAGATTATCTAGGAACATCGCGGCGGCTCGCCGCGTTGACGAAAGATCGCCCCTCACGTAGGCCATTCAGCGTCCTCCATCCAATTCGCCCCCTCCTGCAAGTCCCTTCCCTCCCTACTTGCACGTGGAAATCATTCCGCACGGCGAACAATTCGCCCTTTTGACATAAATGTTACCGTTCCTTGAATCCGAATTTCTTCAAGGTAGGGCCCAGCACAGCCGAAATTCTGCGCCAAGCAGGGGAATGTCGAAGTTTTCAAACCAGCAAGGCATGGCCGATTGCGCCCGGGCAGCGTGAGCGACGATCCGAGGGCTGCCTGCTCGAGCGCAAAAAGATGCTCGGCACGGTAACTCCCGGTAAGCGCCTTCGCGATCGTCTCAGGACTGGAATGGCAACTGTAATGGCGCAAACCCCGCCAGCGTCTCAGGATCGCGCTCGCCGGCAAGGATCGCGCGAATGATGCGCATACCAGTCACGCCGGTGATATCGGCGATGACGTGGTGTAGCTGAAGATTCACCTCGTCAGCGCCTTCTGCATATGCTGGATGTGCGAGGCCGAGTACTCCAGCAGACGCTCGCGCTGACGCACGTAGGCTCGCAGTTCGGCAATCTGCCCTTTGGGCCGAAAGCTGGCCCGCAGTAACCCGAACGAATGGAGCCGCTGCAGCCACTGCGCGTCGCTGACATCAGTCTTGGCGCCCCGGCACGTGCTTGGCATCGCGCGCGTTGACAAGGACATCGCAAACTTGCGGGCATCGAGAAGCTCGAAAATCGGAACCCGTAGACGCTGGTCGATTCCATGACGACCGTCTCGACCCCGCATTCCGCAAACCAGTCGACTAGTCGATGCAGATCGGAAGTGAAGATACCGAAGCTGGGTTACATGTCACCAAAATCATATCGGCCGCTCCCTTCCGGGCCACAGTCTAGCGGCAGTGCGTCTCTATCCCACAGGGAGCGAGCAGCGCTGGGGTCAGTTTTTTTGAAAGCGCGCTCAGCAAAGCCGGCCTGCTGAGAGCAAAGCGATGATCGACCGTGAGCACGACCTGCCGATCACCAAGCAAGCGGAAGCTTGCTCGGCCGAACCAGGTCTGGGCAATGGACATCACCTACATTCCGATGGCGCGTGGCTTCGTGTATCTCGCTCTCGTGCTGGACTGGGCGACCCGCCGGGTTCTGTCATAGCGGCTGTCGATCAAGATGAAGACGGCCTCCTGCGTCGCCACACTAAAAGGACGCCCTGGCGCGTCACGGCAAGCCCGACATCCTTCAACACCGACCAAGGCTCGCAGTTCACTGGCCAGGCGTTCAGCAGTGTGCTCGCCGACAATGGCATTGCGATCAGCATGGACGGCGAAGGAGCTTGGCGGGACAATGTGTTCGTCGAGCGGTTGTAGCGCCGCGTCAAATACGAGGAGGTCTATCTGCGCGCCTACGACAGCGTGTCCGACGCCCCGCCTCGATCGGCCGCTATCTCGACTTCTACAATGGCCGGCGTCCCCACCGAGCCTTGACGGAGGCACCCCGGATCAAGCCTACTTCAACCCGCTGCCAATCCGCATGGCGGCCTGACCCCGGCAGACCCTCCACTTATCGACGCGGAGATTCTGTTTAGACAACCGGGACCACCTCAATCCGGCGGTGCGCCGACCGTCGAGAGTGCGTTCTTCTAGAATCGAGAAGATGGGAACCCCGGTAGGGCATCGAGCACGGAATACCCATCACACTTGGTAGGTACGTCGATGCCGGCTCTCAAGTAAGTAAGTGTAGCCGATTTGGGACGATATGCTTGGGCGCTGCGGCCTTTTGTGGGCACAACGTTCACTAGCTGAATGCAGCTCGATGACGATGACGCGGTCGACGGGAGACCAGACATGCAACGTAACGACGAAATGAAGCTCGGTCTGTACCTTGCTAAGGCGGGATATCACGAAGGCGCATGGCGCGATCCAAGCTCACCACCAAATGGTGGTGTTGATGTCAAAGATTATGCTGATCTTGCGACCCTTGCCGAAAGCGCAGCGTTTCACTTCGTATTCCTTGCCGATCATCAAGGTGTGATAGATGATCACGCATCCATCGGTCGCGCTGGTCGTAACGATGGACTCGAGCCGCTCACTCTATTGTCAGCGCTTTCCTCGAGAACGCAGTACATCGGGCTCGTCGCGACGGCGACGACGACGTACTACCAACCTTATCATGTTGCGCGCATCTTCGGATCACTTGATCACTTATCGCAGGGACGCGCGGCTTGGAACATCGTCACCTCGGTAGTCAATTCCGAAGCGCGAAACTTTGGTGAACAGGAACTTCCAGATCATGACAGGCGTTATGCGCGAGCGAAAGAATTCGTGCAAGTTGCCAAGGGCCTTTGGGACTCGTGGCAGGACGACGCTTTCATTCGGGACAAACATAGCGGTGTTTATGCCGATACCACGAAGCTGCATGTCCTTGACCACCGAGGGCCCCACTTTTCTGTGCGGGGCCCACTGAACATCGCCAGACCGCCGCAAGGCTACCCCGTGTTGGTTCAAGCTGGCGCGTCCGATGCGGGAATGGCGTTCGCTGCAGAAATCGCCGAGGTGGTTTTCACCGCTGAGCCGTCTTTGGAAAACGGTAAACGATACGTCGCAACTCTCAAACAGAAAGCGCGCGCATTCGGACGCGAGGCGGACGAGGTTCTCGTCATGCCCGGGATTGTCCCGATCACTGGAAGGACCAAGCAGGAGGCCTCTGAAAAGCTTCAAAGACTACAATCCTATATGCACATAGACAGCTTAACTGGTGCAGCGAATCTTTGGCTCGGGAATGTCATCGACTTACATTCAGTGGATCTCGACTCGTTGGTCCCCGAGAAGTTGCCACAGACCAATTCCATTCAGAGTCGTCAGAAGATACTCGTCGATCAGGCTGTGCGTCAGAACTTCACCTGGCGACAACTGATCCGGCTGGTATCTGACAGTAAAGGTCATCTGATGGTCGTTGGGACACCGGAGGAGATTGCGGACGTAATGGTCCAGGCATTTGACCAACATGCAGCTGACGGTTTTAATGTGTTGCCGACAACTGTTCCTGAGGGACTCAAGGACTTTGTTGAGCTCGTCATTCCAGAATTGCGCCGACGAGGAAAGTTCAGACGCAGGTATTCCGGACAAACGCTAAGAGAGAACCTTGGACTCAAGCGGCCACGCAATCAGTTCACGCTGTCAGGTGTAAGTAGTCGACAATGAAAGAGTGCCAAAGCCGTTGAGCGGACTTGGTAGGCGGCGCGTTGTATATCTAAAGTAAGCGTGGCGCCGACGCCCTTCTGAACCGCCCCGGGATTGCCGGAGGCTCCAACTCTTGAGAAGATGGAGCCATGACAGGCAAAACAACGAACAAGTTTTCACCCGAGGTCCGGGCCCGTGCGGTTCGGATTGTTCTGGATCACGCGAGCGAGCATCGTTCGCGCTGGGCGGCGATGACCTCGATTGCGGCCAAGATCGGCTGCATGCCGCAGACGCTGCATGACTTGGTCAAGAGGAGCAAGGTCATCGACAGCGGACAGCGGGCCGGCGTTCCAACCGAGATGGCGGAGAAGCTGAAGGCGCTCGAGCGGGAGAACCGGGAGCTTCGGCAAGCCAACGAGATCCTGCGCGAGGCAAGCGCCTATTTTGCGACGGCGGAGCTCGACCGCCGGTTCAAGCCATGATCGCCTTCATCGACGATCATCGTGGGACGCATGGGACCGAGCCGATCTGCAAAGTCTTGCCGATCGCCCCCTCGACCTACCACGCCAATGTCGCCATGCGGCGCGATCCGGCCAAGCTGTCGGCGCGCGCCAGGCACGATGCTGCCCTGAAGATCGAGGTCCGGCGGGTGTTCGAGGAGAACTTCTCCACGAAGGGGTCATCCGGGGCAAATGCGTCAAAACAACGATCAGCGAAGGCCGCGCCATGCCTGCGCGTTCCAGACGATCGTGATCACCAATTCCAGGCCATCGCGATCACTCATTCCACAGCATCGTATTCACGTTTCCAGTTGATCGTGATCGTCAATTCCAGGGGATTGTGATCGCTATTTCCAGCGGATCGAGATCGGGGACAGCGAGGCGCACACCACTGGCAGTCTGCAACCCAGGTAGCTCGGTCTTTTGCCCAACAGCAAAGGATCGAGATGCCGACAGAGAGACTGTCCATGCGCCACATTCACGAAGTCTTGCGCCTGCACTACAGCGTCGGCATGTCGTAACGCGCGATTGCCCGCAGCCTCGGCCTGGCCCAGGGCACGGTCAACAAGTACCTCAACCGAACGCGCCGGGCCGGCCTGACCTGGTCGTTGCCGCCGGAGCTCGATGACGATGTCCGGCTCGAGAACTGCCTGTTTCCTCCACCTTCCGATTTGCCCAGCGACGAGCGTCCGCAGCCGGATTGGGCGCTCGTGCATCGCGAGATGCGGCGGAGGAACGTCACGCTGATGCTGTTGTGGGAGGAGTATAGCGACTCCCACTCCGACAGTTTCCGCTATTCGTGGTTCTGCGAACGCTCCAGGGAATGGGCCAGCCACCTTAAGCCGACTCTGCGCCAGGTTCATGTCGCCGGCGAGAAGCTCTTCGTCGACTATTCCGGCCACACCATGGAGGCGGTTGACGGGCTCACCGGGGAGGTGCGCGCGCGCAGATCTTCGTCGCCGTGCTCGTCGCCTCGAACTACACCTACGCCGAGGCCAGCCTCAGCGTACCCCTCCGGTGAAGCTTTCAATTGCCCATAACTTTGGCCATTCCGGCTGAATCGCTGATCGTCGTAATCTTGAATCGAAAGAATCACTTGTGATTCCTTGCTGAGCACCTGATTCGGGAGGAGGTGCTCTATGGGGCTGACAGCAAGGGATCGATCGGCAAAAGGCCGTTTGTGGTCCTTGGAAGGTGAATGTTGGATTGATCGAGAGAGTAGTGGATGCGAGTTTAGGGATGCGCGGCTCGGCGACAGATTCCGCAACTGCTCACGCAGATTGGAAGCGCCATGGGACAAAGCATTCCGCTCGTCTGCCAGGATTGGGCAAATACCAAGGCGGCCTACCGCTTCTTCTCTAATGACCGGGTCAGCGAAGCGGACATTCTGGCCGGCCATTTCCAATCGACACGTGATCGCGCCGCCGCCACTGAAGGTCTCGTTCTTGTGCTGCACGATACAACCGAATTCAGCTATCAACG
>NZ_JACEGD010000007.1 GCF_016031635.1 Bradyrhizobium diversitatis
CCGAATCTTCATCTCTGGCCAGAAGCGCGGCGTCTTCGGTGTCATCAAGCGCGAGCTGCGCCGCCGTTCCGCCATCGAACCCATCATCGGACACCTGAAGACCGATGGCCACCTCGGCCGCTGCTACCTCAAAGGCCGCGCCGGCGATGCGGCCAACGTCATCCTCTCAGCCGTCGGCCACAACTTCCGCCGCATCCTCGCCTGGATCAGAGAACTCTTGTGCCTGTTCCTGATCCAGCTCTGGCGCACGCGCGCCTGTCCGGCCCCGCTCAATTCGGCTTCTTAACGGACGACTGCATAGTACAACCGACCTCTATAAGAGCACGGTGCTGCGGCTGGCCGCTTCGCTGGAAGCCGGCGGTTTCCTGGTTCGGGGCCCGGACCGGTTGTTTCGGCCGGACCGGAGCTGTGGCCGCTCGGCGCGCTCTATCAAAGGCGACTTGGACCTCGGTGAAGTGATCCGGCCGGCGCTCCGCCGACTGGTCGAAGCAACCGGGGAAACCGCGTCCTTCTATGTCGCGGATGGCGATGAATGCATCTGTCTTTACCGCGTCAATTCTCCACGTTCGGTTCGACACCACCTTGAAGAGGGTCAGCGGTTGCCTATCGATCGCGGCGCCGCCGGCCGGGTTCTCACCGCCTACCGCGAGTCATGTGATCCGGCGGGGAAGAAGATCCGCGATCGCGGCTTTTACGTTTCGATCGGCGAGCGGGATCTAGAGGCTGCTGCTGCAGCCGTGCCCTTGGTCGACGTACATGGCAAACTGAGGGGAGCCCTCTCACTGTCAGCGATCAGAACGCGGTTCGATGCTGACGCGCGTAAGACCCCAGTCGATGCTCTGAAGTCAGAAGCGAAGGCCTTGGTGGGCTTGTTGCCTGCGAGCGCAGAATGACGACCGAAGTACCCCCTGCGCCATCTGCCCTTCAGCGAGGTGGGATTCTAATCCCGGAAACCGAAGACCGCGAGCAAGGGTCGCCCTCCAAAGGCAGGTGTCAAGCGCATTCTGTTTGGAAGGATGCGGAGAAACACCGCTCCGCGGCCGGCACGTTTTAAAACCAAAGCTTTGGGAGCGACGACGGTCGGGAGCTTCGTCGTTATCATCGTGCAGCATCGTGGAGGCCTCATGCGGCCCGTGTATGCAAGCGGCGGATGTTGTTTGTCTCGTCGTAGTTAGAGTCTATAGACTGAGTCTGCGCGCGTCAGCTGATGCAAAGCGATATCGGGCGCGCACATTTGATTGACATCGATCGCATTCGCACTCGGTGGAAGCCAATTCGGTGATCTGCGCGATATTTGATCGAGGTCAGCGCATCAACTCCGGCCATCTCTAGATATTCAGGCTGGTTTGTTCGCCCGGCTTTCGATCTCAGCACACCGTTGCATGAGCGCTCCAAAGGTCTGTGGTTCGTCCAGCAAAAGCCCATCTTCGACCATGTGTTGATAGTCCCGTTCCAGAACGGCTCGCGTTTCGCCTTTCGGGACGAGCCTCAACGCACCATTGACTACCTTGTGATAGTCAATCGTCGTACCGGCACGGTCCTTTTCGGAGAAGAACCATGTTTTATGCTCTGCCACGGTTTCAGCCAGCTTTCGGTCTTTCAATGCAGCGTCCGCGATCCCCGCATCATCGAGCCTCACGAGATCGTACCAGTGGCGAGCAAAACGCTCGCCTCGCAATTTGCCCTGGACGCAAAAAACATGGATCGCGGTCGCCTTCTCCCAGAAGGTGCGCTCCGCTTTCATGGTTTTCGGCCTGGCAGTAGGAAAATCGACAGTTTCAAGATACTGGGCGGCGTCGCAAACCACGTCACGAAGCGCGCTCGGCTCACCTGTGGATCTTGCGCCGAATTCAAGCATGACGGCGGAGCTCACATAGCCGTTGCCTGTCTCCAACGGAGCGTATCTGACGAAGATTTTGTCACCGTCGGCTTCCGCCTTTGCAGTCAGGTTGTCGTTTTCCAGACACTGATTGATAACGGCAAGCGCCTCTTGTTTCACCCAGACTGGAAGTCGCTCTCGGACCTGGTCGCTCCATTTTTTGCCTTGACTGCGCGTCTGAGGGACGGGATTGCTCTCGCTTGTTTTCACGAGATCAGGGGCTATTGCCCGAATATCGTAGGTAAGGTCGACGTCTTCTGAGAAGCGGCGAATTGCCCCGTACACCTTGGAAAGGGACGTTCCGCCTTTGAAAACGAGGTGCTCACCCAGTGGAGACGAAAAAAGTGCGTTCAAGCACCAAACAACCCAGACATCTTTCTCAAGAAGGTGCGCGGGGCGTCCTGAATTGGAGGCAGCAACTCCGAGCGCCTCTCGGCGCTCGGAATTAGACAGATTCAAGAACTTGTCAGACACGCAGTTCGCTTACCGGTTTGGCAAGCCAAGTCGGCAACGAAGAAGCCGCGGACTTAAGTTCACTCACTTCGGTTGGGGTCAGTTTCTGACTGACGGACCGCAATGCACGTTCTGCCGTCTGGGGACCGACCCACGCAAGCGCACGCACCACCTCACCTGCACGACGGTTGGCCAGGGTAAGCTGCCAACGCGGCGCATGCTTGAACTGGACAACTTGCTTGCCGAGGTGGAGTTCGCGCGAAGGACCGGAGGTCAGATAAACCTGACGAACAGGTACCTGCGTTGTCAAACCAAGGTGGTTGGCCGCCGCCGCGCCGCTGGATACGATGGTTTCACCGCTACGAGCCTTGGCCTCCTCAACGACCTTTTCCACCGACGGAGCTCTAACCCCGAAACGGCTTTCGACCGGACGCAGATATACCCCTCGCCTCGCGCGCAGGAGTTTTCCTCGCTCGGCAAGACGCGAAAGGGCCTGATCTACGGCAGCACGCTTTCCAAGGTGCAAAAAGGCCTTCGCAGCAATGGGTGCGCCTTCGGGCAGTTCTTTGGTGAATTCCAAAATCCGGGTGCCTAGGGGGGGCATGGCTCTCACTCCAGTTGTCAGAAACATAGGAGAACTTCTGACACCCTACAAGCGTTGGGTTTAAAAAAAGTTCCACAGCAGATTCAATCACTTGCCGAATTAGGTCCGATCCGGTTCTTTTGAGGACTTTCAAAGGGAGCCCCTTTCGAGGCTGCTCCCACACCTCGGATGCCGCTCGAGGGGGTCAACGCGGGACCCGCTTTCCAGGGTCATCCGCTCGCAGCCTTTCAGCGATTTTGTCGTACGCGTGCGGAAGCTCGAGCCCGACAAGCGCCTTAGGCATCCAGGATCGCCGGTCATCGCCCCTCCAAGAAGACTGCCCGTTTTCGATCCGCGAAGACTTCAAGTTCAGAACGCGAAACAAGCAAACGCGGTCAACGCCGTCGCTTATCTGCCCGCTCCCATTTGACGGCCAAGACATTCGACGCGCACGTATTCTTTGGAGGCAGACGATGGAAGCCCTCTGTTATCGTCGATTCCACCATCGACCGACACCATGAAGACGTAGATGCAATCCTTGCTGTCGACTGCGACGGAGACGACCATCCGGTGGCTTCGCCCAATTATCCACGACGCGGTACCGATGCTCGCCCGAGCCGAGAATGGCTGCCACTTGGTCTTCCCGCTATTGCGCGTCTCCGGCGCGTGACCCCTCAGGCGAAGGTGCAGCCCTTGGACTCCAGCACCTTGCCGATGCCGGAGAGTTCGAGGATGTCACCGCCGGCCTTGAGTGCCTTCATGATGCCGGCTTCGTTGTCTTCGCGTGCCGCCGACTTGACGCAAACGTCGCCAATGTTCTCCTTGGGCACGATCACCACACCGTCGTCGTCGGCACTGACGATATCGCCGGGACGAACCGCAATCCCGCCGATGACGATTGGCTGATTGATGGTGCCAAGCGTCTCCTTAACAGTGCCCTTCATGCAGAGGCCGTAAGAGAAGACGTTGAAGCCGGTGTCGCGCACCGCAAGGCCATCCCGAACGCTCGCATCAGTGACCAGCCCGACGATGCCCTTGGCGACGCAAGCTGTCGCCAGCACCTCACCGAAGCCGCCCTGCTCGGGATGATCGCCCGCGCTCACCACGAGCAGGTCGCCCGGCTTGGCCAGGGAGATCGCGGTGATGAGCATCATGTTGTCGGCCGGATGGCAGCTGACCGTCAGCGCCGGCCCGCAGGCGCGCATCCCGGAATAGATCGGCTTGATGCGGGAAGTCAGCGCGCCCAATCGCCCCTGCGCCTCGTGAAGGGTGGACGGAGGAAACTTGTTGATGCGCTCGACAAGCTCGGCAGAGGGCCGATCGAATGTCCTGATCACATGCACCATGATAACCTCCTTGCGGTCGCGGTCTCTGTTACATCTCCATAGCCAACCGCCCTAGCGCGGCAAATTCAGATTTTGGGATTGCCGCATCGTGTTTCGTTATGGCTCGTCCTTCGGCCCGTCCACGGGCGAGATTGGGGCGCCCGCGGCGATGGTAGCCGAGCCGGGGTAGACATCGAACGGCCCCCAGGTCTTGACGATGATCTCGAGCAATATCTTGTAGACAGCGAAGGCGGCATCGGACAACGCAGCGCTATCGGAAATGCACAGCGACATCTGTTGCGAAGCCGACGGCGCATTGATCCGCCGAATGCAGAGTTCGTCGACGTTCGGCAATTCCTTTGCGATCGAGATGGGCAGCACTGCCGCCCCCACTCCGGCTGCAATCGCCGAAGATAGGGTCGATTGGGAATGGATCTCGGCAACGATGCGCGGGCGGAGTCCCACCTCGGCGCAGACGCGCTCGACCGTTTGTCGCAGGAAGGATTCCCGATATGGAAGAAGCAGGTCGAATTGCGCGACCTCCGTCGCCGATACTTCCTCCGGAGGCATCTGCTCCGAATACATGCTGCGGGGCACGACAAGATAAAAGTACTCGCGCATCAGCGGCTTGTAATCGAGACCGGTCACCGGACGATCGCCGTAGAGGACGGCCATGTCCATGCTCCCCTTCAGCATCATTTCGCTGAGCATGACCCCGGAGCTGTCGTAGATGTGCGGCACGATGCCGGGATAGCGTTCACGCACCTGCATCAGTAGCGGGGTCGCGAGCAATGCCGCCGAGCTGAGTGGGGCCAGACCGATCGTGACATTGCCGGTCAACTCCGGCTTGCTGTCCAGAATGGTGCGCCTGGCCTCTTCGATCTGCCGCTGGATCGACTTGGCGTAGCGGTAGAGGATTCGTCCTGCTTCGGTGGGCTTGACCCCGCGGGCACTGCGATCGAGCAGCTTGCACTTGAAGTCCGCCTCCAGGCTCGCGATATGCTGACTCAGCGCCGGCTGCGCGACATTCAGCACCTTCGCCGCGCTCGTCATGCTGCCGAGATCCACGACTTTGATGAAGGCCTCCAAGCGTTTCGTATCCAATACGGCGTCTCCGGATATCCAGACAGGGAGCAACGCGGCAGCAATAGGCTGAAGCTATGGGATCAGAAGGAATTGTTCTTACCACCGGGAACCTGAGGGGCCTATAGCTAGTGCTGAACTCGTCCTCCGCTCGCGTTACAGCCGACGCCACCAGCGGGTCGGACGGTAGCAGAGGAGCCCTCGCGGATGGGATTTTCGGATTATCGGACGGCCTTGGTGACGGGCGCGTCCTCGGGGATTGGGGCCGCGACGGTTCGGCGCCTGAGTGCGGAAGGGCTCCAGGTTCACGCCGCGGCCCGCGATGCCGCTCGCTTGAGCGCCCTGGCCGCGGAGACCGGATGCCGCCCCTGCGCCGTTGACATCAGCGACCTCGACGCGCTTGCCGCCTTGGCGAAGTCGGCCGAGTTCGATGTCCTCGTCAACAATGCCGGCCAGTCCCGGCGCGGCAACATCCTGGATACCACGCCGGAGGATATTGACGCGCTCATCGACATCAATCTGCGCGCGGTCCTGCACCTGACGCGCCTCGTCGTGCCGGGCATGGCAAGTCGCGACCGCGGCCATATCGTCAACATCTCTTCGATTGCCGGCCATTACGCCTTCGCCGGCGGAAATACCGTGTATCACGCCACCAAAGCCGGCATTCACTCCCTGTCGCAGCAATTGCGCGTCGATCTCTACGGAACCAGGGTTCGCGTCACCGAGATATCGCCGGCACGAGTCGAGACCGAAGTCTTCGGACGGCTGCTGGGCGATCTGGCTGAAGCCAAGCGCCGCTTCTTCGACGATTATGATGCTCTGCAGCCCGAAGACATCGCAAATTCGATCGCATTTGCGATTGGATCGCCGGCGCGCATGAACGTCGCCTTCATGGAGGTCCTGCCGACCCAGCAAGTCGTCGGCGGCCTCAACTTCGCGCAGAAGAGCAGGCGGCCCGGCTGAGCAATGCGTGGCGCCCCGAGCGCGACAGGCCGTCAACGCGGAGCGTGACCGTGGACTTCCCCAAGATCGAACAACTCGTGGATCTGGTTGCCCGCTCGTCCATCGCGGAGCTGGACCTGACACAAGACGGAACCCGCATCCGCATCATCAAGCGCGCGTCTGCGGAAGCGCCGCCGGCCCCGGCTCGCCGTGAGGGCGGAAGCGATCCGCAAACTCCTTCCGCCAATGATAAGGATGGCCCGGCGTCCGGCACCCCCGCCGATATCGTCGTCTCCGCGCCGATGCACGGCGTGTTCTACCGGTCTGCAGCGCCGGACGAGCCACCGCTGGTCGAGGTCGGCGCGAGGATCGAGGCGGGGCAAAAGATATGCATCATCGAAGCGATGAAGACCTTCATCGACATCGCCGCCGAGACGTCCGGTGTCCTGCTTGCGGTCCTTGCCGAGAACGGTGACGAGATCGCCGCGGGGCAAGCGCTGTTCCGGATCGGTTCTGTGGGTTCATCCTGATGTTCGACAAGGTCCTGATCGCCAACCGCGGCGAGATCGCGCTCCGTATCCAGCGTGCCTGTCGGGCCATGGGCCTCAAGACGGTCGTTATCCACTCGGAAGCGGACAGCGAGGCGCGCTATGTCGCGCTCGCCGATCAGGCGCTCTGCATCGGACCAGCGCCGGCGAACAGCACCTATCTCAACGTCGCGGCGATCCTGCTCGCGGCCGAGGTCAGCGGCGCCCAGGCGATCCACCCGGGATACGGGTTTCTCTCGGAAAGCGCGGAGTTCGCCGATCGGGTCGTGCGCGCCAGTCTCACCTTCATTGGCCCTCCCGCGGACTGCATCCGGACCATGGGCGACAAGGTTGCCGCCAAGCGCGCGATGAGGCTGGCGGGTGTGCCTTGCGTACCCGGGCCGGACAGCGCCCTGCCGGATGATCCGGCGGAGGTGCGCGCGATCGCGCGGAACATCGGATATCCCGTCATCATCAAGGCCGCCGGCGGTGGCGGCGGCCGCGGCATGCGGATCGTGCGCAAGGAAGACGCGCTGGACGAGGCGCTTGCGCTAACGCGCGCGGAAGCCAGCAAGGCGTTCGGCAACGCTGCGGTCTATATCGAGAAATTCCTCGAGAAGCCGCGTCATATCGAGATTCAGGTGCTGTGCGATCAGCACGACAACCATCTCTGGCTCGGTGACCGCGACTGCTCGCTCCAGCGCAGGAACCAGAAGGTGGTCGAGGAAGCTCCCGCGCCCGGCATCGATCGCACACTGATCCAGCAGGTCGGCTCGAGCTGCGTCGAAGCCTGCCGGCGGATCGGCTATCGCGGCGCCGGCACGTTCGAGTTCCTCTACGAGAACGGGCAGTTCTTCTTCATCGAGATGAACACGCGCGTCCAGGTGGAGCATCCCGTCACCGAGATGACGACGGGTATCGACATCGTCAAGGAACAGATTCGCATTGCGCGCGGCGAGCACCTCGGGATCGCGCAAGGCGACATCGCGCCGGTCGGCCATGCCGTCGAATTCCGCATCAATGCCGAAGACCCCGCCACCTTCACGCCCTCGCCCGGCACGGTGACGCGCTGGGACGTGCCCGGCGGCATCGGCATCCGCGTCGATTCGCATATCACTGCTGGCGCCAACGTACCGCGTCACTATGACTCCCTGGTCGGCAAGCTGATCGCCCACGGCAGCACACGCGACGAGGCCCTGGCCCGCGCGCGCCTCGCCTTGTCCGAACTGCGCGCCGAAGGCATCCGGACCAACGTGCCCTTGCACCAGGCGATCCTTTCAGACCCGACGTTTTGCCGTGGCGGTTTCGATATCCACCATCTCGAACACTGGATGAATGCGAAGGTGGCCGCACAATGATGGTGCCCGACCGGCCGCGGATCAGCCTGCTCGGCACATCGGCTCTCCTGTTCGAGGCCCCCGGGGCGTTCGACCTGCCGCACCAGCGACGCATCTGGGCACTGGCCGCCACGGCATCGAAATGGACTGACATCCGCGAAGCCGTTCCCGGCATCACCAACCTGATGCTGACCTTCGAAACGCCTCCTCGCCAACTCGACGCCCTGATCGCCGCTCTCAACGACGCCTGGGATACGGCGGAAGGCCTCGCCATCGGCGGTCGCGAGATCAGGCTGCCGGTCACCTATGGCGGTGAGATCGGATCGCAGCTCCAGTCCGTCGCCGATCATTGCAGCCTGTCCATCGACGATGTCGTGGCCATCCATGCCGCGCCGCTCTACACGGTGTTCGCGCTGGGTAGTCATCCCGGCTATTGCTACCTTGGCGGCATGGATCCGCGCATCACCATGCCGCGACGACAGACACCATTGCAACGCTCCGCGGGCGGCTCGGTTTCGATCGGCGGCTCGCAGACCGGCGTCTCCGCCTCGCCCGGCCCCAGCGGCTGGCACGCGATCGGACACACGAGCTGGACTTTCTTCGACCCATCCTGGCCAACGCCGGCCGCGCTCGTGCCGGGCGATACGATCCGTTTCGTGATCGAGCGGGTGATCCGTTGATCGAGATCCTGTCAGTCACGGGTCCCGCAAGCATCCAGGATCTCGGGCGCTTCGACCAGTACCGATTCGGGGTTGGCACGTCGGGTGCGATGGACGATGTCGCGCTGCGCGCCGGCAACATTTTGCTCGGCAATGACGAGAATGCCGCCGCCGTGGAAATCCCGATCATGCCGTTCAGGCTCCGCTTCGATCGGAACATCGCTTTTGCCCTCACCGGCGCCGCCGTCGAGGCCGAGATCGCAGGACGCGCCATTCCGCCGTGGTGGCGCTCGTACGCGCGCGCCGGAGATATTCTGAACATCAAGGCGATGTCTCACGGCGCACGAAGCTATCTGGCCGTCGGCGGCGGCATCGACGTGCCGATGGTGCTGGGTTCGCGCAGCACACAGTTTCGCGGCGAGTTCGGCGGCTTGCACGGACGGCCGCTGCAGGTTGGCGACATCCTGCCCTGCGCTACGTCCACCGCTGCCATTGGCGAGTTCGGGATCGAGCCCGCCGGCATCACGCTGGCACGGCCGAACGCTGCTGCGGACGAGAGCATCGTCAGGGTTATCGTTGCCGGTGAATATGACGCGTTCGAGGCCACGGCGCAGGAATTGTTCTGGTCCAGCAGCTGGACGATCACGCCCCAAAGCAATCGCTATGGTTATCGCCTGCAAGGCCCCGCAGTGAAGCCGAAAGCGCCGGTCGAAAAGCGCTCGCACGGCATCGTTCCGGGTGTTATCCAGATTCCCCCCAACGGACAGCCCATCATCCAGATGCGAGATGCGCAGACATCCGGCGGCTATCCGAAGATCGCGACCGTGATCGGGGCCGACCTGTGGCGTGTCGGGCAGGCGCGGCTCGGCGGCAAGCTGCGGTTCGAGCAGACCGCCTACACCGATGCGCTTGCAGCCGAAGACGATATGTCGGCCTATCTCGACCGGTTGAGGACCAACATGCGTCTTGTCGAGGAGGCCGGAACATGCCGATAGAGACGACCGACATCGCGCGCTTGGCACAGATCCTCGAAAACTCCGGTGTCGACACGATCGAGATCGAGGAGCCGGGACTGACCCTGAAGCTCGTTGTGGACACGAGGTCCCGGATCGCAGCGTCTGCATCGCCTGCGGCCGCAACCGCCCCTGTCGCCGATCATTTCGTCATGGCGAAAGCCGATGTCGCGGGACATTTCCGCGCGGCTCATCCCTGGCAGGACAAGCCGTTCGTCGCGCCCGGCCAGCGCATCGAGGCTGGCGCGACGCTCGGCCTCGTGAAGATCGGGCTGTTGTATGCACCCGTCGTTGCGCCCACCGCGGGCATCGTCGATGCCGTGATCGCGGAAACCGGCGCCATGGTCGGCTACGGCACTCCGATCGTGCGCATCCTTCCGCTCGCGGCAAGCGACCCGCTCAATTGAGCAGTACAGTTGCAGGCGTGACTTCACCGCCGCCCTGTTCGATCACGCGGCGAACCGTACGGGCGAGATCGACCGATCCAGGCGTGTCGCTGTGGATCAGGATCGAGCGGGCATCGACCTTGATCGACTTGCCCTCAATGGTCTTCACCGTCCCGCTGTCCAGGAACCGCTTGACCCGCTCAGCCACCATTTCCTGCGAGGTGATGACGGAATTGGGAAGCTTGCGGGAGACCAGATGGGCGTTCTCGTCATACGCCCGATCCGCCAGGAACAACGTCAAGACGCGCAAGCCGACCCCGCGCGCGGCGCGCACGATCTCGGCGTCGGACTGCGAGAACACGATGAAATCGCGGTTGATGGTCGCGATCGCGCGCGCGACGACATCAGCCATGTCGGGGTCCGCGTTGACCATATTGCCCATCGCGGCGTGGAAGCTGACATGGGTCACGCGGTGGCCGGCATTGACCGCGATCGCCTGCAAGGCGCCGATCTGATAGACCATATGCTTCTCGAGTTCGGCGGCATCCATCTGGATCACGCGGCGGCCAAATCCAAGCAGGTCGGGCAGGCCCGGATGGGCGCCGACCTCGACTCCCTTCTGCTTTGCCAGGCGGACCATGCGATCCATGATAATGGGATCGCCGGCGTGGAAACCGCACGCCACATTGGCAGACGAGATGATGCCCATCAGCGCCTCGTCGTCGCAGATGCGGTAATTGCCGAAGCCTTCGCCCATGTCCGAATTGATGCCGACTTTCATGTTCGCACCCTGCTCTTGTTCTCGTTGACGTTCACTCAAAGCTGGCGATAGAGATCCGCGACAGCCCGCAAGCTGGCGAGATAGTCATTGACGGGAGCCATGGCCGCGACCGCGTCCTGGTAGCTCACCTCGCTGAAAGCGATGAATGATCCTGGCGCCGTCTGGCCCAGGCGCCAGAGATCGGCCTGAATCACGGCCGCGATCTTGGGATAGCCGCCTGCCGTGTTGGCGTCGCTCATCTGGATGATCGGCTCGCCGGACGGCGGCACCTGCACGACGCCGGCCACGACGCCATGCGAGCGCATCTCGATCGGCGCGTCCAATGTCAACTTGTCTCCAGTAAGGCGGTATCCGCCGCGGTCGCTCCGGGCGCTGACCTTCCATGCAGTGGACCAGAACCTCGCCTGCATCGCCTCTGAAAACAGATCATATTCACCGGCCCGCATGACGCGTATCGGCAGCACGCCGTCATCTCGCCGGCCGGCGCCAGTGATCGCGACGTCCGGCGGCGCGGCACCGAAGTCGAAACGGCGGGCAGCGTCTCGCGGCGGCCTGCCGACCGGAACGACGTCGCCGGTCTGCAAGCTGCGCCCCTCGAGCCCACCGAAGCCCGCGCGCAGATGCGTGCTGCGCGAACCCAGCACCTGCGGAACGTCGAGGCCGCCCCCGAACGTCGCGTAGACGCGCGCACCGCGGCGCGGCGTTCCGATCGCGAGAATGTCGCCAGGCCTCGCCTGCTTGCACCACCACGGACGCAAGGATAATCCGGCCAGCGTCGACACGTGATCGGCGCCGGTGAGCGCAAATGTCGCCTCCTTCTGGAAACGCAGGCGGAACGGAAACGTCTGGATCTCGATGCCCGCGGCGTCGTCTTCATTGCCGAGCAGCGCATTTCCGGCCGCGAGCGCGACGGGATCCATGGCGCCGGACGTGCTCACACCGATGCCGCGCGCACCATGCCGGCCGAGATCCTGGATCGTGTTGAAGGCGGGGCTGGTCAGGATCTCGATCATAGCTCGATCCGATCGATCCTGAATCTGACACGGTCCCCCGGCATCATGAGAGACGGTTGCTCGCGTTGCGGATCGAACATGGTGACAGAGGCCCAGCCGATGGCGTTCCATCCATTGGGGCTCGACAGCGCCGCGACGCCCGTCTGCATCCCGCCGATGGTCACCGAACCCGCGCGCATGTTGAGCGAGGGCACCGATTTGCGCGGCATGTGGATGCGCGGATCGAGGCCGTGGAGATAACCAAACCCCGGCGAGCTCGCGACGGCGCAGACCGTGTAATCGCCCTCGCTATGAATTCTGATGACCTCGCGCGCCGGCAATCCGGTGTGCTTCGCGACCGCCGGCAAGTCGAAGCCGAGCTCGCCGCCATAGATTACAGGAATTTCGATGACCTTGCCGTTGGCCTTGCGGCCGGGCAAGCGATGCCACTGCTCGACGATCGAAGCGCCGAGCATGCCGATATCAACAGGCGGCTGCTCGAATACCAGCATCACATTGGTGACGCCGATGACGGCTTCCCGGACGTTCGGCCAGGACGCCGCAGCATCCGCGAGCGCCCAGATGCGTCCCTGTTGAATCAGGTCAAAGTCACCCGGCGCTTCGACGAGCATCGCCAGCGTGCCGATCAGGCTTATCTTCGGGCTTTTTTCGATCGCGCCGACAAGGGGAGCGCTGGGCTGATTAATCGACAACAAGGGCCTCGCTAGTGCAACGCCTGCGGCGCCGCCGCCTCCAGTTCTAGCCAAACAGCCCAAGTCGATCCAAGACGATGTTCGTCTGCGGGTATAAGGGATGTCGATTGCCCGCACCCGCTGCGCCCGCCTCGAGCGTCAGTGACGGGCAATGATATGATTGCTCGGCGACTCCCACCGCGCGACAACCTCCTCGCCCACCGCGTATCGAAGTCCTGCCTGTTGCGACTGATTCTGCTCGAACACGATGATCTGCGCGCCACTCGGCGTCCTGAGGTAATAGTGACTGACGAAGCCGCGATAGATCGCCTGGTCGACACGCGCCATCACGCTGTTCGCACGTTGCGCCGCCGAGGCCTGACCAGCCCTCTCGACGATGATGGCCTCCGGCCTGATCGAGACCATCGCGTCGCTTGACGAGGCGGGAAGCTGATCGACCTGAAGGCTCAATTCGGGCGACACGCGAATGACCGCTCCACTGCCGTTGCGCTGCTCGACCGAACCTTCAAACAGGTTTGAAGCGCCGATGAACTGCGCAACGAATTTCGAAGCCGGACGCTGGTAGATTTCCGTGGCCGAGCCGACCTGTTCGAGCTTGCCATCGCGCATCACCACGATCTTGTCAGCCATCGTCAGCGCTTCGTCCTGATCGTGGGTCACCATGATGGTGGTCAGGCCGAGCCTGCGCTGCAGGGCGCGCAGCTCGACCTGCATGCTCTCGCGAAGCCCCTTGTCGAGCGCCCCGAGCGGCTCGTCAAGCAGCAGCATTGCCGGTTCGATCACCAGGGCACGCCCCAGCGCGACGCGCTGTTGCTGACCGCCGGAGAGTTGGGCCGGATAGCGCTTTCCGAAGTTCGAGAGCTGGACGAGGCTGAGAGCTTCGCTCACCTTCCTCGCGGCATCCGACTTGGACATCCCGCGCATCTCCAGGCCGAATACGATGTTCTCCTCGACGGTCAGATGAGGGAACAAGGCATAGTTCTGGAACAGCATCCCGACGTTGCGGCGATGCACCGGCACGTCGGTCATCCTCTTGTCGTTTACGAAGACGTCGCCGGATGTCGGACGGATCAGTCCCGCGATCATGCGGAGGCAGGTCGTCTTGCCGCATCCGCTCGGACCGAGCAAAGCGACCATGTGCCCCGGCTCGATCGCGAGCGAGACGTTGTCGACCGCGACCATGCGGCCGTATTCCTTGCTGAGGCGCTCAAGCCTGACTTCAGAAGATTTCATGACGGCCCCGCTCAGCTCGTGAACACTTCGTTATACTTCTCCAGCCAGGGACCGCGGCGCGGGACGATGAAATTCCAGTCCGGCGTGAAGAGCCCGAGATCGGTGGCCTTCGTATCGGGATAAGCGAGGAATTTTGCCGTCTCAGGCTTGAAATCGATTCCGCTGACCGAGGGCGCGCTCAGCGTCTGCTCGGACAGCATCCTGGCGACCGCCGGGTCCAGGATGCGGTTGATGAAAGCGGCTCCGAGTTCCGGCTCCGGTGCATTCTTGACGATCGTCATGCTGTTGATGCCGGTGAATGCGCCCTCCTTCGGGAAGGTCATATCGAGCGGCAGCCCCTTCGCGGTGTGCGGATAGATCGCCTTGGAATATTCGATGCCGCCGATCGTCGCCTGCCCCTGCGCGACCTGGAGCACCTGCGCCTCGCTATCGTAGATCGTCAGCACGTTCGGCTTGAGCGTCGCCAGCTTGTCCCAGCCCTGATCGACCAAATATTGCGCCTCCTTGAACGGCTTGCCCGTGACGAGCGAGGCCGCGACGATGAGCATCAGCACGCTCTGGGTATTCTTGGGCGTGTTGAGGAGGATCTGCTTGCGATATTTGGCGTCGAAGATCTCCTCATAGCTCTTGAGCGGCTTGGTCACCTGCGGATTGATGAACATGGCCGCGCTGGAGATCGAGAATCCGACGCCGTAGCCGTCCTCGAAGATATATCGCGGATAGACCATCGCCAGATTAGGGATCTTGTCGGCGTCGAGCTTGCCGATCAGGCCCTCCTGCTTGGCCTGGGGAATGCCGACGTCGTCCATCATCATAACGCTGAATCGCGGCGTGTCGCGGGTTGCGCGAAGCGCGGCGATGTTGGAGAGGGTTGCCCCCTCGGTCGTGAAGACCCGGCATTTGAACTCGGTTTCGAACTTGGGAATGACCTCCTTCTGGATCAGTTTGCCCAGGGCGGAGTTGTAAACGCCGACGTGCAGCTGCTTGGTGTCCTGCGACCACGCCCGGCTGATGATGGTCGGGAAGGCGACCGCGGATGCACCGGCCTTGATGAGAGTCCTACGCGTCAGTCTCATGGTCCAATCTCCATCTACAAAAGAACATCAGGCGGCCAGCGCGCGGCGAAGACCTACCAATTTTTCCAGGAGCAAGACGCCGACCATCGCCATCAGGATGATGATGGTCGACATCGCCGGCACGGACGGATCAAAAACGTTGACGAGCTGCCGCATCAAGACCAGCGGCACGGGCGTGTATTCGGAGTTCGCCAGCCACATCGTGACAGGGTAGTTGTCGAACGACACCATGAAGGCAAACAGTCCGCCGGCGGCGACCCCGGATGCGATCTGCGGCAGCGTCACCCGCCAGAAGGTTCGCAGCCGGCCGGCCCCGAGAGTGCGGGCAGCATCCTCCAGATTCTCGTCGACCAATTGCAGACTGGTGACCACCGTCCTGATCACATAGGGCGAGGTCACGACGATATGGCCGATCAGAAGGTTCAGCCGCGCGTCTGTCGAGCCGAGCTTATTGAGGACCTGGAGCAGCGCGAGGCCCGTTATCAGGGCTGGAAATATCAGCGGCGAAAGCAGGAAACCCTTGATCGCCGCGAGGCCGACGAAATGTCCGCGCACCAGCGCGAAGGCCGCCGGCACACCGAACAGCAGCGAGCCCACCGTCGTGCCGAGCGCGAGCAAAATGCTGAGCCGCATCGCTTCGAGGAAGTCGCGGTCCTGGAGAACCTTGGCATACCATTTCAGCGTGAAGCCCTGCGGCGGAAAGGTCACGAAATAGGAATCGGAAACCGACGCGGCCATGACGAGGAGCAGTGGCGCGAGGATGAACAGCATCATGCCGGCGGTGATGGCGTAGAGGATGAAGGCACCGAAGCCGGAAAACCGCTCGTCCATCAGTCGGGCCTCCTGAGACGCCGGCCTTCCAGAAGCCACATCGAAACGCCATTCACCGCGAGAACGAGGCCGACGAGAACGACCGCAATCGCAGCGCCGAACGGCCAGTCGTAGACGACGAAGATCTGCTGCTCGATCAAATTGCCGAGCATCACCGCCGAGGCCCCACCGAGGATTGCTGGAATGACGAAGGAGCCGGCCGTGAGCGAAAATACCAGAGTGAAGCCCGCCACGAAGCCAGGCATGCTCAACGGCAGCGTCACCCGGAGAAAGACCTTCCACCAGGGGGCGCCGAGCATGCGAGCCGCATCTTCGAGGTTGGGATCGATCTTGCCAAGCGCGGACGCCAGCGGCAGAACCATCATCGGGAAGAATACGTGCAGCGATCCGATCACGACCGCCGTTTCGGTGTAGAGGACCGATACCGGTGCGTCGACGACATGCAGCGTCATCAGGATCCAATTCAACATCCCTTTCGGGCCGTTCTGCAGCACCAGCTGCCAGCCGTATCCACGAACGACCACGCTGACGATCAGGGGCGCGATCACGATCAAGGTGATGACGCGCGTGACCATCGGACGGCTCTTGACCATCACCAGCGCGACCGGATAGGCGAGCACCGTCGCGAGCGCCGAGGTGATGATGCTGATCCGCAGCGTGGTCCAAAGCACGCGCGCGTAGAGCTCGACATTAACGAGGCGTGCGTAATGCGCCAGCGTAAACGGGCGGCCGATGATGCCGCGGCTGTCCTGGGTCTGGATGCTCGAGAACAGCAGGGCGAGCGCCGGATAGAAGAAGAAATAGGTCAGGAAAGCCAACATCGGGATGGCGAGAACCCCGACAGGCAACGCCAAGCGCCAGCGCGATCTCTCCCGGGCGACCGGTGGCGCCTCAACAGTCAAAACTGCCACCGCCTCGTCGCTGGTGGTCATCGCTGGCCGTCCTCGACTGTGGGATACCAAGACTGCCCCTCTTTAGAACAAAGCTTATGCGCTGGCATTCTACAGGACCAAGAACATCTTCGTTTAGGGGCATCAGGAACGATTATGACAACCGCTTCGGCATATTGCTCCGATCTTGATCTGCGAACGCCGCTGGTTACGGCTTTCGCCCACCGTCCGGGGGCCCTCCCCCTTGCATTTCCAATGCCCGGTCAGCGCAGGCTTTCGCAGAAGCTTGCGATGCGCCGGCAGCCTTCCTTGAGCGATCCGATATCGGTCGCGTAGGAAATGCGGAAATACGGGCTCATGCCGTAGGCGCCACCGTGCACCGCAGCGACATGCTGCTCCTCCAGCAAAGCCGAGATGAAGTCGGCATCGGTGTCCAGCCGCCGTCCGCCTTTCGTGGTCTTGCCGATGCAGCCGGCGATGTTCGGAAACACGTAGAAGGCGCCTTGGGGCCTGTGGCAGGTGATGCCGGGTATCTGATTGAGGAGCTTGACCACCAGATCGCGCCGGTCGCAATAGATGTCCGCGCGCTCCTTAAGGTAGTCCTGCGGTCCGTCCAGGACCGCAACCGCCGCTGCCTGGCTCAGGGTACAAATTCCACCGGTCGCCTGACCATGGACGTTGTTCATCGCCGCGATCAGGTCCCTGGGGCCTCCGCAATAGCCGACGCGCCAGCCCGTCATGGCGTAGGCCTTCGACGCGCCGTTGACAGTCACGACGCGATTCTTCAGCCGTGGCTCAACCTCAGCGATTGTACAGAACTCGAAACCATCATAGGTGAGATGTTCATAGATGTCGTCGGTCAGGATCCAGACGTTGGGATGCTTCAACATGACGTCGGCGATCGCGCGCATCTCCTCGCGCGTGCAGGCCGCGCCGGTCGGATTGTTGGGAAAATTCAGGATCAACCACTTCGTCCTCGGGGTGATCGCCGCATCGAGGTCCGCCGGGCGGAGCTTGAACTGGTTGTTCTCAGGACAGGGCACGGCGACGGGCGTCGCCTCCGCAAGGAGAACGATGTCGGCATAGGTGATCCAGCCGGGAGCCGGAATGACCACCTCGTCGCCCGGATTGCAGGTCGCGAATAGTGCGTTGAAGATGATCTGCTTGCCGCCGTTGGCGATCAGGATCTCGTCAAGACCATAGTCGAGCTTGTTCTCGCGCTTGAACTTGCGCTGCACCGCGGTCCTCAGCGCGGCGGTCCCCGGCTGCGCCGGATATTTGGTATCGCCGGCAAGCGCCGCCCGATGAGCGGCCTCGATCGCATGCGGCGGCGTTGGAAAATCGGGCTCCCCGGACGACAGGCCGACGATCTTGACGCCTGCGTCGCGCAGCTCACGCGCCTTGTCCGTCATCGCCGCCGAGGCCGATACCTTCACGGTCTTGAGGCGATTTGCGAGTTCAGGCATTGTCGGCTCCGCTTGTCATGTCTCTCAATTGCGCGGTCTCGGACCGGCTGGCGAATCGCAGTTCGCCGACGACCTGGAACGTGGGGACGACCTCGATCATCGCGACGTTCATCCGCGCCGGTGCCCCCACCGCGAACGCAATGGCTTCCGCGATGTCTTCGGACTGGAGCGTCTCGAACGTGTCGACGAAGCGGGCATCCGGATGGTCGGCAGCATTCTGATTCTGGAAGATGCGCGTCGCCACGCGCCCTGGCGAGACTTCGGTGACGCGAGCGCAGGTTCCGTAAAGATCGATGCGCAATTGCTGCGCCAGCGAACGAATGCCCGACTTGGTCGCGTGATAGGCCACAGATGAATTGAATGTCGTTGCATTCTCGCCGAAGGCATAATGGCCGGCGATCGACGAGACGTTGACCACGTGGCCGCGGTTGCGCTGTGCCATACCGGGTACGACGAGCCGCGTCAGATGCAGGACCGCGCGCAGATTGACGTCGATCAGCGTGTCGACGTCGTCAGACGCAGTATCCAGCATATTGCTGCGCCTCGACTGACCGGCATTGTTGACGAGGACGTCGAACTCGGCCGAGCCCCCAAGCCGCGTCAGGGCGGCGAGATTGTTCAAATCGAGCGCGCATACTCGACAGCCCGTTTCAGCCGAGAGCGCCGCCAACCGCTGATGGTCTCGCCCCAGCGCATGAACCTCGAGCCTCGCGGCGCAGAGCCGCCGAACCGTCGCAGCCCCAATCCCCGAGGATGCGCCCGTCACCAACGCCGTTCGATAGTCCGAAAATCCCATCTGCGGGGGCTCTTTTGCAGGCAGCCAGGCGTTGCGAAACTACGTGCATGGGTCGATGCAGGCATACAGCAGATTTGTTCTGCCCTCATAAGGACATCCAATATCCCGGCCGGTTGCGCCGGTCTGCGAGCCATAAGCACGCCGGATGCCGGCAGAGCGAATTTCTCTTACTCGCTATCGGTCGCGTCCCCTTACATTCGTGGCGCGCTTGGCTCACTCATAGGAGACGGACTCGGATGTTGGAGGTCGGCAATCGGATCGCCATGGTCTCGGGAGCTTCGCGCGGCATCGGACGCGCCGTCGTCGACCGGCTGCTGTCGTCGGGCTTCCGCGTATCGGCGGGGCTCCGCGACGCGAGCCGCCTTGCGGGAAGCGATCGCCTCATGACGCATCGCTATGACGCCGAAGATGCCGCGAGCCCGATCGCCTGGGTCAATGCCACGGTCGCACGATGGGGAGGTGTCGATGCCGTTGTCAATGCGGCGGGGATCAACCCGAAGGTTCGCGTCTCCGACGTGGGCGAGGACGACCTCGACGACATGTGGCGCGTCAACGTCAAGGGCCCTCTGCGCCTCGTCAGGGCCACTCTGCCTCATCTGGCGGTGTGTGGTCACGGCAGGGTCGTCAACCTGGGCTCCCTCGCCGGCAAGCGCGTGGGTAGCAATGTCGGCTACGCCATGACCAAATTCGCGGTGGTCGCACTCACCCATGGCATGCGCCGGGAAGGACGTGCGGCCGGCATTCGCGCAACGGTGATTTGCCCGGGCTACGTCGCCACCGACATGACGCTGAACGACGACGAGATCTCTCGCCATGAGATGAGCCAGCCGGGCGACATCGCCCGCCTGGTGGAAACCGCACTCATGCTGCCGAACAACGCCTCGGTGTCTGAGATTCTCGTGCACTGCCAGTTCGAGCCGATGCTATAGGCCCTGGTCGTTGAGACGCGTCGTTTATGACGCCCTGCGAACTATGCCGAGTAGGATCGTTTTCCCCAGATTTCTCGCTGACTGGCGTCTCAGAGGCGGGCCGCTCGGATAGCTCTCCGAGTGCTATGCCGCTCGTCTCCTCGAAGAGAGGCTCATTCGGCACGGCGCGTGGCATTGCTCAACCGCCGGTACAGCCGGCTTCTGCCCAAGCACGCTTCAACTGCCATCTTCCTGTCGTCATGCTGCCCGGTGGAAGCGCGCCAAGCCGTATCTTTACAGCGGAGATCGATGCGTTGCTGACGGCAGCGCTGGCTCTGCCGCCAGCCGACGGGCTGCGCCAATCGAGCTAACATAACCTTGTTCGGGCTGATCGCGGTGACAGGCATGCGCATAACCGAGGCGATGGGCCTGGCGCGTGGTGACGTCGACCCGACGCCGGCGTGCTGACGTCTTCGAGGAAGGTCGTTATCGCGGGGCCCAACGCGGTGCGCAGCATGCGCGCCACGCGAGAACGCTTCCGAATGGATTGAAGTGCGCGCCACGATCGTCCCCGTCGAGCGTCAATCGCGGCAAGCGATCAGCGACGAGGATAGATAGAAACGGCAGGGGATGGATCAGTTCAGTAAGTACTCAGCCGTCGTAGCAAGCCAGCGCAGAGGAGAGAAAAACTACCTGGTGTGTAGAAGGCGATAACCTCACTCGATGTGACATTATGAGCCCATCGCCAGGCCTGGCTGCCGGTCCGGGGTGCGGTCACTCTCCGGACTCTGCATCGACAAATCCGACGACAGCGTGGCCGCCCAGACAATGGCAGCGGCCGGGCGAGCCATCATCTTGCCGAAACAGGGCAATTGCCTGTGGCCTGTCCACGTGCGGATTCTGTCAGAATACAAGCGCTCTTCATGTCTGAAACCCGCCTCCGATTCTCTTCGAAGACCAAATTGCGCCAACAAACACACGAGCCTGCCTCTTCTACAGTGCTGGCCCAAATCCTGCACCGGCTCTCCGGCCAGAAAGCTACGCGCCAGCAACAAGATGGGAGTCGCGCTTGGTCATCGATCTGTCATCCGACAATGCGGTTGCCGCACCCGACGTCGACTGTCTGCACCCCGCTGGGAGAACGGAAGACGCTCTTGCTTGCGATCGGTCATGCCACCGGAAACCCATTTTCAGAAGATGGCCGGCATATCTTCATTTGCGCGCGGCAATCCTTCGGTGGTGGGCGATCTCCGTGGGATTCGGAGACAGACAACCATGTCCACGTCGATCAAGGCATTGGTCGGACGGTGTCGCACGCTACCCCCGAGGTCGGGGAACGGCTTGTTCGCGATCGCTACAAGCATTGATCCACAATACCGGCATTTTGCCACCGGACCGTACCCCCCAGACGTCTTTGACGGGCTCAGTCGAAAGCGGGATGAGGCTGTTTCGGCTCAATCTGCTCGGCATGATCCTGCTCCCGCAAGACCTCTTTCTCGAGCTGAAGGCGACCTCGGTATCGATCCTCAACGTGACTTGATCGGCGCCTTGCCGCGCACCCGTTTTCCAGCACCGCCAATGCCTCCCCGCGTCAAGGCTGACGGTTGCTTGCTCACTTTGAAGCGAGGCGTCAATACATGATCGATGAACTGGATCTGCGAACCTTCACGCCACATCCGCAACGCGACGCCGTGCTCGGCGAAGTGCACGCGCGCCCTTTCACGCGCCTTGCTTCGCCATTCAGCGTGATCCACTTGGCTTTTCTTGCGCAGGGCGAGGCGGCTGCAAGCGATCGCTGCCGCTTTATCGATTTCTGCGTAGACCGCAATCTTCCGCCGCCTGCGCAATCGGCGAAACATCATCAGATTGTCATCGGTCCCGCGACGCTACGCTGGGAGCAGCATGCGGAATTTACGACATTCACCTGGTTCTGGAGTAACGCAAATCGTCCTGCCGCTCACCAAGTCGGGAAAGTTGATGATGCCGTCCGATCGCTGATCCGCGCGTTGCGGCAATCCGGACAATTGCTGGTCGCGATCAGGTTAGAAGTGGAGCAGGAGGCCTCGCCGACCAAGCGGGCCGAACAGATTTTTGACAAGAATAGCCTGGCGATGGTTGCCACAAAGAACGGTGCAGGCGTTGCCGCCTCAGACTTCCGCGTGGACGAAAAAGGTTTCACGAAAATCCTCGTCTGCGACCTCGGGTTGACGTCGCACGATCTCGGAGCGCTGGTGCAACGGCTCCTGGAAATAGAGACCTACCGTCCTTTGGCGCTGCTTGGCCTGTCGGCGGCCCTTGAGCTTGCACCGTCTGTTGATCGCATCGACCGCCGTCTCGTCGAGGCGCTCGAAAAAATGCAAAGCGGTGCGGGGCTGCAATTCAACAACCATCTGCTTGCCGAGCTGACGGCGTTGGCCGCCTCCTTAAAGAGGCGCGACTGCCAGCCTGTTTCGCTTCGGCGCCAGCAGGGCCTATAACGAGCTGGTCCAATCGCGATTGTCAATCATTGAAGGCAACGACGTCTCGGGCTATCCGACCTGGTCGTCGTTTCTGGCGCGCCGCATGGCGCCCGCGATGCGAACTTGCGCGACCGTGGAGGATCGTCAGGCGACCCTGTCGGTCAAGCTCGCGCGTACCGCCGATCTGTTGCGAACCCGTGTCGACGTCGAAATTGAACGACAGAATCGCGACCTCCTGCACGCTATCAACGAGCGCGCGAGGCAGCAACTTCGGATGCAGTGCACCGTCGAAGGATTGTCGGTCGGGGCAATCGGATATTACGTGGTCAGCCTGTTTGGCTATCTGGCCAAGGGCGCGCACGATGTCGGACTGCGTGTAGAGCCCTCGTTCCTAACCGCAGCCTTCGTGCCGATCGCGGTGGGCGTGATCTGGCTGGTGAGTTACAATATCAGAAAGCGACACCTCAAGCACGACGAGGCGCCCTCGGTGGCTCGCGACTAAAGCTCATTGAGGGAAGCAGTGCGTCCGTCCTACGAAGCTCGCATAGTCGTGGTGCGACGCTGCCGCAAAAGCCCCGACTGGTTAGCCCGCAGTCTGTGCTTTGATTGATCGGGATAGGAGGACGTCTCGCGATGCCATCCTTCCCACACCACTTGGGATACCCGGGTCCGTATCGCGGCGGTTCGACTGAGTTAAGCTAAGCCCGGAAACCACTATTCGGGAGAGACTGCGGGCGTCAAAGAAGTGATTGCACACGGCGGACCGCCGCCCGGACATTCGCCAGAGCCGCGCCGGCGAACCGGCCGCAATCGATGCGGCGAACTTCGCGATGCCGAGGCGGACAGGCTCGGGAAGCGCTTCGATCGTCGCAAAGACTGCAGTTTTGCGCTTTGGATCAGGCTTGCAATTCGTAAACAAGGTTGGCGCGACCGAGCGATGCCGCCATGCGATCACTTTTCCCGACGAATCAATTCCCGCGTCTAAGCGCGTATAGGTCCAGCTCGATTGTTCCAGATTTAACCTCTCGCTGCGTCATCAAGCTTAACCTGCGTATTCGCTTGCGCCGGTGCTACGTAACGCTAGCCTCTTCGTGCCGGACATTGCCCTTGATCCGGGTCCCTAGTGGCGAAGCCGTCGCGCCAATATACTCGGCGCGCGGCCTCGTTTGTTTGCAGGGCTCTCGCGCGAGTTTCATTTGAAAAGGCAGTCAGACCGCGAAACTCTCGATCTTATTGATATGCGTCGGCAGCTCACGGCCCTGCGCTCGCAACACTCTGACAACCTTTCAATTGCGTCGCTATTGAATCGTTTCCTCGTGAAGGTTGCATTCCTCTCGGAGCCAGGAAATCTGGCGCATGAGCAACATCTCCGCGCGGAATTTGTAAAGACGCTTAAGAAGGTCGAAGCGATCGCCTCGCGAAAGTCAGCAACGAACCGATCATCGGTCAACAAGCCATCCAAGTAACGCTAATGACCATATCTCATTGCGGTCACTGACAGCGGAGTCGATGCTAGATGTAGTCGCGAAGTCGTCTTTGTTTCGCGTACCGGCGGCCTTCGCGGCAAGGGGTCGCCGCCCTCGGGTGGCGGCCCCGCCCATGCCACGGGCACACGCAAGGCGCTAGGCGCCGATCTGGACCGCGGCGTCCGGACGTCACTGGACAGAGGTTCGCGGCGATGTCGGCGAACATCCGCTGGTCGTCGTCCGCGCCGCGAGCGACCTTCAATTTCCCGCGGCAGCTTCGCGACGGCTCAACGGAACATGATTTCGGCGCACCGCGCCCAAACTAGCTCGCCATCCGGTGGCGTAAGAACCACCAACTCATCTGGCGCGAACCTTCTTCGCGGTGATCGCAGCGAGCATCCTCGATTTTTGCCGGCGCCCTGTGGCGCAATTTGGCAGACGCAGACATTGGTCGAGCCGTCCGCGCCGAACGAATTTGGTCTCATCCTTGAGCGGCGCACCACTAAGGGGACGGCTCTCGTCGACGCTTAGCCCGACGGCCGCACCGTTGCCCGTTCCATGCCCTAACTCCCCCGCAGGGTGGCGCCGAAATCCTCATTGTCGTTCACCATGCTTCGACGACACCGCTCTCGTCTCCGAGATCATCCTTGAGCACGGCGGCACATAGCAATCGTACAAAAACTGAGACAGCGAGGCGCAACACCCCCGATTTCGTATCCGTCAGGCGGAGCCGCGCACCCGCTTGGCGATCATCTGCTGGCATGAGGAAAATCGCATCGATCGCAAAGCGCTATTCGTGCAAACCGATCTGAAAGGCGATCTACCTGATCCTCATCGCTCATCATACGAACAACAAAAATCTCGTACGGCGAGGCTGGGCCTCACTGCTGCGGACATGCTGCTCGCCGCGGGCTTCGAAGTCATCACCAGTGACATCGTCACATATCAGCCCGATCGACAGCACTCGTTCATCTCGCTGTGCTCGACGGCTCGGCGATCGTCGCGCCCGCTTCTACGAACCGGCCCTACTGGGCAGGGAATAAGCTTGCAGCGAAGTACGCGCGCCGAGCGCCGCGCCCGGGGAGTGGTAGTGGTCCTACTGACTGCCCAGATTCGAATTCGGCGGCACTCGCTTAGGGCGCGCGCGTGCCCTCGGCGGTAGGTGTGCGCTCCGAGCAGAACTCCGGCGTATATTCCCCGCAAACGCCGCGAAACGTTCTGGCTGCGGTGTTACATGGCCCAATCTTTGGAGCAGCCTTTGGTGGCATCACCATACTTCATCATAGCCGCCATCGTGTTCTGGGGCTCCCTCGGGTGGCTTCTCTACTCCCTTTGGAAGTTGCCGTTCTAATAGGTCAATTCCGCCGCGAGGCAGCAGAGAATTCGCCGAAATCGGTGTTGTCGCGGTCGAACTCGAAGTGCAACGTGATGACCGTCACAAAGCCCTCCAGCCTATGCATACGCGGTCCGGCGGCAAGCGCGTGTGTCAGGTTTCATACGGCAGAGGTCCGCGGTTCGGTCCCTTGTGCGCCCACCATTGATCTCAATGACCTAGAGGATCGCCCCCCGAAAAGCTGGGGCACTATTGGGGCACTCAGACTTCTGTCCGCAGACGGCGAATGACGCAAGTTCGCAAGCGCAAATTGGAAAGCGAGGCTCTGAGTGGACACGTAGTGCCGCAAGGCGTCCAGAGACCGGACGACAGCATGCGGAATGAAAGATGATCGTATTTTTTCCGGCTCTGGTCCGTGTCCATGGCGCATGTCATGACAGCGTCAGCGGTTCAATCACGCGGCGCGCACTGTTTTTAGGAATCGGCTCACTTCGTCCTCGAGACGACGACTCTCGTTGGAAAGTGACTGCGCTGCCGAGAGAACTTGGGAGGACGCCGAACCGGTCTCGATGGCGCCGCGTTGTACGTCCATGATGTTGGTGGAGACGCGCAGGGTACCTTCTGCGGTCTGCTGGACGTTGCGGGAAATCTCCTGCGTCGCGGCGCCCTGCTCTTCCACTGCTGCTGCGATGGTCGAGGAAATCTCCGACAGCTTCTCGATCGTGCCGCTGATCTCGCCGATCGCGCCAACCGAATCCTGCGTCGCTGACTGAATGCCGCTGATCTGCTGGCCAATCTCCCCGGTCGCCTTGGCCGTCTGCTCCGCCAGCGCCTTTACCTCGGAAGCGACGACGGCGAAACCTCGGCCGGCCTCGCCGGCCCGCGCAGCCTCGATGGTCGCGTTCAGCGCCAGCAGATTTGTCTGACCGGCAATGGTATTGATCAGTTCGACCACGTCGCCGATACGGGCTGCCGCCTTCGACAACTGGCTGACGCGGTCGGTCGTCTTGCGGGCCTGTCCAACCGCCTCGTTGGCGATGCGAGCCGCCTCCTGGACTTGCCGACTGATCTCCCTGACTGAGGATGACAGCTCCTCGGTGGCTGAAGCAACCGATTGCACATTGCTCGATGCCTCCGCCGACGCTGACCCGACGGTGGCGGTCAACAGTTGCGCACTCTCGGCCGTGGCGGCCAACCTTTTAGCCGAACTCTCCAGCTCCGATGAGGCCGACGAGACCGTACCAACGATATTTCCGACCGCATTTTCAAAGTCGGCGGCCAGCTTGTGGATCATCGCTCTCTTCTCTTCTTCCGCCTTCATCAATTCGTCGATATCGACCAGAGATCCGCAAGCGCGTCGCGGTTTCCGATTCTCGTCCAGCACGACGCCACCAGTCGCCCGAAACCAGCGATAACTTCCATCCTTGACCTTTAGACGACACTTCACATCGTAGCCTATCCCCGTCCGGCAAGTTGATTCGAAGGCGGCGAATGTCGGGGCTGCATCATCCGGATGCAGGCGATCGGACCAGGATTGCATGACGTTGGGGAATTCGGCTTCCGTCTTGTATCCGCAGAGGCGGCGGAATTCGGACGACCAAGTCCAACGGGCCTTGGGATGCATCGCGTCCCCGTCATAAAAGATCGCGTCCCACAGCCCGATTCCGCAATGGAGCGACAGCGTGTTGAGCCACTCGGCCTTTCTAAGAAGTTCCTGATTCCTGGAGCGCGCCTTGAACATCCTAGTCCCCACCACGTCTGAAGAATGAATTGCTCCGCAATTCCTCTGCGGCGAGACAGTTTCAAAATATCATTAACGTTCCGTTGTAGCCTCCCTCAGCGACGAGCCGGACAACTTACCGGAGGGGCCGCATGAGCGTGAATATCTGCACAAGCCAGAGCACGGGACAGGCAATGTCCGCGGCTGCGATCAAGATAAGATATCGCCTCGGGCGGCGATGTCGTGTCTGCCCAGGGTTCACGCAATGACGACTGGACTGCGGTGCTCGCCCGCATGTTTGAGAAATCGCGCCGAGCTGATGTGACGGCGGATGAGGCCGCGCCCTATGACGGCTTCATGACAGGCAAGCATTCGCAGCCGTTCTTCCGCGAGATCGGGTGGGACAGTCCCGAACGACCCTTGGCCGCCCGACGAGCGCAAGTGGTCACCACCGATGGCATACTTGTTCAAACCGTCACGGATCACGCACGAGATATGTTCGACCACAAAATTATCGCAGCTCCGTTTTTCCGGATGCGGGCAGCAGTGTCGTCCGTGTCCGCCGTCTCCTGACCCGATGCACCCGCCTCGAGCGCGAGAGTGCGAGGCGCAGTAGCCGGAGATGGAGTGTCGTGTGATGCGGGAAGTGACGCGAAGGGGCACGACGGAGACGCCGTTGTTTAAATTGGTGCCGGATCGGCCCATGCTGCGGGAGACTCGCTTCTTCCAGGATTGGACGATTCGAGTTCCTCAGCTGAGCGTGTCTACGCGTACTGCGCGCTCACTGCGACCCGGATGCGACCGAGGAGACGCATCGCAAGTGTACTCGCGCGGAGGGCCTCCAGGTGGAAGTCCACCACCGTCTCTCACCTTGCACGGTAGGTTCTTTATACGAGTACTACTCAGGAGGGATGTCTCGATCATCCTTGAAGGTCACACATCAGTGCAATTGTCGTCCCTGTCGCTCGAACGCGTAGATGGGATTCATGCCGCAATAGGCGTAGGTGCCGGACGCAGTGGCCATGCATTGGTCATAGGTCGAGAACTGGCAATTTCCCGGATAGCCCCACGTACGTCCCTGCAAGCAATAAATGTCCTGCCGAGCCGGGGGTATGGAACGACCCCGGGGAGCGGCGCCTGAAGGCGATCCAAAACCGCAGAGGATGGGAAGTGCAAGCAGGCCGATAAGCAGGACGTTGCGCATGAGATCTCTAGCCTCCGTGGGTCTTGTAGAGCATCCTCATTTGAGGTTTTGATCTTGGTCAATGGTAAATGGCCGGTCACAATCCGTCCAGCGATGGCCTTCGAAAGACGCTCGAGCGTGACAGCGCTCCCGAGTTTGAAGCGGCGGCATTCGTACCGTACGCAGACAGGAGCGCATCTTTCCTGCGTAGTGAGGTCGATCTGCGGTGACAATTCTTAAAGCAAGCGTTGATCACGCTCGAAGACTCTTGCGCTCCAGAATAGGCCGGCCAAGTTCCTAAGTCGTGCAAGTCACGCAATACGCGCTTGACAGCCCACAAAAGGGCCAACGACGAGCTCTAGGATTTCACGATCGGCTTGATCCGGCGCAGCAAGGAATCGGCGAATTCCTCGCGCTCGCGCATGAAGCGCTCTTGATGCGCTTGGAAACTCTCGACCCGCTTCCTGATCTCATCACGTTCGCTGCCGCCATAGTCGGGCACGCTGGCGGTATCCTGTTCGACGACTTCTTTCGGCTGAGGCCGCTCGTCCACCTTCAGCGATCTGGCGAACGCCGTGGTTTCAGCGACAAGCGCATCGAGCTCGCTCTTCCAATCATGCATTGACGCCCCCACGCAATACGGCCCGCTAGATGAGCCAGTTCATCACAAGCCAGGCTGCGACCAAGACGCAGATGCCAACCGCCAGATAGGGTACCCCAACCACCATCTGCATCTCCTTGAAAAAGCCACTCGACAACAATTATTGCCGGTGGCCCTCCGGGTCTAAAATGCGCATCGTGAAACAATGCAGTCCAGGCGGCAGCAATCCTAGACCAAAAGCACGTGGCTTTCTAGTTGTGCTGTTCAAGAACCTTAACGCAGCGGATGGTGTTTCCGCCAAGAACGGCGCGAGGCGACCGGGAGAGATTTGCACTTCTCTCTGCAACCATGTCTCTCCCATCAAGAGCTCGTAATGGTATTTTCTCGACCCGATCAGCCAGATCGCGACGCCGCAAGATGCATGGACGTGGATCAACGGCCGGTGAGGCGGTAGTTCGTGAACTGGATTTCCGAGCCGGTGAGATCTCAAAACGACGAATTGTGTGATTGTACGGGCGCATGGAAGACAATTAGATCATTTGCGCGGCGAGGCATCTCGCATCGCACGAGACGGCACAATCGACTGACGGATTGACTGGGGGCGCCGAAGGGGCGCATTTTTGCTTCGAGGATGCAGAGGCGAAGAAGGCATTTGTCTCGGTCTGCGAAGACTTCGCTGTTTCGTATAGAGATGCTTAACGGTCGCGATCACGTGCAAAACATAGCGAGGAGCCCAAGGTGACGTTGGGCTCTTTCAAGCGCGGTTCGGATGACTGGAAGGATTCGACTCGAACAGAGACCCGCGTCCAAAAGCCGGCGCGAGCGGCGGTGGCCTCACAAGCCTGCTCCTTTGGCGATTGCGTCTGAGAAGGAGCGATCGATGATATCCGAGACATCGAGCTTCCGCTTGATGAGACCCCAACGGAAGTAGAGGTCCATCGTGCTCTGCTCGTCTTTCGTCACACTGTCGTCGATCGGCGCAATGCGCACCTTTGCACGCGCGAGCCAATTCAGCGGCACGACGGCGGGGATATTCATCAGCCTGCCCCAGCTCTCGGCATAGCTGCTGGTATTGTTAAGCGACCAGGCCCTTGCAGCTGCGAGCCGACGAATGAAGTCGGTCAATTCGAGTCGTCTATCACGAATGGAACTCGCAGTTGCGACTTGGAAGCCGAGACCTGGTGTCAATCCTTCCGCGGTGATCACACGGCGCGATTTGAATAGGACTTCCTCCTGGCTGACATAAGGTTCCCATGTCGACCAAGCATCTACAGACCCCTGGCTGTAGGCGATCTTGGCATCGGACGGCGAAAGAAACATAATCTGCACGTCATCCGCCTTCCAGCCCATCTTCTCGAGCGCGGCCAGAATCAGTTGATGGCCGATTGAGCCGCGGCCGGTTGCGATTTTCTTTCCGCGCAGACCATCAAAGCTCTTGATGGGAGATTTTTCGGGCACAAGAATCGCAAGACCCTCCCCGGTTTGTCTGATCGCCGCAATCGCCTTTACCGGTGCGCCGGCGGCCGCCGCGAAAGTGAAGGGCGCATCTCCTACAAGCCCTGTCTCGATTGCGCCGGCGCTGAGCGCCTCCAGCAGTGGCGCTGCAGCTGCGAATTCCTTCCACTCGATCCTATAGGGCACGTCCTTCAGGACGCCTGCCGCTTCCATCACAGCCTGCGCATTCCCCTTCTGGTCGCCGACGCGCAGGATGGCTTGCGCTTGTCCGGCCTCAATACCAAGGAGCAGCAGCGCGCCGGCCAGCATTAGCCTGATCATTCCGCAGCCTCCCCTCGCGTGAGCTGCCGCTTGGAGATGAGTTCGCGGGTCAGCGGAATCAGTTCGCGGCCATATTCGATTGCGTCGATCAGGGGATCGAAGCCGCGGATCAGAAAATGAGTGATGCCGAGGTCGTAATAATCGCCGAAGACCTCCGCGACCTGCTCTGGCGTGCCGACCAGCGCCGTGCTGTTGCTGTTGGCCCCTGTGAGTTGTGCGATCTCGGTCCACAAGCGCTTGTCGATCCGGCTGCCCTGATCGGCCAGCGACAGCAGACGCCGTGCGCCGGCCGTGGCGTGGCCGTCGGCTGGCTTGCTGTAGCCGGTCTTGTCCTGCAGCGCGGTGGCGCGCGCCAAAATCGCCTCCGCTTTTTCCCAGGCCTGCTGTTCCGTCGGCGCGATGATCGCCCGCACCGACAGGCTGAAACGCGGGGTCGCGCGCCCTTGCCTCAGCGCGGCATTGTGAACGCGCGATGTGACATCGCGCACCTGGGCGTAGGACTCGCCCCAGAGCGCAAAGGTGTCCGCATGCTTGCCGGCTACATCGATCGCGGCATCCGAGGCGCCGCCGAAATAAATGCGGATTCCGTCTGGACGATACGGCCTGACCTGCGAGAAGCCGTTCTCGACCTGGTAGTATTTGCCTTTGTACGTGAACGGCTTGTCGCTGGTCCATTCCAACCGCACGACGTCGAGGAATTCGGATGTACGAGCGTAGCGTTCGTTCTTGTCATCGAGCGTATTGCCGTCTTGGCGCAGCTCCGTCGCATTGCCGCCGGTGATCACGTGCAGTGCGACGCGGCCGCGCGAAAACTGGTCGAGGGCTGCAAACTGCCGCGCCAGCAGGGTCGGCGCGGTGAAGCCCGGACGTTGCGCGATCAGCACATTGAGCCGCTCGGTGACGCCCAGCACATGCTGGGCGACCTGCAGGCTGTCGGGCGTGGTCGAGTGAAACGCCAGGAGTGCACGATCGAAGCCGGCGTTCTCGTGCGCTTTCGCCGCCGCTTCGATATGGGTCCGGTTCAGGACCGGCCCGTCGCGGACAATGGTTTCCGATGAATTGTTGTTACCGATATAGCCGATGAACTCGATTGGCATGTTTGTCTCCTTAGCTTGTTCCAGAAGCTCAAAACCCCAGCGAGGCGCGGCCTAGGATGAGGCGCGTCGAATCATCCTGGGGCGTGTGCACGCGGCCGCACAGAACGTCGCGATGGTGCCGCTCGCGGGTTGGCGCGGGAGAGTCCGTGATTGCCCGACAGCGAGAGCGCATCACCGACCACGGACACCGCATTGTTGGTGACGGTGAACTTGATGGCATTTGACTCGGCCGGTGACAGCGCGATCCCGTCATCAAAGTCGCCGCCAAAGCCGTCGATAAGGCGTGCATTCACCGCGAGCCGCACCTCGATGCCGGCGAAGATCTCCTGGGCTCGCGGCAAGGTCGCCACTGGCGCCCCGCGCGTCTCTACGTTTCTCATGGGTATCGGATCCTGCCGCTGGACGCAGCTTCGCCGTTTGCGCAAGCGCCCGGCGCTGCGCATGTTCCGTGCGGAGCTGCGTTGGGAGAAAGACTTTCCCGGGGCGACCACTCGCCTCGAGATTGCGAGACGGAAAGGATGCGGCGTGTTTCGCGTATCGTCAATGAAATGGAATTTCGAATGTGTGGAGCGGCAAGGTCATTCTCTCTCTTCCTCGTGCCGACAAACGACGAAACGATTTTCATGTTCGCGGATCGCTCCGATCACTTCCCGGTCGCTCACCTCAGACCTCAAGGAAATTGTCAGCCTTGGGGACGAGGCCGTTCGGAGAGCAACGCGCGTGCAGCGCGCTCCGCATCACGCGGCGAACGGAACTCACGCCCTTCCAGGCTGTCGAACAAATGCTCGGAGGAGAAGAAGCGAAAGCATCGCTTGTCCTTTTTGATGATGCCGGCAGTACGGTCGTTGATTTCGATGATGTAGGCTTCAGTCATGACTGGCCGCTCGCCGCACTTCGGCGTTCTTCGGATACCCTATCTTCTACTTAGGAAGGCTCAGCAGCAACAACAGCCGCCGGTGGCGACAGATATGCGGCACTGCACTATAGATTGGCGTACGCCGCCTTCGCTTCTCTGCGAGACCAGTTTCACGCGTCCACCCAACTTCGGTGCCTTGCTATGAGCCAACGGCCACCAAGAATTTGTCTAAGGCGCGGCAAGTCGATTCTTGAAGAGTGCAGGCATGCGCCGATTTGCCTTAGTCTTAGGGAAGGGAACGCCTTGGCGAGGACATGCTGACCTGAGCCATTCTTGCCGCATCCTCTTCGTGATCAATCGCGACGTACTGGCCGTGCCAATAAGCGAGTGCCGCGTTGCGTGCCGCCCTTCGGATCTCGCGCACGCGACCGATGACAATGCCGTGCGAATGGCGCTCGACGATCTCCTCGACCTCGCAATCGAGCGCGGCGAGTGCATCGACGAGCAAGGGAGCGCCCGACAAGCTTGAGCTCCAATCGGAACCGGCAAAGCGGGCGGCGCCCTTCAGCCCGCCCTTGCCGGCAAAGCGCTCGGCAATGTCAAGCTGATCGGCATTGAGGACGTTCACGCAGAAGATGCCGAGGCGCTGGATGAGCGGAAACGAGGAGGCGTCGCGATTGATACTGACGATCAGCGTCGGCGGATCGACCGAGAGCGACGTCACCGAGGTCACCGTCATGCCGGTTATGTCCCTGCCCCGCCCGGCCGTGACGACGCTGATGCCGCCGGCGAGATGGCGCATGGCGCCACGAAAATCTGCGGCGGGAACGGCGGGATCCATGACGAGAGGACGGGGAAGCGCATTCATGGCGGACTCGCTCGGTTTGGCCTGTCGTATCTAGATTCGCTCATCGCCCGAGAGAAGGGCGCGCAGGATCGAACCTTCGAGATCGGCAAGGTCCACCGATCGGCGCTCGCGCGGCCGTGGTACGTTGACGGTCACGTCCTGCGCGATCCGGCCGTCCTCGATCACAAGCACGCGATCGGCCAGCGTGACGGCCTCCGACACATCATGGGTCACCAGGATCGCGGTAAAGCCCTGGTCGCGCCAGACCCGCTCCAGGAGCCGTTGCATCGAAATGCGGGTCAGCGCGTCCAGCGCGCCGAGCGGCTCGTCGAAGGCGAGCACGCGCGGACGGGAGACCAGCGCGCGGGCGAGCGCCACGCGCTGTTTCTGGCCGCCCGACAGCACCGAGGGCCACTGGTCGCGCTTGTTGACGAGCCCGACCTCGGTGAGCGCCTTCTCTGCGCGCAACTGCGCGTCATCGGATGCACGATCGCGGCCGAGACCGACCTCGACATTGGACAGCACCCGCGCCCAGGGCAACAGCCGCGGCTCCTGGAACATCACGCGGATATCTTCTGCCTGGACCTCGTCACCAAAACTGATGCTGCCGGCGTCGATCTTTTCCAGGCCGGCAATGAGGCGCAGCAGCGTGCTCTTGCCGCACCCGCTCTTGCCCACGATCGCGACGAACTGGCCGGCCGGAATGTGCAGATCAATACCGCGCAGCACCTCGTTGTCGCCGAAGGACTTTCGCAGGCCCCGGATGTTGAGCGACAGGCCACTCACATGGAGCGGCCGCTCCTCACGCGCCACACGGGCGTGAGGTGCAGAATTGGCGCGGCTGGCGAGTTCGGTCTCGGGAACGGACGTACGAAGCGCTGTCTGCATGTCACTCTCAACGTTTCTGGAAGGCGGGGTGCCAGGACAGCGTCGCCCGCTCCAGCACACGGGAGGCGCTGTCGGCGATCTTGCCGAGCAGCGCGTAGATCAGGATCGAGAGCACGACGACGTCGATCAGCATGAATTCGCGCGCCTGCATCGCCATGTAGCCAAGGCCCGACGACGCCGCGATGGTCTCGGCGACAATCAGCGTCAGCCACATGATTCCGAGCGCGAAGCGGATGCCGACGAAGATCGACGGCAGCGCGCCCGGGAAGATCACGCGGCGGAACAGTTCGCCGTCACGCATGCCGTAGATGCGGCCCATTTCGATCAGCTGCGGATCGACGGTGCGGATGCCGTGCAGCGTGTTGAGGTAGATCGGGAAGAACACGCCGAGCGCCACCAGAAACAGCTTTGCGCTCTCGTCAATGCCGAACCACAATATGACCAGCGGGATCAGCGCCAGATGCGGCACGTTGCGCACCATCTGCAGCGTGGTGTCGGTGAGTTTTGCCGAAAGCTGTGACAGGCCGTTGGCAAGCCCGAAGGCGAAGCCGATGCTGCCGCCGATCAAGAAGCCGATCGAGGCGCGCCAGAACGAGACCCAGATGTTGCGAACGAGCTCGCCGGACAGCAGCAGCTTCCAGCCCGCCAGCGCGACATCGCTCGGCGCCGGTAGCACGCGCGCCGGGACGAAGCCGGTGATGCTCGCCACCTGCCAGATCGCGATGATGCCGAGCGGGACGATCCACTGGACCAGGCCGTCGACGCGGGGCAGGCGGAAGTTGCGCGGGAGAGAGACGCTGTCGATGAGGCTCATGATTGCGACACCCGATGCTGCGGACGGTAGTCGCTGCCGACCGTCTCGCCGAAAGGACCGCCGTTGAAGTGCAGCTTGGTCACGTTGCTCGGCTGCTGCAGCGAGAGCAGCGGGAAGACCAGCTCTGCGAAACGATAGGCTTCCTCCAGATGCGGGTAGCCCGACATGATGAAGGTATCGATGCCGATGTCCTGATATTCCCTAATACGCGCGGCGACGGTCTGTGGATCGCCGACCAGCGCCGTGCCGGCACCGCCGCGCACCAGGCCGACACCGGCCCACAGATTCGGCGCGATCTCGAGCTTGTCGCGCTTGCCGCCATGGAGCTGCGCCATGCGCTGCTGGCCGACCGAGTCCATCCGGGCAAAGTTCCTCTGCGCGGTGGCAATCGTGTCGTCGCTGACATGCTTGATCAGCTCGCCCGCGGCACGCCAGGCTTCTTCGTTGGTTTCTCGGACGATCACGTGAAGCCGGATGCCGAAGGAGAGCTTTCGGCCACGCGCGGCGGCGATGTCCCTCACCTTCTCAACCTTCTCGGCGACCAGCGCCGGCGGCTCGCCCCAGGTGAGATATTTGTCGACGGCGTCAACCGCGACATTGATGCCCGCATCCGAGGAGCCGCCGAAATAAAGCGGCGGCCGCGGCGACTGCACGGGGTGGAACAGCAGCTTGCCGTCCTCGACGTGGATGTGCTTGCCCTCGACATTGACGGTCCTGCCCGCCAGCAAATCGCTATAGACGTTGAGGAACTCGCGCGTGACCTCGTAGCGCTCGTCATGGCCGAGGAAGATGCCGTCGCCCTTGTTCTCGACGGGATCGCCGCCGGTGACGACGTTGACGAGAAGCCGGCCGTTGGTGACGCGATCGAGCGTCGCGGTCATGCGCGCCGCCACGGTCGGCGATTGCAAGCCGGGACGGACCGCCACGAGATAGCGCAGCCGCTCCGTGAACGGCGCGACCGAGGAGGCGACGACCCAGGAATCCTCGCAGCTCCGTCCCGTCGGCAACAGCACGCCGAAATAGCCGAGCTGATCGGCCGCCTGCGCGATCTGGCGCAGATAGTTGAAATTGACCTCGCGGCCGCCGATGCCGGTGCCGAGATAGCGGCCGTCGCCGTGGGTCGGCAGAAACCAGAGGATGTTGGCGTTGCTTTTCGTACTCATGACCTTGCTCATGTTCCTGGCCTCCGCACCACGTCGGAAATCTTGATGAATTGGGGGATCAGCTTGAGCGCGAGGAACGCGTCGGCAACCTGCTGCTGATCGGCGATCACGGCATCGGTCAGCGACTTGATGCCGTAGGCCTGCCGCTTCAGTGCCACCTCGACCACCGGGACCGACAGTCCGATCGCCGGCGCCAGTTGCTCGGCCACTGCATCGATGTCGCCCTTGGCCCAATCGTCCACTGTGCTGAGCTCGGCGAGCACGGCGTCGACGATCTCAGGGTTGGCGTCGAGGAATGTCTTCGAGGAGAAATAGAACTGGTAGTTCGCGACGATGTCGGTGCCGTCAGCGAGTGTGCGTGCACCGGTTGCCGCTTCGGCCGCGGCCTGGAATGGATCCCAGATCACCCAGGCACCGACCGCGCCGCGCTCGAAGGCGGCGCGCGCATCGGCCGGTGCCAGGAACACCGGTTCAACTTCCGAATATTTGACGCCCGCTTTCTCCAGCGCCTTGAGCAGGAGGTAGTGAACGTTGGAGCCTTTGTTGAGCGCGACCTTCTTGCCCTTAAGATCAGCAACCGATTTCAGAGGACTTTCCTTCGGCACCAGGATCGCCTCGCCCTTCGGCGCCGGCGGCTCGTAGGCGACGTACTGGATCGGCGCGCCGGCGGCCTGCGCGAAGATCGGCGGGGCTTCACCGGTGTTGCCGAAATCGATCGCGCCGACATTGAGCGCTTCGAGCAGCGGCGGGCCGGACGGAAATTCGGTCCATACCACCCTGTAGCCGTTGGCGGCGAGCTTCGGCTCCAGCGTGCCCTTGCTCTTCAGCAGCACCAGCTTGCCGTATTTCTGGTAGCCGATGCGGACCACCTTGTCCTGACCGTAGGAGGTACCGACCGCGGCGGCGACGATGCCGATCGAGAGCACGATGGCCGCGATCAGACGCTGAATGATGCACCTCATGTTCAAACCTTTTGAAATGGGGAGACTGGTTGGCACGATTCACGCTGCCGAGTTGCGCCAGATGATGTCGCGGATGACGATCGGCTTCGGAATCAGGCCGAGCTTGAAGAAGCGATCGGCGACGCCCTGCTGGGTCGCGACGATGTCGTCGGTGACGGGGCCGATCACGAAATTCGCGCGATCGGCCGCCACAGTCTGGATGTCCAGCGGGACGCCGGTGATCGCGGCCAGCGACCTGGCAACCTCGTTGCGGTGCTGCTCGGCCCATTGACCGGTCGCAGTGGTCACGTCGACGATCTGTTGCAGGATCGCGCCATGGTTCTTCGCGAACTCGCGGTTGGCGATGTAGAAGGAGTTGGTCCTGGTGACCTCGCGCGCATTGATCAGGATGCGGCCGTTCTGCCGGGTCTCGCCGATCGCGAAATAAGGATCCCAGATCGCCCAGGCCTCGATGCTGCCATTGGCAAAGGCGGGACCGGCATCCGGCGGCGTCAGATAGACCGGGTTGATGTCTGCGTAGGTCAGGGCCGCCTTCTCCAGCGTCTGTACCACGACATTGTGGGCGCTGGAGCCCTTGGTGAAGCCGACGCGCTTACCCTTCAGGTCGGCAATGGAGCGGATCGGCGAGTCCTTGCGCACCAGAATGCCCTGCCCGTTGGTGATGGGCTGGCCCGCGGCATAGACGATCGCCGCGCCCGCGGCCTGGGCAAACACCGGCGGGGAATCGCCGACCGCGCCGTAATCGACGCTGCCAACATTCATCGCCTCCATCATCGGGGGCCCCGAGGAGAATTCGACCCATTTCACGTCGATGCCTTGCGCGGCGAAATGTTTTTCCAGAGTCGCCCGCTGGCGCGTGATCACCAGCACGCCGGTCTTCTGGTAACCGATACGAATTTCCTTCACCGCGCCTTGCGCATTCCCGCGCGAGGCGAACGCGGCGGCGGCCGCCGTTCCAACGGAGAGTTTGAGAAAGTCCCTACGTTGCATTCCACACTCCCGGCCGCGAGCGGCCGTCATCATTCACGCTCGGGAATGATGGTGCGGGTCAGCGGAGGTGTCGAGACGTGCGGGAAAATAGCGATGCAGACACTGCGTTCGCAGTGATCGGCATGATTAATCTTTCAACCCGCGGAGCGAATACAGGCGGAATTTTTCTGCACGCGGATGTGAAGACCACGTGCATTCAGTCTCAGACACGTGACGGGAAGACAAAACGCGAAAACAACCCCATGCACAGTAGCCGGCACGTGCAAAACAACAGTTTGCGAATTATCCGAAATAGATTTGACACGTCGGGCAAAACAGGGGGTGGCATGATGACGGCATTCGGAATCGACCTCCCGTGCCGGGCTATTGCAGCCATCTCACCGGCAAATTCTGCAAGCCTCGGAACGCCCAGCCGCCGATCCGCACCGGCTCGTCGTCGGCAAGCTCGATATGCCCGGCACGCGCGAACATGGTCGGCAGCGCGACGTCGGCAATCATGGCGCGCGAGGCCCAGGCGCCGGCGCAGAAATGCGGCCCCGCGCCAAAGGCGACGCTCTTCGAGGTGTCGCGCCGCACGCCGAACTGGTCGGCGCGCTCAAAATGCTTCTCGTCGGGGTTGGCGGAACCGAACTCAGAAACACACGCTCGTCCGTCTCGAACGCAACCTCGCGGATCGACCACGGCTTGGCAATCCGCCGCGGCGACATGCCGATCGGCGAGATCCAGCGGGCGTATTCCTCGAAGGCCCGGAGCCACGTCACCTCGCCCTTGCGCACGAGCTCGAGCTGATCGGGATGCGTCAACAATGCCCACACAGTGCCCGCGATCGCCTTGCGCGGCTCGTTCTGGCCGCCTTGAGATCGCGAGTTTTACATTCGCGCGCACGCTCTCCATGGCCATGCCGGAAGCGAGGAGCACGCCCAAAATGCTCTGGTCCGGATGCTTGCGCATCACCGGCAGGATGTCGTCGATCGCGGCATCGATGCCCGACGTGGCCGCATGGCACCGCGCCTCGACCGCGGGATCGCCGCTGTAATTGGCGATGCCCTCGATCATGCCTTGCGACCACGCATCCATGTCATCAAAGCCGAGACCGGTGCGCACGTTGCATCATGACAAAAAACCCGCATTGCCAGGCTCCGGAACGACGCTGCCGTTTGTCAGATTTCCGACATCGCCGGTTTTAACCCGACGTGGCTCTGGTCTCACAGCGTCGAACGCGCTTCGCGGATGATTTCGTCGAGGCGCACGGATGACGCGCTCAAGGTGATGACTACCTTCTAACCGGATCTTCGCGCAGGAAGGATACGGAGCGCTGCGAGCAGCAGCGAACCGTCGTCGGCGAACAAATCCCAGATCATGATCCCGGCGAGTCCATGGGCGAGCGCGTACGTCGTCTTGCGTGCGATTGAGAGCGGATCGTCGTAGCTGATCCATATCCGCCGTTCGGCGTCATAGAGCCACGGTACCTGGGCCTCATCACTCCAATACCGACGAAAGCCCTGCTCTTCCGGTCGCCGGATAACGAGATCGCGATAATCGATGCCGTCGCTCCCACCCCACTGCTCGCTCACCCTCGTCCCCGTTTGCAAGAGCCCCGCCTTCTCCTGCGGAACGCCTGCAACAGCTCGGCCATAGAAGGCTACGCCGAGTGTGACCTTGCCCGGCGGCACCCCGGCCTGGATCAAGGCATTCACACTTGCATTGACATTGAGATCGGGATTTGGATCGCCGGCACAGGCGAACAGCGGAGCATTGAAGCCGGCAAAGGCCGAGCCCGCATGATAGTCGTAGGCCATCAGATGGATCCGGTCGACCAGCGGGGCCAGAGCGGGCGCCTCCAGATTGACAATCTTATCGGGAACGGCCGACACGGCAATGGTGAGCTCCAGCTCCCTGCGCTCTAATGCGGAAAACTCGGTGAGCTTTCGGCGAAGCTCCGCAATCAGGAGCGTGAAATTCGTACGGTCCTCGAGGCGCGCGAGATTCGCTGGACGTCCCCCTGAGACGGGAAACTCCCAATCGACATCCACACCATCGAACAGACCAGGATACGGGCGAAAGAACGCCTCGATAACGGATTGTGCGAACTGCGCGCGCGACATCGGCGTGGCAGCGGCGGCCGAGAAATATTTCGATCCGCTCCAACCGCCCAACGAAATCAGGATGCGAAGCTCCGGACTGCTCCGCTTCAATTCGGCGAGTTGGGCGAAATTGCCGCCGAAGCGGGTCGACGGTGCGGTTCCGTCGCAGGCTCCTGCGTCGAGGCAACGATCCGCAAGTCCAGCCAGTCCTTCTGCCGAAACGGTGCCGAACGCGTACATTAAGTGGGTCAGCTCGCGAGCCGGGATCTCCTTGATGTTTGGACCGCCCGTGCGGGCTTTCCACGGGGCGACATAGCCGGCAACCACCGGCCTCCTGGATGGCGTGGTCCGCCCCTGCTGCATTAGTGCGTATCCGCAGACGAGCGTAGAACAGCCCGCTGCAGCGAAGGTTCGACGATTAATTGCCACGGCCTACGACCTTATGCTCTCTGTCCGATTGTACCCTGCGCCAACCGATAACGCGATCACCTCAGCGAGCCTTCGATATGCAATGGCACTGCTCTTTTGTTTCACCCAATCGTTACGACTTCATGCGGCATTCTTCATCGAGAGCTGTATTTGCTGGACGAAGGATTCGGCTCTCGAATGGCGAGGGTACGACAAAACTAAACGCTTTGTCGGGAGGCGATGCTCCTCAGACGAGGTGTAGAAGTTTTAAGAGCTCTTCTGTGGCTGCCTTCTTGGCTAGCAACGGCCGCGTTCTCTCATCCAGATTTGTCGAAAGGCGCACAGCAGATTCGGTGTATTGGAACGTATGGGCAGCAGCTACGGCCGCTCTAGTCGCGGAATTGTGCTTCGCTTCATCGTCTCTGCGACAGGGTGGGAGGCTATGAAGTGGAAAACGATGGCGCGCATCCTACCCGCACCGGCTCCGGACAGTGTGGACTTGCTTTCAGGGTCTGAGCGGACCCCCCTCATTCTGGTAGGATTTATGTTGCAACCAAAGCGGGTAAGGATCATTCTTGCACTGCTATTGGGACCACCTACTGAAAGTCAGGGAGCTCGAAAATGAACGACAACGTGTCTTCAGCGCGAAGCGATCTGCAGGGACTTAGGCTGGTCCGGGCTTTTCTCCGGATACGCGATCAACGCACACGCTCCGAACTCGTCGAACAAGCCGAAAGGCTCGCCGCGGAGAAGCCTGCGGAATCGGGTTCGAGCTTGCCCGGTTCACCTGCTTTCGCCGAGCGTCCGGCGGATCCTCTCAGTTGATCTCTCGCCTTCTTCGTGTCGCCCAACGCCACGTTCCAATACCACTCTCCTCTGCCAGTGTCGCAGGAAGCCCTGACCTGACCCCAATCGGGATAGCAGGGAGTCACGGCGGTCGTCGTCAGGATCACCGGTATCGCCTCCGCATGGACGCGGCCGACCTCGGCGTTCGGCTCGCAGGTTAGAAGCGCGAAGATGTCGGCGAGAATCTCGCTTTCCTTGGTCTTGCGCACGCTGATCTAGTTGGTTCAGAAACCTCGCTGGGCGAGAACAGGGCAGCTCTCCTCGGGAGCGGACCGGACCCGCGGCACCTTCTTGCCATCCATAGTGTCGCCCCCGGAGAACGACGTGAACGGCACCAGGCAGCGGGTCTCCGGATTGCGCCAGCGCCCCGGTGCGCACTCTCACATTGCGGACCTCGGTAGTGCCGGCATCGGGCTCGATCCTCAGCAGCTCCTGGAAGTCGACTGGCCTGCCCTTTGCTTCTAGCTTCTTCGTGGCGTCCATTAGAACCCGCCGCGAGCTCGGCATCAGCGCGCCATCACGAGTACGAGTCCGCGCGGGATAGTGAGGAAAACTCCTAGGCAGCAGTTGGTCGCCGGTCCGGTTGTTCGCCGGCATGGCCCCGAACAGTCGGCAGATTCCGTGAGGGCCTTTTTTTCTGCCGGACCCTTGCTTCCGAAAAGATCAGCCCTACTTGAGCTCCGCACGCACTGGCACTCGCGAGCATCGACTGCTAACAATCTGAAATCATCAACCCGAGCAAATGCTTAGGAGGACTGCATGAAATTCCGTCCGCTTCACGACCGCGTCGTGGTCAAGCGCATCGACGCAGAAGAGAAGACCGCCGGCGGCATCATCATTCCCGACACGGCCAAGGAAAAGCCCTCCCAGGGCGAAGTGATCGCCGTCGGCCCCGGCGGCCGCGACGAGAGCGGCAAGCTGATCCCGATCGACGTCCAGGTCGGCGACCGGGTGCTGTTCGGCAAGTGGTCGGGCACCGAGGTCAAGATCGACAACCAGGATCTCTTGATCATGAAGGAGAGCGACATCATGGGCGTTCTCACCGATGCGTCGGCCAAGAAGAAGGCCGCCTAATCCAACCGCTCGCACCGCTCACCCCTGAGGAGCGCCTGCCGGGCGCCTCAAGAGTGAGATGAGACCCAGTCAACTCAGGGACACCAATATGTCAGCTAAAGAAGTCAAATTCGGCGTCGATGCCCGCGACCGCATGCTGCGCGGCGTCGACATCCTCAACAACGCGGTGAAGGTCACGCTCGGTCCGAAGGGCCGCAACGTCGTGCTCGACAAGTCGTTCGGCGCTCCCCGCATTACCAAGGACGGCGTCACCGTCGCCAAGGAGATCGAGCTCGACGACAAGTTCGAGAACATGGGCGCACAGATGGTGCGCGAAGTCGCCTCCAAGTCCGCTGATGCGGCCGGCGACGGCACCACTACCGCGACCGTTCTGGCGGCTGCGATCGTGCGCGAAGGCGCCAAGTCGGTCGCCGCCGGCATGAACCCGATGGACCTCAAGCGCGGTATCGACCTCGCGGTCGAAGCCGTGGTTGCGGACCTGCAGAAGAACTCCAAGAAGGTGACCTCGAACGACGAGATCGCCCAGGTCGGCACCATCTCGGCCAACGGCGATGCCGAGATCGGCAAGTTCCTCTCCGACGCCATGAAGAAGGTCGGCAACGAGGGTGTCATCACCGTCGAGGAAGCCAAGTCGCTCGAGACCGAACTCGACGTCGTCGAGGGCATGCAGTTCGACCGCGGCTACATCTCGCCCTACTTCGTCACCAACGCCGACAAGATGCGCGTTGAGATGGACGACGCCTACATCCTCATCAACGAGAAGAAGCTCTCCTCGCTGAACGAGCTGCTGCCGCTGCTCGAGGCCGTGGTGCAGACCGGCAAGCCGCTGGTCATCGTTGCCGAGGACGTCGAAGGCGAAGCTCTCGCGACCCTGGTCGTGAACCGCCTGCGCGGCGGCCTCAAGGTCGCAGCCGTGAAGGCTCCGGGCTTCGGCGATCGCCGCAAGGCCATGCTGCAGGACATCGCGATCCTGACCGGCGGCCAGGCGATCTCGGAAGATCTCGGCATCAAGCTCGAGAACGTCACGCTCAACATGCTCGGTCGCGCCAAGAAGGTGATGATCGACAAGGAGAACACCACGATCGTCAACGGCGCCGGCAAGAAGGCCGACATCGAGGCGCGCGTGGCCCAGATCAAGGCGCAGATCGAGGAGACCACCTCGGACTACGACCGTGAGAAGCTCCAGGAGCGTCTCGCCAAGCTCGCGGGCGGCGTCGCGGTGATCCGCGTCGGCGGGGCGACCGAGGTCGAGGTGAAGGAGCGCAAGGATCGCGTTGATGACGCGATGCATGCGACCCGCGCGGCGGTCGAGGAAGGCATCGTTCCGGGCGGCGGCGTCGCCCTGCTCCGTGCCTCCGAGCAGCTCAAGGGCCTGCGCACCAAGAACGACGACCAGAAGACCGGCGTCGAGATCGTGCGCAAGGCGCTCTCGGCTCCCGCTCGCCAGATCGCGATTAACGCCGGTGAAGACGGCTCGGTGATCGTCGGCAAGATCCTCGAGAAGGATCAATACGCCTATGGCTTCGACTCGCAGACCGGCGAGTACGGCAACCTTGTCACCAAAGGCATCATCGATCCGACGAAGGTCGTGCGCACCGCGATCCAGAACGCAGCCTCGGTTGCGGCACTGCTGATCACCACCGAAGCCATGGTCGCCGAGCTGCCCAAGAAGGGCGGCGCCGGCCCCGCAATGCCTCCGGGCGGCGGCATGGGCGGCATGGGCGGGATGGACTTCTGATCCAGCCATTCAGGCAAACAACGGAATGCGAAGCCCCGGCAGCGATGCCGGGGTTTTTGTTGTGTGCCGAGCATGTTCGACAACTCTCTCGGAGATCGACCTGCTTAGCGGATATCGAACATCTGCCGAGTCCAGGGCGGGCGCCAACCTAAATTCGCCGAGTGCTCATCTCAATCGCCCCCTTTTCGCAGAGCCACTGGCATCATTCATATGCTGCAATCTTACGATCGTTCTGCCAAAGCTCAACCGCGTGGTCGGTTGCAAGTTTCCGCACCCGCTCCGTGGCGGTCCCTTCATCGGAACAGAGAAACTCGACAAAGCCGACGAGATGCCCGTCTCGTGTGACCATGTAGGCTGTGTACTGTTCCATGCAAGCCGCCTCTCCACGTTGTCCGTTCAGAGCCTACTTGGCACGCGGCTCCGGACAACGGCATTTCCTCGATCGCGCGGCCATAGTTGCCGAGGAGAACTGACGCCACGACCGATCCTCGGGGCATCGGACGTTCCCGTAAGCTGGCAACTCATATGGCCCGCAATAGTTTACTCCTTTGAAGCAATGAGTACGTCCGCATAGCCCGTTGCGGCTCGGAGTTGGTGCGCTGACTGATTCCGCTCCTGCACACCGAGCCCTGGATGGTGGTGGTGTGCCGACCCACGCAACTTACGTGCCGGCGGTGAAAACAGCTGGATCGACAGACCCTTCGCATCCGTGTGCCTAGCGTCAGCTCACCGACAATCGTACGAAAGCTGACAAACTCACAAAGATCGCGCCATGCGCTGTCAGCGTCCACAAGGGCGCCTGGAATTCATGCTCAAACCGAACGCGTTTTGCATTGCGCTTGTCCGAAACGTGCCGATCTGCGCCAAATCCATGGCGCGTGGGCACGGAATCATCGGTAGCAAAGCCGACGTCCAGTATCATCGAGGGGAAAACATCACTGAGCCGCTTGATTGACTTGCGGAGATCAAGAAGTTTTTGGACTGTCGCGACCGGCGTCGGCTCGTTCCTTCTTTCAAACTGGTGAGCACGTTGAGAACGGTGTTGGGAGTTCGAACATAGATCGCCATCCTACGCCAGCGATCGAGCGAGATTGCCAGTAGCCCTCTCCGAGGCCGGCAGAGTTGCACTACGTCGGCGAGAAGCCAGCATGTGCCTTCCGTGGAGCTCGCGGGCTACCGAGAACTGACGGGTCAGAGCCGGGCTTCGGTCAAATGAACGAGTTGCGCCCCGATGCGATAGAGCGCCTCCCGCGTGGTGCGGAAGCGTGGCTCCTCCACCGGTGCGATCGGAAGCGGGAGATCTTTGTCCGCAACCTGCCCTAGCACATAGGACGCGAGCACGCCGCCGAACACAGTGCCTGGCGCAATTCCGCGGCCATTGTATCCATTGAATCCAATTACGTTGCGGTCCAACTTGTGAAAGCGGGGTAGGTTGTCCGTGGTCATACCGATCGTCCCGAACCAACCGGCCTCGAATTCGATGTCGGCGAGCTGAGGAAACAGCTTGCCCAGCGAGCGGATGGCCCACGCCCTGTGCACTGCTGCACTGCTCCGCTCAAGAGCACCGATGCTGCCATAAACGAGCCGACCTGTACGGTCGAAGCGAAATGAACTGAGCACCTGTTTCGTATCCCAGGCTCCCTGGCGTTCAGGGAGGATCGATGCTCTCAAATTATCCGAGAGAGGTTGGGTCGCAAAGTTGAAGTAAGGCAGTTGGATCTGCTCCTGCCGGACCTGCGACCAGGGTCCTCGCGCGTAGGCATCGGTGGCAACAATCACCCAATCTGCACGCACAGATCCGGCTGCCGTATTGACCTTCCAGCGCGAGCCGCCGTCGCTGGCGGTGAGAGCAGCACTCTGAGTGAATATTTGCGCGCCCGCAGCAAGCGCGGCACGAGCCAAACCACGAACATAGGCCAGCGGCTGAATTGTGCCAGCGCGTTTATCCAGCAGTGCACCGGCGTAGTCGCCACCGCCGATCCTCCGGCGTGTCTCCTCGGCATCGAGAATCTCGACCGGCGCACCACGTCGCTGCCATTGTTCAGCACGAGCTTTGATTTCTTCCAATCCCCTGCGTCCGACTGCACAGTGCAACGTGCCCGTGGGCTCTTGCTCGCATTCAATGTCATGTTGCGCGATAAGATCGAACACCCGTCGCGGCCCATGACCGAGCAGATCGATCAGGCGCTCCCCAAGGGTTTGTCCCAGCGTCGCTGCGAGAGTGTCCGGCATGACCCACATACCTGCATTCACGAGACCGACATTGCGTCCGGAGCCACCGAAGCCGATCTCAGACGCCTCGAGGACAGCGACGCGCGTTCCTCCTTCAGCAAGATGGAGAGCGGACGAAAGCCCGGTATATCCGCCACCGATGACGAGGACATCGACGTCCATCTCGCCAGCCAGACGAGCGGTCTGAGGTGCATGCGGAGCCGTCAGTTCCCAGAGTCCGTGCGACGTCGGATCCCCTTGCATCAGGTGAACTCCCTCGGCTGCAATTGTCCGTCACGTCAGCAACGCCCCGACAAGGCGCCCCGAGCTCCGAGGCCGTAGCGTAGGAACTCCGGAAGTACCGCGCAAGCTCGCGAACAATCCGCGGGAGGTCAAATTTGAATGCCGATGACAGCCTGGGCATGAAGCTCGCAAAGCGGATTGGCATGAGAAAGGCAAAGGTCCCCGTTGCGCAGAAAACCGCGATAGCCTCTCCACTGCTTCAGTTGATGGCACATGATTGACTGGAATAAGGCGAAGGACGCCTGATTCTAGTTGTCAGCTCCCGATCCGGGCAGCCGGACTAGCGATGACTTGCCGGAACGTGCTGTGACGACCTCATTCATGGGGTGGTGGCTCGACCGTACTCCGCTGCAGAGCTGGGAGCATCCGCCCCGAGCATCACCATTCGGCGCTACGCGACCTTGATAAGCGATAGCATCAGCAGGTCGGGGCGCATCCAAAGCTTGGCTGACAAAACAATCATCCGCGCGCGCCGGGAGAAATCAGAAATATCACTTGACAATCAAGCCAGACAAAATCGCGAATTGAAAAGAACGTCGTGTTGGAGCGCAAACTCGACCAGCTGACGGAGCTTTCTTCCGCGGTAAGACCACCGGCAAATGCTTCCGCCCTATGTCGAACAGCAACTCATTTTGATGGATCGAGCCGCAGGGGGCGCGGATAGCCTTGACGCAACAATCAACTTGATTGCTTGCTGCCGGGCCATTCGCGCCGGGATCAAACTAACACGGAAAAAACCTCCGGCCGCCTGCGCGCGACCGGAGGTTTACCGATACGAGGCGCCCTTAGTGGCGCTTGCCGGTGGTCGGCGTGCCACCGACTGAGGTATCGTCAGCTGCCCCCTTGTTCGGAGCGGTTCCTGTAGTGCCGGTTGCACCCTTTGTGCTCTTGACCGGCTTCATACCTGCCTTTCGGTCCGCCGCGCCGAGCTGAGCGGTCGAATCCTCATCATCGCTCATGCCCCCCTGTATGCTCTTGCCTTGCACGCCGCCGCGGCTCTTGGCGTCGGTCGAAAGGTCTTGCGCAAGCACTGGGCCGGCAAGCAAAGCCGAAAGGACACATGCGACTGCAGAGGTCTTCACCAACTTCATCATCTCTCCTGGACTTGTTCGCCATTGAACGATTCCATCACTCCTGCGCCGTTCGCTTTCACCGGATCGTTCAACGCGTCAATACTGCGAACGGCACCGTCGGCAACGAACGTGATTCTTGTGGTCATCGTTTAGAGATTTTGAGGCGATTTCGCGGAGTTAGCTTCTATCCGCGGTGCGTCGAGCATCTGCGCAAGCAATTCAACCGCCGGACCGAGATTCTCAATGTCAAGGCCATGATCCCACCGGAGGAAACTTCTTGGGATCCGCTGATGACTTATGATCTTCAGAGGCGGGATCAGCATCCCGCAGCTTGCATGGTCTCACCATAGGCTTGCCCAAGCAACGATGCGCTAAAGGCCCGCGAGCCTGTTCATCGAAAATTGCCGTCCTGGTCCGACTTGCGGGCGTTGGACAGGAATATGTGAACGCAATGCTAAGGCTTCATACGCCTGACCTTGCCCGACGCCCACAGTCGGACTCGCATGCAATCTCTGGCAAGTCAGTTGGCGAGCAGTTCATTGGTAAAGAACGATGCCGCGGACTTTGGATGATCGATAGCTTGTTCGGTCTTGAGCAATTCGATCGCTTGTTCGATGAGCTTCACGTCGACCCAGCCGATGGGCTTTCCCTCCTCGGGCACCATCGCGTCAATCGTTGCCCTGACTTGTGCTTCGATGACATCCACCGGTGGGCCGACTTGCCACACTTTGGCGATGGCATTCGCAGCGGCCCTCGGATCTCTTCGTGTGGCGTCGATGCCCTCGCCAACAGCAGCAAGATAGCGCTTGAGGACATCCGGCTTGCTGGCGATGGCGGCATCGCTCGTGACTGCGGCCAGCCCCGGAACGACAAGCCCATATTGCGCGAGATCGAGGATCGGAAACTTGATTCCGGTCCGCTGCTCAAGGACAGGCAGGTCACTGGTGCGATAGATACTCACGGCGTCAACCTGATTCTGGAGGAACTGAGCAACACGCGATTGCGCGTCCATTTGGACCTTCTTGATCTTGGTGCAGTCGATGTTATTCACCGCGCAGAAGGTTCCGAGATAGGATGTCCCCGTCTCGCCGACGGCATGCGCCACGATCTTGCCCTCGAGATCCTGCGGCTTGAGGATGGGCTTGTCGGGATGCGAGATCATGACGACGGGCGTCTTTGGATGATAGAGCGCGATAATTTTGATCGGCATGCCCTTCTGGATCGCGGAGGCAGCGAAGATCGCAGGCATGATGACGACGTCTTCCTGGCCCTGGACGAGCGCGCCCAGTGCCGCCTGCGAACCTGCGCCTTCCCCCATGCGTACGGCGAGGTTTTTGGCAGCATAAAAACCTCTGTCCTGCGCCAGGTAGAGGTGCCCATACTCGCCCTTGAGCTTCCAGCTGAAACGCACTCGCACATCGTCGGCCGCCAACGCAGCTGATGAGAAAGCGATAGCTGCGAGCAGCGCCATGGCCGCCACCACAGTGCTGTTCGGCGTCGTGTTGCGGTACCTTGCAGTCATAAATCCGTTCGATTCCACCATCTCTGGCGTGGGTCTGACGCCTTTAAGCCACGCTGAGCGTCACACTGTCCACGCGCAGACCGGTTTCCGCATCGGATGGTCGACGATGTCGGAAGCAGGCCGCTATGCTTGCGCAACACGGCGGCATGCGGCGTAACGAACGCCAGCCGAATTGATTCGCTAGAGGCCGACATTGGTGATTTGGCGCAGCCCAGCAGCTTGAGTGATGAGCCGGCGGCAGTTCAGGAGGTTTGATGGCGCCGCGTGATTGACCGCCGCGCCATCTTGCTTTGCTTTGCGAACGAGAGCAGGTGCTAGAATTTCACCGAGACGCCTGCGCTGGCTGACTTTTCTGTGCAGCTGTTGGTGCTGACGCCCGTTGCCGCGACGGTGCAGGTGCCGGGAGTGGCATTGCTATCAAGCCCATACTTGTTCTGCCAATATCGGTAGGCAACCCAGACGTCGACAAAGTGACTGTATTTCGGACCAATGAAAGCCTTGCTGGCGTCGAACGTTAAGCGGATCGGCTCGCTGTTCAATTCGATCTTGCTGGCGTTGCTGAACCGTCCGACGCCGGACAGCGCAGGAAGGGTATTGATATCGCCCTTCGCTCCGGTCAGGGAAAGACGGCCGCTGATCGCGAAATACCTGATGCTTTCAGGGAGGAATCCCAGATCCATGTAGTAATTGGTTTCAATCTTCCAAGTAGGCGGGAACACCCTGTTTCCGTCCGCAAGGCAGGTTACGCCAGGAACGCCCGGATTGAATAGACCGCACTGAAGAAACGATTTGTGGTTTGCTATGTTGTAGACTACCAGCGGCGCCACGTTGAAATAGCCTTTGTACGGAAGATCGAAGGCGAACTGCAGACCGGCGACGATATTGTTCGTCGCGGGTGCAAAATAACTGTTTGCCGCTCCGATATCGGCGCCGACCTCGAACGAAATATTTCGCAGCGGCCCCATGCTGAACTGCTTTGTGTTGAATAGCTCATTCCAGCCGAACGTGCTGCGCTCTATACCGTAGAACTCCGTCGCACCAGCGCAAGTCCCTTGGGGCCCAAAGGGCAGGATGCCGGCAGGCGAGCAAGGTGAGGCAGGATCGTTGTGATCGGATTTCAACATATCAATATTGAAGAAGTTTGTGCCGTAAGCCCATATGTCGAAATGAGTGAATGAATAGACCTGCTTCGCGGTCTTGCCGTTGATGGTCCCGTCCGGCCGGGTGCTGAAGGCACCGGGATCCGTGGCCGTAAACTGGTAGGAGTAGGTGAGCCTGTTGTCATTCACCAGGAAGAACGGTGCGTCCACAACCGGTTTTGGCTTTGCCTTGACTGGAGCCTGTTCATCCGCAGCTCTGGCCGCACATGCACAAGCGATAAGGCCGATCGCAACTATTGTTCGACTCACAAGTTTGGCAGAAAGCATGTTTAGTCCCCCTCTTCAAAAAACGAGATGCCGGTCGGGCACACTCGACGCGTTACACGAAATGCGACGCGTCCTTGGAAGCGGCGCCGAGGACCTCGGCGCCGATCGAATCCAACTCCGCACAAGATCCCTCAACGGGCTCACGCCCGCCTGATTTCGGACGCAAGTCATCCTCCGCAGGCAATCATCCTGCGGCACTCATGCCTAGTTCTCTTGAAAACTGACGCGTCTACGCTTGCTCAGTGGGCGACGAGCACGCCTTTAGCCTCAAAGATGTCGCGGATCTGGCGGACGTAGCCATGGTAGACCTTGTCCTCGTGGACCTTGCTCCACTGTCGTGGACGGGGCATATCGATTTTGAGATCAAGATCGATCCGACCGGGGCGCGGCGACATGACCAGCACGCGATCGGCGAGAAATACGGCTTCGTCAATACCGTGCGTGATAAACAGAACCGTGTTCTGCACTCTCAGCCACATGGACTGCATATCCATGATCATCTGCTCGCGAGTGAGTGCATCAAGCGCGCCGAAGGGCTCGTCCATCAGCAGCAGGCCCGGCTCCTGGATCAGCGCGCGGCATATCGCCACGCGTTGGCGCATGCCGCCCGAAAGCTCCGATGGGTACTTCTTCCCGAACCCCTTGAGCCCGACCTGCTCGAGTAGCTCCTCGGCACGCGTTCTGAATTTCGACAGATCGAGCCTCTTGATCTCGATCGGCAGCAAGATGTTGTCGAGTACGGTGCGCCAGTAGAGCAGGAGATCCGACTGAAAGACGACACCGATCTTGGGATGCGGCCGGCTGATCGCGTCCCCGTCGATGGCGATCTTGCCTGTCGAGGCGGAGACGAGGCCCGCGAGCATTGAAAGTAAGGTGCTCTTACCGCACCCGCTCGGCCCCACCACGGCGACGAAGGTGCCTGGCTCGAACTGTAGATCTATCCGTTCGATGGCCACGACGTCGTCATCTTCACGGGTCTTGTAGACCTTCGAAAGGTGTGAAATTTCGACCGCCGCGCCTGTGGTTTGGATGGTATTCATCGCAACTGCCTCGCAATTGTGCGTCGTTGTTACCGGTCGTTTAGCAAAGGCAACCTATTTTGCGTCGTCGCGCTTGTAGGAAACGCGCGCTTCCACCACGTCGATGATGTAGTAAAGGATCACGCCGAGTAGTGAGATCGTCACGACGGTCGCGAAGTTGAGCGTGGTATCGAACAGCGAATTTGCCTGAAGCTGCAGATAGCCGAGCCCCCGTTCGGCAGCGACGTACTCACCGATGACCGCACCAATGACGGCGAGAGATATGGCTACCTTGAAGCCACCGAAGATATTGGGCAGCGCTGCTGGCAGACGCAGCTTGAAGAAGGTTTGCCACTCGTTTGCGCCCATTGAGCGGACAAGATTGACGAGATTCGTGTCGAGGGACTGCAGGCCGACGACCGTCGATATCACGATCGGGAAGAACGAGATCAAGAACGCAAGCACGATCTTCGGTGCCCAACCGTAGCCGAGATACAGCACCAAGATTGGCGCCAGCGACACCTTGGGCACTGTCTGTAGGCCCACAAGGATCGGATAAATGGCACGCTCGAAGGGCCTTGAGTAGAAGATCGATAACGCCAAAGGGACACCAACTAGCACGCCCATGCCGAAGCCAACGATCACCTCAAACAGCGTCACGTAGAGGTGGGCGACAAGCAGCGGCGCATCGTTGATCATCCGCGTGGCGATAGCCAACGGTGTCGGCAGGACAAACGCTGAAAGCCCCGACAGCGGAACCAGAATTTGCCAAGCAGCGATCAGCATCGCAGCTACGAGGAGCGCCGAATAACGTTCCAGCCAGCTAGTGCGAGCGCGTTTCTTGCCGCTCATGCTCCTGCCCTGATTCCGCTGCGCCTTGCCGGCACTGACAATATCTGTACTCGCCACCGTAGCCTCACCGCGTTAGAAGATCACAGTTATTTTGAGCAGAACCGTTCATCGCCGCCTTCGACGCACCCGGCATGTCAACGAACACTTCACCGACCAGCGCGCCGTCGAGGCAGAGTCGGATTTCCTCAACGAACCAATCGAGGAGACGCCGCGCGGATCTGACGACCGCTCGGCGATCTCGTCGAAAGAACCCGGTCCGCCGGCGCGCGCTCAGGGCCAACACTGCTGCTGCGCGATTCACCCGAGGCATCATTCATCCCTGTCAATCTTGGGCCAGGTTTCGCCGCCGGACATCACAACACGTGGGCTCCGTCGCTTCGGTGCGGTGGCGTCACTTCCCAAATCCAACTTTTATTTGATCTCATGATGTGATCACAGTTTTGTATTGTCAAGCGCGGAATGCGGGCTGCCCGCGACCATTTTTCATGCATCGGGTCCATTTCGGCGCCGTAAAGACGAGCACGGAAGACGGCGACGGATGACGCGCGGGTCTAAGCCGAGCGGCTCGACGCCGGCGGTGATAGAGAAAACTTACAATCGATATCGTATCGGCGCGGCTGCGCGTTCGACCGTCAGTGCTTGGCGGCGAAGATACTTGGCAGGGATTTTTCGATCGCGCTGCGCGTCAGATTGCGCGCGATGAACACCAGCCAGCCGCGAGGCGAACCTTCCGGCCATCGTGGCAAATATTCCGGCGGATACACGACGTGTTGCACACCGTGAATCACGACCGGACGCTCGTCGCCTCTGACCGGCAATAAGCCCTTTACACGGAGAATGGATTGACCGCGCGCGGCCAGCAACAATTCCAGCCACTCGACGAAAGCCGGCCATTCGACTTCACGCGTCACCTCGACCGTGAAGGTCTTGATGCCGTGGCTGTGCACTCCTCGCCCAGGCTTGTCAGAGACTGCGAGATAGTTGGGCTTCCAGTCGGCTGCATGGTTCAGGACGTCGGCCGCGGAGGGCATCGCATGCTTGCTCGAGGTCTGCGTGCGCACTGAAGGATTGACCTTGGCGACATCGAGCCCAAGCGCGTCCAATTGCCAACGCTCGACAAGATCCGACTTGGTGATGACAACGCAATCCGCTAACGCCACCTGCTGGGCCGCTTCTGTGAAATTTCGAATGCTGTTGAGGCCGCTGACGCCGTCGACGGTCGTAACGATGCTGCCGGCGCGATAGCCATGCAGCAGTTCCGGAGCGCTCATCACGGCATGTATGATAGGGGCTGGATCGGCGAGGCCGGTGGTTTCGACCACGACCTGGCGGAAGGGCGTCACCGCGCCGTCGCGGCTCATCGCCAGAAGCTCGGCCAAGGTTGACACGAGATCGTCGCGCACAGCGCAGCACAGACATCCGGACGACAGCAGGACCACATCTTCCGTGACCTCCCGCACCAGCAGGTGGTCGAGTCCTATTTCGCCGAATTCATTGATGATCACCGCAGTCTCGGCGAGATTCGGCTCGCCGAGCAGGTGTCGAAGAAATGTTGTCTTGCCGCTCCCGAGAAACCCGGTCAGCACATGAACCGGAATCCGCGTGTCGAGGGAGGGAGCGGCAGGCTGCATGGTTCAGTAGACCTCGAATATTGCGTCGACCTCGACCGGAACGTTGCGCGGCAATGAACTGCAGCCGACCGCTGCGCGGGCGTGGCGCCCCGCCTCGCCAAACACCTCCACCATCAGGTCAGACGCCCCGTTGATGACCTTTGGATGATCTTTGAAGTCCGGCTCGGCATTGACAAAACCGCCCAGCCGAACGACCCCAATCACCCTGTCGAGATTGCCGTCCAGTGCCTGCTTGAGCTGGGCGAGGATATTGATTGCACAGAGACGCGCAGCCGCTTGACCTTGCTCCACAGTGAAGTCCGAGCCGAGCTTACCCGTGTACTTGTCCTTGCCGCGCTCGCTCGGGACCTGCCCGGAAATATAGATCTGGCTGCCCAGTCTGCGCGCGGGGACGTAGTTGGCGCTTGGTGATGCGGTCTCGGGCAGGCTAATTCCGAGTTCGGCCAGTTTTTGTTCGATCTTTGCTGCCATGGCGCAGTACTCCGGATCCCAGTTCTCTAGTCCTCGAATTGCAGTTCCATTCCTTGCGCGAAGGGCAGCTCGGTCCCCTGCGAGCCGGCAATGCTGAGCAGTGCCCGGCAGGTCGTCCGGATGTCCTGGATCGTTCCGCGTTTGACCGCGGTTGAGTTGCCCTCCTTCAGCCCCGCCAGAATGTCCTCGTGATGAGACGCACTCCAGGGCTTCGAAGGGATCAGCAATGACATGTACATGGTCGGCCCGAACTGCAACCAAAGCGATTCGATCAAGAGCGTGAGCGTCTCGGATTCACTCGCCTGGTAGAGCGTGAAATGGAATTTCTGGTTGAACGAGAGGCAGTTCAGGATGTCACGCTTGGCGATCGCCTGAAGCAACTGTTTGTTGATGGACGTCAGTCCGTTAAGGAGCGCAGGTGAAGCTTTCTTGGCTGCGAGCTCAGCTGCTGTACCTTCAAGCAGTTCGCGCACTGAAAAGATATCGCTCAGCTTCTCAGGGCTCAGCCTCGGCACGCGTACGGAGCCTCCCTTGGTCTCCTCCAAGGCATTTGCTGCAACGAGTTGGCTCAGCACTTCCCGAACGGGCATAGGGCTGGTTCCGAGCCCGGCCGCCAGCTTGCGCAAGCTCATGACCTGGCCGGGAACAAAGGCCCCGACCATAAGTCCTCTGCGCATATAGCTCAGCACACGTTCGTAGATGTGCCCCCGCTGCCGCTTGCCTTCTTCGTTGCCGTTTGCGGCAACTTCCGTTTTAGCGATCCGCATCTCCCGCCTCTCTTTTTCTCTTAGGATGTCGCGACGCGCCATCCGACCTGCCTGAGGACATCGAGACCGTCCTTGACGACTTGGATGGCCTGCATCCTGTGATCTCATATCGTGATCAGTAGTAGATTTAAGAGCGGGCGGCAACCGAAGCGTGGAGCAGTGATGCCGCAAATCGGCAGCCAAGGTTGGCTCGGCCTGCCGATTGGCGCGAAGAACGTTGTCCGAAGCACCCCGCATGAGCATGCAGGGCGGCTCTCTGGAGTTAGGCGGCAGCTCCGACCTGATAGAGCTCGACCTTAGTTCCATCCGGATCGGCGATGTAGATCGTCAAGCCATAAGGCCCGTCATGCAGCTCATCATAGTAATGCACGCCAGCCTTTTTCAATTTCGCATCCAGCGCCCGCACGTCGTTGACCTCAAACGCGATGTGATCGAGCTGGCGATGGTCTGCAGCCTTGCCGTTGATGAGAGCGATGCCCTGGTGGAAAGCAACGAAGGGCCGTCCGTCAGCCAGGGGCTTGGCCGGCCTGACCGCGAATCCCAGTTGGCGGGTATAGAAGTCGACCGACTTGTCGATGTCATTGACCATGATCAACTGGTGACCATAGTTGGTGACCCTCGGCTTCACTTGCTCGGCGATCCAGTCAAGAACTTCCGACGACGGCGCTATCTCGCAGAAGTACTGCTTCCAGACCTGCTTGGCGGTAGCTTCCCAATCCGCATTGACGCCCGACACGCAATCCTCAACGGCAATCACGTCGAAGTCCCGGAGATAGGCTTCGCGGATGCTCGTCTCGACGCAAGCGTTGGTGGTTGCCCCCGTGATGAACAGGTGCTGGATGCCCAGCATCTTCAGCATCATCTCGAGCCGAGTTTCGTAGAACGCACCGAAGCGGTGCTTGCGGATCACGAAGGAAGGATTGAACTCGGCCAGCGGCTTGAGCTCGTCGACGATCTCCTCGTCCCAGCTGCCGGCAAGTGCGGATACCTGCTTGCGCCGAGCGGTATGGCCGAGCAACTTCTTCTTGGCACGATTCCTGTCGACGGCGAAGTGCTCCTGCATCGTCCAAATGACGGGAATGTCGACGTCCTGGCAGCGCTTGATCAGCCTTGCCAGCGGCGAGACAATTGAGGACAGGCGCTTCGTATCCACTCCGGAAATCCCCAGCGTGCCCTTCTCGTGGATAAAGGCATTCTGGAGATCGATGACCAGCAGCGCCGACTTGCGATAATCCAGGGCTTCAAGGCTCATTTCTTGTCCTCCACCATGTCGATACCGAGCACGCCGGCGCGGCCCCAGCTGTCCTTTGGCGTTTCATGGATCACCACATGCAGATGATCGGGCTTGCAGGCGGCCTCCTCGACCATTGCATTGGTGATAGCCTTTACTAGCCGGCGCTTCTGCTCGACTGTACGGCCTTCCCACATTTCGACGACGACAAAGGGCATCAGATTTCTCCTCCTCGTTGGGTGGGCAGCGCGCCGGATGCCCATGTGGGCACTGCGGCCGCGAAGCCCGTAACCAGATCGTTTTTTGCCCGATCGACGCCGCTGAGCAGCCACAATGGACGGCTGGCATAGTTGATCAAAACCTGCTCCTCCATGCATAGGCGATGGGCAGGATGCTGCGGGTCTCGATCGAAATGACTCGTGCCTGGGATCAGCCGGATGACGTAAATCGGCGCCGATGGGTCGAGCATCTCGAGCACATTCTGTCCGATCTCGTTCAGGCCGATCGCCATCGGTTGCGGATCAGCCTGGCCAACGGGCAACAAGACGACCGCCCCCGCCAACGGCCTTACCGGCCAATAACGACCCTCCCGCCCCTCGCGCAGGAACTCGGTATAGCTGCGCATTTCCGTGAATAGCTCGCTGTCCCACAGGATGATGTCCGGCCCCAAGATGTCGCGCGCCGCATCGACGACGCCCTGGCTCTCGCAAAGGCCGAGAAAAACCCAGGCGTCGGTGAAGCCGATCGCTTGTCCCCATGGATTGTGAATTCCAGATAACCTCTCCTGGCGCACCGTGGCCTTCCTCGCCACGATACCGGCGACCGCTTCGCTCACCGACATTGGGGCGGGCCTGAGCGACTCTCGGCCTGCCAACTCGAGTCGGTGGAAGTCCGTGCCACTCATGACGGCAGGGTCACGCATCGGCCGCGACCATAGTGGTTGTCGGCAACGGAACCGTTTTCATAGACGACCTCACCCCGGGCAACAGTCATCACCGGCCAACCCTTGAGAGTCCATCCTTCATAGATGCACGTGCCCTTCCCGGTATGCTTGACCGTGCGCTGTTCATCGAGGTCGACCAGCACGAGGTCGGCGTCGAAGCCGACATCGATATGGCCCTTGCGCGGCCAGAGCCCGAAGCGTCGAGCTGGGTTGAAGGAGTTGAGCTCGACAAGCCGGTTCAACGGCAAACCGCGCTGATGGACACCGAAATGAAGCATCAGTGACAGCTCCCAGGGAAAGCTCACCACGCCGGGGAATTCGGTCCAAAGATCTTCCAGCTTCTTGGGCAGGAACGGCACGTGATCCGTCCCAAGGCTGTAGACTGAGCCGTTCATGACGCCCTGCCAAAGGCCTTCGAGTTCGTTCCGGTCGCGCAACGGCGGCGATATCTTCGCACGCATGTCGAGATCTTCGTCGTAGCACGTGCGAGTGAGGTAGTGAGGACAGGTCTCGACCGTCACGCGCACACCACGCGCCTGGGCCTCGGCGGCGAGTACCGGTCCCATGCCGACGGAGGTATGGACCAAATGAAGCGAACAGCCGGTCTTCTCGGCAAGGAAAAGCATGCGCCGAATGGTTTCCACCTCGCACAAGGCCGGGCGGGACTCGGTGTAGGCGCCGAGATCCTGACGGCCGGTGGCCGCGATTTCCTTTTTGATCCAGGACGCGATCTGGGTGTTCTCGCAGTGCACGTTGATCACCCCGCCGGGAACCTTCGACAAGATGCGCATCGCGGCATAGACCCAGCCGTCCGTGGCCGGCACGATGCCGATCGGATTGTCAGGCTCATAACCGAAATAGCATTTGAAGGATTTGACGCCCGTCTTGGCGATGACCTCCGGGATCTCGGCGATATGTTCCTCGCGCTGGATCCCGAAATGAAAGCCGAAGTCGATAACCGAGTTTTCCTCGCCGATCGCTTTGCGCTCCGCGTAGAACGGCAGATAGGACTCCTTCAGATTGCGGATATAAAGAAGCGCCGTGGTCACGCCCCCTGAGGCCGCGGCGGCGGTCTCGGTGCGCATATCCTCGGCAAACGGAAACTTCACGCCCAAATGGCAGTGCGGGTCGATCAAGCCCGGCATCAACACCCGCCCCTCGGCGTCGATGGTGCGCTTGGCCTCGGGAAGGACTTCGTCAGCCCCGGTCAGGACGATCTTGCCGTCCTTCACCGCAACGCCGCCGTGGAATTCTCCGTCGTGGCGAACAACGCGCGCGTTCTTGATGACCAGATCCGCCTTCATTGTGCTTGCTCCAGTATTGCCTCTATGCGCCGGCTGATGCCCGTCCACTGGCTGCGGCCGACGGTGATCGGTGCACGCGCGCCCATGCCGCGGGCCCAGATGGCCTTCAGCCCAAGTTCGCCGGCAGCGTCCCGGTCGATCGTTCCGGGAGGCGCTGCGACGTCGACCAGCAGCGCGTGTTTGGGCAGCAAAGCCAGTTGATCGCGCTCGAGCAATCGTTTTGGAACGCTGCCGATAATGATGTCCATGCGATGCAGAACTGCCGGCAATTGTTCGAGCGTCAGCGCATCGGCGCCTGTTGCGTAGGCGGCTGCGCGCTGAACCGGGTTGCGTGCAGCGACATGAACATGAGCCCCAAGCCCGACCAGCGTCTTCGTCAGAAGCGAGCCGATGGTGCCTTGGCCAACCAGGCAAACGTTGGCCTTGTGGATGGTGATCTCTGTGTTTTCGATGATCACCTTCAATACGCCCTCGACGATCGCCGGCCCCCGCAGCAGCATGAGGTCGACGTCCCATTCGTACTCGTGCAGCGCTATGCCGAGCGCCTTGCAATGGGCCTTCAGATTCTCATCCGCCCATCCGAGGATAATGTTGCCGGGCCGCCTCATGCCGGCCAACATCTCGCGCGTCGGAATGATCTTTTGTGGACACTTGGGCGCGAAAAGCGCGCCTTCCGCGCTGATGCCGGGAATCGGGAACAGGGCTATGTCGGTCCCCTTCAATGCGTCGGCTGCGTCCGCAGCATGAAAGACGCCTTCGATGCCCTCATCAGGCCAGGGAAAGCCGTAGGCTCGAACGGCGGCTCCAGCGCTCACTGCGCAGCGAGCGATCTCCTGCTCGCGTGCGTCGCCGGCCACGACTGCGATAACTGTGTTCTGCCAACTCATGGAGCCCTTACCTTCTCAATGAGCTGATCCCTGGACATGCCGGTGATGCCCATCGCATCGGCAGTCCGCCCACCGATCCGATAGTCGGTTCCGACAGCGGCCTGCGCAAGGCGATAGAGCGACGCTGCGACGGGCACGTTGACGTCGGCAATCTGGGCAAACTCCAAAAAGGGAAGCAGGCCGTGACCGAAATCCTCTTTGTAATAGCGGTATTCGAGCGAATCCGGTCCCTTGATGTGGCGATTGGCCTCGCCGCCGGCGATTGCCGCGCGGTAGTCGGTCACGTCAACCACGTCATCCTCCACCGTGCCGAGCAGCTTCATCTCTTCAATCAAATTTGGCAACTCATGCCCGAACGCCCGGGCGACCGCCAAGCGCTCCTCGTCCAATTGCCGCACGACGCGGGCAACCCCGGGCGTCATGGCATCGACATAGAAAGTGAAGTTGCCACCGGTCGCCTCGACCCACGCGGCTCCCAGCACCGCCCCGGGAGGATGCAGGACCATGTTCACGTTGGAGAGGTCGGAGGCGATCACGTCCCGAACGGGCGTGAGACCCGGGTACAATTTCGACGCGACCTCCAGCGCCTCCGCTCCTCCCTTGAGAGCGGCGGCCTTCAGTTGCTTTGCCCGGCCGCTAATGGTGACACCGTCGGGACGATATTTGCGCGCGACGTAGGTAAGGGTTGAGAACTCAACCACTGGAGGCACAGCCCGCCCGGTGCGGGAATAGGTCGCGGCAAATTCCAGCGCTCCTCCGGTGTGACCGGGATTCAGCACGACCGGTTTGCTCCACGGCCAGCCGGCCGCGGCGAGTGCATTGGCTATGGCCGCGTGCGAGAAAGTCGGCAATACGACGACCGCCACGTCGACACCGAAGATGGCCGACTGGAGATCTGTCGTAATCAATGTAGGCTTCGCGACCCCTTCGCCGAGCTTACCGTCGAAGGCAACGCCGCCGAGCTTGATGTGCGGCTCAAGCGTTTCGGCCGAACGCGCCCAGAAATGGACGGAGTGGCCCGCGAGAACCAATTCCGCAACCGAAGCCGCGCCCCCCGCGCCTCCTCCGAGTACTGCAACCTTCATTCTGTTCTCCGCAGATCGAAGCGCAGCCAGCGCTGGCGAGAGATTTGATCACAGCTTATGATCACAGATGCGATTGTCAAGCGAGAGAATTATCTCTGCGCCGCATGCGACCACTGCTCGGTTGGATGGGCTACGTTGCCAGTTGGAGCCGTTCCGTGATGCCAAGCCCGAATTCATCGGCCAGGCACTCGGCAACCATCTCCGCTGTTGCAGCCGAAAGGGTCCAGCCGAGGTGGCCATGGCCGGTGTTGTAGAAAACGCCCGGCATCCTGCCCTTGCCGACCCGCGGCATCATGTTGGGCATCATCGGGCGCAGCCCGGCCCAGGGCACGACCCGGTTGGTGTCGACAGAGGGGAACAGCGCTCGCGTCCAGTCAACCAGTGGCTTGATGCGATCCTGGCGTATATCGCGGTTCAAGCCGTTGAACTCTGCCGTTCCGGCGACGCGAAAGCGCGCGGCGCCCAATCGGCTGGTAACGATTTTGGCGCCGTCATCGAGCAGGCTGACCCAAGGCGCCGCTTTCTGGCTCCGCTCGTCGTCGAGGTGCACGGTGACCGAATAGCCCTTTACAGGATAGATGTTGACGCGGTCGCCGAGCATTGCCGCGAGGTCGCGGCTTGCGGAACCGGCGCATATGACGACACTGTCAGCATCAATCTCGTCGACATGCGCACCGCCTGTAGGCGCATCACGCAAATATTGGATGCGGAAAATTCCGTCCCGCGCGATCCGCCTCACGGTGGCGTCAAAGACGAAGCGCACGCCACGCCTCTCGCATGCCTTGGCGAGACCGCAAACGAACTTGTGGATGTCGCCGGTGGAATCCGAGGGGGTGTAGAAGCCCCCGAAGAAATCGCCATGCAGCGTTGGTTCGATCGACTTCACCTCTGCGGCCGTGACTGGACGACGGTCCAGTCCCCCCTCCACGAGCATGGCATTGACCTTCAGCGCGCGTTGGAAACTCTTCTTGTCCCGATAGAAGTGAAGGATGCCGCGACGCTCGTGGTCGAAGTCAATGCTCTCGCGCTCGGCAATGGCGAAGAGATGCTTGCGTGCGGCGATGGCGAGCCGTGTGGTCTCAACGGTGTTGTCTCGATAATTCCTGATGTTGAAGATGAATTCGCCGAGCCAGGCATATTTGTGCCAGCTCGGCGCCGGATTCATGAGGAGCGGTGCATCGCGCCTCAACATCCACTTCACCCCCTTAATGATGGTCGACCAGCTATTCCAGACCTCCGCATTGCTCGCAGAAAGCTGGCCGCCATTGGCGAACGAGGTCTCCATGGCCGCATAACGCTGACGCTCGATCACCGTGACGGAATAGCCGCGGTTGAGAAGGGCATAGGCGGTGGTAACGCCGGTGATACCGGCGCCGATGACGACAACATGTGGCATTTCGTTCTCCGCGATCAAAGTTGGGAAGCGGGCCGAGGCCCGCGGCTTGTCCCCAATCTGTCGCTGTACCTGAGAGATTGACCGCGACGGCTTGGCCGGCACGGCGGTCCCCTTCGGTGGGCACTCGAAGTGCCACTCTCCAGATCGTTCAGCTGCATGGTCACTTTTGCCTGAGAGTTTCCTGGGGGTTGCTCCTTCGGCGCCGGCCAATACCGTCACGACGGCGGCCGATCTCTCCCATGCAGCCTGTTGAACGCGATAGGTTCTTCTGCCTTAGGCCTCCGTAACCAGAGCCGGCTCGTCAATTGCCGACGTCGTAAAGCGTCGTGGTCGTCTCCACGGCTTCGTCATGCAAACCAGCGCGCTCGACCGCTGCGGCAGCCAGTTGCCGCGCTTTGCGCCGAATCTCCGGCTCGTCAACGCCCTGCACCTTGCCGTCGGCATATGAGACCTTCCCATCAACCCAGGTCTGCGCGATGGAGGCTGTCGATGCCGAAAATATCAACGCCTGCAGTGGGTCGTGAAATGGCGTCCATTCGACGTGGTCCAGGTCGAAGAGGATGAAATCAGCCTTCTTGCCGATCTCCAGCGAGCCGATCTCGTCGTCCCACATCAGCGCTCTCGCGCCTTCGATGGTGGCCGCACGCAGCGCCTGCCTCGCGGTGAAGATATCCGGCTGCAAGCGCGCGTCCTTGAACATGCCGGCGACCATCAGCATTTGCCGCATCAGGTTCATATTGCCCGCGGCCGACACGCCGTCGGTGCCGAGGCCGACTTTGACGCCGGCCTTTACCATCTCCGGATACTTACCAATGGCGGTCGCGCCTTTGCCGAGCTTGAACGACGAGCACGGACAGAACGCGACGCTGGCGCCCCGTTCGGCAAGCAGGCGAACCTCGTCGTCCGAAACGGCGGCACCGTGCGCGATGACGAGATTTTGGCGAATACCGCCGGCCCGGTCGATGCGAGTGATCGGCCAGCTGCCATATTTCTTCTCGCAAACTCTCGCCTCCTCGATCGAGGTGGCGAGATGGTAAGTCGTGCCGACGCCCAGCCTCTCGGCCAGTTTCACCGCTCCAACGTGGAGTTCAAGGCTGCACGGTTCCTTGCCTTCGATATTGACCCAGCAACGGGCACGGCCGTCGAGGGCGCCGTTGTAGCGGACGACACAATCTTCGAGCACCTTGAGGGCCGCCTCGGCATTCGGGAAGAAATGATGATCAACCATTTCCTTGGTCCAGCCGCGGGGCAGCTCGGGCGGAGGATTGTCGGCAGCGTGCCGCCCGGTGATGCCGCGAATGCCGACCTTTTCCATCGCGCGAACGACGACGCCGGGATCGTACTGCGAGCCCATATCGAGAAAACAAGTGGTGCCACAACGCAGCATCTCAGTGATGCCCAGCAGTGCGCCCCAGTATTCGTCTTCTTCGGTGATGTGAGCGTAGAATGGCTTAGCCCAGTGGAATACCCAGGCCCGGGTGTTGAGATTGTCCGGGAAGACCGCGCGCGACAGCGTCTCCGAAAGATGAACGTGGCTGTCAACGAAGCCCGGGCAGACGCCGAGCATCTTGCCATCGATCACCTTGTCGAAATTTACCGTCTTTTGCCGCGCGGCCACCTCATCGGCCGGCCCGATATCTAAGATGCGGTCGTTTTCAATCGCGAGACTGGCGTTGCGCACGACCGTGTCGTTCTTGTCGACTGTGAAGGCGAAGTTCAAGTCCTTGATCAGCGTGCGCATTGCTTCTCCACCCGATACTCTGCATCACCACGCCCTGGCGGCCGAGCCGCGACGCCGGGCAATTCGAGCAATCGTCAACCCAGGCGAACAGCTCGTCCCCCCGCTTGGGCCTCCGTCAAGCGACGGCGGCCCTGCGCACCGTTCCGCTTTTCCTGGCCGTACCCACGGGAATCAGCCGGTCGGTATCAGCGTAGTCGGAAAGCAGGTCCGACCCATTGGCGGTCACCAGCAGCATATCCTTGTTCTGCATGCCGAAGCCATGGCCGGTGTCGTAGCAAAGCGGTTCGAAACCGAGCACCATGTTCTCCTCGAGCGCCGCGTCGGTGCCCGGCTTGCCCAGCACCGGCGTCAGTCCGAGATAGGGATCTTCGTGCAGATGCAGTCCAATGCCGTGGCCCACGAACGAGATCGGTGGCAGATCGAGCTTGGCGAGCTTCGCAATGAACGCATCGTAGATGCTGCGACAGCTCGCGCCCGGCTTCACTTTCTCCATGATTTCGTATTTGCATTCGACCAGATGCGCCCAGATCTTCTCGGCCATGGGCGGCGCCTCGCCGACGATCGCCGTACGGCAGACGCCGGCCTGATACCCCTCGATGACGGAGAAGATCTCCACGCGGCAGACGTCCCCGCGCTTCAGGATGCGCTCCGACGGGCCGACGTTTGGCAAGACGCTACGCTCGCCGGTGGCCACGATCATCAGCTTGAAGTGATCGGCGCCCAGCGCATAGACATTGCGGGTCAGGTGGCCGGCAATGTCCATTTCGGAATTGCCCTCGTCGACCACAGCAAGAGTGTCAGTAATGGCTTGGTCGGCAATACGGGACAGCCTGCGCAGAAGCGCAATCTCCTCCGAGGTCTTGATTTGACGAAGTCGCGCCAGGATCGGCTCGGCGCGCTCGAACTTCGCGGCCGGCATGGCCGAGAGCAGCCGGGCAAAATCACCTGCCGGCAGGTAGTCCATTTCGAGTCCGATGCGAGCCCGGGCAAGTCCGAGCCCCGCGAGCTGGTCGGCCAGCACAAGCATCGGATCGTCCGAGAATTCCGCCCAAATGCGCGTAGGTACGTCCGGCTGGCGACGTTTGATCGTCGATGCCTCCATGTCGACGCCGAACAATGCCGTGCGGCCGTCGGCAGTGACGATGGTCATCGCATGGCGGTGACGGATGAGCGGTTGCGAGGGGACCACGAACCCGGCAGTGTACGAGAAATTCTCGGGCGACGAGCAGATGATGGCATCCAGCCCATGCTGAGACATTGACTTGACTTGTTTCGCGACAATTTCCGTCCGCATGACAGCTCCCTTTTTTCCAACTTCTTTTGCCGCGCGCCCTTAATCTCGCACGCAGTACTTTTCGATTTTCTTCTGGTCGACCTCAATACCCATCCCCGGTCCGGATGGGACAACGATTGCGCCATCGACGACCTTCATCGGTTCGACGAGCAGATCGTCCTTGTAGTAGATGCCGGCAACCTGACCGTGCTGGAACTCTGCCGGCGTCGAAATCGGAATGACGCAAGACAGTGTCACGGAAGGTGAGGCTGCGGCGAGTTGGACGTTGGCGAGATTCCCGATACCAGTCTCGATCGAACCGTTGACGTTGCAGATGATGCCCGCTGCCCGGCACACCGCTCCGACCTCCATGGCCTTGTAAAGACCACCAGCCTTGGTCGTATAGATGGACACGATTTGGATGCCGCCGGACCGAACGATCTGGATCGAATCGTGCGCGTTCCAGGCCGACTCGTCGGCCATGACGGGCGCGTCGATACGGCGACCAACTTCGGCAATGCGCTCGATGCCCATGACGGGCTGCTCGACATATTTCAGTCGGTTCTTCTCCATCCGACGAACGACTTGAACGGCCTCGCCGGGCGTCTTGTAGCCTTCGTTGGCATCCACGCAGATTTCGACGGCATTGCCGGCGACCTCGCGAACGGCATCGACCATCGCAACGTCGCGATCCGGATCGACCCCGATCTTCACCTTGATGGTTCGCACCCCCTCCTGCACCAGCTTTGCGACCTCGACGCGGGCTTCATCGATCGAGATCAAGCCGATGGAATGCGTCACGGACACGCGATCGCGCGCCCTGCCACCCAGCAGGGTACTGACGGGAACGTTGAGCCACCGCCCGGCAAGGTCGTAGGCGGCGAACTCGACGGCAGCCTTGGAATAGGGGTAGCCCCTGATGATCGCGTCCATTCGCGCGTGCAGTTCGGCGATATTGCCGAGCTCGACACCGACAATCGCGGGAGCCAGATAGGTGTCGATCACGGCTCGTGCGATCAAAGCGGATTCGCCGAAATACCGGCCGAACTCGCCACCCCAGTCCTTGAGCGCCGGCGCTTCGCCCCAACCGACGCGACCGTCGCTGTCGGTCATCTTGACGATGACGTATCGGCCGATCACCTCGGTCAGACCTGCCCATTTGTGCTCTCGCCGCGTCGGCAGTTGGACAATCAATGTTTCGATGGATTTGATCGTGGGCAATGCTGCCTGCCTTATTTCGTTTCGGTTTCGCACTCGGTCTGCTATGGTCGAACAAGATCATTTAGCGTGATCACAGTTTATGATCATAAACGTCGGCAGGTCAAGTGTCGCAGCACCGGCATCACGCATAGCGTGGGCACCGAAGTCGCGCAGGTGGGAGGGGGAAAAATTGACGATCATCGAAGCAACCAACTACTTTGCCAAGCAGGGCGAGGCACCGGCGGTGCTCGAACAGCGCCGCCAGGCAACCGCGATCCGGCGCGAGCTCGGTCTGGAGCCCGGCGAAATCCTTGTCCTGCGCGAGGGAAACGGGCCTGACGTCAGGTGGGAGTGTAGATTTCCCACTCGCACCGCATACGAGGCCGATATGGCAGCTCGCGCCGGCTCTGATGCGTTTAGCCAAGCGCGCCGGGTGATGCACACGCTGGTGGACCGGTTCGAGCGACACGTCTATGAAGTGGACGAGAGCCGCTAAGAGCGCTGCGGACCACGCGCCTCAGCGTTAGCGAGGATGCCGAGCCCATTGGCGCGTCTCGATCTCCCCCCTCAGGTCGTGAACGGCCCGCTCAATCGGCGAACTATCGGAGATCCCGATAGTTGGCATTGAAAATGCCGATTTTTGAAACTGCTCTAATGGTGAGAGCTTCCTCCGACAGCCGTCCGACAGAACGGAGCAAGAGGAGCCCATGTCATTCATCCAGAACACTTGGTACGCCGCAGCATGGTCGCGTGAAATCACACGCAGCTTGCTGTCACGAACGATCGCGAACGAATGCATTGTCTTCTATCGCAAGGAAGCCGGCGATATCGCCGCTCTCACGGATAGGTGCCCGCATCGCTTTGTCCCGCTGCACCTCGGAAAGCTCAAAGGCGACATCGTCGAATGTGGCTATCATGGCCTGTGCTTCGATCCGAGCGGCGTATGTACGCTCAATCCACATGGCGATGGGGCGATCCCCAGGGCAGCCAAAGTCAAGAGCTACAAGGTGGTGGAGAAACATGACGTAGCGTGGGTCTGGCTTGGAGACGCAAGCAAGGCGGACGAGTCTTTGATCGCGGACTTCAGTGTTTTGACTAACCCGAAGTTTCGCACGGTCAGCAGCTACCTCCACGTCCAGGCAAATTATCAGCTGGTTTCCGACAACCTGCTCGATTTGAGCCATGGCCAGTATCTCCACCCGATGTTCAAGAATGCGGAGGGGCCGCCCAAATTCGAGGCCGAAAAAGAACCCCAACCCAACGAAGTTTGGGCAAAATTCTCGCGCCCCAATCAACTGCCGAACAAGTATTTTCAGATGCTGGGGTTTCCTGGGGATCAGCGAGGCGACCATCGCAACTTCATGCGATGGAACGCTCCGTCGCTCCTTCTGCTTGACGTAGGCATGACGGGCGTCAACAGACCGGTAGAAGAAGGCCTCTCAATTCCAACGTCTCACCTGCTCACTCCGGAAACTGAAACGTCGACACACTACTTCTGGGCTATGTCGCGCGATTTCCGCCAGGATGAGGATGACCTCAGCCAGGAATTGCTAAGGGCCGGCGTGGCTCTCTTCGACGATGAAGACAAGCCGGTCATCGAGGCTCAGCAGCGCATGGTGAACACCCAGGACCTGATGTCGCTCAAGCCAGTTCTTCTACAGACCGACGGCCCGGCAGTCAGGGCACGGCGCATCGTCGAGGCTCAGCTCAAAGCCGAGCAGCCGTAACGGCGTGCAATTGGCCGCCTGATCGCCGGGCAAGAGGCGGCAACGAGCGCAGGGCTTCTCAAGCTACCCAGCTCGCAGGGTCGATCGTTTCCGCTGGCAGACCGGGCGTCTGCCCCTCCCTGACTTGGCCGCCGCATCAGAACGGCGGCTTTTTTTTGCGTCCCCCAGCGCGAAAACTCGCTGACCATGGCAATGGCAAGTCGTGGAAAGGTTCGTTACAGTCGATCTGACACCTCATGATCGGTGCCGATCGCGCCATACGCCTGGCAATGGCTCTCAGACATCCACTGCAAAGCACCTCAGCGGCGCGACCACTCGCCGGCGGATTGGCTCGAACAGGCAGCCTGGGCGTCGCTAGACGTCGAGCACCAATTCCTCGGACAAAGATCGAGAACAACAGATCGTGATCCTGTCGTTCCTCTGCTTCTCGGCGTCGGTCTGAAAGGAATCCCTGTGTTCAGGTCGGCCCGCGACGACTCTCGTAAGGCACGTTCCACATATTCCTTGCTCGCAGGAAAGCTCGACGCAAATTCCATTCTCCTCGAGAACCGACGCGATCGATTTGTCGCCGGGCACAACAAATCGTCGGCCGCTGCGTGAGGCCACAACCGTGAACGGCGTCCCGCCCTTCACCTCACCCGCGGAGAAGCTTTCGGTATGAATCCTGTCCTCGAGGCAGCCGGCTTTTCTCGCGGCGGAGACGGCAAAGTCTATGAATCCTCTCGGCCCACATATGTAGATGCTCGTGCTGGAGCATACTCCGTTGAGATCCAGCTCTGGCTGAAATTGCTGCTCCGCCGGCCCGTCGTCAACGTGGAGCCGAAATCGCGGTGCGAACGGCGAGGCCGAAATTTCATCGACGAAGGGCGCACGATCCTGGGTCCGAACGCACAGGTGGAAGTCAAAATCATTGCCGATCGCCTGAAGCCGATAGGCCATCGAGAGAAGCGGAGTGATTCCGATTCCGCCCGCCAGAAGTATTGCGCGTCCGCCATCCTCAACGAGCCCGAAGTTGTTGCGCGGCCGCCCAATCTTGACGATCATTCCCTCACGAAAGGTCTCGTGAATCGCCCTGGATCCGCCTCTCGAGCCGGGGTCATTGAGTATCGCAAGTCTGTAATAGCCTAACTGGGAGGGGTCATTGCAAACTGAATACTGCCGCACGATCTTGTCGGAGACATGGACATCAACATGCGATCCGGCAGAAGCAGTCGGTAATTCATTTGATGTTGCGGATTCGAGCTCGACGCTCACTATGTCGTAAGCAACGTAACGGACCCTGCGAATTCTCGCTTCCATCGTATGTTCTGGATCGACCATCGTTCCAATCCGACGCATGCCATGAGCGAGCGAGTGGCCCGCCATCGCCGCAATCACTGCCTAAGGGCTGGATGTTATTCAATTTCAGAACGACGCGGAAATCGGTTTCTTGGAGCCCAACTATCGGCCGGATGGATAGTACACCTGAAGGCCTGCGGACAAATTGCCGCCCGCTGCCTTGGCGGCGAGCCTATGCGCCTCGAATGTCGGCTACGAGGCGTTCAACGTCGACAAGCAAGCCTGCAGACTGATTGCTGAGTTCTTCGGCCGAACGGGACACAAGTTGCGCCGCTGCGCCGGTTTCGCTTGCCATTCGATTGACGCGAACGATGTTATCCGAGACCTGGTTAGTGCCGCGGGCAGCCTCCTGTATGTTGCGGGCGATCTGGCCAGTCGCGAGGCCCTGCTGCTGAATGGCCGCGGCGATGGCCACTGTGATCTCGTTGATCGAGACGATCGTGCTACCGATACCCTCGATGGCCTCGACCGCCTCCGCGGTCGCGCCTTGCATGGCTTGTATCTGCGCGGAGATTGCCTCAGTCGCCTTCGCTGTTTGGCCTGCGAGCGACTTTACCTCGTTGGCCACCACTGCGAAGCCGCTACCAGCGTCTCCAGCACGCGCGGCCTCTATGGTTGCGTTGAGAGCCAGAAGATCGGTCTGACCGGCAATATTGGTGATCAATTTCACCACATCGCCGATCTTCTGGGCCGCGGCCGACAACCCGTGCACAACCTCGTTCGTGCGTTTGGCTTCATCCATGGCCTGCGAAGCAATCGTTGTCGATTGATCCACTTGGCGACCGATCTCATGGACGGATGCGGAAAGCTGCTCCGTTGCGGCAGCGACTGTCTGCACATTGGCGGAGGTCTGCTCTGCGGCCACCGCGACGGTCGTCGCCTGTCTGGTCGCCTCCTCCGAGGACGTCGACATGCGTTGCGAGGTCATGTGCATTTCGCGCGCAGCCTTGGCAAGCGTATCGAGAGATCTCCTGACCTCGCTTTCGAATTCGTCGGCCATCTTGGTGATGAACTGCCTCTTCTCAGCTTCGCTCTGCTGCCTCAACTCAGCCTGAGCGTGGCGCAAACGAATGGTCTCGGTCATGCTCTCCTTGAAGACTTGGACGGATCTGGCCATCGCGCCAATCTCGTCCTTTCTGTCTTGCGCGGGAATTGTTACCTCGGTCCCTCCGTTCGAGAGCTCGAGCATCGCCGTCGTCATTCCCGCGATAGGGTTGGCTACGTTGCGGCTGATCAGGAGGGATACTCCGGTCACGAGCACGAGAATGAAGAAAACGATCCCTCCCAGGCGGCGCGCTTCGGTCCAGAAGATTTGATCGATATCGTCGATATAGAGGGCGCTGGTCAGAACCCAACCGTATATCGGGACTTCAGTGGCATAAGTCAGGGTCTGCACCGGATCGCTGCCGCCGGGGCGCGGGAAGCTGAAAGTGACGAAGCCGCCGCCGCGAGCAGCGGCTGCAACTGCTTCGCGAAAGAAGTAGACGCCGTTTGCATCTTTCGTTTGCGTCATATCTTTGCCCTCGACAGCTTGCTTGGGATGCACTTCGAGGATTCCTTCTTTGGTCGCGGCATAGAAGGCATTGTCCTTGTCGTAGCGCAGCAGGCGAAGCAGCGCCCTCGATCGTTCACGCGCCTCCAGTTCTGACAGGCCGGCTTTGCGCCCGGCTTGGTAGTCGGCTTCGATCGCCGTACGAGCCAGCAGGACCAACTCCTTCACCTTTGCCTTTCTATCCTCGAGTAGAGTATCCTTCAGGGTGGACAGCCCGATGCCGGCGGTGCCGACCATTCCGAGAATAGACAACAAGACGACAATCAAGAGTTTGGTGGAAATGCGAAGAGATCCGAACATGTAACCATTCTTCCCGCTGGCAGAGCCGCGAGCCGGTGCGCAAGAGGTTCGCAGTCGATGTGGCATACCGTACGTTCATTCGTGCGTGACTCGAGAGCGCTGACGCTCGGCACGGGACCTGGGGAAGCTATCCAAGGAGGAAATGTACGACGATTTAGAACGCTTCACCTCGTCCACGATCGCGGCGCCATGCCGGTCAGCACGATGCGGCGGCGGGACCGCAACACATGGTTGGTTAGCTGTATATTGACCGCCGCCACCGGCTTGGCGTGAGCTACTTCTTCAGCAGATCGTTGGTGTAGAAGTCTGTAACCGGCTTGTTCGGGTCGATGCTCTCGGTTGCGGACATCAATTTCAACGCGTCCGATATCGTTTTGTCGCCGATCCAGCCGGCCGGCCGTCCCTTCTCGAAATTTAGCGTGGCTGAAGTTGCAACGATCTGCGCTTTTATGAGCTCGTCCGAGGGAGCCGCACTCCAGGCGCTTTTCAGCGCCGCCGTCGCTGCGGCCGGATCTGACTTGGTCAGTTCGATTGCCTCCTCGGTTGCAGAGAGGAAGCGCCTCAGCGAATCAGACTTTTCAGCAATTCCCTTGTCGCTGACCACGACAGCCAGGCCAGGCAGGCCGAGGCCGTACTTCGGCAAGTCCAGTACCGGAAACTTTGTCCCAGTGCGATCTTCGATAAGCGGCAGATCAACGTTTGTATATACGCTGATGAGATCAACGCGCCTTTGCATGAATTGCGGAAATCTCACCTGCGGGTCGAGTTGAACCTTGTTGATCTTCTCGCAGCTTATTTTGTTGATCGTGCAGAATACGTCGAGATAGGTCGTGGCGGGGTCTCCGACCGAGATCGCAAGCGACTTGCCTTCCATCTGCGCAGGCGTCGTGACGGCTTTGTCCGGCCAGGAGATGAGAACGAATGGTGCTCGCTCTTGGTAGATCGCCGCGAGTTTGACCGGCATTCCTTTTTCGATCGCCGAAATGGCAAAGATTGCCGGAGCTATCACGACATCTTCGTTGCCGCGTACGAGGCCTCCCAGCGCGGCTTGCGCACCTGCACCTTCGCCGAGAACGACATCGATCCCCTTTTTCTGATAGAGGCCTCTCGCCTTGCCGAGGTAGAGGAAGCCATACTCACCCTTAAGCTTCCAGCTGAACCTGACGTTCACAGTATCCAGAGCCTGCGCTGTGGTTGTCCAGAACCAGGCCGCAATCGAGACCGCAACAACCCCAAAAACTTGGCGCAGCTTCGACATAAGTGCCTCCTCTTCGTCTCTGGGCAAGTGCCCGTCGAGAAACCGACCCCGTTCCCGTACTTTGATCTCGTATTGTGATCACAATCTGGTTAATGTCAAGCTGCCTTCGGGCCCGGGGACAGGCACAAACGTCGCAGCCGGCAAATGCGCGTCGGGTACACTCGCGCCAGGGAAGGGAGCCAAGAGCTTCCTAGGCACCATGGAAACCTCGAAGAGAACACCCATGCGGTTCCGGCACCTCGACATGAATCTGCTCGTCGCCCTGGACGCGATCCTGACCCATCAAAACATATCGCGGGCGGCCGAGCGACTGCTGCTCAGCCAGTCGGCGACCAGCGGGATTCTATCAAGGTTGCGCCAGCACTTTGAAGACGAGTTGCTGGTTCGGAACGGCCGCCGAATGGCTCTCACCCCTCTCGCAGAGGAATTGGTGGCGCCGCTTCGCGCCATCCTGACCGAAACGGAAAAGCTCCTGGCAATGCGAAATTCGTTCGACCCGGCGACCTCCGACCGGCATTTTACAATCGCGTGCTCGGACTATGTCTGGGCAACTCTCATCGTCGATATTCTTGCCGAATTGCGCGCTGTCGCCCCCTCGGTGAACATATTCTACCAAGGTCCAAGCACCCGGTTTTTTCGCACCGAAATCGATTTCCTGATCGTTCCGGATCGATTCATGCTGGAAGATTGTCCGTTCGCCGCCCTGCCTTCGATCAGCTACGAATGTATCGTATGGAAGGATAACGAAACTGTCGGAGACAGCTTGACGCTCGAACAGTTTCTCGAGACGCGCCATGCACAGGCCTATAGCGAGCGAGCGACGTTCATAGAGGCATGGTTCTTCAAGCAATTCGGCCGCGCTCCGCAGGCCGGGATAACGGCACCAAGCTTTACCCTGCTTCCGCAAGCGCTTATCGGGACCCAGTTCCTCGCGCTCATCCCCGCAGACCTGGCCGATCGGGCAACGGCCACATTGCCAATAAGGAAAGTGGAAGCTCCCATATCCCTCCCCCTCATGACCGACGTTCTTCAGTGGCGCATCTCGCATGAACGGGATCCCGGGCTGCAATGGCTGCGAACTCTCATCCTCGATGTCGCCCATCGACGGCGGAATTCTCGGCAGATTGGCTTTCCGGTTGCGGGGTGAAGATGCAGGTTGCTCTCGACCAGCGGCACCTTTACGCCGAGTGCGTCACGCGATCAGGAGCCTTCTCCGAGACAAGCGCCCCTTGCAGAAATGATTCCTTCGGCTTGGCTTGCCTTCAGCAATCGACCACGTTGACGGCGAGGCCGCCTAGGCTCGTTTCCTTGTACTTGGTGCGCATGTCCTCCCCTGTCTGACGCATCGTCTCGACGACGGCATCGAGGGACACGTGATGTCGGCCATCCCCATGCAGCGCGAGCATCGCCGCGTTGATCGCCTTGATCGCCCCCATTGTGTTGCGTTCAATGCACGGGATCTGCACAAGGCCACCGATCGGATCACAGGTGAGACCGAGGTTATGCTCCATGCCGATTTCGGCGGCGTTCTCAATCTGCCGGTTGGTGCCACCGAGGACGGCCACAAGACCTGCTGCCGCCATGGAGCAGGCGACACCGACCTCGCCTTGGCACCCCATTTCGGCGGCGGATATTGAAGCGTTTCGCTTGTAGAGCATACCGATCGCGGACGCCGTCAGGAGAAAAATGCGGGCTTTTGCCGGGTTCGGATCTGGAAAGAACATCTCGGAAAATTTCAGGACCGCAGGTATGACGCCGGCAGCTCCGTTCGTGGGCGTGGTGACGACGCGCCCCCCGGCCGCATTCTCTTCATTCACGGCGAGAGCAAAGAGGCTGACCCACTCCATCACGTGGAATGGATGGGCCGCCCCCTTTGAGGTTCCCTTCAGCTTGCTGAACAGACCTGGCGCACGGCGCGGCACATTCAGTCCACCAGGAAGAACGCCCTCGTTGACACATCCGAGATCAATGCAGCGCATCATTGCGTCGCGAACGCGATCCAGGAATGCGTTGGTTTCAGTCTCTTCCCTGTGCGATAGCTCGTTGGCAGCAACGATTTCGGCAATCGACGAGCCGGTGCTCTCACCTATCGCGAGAAGCTCGCGCGCTGTCGTGAATGGGTACGGCTCACATCCAACGTTTCGGACTGGGGGCCTGCTCGGTTGATCGCCTTCACACACGATCGCGCCGCCCCCAACGGAATAATAGGTTTGCCGAAGGAGGACGCCCTTATCCGAATGCGCGACGAATTTCATACCATTTGAGTGCCCCGGCAGGAACTCGCCTTTGCAAAAGATCAGGTGCTTGGCCTCATCGAAGCCAATCGCATGTCGACCGCCAAGCATGACTTCAGAACGCGATCGGATCAGCCCGGCGATGATGGGTATGGCTTCAGGATCAACGGATTCTGGCAGCCACCCCGATAGTCCCAGCAGAATGGCGATGTCGGTGCGGTGACCTTTGCCGGTTAACGCGAGTGACCCGTAGAGCTCGACGACGACAGAGCGACAGCTCCGTAGATCTTGGTCCAAGCATTCGATGAATCGATGGGCCGCGCGCATCGGTCCAACGGTATGCGAGCTGGATGGGCCGATCCCGATCGTGAATAGATCGAGTACACTGATGGGACCGGCTAGACGCTTTGGTGACAAACTGACTTGTTCGACAGTCTTGGACATGGGTGCGCACCTCAATCAAGTGATTGATTTCAAATGCGCCCCATCTGTCTATTTGCCTGAGAGTATTATCCCGTCGGCGGGTGCCAAGGCACCTCTTTCCAGATGTTGTTCCGTCACCCGCGGTCCTTGTTGCCTGAGAGTTTCCGGGGCGGTTGCTCCTTCGGCGTCGGCCGAAGCCGATCTCTTCCGCAAGCGAGTCTTGGGACTCGGCCTTCTGAGTCACGACATGAATTCGTGGCTGCTCTTCTCCACTATTCCACTATGCGGCTTGGGTCAACAAGATGAAGCGAAGATGCGACGTCTTGCTGTTCCGTGGTCGTCTACGGGGTTGACTTGCCGATGGAGGGATTTCGGCCTGGGCGCTTTGCATTGAGCCATTCAGTCTTGTCGATCGATCCGCAGTGCACAGCCGGCAACGGAGCTGCGCCAGATATCCTCCGGGACCACCCGATTGAGGAACGGCGCGATGACGAGATCAGGCTGATGCAGCTTCACGCTTTCGCGTGTGATATCGGCATGGATGTCGAGCTCGACCGACACCGCGTGACGTGCTCGCGAAGCTTAACATGCAGCCGCTGCGTCAGGCTGTTGGAGGAGTGCAACAGGAGCGGAATGCGCATCTTGGGCCTCAACAGATCCGGGGCAGTTGTTCGCCCGACAACCAGTCGACGATCCGGGCGCCGCCAAAGCTCGTCGCCATCTGCACGAAATGATGATCATCGGGCACCGCTTCGCCGATATCGGCGGCATCGCGACCGAGCGGATGCGCTCTCATGGCAGCCAGCACGGCTCCGGCGACATCAGGCGAGACGATCGCGACCAGCTTCCCCTCATTGGCGACGTTGAGCGGATCGAGCCCGAGCAGCTCGCAGGCGGCCGCCACCCCCGGCTTGACCGGGATCGCCTCTTGCTGGAGGCTGAAGCCTAGTTCGGACTGCTGGGCGATCTCGTTCAATGTCGCAGCGAGCCCGCCGCGCGTGGGATCTCGCATCAGACGGATGCCGTGGCCGCCCGCCGCTACCATCCTGGCGACCAGATCATGCAGGGCAACCGAATCCGAGACGATCTCCGTTTCAAAGGCGAGGTTCTGGCGCTTTGACATGATGGCGACGCCGTGATCGCCGAGTGTGCCGGAGATCAGCACCCGGTCTCCGACCCTCGCATTCTCAGCGGAGAAGTCGAATCCCTCAGGCACCAGACCCACGCCCGCGGTCGAAATGAACAGGCCGTCGGCCTTGCCGCGCTCGACCACCTTGGTGTCGCCGGTGATGATATGGACGCCGGCGGATTGCGCCGCTTGGCCCATCGAGTCCGCGATCATCTTGAGGTCTGAAAACCGAAAGCCTTCCTCGATAATGAAGCTCGCAGACAGATAAAGCGGTCGGGCACCGGCCATGGCGATGTCGTTGACGGTGCCGTGCACCGCAAGCGAGCCGATGTTGCCTCCGGGAAAGAACAGCGGCGAAACCACATAGCCATCAATCGTCATCACCATGCGCCCGGCGCCGACGTCGAAGGCTGATTGATCGTTGCCGCGCGCCAGCCATTCGTTGCCGAAGGCCTCGTGGAACAGGCCCGAGATCAGTTGCGACATCGCGCGGCCGCCGGAGCCGTGGGACAGGTCGACGCAGCCGTGCTTGATGTCGACTTTGCGCCGATGAGCTTTCATGACGCGCGCTTCCGCTGACGATCGCGGAATCGCCCATAGGTCCAATGCGCGGCACATGCGCCTTCCGAGGAGACCATGCAGGATCCCATCGGGGTCTCCGGCGTGCACACCGTGCCGAACAGCTCGCAGTCGACCGGCTTCTTCACACCGCGCAGGATCGCGCCGCATTCGCAGGCCGGATTGTCGGCGACGCGCAGCTCGCTCATGGAGAAACAGATCTCCGCATCGAATCTGGCGTAGGTTTGCTTCAGCTTCAATCCGCTATGGGGCACCAACCCGAGGCCTCGCCATTCGAACGCGTCGCGCAGCTCGAAAATATCACAGACCTCCTCCTTGGCACGCGGATTCCCACCGCGCGTTACGGCGCGGCTATATTGATTCTCCACCTCGCTCCGGTGCTCATTTACCTGACGCACCAGCATCAGAATCGCCTGCATCATGTCGAGCGGCTCGAAGCCCGAGATCACCACCGACTTGCCGAATTCCTCGGCAAAGACCTCGTAGGGCCCGGTCCCAATGACGATGCTGACATGCGCGGGCCCAACGAAGCCGTCGATCTCGGCGCGGCCGATGCTGCGAATGTCGGGACTCTCCAAAATTTTCTGCATCGCCGGCGGCGTCAGCACGTGGTTGCAGAACACGCTGAAGTTTTCGAGCTGCTTCTTCTCGGCGTGCCGGATCATGACCGCGGTCGGCGGCGTCGTGGTCTCGAAGCCGATCGCGAAAAACACGATTTCGTGCTCGGGGCTCTCCTCCGCGATCCGGATCGCATCGACTGTGGAATAGACCATCCGGACGTCGGCACCACGTGCCTTTGCCTTCAACAGCGAGGCACCTTGCGAGCCCGGCACCCGCATCAGATCGCCATAGACGCAAAGGATCACCTCCGGCCGCTCGGCCAGCCGGATTGCCATGTCGATACGTCCCGCCGGCAGCACGCAGACGGGACAGCCGGGACCATGGATCATCCGCACGTTTTTGGGCAACATGTCCTCCAAGCCATAGCGCGAAATCGCATGCGTATGTCCGCCGCAGAACTCCATGAAGCGGTAGGGCCTCTGCGGATCGGCTTCAGACCGGATCGCCCTCGCCAACCCCAGCCCGATTGCCTTGTCGCGAAATTCGTCGGCATATTTCACTGCATTGCTCCCTGCCCTTCGGTGCTGAGTTCACGCATGAGCTCCAGCGTCCGCCTCGCCTCATCCGGATCGATCTTGGTCAGGGCATAGCCGACATGAATGATGATGTAGTCGCCCACGGCGAGATCTTCGATCAGCACTACCGAAACCTCCTTGCTGACGCCGTCGACCGAGGCGACGGCCATCTCGTCGGGAAGCAGCTTTGTAACCTCCGCAGGTATGGCGAGACACATCAGGCGTTTCCTTCCAGCCTTTGTTGTTCGAGCATTTGGAGAGCGGCAACCCAGGCTTGGCCGAGGCTCAAGCCGCCGTCATTCGGCGGCACCTGGCGCGAGAGCCGCGGATTGAGCCCGACAGCGACGCAGCCACGCTGCACCTCCTCGCTCAGGATCGCGTTGAGGAAACAGCCGCCGCTCAAAACGACGGTGGTGAGGCCGGTCTCTTGTGCCGCGCAGGCGATCCAGTCGACGCAGGCCGCGCCAAACGTGCCATGAAACAGCTCCGTGCCTATGGTTGGATCGGGGGCGTCAGCCACAAGACGCTCGAACAGCGGATAGAGCGACAACACGCCTTGTTCGATTGTCCAGGCGCCCTCAGCGACGCGCGTGCGGCGAACACCCGCCTCCAGCTTCATCGCGGCTTCCCCTTCAAAGCTCTGCCGCGTGGAGAGTCCCAGCAATCCGGCGGCTGCATCGAACATCCGGCCGGCGCTGGTCGTCGTTGGAACGTCGGGCTGGTCGAGCAGGGCCAAAACACCCGCCGCCAACGGCTGCGCCGCAAAGCGACGCGGAATCTCCGCGCCGCGCCCGAGCGCCTGAAGCACGCCGGCAGCCATCCGCCAAGGCTCGCGCGCGGCGCGATCGCCGCCTGGCATCCTGAGCGGCACGAGATGTCCGATCCGCCGGAAGCGCGCGCCCTCACATCGCAAGAGCTCGCCGCCCCAACTCCCGCCGTCGCTACCACGACCGAAGCCGTCAAGCACCAGTGCCAGCACGGGTCCGTCGATACCGTGCTCCGCCATCACGGACGCCGCATGGGCATGATGGTGCTGAACCGCAATCAGCCTGTGGCCGCTCGCCTGGGCAAAGCGGGTGGATGCCATGTTGGGGTGAAGATCATGCGCCACGATGGCCGGATCGACATCCAGCGTCGAGATCAGGTGCTCGATCGTCTTCTCGAAGAAGCGAATGCCCTCCACGGTATCGAGATCGCCGATGTGCTGAGAGACAAAGGCTTCATCACCGCGCGTAATGGTGACAGATGCCTTCAGGGCGCCGCCCACTGCGAGCACCGGCGGCACGGCACGCATCAACCGAATCGGTTCGGGAACATAGCCGCGAGCCCTCCGGATGAATTGCGCGCGTCCGGCAACGACCGACACTACGGAATCGTCAGCACGCGTGAGGATATCGCGATCATGTGTGACGATCAGGTCGGCAATGCCGGAAAGTCGGCGCTCCGCCTCGTCATTCTCGATGACCGGCGGCTCACCACCCGGATTGGCGCTCGTCGCCACGATCACCCAAGGAGAGCCGTCAGCACGCTTGTGTGCCGAGTTCAGCATATGGAACACCAGATGATGCAGCGGCGCGACCGGCAGCATGACGCCGATCCGCGACAGGTCCGGCGCGATCGCCGGCGCGAGTTGCTGACGCGATGTCAGCAATACGATCGGGCGTGCCGTTGACTCCAGCAATGCCAGCTCTGTTGCATCCGCGCTAGCGATGTTCGCGACAGCATCGACTGCGGCAACCATGACCGCAAACGGCTTCTGCTTCCGCTGCTTCCTCTGCCGCAGACGCCTCACCGCCTCATCGTCTCGGGCATCGCACAAGAGCTGATATCCACCGAGTCCCTTGAGCGCGACGATTTTGCCGCCTGCGATCTCAGCAGCGATCTCCTCGATGCCGTGGCTCAAGCGGGGACCACACAATGGACAGGCGATCGCCTCGGCATGAAAGCGGCGGCTTGCGGGATCGGCATATTCTGCGGCGCAAGCTGCGCACATCGCGAAATGCTTCATCGCGGTGGTGCCGCGGTCATAGGGCAGCCGCTCGGTAATCGTATAGCGCGGACCGCAATGGGTGCAGTTGACGAAGGGGTAAAGATGGAAGCGGCTGCTCGGGTCTAACAGCTCGCTCAGGCACCGGGCACAGGTGGCGGCGTCGGCGACGATCCGCGTCGACACCCTGCCTTGCGCGCTGGCACGAATACAGAACTCGTCGCTGTCAACACCGCCGATTTGCTCCACGGAGATCCCGTCGATCCGCGCCAGCGGCGGTTGCTCCAGCGGCAGCGCAGCGACGAAATCGGCAGCCCGCGCACCTTCGACCTCGATCACGACGCCATGCGGGTCATTGGCCACGAAGCCGCCGAGGCGATAGCGCATCGCAAGGCCGTAGACATAGGGACGAAAGCCAACGCCCTGCACGGCGCCGCGCACGTGCAGGCGCAACCTTCGACCATCGCTCGCTGCGGCTCCGCCGCTCATCATCATGCCGATACGGCACTCAGCGATGCCGCCCTCGCCTTCTCGGCGCGCTTCCGGATCCAGGCGTAGAATGCCGCAAATCCCTCTCCGGTCCGTGCCGATACGCTCCGCACCTCGATCTTTGGGTTGACCCGTCGCGCATATTCGATCGTCCTGGCGAGATCGAAGTCGAGCACGGGCGCGAGATCGATCTTGTTGATCAGCATCAACGAGGACGCTGCGAACATGTTGGGATATTTGAGCGGCTTGTCCTCGCCTTCGGTGGTCGATAACACCACGATCTTGCACGCCTCGCCGAGATCAAACCCTGCCGGACAGACGAGATTGCCGACATTCTCGATGAAAAGGATGCCGCCGTTGAGCCAGGGCAACCGGTCATAGGCCTCGCCGATCATGGCCGCATCGAGGTGACAGCCCTTGCCGGTGTTGACCTGGATCGCCGGAACGCCTGTCGCGCGAATCCGCTCGGCGTCGTTCGAGGTCTGCTGATCCCCCTCGATCACGCCGATCGGGAAATTGCCTTTCAGTTCGGACACGGCGCGGGCCAACAGCGTGGTCTTTCCGGCGCCGGGGCTGGAGACCATGTTGAAGGCGAGCACGTCATCCGCGCGGAACCGCGCGCGGTTGTCGGCCGCAAGGCGGTCGTTCTTGCTGAGGATGTCACGCTCGACCTGGATGATGCGGTCGCTGGTCATGCCGGCGATCGTCTGCCCGGCGGCGCCGGCGTCGCAGTCGAGCAGGCCGGGATCGCCGCGCGTTCGATCGTGGTGATGGTGGTCGTGATGATGGTGTTCATCGTCACCATAATCGTGACGGCGATCATGCGCATGATCAGGCCCATGGGGGTGATCGTGCCCACGCTCAATGGAAGCTTTGCCGTCACCGCAGCCGCATACTGTACACATCAGTCGACCTCCAATGCCATGACCCGCATCTCTTCTCCACCGGTCACCTGCAATTGATAGCTGCCGCAGTCAGGGCATGGCTCGTCGCGCCGCTTGATTTCGACGCTTCTCGAGCAGGCCATGCACCAGGCGGTCCCGGCCGTCTCGACGACGTCCAGGGTCGCACCTTGTGCAATGGTGCGTGCGGCGACAGCTTCGAAGCAGAACTTCATCGCCTCCGGTGCAACATGGCTCAACGCGCCGATCTCGAGGCATACTGCCTTCACCTTGGAAAACGCGCGCGTGCGCGCCTCGTCCTCGACGATCTCAACGATGCCTTGGCAAACCGCCATCTCATGCATGGCCGACCTCGCGAAAGCTGAGGTTAAATCCGACGCAGGGATCGAAGGAGCCGACGAGCGTGCGGACGGCATTCTGCCCCTGTCGACCGGCGACAAGCGCCGAACCCTGCAGGCTGCGGACCAGCGGTCCACGCGCATGGAAGTTCCACTCGGTCGGAGCCAGCGATTCGAAGCGGACGATGCGGTTTTCGTTATCGCACTCGACGACCTGATAAAGCCGGCCGCGGGCGCATTCGACGGCCGCCGCACCTCTGCCGGCGCCAAGCCGATAGCTCTGGACGACGCCATCCTCGAGCGCCTCATCCCCCGCAGCGAGCCAGGAGCAGAGGCGCACCACTTCCGCAATCCGCGCCTTCGGCCGCTCGGCAGGTCCGGCGTTCGGCGGCAGGACCGGCTGGCGCCGGACCCGGCGTGCCCAGACACCGGTCTCGGGAATTCGACCGTGGAGATCGGGGGCATCGGAGAAGCTCGCGCCATCCGCAAGCAGCCGCATGAGGACATCGAGATCATCGGCGACGGACAGAAACGAGTGTTCGATGACCGGCTGCAGCAGCGCATCCCCGTCAAAGCTCGAAAGATGCGCTGCCAGCGCGCTGCCTGGCGTCGGCGCCTCTCCTTCGCCCGCGAATCCGAGTGCAGCGAGGACAGCCTTGATGTGCGATAGCGCATCGCAACGCGCCAACACCGGCCCGCCTTCGCCGAGGACGCCACCAAGGACGGCGGTCGCCTGCATCATGGCGCGGACCGCGGTGGCGCTTGCGCTGTCCAGAGTGAGCTGGCCGACGAACAGACCACGGAACAGTTCCGTCAGGCGCTCGGCGACGACAGCGGTGACGCGGCGATGCATGGTCTCCGGAGGACAATCCTCGCCGCGCGCGGCTTCCACCGCTCCCAGAAACGCCACCTGATGTGCAACCGAGCACAGCGAGAACAGCCGCGGCAGCACGGAGAGCAGCAACGAGACGGGCTTGCCCGCAAACCGACGCGTCAACGGCAGCCGGCTCCGGGGCAGGATTGCGACGTCGGCGATTATATCCTTGGCGAGCCACACCGTGATGTCGATCTCGCTGCGGAAGCCCGGGTTCATTCGTGCTGCTCCGTCAGAACACCCCGCATGAAGCTACGCCGATCGATCGCGCTTGTAGCGGGTTCGCGGCGTCGGGTCGCCTCCTTGCCGTCGGCCGGCAACATGAGTTCGTTGATGGCAGCTTCCGCCGTTGTCCGCGCGCAGGCCGCGTCGGCAAACCCGAACATGGGCGAGAACAGCGAACAGCTCGCGATGCGGCCCGCATGGTTGACGTCGCTGAGGATGAACTCAATATGGCCGGCCGGAAAGCGAAAGCGCAATGTCGAAGCTGAGGCCGCCGGCGCCATTTCGCCGGCCGGCATCACCACGTTCATGAACCAGGGCGTGACCATGATACCGATAATTGTGCCGTTGAATACGCGGAAGCCCACTGCCTCGACGTCGAGGGTGTCGTTGTAGATCGGCAGCTCGCGCATCGCGCGCTCGCCGATGTCCCGGTAGATGTGCGCCAGCCGCTGCCCCCAAGCTGCCGCGTCAGTGGCAGGCGCTTGCGCATCAGATTTCATGATGCGATGGCCATGAATTTGGATTTCGGCGCGTCACAGTTCGGGCAGCGCCAATCGTCAGGAAGCACCGCGAAGGGCGTGCCGGATGCGATCTGCGCGGCATCGTCACCATCGGCGGGATCGTACACCGTCCAGCAGATGCCGCATTCCAGTCGCATGCCTTCGGTGACATCCTGGCGAACGCCAAAATTCTCGAATATGCTCATTTGAAATAGGCCTCGATGATTTCCTGCAGGCGCTCAGCGGAGTCTTCGAAGTCCTCGTCCGCCGCGATTGCCACGGTCGGCACACCGCCAACCTCCAGCGTGTCAAGGATGATGGCATCCATGGCGTTGAAGAACTGCACCGACCAGACGTTGCGGATAGCCGTCGAGAGCACCCGGCAAGTGCCGTAGCCGCGCGAAACGAGCTGGATCGGTCCATTCCCGATGGTGTCCTGGAGGAAGCTCATGTCGACGGGGCTCATCGGCAGCAGCGTGAAATTGATCATTTGCGAGCGAATGCTCGGCCGCCAAGCCAGCGCGTGCTCGCGGATTTCCGCGAGCACCGGCAGCGCGTTCATTGCGCCTTCCGGCGCCTGCCCGATCTCGAAATCCGCAGTGGTAAGATCAGCAGCGGCGCGCTTGACGATTTCCGGGATTGCGCCGACTTCGAGGTACTCATGATTGGCGTCGGTCTCGAGCCGCAGGTGCCAGATTCCGGCCAGCGCCGATTCCTGGATCTGCGCCAGCGATCCGTCCGGCAGCGCGACGAAGCCGGCAACCTCACCTTCGCCGAGCACGTCCGCAATCAGCTTGCGCTCGAGATCGTGGAGATTGCCGAGCCGGAACAATCGTGTCGGCGCGTCGGTCTTCTGGCTTGCGATCGCTGCCACCACCTTCGACAGCAGATCGATCGCATTCGGACAGCGCTTGGCCAGCTCCGCGCTGTCGAGCGCGGCAAGCTTCGCCAAGCCGCCCGCGGCCGTCAGGCTGCCGCTCGATGCATTCAGGCTTTCCTCGTCGATCGGAAACACCTTGATCGCCTGCTCGGCGCCTCCAGGCGCGGTCCAGAAACCCGCGTTCATAGGTCGACACCCTGTGAGCGATGCTGGGGAATGATGACTGTCACGACAACACGCTCGCGCCGCGCGGACGGTCGATCAGCTTGGCGATGCGGTCGACATAGACCGACCAGTCCTGCATCTTGGCGATCAATCCGAGCGTTTCGCCCTTGGCGATAAAGATCAGCGTCGGCTGCACCCGCACGCCAAAGCGCTGCCCGAGCTCGCTCTCGGCGCGACGCGCGATCACGGCACCCCGCAGCCGGCCCTGAAAGGCGTCAATCAGTTCCGGCAAGACGACCGCGGCGTCGATCGTCTCGATAAAACGCGCTGGATCGCCCGCCGACAACAGCACGGCCACCGCACCGGCCTCATTGGCCGCGCCAAGAAACCGGTCGACACTCGCAGCATCGATCTCGGGCAGGCCGCGCCGCGTCAAATCATGCTTTCCCTGCTGGAATTCCATCAGCCCCCTGGCAAGCCTATTTCTCTGACGTGAGAGGTTAGCAAGGCACGTGTCAGGATCAGTTATCGCCTTTCCTGACTGATCTCATTGATATAGATCATTCGTTTTCGCGTTCGCGAAGAGGGATGGTTTCGAATGCAAACTGTCTTTCCGCATCCAACGGAGTCAATTGTCATCTAGAAGCTTGTCTTTCATCCGCGGCGGACCAACCGGAGCCGCCAGCGACTCGGGTTACATCGAAGACCGGATTTGGAAAGGTCGGCCGCTGGCCTAACCGAGCCGGAGATGCTCGGGCAGTTGCGGCTCTCGCTCGATGAGGTCGGCGAAGAAACGGTCGCAATCCTCGCCACCGAGCACCGCAGTCAGCCCCTCGATCGCATCAGCGATCAGTCGCGCCTCTGCCTCATCGAGCCGACGGATCGCAGTGTCGATATGGACGAGCACCTTGGTGCCGACCGGCGGATTGGAGAGCAAAAGCATCGAGATGCGCCGCCGCTCGCCGCGAAACGCGCATAGCGCCGAAACCCCATCGGTCTCAACAATCGTCATCGGCAGGCCGAGGCACATCCCGCGTCTCCGGTCGCGCACGCCGGTCAGACCGGCCGCATCCTCATCTCGTAGTGCTGATGGTCGATATCGTTGGCGAGCAGCTGTTCGGACTCCGGCAGCGGCTCGCTGCGGGGACTCGCCGTCGCGCCCCACTCAGTCAGGATTGCGCAGACCAGCTCGATCGCCGGCCCGATCTGATCGCTCACCGGCTTGGTCAAAGGGCCGCCCCAGGCTTCGAGATCGCGCGGTTGGCAGCCGATCAACGCGAGATGCTTCGGGCAGCGCCCGAGCAGATCCGCCGCGCTGATGACTTCCTGAAATCCGGTCTGATGCAAGCTCATCTTCTTCGCGCCCGTGAAACGCGGAACTTCCTCGTCGCGCACCAGCTTCAACTCTCCCGGCTCGAGCCCATAGTCGATCGCGTCGAACACGATCAGACGATCGGCCTCTTCCAGATAGCTGACGAGGTAGAGGCCCTGCGTCCCGCCGTCGAGAATGGTGACGTTGTCCGATACGACGTAGCGGCGGTGGAATTCCTCCGCCGCCCGTACGCCAAACCCCTCATCGGCCCACAAGATATTGCCGATCCCGAGCACCAGAATGCGGTCTGTTGAAGATGTGGGCATAAGGCCTGGTTTCCGGCTTCAGTCGCGGAATTGCCGTTCGCCAGAGACCATCGAGGAGATGACGCTCTGGCGCGACATGATGTCTTCGCGGATCGCGGCATAGATGTGCACTATGACGAACGCCACGAGCGCCCACATGCCGAGATGATGCCAGGTGTGCACATCCTGGCTGTTCGGCCAGATCGCGAACACCCAGCCGAACAGCTTGTGCTGCCAGCTATCGATTCCGCTGCCTTCCGAATAGAGCGCAAAGCCGGTGATGATCATGTAGGCCACAAACAGCGTGAAGCCCGTGAACATCCCGGCCCGCGCCAACGGATTGTGGCCGACATACATTTTCGGCTCGTGTTCCAGGAACGCGTACCAGCGGATTTCATCCAGTATTTCTCGCCAGAACTGCTTGCGATGAGCCGGCAGATAGAAGATCTGCCGGGAATGATGGTTGCCGACGAAAGCCCAGAAGACGCGGGTGATGAAGAACACTGCCAGCACCTGACCAGCCGCGAAGTGGGCGAAACGGATGTAGCCCATTACGAAGTTCGCCGACGCCTCGCCTTCCACCGATGGCAACGGCATTCCGATCAGGTAGCCGGTCACCATCAACGCGACGATCGAGAACGCATTCACCCAGTGGCAGATTCGCACCGGCGCTTCGTAGACATAGACGGTGGGACGCCCGATCGCATGTCCACCGACCGCGTCCGCTGCGATCGCGGCGAGATCCGGCTCGGATGCCGCGGGACGTTCAACCGCATCCATCATGGTGCTTCATCCCTGGTTTACCTGACCTTGACGCTCGCCAGTTCCCGGCCATCCGGACTCATGACGTGCGTCGAGCACGCCAGGCACGGATCGAAGGAATGAATGGTGCGAAGGATCTCGAGCGGCTGCTCGGGATTCATCATCGGCGTATCTATCAAGGAGGCCTCGAATGCGCCGATATTTCCCTTGGGATCGCGCGGCGAGCCATTCCACGTGGTGGGCACCACGCACTGGTAGTTGTCGATCTTGGTTTCCTTGATCTTGATCCAGTGCGCGAGCGCGCCGCGCGGCGCCTCGGTAAAGCCAAAGCCCTTGGCCTCCTTTGGCCAGCCCTCCGGCTTCCACTTGTCGACGTTGGCGGTCGAGCTATCGCCGGCCTTGATATTGGCGACGAGCTTATCCTGGAAATAGCGCATCTGGCGCCCGGCCCAGACCGATTCCAGCGCGCGCGCCGCGGTGCGGCCGAGCGTCGAGAACAGCGCCGACAGCGGCAGGTCAAGGTCCTTCAGGAATTTGTCGACCGGATCCTTGAACTCCGCCTTGTTCTGGGCATAACCGACGACCCAGCGCGCGAGCGGACCGACCTCCATGGCGTGGCCTCGCCAACGCGGCGCCTTGATCCAGGAATATTTGCCGCCCTCATCGAGCTGCTCGATCGCCGTCTTGGTGCCCTTCGCATTGGGCCCGAGCACGTAGTTCGGCTCGGTGACCCCATCCCAGGGATGCAGGCCCTTGGTCTCGTCGGGATATTTGTACCAGGAGTGAACGACGAATTCCTGTATCTCGTCGGTGTTGGCATGGTCGACAGGAAACACCTCCGAGAGATTGCCGTTGATAATGGCCCCTCGCGGCAGCTTCAGGTTCTTTGAGGCGTAGTCGTTGGCGTGTTCCGGCACGTCGCCATAGGTGAGCACGCTCTTGCCCGAAAGACCACCGCCATAGAGCCAATCCTTGTAGAATGACCCGATCGCCGCCACGTCAGGCAAGTAAACCTGCTCGTTGAATTCGATCAGACGATCGATGATTGACGAGATCAGGTTCAGCCGCTCCATGTTGATGGCTCCGACCGCGCCGGTACCGTCGACATTGATCGGACAGGGCACCCCGCCGACGAGCCAGTTCGGATGAGGATTCTTGCCGCCGAAGATGGTGTGGATCTTTACGATTTCCTTCTGGAAATCGAGCGCTTCCAGATAATGTGCCACAGCCATCAGATTGGCTTCGGGCGGCAATTTGTAGGCCTTGCTGCCCCAGTAGCCGTTCTTGAAAGGACCCAACTGCCCCGACTCGACGAACTTCTTGAGGCGGGTCTGGAGGTCCTTGAAGTAGCCAGGCGAGGACAACGGCCAATTCGAGATCGACTGCGCGAGCGTGGAAGTCGCCCGCGGGTCGGCCGAGAGCGCCGAGACCACGTCGACCCAATCCAGCGCGTGCAGGTGATAGAAATGAACGACATGATCGTGCACCTGCAGCGCGAGCTGCATCAGGTTGCGGATCGAGTTGGCATTCTCCGGAATGGTGATTCCGAGCGCATTCTCGACCGCACGCACCGACGTCAGGGCGTGCGTGCCGGTGCACACGCCGCAGATCCGTTCGGTGAAGGCCCAGGCGTCGCGCGGATCGCGATCCTTCAGGATGACTTCGATGCCGCGCCACATGGTGCCTGTGGATACGGCGTTCCGGATGACGTTATTTGCGTCGACATTGACCTCGAGGCGCATGTGACCTTCGATGCGAGTGACCGGATCGACGACAATGCGCTTGCCGGAATTGTCGAGTTTGAATCCGTTCGGTGTCTGGATGCGCATCGTTACATCCCCTGAAATCGACTAACGATCTTGATTTGCGTCTGCGCGCTTGGAGGCGAGCCGCTTCACTGCGGTCATGGCCGCGTGCACCGCCACGGCGGCACCGACGGCGGCGGCCGCAGCCACGCCGATCTGGTCAGCGTTCTTCTCGATGCCAAACTGCTTGATGTTGGTCAGGCGATCGTAGAACGAGCCCTTGTCCCAGAAGCCGTCCTCGGAGCAGCCGATGCAGCCGTGGCCCGACTGGATCGGGAAGGACACGCCGCCGTTCCAGCGCACGGTCGAGCAGGCGTTGTAGGTGGTCGGGCCCTTGCAGCCCATCTTGTAGAGGCAATATCCCTTGCGCGCCGCCTCGTCGTCCCACTCCTCGACGAACTGCCCGGCATCGAAATGCGATCGCCGATAGCACTTGTCGTGAATGCGCTGTGAGTAGAACATTTTCGGCCGGCCATGACGGTCGAGCTCCGGCAGCTTGCCGAAGGTCGTGATGAAGGTGATGACGCCGGTCATCACTTCGGCGATCGGGGGGCATCCTGGCACCTTGATGATCGGCTTGTTGGTGATGACCTTGTCGATGGGCGTGGCCTGCGTCGGATTGGGTTTGGCCGCCTGCACGCACCCCCAGGACGCGCATGCGCCCCAGGCAATGATCGCCATAGCGTCGTCGGCCATCATCTTAAGCTTCTCGAGAAAGGGCTTGCCGCCGTCGATGCAGAACATGCCGCCCTCGTTCAGCGGCGGATTGCCTTCCACGGCAAGAATGTACTGACCCTTGTGTTTGGCGCGGGTCTCTTTGAGGATCGCTTCCGCCTGATGGCCTGCAGCCGCCATGATGGTATCGTCATAATCGAGCGAGATCATCGACAGCACGGCATCCTTCGCCAACGGATGCGCGGAGCGGATGAAGCTCTCCGAGCAGCAGGTGCATTCAAGACCATGCATCCAGATCACCGGCACACGCGGTTTGGTTTCGAGCGCGTTGGCGATGCGATCCGCCGCCAACGGCTCAAGCCCGAGGCTCGTCGCCGTCAGGCTGCAGAATTTGTGAAAACTCCGACGCGTGATGCCCTGCCGCCTGATCACGCTGTAAAATGTTTCCATTGCCGCGCCCATGCCCCTCCCGTCGTGGGCTTTGAGTTGTCGATTCAACAAGGACAGCAAGAAGCAGGCCAACCGCAGCGGCGCGCGGAGACTGGGGAGACCAAGATGTTACGGATTTGAATCGCCCAATTCACTGTGCGCGAAGAGATCGCGACTGTGAGAAACGGAACAATTCGATTTGCAGCTGGCAACGAGGTTTACGGAAAGCATACCTAGCGGTTCAGAAATATCTTGCAGTATCGTTCGCGAACTCACTTCTCCCGCAACATGGCGCAAACAGGGAGATTCCAAACAACCGGCTGGAAGTCGTCATCTCCCTGCTCGTTCTCCGGCTCATTGACGCTTTCATCGAACAGCCGTTCTGCCAGAACGCGAAACGCCTGATGAAGCCCATGTCGGCTTGATCGAGGGCCGCGCACGGCAGCCAGGCATTGGTGGCGGTCGGCGATGGCAGGATCGAGCGCTATTAGAATCATTGCGCCGACCACCTGGAATTTCCGGCCGCGCAATTCCGTCGATGCCGACGGGCCGCTGTAGGCGGCACGGTCTTTCAGCGTCTAAGTAGAAATCAGACTCACGCCGAAGCTTCTCATGAATGAGATGGCGAAAGCTTGCTGACGGTTTCGGTCCGAATTGGCTGAGAAAAGTGCTCGGTCGTTTCGGAAGAGGAACATTTGAAGGAGCGGCCGGAAATACGCGACTGCGTATATTTTTGTTTTATACGCGCTTGCGCTTATTTTCTCGATATACGCACATGCGTATATTGACCATGTATACGCAGTCGCGTATATTGGCGCTCGAGGTTCACATGCCGCAGCACATCGCCCGCACCGAAAGACAACTGGGAGCCATTCTACGAAGGGCTCGCAAGCAGGCCGGACTGACGCAATCCGCGCTCGGAAAAAACATCCATCTGCGTCAGGGAACCGTCTCCCGGCTTGAGGCGGGTGCACCCGCCGTTCAACTCCACACCCTCATGGAAGCGCTGGCTGCCCTTGACTTGGAATTGGTGGTTCGCCCGCGAAGTAAAGCGAGTGCGGCCGATATCGAGAGCGCATTCTAATGCCCCGTCCGAAAGTCAACGCTCCGTTAAACGTGTTCGTAAATGGCCGCCTGGTCGGCGTACTCAAGCGCGAGTCCAGCGGCGCCATCGACTTTCGCTACGACGCGCAATGGCTCTCATGGCAGTCGACCTTCCCGATCTCGCTCTCCCTCCCCCTTCGCGAGGACCGCTATATCGGTGCTCCGGTCATCAACGTGTTCGACAACCTGCTGCCGGACAGTGAACCGATACGCAGGCGCGTCGCTGAACGTGTCGGCGCGACCGGTACCGACGCCTACAGCATGCTCTCGGCTCTCGGACATGACTGTGTCGGCGCACTCCAATTTCTACCGGAAGGCATCGATCCGGGACCGGCGGGCAAGATCGAAGATAAGCTCATCAGTGACGATGAAGTCGCGCATATCATTCAGAATCTGGCAGCGGCTCCGCTCGGTCTCGATGAGGACGAAGATTTTCGAATTTCCATCGCCGGTGCGCAGGAAAAGACCGCTTTGCTGCGCCAGGACGGCAAATGGTACAAGCCGGTGGGGACCACCGCCACCACCCATATCCTGAAGCCGCAAATAGGGCGCTTGCCGAACGGCATCGATCTCTCAAACAGCGTCGAGAACGAATTCTTCTGCCTCAAACTCATTTCAGCTCTTGGTATCCCGGCAGCGAACGTCGAGATGACTGATTTTGGAGGCCGCCGGACGCTCGTTGTCGAGCGTTTTGATCGCCGCTGGACAAGAGACAAGCGATTACTCCGCCTGCCCCAGGAGGATTGCTGCCAAGCGTTGTCGGTGCCGCCGACCAGAAAATACCAGTCGGATGGCGGGCCCGGACTAAAAGACATTCTGGAGCTGCTGAAAGGAAGCGATGCACCAACTCAAGATCTCACGATGTTGCTCCGTGCGAGCATCGTGTTCTGGCTGATTGGAGCAACTGACGGTCACGCCAAGAATTTCAGCATCTTTCTCGGCCCCGGAGGCCGCTTTCGTCTGACACCACTTTATGACGTGCTAAGTGCACAACCCAGTCTGGACGCGAAGCAAATTCAACCCAAGGCACTTAAGCTTGCGATGTCGGTCGGCAAGAGCCGACACTACACCGTGAATGAAATCCTACCTCGGCACTTCATACAGACGGCCGAGATCTCCGGCGTCGGGCTTGCCGTCGTACGCTCCATCTTCAAGGATCTCGCAGAAACGTTCGAAACAGCGTTTAATGATGTGCTCAAAGCCCTTCCTAGGGACTTTCCCGAGCAACTAACAAGCTCGATACGGACTGCCGCCCTTCATCGCACCAGCCTCATCGCCGAGGCCTGACATCCCTATAGCGATCTTGGCGCTGTTCAAAATCCGTCAAGATCATCTCGACACGAGCGGCCAGACAACCGGCTCGTCGTCATCTCGTCTTCCGTGACAAAGAAGTCATTGCCCTGTAGTCGTAGCGAGCGGCGACTTGGTCCGTTGGGTAGCGCGACGGTATGGATTGTCGCCGCACCAGTTGTTCGGCCGGCGACATCCATTGCGAGAAGCAGCAGGCGGTTATTGCGAAGAAGAAGTACAGGTTGTTCCGGCGGTGGTAGATGCCGTGATGCCGGCGGCTGTTCCTGCTCATGAGCGCGGAGCGTGCGCTGAAAACTCTGTTCAGACAACCGGGTCCAGCGCTGTTGTTCACTTCGGCGGAGCATGTAGTGCCAATATGTCGGCGGCGATCTTCCGAGATATCCGGTCATTTCCATCCTCGCCATAATGCCCGCCGTCCATGTAAATCGGGTTGGCAACATCGGCAAAGATAGTACGTAAGTCATGAAACACGTTTTGCTCCAAACTCTCATCTTCTCTCTTGACCAACTTGCTTCTCATCAGAGAGTAAAGATCGTTTTTTCCTGGAAGCCGTTTCTCTGATTTTAAAAGCTGATCCTCTTCATATTTTGTCCTGTGTGTTTTATCAGACAGCTGAGGCTCAAGGTAGAATAATGTTCTGAAGGATAAGCTCCTTGAAATAGCCTCTATAAACCGAACATTCCCTAGATAGACATCTAGAGCTCCGTCAGACAACACGTCCAGTTTTTTCGAGCACCCGGCGAGCTGTGTTTTGCCGGTGAGCAGTCTTATCAGCGCGAAGTTTTCCAACCTTATGCTTATGCGCGCTTTTGCCTCCTTTTTAGGAGATATTTTTTCGAGGTTTGAGTTGCCAAGCGGAACGCCCGGTTCTCCTTCATAACAAGCGGAGAAAGCCTCAACCGATCCGCCGTAAAAGACCACCAAATCAGGAACATTCCGCTTTCTCAATTCGAGAACGAGGCGAATCAAGCTTTGGGTCGTTACATCCCCAATGACTGCATAATTGGTGACGTCAGCGCTGATTCCATTTTCGGCTAACATTTTGGCGACAAGGGAGGGAATGGTGAAGTCGTCCCTAGATCCAAGCCCCCACAAAGTCGACCCGCCAAAAAAGAATATTTTCAACCTGGTACGCTTATCGTCCTTGATTGCCTCGGAGTGCCACGTTCTTCTGGTGCCTTCGTGTACGTTAATGAATTTGCCCGCATAGTCCGTTTGTTGTGATTGCGTATATGAAGCCCACACCCGCGCCTTGGCATCGGTGAGTTCTTTGAAGTATTCTTCCGCCAGCTCGGGATTTGCATATACGCCAGAATTGGCTGCAGCCTTGGCGGCGCTTTGACGTTCTGTCTTGTCAGCTCTCTCGTAGTAGGATGTCAGCGACACTTCCAGAGTCGTCAGCAAAAGAAGAGCGACACCAAGGATTGCCCATATCTCGTTCAATAGGGCCGTCAAGCGAACGACCCTCGTCCTCACAGCGGCCGTTCTCAGCAGCGCATCTGCTTCCAAACGGTTTTCCGTGGAAGAGGATTCCTTCAATTTACAGAGCCTCGAAAGTCTTCGGGAATTTGGGCCACTAGGACTCTCATAATTGACTCGGCGTAGAGTCCGGCCGCTTTACCGTTTGGGTGGGAGTCTGTGTTCGTGACCCAGAGGGACTGTGGGGCTTGATTTTCCACAGCCGGAAGAAGGTCGAGAAATGGTATACTGAGCGCTTTCACCTTGGAGGCAACGAGACTCGTTATATCCTGAAACGGATATGGGGACAGCTCGTGCAGTTCCGGGTAGTTCACTACAATGAGTTTGATGTTTCGCGCCTTGCAATAGCTCGCAAGTTCTTTCAGGGCAGCTTGTGCAACCAACCAGCCGGGTTCATTCGCTTGGTAGAGACCGCGATAATAGTGCTGCCAATCCGCCTTGCCGAAGTATGTTCGCAGAAGGGCATCGAAACGACCCGCGATGAATACTGCTGAATAGAAGTGCTCTAGAAGGAAATTCTCCGTCCTTCGCGGCGTTGGCTCTGCGTCATTGATAAAATAGTTCAGTACGACGATGTCAGGCTTGTATACGTAAGCCTTTTTCATGAAGTACGTCGCTTCCATAGCTGTGTTGGCATTTCCAATCCCAGCATTTATGACCTCGAATTTCTTTTCCTTCGCGTTCAGCAATCTTTCCAATCGGTATGATGTGACGTCTTCAGGTCTTGCGCCCCATCCAAACGTCAAGGAGTCGCCCAGCATCATGATTCGGACTGTGCCATTCTCTTTCTCCACGGAATGTTCGCGATCGCGCCAACCTGCTGAGTTGATTGTGACTGGCACCCCCATGTAAACTCCACGCTTTCCAGGGCTATGTTCGTGCCCTGCGCCGGGTATGTCACTAACCACTTTCAGGTCTTTCGCGTAGCGCCACATTTCGATGTCAAAGTTGGTGCCGTCTGCCTGGGTTAGACGCACATAGAATTCCAGTAGGGCGACAGCCGTAATCAGGCTAGTAGCGATTGAAAGCATTCCGAAGATTGCGTTTTTTGTTTTGACATCCATGTGGATGGTTTTCCTCGAAATGCGCGCTGAAATCGTTCGTACAGGAGGTAGAAAACATGACGGCTGCCGGGCGCACAGCTTGAACGCGTCGCGTTCTAGTCGAGTTCATAGCAACGACGATAGTTCTTCATTAGCGTTCTGCTCTGGTCTTCCTTCCGTAAGAGCGAATTGCCAACGGCCAGCATTTCGATGTCCGTCCCCATGAAACAGCGGAACGCATCCTCTGGAGTGCAAACGATCGGTTCTCCTCGCACGTTGAATGAGGTGTTCACGAGAACAGGGCATCCGGTTAGTTCCTTGAACTTCGATATCAGTCTGTGAAACCGCGGATTGGTCGTGTTGTCCACAGTCTGCACGCGTGCGGAGTAGTCCACGTGAGTGACGGCCGGAATTTCCGAGCGCACGACGTTCAATTTATCGATACCGAAGAGTTGCTTTTGCTTTTCCGACATCGGCAACTGCTTGGTGCTCAGCACGTCGGCCACAAGGAGCATATAGGGGCTGTCGGAATGAAGCTGAAACCATTGCGACACGTCCTCTCGCAAAACACTCGGCGCAAATGGGCGGAACGACTCGCGATACTTCACCTTGCGATTTAGTTGCTTCTGGACAGTCGGTGAGCGGGGATCAGCAATAATGGAACGTCCGCCGAGCGCTCGCGGGCCGAACTCCATCCGACCCTGCATCCACCCAACCGCCTTACCGTCGATCAGAGCATTTGCGACACTGTCAATCAGTGCTTCATCGATTTCCGCCGTGAATACCGCGCCCGCCTGTCCTAGACGCTCTTCGATTTCGCGCTGACTGAACTCCGGTCCGAGGTACGCGCCGTTCATGCTGTCGCCCGCATGGATGCTCCTCGGCTTTTCAAGCATGAGATGGTAGGCAGCCAGTGCTGCGCCCACTGCGCCGCCGGCGTCGCCAGATGCCGGCTGAATCCAGATGCTGTCGAAGAGCTTCTCCCGCATGAGCTTTCCGTTCGCCACACAATTAAGCGCCACTCCTCCTGCGAGGCAGAGATTTCTCTGGCCGGTTGTAGTCCGGATTTCTTTTGCGAGCCTTAGGACGACCTCTTCGGTAACGGCCTGAATGGAGGCCGCTAGATCCATCTCCCTCTGCGTCAACGCAGTTTCCGGGCGCCTGGCCGGGCCACCAAATAGCGTGTCGAAGCGACTATTGGTCATTGTTAGTCCGGTACAGTAGTCAAAGAAGCTCATGTCCAGGTGGAATGACCCATCCTGCTTGATGTCGATCAGGTGCTCCTTTATCAGTTGCACATACTTTGGCTCGCCATAGGGCGCCAGTCCCATTACCTTGTACTCACCGGAGTTCACCTTGAAACCGATGTAGTACGTGAACGCTGAGTACAACAAACCAAGCGAATGCGGAAAGTGAATCTCCTTGTAGACTGATAGTTCCTTTCCCTTACCGATCGCAAGCGAGGTGGTCGTCCACTCTCCGACACCATCCATCGTTAACACTGCTGCTTCGTGAAATGGCGACGGGAAGAACGCCGACGCTGCGTGACTGAGATGGTGCTCGGAAAAGCGGAGTCGGCTCGACCAATCAACATCATTCCCGAGGTGCTCGTTCAGGGCCTCAGCAATCAATGTTCTTTGAAACAGCTTGTCCTTTAGCCAAACCGGCATCGACGTTGCGAAGCTCTTAAATCCCTTTGGCGCGAAAGCTAGATAGGTTTCAAATATCCGCTCGAATTTGCTAAAGGGCTTGTCGTAGAAGACTACATAGTCGACGTCGGTTGGACATAGCCCTCCAGCGCGGAGACAGTAACGAGCCGCACAGGCAGGAAAGCCTGAATCGTGTTTTTTCCGCGTGAAGCGCTCTTCCTGCGCGGCAGCTACCAGTTGGCCCTCTGAGACGAGACAAGCGGCCGAGTCATGGTAGTAAGCTGAGATACCCAGGATATTCACTGGTCAGAACAGCGTGTAAACGAACGGCGCCATGACAGAGCCCTGCGCCAGAACTAGCAGAGCGGCGACGACAACCATGAGAAGAATTGGGGGGGCGAGCCACATCTTTTTGCGAACACGCATGAAAGCCCAGAGTTCCTTGATGAAGAGAAACATATTCGCCTCAGAACTGGTGTGTGAAGGACTGCCCCGTCGGACCTGGCGGGCTACGACTGATCCAGTAACTTGCGACCGGTCGTCGCTTCAAATGAAGCTCATCGCGCCCGAGCAAGCGAGCGACGAAGGCGATCGGTACTAGAAGCCCGAAATAAATGATGCCCAGAACCAGCGGGCTGACGATCCGTCCAAGCAACTGGCCGAAGTAGAACCAGAGCAGGTTGGGCGATGCGAGAATTCGCGGGACGGTCAACGCTATGCCGCCGAATGCGACACCAACCGCAAAGAGCGACACGTAAGCGGCAGCGAGCTGTCCCTTGATGGCCGCGCATACGCCCAACGCAAGAAAGACAGCACAAAATGTGAGGCCGAAGCGTCGATTGGACGGCAGCTTGGCCGGCACTCTCATGCTATGCCCCCTGCTTATCGCGACTCGCAAGAATGGCCGCGCGGTACATACTCCGATACTGCGGCGACCTGAGCCAGAAGTTCGGACGACATCATTCCAGGGGCGACGGCTCTCGCGACGGTTCCGTTGGTCTCCGCGAAGTCGAGCCAGCCTGTGCTGGATGGCTGCAGAATCGCTGTGACGTGGACGGCTAGCGCAGCCCCTGCTTTCTGCGACAGTCCGAGTGGAGACGGCACTCATGCTCTCCTCGAAGTTCCCGTTAGCGTTGACGGCGCCCGGCCAGGGTTTGGCAATGATCGTGCCAAGACTGCGTCAGAGAAAAAGCCCGTGCTTCGAAAGCAGATAGTGCTCGCGAGCGGCCTATCAGAACATTGTTGTGATCCCGACCTAGCCGCAGACCGCTGTTACAAACCCGACAACATCGGCATAACAAAGCCCGCGTTTGCTAGCAGTGAGGACAGTCACCAGCGCGCGCTCACCAGGACAGCACCGGCTTCGCGCTTGCAGGCTCGTTTCGTTCGGATCGAGGTCGTCCGATAAAGCTCGAATGTGAATGGACAAACGGACGCCTCAGCTTCTCAACTTCGCAAAAGCAGCCGCAGGAGCGTCAGCATCGCGCCGCCCGCAGGCGGCAGGACGCGGGATCGACCGCCGTTCTTAAGAGCGATTAAGGGCGACAGCTGAACCTGAGGCGCCCGGCGTCAATCCTGTCGCATAGTTCACCGACGTCCTGACAGGTATCATTAACGGACGGCCAAATCGCGTCGACCAGCTACTGCCCTGGCCACTCAAGTCCTCAAGCAGGTCGCCTAAGAACGACGGAGATTGTCGGATGGTCGAACACGATCCGCTACGTCGGGTGACCGGGGTGCCTAGGTGCTTAGTCCTGAGGTCAAGTGGATCGGATCGCGTCGCATCCGCGACACGTGATGCTCGGCCGACGTGGCGCTGCGCTCGCGGTTAAGTTGTTGAACAAGATACAGAACGACTTTTCTGGGGTCGTCTTACGAACTTGGCACGACTCTTGAGTTTCTCTCATTGCGCGGCGGCAGGAGCTGCCAACCGGCCTTACTTACTGATCTACGCATTTGAAGGAGCCAACAATGAAGACCGATATGTCACCCGATGGTCTGCCCGAATTAACTCCTAAATAAAGCGACCGCAACTTCGGGAAGGTGGTCTTGACCGGTTGCGGGAGCAGTTGTCGGAATCGTGGCGCAGCAGCCGCTGTAGCTAATATGCGCGCGTTTGGCTTCTTGCACATAAGCCGCACGATTCGACTAAAGACATAAGGGGCGCAAACGCCATACTGAATGCGGTTTAGCAGCTGCCAGGGACACTGCTGATTGTCATCAGTGATCAACTTGTGGCGCTCGAGACGACGGCGTTCAGGCATTCAACTGCTTCGGCAATCAACGGGTTAAGCCATGGATCGTCTGGATTTTCTTCGGACAAACATAGCGAGCAAGGAGCTGCCAACCTATGTCTACGGCTATCCTTCGAAGCGAGCATTTCGGGCTTTTCCCCAGCCCATTCGCATAACTGACGTCGTTGAGCAGGCCAATCGCTCAAAGCAAATCAACATCTATATCCATATTCCGTTCTGTCGCTATCGCTGCACCTACTGCACGCTTTTTGTTACAACGCGCCATAGACGAGAGACCCGGGCGTCTTACGTCAACCGACTGGTCGAGCACATCGCTCGATATGGAGAATACTTCGGAGATCGAGAGGTTGTAAGTATCTATTTCGGCGGCGGCACTCCAACCCTTCTGACGCAGCATCAATTCAGTCAGCTTTTCGCCGCTCTCGATGCAGCCTTTCCAAAACGAAGCTCGCGATGTGAGACTACGGTCGAGAGCACGCCAGACTCCTTCGACAACAACCTCCTGGATAGCCTGAAGGCACTTGGCGTCGACAGAATGAGCATGGGCATCCAAAGCATGGAACCCGACGAGCTTGCGCACTCTGGCAGGCCATATTCGCTGCAGACTGCAAAAGCGGCAATCAAAGCCCTCATCGCGCGTTTTTCTCACGTCAATCTTGATCTGATCTTCGGCTTGCGTGGTCAAACCCGTGACTCTTTGATCTCCTCGCTTGGCCGGTTGCTCGACTATGAGCCGCAGACACTCTCTCTGTATCCCGCTGTTGTTCGTCCGATGACGAGCATCACTATCTCGAAGGCGCACAATCCCAAACTATTCCTCTCTGAGGCGGAAAAGTATGAGGTCTACGATCAGAACGTCGCCCTGATGGAGTCCAAAGGTTACCGCCAGGAATCCTTCACACGCTTCACCAGGATCGCTGGCGATCATGCCTACCGGCAGGAGGCGTCGGATTTCAAGGGAACGCCCCTGCTAGGAGTGGGGGCCGGCGCCAGGAGCTATTTTGGCCAATATCATTGTAGCACGGACTATGCCGTAGCCTCGCGTGCAGCTTCGTCCATCATCAACGCCTTCTCGGCTCGCCCCTTCGATCCCGACGCGATAGCATCGCACGGAATCAGGCTGACGCCGGAAGATCTTCGGCGTCGTTACGTCCTGCTTGGCCTCACGTTGTCAGCTTTGAGCAGAAGTGATTACGCTGCAGTATTCGGACGAGCGCTCGCGGCTGATTTTGGCGACGAATTGAAGGCCCTTGAATCTTTGCAACTCGTGAATTTGGCAGATGGTGACGCTTACCAACTGACGCGAACGGGATTTAAGTACTCCAGCATCATAGCTCGGATGTTTTACTCGGGCAGGATGGCAGCCCTCGAGGAACAATATCAGGCAGCGTAAGGTCCGGCATGCAAAAGATGGCGAAGGATTCACACTTTTGGTGGGACACGGGCTACGCCGACCACGACGTCTCGTGTATGGGTGGTCCGAGTCCCGAAATCTTCGAGATAACCCCAGCTCTTCGCGCCGAGAGTGTGATTGTCGAGCTGGGTTGCGGCGAGGGGCGCAACGTCCTCTATTTGGCTCAGCTTGGTCATCAGGTCATCGCAAGCGATATATCTGAAGCCGCTGTCTCCAAACTGAATTGGCTCGCAGTCGCTCTTGGCGTGAATATAACGAGCGGTGTTGCTCCTGTTGAAACGTTCCAGTCGCCTGCTTACCTCGACGTCTTTATAGCGCACTGCGTGTTGCATTTCACGGAACGGGCCGTCTGGAAACCGCTCGTGACGGTCTTAATGGACCGGACACGGCCTGGGGGGTTCCATTGCTTCACCAACACGCTCGATCAAGCAGACCATCCTATCCCTGCGGAGAGTTTGGCATGCGGTCACAAGAACTCATTCTCGCGTGGAGAGCTTGAGGCGATCTATGCGCAAGCCGGCTGGGAACTCTTACGGTCCGATCATTACATTAAATGGGACTCGCACCCCGGGATTCCAATTCATTCTCACTGCATCGAGAAGGTTGTGGCTCGTAAGCCAATTGGATCTGAAAATCTCCCGCGAATGAGAGCTGAGCCCATCAAGGCAGCCAGAGTAATTCCGGCCAAACAGTTTGAGGCCTTGAAACTTGGCACACAACGCGCTGCCGCAATTGACATGTTCGGGCCGCCGTCAGGCGGGCAGATGATGACAATCGCTCAAAAGACAGTTGGAGGCAACAATCAAGAAGCCATAGCCGATGGCTACGTTCGTGAGGATATGATCTATGGCGATCACGGCCTTCAGTTCGTTAACGGTACGCTTGCCGGCAAATATCGATACTTTACGCCCCCGAAGCGCTTAATCATTCGAGATGCGTGATCCTTGAACGGAAGTTCTCACTGGCCGCCTTGGCCGCTGGGGGTTCGCATTGCCCTTGTCCAGCTCAAAGGCACTTATTGCAAGGTTGCGAGGAGACTGGAGCCAGAGACGAACCACATCACAAGGGAGCGGTGACGTATTCAATCCAGAATCGCCGAGCACGGGGTGCGCGCTTTTTGTCCGTCATCAGACACGTCGCGTTTCAACTTCGCCAGCCCTGAGAGGCAAAGACGACGTCGCCAACGAACACCGCAAGCAATGCATGTCGCGTGCGCTGGCCTGGATCGTGCACACCATCAGGGCGTGGAAGCGGCGCCAACGACATCGGCCATTCGGGTTTGAAGGATGGCGCGCGCGTTGTATTTCGTGAGGTGAGATGCGATCTCTTTCTTGGGGTGCAGCAACAGCTGCGCTCGTTGCAAGCGGTGCGGTCAATTCGGCAGATCTTAAGCCCCCAGTAAAAGTCCCAGCGGTGCTGTGGAGCTGGAGCGGTGGATATTTCGGCGCGCACGTCGGCGGAGGCTATGGCCGGACATCATTCACGGATCCGTACGGTCCGTCACTCTATGGGGACCTCGTCGATACGCCAGTGTTCCTGCTGGGAGGTCAGATCGGTTACAATTGGCAGAAGGACCGCTGGGTCTTTGGCGTTGAAGTGGATGCCAGTGGCGCTGCGTCGAACGGTACCAACACCTGTCTTGCCGTTTCCGGATCTGTTGTGAGCGCAACCTGCAATGCGAGTCCAAACGTCTTTGTCACCGGCACCGGGCGCCTCGGTTACGGGTTCGGCTCGCAGGGACATACCCTGGCTTATCTCAAGGGAGGTGTGGCCTGGCAACACAATCAGGGCGATGTCGTCAACAACCAGGAATTTAGCTGGGCGCCACAGAATGCAACTCATTTCGAGTATGGTCGAGTCGGCGGCACAATCGGCGCCGGCGTCGAGCAGGCGATCACGCCTGCATGGTCCGTTGGACTTGAGTACGATTATCTGTGGTTTGGTGGACCAGGTGTGGCAACCCCTCCGACCGCAAGGCTTCCGTTGGCAACCGTCCCAGCCAACATCACCCACCCGTCCAGCAGCTATCATATCGGCAAAATTGCTCTTAACTATCATTTCGGTGCTGATCCGACGACGCCGGGATGGTTCGAGACGCCGCCATACGGGGCAAGGCCCACTGTCATCGCGTCGCCGATTGCCTTCACTCGGGGTTGGTCGCAGGAAAGCGGCACACGCTTCTGGCTGAGTCGCGGAAAGTTTCAATGGGGCTTCGGGAGCGAGCTCGCATCAAGACTCACCTATCACAAGCTGGATGGGATCTCCGGTGAGTTGTTCGAACGTGTGGACAGCCCATGGGGGATATTCCTGAAGGGCAATATCGGCGTCGGCCGCTTCAACAGCGGAAATGTGAACGATGAAGATTGGGGCGCGGGCTTCGCCTATTCCAACACGACATCGGGCCAGGCGAACGGAAGATTCATGTACTACACGGCCGATGCGGGTTACGATTTCTTGCGCGGCACCGCCTTCAAAGTCGGCGGGTTCATGGGCTGGACCTACTACGGCCAGAACTCCGACACGACAGGATGCACGCAGATCGCTTCCTCACCGCCATGCCATCAAGCAGTTGGCGGAAAGATGGTCATCGGCAGCCAAGACACTGATTGGAATGCGCTGCGCATCGGTCTGAGTTCTGAAACCATGTTGCTCGACCGCTGGCGCGTCAGCGCCGATGTTGCTTACCTGCCCTGGACAAGCTTCCAGGGCCGTGACAACCATCTGTTGCGAGACTTGACGTTCTTCAGCGATCAACGCGGGAGCGGTGGCGGTGGTGTGCAGGTAGAAGGTACTCTCTCATATTTCCTCACCAACAATTTCAGCGTCGGTATCGGCGCCCGGTATTGGGCCATGTGGACTCAAAAACATAGCAAGATACTCCCCAATGAAGCCCAACGGGAGGACAGCTCTCCTGTTGCCTTGGGGGTCTTTCCTGCGAACTATCGCATGGAGCGATGGGGCACGTTCCTGCAGGCCTCCTACAAGTTTGACTGAAACTGCTAGCTCGCCGCTCCAAGCTTCGGAAGGCGTAACTATAGATGACGAAATCGCGGAGCTTGGGCTCGCGTCGGGCGGAGACCGAGAATAACGCTGCGTGCTTTCGGGCCGTTCAAGCCCGAAAGCACGCATTGCTTTGCCTCAGCTAATGGCTAGGGCCATTGGATACCAACCGCTTTCTTGATTGGTGCCTGCCGCAATCGGAAGTCACTGAATCTCTGCAAGTTGAACGTTCCGAGTACGCATCCGACGGGCGCCGTCTTGTCTGACGCGCTGTAATTCGCCAAGCCTGTGACCTTAAGTCTAGCTTTAAGGTCATCGGGCGATGCGAGTCGAGGTTTTGGGCGGGCTGGAGCGGCGGCGGCGCTGGTCGCAGGATGACAAGGCGCGGATTGTCGAGGAGACGTTGGCGCCGGGCGCAAAGGTGACTGCGGTCGCGCGTCGCAACGGAGTAGCGGCCAGCCTGGTGTTTACCTGGCGTCGACAAGCCCGGACATCCGAACAGGTCGTACCATCTTTTGCGCCGGTGCACATCGCCGCCACGGAAGCGGAAGAAACTTCGAAGCTTTTACCTGCGGGTGATAGCCGAGGGCGATCTGTGGTGGCCGCGCGTATTGGGTTGATCGAGATCGACCTAGGCAACCGGCGACGTATCCGAGTGGACGCGCACGTCGATCGAGAAGCGCTGGCGCGGGTCCTCGATGTGCTTGAGCGCCGATGATTGCCATACCGGGTAATGTGCGGGTGTGGCTTGCGACCGGCCACACCGATATGCGCCGCGGCTTTCCAAGCCTTGCGCGGTTGGTCCAGGAGACCTTGAAGCGTGATCCGCACGCTGGTGATCTCTACGTTTTTAGGGGTCGCCGCGGCGACCTGATCAAAATCATTTGGCATGATGGCCAGGGCGCGTGTCTGTTCACCAAGCGGCTGGAACGCGGCTGCTTTGTGTGGCCATCACTGGCCGACGGCGTTGTAACGGTCAGCGTTGCGCAGCTCTCCTATCTGCTGTCCGGCATCGACTGGCGGATGCCGCAGGCAACCTGGCGTCCACAGGCTTCCGGTTAAATCGAGCGGGATTTTTTGCGACGAATATGGTTGATTCGTCTTCGTGACGACACACGCCGATCCGCTTCCCACCGACCTTGCCGCTGCGCATGCGATGATCATTGCGCAGCGCGAACAGCTGACGCTGGCGAAGAGCGAAGTGACCGTCGGCCGGCTGGAAATCGAGCGGCTGAAGCTGATGCTGGCCAAGGCACGGCGAGAACAGTTCGGGCAATCTTCTGAACGTGGCAAGCTGCTGGTCGAGCAGCTCGAACTTGCCATCGAGGATCTTGAAGAGACTCAGGCGGAGCAGGAAACCAAAGCCGAGTTCGCAGCACCAGAAGCCGCCAAACAGAAGCACGGGCAGAATCCACGGCCGTCGCGACGCTCCTTACCGGAGAACCTGCCGGTCGAACGTATCGTCGAACCCGCGCCTTGCGCGTGTGGTAAGTGCGGCAGCGAGCGGCTGCACAAGCTTGGCGAGGTGATATCAAAGACGCTGGAATGCGAGCCGCGGCGCTGGAAGATTATCGAGCACGTCCGCGAAAAGTTCTCCTGCAGGGATTGCGAGGCGATCACAGAGGCGCCGGCGCCCTCCCATCCGATCCCGCGAGGCTTTGCCGGACCGAACCTGCTGGCGATGGTGCTGGTCAACAAGTTCCTGCTGCATCAGCCGTTGAACCGGCAGAGCAAGACTTATGCTCGTGAGGGGATCGAGATCGACGTCTCGACCCTCGCGGATCGGGTCGGCGCCTGCGTGGTAGCACTCGATCCCATTATTGAGGCCATCCGGATCCACGTCATGAGCGCGGAACGCATCCACGCCGACGATACGACGGTGCCGGTACTGGCCAAGCTGAAGACGGTGACCGGCCGGATCTGGACCTATGTTCGCGATGACCGGCCGTTTGGCGGCACGGATCCGCCGGCGGCCCTGTTCTACTACTCGCGCAACCGGGCTGGAGAGCACCCGCGAAGCCATCTTGCCGGCTATGTGGGCCTGATGCAGGCCGATGCCTTTGATGGATATAACCAGCTCTACAAGGCCCAAAGGAAGCCGGCTCCAATCCTTGAAGCGGCCTGCTGGAGCCATGGCCGAAGAAAGTTCTTTGATCTGGCGAAGTCTGGAGAGGCGCCGATTGCCAGCGAGGCCGTGCGGCGCATCGATATCCTGTTCGAGATCGAGCGCACCATCAACGGCAAAACGCCGGAACAGCGACTTGCGGTGCGTCGTGAGAAGTCCGCGCCGATCGTTGCTGATCTCGAGATCTGGATGCGCAAGCAGCGGACCTTGCTCTCCTCAGGCAACGATACTGCAAAGGCGATCAACTACCTGCTCAACGGCTGGGCGGCGTTTACCCGCTTCCTGGACGACGGACGCGTCTGCCTCTCGAACAACGCTGCCGAACGAGCGCTACGCGGCGTGGCTATCGGAAGACGAAATTGGACCTTCGCCGGTTCAGATGCTGGCGGCAATCGTGCCGCCGCAGTCTATACCCTGATCGAAACCTGCAAGATGAACGACGTTGATCCGCAAGCCTGGCTCGCTGACGTGCTGGCCAGACTTCCGGATTACCCCATCAACAGAGTCGCCGACCTGCTCCCGTGGATTTGGAAGGCGGACCGAAGGTCCAAAGCGGCTGCCGCCTGAGCGCTACGGCAGACCGGCGCGCTTGGCCGGGGTGCTGGCCGGATGCGTACCGTTCCGACGCAGTCCTGCCATTTTCTGGTTCGACCCGTCTGCCACAGCCCGCCAGTTCGTAGCGATTGGAAAGGCTCATCTTGCGGCGTTGGCTGGAGCATCGATCTGCTCAAGCGTTACCTTCAACGCCTGGCGCGCATCCATTCGACGTAGGCCGCAGGTCCCGGGCAAGCAGTCCACGGCTTTCTTTGTAGAATCTGATCAGCTCGATCAGGCTTTCCGATTGCGAAGTCCGTGAACGCCTTGACGCCGTCTTCGCCGAGGCCTCAGACTCAGATCACCCTGGGTCTCCATTTCAATCGAGATGTAGCCCAACCTCATCTTGATCCCGGGGTGATGGCGTGATGGACCTTGTTCACGTGTACAGGTTCTTCTGGCCGCTGATGCCGAGCCGCGCGACGAGGAGATCGCCGCGAGCGTTTGCGTGAGCGGCTCGACCGTGTCGCGGACCAAGGGCCGTTTCGTGGAAAGCAATATGGAGCAGGCGATGAGCGAAGAGCCGCGTCCCGGAGCAACCCTCGCGAAGCCCAGCCGCAGAGCACCACAAGTGAACAGGCCGAGAAACACCACTATAGCTGCATGGCTCCTGCACATCACGTGCGTCACTTCTTGAGAGCACCACCTCCACGGCTATGTAGGCTCAATGCTCCGGTCCGCGACGATGTCCGTAGTCAGATTAACCCGCGATCCCGATCGGCCTTGAAGTTGCGTGCCGGAGCGCTCGCCTGAGCTCAGCAAACTGGTGGAACATGACAAACAGTGCAATCATTCCAGCACCCAGCTCAGCGATCGCCTGACTGGCCAACAGCCCGTTGAAACCCGATATGACTGGTAAGAGCAGTACGGCGGGTATGAAGAAATAGCCGTGCCTGGCCAAGGAGACAATCACGCTGAGGCGTGCTCTCCCGAACGACTGAAGCATCGTCGTCACGAAACTCTCAACACCAAAAAGCCAAAAAAAGAGATGGAAAACGATACAGGTCAAGACGGCAATTTCCGTGACGTTCTCGCTATCGCTGAACAGCTTGACCAAAGGTCGGGCAAAACTCACAACGGCCGCAGAATACGCAACCGAAAGCGCGACAGTCATGAACAGCATGAGCTTTGCAGTCTTCCATACGCGGGGAAGATCGCGTGCGCCCCAACCGAAACCCAGGACAGCCTGAGAGCCCATACAAAAGCCGGTGACAGGCAGTGCGCCGATCGTCAGCAATCGCACAGCTATTCCCATGGCCGCGATGCAGTCGTCCCCGAACGGCGCAGCAGCTCCGTACAAGAGCATAGAGGCAATGGCAGACAAAATGCCGGTCATGGTGGCTGGCGCTCCTATGAACGCGAGCTGTCTGATGCGACTTGTTCGCAATGAGACGTAAGATATCTTGACGAGGACTATCCCGCGTAGCTTCGAAAAATGCGCAATATAGAGGCCAATGGCAGCGATCTGAGATACCAGTGTTGCCAGGGCTGCGCCTCGCACACCGAGGTCCAGTAAGAAGATGAAGGCCGGATCGAGCACCGCGTTCAGTATGAAGGCGGTAAGCATCGTCCACATGCTGAAACGTGTGTTGCCCTCGGCTCTAACGATGAAGCCGTTGACGATGTTTAGAAGCATCAGGGTGTACCCGAACAATAGCGTCGCCGCATAGTCGAGCGCCACGGGCATGATGGTTGGAGTCGCCCCGAGCGTTACGAAGATCCGTCGCAAGTTTAGCAGTAGGAGAACCGTAAGCATGATTCCGATCGGAGCGGCCAGAGCCAGTGCAGTACTCGCGCCTCTACTCGCCTCTAGGTACTCACCAGCACCAAGGTGACGAGATATGAACGATGCTGTTCCGACACCGATCCCCTGACCGACCGCCGCCAGCAGGACCACGACAGGCAAGGTCATGCTGACAGCTGCGATCGCTTGCGCGCCAAGTGCGCCAACAAAGATCGCATTGACGGCCTGCTGTACCGCGTTAATCGATAGGCCAACAATAGACGGAATTGCGAGCCGCAGGATAAGGCCCGAAAGATTGGCATCCGATAGATCGATGTTCTTCTTCTTTGCCATCACATCTCAAACGCTTTGGACGATCACTTCCTCATCCAGCTCATTCATGGATAACAGTGTCGACGGCTCTTCCGAATTCGCTCATCGTCAGCAACAGCTCCTGATGCAACACAGTGCAGAAATTATGGGTCACCTCATAACCGATCTGGGTTGGATCATACCTTGTTTCGATCTGTAGACGGCCGGCTTGGTATCCGACATCGAACCAGAAGAGGTGACTCGCGGCCGCTTCATCCATGTCTTCGCCGATCCAGATTGGAGACGGTTCCTGGGTTAGGAGACGGCGCGGAAAATGGCGCTGCAAACCCGCTCGATAATTCAGTCCGATTTTGGGTAAGGGCAGACGATCTATCCGGCTCCGCAGGGCTGGATCTCGGGTTAGGAATTTCAGGGCCCGAAACCCTATTCCCCTGCGTGGCAGGACATTGCGCTGGCGGTTTATTGAACGAGCACGATCGGGACGGGGCTCCGTTCCGGAAAGACTCAAGGAAAGCGGAACGAGTTCGCTGATATGGCCAATGATCTGCGATGGATCAAAATCTTGAAAGAGCTGACCTCGGGTCGACGTAAGGCTATCAATCCAGAGCGAATAGTTGCCGAAAACACGTCCACAGGCGCCGGATATGGCGGCAAGAAATACGTCGATGTCCTTACAATGCGCCGATCTGGCTGCGATATTGAGGAGATCAGCTGTGGCTTCGTTCCCAATCTCCAGATGATGCTTCGCCTGATCTTCCCGAAGGAATCGGCGATTTGCGTCCTCCTTGCGGCCTTCAAGGTGTGCATAATGAAGCTCTCCAGCGGTCACTTCCGAAAAGCTCGCGCCCCCCGCCGAAATGGGGCTCACATGCAACTTGAACTGAGCGTGGTCGATCCTCTCCCAGTATTCGAGTTCGGCTGGCGCTTCGCTGTTCGCGTAGTGCTCAAGGCGCTTCAACCATGAAGAGAGCATTTGCATGTTCTCAGGACTACTCAGGGCGTGGCCTGAGCTAAGGGCGTCGTACGCCGCATCCAATGCTTCCAGGAACAGTCGATAGCCTATCCCGTCCGCTACGAAATGATGCATCAGGACCAGCAGATAGTAATCGCCGCTCTCCGATGTGCGGAACACCGTGACGTTAACAAGAGGCGTCCGGCCGTCAAACACAAACATATGTTGTCGTCTTGCAGAGATGCTCTCGATTGCCTTACGCTGCCGCGGGCTGGTCATTCCGACAAGATTGATCTCCTCCACGAGGCGCTCGCCCAGGGAGGCTGCGATCGTCAGACGTAGACCATCGTCGGTTCGCGCGATACGGAGCCTGAGGCCTTCGTGGCTATCCATGACATGGGCAAGGGCGCGCTCCAGCAGCCGGATGTCCAGTATCCCTCCGGGCAGGAAGAACAGATCGCCTATGTTGTAGTGCTCATCGAAGCCGACAAGAGGCTTCCAAGAAGCGATTGCGGGGCTAACTGGCAACGAGCCATCCGCGGAAGGGGCGGTAGGGAGTGTAACCGTCGCTCCATCTGCCGCCAATTCCCTAATGGTCGGCGTTCGATACAGTTGGTCAACGGTAAGATTCAGCCCGGCTTTGCGCGCCAACGTCACGCAGCGCACGCTCAGGAGAGAATCTCCGCCGATATCAAAGAAGACCTGATCAATTCCGACCCGCTTGACGCCCAGTAGATCCTGCCAGATTCCAGCAAGAACACGCTCCTTCCCTGTGCGGGGCTCGGCAGATGGAGCAGGCCCGACCTCGCGGTAAGGAACCGACATCAGGCCCGCACGGTCTATCTTCCCGCTCGTCGTGAGGGGGATACTGTCAACCAAACGAAAGGCTGCGGGAATCATGTAGGACGGCAACGTGTGACGCAGGTGGATGACAATATCTTCAGAGCTTAGAGTGTCGCGCGCGGGAATCACGCTGGCGATCAAGCGACAATGGCCGTCCATGCCTTCTGGGACGACCGCCGCCTTTGCGATTGCCGGATGAGACTCAAGAGCCTTTTCGACCTCCTCCAGCTCAATGCGATAGCCCCGTACCTTGATCTGGTTGTCCGATCGGCCGCAAACCTCGAGAAGGCCGCTGGTTGAGATGCGCGCGATATCGCCACTTCGATAAAGGACGCTGTATTGTCCGCTGCCATAAGGATTCGGCACGAAACAACGAGTTGTCCGCTCCTGATCCCGCCAGTACCCAGCGCTTACGCAGCGTCCCGCGATGCAGAGTTCACCGGCGGCTCCGACAGGGACTCTCTTCAATCTGTCATCGAGTACGTAGATTTTGACGTTATCGATTGGGCGCCCAACGGGCACGAGCGACGCGCCGTCGTCGGCATCCGACGTTTTGTAGACTGCGGCGTTGGATGCACATTCCGTAGCGCCATAGAAGTTCCACAACGGCACGTCCGGGAAAGACGCACGCCAGCGAACGGGGAGCGAAGACGGCATCGGTTCAGCGCTGCTTGTGACGAACCGCAAGGAAGTGGATCTTGGCTGCCGTTCTTGGGAAGCTATGAGGCCGGTCAGGAGTGGCGGCGAGGCAAATAAGTGCGTCGCGCGACGTCCCGCCAATGTGCACAACAACAGATCTGGATCCAGCAACTGCTCGTGCGCCAGGATGAGCGTGGATACGCCTCTCAGAAGCCCGCCGAAGTATTCCCAAGCGGACGCAACAAGTGATGCGGACTTCTGGACAACCATTACGTCAGTATTGCCGAACGGAGCGCTTCGCCACATCCAGTTCAGTCGATTAAGAACTGACGATTCCGGGATGAGAACCCCCTTCGCCTTGCCGGTCGAGGACGACGTGTATATCAGGCTCACAATTTGCGGATCTGATGGTCCGCCGCTGAATATACACTCGTGCGGGGGCGCACGGCGGCCTTGCCGGGTCAACAGACAAATCGACGGCAGGTCAAACCCGGGGTCAGTGGTATTTGCGTGAACCAAAAGCTTTGCCTGACTATCTCGGAGGATATGGTCGATCCGATCTCGCGGGTAATCCGGGGATATGGGGACAACGATTGACTGCAAGGCGCGTGCCGCAAGAATAACAGCGGCCACGTCAGGCGATCGGTCGACCAGCATGGCGACCCTGTCGCCAGCCTCAACGCCAGAAGCCTCCAGCAACGACCTGGTTGCCCTTACGCGCTCACGCAGATCGCCGAATGTGATCTCACCGAAATCACCAAAATATGCTACCCGGCTGCAATGAGAGGCGCTGATTTGCTCGAACGCTTCGACAAGTGGACATTCAGTCGAGTATGACTGCGCCGAGCCATCCAACGAGTCCAGCATAACGACATCCGTCGCGCTGAGGCAGCTCAGATCCTTAACGGGCGCAAGCGGATGATCAACGCAGGCTGCAATCAGACAGCGCAGATTATCAGCCATCCGGCCGATGAGGTCGCTGGAAAATATGTCTTTGGCATATGCTAGCTGGAGCGCAATTTCATCGCCTTGATCTTGTGCGTACAAGGTCAGATCGAATTTTACATAGCCGGTGTCGTATTCGCGGAATGTCAGATCTAACTCTTGTTGGGCAGGTGGCTCCGTGGCCTCGGAGTACATGTTGAACATGACCTGGAAGATCGGCGATCGTCCCGCTTCGCGATGTAGCCGGCCATCCCTTACCATCCAGCCGAACGGATATGCCGAATTTGCGATGGCATCACTGACCAGACCCTGGATGCGCAAGGCATGGACCGCAAAGGACTGACCGACATCGATCGCGGAGCGGATTGGCAGCATATTCAGGAAAAAGCCGACAATGTCGGCACTACCCGGTTGATCCCGTACGGCGTGCGGTATGCCGACGATGAGATCGTCTTGACCGCTATACATCCTCAGCAGCAATTTGAAGCACGCGAGAAGGGTTGTCGACGTGGTGCACCCATGTCGACGCGCAAACTCCCGTACCCGGTTGGAGAGCTCGCTGCCAAGCAGCACCGAATGCGAGGCGCCGCGATGAGAATTTGTCTGCGGACGCGCTTGTCTTGTTCCAAGCGAAAGCACCGGCGGATCATCACCAATCTGACCGCGCCAATAGCTACGTTGGTTAGCCAGCGCCTCTGGAGCCGCGTGCTGTTCTTCCCAAACTGCGTAGGTCGAAAGTGAGGCGCGGTTCTTTGGCAAAGACGGCGCGGCATGCAGGTACGTTTGTCGAAGCTCTCTGAGCAGAACAGAGATCGACCAGGCATCTAGAATAATTTCGTGAGCGGTGATCAGTATCAGATGGTGGTCAGGGCTAAGACGGATCATGCGCCCGCGAAACAGATTGCCCTGGCTGAGATCAAAGCTGCCGTTCAGCTCTGTTCGCCGCAACTCTGCGATCAGCTCCTCAGCTTCCCGCGCCGACAGATGAGATGCATCTGCCAATTCAAGGTTTGCACATTGCGGAGCATCAAAGAGCTGAACGGGACCATCCTCGTCGATAAAGCGAGCAGAAAGTGCCTGATGCAAGCGAACGACATCGGCCCAGGCGCGACTGAACGCGGCCAGATCGATGATGCCTCTTATTCGCAGGCCGCCTTGAATGATGTAGTTCTTGGCAGACGGATCGAGCTGGGAGAGAAACCATAGGTGTTCCTGAACTCGCGTCAGAGGCGATCGCGCGAGCTTTCCGTACGCCGGGCCTATGCACGGTTTGGACTCGCCTGGGGTCGAGATCGACGCCGCAAGAGATCGTATCGTTCCATTCAGGACGAGCCTGAAATCCGTTCTCACTCCGAGCTCGGTCTGCAATTGGCCCAATATGAGCATTGCCCGTAGCGAGTCTCCGCCGAGGCTCATGAACTGATCATTCACGCCAACGTTCTTGATGCCGAGAATCTCTGACCAGATTTGACACAGCCTGGCTTCAACCTCTGTTCGCGGCCTCTCGAATGGCGTCGGCATTGGCGGGCGAACACTGGTCGGGTCTGGCAATGCTCCAAAGTCGACCTTTCCGTTTCTGGTCCGTGGAATACTGCCGACGTGGATGATCCTTTCTGGGAGCATGTATGTGGGAAGCGCTTCGGCAAGAAAGTCCAAAAGCTCGCATTGCGTCACTTCAGCCGGAGCTGACACATACGCGACGATACGTCTCGATCCGGTTTCGCGCTCGGAACCGGTTATGTCTCGCGCCGTAAGCTTCACGCCTGCGCAGACGGACGCCACCGCGACAGCGCCGCTTACCAAGTGATGAGCGGAGAGACGGGCCTCGATTTCTCCCAGTTCAATTCTGTGCCCGCGGATCTTGACTTGACGGTCCCGTCGACCAAGACATTCCAAAAGGCCATCGGAACGAACGCGCCCGAGATCACCTGTCCTGTAGAGGCGCCGGAAGGACGGATCGTTCGAGAACGGGTTTGGCCCAAACGCATCCCTGGTGCGGACGTGATCATTGACGTAGCCAGTAGCCACGCCAACACCGCTAACGCAGATTTCGCCGACCTCTCCCGTGTCGCACAGTCGAGATCCATCGGTGATGTAGACCTCAAGATTCGCAATCGGCTTGCCGATCGGCACATAGGTGTCAGCCACCGCGGGCGGTATGGAAACCAGGTTGTGCGTAACACCGTCGGCGCACTCGGTAGGCCCGTAGTGGTTTAGAATGGGGACCTTTGGATATAAGGCAAGCCATGCGCGCGCCAGCCCGGGTGTTAGGGGTTCTCCAACCGTGGAAATAATCCGCAAACTGTCCAGAGCACGCTCTGCCGCCGCAAGGCGCTGCAGATATTCAACAAATACTGCAAGCATTGACGGGACGAATTGAGCAACCGTCACGCCGTACCCTTGAATTGCTTGTAGAAGCGATACTGGTGATTTCAGTGTCGCATCATCAATGATCGTGATACTGGCTCCGACGCAAAGCCCTGCCAGAAGCTGCCACAGCGAGATGTCAAAACAATGCGATGCCGTCTCGGCAATGCAATCCGTTCGAGTGAGGGTCAGGGCATCAATTTTTGCCGCCAAATGATTGTTTAGGGCTGCACGCGCAATCATTGCGCCCTTGGGCTGGCCGGTCGAACCAGACGTAAACAGAATGTAGGCGTGTCCGTCCGCGCTCGATGATGGGACGAAAGACGAGGGCTGGCGCTCACGCAGCTGCGCCTCTATCGGCATGAATTGGATGGTGCCTTTGCTGCTCGATTGGAACAGGCCGAGCGACTGCTGCTGGTCGGGACCAATAATCAGAGCACAGCGACTCTGCTCAACTATGAACGATGTACGTGAAGCCGGTAACGATGGATCGAGCGGTAGGTACGTCGATCCGGCCTTCAAAATTGCGATGACCGCCGTCGCCCAGTCGAAGCCACGCTCACCCCAATATCCGACGACAGCGCCCCGAGCGACATGTTCTCGTAGCCTCCTTGCGAGGGTATCCGATCTTAGTCGCAACGCCTCGTAAGTGAGTTCGTCTGCGCCGCTCCTCAGCGCAATTCTCTTCGGATCCGATCTTGCAATGCCATCGATCGCAGTGATCGCCTCGATCGGTTGAGGTTCCACATACGGAGTTTTGTCGGGTAGATCTCGGCTAGGCACACGCGTCCCCCATTCATCGCCTTCTGGGGCCTTAAATCAGAACACCGATGATCCTGGTTGAGGGTATGCAGTGCGTAGCCCACAGGTATCGGCCAGGCATACTGTGCCGTTTGTCCGTTTCTTAGCTTCCCGTCCTTTGCGTTCACCACTGTTTCCTCGATGATGTCAGGGGAACACCGGCCGGACGCTAAGGCCTCCAATTTGCGTTCGCACCTACCGGATCTTGTAGTCGACACCCGTCAATCTGCATGGCACCCGCAACCAACGGGTGCCTGGACCATGGTTGGTGCTCTCCTCACGAAAGCGGACTTGGCGCTTCGCCGGGCTACGGATACCCACGGCGCCGCCAAGCGCTAACAACGATCGCGCGCAGCTGATTTGTGCCTTTGAGACGACGCCAAGTCCTTATGCGGCATTGAGGTCATGAACCTACCGGCAAAACACGCCGCCTGATCACCTCGTCACCTAAATCCCGACTAGCTCATGTTATCGAGCCGTCAATTCAATGGAGATTTCTCAATGATTATTGATAACGAGCAAGAAGTACCACCGGCTCTGGCCACCGGTGCGACGCATATGCTCATCGAGCTATGGGGAGCGAAAAACCTCGACGATCCGGACCTTGCGGAAGACGCAATCCGAAAAGCCATCGATGCGGCGAGTGCAACATTACTCCACCTTCATGTTCATAAATTTTGTCCAGGCGACGGCGTCTCGGCAATAGCCTTGTTGGCTGAATCGCACATGACCTTACATACTTGGCCTGAGAGGTCCTACGCGGCCGTTGACGTTTTCGTATGTGGCGACAGCAATCCTGCGAGCGCCGTGCCGGTTCTGGTTGAGGCCTTTCAGCCCGAACGGTCGGACGTTCGGAGCTTTCGGAGAGGTGTGTCATCAAGCGAACCGGTTGGAGCAGGTAGTCGACCCTCCGGGTGAGTCATCGAGGTCGCGGCCTCAATCGAACGGCGCAAGCGGCTGCCCAGTGGTGGTGCCATCATCTCCGCCACAACTAGTGCTTGCTCCGGCCCGAATGCGCCCCTGGCAATGGCCATTCCCGCTTTGCATTTTCAATCGAGCGGCCTCAGGTCGGCCGCAGCGCCTTGGAGCCGCAACCCAGCTTCGCTCCGCTTGTTCCGCACGGACCCAGCCTTGGCGCGGTGGTCGGTCGCTAGCACCACATAGACCGCCGGCAGTACGAACAGCGTGAACAGCGTGCCGACCGACATGCCGGCGACGACCACAAGGCCGATCGAGAAGCGGCTGGCCGCGCCCGCGCCGGTCGCGGTCAGGAGCGGGATCAGGCCGGTCACCATCGCGGCCGTCGTCATCAGGATCGGCCGCAGGCGAATGCGGGCTGACATCTCGATGGCCGAGCGGCGGTCGAGCCGCTCGTTGACCTGGAGCTCGTTGGCGAACTCCACCATCAGGATGCCGTGCTTCGTGATCAGGCCGACCAGGGTGAGCAGACCGACCTGGGTATAGATGTTCATGGTCGCCACGCCGAAGAACAGCGGGATCAGGGCCCCGACGATCGCCATCGGCACCGAGATCATGATCACCAGCGGGTCACGCAAGCTCTCGAACTGGGCCGCCAGCACCAGGAAGATGATGATCAGCGCGAAACCGAAGGTGATCGCGAGCTGATTGCCTTCCTGCACATACTGCCGGCTGTCGGCAAGGTAGTCGTGGCTGAAGCCCAGCGGCAGCTCCTTGGCCTCGCCTTCAAGGAAGTCAACGGCCTGGCCGACGGTCACGCCAGGCATCGGCACCGCCGAGAACGTCGCCGAGTTGAGCTGGTTGTAGTGGGTCAGCGAATTCGGAGCGGTTGTGGTCTCGATCGACACTACGGTCGACAGCGGCACTTGCTGGCTGTTGCTGGTCGCTACGTAGTAGTTGCCGAGCGATTCCGGCGAGAGCCGCTGAACGCGCGGCACCTGCGGGATCACCTGGTAGGAACGGCCCTCCAAATTGAAGCGGTTGATGTAATTGCCGCCGCCCAGGAGCGCGAGCGCGCTGCCGATGTTCTGCATGTTGATGCCGAGGTCTTGCGCCTTGGCACGGTCGACGTTCACCTTCACGGTCGGCTGATTGAAGGCGAGATCGCTGTCGGAGACGATGAACATGCCGCTCTTGCGCGCGGCGTCCTTCAGCTTCTCCATCTGCTCATACACGGCCTGGAAGCCCGCCGTCGAATTGATCACCATCTGCACCGGCAGGCCGCCCGGCCCGCCCGGCAGCGGCGGCAGGTTGAAGGCGAAGGCCTGGACCCCCTCGATCTTGCTGAGCTCGGCCTGGACCAGCGACTTCAACTCGATCGAGGAACGCTTCCGTTCATCCCACGGCTTCAGCAGCATGCCAGCGATACCGTTCTGAGGGCCGTTGATGCCGTTGAGCACGAAGCGCAGATCGGTCTCGGGGAATTTCTGGAATTCCTTGTCGAGCTTCTCACCATAGAAATCGACATAGTCGATATTGGCGTATTTCGGCGCCTTGGTCACAGCGAACACGATGCCCTGGTCTTCCTCAGGTGCCAGCTCCTTCGAGGTGTGCATGTAGAGGAAGCCGACCAGCCCGAGGATCGTCACTGCGAACAGCCCGGTGACGGCCTTGTAGTCGAGCGAGCGATCGAGCCTGCGGCCGTACCAGCGCGTCACCGCGCCGAACACCTTGTTGACCAATTTTGCAAACCGGCCCTCTTCGGTGCTTTTGAGAAGCACCGAGCACATCATCGGCGACAGCGTCAGCGCGATGACGCCGGACACGATCACGGAGCCCGCCAGCGTGAAGGCGAATTCGCGGAACAGCGAACCGGTCAGACCGCCGAGGAAGCCGATCGGGGCGTACACGGCGGCCAGCGTGATCGTCATCGAGACGACCGGACCGACGATTTCTCGCGCGCCTTCCAGCGACGCCTGCACCGGCGTCTTGCCCTCCTCGAGGTGACGGTGGATGTTCTCCACCACCACGATGGCGTCGTCGACCACGAGGCCGATCGCGAGCACCATGGCGAGCAGCGTCAGCAGGTTGAAGCTGAAGCCCAGTATCAGCATCAGGGTGCAGACGCCGATCATCGACAGCGGAATCGTGACGACCGGAATAACGACGGAGCGGAACGAGGCCAGGAACAGGAAGATCACCACGATGACGATGATCACGGCTTCGCCCAACGTCTTCTCGACCTCGTCGATCGAGGACTGGATGAACTTGGTCGAGTCATAGGCGACCTTCATCTTCATCGACGGCGGCAAATTGCGCTCGAGCTCCGGGAACAGCGCGCGCACGCCCCTCACAAGCGTCAGCGGGTTGCCCTGCGGCGTTGCGTTCACGCCGATGAAGATCGCGTGCTCGCCGTTGAAGGCAACGCTCGCATCCGTGCTCTGGGCGGCGAGTTCGACTGTTGCGATGTCCTCCATCCGGACGAACCCGCCGTCCTTGGCCTTGACGATCAGCTTTTTGAACTGGTTGACGTCGGTCAGACCGGTGTTGGCGGAGATGTTCGAGACGATGAGGTAGCCCTTGGTCTGGCCCGCCGCGGACTGGAAGTTGTTGGCGGTGATCGCGGCCGCGATATCAGCCGGCGACACGCCGTGGCCGGCCATCTTCACCGGGTCAAGCCACAATCGCATCGCAAAAGTCTGGCCGCCCAGGATATCGGCGGACGCCACGCCATCGATGGTCGACAGCACCGGCTGCACGACGCGCGTCAGGTAGTCGGAGATCGCCGAGCCGGAGAGCTCCTCAGAGGAGAAGCCGATATACATCACCGCTGTGGTCTGGCCGGTGGTCTTGGTGACGACCGGATCGTTGGATTCTTTCGGGATCAGATATTTGACCGAATTCACCTTGGCAAGCACCTCGGTGAGCCCCTGGTTCGGGTCGAAGTTCAGCTTGATGTAGACTTGGATCGTCGAGCTGCCGAGCACCGAGGACGACGTGATGTAGTCGACGCCCTCGGCGGAACCGACCGCCTGTTCGATTGGCGTGGTGATGAAGCCCTGGACCAGGTCCGCAGACGCTCCGGGATAGACGGTCGTGATGTTGATGACCGTGTTCGAGAGCTTCGGATATTGCCGGATCGGCAGTACCATCGCCGCTCGCAGGCCGATCAGCAGGATCAGCAGGCTGACGACGACCGACAGGACTGGGCGCTTGATGAAAATGTCGGTAAAAGCCATCGCGGCGATCTCGAATTCGTCTGCTTGAATGGATGTGACCCGGGGTCAGGCCGGATCACGCGAGCGCGTTATCAGTAGCGCGAGGCTGGAATGGCCGGCGCGAGTTCGGACGAATCGGGAACGCCGCGAATGCAGGCCGAGCGGTCCGATGGCGACGACCTTGTCGCCCGCTTCAGACCCTTCGGCGCCTCCTTCGACAGCCGCGGCGATTTCAATAAGTGAGAGTGCGTAGGAAACATAGTCGGCGCCTGCTCCTCCGACCGATTCGGGCGCCATCATTCCCATAAGCCCGAGGCTCGCGAGTTCCTCGAACAACCGCGACGGGTATTGCTTGGCTTCTTCGTAATCGCGAGCGTAGGGCGCAACGCTCTCCCGCGCGAACTTGCGTACTTCGTCGCGAATAGCGGCTTGCGTTTCCGTCAGGATCACGACGCGCGCCTATCGATTATTCGCCAAGGCGGCCGCAAGATAGGGAGCACGACTGCGCTAAGCACAACAGGGAAAGGCAATGAAGTATCTGTCTTCATTATGTTTTCTGCCGAATTGACCGGCTCCTCCCCTGTTGAATTTCCGCGCTTCTGGACCGGCGCTAAAAGTGATATTGATGTCATATTACTGAAGAGAAGCCTCGTCAAGCCGACCTTGCGGAGCACAGGGCCAAGCCCGTCCACCTGATCTTTTGTGGGTGATTGTCAGCGTCGAACCCTGTTCGCGATCTCCGGTCAGATTCATGAACAAGCGGCGTCGCGCCTGCTTGGCTACGACACTCGCGCTCGTATCGATGGCAGAACGGATGCTAGTTGGGAGCAGCGGGGTCGTCTTTGGCGATACCAAACACGCCTCGATACCAGACCTTTGCGCAGTGTGACCCTATGTGCTCGATCGCCGCATCGCTTGGATCTTCCGACGCGAGATCAAATTTCATGTAGGCAACCTGCTCCATCGTGGCGCCGAGCACTTCAGCAGCCATCTCAGGATCGAGTTCGCGGCTAAGCTCGCCCAATCCCTGAAGCCGTGTCAGCCAGGTCGCGGTGCGCCTTACGAAGCGGCTACGTTCCGTGACATACAGAGACAGAAACGTGGCTTTCTCGCCGCGAGCCGCCGCCTCGCGCATGACGCGCAACAGCTTGCGATGCTGGGCATAGATCTTGAGATACGCGATCGTATTCTCAACGAACTCTGCTTCGGTTGCCTTCAACGAGCGGCCCGATGTTCGCTTGCTCGCAACGTAGATCTCGTCGACCAATGGCCGCAATACGGCCAGCAGAATCTCGTCCTTATTTCGGAAGTGCCGGTAGAAATTGCCGTAAGACGTTCGAGCAAGCTTGACGATGTCCTGGACGCGGGTGGCCTCGTATCCTTTGCGCGCGAATACGCGTGCCGAGGCGTTCAGCAGGCGCTGACGCATTGCCGCCCCCTTCGCCGTGGCAGGGGCTAACGGCTCTAACGCAGAATCGCTCTCCAGCATTTGCCACCCATAGCACCGCGGCTGCTTGACCACCAGCTTGGAACCCGGTAACATGACGTCAATGTCAGTTTAGAAACTAGGCTTGAATCGCAATCAGTTCAAGGCCGGGAGCTGCAGAGCTCGCCTGGCCTGTCGATGCAGCCAGCAGCCCCCGAGCAGGGGTGGGCGCCCTCGGGTGCTCGGTCGCGGCAACTCCGTTCGTATCCAAAATTTCGCCTCTCCATTGGAAAGGCGACATCCAGGGATGTGTTGATGTATCCGGGCACCCACGCGCTAACAAATCCCGACCGCGCTGCCCTCATCATGACGGCGACCGGTGAGATCGTGACGTACGCCGAATTGGAGGATCGGTCTCGACGGGCCGCAAACTGGCTCTTCGACGCCGGCCTGCGGTCTGGCGACGTTGTGGGAGTGCTCTCTGACAACAGCTCCTGGATTTTTGATATCTACTGGGCCACTCAGCGCTCCGGCCTGTATCTGATGCCGATCAGTTGTCGGCTGAGCTCCAGTGAAGTCGACTATATGCTCGAAAATTCCGGCGCGGCGGCGTTGTTCGTCGGACGTGGTGGATTCGAGACGGCATCAAAAATCGACAACCACGAAAACCTAAGGCACCGGGTTTGTTCTGAAGGAAATCTGGCAGGTTACGAACCGTACCAGCAGATATTGAGAACCGCTCGGACCACGATCCCGGCGTCTCAACCGCGCGGCGCCGACATGCTGTATTCGTCCGGCACGACCGGGAGGCCAAAAGGCGTGAGACATGCATTGCCGGAGCGACAGGTTTCCGACGCTGGCGACACAATGGTGCAGATGTTTTCGTCGAATTTTGGCTTCGATGAGAGGACAATCTATCTGTCCCCTGCGCCACTCTATCATGCCGCGCCACTGCGAACCTGCGCGACCGTCCAGGCACTGGGTGGCACCGCACTCGTGATGGACAGATTCGATGCCGAAGCCGCTTTGGCTGCCATCCAAGACTACAAGGTGACCCACAGTCAGTGGGTGCCGACCATGTTCGTGCGCATGCTTAAATTGCCTGAGTCAGTTCGGGATCGATACGACACAGTTAGCCTGCAGGTCGCCATTCACGCTGCCGCCCCATGTCCGGTCGAAGTCAAGCAAGTGATGATGAAGTGGTGGGGGCCGGTGTTGTGGGAGTACTACTCCGCCACGGAAATGAACGGGATGACCGTGATTGGACCCGACGAGTGGCTCCGGAAGCCCGGCTCCGTCGGTCGCGCCGTGCTTGGCAAGATTCACATCTGCGACGAGGACGGTAGTGAACTTCCAGCCGGTCAGACCGGTCTCATCTATTTTGAACGCGATAGGATGCCGTTTGTCTACCATGGCGAGCCGGAAAAAACACGGGCTTCGCAACATCCCGCACATCCGTATTGGACGACAGTCGGCGATATCGGACACATCGATGCGGAGGGGTATCTTTTTTTGACCGATCGCAAGGCGTTCATGATCATCTCAGGTGGGGTCAACATCTATCCTCAAGAGATCGAAAACGTTCTGGTGCTTCATCCTGCGATCGCGGACGTAGCCGTCATAGGAATCCCCGATCCAGATATGGGCGAACAGGTCAAGGCGATAGTGCAATTGCTGCCGGGCCTCGAGGGCAGCGATCGCTTGGCGGAAGAACTCATCGCCTTCGTAAAAAATCGTATTGCAGGCTACAAGGCGCCCTGCAGCATCGATTTTGTGCATGAAGTTCCCCGTTCACAGACGGGCAAGCTCATGAAGCAGGAGTTGCGCAATCGGTATTGGTCGGAGAAGGCAGCCTGACATCAAGCGCCTTGAATGGAATGAACCGCTCTGCAGCCTCGCTTTCGTATGTATGCCGCTGAATCTGGTCAACAAACACAACGCCATGTTGCTCCGCAATACGCTCAGTGATTATCGCTCGCCGCTCGATTCTTCCGACGCCGATGCTCTCGGCGTTGAGGCTGCTTTGGCGGTAGAGCGCTTTCTCCAGCATAGAGAGGGGACGGCCCCTACCCCGATGGTTTCACTTCCTGCCGTTGCGCGTCGTCTGGGTGTCGGATCCATTTACGTCAAGGACGAAGGACAACGGCTGGGTCTCGGTAGCTTCAAAGCACTCGGTGGGGCCTATGCCGTAATACAGATCGTCCTTGAGCTCGCTTCGCAACGATGGGGCCGTCCAGTGGACATTTCTGAGTGGCGCTCGCGGGAGGTCGCCACACTCGCCTCGGGTATGACCGTGACATGTGCCACCGACGGCAACCACGGCCGGTCAGTCGCACAAGGAGCCCAACTCGTCGGCGCGAACTGCGTCGTCTTTGTTCATGCTGGAGTCAGCGAGGCGCGCTGCCGAGCTATCGCGCGGTATGGTGCCCGTATCGAACGTGTTCAGGGCAATTATGATGATTCCGTTGCGTCGGCATCGAAAATCGCCGCCGAACGGGGCTGGATTGTGGTCTCCGACACATCTTGGCTGGGTTACGAACGGATCCCCCACCTCGTCATGCAAGGTTATACAGCATTGCTTCGTGAGGCCCTTGGCGCACTGCCGAAGCCTCCGACCCACGTATTTATCCAAGCCGGTGTCGGAGGGATCGCCGCGGCGACTGCCGCTCATTTTTCGCTTGTATTCGGAAACGACAGGCCCTTCTTCACTGTGGTCGAGCCAGCTCAAGCCGCCTGCCTTCTCGAGAGTGCCAGGGCCGGGCAGATCGTGCAGGTGCCACACGACAGACCAACTGTCATGGCAATGCTTGAATGCTACGAGCCATCACTTGTTGCCTGGCGCATTCTCACGCGTGTTGCCGATGCCTTTATGACTGTCGAGGACGACGAGGCGGTTGCGATGATGAAGGAGCTCGCTTTTCCCGTCGATGGCGATCCGGCGATCGTCGCCGGCGAAAGTGGCGCGGTAGGTCTCGCCGGATTGGCAAAGGTGGCGGGTGAACCAGCGTTGCGTGCGGAGATCGGGCTCGATTCAAATGCCTGTGTCTTCCTGATCAATACCGAGGGCGCGACTGATCCAGCGCTCTATGAGAAGCTCGTGGGCACTCGCCCCGAGCACGTGACCGGCTGAACCGGCGAAGGATCGCACATAACATGCCGAGTTGTCCGACCTTTATGATGTTTGCAGTGTCCACCCGTGACCGCGCTGCGTCCGGCGGTCGCGAGGCGACAGCGCTTTCGTCTTTTCACATGCCTTGCAATCACCGACCGCTGCATGGGGATTTCAAACACCGCTCTGCACTCTGGAATGGTTCGCGATTCCTTCGCCGGCTTGCAGATACAGTTCGTAACTGCAGTCGCCTGCTCGCGTTTCACGGCAAACCCAAAGCGAAGTCGGAGGGCTCCTCGATTCTTCGGAAGCAAGAAGCTGATATACGAAGGGTTGGGAAAGCTATACCAAGGTTTGCCGTATCCAACCCGGCGAACGCCTGTCGCTTCGCACATTGTGCAGTCTCTGGCGATACGGGCCTGCAATGACCCTGTGCTAAACTAGACGTTCGCATATAGTTTGAACTTCTCTCGGAACAGGTGCAGAAGTTCGTCATCATCCTGCTATGCCTCGACTCTAACTCTCCATCCAAGGTTTGCCGCGACTCCCGTGAGTAGGTAAAATCGATTGTTTAGATGGAGCACATCGACACGATGGATAACTTCGCGCCATGCGTTTCAACGGCCTTGACCTAAATCTTCTCGTCGCGTTCGACGCTCTCATGACGGAGCCGAACCTCACCGCGGCGGCGCGGCGAATCAATCTGAGTCAGCCGGCCATGAGCGCCGCCGTGGCCAGGTTGCGCACCTATTTTCACGACGAGCTTTTTACGATGATGGGTCGCAAGCTTGTTCCTACGCCGCGAGCCGAAGCGCTTGCTGCTCCCATTCGCGAGGCTCTGTCGCACATCCAACTCTCCATTATTTCGCCCGATGGATTCAAGCCGGCGGAATCGAATCGTCGCTTCAGGATCATCCTTTCCGATTTCATGATGACCGTGTTTCTTCGAAAGGTCGTGGACCGCGTCGCGCAGGAAGCTCCCGCCGTCTCCTTCGACTTGCTGCCGCCCGAAGAGGACCCCGATCAGCTTCTCCGGCGCGGTGAGATCGACTTCCTGGTTTGTCCGGAATTGTTCATGTCGCGCACGCATCCCAAAATGCCGCTGTTTGACGAAAGATGCGTGTACGTCGGCTGCCGCATGAACAAGCAGCTAAATAAGCCGCTTACGTTAGAGAGATACCTGTCGATTGGACAGGTTGCGGCCAAATTCGGGCGAACGATCAGACCGTCGTACGACGAATGGCTCTTGCTCGAGCACGATCTCAAGATTCGCATTGAGGTCGCTGTGCCGGGCTTTAGCCTGATCCCTCCTCTGCTGTTGGGAACTGATCGTATAGCGACAATGCCATCGCGGATGTTCAAGCATTTCGAGAACACAATGCCGTTGCGAATGATCCAAGCTCCGTTGCCGGTTTTTGCGTTCACCGAGACTGTCCAATGGCCTGCTCTTCACAACGCTGATCCGGCGAGCATTTGGATGCGGAGCATTTTTTTGCAGGAGGCGTCCCGCATCGCATGAGATCGCCTGAACTCGAACACGTGGCTTCGTTAACCACAGCACGTGGCGGTCGATGATGTATCGAGACATCGGCTCGAGAGTACGCATCCGCGCAGGACGTAGCCTGATTGGACTATCTGCAGTGCTTGAGCCGCGTGGGAAGTTCCTTGTCCATCCGGCCGAACTTGATCAGTAGTCCATACCGAAGTCGGTGAAGGCCTGGACCTCCTCTTCTCGGAAGACATGGACCCGATTGAAGCCCTCCTCGATCTCCATTTCGTTGACCGACGTCGCGCAGCCAGTCCTTGTTTCGGCAAAACCGTCCACCAGAAAGGCATCGCCCGACATCAACGCTCGTTGGTGCTCGGTTCGGAGATCAGTGGCGCGCCCCCGACCGAGACCGGCCCTTCTGGTTTAGCGGGTTGGACCGCTCGCTTGGCCGGCCTCGGAACCGGTGCAGCTGGCGGCGGAGAAGAAGGAGCCAGAAGAACGGAGGATGGGACGGTCGGTTTCTGCAACGACTCAATTCTCGATGTCAGCGCCTCGATCTGATCCGCCATGCGTTTCAAATCATCTTGTTGCGCGCCGATATTACGATTGATCTCTCCAATTTGATCACTTGCCTTCTGCTGCTCGGACCGAATCCCCAAAAGTGCCTCCCTGTCTTCCGCTGACAGGCCTGTCGTTGCGACGACTTCACGAGCCGACGGCTTCTCGAAACTTTCTTGGACATTGGTCCAAAAATAGGCTGCCCCGGCACACAGAGCGATGGATACGGCCGCGAGCGCGAAAAACGACGCAAACCGTCTGGACGACCTGTGTAAGACGGGCGGTGGTTCCAAACTGCTCACTTGATCAATCACATTCGTCATCCCTCAGCCTGCCACTCTCATCCGTGTTGGTTTGTCTCGTGACGCGATAAAGGGCGATGGTCAAGAGATCCCGGCGACCGAGGGCGCATCCTTGTGCAACTTTGTCCGATCGCTTGTTTTCATGAGACGAGACAACCGACGAGGCGAGCCCCGTAGCCCATACTTCCCTGAAACTGAACGATCCGGAGTTGCGACCCAACGAGTGAGCGGTGCCAAAGGGAGTGCCATCTTGCAAAGATCGCGCTCGCCGAGCTCCAGTGATCTCCTTTCGACAAGTGCTATTGGGAGCGCCTGTCTCCTCGCCGCCCGTCGTCGCCGCAAAAAGGCTTGGAGCAGTTCAACACCAGGGGCTCAATAGTCGCTATCGCATATTTGCGTATCCAATTGGCTTGCGCGGAAGATCCGTCGAGTTCAGCCCGTTGTTGGAAATGCCGGCATTTTCGCGCGCAGTCAAATGCTGCTGCTGCTTGCGCTTTAGCCGCGAATGGTCAGCTGCATGAAGAGATCGTGGGACCGCAATCCAGCGCTCCTCGTCGCCGGCTCGCTCGCTCAACGCTTTCTTGCGCAAAACGCAGACTCACGCACAAAAACTGCATCGTGAACGGAAAAATGCAGGCTGCAAGCCGCGTCTCGAGCGTAATTTCATCGCGACGATGGGGGGGCTTACGTTGACGAGGCTCGATGGCGCGTGGCGCAATCGTTAACTCGCATCTGATTCGTCTTCGGGATGTGCCCCTCCGCTTTACTCGATTCCGTTCGAGGGACCGGACGCCCGAAGAAGAACGCCATCTGGCAGCATGATTGATCGGCTGAGGGAAATCGAACAACTGTCGATAAGAATGCGAACTATCGGCAATCATTTTGCTGGCGAGCTTTTTGATAACGGGCCTGGACCCGCCTATCATCGCCGGACCCTACCGGTGCATGGGCTGTCATCCCAAGATGCGTACTGCATCAGGACACGTCCTGCCGCCACGGGGACATCCTACGCATACGCCAGCGCAGGCATCGATGCGATGCCGACCGTCTAGGCCGGCCAAATCCGAAATATAGTTGTCAGACACAGAAGTCGCCGTCGGAGTTCTGGCCCTTGTGAGGATGGCGCGGCTAAGCGCACTTCACGTTCGCAGCCTTGAATCAAGAACGTAGAAGGGCTTAGCGAGGGCGACACCAATGGGCATGTCTGCCTTGCCCGGTGAGAGATCAAGCGCGCCTGACGACGCGATATAGCCGCCGCAATCCGCGTAAGTGCTACACACAATTATGCAATGTTGGAACGGTTGAATCCGGGATACCGCGTCGCGGTGCGCGGCGCCGCCGAGGCTCCTGCCGGGTTGGAGCCGCAGGGCTACCCTGCCCTCGTGGGCAAGCTAGGCCGTGCAATGGCAATTTAAGGCGCGGGCCAATCTCTGAGAAGCCGAGCTTCAAGTACAATGCTGACCTGGGACTGCGGTTCCACATCGGCTGCCTTGGCGCCCCTACTTCGAGTTGGCCCCACCCTTTTGTTGTCCCAAGGGTAACGGCTGCGTCGATGAGCGCCATCGCAACACCAGATGATCGTTGATCCGGCACCACGTAGAGCTCAGTGATAATGCCATAGGTTCCGCGGGCAAAGAGGGCGGCGCTTTCCGATAGCATGATGAGGCCGACGGGGCGTTCCTCCGCAAAAGCAAGAAACCCCGAGATGCGCTCTTTCATGGCAAGCAGTTCGGCAACCAGTTGAGTATCTACTCCGGCGTCCACGTGACCGGCCCCAAGTTCGGCAAGCAGTGCACTAGCCATCCGAGTCACCGTTGCGGCATCATCGACCGACACCTCACAAGTCGTCACCATGTCACATCCTCCACCATGTAGTTCAGCGGCAGGAACGGAGCTGCCGCAGCTAACAACCCAAAGTAGATATGCTGATAACTTGAAGGTCCAATGACGCCTTCGTTCACACCATTGAGAGGTCGCTATATCCTCGCTTGCTGACGGTGGCTCAAGATTTAATGAAATCCGCCTTCTCGGCGATTGGCCGAGGTTTCGATCGTAGCCGGCCTCACGGCTAAAGCGTTATTCGACCAACGCAACATGGCTACCAGACACACTCCGCATCCTATGGCGACCCTATGTGTCGTTCGGTGGTATCCTGCTTTACTTGGCGAGCTAAATGAGCTCGGTCAGACTGGCGACCGATTGACGCAGGTCGCATTTTGCTCGATGCGAGCAGGCCCGCGGCTGTTTAATGCGACGCCACAATCGTTTATGGGGTATTCGGCGATCAGCGGAGTCAGCATGTGGACGCAATGTCAGTTAGGTCAACAACGCGCACGTCGGATACCATTGGCCGATAGTCTCAGAGAATGAACTACGGCGCGAGTCGAAGACGCACTCTTTTTTGTGTTGGTTGGAAAACCAACTTTCTTATATTTGCGACGAACGGATCGTTTGTTGCTGCGTGAAAACATCACCGCCTGCCACTACCGACGTGTCCGACCAGTGCAACTGTGTTGATCGCACCTCAAACAAATTCATCCTTGGCGGTTGCAGGCGTCCAACGAATTTGGGGGGAAGCTGAAGAAGGTGCCGAGGGAGCCTTGGTCGAGACACCATTTCTCCTCGATCCCGGTTCTCCGCTCGAAGTCGTGCTGTCTTGCTCGAAGCTGTTCCGCGCGCATCACTCAAGGCGGCCAGCTGTGACGTGCGGCAGTGTGGGCCGTGGTGGCGTTGTGCCGGACGATCTCGGGAAATTCGGCGGCGAATTTGCCGACCAGGAAGCACACACGCCTGTGCAGGCGCGGCGATGATGCTGAACCTGTCGCTCTCGGCTAGTTGCGCCGTTCTCACGTCGTTCTCACCTCGCCAGAGCCTGGAGCAGTGACGGTACTGCTTCTCTTGTCTGCTCCCAACATTTCAGTCCCGCTCGATCAGCGCTCGCCATAGGTTAAGGGTGAAGCTCGCTTAGACCTCATCGTCCAACCAGCCGATTTTCCTCTTCAGGAACTGAAAACCAAGCACCTGAAAACTGGCATGCTCCTTGTGGTCCCTGCCATAGCCGTGGCCGCCCGCGGCTGCTTCGTAGAAATAGGCCTCGTAGCCCATCACCTGAAGCTTTGCTACCATCTTGCGGGCGTGTCCCGGATGAACCCGATCGTCCCGCCGCGTGGTGGCAATCAGAATCGACGGATAGCTTTGGCCCGGTTTGGCCGCATGATAAGCGGAATAGGTCTTGAGCCATTCCCACTCCTCAGGCTTGTCGGGATCACCAAATTCCGCGATCCAGCTCGCACCCGCAAGCAGCTTTGTGTAGCGACGCATGTCGATCAGAGGAATCGTGCAAAACAATGCGCCAAACCGCGCAGGATAGCGCGTGAGCATATTGCTGATGAGGATGCCGCCGTTCGACCCACTTTCGGCGGCTATCCGCCTCGGCTCAGTCACGCCCCGGCGCACCAGATCGGCGGCCACGGCCGCGAAGTCATCATGCGATAGTGTCTTGCCGGCAAGCCGTCCGGCATCGTGCCAACGTGTGCCGAACTCGCCCCCACCGCGCAGGTTCGCCTGTACGGTGGTGCCACCACGCTCCAACCAAAGCTTGCCAAGGGCCGGATTGTAGTACGGCCTCACTGAGAGCCCAAAGCCGCCGTAGCCGCTCATATGGACCGGCGCGTTGCCGCTGTCCGCGGCTGGACCGGTCTGTACATAGGGAATCCGCTCGCCATCGATCGAGATCGCCTCGTGCTGCGTGACCACAAGGCCCTCGGCGCTAAACGTCTTTGGCGCCTGCTTCAGCACGATCGGGCTGGAGATGCCGCGTTCGATCAACATCAGCGAAGGTGACGTGAGCGGATCCTGCACGGTGGCGAGAAGGTCGCCGTTGCTTTCGGATGGATGGCTATCGAAGGGCCACACGTCGACCACGCCGATGCCGGGCAGCCCGCGCAAATTCTCGTGGCTCCAGCCGCCGGACGAGGGCGTGCAAGTCTCGAATACTGGGCGTAGCTCGTCGAGGATGGAAAGGACGAGTTTGTCGTCGGCCCAGAACAATCCCTGCAGAGCCCGGCGCGGACCCGGCGCGAAAACGATCGTGAAGTTGCGATCGCCGGCCAGAAAGGCAGACAACGACATCCCAAGCACCGTATCGGGCCCGTGGGTGACGCCGGCAATGGTCCATGCTGAGCGCAGCTTGACCACAAACCAGTCCCGGTGCACTCGCAGCCAGATGTCGGAGGGAAGGTCGAGCTTCACACTCCCCCCGGTTTCGGTTCCGAGCCAGACGTCGACGTTGAAGAAGTCCAGGTGATCGAAGAACCAGACACGCGGCCATTGTCCAGTCCGATCGACTTCGCAACAGGCGCACATGCGATCTGGTGTGGTCTCGAACACCACGGCGGCGCGCTCCACAGGCTCGCCACGGCGCCACAATCGCACGGTCCTCGAATAACCCGCTGTCGTTGCCATGCCGCTGCCATGTGCGCTGGACAACAGCAGCGTGTCGGGATCGATCCAAGTGGCGCCACTCTCGGCTTCCGGCAACGTGAAGCCGTCGGCCACAAAGTCTTTCGCATTAAGGTCGAATTCGCGCAAGACGACGGCATCGCTGCCGCCGCGCGACAGGCTCACAATGATTCGTGGATGATCTCCTGGCAGCGAGGCAATTGAGTTCAAAAGCCAGTCCTCGCCTTCCTTTGCCGCGAGCTGGTCGATATCGAGCAAGGTTTCCCAGGAAGGATTCGGCTTGCGAAATTCGTCCAATGTGGTCACTCGCCACAGGCCGCGTAGCTTGCTGGCGTCCCTCCAGATATTGTAGAGATGGTCACCACGCCGCCCGACATAGGGAATATTGTCCGGTCGATCATAGATCGAAGCCAGTGCATCGCGATCCCGCTTGAAGGCCGCTCCGCCGAAGGCCCGCAACGTCCTGCCGTTCTGCCGCTCGACAAAGTTCAGCGCCCGTCCGCCTTCTATCTCTTCCAGCCAGAGATAGGGATCGTCATCGGGAGCGGAGAGCGTTGGCCTTCCGGCTTGCGCCCTTGTCGTCGATCTTGCTTTCGACACCGTTCACTCCCATGGCTGGCATTGGTGCGCACTTTTCGATGCGCCATCGAGACTTGCATCAATTGGTTTGATCGCCACACCGAGCCTACAACCTAACGCGGCATGCGATTCAAGTCCTTCTTTCGACGTGACCGCTGCTCCGCAGATTGGGTCATTGACGTTGGCACCGCGCCTTCAGCTCGTCGACGAGCAGCAGTTGGTCCTTGGCGCTTTCATCCTAACTTTCATTCGGCGACGCATGCATTGGAGAGATTTCCGGCCAAGAAGCCGCAAGGATAGTCGACCCAAGCAGATACGCTGCAAAATGGATGTAGGCATAAACAAGCGACGCGCGCGGCATTCTGCACCGCCGTCAACTACCAATGTTGGTAATTGACGCCGACGGCAGCGCGTCGTTGCTGGTTAATGATCTTCTGCGGTGCGACCGCGGGGGGCCCATTGCGCGGTTTACCAGGATGCGTGGTTTACCAAGTCACTTCAGTGATGAGCAATCTTTATCCGTCCGGTGCCGTGACCCTGAATGGGTGCCGTATGCAATGGGAGCATCGACTCGCGTCAGAACGCCGGCGTTTCAGCACAATCTTCGCATCACGTCTGTCAAAGGGTTTCGCTGCGCATCTCCGCCTATTCAAGACCAGAAGTGAGCGCATCGTACAAGGATAGAGGGCGACGCATCCAGAACGCAAATGAACAACATTGGCGTTGTCCGATACATGACCATGTTGGAGACGCAACATCGCTTGTTCGAACTGCCCTTTAGTATTTGCGAAGTTTCCTCTTTGGCACGGCTAATGCTTTGGACGATTCGCATCGCGTTGGACCGACATGGTCCTGCAGAAGCGCGCAGACTCTCGATTGGAACATCCGGGAGTATAGAGCAGCCGAGAGATGACAATCGCTCACCACCAATTCCTCTTTCCTGACGAACTGCAATGGAGCTTTTGAACAGCCATGCCGATCCAGCAACTGACGAACTATGTCGATGGCAATATTGGAGCTAAAAGCCGGGCGCTCTACCGCGCTTTCTCCTGGGATCTTTGGGTTCGGATGTTTACACGAATCTCAATGTCCTCGGACCGATCGGCGGCATACCTTCTTGCTGCACTGCTCACGAGTTGCAGTCTTTCTACCGGCAGCGCACTTGCCGAGACGACGCTCACGTCGGCGCCGCCCGCCAGCTTCACGCTCAGCAACGGGCTTCAGATCGTGGTGATCCCGGACCATCGCACGCCCGTGGTCACGGAGATGATCTGGTACAAGGTCGGCTCCGCCGACGAGACGCCCGGCAAATCCGGGCTTGCCCACTTTCTCGAGCATCTGATGTTCAAGGGCACGGAAAAGCACCCGATCGGCGAATTTTCCAAGACGGTGTTTCGCGTCGGCGGCAACGAAAACGCTTTCACCTCACTTGATTACACCAGCTACTTTCAGCACGTCCCGCGCGAGCAACTGCCGACGGTGATGGAGTTCGAGGCCGACCGTATGAACGGCCTCATCCTCAAGGACGAGAACGTACTGTCCGAGCGCGACGTCGTGCTCGAAGAGTACAACATGCGCGTCGCCAACAGTCCCAATGAGCGCTTGAGCGAACAGATCATGGCCGCGCTCTATCTCAATCATCCCTATGGCCGGCCCGTGATCGGCTGGCATCGGGAGATTGAGAAGCTCGGCCGCGAGGACGCGCTCGCCTTCTATCGCCGCTTTTATTCGCCGAACAACGCGATCGTCGTGATTGCCGGCGACGTCGAACTCCCCGAAGTCCGCGCGCTGGTCGAACGCAATTTCGGTCCCATCCCGGCCCAGCCCGCGATCCCGGCGCAGCGCGTCCGCCCGCAAGAGCCGGAACCGGCAGCCCCGCGCACGGTCACGCTGACCGACCCGCGCGTCGAGCAGCCCGTCCTGCACCGCTACTACCTGGTGCCCTCGGCGACGACGGCCGCGGCCGGCGAGAACGCCGCGCTCGACGTGCTCGCGCAGTTGATGGGCAGCGGCAGCAACTCCTATCTCTACCGCGCGCTCGTCGTCGACAAGCCGCTCGCGGTGTCCGCCAGCGCCAGCTATTCCAGCATCTCGCTCGACCCGACCCAGTTTGCGATCTCGGCCTCGCCGAAGTCCGGTGTCAGCTTCGCAGATATCGAGCAGGTCATCGACGGTGTCATCGCCGACATCGTTGCGAGCCCAATCCGCGCCGAGGACCTCGAGCGGGTCAAGACGCAGCTCATTGCAGGAGCGATCTACGCCCAGGACGACCAGGCGGCGCTAGCGGGCTGGTATGGCGGCGCGCTGAGCACCGGGCTCTCGATCAAGGACATTCGAAGCTGGCCGGACCGAATCCGCGGCGTGACCGACGAACAGGTCCGTTCGGCTGCGCAAAGTTGGCTCGATAAGAAGCGCTCGGTCACCGGCTATCTGATCAAGGACACCGCTACCGCCAAGACTAACGCCAAGACTACCACCAAGCGCGAGGAGAAACGTTTGTGATCGATCCCATCCTTTACGCCCGACGCATCGTCCTGTCGTTGGCCGCCGGCGCAGCGCTCGCTTTGGCTCCGGTTTCGCCCTCCAAGGCCGCCGCAAAGATCCAGCGCCTGGTCTCGCCGGGCGGCATAGAAGCCTGGTTCGTACAGGACGCGACCGTGCCGCTGATCGCCATGGAATATTCCTTCGCCGGCGGCTCGGCGCAGGATCCCAAGGACAAGCCGGGCGTCGCCTTCCTGGTCAGCGGCCTCCTCGGCGAAGGTTCCGGCGATTTCGACTCCAAGACCTTTCATGAGCGTCTTGATCGCCGCGCCATCGAGCTGCGCTTCCGTGCCACCCAAGACAGGTTCCAGGGCAGCCTGCGGATGCTGCGCGACAATAGGGACGAGGCCTTTCACCTATTGCGGTCCGCACTGACCTCGCCGCATTTCGACGCGGCCGATGTCGAGCGCATCCGTTCCCAAGTCATCTCGGGCCTGCGCCGCGAGACTACAAACCCGACCTCCCTCGCAAGCCGCAAATTCCTGGAGATGGCTTTTGGCGAGCACCCGTACGGACGGCAGACCAACGGCACGCTGGAGAGCGTGCCGACCATCACGGTCGCCGACATGAAGGATTATGTCGGCCGCGTGCTGGCCAAGGACACGCTGAAGGTCGCGGTCGTCGGCGACGTCGATCCAGATACTCTCGGCAAGCTGCTCGACGAGACCTTCGGCGCCCTGCCAGCAAAGGCCAATCTAGCACCGGTCCCGGAGATCGAGGCGGCAAAGCCACCGCAGCGCGCCTTCGTGCCGCTCGACGTGCCTCAGACTGTGATCACCTTCGGCGGTCCCAGCTTCAGGTGCGACGATCCGCACTTCATGGCGGCTTATGTCGTCAGTCACATCCTGGGCGGCGGAATGTCCTCGCGGCTCTTTCATGAAGTCCGCGAGAAGCGGGGTCTGGCTTATTCGGTATCGGAATCGCTGCACTGGATGGAGCATTCGGCGCTGTTCATCGGCAATACCGGCACGCGCGCCGACCGCGCCGGCGACACTATCGACGCCATCGACAAGGAGGTACGCCGCATCGCCGAGGAGGGACCGACGCAAAAGGAGCTCGAAGATGCCAAGTCCTACCTCAAGGGCTCGCAGATGCTGGCGCTCGACACTTCCTCCAAGCTGGCCGATGCGCTGCTGCAATACCAGCATGATAAGCTGCCGATCGATTACATCGAGAAGCGCAACGCCATTGTCGATGCGGTCACGCTGGACGACGCCAATGCGGCCGCCAAGCGGCTGTGGGGCCAAGGCCTCCTCACTGTCATAGTCGGCCGCACACCGCAAGCCGCGGCGCTGCCTGCCGCCGATCCGGCGCCGAAGTCAGACTGATTGGGCGCACATCGATGGCTGGGCTTGTCCCGGCCATCGACCTCATGACCCGCGCCGTTCTTGGTGATTCCCGGCGCCCGTGCTGGTACAACCCTGCTGCGGTAGTCCCGCGAAACGGCTATCGCCGACCCGATATGCTGACCCGGCTTCGCCTGCGCCTCAAGCGCGGCCCGACAAAGAACAACAGAGACGTCGAACGACATCTGCTGGCGAAGCTTCCCAACTGGCAACTGTGTTGACGCCGGCTCGGAGCCGGCCCTTCTGTTCGAAAACGATGATCGATATCCCTGTGGGACAAGGGTCGCCAGAGACTTACTTTGAAAACGTGAGGCAGGTCATGAAAGCATAAGGCGCACGCCATTATGGCACCTGGGCCTCCGCCCCGCTTGCCAAAGCAGAACTGCTAGATGAGGCGCAGGTTTTCGGCTGATATTTTCCCCGAGCGGCCGATCTTTGGTTCGTAGCTGATCTTGTCTCCTTGTGGGAGTAAGACCAGGCCAGCCTTCTGCACCGCAGAGATATGAACGAACACGTCACGGCCGCCGTCGTCCGGCGCGATGTAGCCGTAGCCTTTACTCGGGTTGAACCATCTCACGATTCCAATTGCCACTGTCTTTGCTCCCAAAAACGACACTGAATCACGCGCTGCGATCGAGCAGCCGCGTTGCTCACCTCAGCAACTCGCGTGCCGGTTCCAACGCGCTGTAGATAGGTGTAGAAGGCCGGGGTGTTTCGCGCGAATTCGCGGAATTCCTTGTCTGTCGTTCTTGAGTGCCACGTACGGATGTCTTCAACCCGACAACACTGATACGACAAGATACGAGGGCGATGACTTCGGCCCCTCTCTCCTGTACTCATTTGTCCTGTGCAGACGACATCACGAGACTCGCTGGACCGCCTTATCCAAGTGATGTTGATTGCAACTGACGTTTGGCAGCGGTCCATTGACCAGGAGATCTCTAGGGCCTCGGGCGAGCCGCTCGATCATCGGTACTTGAGTTTCGATGGGAATGCGTCATCCACCGCCACACCACGGAAAGTGTGCGCTACTTTTCAGATTCTTCTTGCGGCATGCTAGGCTAATGTATTTAGACGGCTCACAGGATCGGCACCGTCGAGCCGGGATTCCAGCAATGCCACCAAGACTCGATCCGCGCGGCTGGCCGTTGGATCAGACGACGGGTCGTTTCAACGTTTGTTTCATTTGCCGATGGAGAGTCGATGTCTACGAGGCAAGCGGTGTGCCAGCTGAAACGGTCATTGCGAATGCTCGCTGGACTCGCCGGAATTGTTGGGATCTCCTGTGCTATCGCAGCGAGCAATCCGCGACGGGACAGCGCACAGGGCTTTGGTGCTGGAACGACGGGCGGCCTGGGAGGCGAAGTGGTTCAGGTCAGCTCACTCAAAGATCTGACTTATCAATTGTGTCGTTCGTACAGCTCTGGACTCTGCAATGACGATAGCCCGCGCGTTGTCCTGATCGCCGGGACGATAGACTTCACAGGCACGGAAGGGCGTGGCGAGGGTCCAGGTTGCCAATACAGCAGCACCTGTCAGACGCCATACAAGGGTGAATCGCTTCTCCTCCTGGATGGGCTCGATCCGCACTGCGACGGCAAGCTCAAAATGGAAGTCAGCTTCGACAAAGCGGGCAAGCGTCCCCTGGAGGTCGGATCAAACAAGACCGTGATTGGCGTCGGATCAAACGCTACAATTAGGGGCAAGGGACTGCGACTGAATGGTGTGAGCAACGTCGTTGTCCGCAACCTGACCATCCGTGACATCAATCCCGGCATTGTCTTCGCGGGCGATGCAATTGCGATTTCGCGAGCGAACCGGGTCTGGATCGATCATAACCGTTTTCATAACATCGGGCGCCAGATGATTGCCGGCGGCCTTGGGGCGACGACGAATATCACGGTCTCGTGGAACGATTTTGATGGCAGGGATAACTACTCCTCGTATTGCAACGGAGCGCATTACTGGAACCTGCTTTTCCTTGGCAGTCCTCAGTCGATCACGGTTGCCAACAACTACTTCCATGAGGTCTCCGGACGGGCTCCGCACATTGACGGTCTACGGTCGGTCATTCATCTGGTGAACAACTACTTCCACAACACCGAGCTGCTGCAGCACAATGGATTCTTCCACGCCCTGGATGCCGGACCGTCTGTTCAAGGCCTGATTGAGGGCAACTACTTCGACAACATTGAAACCCCGATCAGGGCCGAGAGTGGGCATGTCTTTGGCGCGCTCGGAGGCGTAAATCGGGAAATGCAAGACCTCTGCCTAGCCATGCTTGGACGCATGTGTGTGGGCAACATCGCAAGGCCCGCGCCGCGCATCAATGGATTCCGGCTGGATGAAAGCGTCATTGGATCTTTTGGCGCTCTTCCGAAGGCGGCTATTCATCGTCCCCTCCAGGCGGATGATGTCCCGGCATTGGTCACCGCCAACGCGGGTCCCGGACACCTTTGACTTTTCCGATAGGATCCAGCGAAGCTGAAACCGCGCGCACACATCTGGCCGAAGGTCCCGCGGAATTCTCGCTCTTCCGGCAGAACCAATTGCCGGTCAGTGACAGCTTCGCTTCAAGGAGCGCCTTAAGCGTTCAGGCCAGTCGATCCTCACTCCGGGACGCATGGATTTCTTGCAAGAGTGCAACCGCCTCGAAGCTTTCGCGGGTCTCGTTCGGCCTCCTGCTCGCCCAAGTCTCGGCCCACGAAACACGGTCTGTCTGAACTGATTGAGACCTCATCGGCAGCTGCCGTTGGTCCAAAGACAAATGCCCGGCTTACGTCGACGAAAGCAGCTCTTGCTGCGCCGCGCCGCTTCAACGGGCGAACACAAAAAAACTTCCGGATGCGGCGCCCTATTCCTGCCGTTGCAGCCAAAGAACGCATTTTTCCATCGTGAATGCGGGACATTTAGCGGTGCTGCGGCGAAAACAATGGAATATCTCAGGTCGAGAGAGCTGGCCTGAGTAATTGGATAAATAGTTTTTCGAAGCGACGGCTTGACTTCACGTCCTTGGATCCGGGGCGGCCAGTGAGAATGCATTATGGGGCAGGAATTCTACAGAGAACTGGCGCAGCAGGCCCGTGATCTCGCCGAGCGGGCCGATCCGTTCACCAGGCAGCGGTTGCTGAAGCTGGCCGGCAGCTACGACGTGAAGGGCGGAAATCTGGGGCGGTCGCCACGGCCGACGGAGCGTCCGCTGCCGATTCCGCGTACCACGCCGCCCGCCTCGATCTTTTCAGGTCCGGGCGAGGCGGGATGAAGTTCGGTGCAGGCCACCCGTTCGCTGATCCGGAAGCGGCGGCACGCGAGCGATCGCTGGCGGCATCGAGCCCAATCAATGGTCCGTTCCTTTGCGATGCCAGCGGCACCGGCAGCGGTTTCCGAACGGGCCTGACATTCGCGGTCGAACGGGGCTGGATCAAGCGGCATGAGTCCTGCACGCATGTGAGGCTGACCGGGCTGAGAAATTGGATCTCTACTACTTGTCGAGCGCGAAACAAAGCGCTCTCGGTCGCTTCGCTGGAGCCGACCGACCTTGAATGGATCGCAAGCTTCAGTCCGATCGGCTGGGCGAAAAGCATCATCGACGGGCATTGGATGGATGACGGCCATGATGGAAGACAATTTGGCTCGCATGCGCACACATCGGAACACCATCCATCGCCACAGAAGACTGCTGAAAACCAAGCTCACCGAACAAGACCGGCAGTACGTCTGCAGACGTCTGTCGGAGGAAGAGTCGGCGCTCGAGAGCTTGCGAGCGGCGAGTTTTCCAATGGTGTTCACCGAGAGCTCCAGGCTGATGACGTCAGCCTCCTAGCCGGTACGGTCGTGTCGATAGCGGCGGACTACGCGCACAGGAGCGCCGCTATGGCACCCACGTCTGCGAGTTCATATATCGGCTACAAACATCGGAGTCTTTTTTGGATGCGTGGCCTAGTGATTCTCTTTGTGGCCTTTGTGATTATGCTGGCGGCGCGCGGTCAGCACAAGATTGGTTTCGTGCCGCATCCAACCGCATCCATGCCACCGGTCAATGTGCCCTAAAGCCGAAGGTTTGGACCAAACAGCGCGGATTGCGCTACAACTTGCTTCCGTCTCTCCGGGAGCTCGGACCGGTTTGATCAGGCGGAGCCTCGCTTTTCAAGTTGTCTGAGGACCTGCAGGAAGTGGGCAAGCCATGCCTCAAGCCATGCGTCAGTTGAGGCATTTGTGCTGCTGCGATCTGCGCGCGCTCGTCTCATCACCAAGGAAGATTTGAGGACGGCTGTTTTGACGCCCTCAAAACGAACGGGACCCAGCGCGTATACTGGATTATCGGCGCGGGCTGACGCCAGCCTTGATCCTCTGAGGCTGCGGTCCGGCCGAATGTCCCGCTTGTGCGAGCGGGTCAGGAAGCGTTTGCGCTTCTTCGCACGTGGTCGGAGCGGCGGCGCTGCCGCCGTCCGCGCCGACCTGAGTGCGCGAGCACCGGCAGCGGGGCCGCGGGGATGGAGTATTCAGGTGGATCTTTTGCGGGCTCCGGACGGCTGGGGCGCGCTTCCATGAACTCCAAGACGGCGCGTCCCTTTTCCGTTATGCGCCAGCCGCCGTTCATACGTTCGATCAGGGCTTGCGAGAAGATGTCAAGGTCGGGCACGAGCGAACCCAGTCGTCGAGTGCGTTCGGCCCAATCGCTCCCGCTGGTCGCCAGGATTGCCATGTCGCGCTTTAGGTCCGCCATCACGGCAAACCCGTCCGGATAGCTCACCAGGATCTTAAGAACTGTGACCTGGAAGTTCACCGCCCGCCCTCTTGTAACTATCGCCACATCGTCAGCGGCTTCGACAGCGCGTCGCGGCGAACCTGCGGTACACTGTCGGACGACGTCTCTCCCTGAGTGGCTGCTTTCAGGATTTTTGAGACGACATTGGTCAGGCCGTCGGTGTCGTACCGGGACACATACTCGCAGATATCGTCAACAACCATGCGCATCCGAGCAAGTATGACCACCTGAATGCCATAAACTAGAACTGGTATAAATAGAATAAGCCAGAACCCAAGCTACGCCTCGGGATCGCAAGCTGCAACAGCCCCTCGAGGATACTGGTCATAGTCCGAGGAGCCACACCGCATACAAGACGGCGACTGGGTGCAGACCACGTCCGGGGTACATCGGGTTCTAACGCCGTATGGGCCGCCATCTCGCTCCGCGCAGTGCCGAGTACTCCCACGGCATTGCCCCCGATGATAGGCCGTTGGCCCGGACGTCAGGAACCGCCGGCCGATCGGCACCGATCATCAACATCGGCATGAGTTCGCGGGATCCAGGCGGCTGCCGGTTGCCGCCGATTACCCCAAATGACGATGCTGCTGCCGAGCAGACGCCGACGGCACCATCATGACAACCATCATCATCATCGACGTGTCGTTAGGCCGCACAGCATCAGAATAGCTTCTAGGCGCCATCCGCCGCACCAAGGCTGTTGCCGTTTGCGGCCTGGTTTCAGTTTCGGCGCCGTTCTATGGCCGGATGCGCAATCGGGCGTCTTCCCCGGCTCGGTGAAAGCAACGTTCGGATCGCACCAATTCACGCGCCGCGGCGTCGATCAGGCCTTCCTTTTACCTTGGCGTTACCGATCGCGACGATTTTGACGTCCGTGCCACTTACGGCCATGCCTCGCCCGCGCCTGGACGGGCGGCAAGACGAGCGAGAATCCGCTTCGTTCTCGCAAACGATCCGAAAGGTCTGATCGTGGCTGTCGTCCCGGACTCCGAACTGGCGGCGCGCTGCCAGGCGTGTCAGGATTTATCACTCGGCCGATAGCCAGCTGTTGGCCGATGAGGTTCATACGGCATGCCTACGCCGGCAGTGGCAACCTCGATGCGCCGTCCGTCCTCGCACCACCGCCACTTAGCGCGATCCACGGCAAGGGACCTCATTATGTCGCGACTGCATCTTTAGCAACCTTGAGCGGCGACGCTTTGACCGACTTGCTGGCTGGCTTGGCTGCGAATTCCATCGGCTCCTTCGTGAAAGGATTAATTCCGCTGCGGGCTTCAGTAGCAGGCTTGTTCACGACCGACATCTTGACGAAGCCGGGGATGACGAACTCGCCAGCCTCGTTCAACTCCTTGTAGCCGACGATCGCCAACTGCTCGATGACAGCCTTTACGTCACTTTTGGAAACCTGCGTTCCTTGAGCAATTGCGTCGATGAGCTGGTTCTTGGTCATCTTGGTCACGATGAAATCCTTTGTAGCGCGGAACGATATAACGCGTGAAGTTCGCCGGTTCTGTTGCTCTTGTTCGAGCACGTCAAAACTACACGAATGCTTTCGTTCACTCAGGTGATGAAGTCGACCGGCTTAAGACCTATGGAAAAGCGAAAAGACAACGATCAGTCTGATCTCTGTTTCCAGCATTCGCTCACTCGTCATAGGGGGACGGCGCGTGCCCTAGCAGTTGGCGCGGCAATCAGCGAGTCCATCTCGGTTCTCGCAGACGAGTGATGATCGCATAACTTCATTCGCGATGACAGAGCGAGCCTCATTCTGTTTCAAACTTCGTAACGCTCGCGCTGACAGGTCACCTGCGAAGGAAACTCAGGGTCCGCGAGTACTGGTGGTGTCGGGAGAGACGCACCAAGCTATTCCACTCTATCTTAGCGGCGATGCCCTAGAGAGATACCGAGCTTGATTGCCTTTTGACGGAGAGAACCTTCCGTCCTTTTCATAGACTTCGCGATCCTCGCTACGGGCACCTTCGCCTTGGAGTGCGCGCGAAGTTCTTTGACGTCCGCCTTCGTGTACTCGCGGCGGACTACTTTCTTCACTTTCTTCGCCATTGGAAATCTCCACTCGTTGTAGAGCGGGGCTTCTAGCACGAAAGATCAAATTAGCAATGTTGCGACGCGTCGAATTTCGTGCGATTTATAGATCGCTATGGCGATTCACTTCCGGCCTGATACCTGCAAAAGCGCTGCCTTATTCAGCCAACCACATTGAGACGTCGAAGGGTTTCCGGACGTGATAGCAGCGCGATGTTTGTGCGCGCGTCATAGTACCACCGCCGGGTGTGCCTCGCATGCGATAGGAGTAATGTGGGCACTGGGAGTCTGTCGCGGCGCTGAATCATCTGTGTGTGCGCCTGCACTAGGATGCAGTTACTCAGGAAACGCATTCCTGTAACTCGCCTCGACCTTGGCGATTTCATCGTCGGTCAGTTTGGCGAATTCTTTTTCCCGGCCACGTTTCGACAGAACACCCGTGTTCCGGCGCAGGAAGCGAAACAATAGGTCGATGGTGCCGTCCGGCATGTCGACGATCTCCGTCACGCTACGCCTGAAGGTGTCGTAAGCTTCCAGATATCTGGCTTCCGCCGGCAAATCGATATCGATCGTCCTTGCCACGCATTCATAAAGGAATTCGGCGTGAGGCGTGGCGTCGAAAAAGCGATAGAAATCGGCCGTCTCGTTGAGGACGCGAACATTCCCTTTGTCTGTCGGCTCCCATTTGATGAAGGGCAGCCGGCGGACCGAATAGCTTTCAAGAGTGCGCCGGTAATCGTTGATGTGATCCAAGATAGCGGCGGACACTGGAAACACCATACCGGGCGGATTGAAGCCGCGTTCCGCCAAAACATGATGGATCAGATATCGGTGCAGGCGGCCATTGCCGTCCACAAATGGGTGAATATAGATAAACCCGAAGGCGAGGATGGCGGCGGCAAGGACCGCGTCCAGATCCGGCGCTGTCTTGCGGTCGAACGCGACCAGCCCCTCGATCAAGGACGGCAGGTCCTCGTGCCTTGCGCTGACATGGTCCGGCAAGGGCGTGCCCGAGTCGCGGTCCCGGTCGCCCACAAAGCCCCCCTCGTTGCGCAGGCCCAGCAGCACAAAGCGATCGTCGCCGATGACGATGCGCTGCAGGCGCAGCAGTTCGTCGAGGTCGATCGGCTTGCGCCCGGCTTCGCCAATGGCTCTGCCCCAGCGTTGAATGCGCTCCTGCGGCGGATGCTCGCCTTCGATCTCAAAGCTTGAGCGCGAGTCCTTTAACAGGCCGTGCGCGCCAGCACGTCGGCGGCCAAGTCGGCGATAACCTCACGTGCGCGCGCCGGCAGGTTGCGTTTGGTGAATTCACGTAAGGTCTCTGTCCGGAAGATCATCGGGCAGAAGGACCGGAAACGATCTTAGCGGCGCACGAGGACGCGCCTCCTTAATTCTCCGCGGAAACGTCAGCTGCGCGCGCAAGACGCCTACATTCACATGATTCTTAACGTGTGCCGCCTAAAGCCGCTCGCGCTCGCATAACTCTCTCGTTCGTCAGCTGGCGGTCAGCTACGCTGACTATGACCCGTCACCGGCTTCATCAGCCTTGGGCGCAACGCATCACTGAGAGGAACCCGACTCACCATGAACCGCCGAACCGGCCGCTACTTCCACTTCAGATGGCGCGCGAGCGATGCAGCCGAGCTTGTTCGTTGGGGATTCCGACGAACGGAACCGGATCGGACCAAGGTAGAGTGTCTAAAACGCCATGCCGAGCTGTGAGAGGTTTCGAAGCAGTCGAAGTGATCCTCCGTGGATCTGGCAATTCGCCCGCAGGCTGCCCAGCGAGAACATCATCTCGGTCGACCGCGGAGTTCAGCCAGGACGAACCCGCTCTGTGATGTTCCAGTCTCTCGACATGAGCCGAGCTGACTTCCAGCCTGGTGCTGCAAAAGCCTGATCGTCTGGCTGCGCGCAACACCGGCCGCTGAGGAGCGGGAACGAGCCGACGAGACACTTATCGCGGCACTCTCGGGCAACAATCGAGTCCGAAAACCAGGCGCGGCGCCGCATGAGACTTCTCAGTGGACATGTGACGTCTGATGATCGCATCGGAGCTTGTCAACACCCGGATCGTGACCGGTCGCGGCTCGCGCTTGCTCTGGCCGACGAGTTCGGGCCATCAACCGACAATTGAAGCACACAAATAGGAGATGAATGATGCACTGGCGCACACCAAGACTACACCTGAGTGAGGGCGACGGCTATTTATCTCCTGATGCCTCCCAGCCCCTAAGGACCTCGAATCGATGGCCGCTCGCGGCACTTAGCCTCAGCTTGATGCTTTGGGGCGCTCTCTTGCTCTTCGCCACGTTCTCGTGAGCGCCATGCCACCCGCCGGCTCTCGGCCGGCGCTCCCGGCTTGCCTGCACGGGCAAGCATGCTCGATGGATCGAGATATTAGCCACGTTTCGAGTTCAACGACACGCCCCCTTCAGCGCCACAAAGCGCATGTGCGTTTCACAAGCACATCTTTGGTTCCAGGACTGGCTCGTGCTTCGCGCAATGCAGTTGCCGACACAATTCGCAGCTAGACGCGATCGTGATCTGTAAGATGGGCGATGGCGTTTTGCGCGAGAACAAGGCGGCCGCAGTTCAGGTGTCGTAGTTTGGATTGGTCCCGGGTGCCACGCCCTGAGCTGCGCTATTCTGGTTGCGAGGTCACCCACAGCCGGGCCGTTTTCCTGTTCACCCGGGCCCAGCAGCATGGGGCAGATATGCGCACCATCACTTTCCTCTGCCCGATCATGGCAACCGGATCGAGGTGGTGACGTTTCCGCAGAAATGATTACAGCTTGCGCGCGATGTCCGGGGCGAGTTGCTTTTCCGCCTCGGCGATCTGGGCAGCCGCCGATTTCAGCTTCGGCAGAACATCCTCGACGCGATCGGCCTTGAGGATATCGACGGAAAAGCCGGTGCGGATGAACTCGATCTGGCGCATGTGCGACAGCAGCAAGAACAGTGGCTCCCAGAAATTGTCGATGTTGGCGAGCAGGACGGGCTTGGCGTGACGGCCGAGCTGCTTCCAGGTCAATTGCTCGACCAGCTCCTCCAGCGTACCGACGCCGCCCGGCAGCGCCACGAAGGCGTCGGAGCGTTCGAACATCAGCCGCTTGCGCTCGTGCATATCGGGGGTGACGATCATCTCCTGCACACGGGTCAGCGCGTTCTCGCGCAGCCGCAGGAAGTCGGGGATGATACCGGTGACAGTGCCGCCGTGATCGAGCACGGAGGTTGCGACCGCGCCCATTAGGCCGAGCGAGCCGCCGCCATAGACCAGGCGGATGTTGTTCTCGGCGAGCGCCTTGCCGAACGCCTTGGCGCCTTCGGTGAAGCGGGGATTGGTTCCGGGGCCGGAGCCGCAATAGACGCAGACGGTTTTGATCGTGCTCATTGGTGCCATGGCATTGCAGCGAAGTCTTTCGTTGGTCCAAGGTGTTGCGATGAATGACGGGAGCCAATTTGCATCCTAACCCGCAAGCTTTGCGGAGACGGGCTCCTGATCGCAAACGGCGCTCTTCGGCAACGCGACCGCAAGAGCAAGTGCAAATGTGTTGCACCTTCGTCTCGCGCAACAGATATCCTGACCAGATTTTCGACCAAAATTCCTTGACGTGTCCCTTTGCAGTTTCCATCGCCGGTCGCCGACAGAGAGAGACAAGCTTGTGTCGTACACTTATTGGTTCATGTCCAGTCAATCAGAGGTGTTGGCCACCATTAATCGGAACTTCGACGCCGGTGATATAACTGGCGTCATCCGAGCACAGGAAGAAGATGAGTTTAGCTACCTCTTCAGGGGTCCCCACCCGGCGCAGTGGAATGTTCGGTACGACCCGTGCCTCCGTATCCGGTGACAAAATGTCCGTCTTGATCTCGCCCGGGGCGATCGCATTCACACGAATTCCATGCGGCGCATAGTCGTGAGCCATCTCGCGTGTGAGACACGCAAGAGCAGCTTTCGAGGTCGCGTATGCGCTGCCGGCGAAAGGGTGCACCCGCGAGCCTGCGATAGAAGTCACGTTGACGATTGATCCAGACGCGGCTTTCAATTCGGCAAAGAGCCCTTGCGCAAGCAGAATTGGAGCCACCAAATTGAGATGGAATACATCCATCCAGGTCTCGATCGAGGTCGCCAACGATGTTAGTCGTGCGCCGCTCGACGTCTTTGGTGACATCGCTGCATTGTTGATCAGGGCGTGCAACGGCGCGCCCGCGAGGCGCTCTTTGACGTCGGCGACGGCGCGCGGCAGCAAGCGATGGTCGCTGAGGTCAAGCTGGATATGATTATTGGATGCGGCCTCCCAAGGGCATCGCCGAGCCTCGATCGGTTGGCGCGCACAAGAAATGATACGCCACCCGGCTTCCGAAAACAGCTTTCCGGTGGCGTAACCTATCCCACGCGATGCTCCGGTCAGGAGCAGCGTCTTTCGTTCTCTCCGCCGGGCGCGTGCCTTCTCGGATTTGATTGAACTGCCCTCGTTGTCAACCGACATTGGTCTGGCGACCGCATCCTTGTTCGGCAGATCGGCCCTCAAACACGCCTCCTATCAGATTACGCTCAAACTACTTGCTGCACGAATTGGGCCATCTCTATCAACAGAGTGATTCACGCCGATTGCGAAGCTAAGCCCTGTGGTTTACGACCTGCTTGGCGCGTTCCAGACATCAATTCCGTTGGCTTTCCGACAACGGCAACGCGAGGACCGCGCCACAGGACCTTCGCTCTCTTCGCACACAGCTGCGCAAAGCTTCGTTCAGTAGATCTGGGCTGAAAGCGTGAGGGAAGGTGCTGCCGATATTGAATGCCGCCGCACGCGGTTCGTCCCGACCCTCAAGGAGTCATCAGCAACAGGAGGGATGATGCACCCATCCGGCGAATGGTGCATACCAATTCAAGACGCCCGCACGCTGGCAACCCGAGCGGTCCATGCTGCTCTTGCAGCAGCTTCCACCAGCGGGTATTCGAGCGCAGGCGCCGCGGTATAGCAAGCCATTCTCAGGCGTCAGCAGACTCAAAGTACCTTGCGTAAGGCTCCTCTTTGAATTGGCGACGCAAGTCATCGCAATTCTCTACGGCTTAGTCTAGCGGTCGCACTTCCTGGCGCTGACGTTTGGCGCGACCGGAAACAGGCCTCACATGAAGCCCGAGGAACTCCCAAACCAATTCCAAGCACAGGTGCGGCTCGCGAAGACGCCTCTCATACTTCGGCTCAAGGATGTTGGTCGAAGCGAACGACGGCCTGATCCGGTCGAGGAACTCAGCGGTGGTCTCGAAGTAGGTTTCGCGTGTGCTGAGGCTTAGGCTGACGAGCGGCGTTGGCTTGCCGGCGCTATCAGAGCCGTATTTCAGCCATTCACCGGTTTGCCTCGCCTGCATAAGTGAGCGGAGCGATTCCAGCGGATTTCTACGGCACACGACGGCCCTAAGGCGCGGGCCACGGGCCAGCTCAGCCATCGTCCCCCCGGACGGTCATAAAACTGCGGTTCATTGGTCTTGCACCCAACATGAGTCACGTCGATTTTGCCGCTCCGCGTTGGATAACGCGAGTAGGCACACACCAGAAGCTCACGATCGGTACGTAGAAGCCGCGTCTTGTCGGGCCAATTTGGATCATGCTCATTGAGAAATTCCCAATGGCTCACCACGTTTGGATGTTCATTGAGTAATTCTTCCAGATAGTGGATGCCGCTCCTCGAATCGCGAGGATGACGAATGGCTCAGGCGATCGTTCCGACTTCAACATCGTGACAGCTCCTGATCGAGTCGGTCGAGACAGTCCGGCCTCTAACCAGTAAGACCAGGTTAGCCCATACGTGATACTATCGATCTATCAGGCTGATATATCGGCGAGATACGAGCATCCTTGCCGCTGGCTTCCACACCAGCCACTTTCCGCAGAACTGATTCACACTATGTCGGGCATGGTTTGTTCAACGCATCAGCCGGCGGCGAAGCAGCAAAGCCGATACGACGAACGCAACAATAGTGTATATGCAAAGTACGCCAACATGCAGGCCGACGCTGCTGGCGTCCCGGTCCAGCATTGCCGGCCGAATGAGGTCAATCGAATGTGCTAGCGGCAACGCCTCTGCTACGCGCTGCAGCGCGATGGGCAGTTGGGTTACGGGAAAGATCGCGCCGCACAGGTACATCATGGGTGTGAGAAAGAGAGTCTGATAAAACACGAAGTAGTCGTAACTGGGCGCGAGCGCTATCACGACCATGGCGAGGCTGGCGAAGGCAACACCAGTGAGCGCGATAGCTGGCAGCGCGTAAGGGATGGACGGCCAAGCCGCATAGCCCAGCGCAGCGGCTACAATCGTAATTCCTGTCCCTGCCAGAACGGCCTTTGTCGCTGCCCACGCCAATTCACCGAGAACGACGTCGCCAAGTGTGAGCTCCGTGCAAAGGATCGCATCCCAGGTGCGCTGGGCGTGCATCCGAGCGAAGGCCCCATACACGGTTTCAAAGGTCGCGGAAATCATCGCGCTTGTTGCGACCATCCCGGCTGCCAGAAAGGCGATGTATGAAATGCCATCGACTTGGCCGATCATCAGACCCAGGCCGAATCCGAGACCGAACAAGGCGCTCATGGGCTCGGCGAGGTTGCCAAGCAGCGATGCCAGCGCCGCTTTGCGCCAAGCCATATAATTGCGTCGCCATACGGCGCTCCAGTTCCACGCATTGGCGGGCAGAGCCGCCGCATACTGCTCCCACATCGTTCAGTCCCTCATCTCCCGTCCGGTCAGCCGCAAGAAGACATCCTCAAGGTTCGGTGGCCGCTGAAGCACACGAAGACCGGTCCGCCCACGCAGCCGTGCGAGCACCTGCTCTGGATCCGGCGCATAGCAAAAGAGCGTCTCGCCGCTGATTTCGGTGCGTTGAGCGAGCGGCTTGACGAGTGCGCAGAGCTCGTTCGGGTCACCACCGTAGACCTCTATGACTGGGCAACCGATCTGTTCGTCGATCAATGTGTGTGGCGGCCCTTCAGCGATCTTGCGTCCTGCCTCGAGGACGCACAGGCGATCGCACAATCGCTCCGCCTCCTCCATGAAGTGAGTCGTCAAAAGGATGGTCTTGCCGCGCGACAGCAGCGCGCGCAGCCGCTCCCAAATCAAATGCCGCGCATGCGGATCGAGCCCCGTGGTCGGCTCATCCAAGATAAGGATCTCTGGATCGTTGATGAGCGCTCGCGCCAGCGTAAGACGCCGCTTCATGCCACCTGACAGTTCGGTCACCCGCGCGTCCGCCTTGCTCTCAAGGCGAGCAAACTCAAGAAGGGACGGCGTGATCTTCTCGACATCCTTTGCTGTCATCCCGAAATAGCGCCCGAACACCAGCAGGTTTTCGCGTACGGTGAACTCGAGATCAAGATTATCAGCTTGTGGAACGACACCGATGCGCCTGCGCGCCAATCGAGCGCGTGCCGGCACTTTCTCGCCGAGCACAGTTATCTTGCCAGCCTCGGGCGAGGACATCCCGAGAATCAAACGCGCAATCGTGCTCTTGCCCGCACCGTTCGGTCCCAACAGGCCGAAGCACTCTCCCGATGCCACCGTGAACGACAGCTGGTCGACGACCACCTTCTCGCCATAGGACTTTTTCACGGCCGTGAAATCGATCGCCACGTTCGACACGCGCTCGGCCCCCCTGTCAGCCGGCGTGACCGGCGCCGGCTCCATCGCGATTGTTCGCCTCGAGATTGGCGCTGCTTCGACGCGGCCGAGCATTCTTCTATTCCTCATGCTATAATTCGTCGGCGCGGCCAGCTCGCTGATCCGCCTTCAACTATCGCAATGCGATCCGTCTGCGATACGACAACTCTGACATAGTGATATGTCAGCCTGCAAAAACGGATTGCTTATGCAGCCGGCCTCTGAAAGCTGGCGATCAAGCAATCTTCGTTATCCGACTCACCTTGGCATTGGATACGATCGACCTCGACCAGCGCTTCATTCAACATGGCGATGACCGTCTCTGCACCGGCCACGTGACCCCAGCGTCGGCAGATATGGTCGCGCGCCGATCCGAACACCACAAGCCCGCCTGGCGCGAGCATTCCTACCAGGTTGTCGACTGCTGTGCGCATCTCCAGCGTGTCGCTGAGGTAATAGAGGACTTCTGCTACAACAATAAGGTCGAACCGCTCTGGTGGTGAAAAGTGTTGGAGGTCGGCGACTTTCCAGCCGATGTGTGACCATCTCTCCGTCCGGGAACGTGCGCGGCTGATGGCCTGCGGCACGACGTCGACGACCGTGAGCCGTTTGCAGTGAGGCGCGAGCATCTCGGTGAAAGCGCCGGCAGCGCACCCAACTTCCAACGCGCTTGTGATGCCTTGGCGGGAGAGCGACATCCGAAGCATTTGCGTGTATCGCTCCCGCTCGAACGGATTCGCGTCCAGACGCCACGGATCATCGGCGACCAATTCTCGTTCCAGCAACTCATAGTTCTTGTCTAGGCTCACGAGCTTTTCACCTCTTTGACGCGCACAGTCAGACGTCGCCTCCAGGCCTGTCAGGTTCCGTCGACGTCAAACGCATGTGCACGTGTCGCCGTTTCGCCCATCGATGGTGCAATACCCGAATGGCCTGTGGCATCTAACCTGGCGCTCTGCCTCGGCGCGCTGGCCTGGCCTTCACCTGACTCTGGCATATTGGCGACCTTGCGCGACAACCAGTCGCTGTTGCTCAATGTACACAACGCATATGCCTTCACAGGAAGTAACAGGAACATGCTGATCGGCTTGTGCAGAGCGAAAGCGAGAAAGCGAAGCTGTCGGGTACGAAATGCTGCCAGGCTGCAGCGAACCATGGTCATCGACGCGATGATCAGGACTGTCGGCCACGGAAACTCGCTCGTCAGTGCGATTTGCGCAAGCGCGGTCAGTATTGAAGCGCCGAGCAGAAGCGGAAGGAGGTTTTGCCCGACAATGTCCAGCGTGATGTAGAAGTCGAGGCTTGCCAGCAGGGGTAGCGCAAGCGCCGTGTCCCGGAAGGTACTCCGTGCCCACCGCAATTGCTGACGCAGATATGGCACCAGCCTATCCGGAACGACGGTTGCTGCGATCGCGTCAGGAACGTATTCCGTTCGAAATCCGGCCGCGAGCATCAGGATCGTGAGATGGCGATCCTCGCCGAAGTCGCTTGGCTTACCTCGAAAATACTGCGTCTCGTACTCATGGAGGACCAAATCGAGCGCCGATCGGCGATACATGGCGCACGGGCCACAGCAACACAAGACGGCTCCGAAGCGAGCTTCCGCCAAACGCTCTTCATTGCAGGCGAGCCAGTACTCCATATCTATCAGCCTGGTCAGCCAAGTGCCGCTTCGATTGCTGGCTGTGAGCTGCCCCATAACAGCGCCAACGGCTGGATTTTGCATCTTCCGTACAAGCCTGGTCAGCACGTCGACGGCGATCGTCGTATCAGAATCGACGTTGAGAACCAAATCGCCGGACGAGCGGTGCAGCGCTGCAATTTGCGCTTTGCGCTTGCCAACGTTCTTTCCCAGCCACATGAAATTGAACCGTGGATCATCCGTGTAGGCGTCCTGTACAGGCCACAGGTATTTACGATTTTCGGAGCCATCATCTACCACGTACACCCGCACTTGCCCTTCGTAGTCTTGGCTTGCGATCGACTCCAGGCACGCCGACAGCGTGCGCGGGTCCTCGTTAAAGCAGGGAACGATCACATCGACGCTCGGCAGCGGGCCGGCCTCTGAAGCGTAGTCAGTCGGGGACGGCACCTCTGTTCGGAGCGCGTTGCGGGTCTGCACGCTCCTGTAGATGGCGGACAGCAGGGCATAGGACGACACGGCGAGAACGCTTGTTGTGGCAAGCAGATTCATGGGGGCGGCTCTTTTTCAATGAGATTGAGGAAGCGAGCAGATGGCAAACCCTTGCTCGCCCAATGCTGGAATAAGCCGCGAAAGCGCCTCGAGGGTCTGATCGCGACCGCAATCGATGGCTTGTTCGCGCTCGACGGGAGGACATCCGTCGTGCAAGAGCACAACAGCACCGGGCCGGACCGACGCCAGCACTGCGTCAACAATTGCTGGAACCCCGGGACGAGACCAGTCTCTCGGGTCTACTGACCAGTGCAAGGGAGCCAATCCGGCTTTGGTTGACATCGCGAGTACCGGGTCAGTCCAGATGCCATACGGAGCACGTATGTGCCGCAGTGACGCCTCGGGACAAACCGTCCTGATGACGTCGCTCGCCGACCGAATCTCATGTTGCACCTCCGCTGGTTCGCATCTGGAGAGATCGGGATGGGTCATCGTGTGGTTTCCGACTTCATGCCCTTCCGCGATGATTCGTTGGAGCAGCTTCGGGTGAGCTGCCGCGCACGCCCCGATGACGAAGAACGTCGCCGGCACCCCGTGCTCCGCGAGAACATCAAGGATAGAAGCCGTCCAGCGAGGATCCGGACCGTCGTCAAAGGTCAGGTAAACGTTACGATCTCCGGTGGCGATGACGTGCTCGCTTCGCGCTTCCGACAAGCCGCCGAGACAAGTCACAGCTCTGGCCCGTTCCGATCGATCATGGTCCCGGCCGGCCATTCGCTTATCGGACGTCCGATTGGGAAGACCAGAACCACCAAATCGTCGTCGGTACGGGTTGGCGGCAAGTCCAGATAAATATCCGGCCGAGTTGAACGCACGCTCACTCCCGGCAAAATCGTTGCGAGACCCTGACGGCCGACCAGCTTGGTCACATGCTTCTGTAACGCGTGCCGTACTGCACCAAAGCCAAACGGGACCGCGAGCTGCTGCAGCACCGGATACATCACCCGCATTGAGTGCGTGATCCCTAGCCCCTCCAGATCCGGACGTACGCCGTACAATCCGAGCTCAGCCACGAGCAGATCGACGTCTCCGACTTTGATGAAGCGGCGCAGTGCGCCGATATGAGCTGCTATGCCCTGCGCATCGTAGCCAATGACACGAATCTCAGGCCTCGCGCCGGCCCAGCTTCGTCCGCCTTCGAACGGTTTTGCATTGAATTCACCGGTCGGCCCGTACGTCTTGCGAAAGAACTCGGACAGCTCGATGTGTTCAGCAAGTTGCAGCTCGTTTTCCCAGCACACTCTCCACCGCACTTTGGAATGCGTGGAGAACACTCCTGTATCGTTGGATATGGCAATGTTCATGGTGGTCCCCGTTGCGACGTTCGAGATCTGATGTGGCATTTTATGCAGGCGATTCACTCATTCTCGCCGGGCGTATTCATGAGCCGGCGGGACACGTCGGCGCGCGTTGCCTGGATCCAGCGCTCACTGTTTGGAGGAGCCGCGTTCACGATGGAGATGACATTGAAGAGCGACGCCATCTGCATGAGATCGGGCAGATATTTCGGCGGCATTTTGGGCAGATCCCCTTCGAGCCGCGATCCACTTGGACGCGTCGCCGAGGCGGGTGGCATCTACGTTCGGCACCTTCCGATTGCTCCTACACTTACGGCACGAGAGCCGTATGGCGGCAGCCGTATGAGGGTCAGTGGCCGATTGAGGAAGGTTTGGAAAAGCTATACGAAGGTTTATCGGCACGAGGCGCCTACGCGAGGCTGGGCGCACTTGCCGCCTCGTGCCGGCGCAATGCGGCTTACGGGGCTCGGGGAACGGCGTCGTCGCGGTCGACATGCGCCGCGGTGGATGCTTAGAGGACGTGAGAAAATCCCTCACGGGGCTGGGGCAACGAACAACAATCATTGTAGTACGCCTGACTCCGATCCGACGTTTCTGGTATCCCGCACCGCACCAAATTGGTAAAATCGATTGTTTCTATGGTAGACATCCACGAATTGGATACTTCCGACCATGCGTTTCAAAGGGCTTGATCTGAACCTTCTCGTGGCGCTCGACGCTCTGATGACGGAGCGCAACCTCACGGCGGCTGCGCGCAGAATCAACTTGAGCCAGCCGGCCATGAGCGCGGCGGTTGGCCGCTTGCGATCCTACTTTCGCGACGATCTATTTGCGATGAGGGGCCGAGAACTCGTCCCGACGCCACGCGCGGAAGGACTCGCCGGCCCAATTCGCGAAGCCCTGCTGCACATCCAGCTCTCCATTATTTCGCGGGATGCGTTCAATCCAGCTCAATCCGATCGCCGGTTCAGGATCGGCGTTTCTGATTTCGTCATGGTCGTGTTTTTTCAGGCCATCGTGGAGAGGGTCGCACGGGAGGCTCCAGGCGTGGCGTTCGAATTTCTGCCGCTCGCGGATGACCCCGATGAGCTTCTCCGGCGCGGTGAGATTGACTTCCTTATCTTGCCGGAAATGTACATGTCGCGCTCGCATCCAAGAGCGACGCTGTTCGAGGAGACACTCGTATGCGTGGGGTGCCGGACCAACAAGCAGCTCTCACGCAACCTGACATTCGAGAAATACATGGCGATGGGACACGTAGCAGCCAAATTCGGGCGTACGCGAAGGCCTTCGATCGAGGAATGGTTCTTGATTGAGCACGGTCTCAAGCGGCGCCTTGAGGTGGTCGTGCAGAGCTTCAGCATGATTCCACCTATGCTCTTGGGCACTGATCGCATAGGCACGATGCCCTCATTGCTGGCCAGACATTTCGGAAAGACGACCCCTCTGCGAATCGTCGCACTTCCGCTGCCAATTCCGTCTTTCAGCGAGGCTGTCCAATGGCCGGCCCTTCACAATACCGATCCGGCAAGCATCTGGATGCGAAAAATATTGTTGGAGCAGGCCTCGCGCATGCCTTCTGCGCGCGCGACCGCGGGAAATCGCAAGGCTTTGGCAGACTATTCGCCCTCCAAGTGAATGGAAGATTATTTCGCAGTTCAGATCTAAGCTGAAAGCGACCTGCTGGTGAACAGCTGCAAAGGAACCGAACTTTCTTCTATAGCACCTTCGCGTTTGAAAATTTGGATCCGCGATCACGGCTGTGCGTGATGCCGGAAAAAGAGCGAATGGCCGAACAAATGCGACGACACTCGGTTGCTGACGGTGCCAAGTGTGCTGCCTCGAAGTCACTCTCCTCGCCCCGAAAGTTTGACGGCGCCTCACTTTGATGGTAGCGGCGCACTCCTGCCGGTTTCATCGCCATGCAACGTGTCGTCCGCGAGCGCTTCGAGCAAAGAGCCAAGATGCTGGTCTCTCGCCGTGCTGATCGATGCCGATCATGGCCTGCTAGCGGATCAATTGGCACGATCGGCAACGCGCAATGTGCGGCCGATTCAGATGTCGAATACGTTGAGGGGGTGCACGGATGTGCAAGTCGAGCTTGTTACAGACCTCTTATACGAAAACGGTCTCGCGCCTGCGGCAGCCGGAATCATCCCTTAACTCACCACCGCGCGGACGTCAGCAGGCAGCTTGGCCCAAGTATCCGCACGGGCACTCGATAACAGCTCGGAGCCATTGGCCGCTCGCGCAAAAGAGCGCCGGATCTCCCTCAGTGATGCACCCCAAACGCGCCGCTCTCAAGCGTCGTTCCCGCTTGCCATGGCCGGGCCATCTATAATCCTGTCGTATCTCCAGCGGTCTCGCGGTCATCGTTCACGCGCCGCGGTGCTCTGACCCGAACAACTCATCGTCAGCTTCGCGCGCCAGTCAGCCCGTCGATTCCGTAGAGCAATCGATTGCCCAGATTCGCTTGGCATCGGCTGCCTCGATTTCGGGCAAGGTAAAGTCGATCGCTGTTGCACAACCGCGTCACTTGAGTGCGTATCGCGCCTTCCTCGCTGAGCTCCGCCGGTCTGTCGTCTTTTCGCCCAACGGCGCAGTCAAGCGCCTCGGCCACCTAACCCGATCACAAACACGGAGCCGAATGTTGCTGCGGTATAGTGGTGTCTACGATCCGGAAGATCTCACGGTCCTCGGCGCGATCTTTGATAAAACCATCGCGTCGCTGCCGGCATCTATGCGAACGCCTGAAAACCGGATCACAATCGCCAAACTTGTTCTGGAGCGTACAGCAGCAAGCCAATCCGGTTTGGCGTCCCTTATGCTCTTGCTCGACGCCCTGCCATCTGCCGACCCGGTTGATCGGCGATTTGAGGAGAGCCAACCTGCTTGCGCCAGAATAGACGACTGTTCAACCAGCTGATTCAAGTAGCTTGATTCTCACGTGACGTCAGGTTGTAGGCTTGCCAATTGAACATCATGATCAAAGCTACACCACGAAGGCGTCGATGGCGCATTGGAGAACTTGCGGAGGCGACCGGGGTCACGGTACGCACGCTGCATCACTACGAGCACACGGGTCTGCTCAGTGCGTCAGAACGCACGGACGGCGGTCACCGAATGTACGAACGCGAAAGCATTCAACGAGTGTCCCAGATTCGTGCGTTGCGCGAGCTTGGCTTCTCGCTGAATGATATTCGCACAGCAATGGGGGGCAAGACTTCACTTACTGACCTCCTGCGCAAGCATTTGGAGCAAATCGAGCTTCAGGTCACGCGCACGACCCAGTTGCGTGATCGTTTGCGGAACATGACGACGGACTCTGACACGCAAGTTAGCGTGCATGAGCTGCCTGCTGCTCTGAGTGCGGCTTCGCGCGCCGAAGCACGCCCCCAGACTCCGCGATGCACGTGCGCGGTCGGCGTTGAGCGAGAGGAGCGCTGGCGAAAGATCCGGGATGAGCTACGCGATTGTCTCGATCGTGGCGAGCACCCTTGCAGCGAGCGGGCCGCTGCCGTGGCGCTCAAGGCGCGCTCGCTCATCACAGAAATTGCGGGGACTGACCCGGCGGCCTCAACCATGCTGAAAGTTCTTGCGCGACTGAGCACGCCGCGCAACCTGGCCGGCTGGAACCACAGCTTGATGCAGTACCTCGATCTCGCCATGGCCGCATTGCAGGATCGGCACTAACGCAGCCGCCGATTTAGATGCGTCCTTTATTTTCATGATTGGTGGCCGCAGCTTGCGACTGCGGCGTTTCCGGCTCGGGCTCTTCCGTGCCTTCGCATCGACCTTGCGCTGTCGCTCCTTCGAGAACCACTCACGACCATTCGAGAGATGCCTATCTCGAACGGGCTTGAATCGGACGTAACGTCAGATTGTATAATTGAATCTGGCTGACGCTGGATCAGCGCGGGGAACGCTCTCATGAACGAGGGTTGCCCTGGCCCCGTACGCCTGGTTTTTCAAGGTGCGCGTTCTTCGCGTTCGGCATGCAATGAAGGATCGTCATGGCCCTACCGGAATCTGATCAGCGCGACTTCGTTGACGTCGACCGCGAATGTGGTCCGAGCCCGCTTTCTTCTGACCCTGCCCGCGTGCCTGCCGCAAGAAAGGATCCTGGGGGCAATCCTTCGCCCGTCTCTCGCCCGCCGCGCGCGCCAGCACCCGGCGGAGAACGGCTCACAGCAAAGGCCGCCGGTCCTACCGCTGTCATTGTGCGACGCCTCAGCAAAAATAAATAATCCAGGCAAGGCCGGCCGCAAACTCAAGCCCGCATGGGAAGCTCGTAATGTCAATTCATGGCGCCATTTCTCTCGCAGTTATTCCACTCCTTGCTTTGATGTCCGCTGCATCTGCGGCCGACATCAATATTGCTGTGGCAGGACCGATGACCGGAAGCAATGCTGCGCTTGGAGCACAGATGCGAGACGGTGCTGCTGCCGCCATCGATGATTTGAATGCGTCAGGCCTCCTTCCAGGAACGAAGGTGGTGTTGAGCATCGCCGACGACGCGTGCGATCCCAAGCAGGCGGTCGTCGTCGCCAATCGTCTTGCATCAGATCAAGTCAAGTTGGTCGTCGGCCACTTTTGTTCTTCCTCGTCGATACCGGCTTCGAACGTTTACGACGAGGCGCAACTTGTTCAGATATCGCCCGGATCGACCAATCCCGCGCTCACAGAGCGTGGCATCAAATCCGTGTTTCGAATCTGTGGGCGCGACGACCAGCAAGGTGTCGTGGCAGCCGAATATATCCGCCGGCATTTCCCCGATACCAAGATTGCCGTACTTGACGACAGGAGCACCGCTGGCAAAGGCATTGCCGATGTCGTTGCGACTCATCTTCGGAAGGTTGGGATTCAGGATGTGAAGCGACAAAGCTATGTGGCCGGGGAGAAGGACTACATGGCCCTGGTTTCGAGGATGAAAGCGGACGGAATCAAGCTTGCTTACATCGGTGGCTACTACAATGAGATTGGGCTGATCGTGCGTCAGGCCCGAGATGCAGGTGCAGGTATGACCGTGATGGCCAATGATCCGCTGATGACCCACGATTTTTCGCTGATCGCGGGCAAAGCCGGAAACGGAACACTGTTCACCTTCATGCCGGATCCTACCAAGAATGCTGACGCGGCGAGCGTCGTGGCACGACTGAAGGCCTCCAACCGGTCTTCGGAAGGTTACTCGCTTTACGCCTATGCCGCTGTGCAGGCATGGGCGAAAGCCGCAAAACGCGCCGGCACTTTCGATTCACTGAAAGTGGCAGCTACGCTTCGTTCGCAGCCTATCGACACGGTGATCGGGGTCGTCCGGTTCGACGCCAAGGGAGACAATTCGGCTCCCGGCTTCATTGTCTATCGCTGGCAAGACAATATCGTCGAACAGGCCGAGTGAAATGATCGCAACTGATGACGGCTCGATGGGTTCATTCAGCCGCTCGATGCAGTGATGCACATGTCAAGGGGACGAGCGCACTGCTCGTGATTTTCGTACCCCTAACAAGACTTCTTCGGAACTCTCGAAAGTCAATCCAGCTGGTCAACTGCTGCGGTTTTCCGCGCTTGTTGACCTGGGCTGCACCACACCAAAACGGAGGCTCTTCAATGCGAAAAATACTTGTAGCTTGCAGCATGCTCGTTCTCGCTCAAGCTCAAGCCAATGCGAACGACTCCCACCTGCTTGCCGCTGTGGAGGAACATGCCGCGCCAGGTGAGGTCCATGATCGATCGTCCCCAGCTGCGATGTCTGCAACGAAGCCATTTGGAACGCCAGAGGCTCCAAGCCCAGTTCCGACCGATACTGCGGAGTTGGGGTCCATTGACGCGACCGTCATGTTTCTCGCGGACGTATATGGACCCGCGCCACAAACAACGCAGCGTCGCACTCTTCGTTATGAGCAAGCCAAGAGATACATTGATGCGCATCCGGGTACGCCTGGCGTGCTGTTCATTGAAGACGTCATCGATCATCGTGGCTCGAGCGGCTTAGCACCGCATCACGAACTCGAGTATCGGGAGACACCGGCTCACTATTACGTAGGCGGCGGGACTCTAAACGACACTGTGTTCGGGTTTGTTGACGGACCGTATCCTCCCGTGTGGACGATTGAAGCGGCGCCGGTCTATTCCAGCCTCATCTATGTTGATGCACAAGGCAGCGAGACGTATGTTAGCGAGAGCAAAGTCCAGCAGATGAACGGTCTCGCCCCCGAGGTGCTGGACGAGATGATGCGACGCCAGGATGCGGATCGACGTTATCATGCCAGTCAGGGCGTTTTGGCCGATGAGATCAAGCGAGCTGCCGATAACGGCGACAACTTCCGCGTGGCCGCACTCACCGAGCAGCAACGACAAGCACAAGCTGCGCATTGTGCGGCGATGCAGATGCGTCAGCAGCGCGACGCGGAGATCGATTGGATGTATGACCTCAACGTGAAGGCCGACCTCGGTACGATCAGCGCTCCCGAGCGAGGGGAACTCGACAACCACTCCAAGCGATCTGAGTTCATCGAATCGACTGCACCGATTTCTGACCGCGACGCCGCTGGTCCTCCGCCAATCAGCTGCCCATTGTGTCGGAGCACAAACATTGCGGTGTTGCGAAGTCGACATTTTACCGGGAGATTCCAGTTTACCTCCAGCGATGACCGGTCTGTGGTCATGGCTTATCGCCACGGCTACGCTGGTCCCATTGGCGTGCTGGTCGGCCTGCCGAAGGATCTGTCAGGACCGATATTTGGTAGCTGGAGCAACGCGGGAATGACCTTGCCGCCCCCCCAGAAGTGACAGCAGTTGCGCCGCCGCCCAGCATTATCTGCACAGGGCACGATCAGGACCGATCCGTCACTGCCCGCGCGAACCTAAGCCTGTGCTTACTGAAATACTCGGCGTCTGCTCAACCCTTGCTTGGCGGTGGGGACGCTGCGAAAGCGGTCGTCCACGAGCACCGCTCGCCACCGCTACGTACGGCTCGAGGCGACGTCCACGTTTGTGGGTTGCACATCAAGGACGGTCGTCTCTCACCGACTGATCCGGTCGGTGCAGGGGCGGCCGGGCCTTCAAATGAGGTTTTGGCGAATGGCCTTTGCAATCCCGTGGGTCCGGTTTGAAGTACCGAGCTTTCGTATCGCGTTCTTGAGATGGAAGTTGACAGTATTCTCGCTCACCTCGAGGATCTTGCCTATTTCCCAGGAGGACTTGCCCTCGCCCACCCATCGCAAGCAATCTTTTTCCCGCTCAGACAGTGCAACTTCGCAAGTTGAGCCGCTAGCGGAGGGGCGCGAGATCTCGGCAAGGGCAAGGTGGAAGTGCCAGGCTAGTACGTTGAGATGACTCATCTGGCACTGCGGATCAGCATCGTCGAACGGGGACGCAAAGGATGCCAGAGCCACTTGGCCCAATGGTCCGTACAACGGCACGCTCATACCGTGCTTCAGACCTGCCTCTTTGGCTTCTGCGAGTACGCGGTGCTCGCTGGGTTGCAATTGACATTTCTTGGCAAGTTGATCCCACAAGAACGGCCGCGAAAGCGTTGGTGCCCGTCGTACCACCGGATCGATGACACGGTACTTGCGCTCAACGTACCGGCCGCACCAATCGGACGGGAAGGTCACCGTCACCCCAGAGGGCAGATATTCGGGTAGACCACATGCCTCCGCGAAAGTGAGGGCTCCATAGGCGACTTCACTAAAGCCTTTCTCGCTCGCGCAGCTTACGAGAAGGTCGAACAAGACCTTGATGGAGTGCGTTGCCTTGGCGCATTCGATGAAATTGAAAAGATCCATGTAGCGCCTCACGAGGCCGCGCGCCCCAAATATCGTACTGCGTCGTTGCGCGGAGCTTGTTGAGGGCGGAGCGTCGTTCAATCGCCTTCACCGGTGGGCTTCGCGTCTTTGCAATGCGAGCGCTCGAGCGTTGCGGCATGCAGTTCCCGAGTTGGTTAAGCTCTCCCGAAACGCGCTCGGAAGGGATAGGCGCCTCGAAGCAGCGACGGGTCGAGAAGGCCGCGGACGTGTATCGACGGCTTAAGCGCGCGGGCACATCGCAACTGCCGTGTGGACACCTCCGTGATGTGGCTTCCGGGCCCGCGCTGACGAGGAGGACGGTGCGGCGTCCTATTCGGCGCCAGGTGGTCTCGTTGCGGTTGAGCTCGTCGCGGCCCGCGGCGCCGGCTATCACGAACAGGGACGGCGGCCGCTATCGCGCTGTCGGCGAGCACCTCGCTCTCTTGAGCACGACTGACCTCTAAGGCATTGCGGCTGCGTAATGGCAGGCGCCATAGCGGTGGCGGAGCCTCGATCTTCATATTTGAGTCTCGGCAGCCCGGATCCACGGTAGAGCGAAGCGCTTCCGCTCTTCTTGTTCGATGCTGGCGAAGACGCGCTCGGTGAGCCAGACGAGATGGCCGCTGCCGAAGACGAGCGCCTCGCGCAAGAACCGCACGGCAAGTCAAGCGCCAATGGTCGAGAGTCTCAGCTTGTCGCGACCCGTGTTCCCTCAACTCCGCCGCTGATCCCACTGCGATCGAAATGTGCGGTCTAGAGTGTTCGGAAAGACGCCATCGCGCCGGAGCTGGAGCTCGGACGCGGACCCGCGCGCGGTCGCAACTTTGCTTCATCGAGACGAAACGGGGCATGCGAGACTCCGGAACTTCCGAGCTGGCCTGAGAACAGCAATTGTCGTACCAATTCCCGGCAGTCATGAATTCACTTCTAAACCGGTCTGTTGAGCCACTCCTCGCCGTTCGCCGGGTCAGGGGACCGAAGCAAACCTGACATTCGTCCGAACGCGACACTGCGCTTTGCTACAGCCGCGACCCTTGGCGATGAAGGTTAGTAAAAATGCTGGCAGCAACGAGAGACGTACCGGTCTGCGGCACAAGACAGGCGCGCAAGGGGTGCCCCTGTAATCCCATGCGCGGCGCAGCCTATGGTCGAGAGCTGCTGAACCCGGCCGACCGCCAGAGGGGGGTGCCTATTTCAGTTCCAGCCAACAACCATCGAACATGCCGGTCCGGCACCAATGCTCTGCGTTGCGATCAGCGATCGCGCTCTCCCTCGATGGCACAGCATACGCGGCCGCTGGCTGGTCGACTTGCGGATCGTCGGCCAGCTCGCCCTAACGGGATGCTGGACCACACACGCGGCTGAATGGCCGTCGCCTTCAATATCTGTGCGACAGATGCTCATCGCTCGAGGAACGCGCTGCCGCCGATCTGCACGGTTGCGGATAATCTGGCGCCACGCGCTGGCTATCGACGATTGGAATAAGCGAGAGGGCAACACGTCATTTCCATTGCCGGAGACGGCACTACTCCTCGATTGGGCTTTTCAAGGCGCGATCGTGTCAGACGGTGGACCGAACGTGGCACATGGTTGTTGCCAACAGCCTCCGTCGCGTTGCACCAGACACAGAACGTGTGACGACGGGATTGTGGCGCGCAGCATCCACTCGTTCTGGAGCGCTACGTCGCGCCAAAGGGAATGCGCCTCAACCCGAATGCGCGACCCGCGAACAACACCCTCGGCGCCGTTTACATCCGACGTACGCCGAGGGCTTTTTGCGTGCACGGACAATGACTCCGCTCGCAAACTCACATCAACTCTTTTAGCCCATTCATTGCAACTCACCGGTACGAGGACCGACGAATTCCAGAATCGATTCTGCTTCCCGAACCTCGTGTGCGAGGCGCTTGAAGATTCGAATGGCAGACGCCGGCGTAATGAGGAGTCCTACTCTCTCGCAGGCGAGTTCGAAATGATGCGCAACCTGATGGTTAGTAGGGGCAACCCGACTCTGCAGGGCGCATCTGGTTAGTGAGGCGAGCATGTGCTCGACGACATCCATTTCCGCCTGGATCACCCCTCTTCCCTCTTTCAGCTGTTGGCCCCGCCCGCAAACGTCATCTCGCGAATTGACGGCCAAGTTATGACCGACACACCAGCGAACCGTGTGCGGCGAGGCCCGCCTCGCGACGGCCCTAGCATGATGTGCGATCATGGTACAATCCGCGATGACTTACGTCGACGCTCATGCTGCACACTTGGCTGCGCGATGCAGCTCAACTGCCAAGCTGTCGAAACTTCCAATATCTCTGACTCGACCGTGGCACAGCGCACATCCCCTCTTTCGGGTAAGCTGGTCCTGCCGCTGATCCACTTTTTTCTGGCACTCGCGAGACCCGCTCTCGTTCGCCTCCGATATCTTGCATCCGCTCCGTTGCAAGCAAGCGGAAGACGCCGAACGTGCTTGGCGTTCGGAGTTCAAACCTGACGCAACGTCAAGATCGACGGCGAGGGTCGCAGTCCGGATTCTCTGAGCTGTTAGATGACCGTGAACCTGACGTAGAGCGTCGCCACGTCAGACATCGTTCGCAAAACTTTGCAAAACTTCGACTGCCTCTTCTTTCTGCCATGTTCACGTCCAAAGCAAAGATCGTCGATCGCGCCTCGCGGTTGGCGTAGCGCATGTCTTAAGGGAATTCGATGGCGAAGCCGGTTGTGATTGTGGTTGGGGCGGACAAGGGTGGGGTCGGCAAGACGACCGTATGTCGGACGCTTCTGGATTATTTCAGCGTGAACAAGGTGCAGACCCGCGCCTTTGACACAGAGTCACCGCGAGGTACGCTGAAGCGCTTCCATTCCAACATCACTGAGATCGTCGATATGACGACGACGGCGGACCAGATGAGGATCTTCGACACCTTGAACTCAGGGCTGTCGGTCACCGTGATCGACGTCCGCGCAGGCTTGCTATCGGTCGCTCTGAACTCATTGCGCGACATCGGGTTCCTGGACTCAGTAAAGTCCGGGCAGATCACCTTTGCCGTCTTCCATATCCTTGGCCCTTCGATCGCTTCTCTGGATGAGATCGCCGAAACAGCCAATTTCATGAACGGCGCGAAGTATTTCCTGGTCAAGAATTTCATCAACGATACCCAGTTCTTTCAGTGGGATCAGTCGACTTACGATTCGTATTTTCACCGCATCAAGGGCGCCACCGAACTGACGATCCCGAAACTCAACGAGATGGCCTATGAGCAGGTCGAGGTCGCTTCCGTTTCGTTCGTCAATTTCGTCGCAAACAAGGGGCCGCTCGATGAGATCGCGAACTACTCCTTTGTGCTGCGGGGCTACGTCCGGCACTGGCTGGCCAATGTCTGGTCCGAGTATGACCGCATCGACTTGACCGATCTGACTGGCACCACAGCAGTACCCCGCAGCAGTGAAACGTAGTCCTTTTGGTATGCACCTTGGGGAATATACGAACCCGTGTGATGCCGCTGGAGATGCCACCTACGCCGGTCTACATCATCTGCTCTCCCGGCCTGCAGGTCGGCAAGACTCTGATCGCGCGGCTCTTGAGCGAGTTCTTGCTGCTCAAGAACGGATCCGTGCTCTCCTTCGATATCAATTTGAGGGAGCCGTCGCTGGTCGATTACCTGCCCAAAATTACCGAGACGGCAGATGTGACCGACACCTGGGGCAAGATGCAGTTGATGGACCGGCTCATCCTCGACGACGGGATCGCGAAGGTGATTGATCTCGGTTTCCACGCATTCGACGAGTTCTTCAAAATGTGCATCGAGATTGAGTTCGTGAGGGAGGCGGTACGCAACCAGGTCGCACCAATCATCCTATTTGTCGGGAGCGCCGATCGCGTCTCCTCGCGAAGCTATGAGGTATTGCGGCACCAGATCCGGGCACCTGCGCTGATCACGGTCCATAATCAGTTCGTGCTGCGCGGCGAATTGCCCGAAGCAATGGACCGCGGTCCTGTGCTGCGCATCTTCGCACTGCCCCAATTTTTGAAAACCTATATCGATCGCCTGACGTTTTCCTTTACGGGGTATTTGCGCCACGAGAAGGATTCGACCACGGAGCTGCACCAATGGATTTGGCGAAACTACACCCTGTTCCGCGACATCGAGTTGAGCCTCATGCGGAGCGCTCGTCTCGGGGCAAGGCGATGAGTCGGTGACCCGCATGGTCTGCGATCTCACTCCACCTTGAAACACCCCCGAGACGTGGAGCGATGAGCTCCAGCGTCCGAGTGGATGGGGCCGGGTGCCAACCGCGTACACTGCCGATCACGATCGTGCTCTCATTCTTGCCAACAGCGACGCCGCATCGGACGGTCCGAGGCCGACGACGCCTATGAAGGATGCCGGTGGCCTTGGAATGCTCTCCCGAATGGGCTTCCAAAGGTGCAGGCAGTACCTGCTGTTGTTCACGTATTGCGAGTATGGCGGGTGCAGCTGCATCACGCATTCCTCTTCATCCCAAAACAGGTCCTTGACGAAGCACATCTCTTCCCAGTTCGGACAACGCCGCGGCGTCGAGACGGAGACGTGCTCCCATCCCGGGCGGACCAATGCTGCGATTTGCAGCTTACAGCCGCAAGGTCCTTGAACAAAAAAGAGACCACAAGGACCTGACCCTGGCGCGCTGGCGAACTGCCCATGCTGTACGCGGCCGGCCTCCAGCCTATCTATTATCTGCGCTCTCACGCGTCCTCCTTGGCCTTGCTAACTGCTTTGAAGTCGGCGCACACGAAATTGTCCGCCGGTGCTTCATCGGCTCTACCCGATGCGACCGCACATAAGTCAGCCTGAAACAATCCCAATACGTCATCTATGTGGCCGCAGCCGTTGAGTTTGCCAAGTCAGTCAAGCTAGCGCTTGCATTCGTCGCTGCATCATCCTCACTCGAATGATCAGTCTGTGGGAAAGTGGCGTTCGGCGACGCGTTCCGAAAGAGGCTGGACAGCTGCGGATTTGAATATCTCCGCCGGGACGCGTGGAGCAACAACCGACTCGTGGGCTGCGAACGCGTTAATCCAAATGTGGTGGACTCCAAACAGCGGGATTCCAGCAACCTCAATATTGGCTCAAACGAGCTTGGTTGACGCAAACGACGGGAAACGACAGCCCGCGCACCGCTGAGCATTCACGTCCGGTTCGTGACGAAGATGTCGGAAACCGGACCATAAGCGCGACACCATTTGCTGCGGCGACGCAAGATCCTGGGCTTTCTCGCGTCAACGAACGCCCACAGCACCGCTTCCTGCGGCACGCCGATTGCTGAGTGGAACATGCGGCAGCGGAAGCTTGCGCACAGCCCACCAACGCGGGATCACCCGATGACACGTGCTCGACCCCCGCCGATCAACACGCGGACGACTCGCGGCTTGGCAATTGTCCGAGATGCACTTGACGGTCGTCGCAATCACGATCGAACCGATACCTGCCTCGGGCGATCCGAGACCGGCCAAGGCTCGGCCTGGCTTAACGTCCCAATCGGCTGCCGATGAGGCTGGCCGCGCGCTGGGCATTCCGGTCATCAATTTGCGAGCAAGGGGCAGGTTCTCCCGATCATGTTGACATTCGATTTCGCACGGATCCGACGCTCGCCTCGATCCACCATGGCATAGATGAGTACTGATGATGCACTGGCGCGAACCAAGACGACCTCCGATCAACGCGCAGGAGGCCATGCGAGCAGCGCGTTGTGATCTTCCCCTGAGGTCGGTCACGCCACAAGCTTTGTCGCTTGCTGCCATCTTTCTGGCCGCGGTTCTCTGGGCGAGCATCTGCTGGCTCGCCGGAGCTCCTTGATGGGCGACTTCAACCGGCTGCAGGCGCGTGCTGCGCTCAATGCGCCGACAACGCGGCGCGCCGCGCTCGCCCGCGCCAAGGTCAGATACAAATGATTTGGGCCATCGCGTTTTCGGTGAGCTTGTGGGCTATGCTCATCGCCTACTGGGCTGACGCTCCGGAGGCGTTCATCGCTGCGTGTCTTGCCGCAGCGGTAAGCCTGTGCCGGCTCTTGGATTAGCCAAGTACCCGGAGAACGACGCAAATCCGCCGACGAGAGTTGCGCACGAATCTCCTTCGGAACCCCGATCGTCGATGGGCGCCTCACCGCGTCAGGTCGTTCGCATTGATCTTCGATCCGTGATCACAACTCCCATCTTGAGACACTCAGCCGCGCTCTTGGAAGTAAGATCGGGAGCTGCGGCGTTGCTCGGCTCGAGCTGCGCCATGGTCGCCGGAGTGATGTCGGCGGTTGATGGATGGATGAAAACGATCGCACTGCCTCAACAAAAAAAGCCCGACGCCCTCGGGGCAGGCTGGAGGTGCGTCGGGCCCAACCTGGCGAGGTTGGGGACATCGACGTGGCGCTGGGGGAGCCCATGTCCATGCCCACGATGATTGCTGCAAATGATGTGCCGCGGCGATTGGCCGAGAGATTTTCGCGAGGATCATTGAATGTGTTGCCGCGAGCTGTGGCCGGTACTGCTGCGTGAGGGGCCATCCACAATTTCTCGCGTATCCGACAATGTCCCAAATCCTACGAAGCCAACATGACGTGTGTCGTTGTTCAACACGGGCCAAGGATATCATATGCTGGTCGATACGGCTCATTGTGCGTCGCTCGGCTGCGCAGCACGAAAAGCCCGACGCGCCTTCCCGGGTCAAAAGGCGCGTCGGGCCGGCGAGGAATAGGCACTGGAGAGCCTATCCCTCAAGGGGCTTCCGCAAAACACGTGCCACCCTGAAGACTGCACGATAATCCGTCGTGCGTATGAATTGGCGGGACGACGCGCGTGCTCACTTCCACATACGCGATCCGACCCGACTGTCAAGTTCGATGCCGCTCCTGGGCGCTAGCACGCATGATCGGCGCATCGCTAGATCCCCTTAAAGGATTCAATCGAGCCGGTGAGATATGCTCGCCATTTCCGAGGTCGACGGCAACATGGGTTATGCGCGTGGGGTGTCAGCGGTGCGAGCGCATGGGCCCACGGTCACTTCAAATGCTGCGGGCCAGGGTCGAGAGAGATCTTCGCGGAACGCCGCCAGATTGACGCTGCTCATTGCTCCTCATCGACATCTCTTAATCTTTCGCGCTCGTCGGCCCACCGTTCCAGCCTCTAATATTCCTCGGCGATTTTAAGCAGCTTGGCTTTTGACTGTTGACATTCGAACGACTCCGCCTTGGCAAGCGTCGCTTGAGCTCGCTGCCGCCAGTGTCTTGGACCGACCGATGGGCCTTTGCGTTTCATGGAAATGGATATGCAACCGCTAGACCAGGTGAAGCGGCGTCCGACATCCGTGGTGATACGTAGGAACTTCTCGGGCGTAGGTCACAATCCTGCAATATGGGAAGCGGCGCCATTTTCGGTCAGCGCGGACGTTATTGATGTCACGAAGATCGTTGGCGGAAATGCCTGAGAGGCAAAACTAGCGCATGTCCCGGTTGTCTGAACGGACTCTCCGCGCTGACACGTGAAGAGTCGTCCGCGGTTGGGCTGCCGTGCAGACTGCCATTGGTGATGACTTCTGCGCAGCGAATTGTCCGCCGAACGGCGTGAGCCCGAACACACTCGCACGACTTCAAGGGGGCTTGAATCGTACGTGGCGTCAGATTGTACGGTTTTCGGACCAGGGGGCGGACCTTTCGCCGTCCTCGATCTCTTCCCGCGCAGTCACAAGGGTCGCACATGTTTTGCAGTTTTGGGGTCACCGCGCACGCGCTGCGGACGGCGGCGTTCCGTCGGTCCCTGGGTCGCTCACCTCCACGGCAGTCGATCTGTCCCTTCGTGCTCGTGACCTCGGGTCTGATCGGGCGTCCGTCAGCTACAGCATGCGCAGGACGTTAATGCTGGCTGCAGGCGCAGTCGCCACAATCGCCTCTCAAACGATGACGACCGCTCGATCGGCCGATGGAAAATTGTCGGGTATGCCGACGATCGCGGTGTCGGCGTCTCCGCACCTCAAACTCGACGGTCCGGCGCTCGCTCCCATGGCATACACAATGTTTTGCCTGCGCTATCAGGATGACTGCCGCGTCCGCCTCCTGTTTCGCGGCGGTCCGATCCGCCTGACCGAGGCACGGTGGGCAGATCTGAAAGAAGCCAACCAGAGCGTGAACAGGGCCATTATCCCGGAAGCCAGTGAACCCGGTCCGCCGGTGGAAGCCTGGCTCATCGATCCGGAGCGCGGCGACTGCAACGACTACGCTGTCAGCAAGCGCCACAAGCTTCTACAGCGGGGATGGCCGTCGCGAACCCTACTGCTCGGCGAGGTCGTGACCGCTTCGGGCCAACATCATCTGGTTCTGGTGGTAAGGACTAAGAGCGGCGACCTTGTGCTGGACAATTTAACTCCGCAGATCCGATCGTGGTCGCGCGCTCCCTATCACTGGGTTCGACTTCAGTCGCCAGACAATCCGCGATATTGGCGTACTGTCGCACAGCGCGGCGAGTAGGCGACTTACCAATTGTAGTACGGAGCAGATCGGAAATGTTCCCGGCTTGCAGCGCCACCGGCGCACTGCAGACGACCGACCCCTTGGGTCACTTCGTTCAGCGCGCCACTCGCCGATCTTCGACCGGCGCCGTAACTGATCTGTGGTCCAGCGCTCCAATCGGGGCCGTCAGCTATGACGATATCGCCTGAAATCAGCCAGCATCGTGCCGCTGGCGGGATCGCTATCTCTCCAGGCCCGATCTTGTTCATCCATTCTCCCTATTCCTTGGATACTTGCCTGACGTGGTCGGGCGCCTTGGATCTGCGGAGCTTCGTAAGGAGGGCCGGCGGACATCACGCCTCTTTTGGCCGCTCCAGGAAATATGGATCATCACAATGAATAAACATCAGGGCCGATCGGACGCTCGCATGGGCCGCTGTTTGCAGTGCCGTCAGTATTGTCCTCCCCAAAACTGATGGAACGGATTTGCTATCCCTGTGCCCGCGCATTGTATCCCCGAAGGATCTCGAGGAGATCGGCTTCTCAGCCCCGACGGGCTGCTGTGAGCAGCAAACGAGACGCGTGGTTTGGAGCGAAACGCAGTTCTTTGAGCGGATCAATTGCGCTGAACCGTACCAGGAGAGTTCACCGATGCGCTGCCCGAAATGTGAGGCCGACAAATGGTACGAAGTTGCAACTCACGATCCCTGGAACGGTCGGCCAGTGCTCGCCTGCAGGATCTGCGGCGAATATGCCGAGCCCGAGGCGCTCAAACGTGAAGACGCGCACGATGTCATTGCCCGCGTGTTGGCGGCTGACTTGATCGGTGAGGGCCAGCCTGACGCGCGGGCCATTGCGAGCAAGATTCTCCAAGCAATAGAGGATGCAGGTCTGACAATCAGGCGCCCCTGACGTGATTCCGTCGACATACCTGATTCCGTTCTCGCGGAATCAGACACGTTTGGTGTCTCGTTCCAGGTTCTAAACGGTTCGGACACTGATGTCCGATTTCAAGCACACTGGCGTGCGGGACGGGCTGATGTCTGTCAAGAATCGGTGACGCGTTGCAAACCTGAGGCCCGCCCGGTCGGAACTTGACGGCGCGTGTAGAAATGCCCGCAGACGTGGTCTCGACCGCAGCCATGACTATGGAGCCGCTTGTCCCCTCAATGCCGGTGAGCGAGGAGCGCATTTGGTTGTTTTCAGATTGAAATAAGCTCCACCTGCCCATCGAAAGGGCTTGAACCTTACGCTGCGTAAGATTGTAGGCTTGCGGGTGCGGCGAAAGCTGGTTTGGCCTGCCACCGCCGAGATCATTGAGCCGCCAGAGCATCTGGCTATTCGCTTGACGTCTGCGGCTGTTGCTAAGGAAGAACCGATGATACCGGGGCGAATGACGACCACGCTCAACTCAATCGACCGCATGTTTCTGAAGATTCGGGAACTGATCGACACAGACGACTCGATCCCGCTTGAGCTTCGTGCGTCACTGCACACGACACTGGACAGACATCTTCGCCTGGCAAAAGAAGGATTTTTCAAGACCCCTGTGAGAAGCCAATAAGCGGCTTGTGTCGCCCGGCTCCTGCTCGGTTTGCCGCGGAGCCCGCGTCTCGGTGAAGTGGTCCGAATTCACAAGCATTTCCGCGGTAGCAAACATGGACCTTGTGGCAGCTTCTTTAGCGAGCGTCACCGCACGCCGATAAACTTGTGCGTCTGGATGCTGACGCGCCAGTTGCGTGCAGTTGCCTCTCGGATGCACAGCTCCGTCGCTTCCCGGTCCTGGCTCAACGGTTGTAGCCATATCACTGGCTTGAGCGCGTGATCGATAGGGAAGCTCAGCAGGTTTTGGATGTCGGCAGGCTTGCCCCGGGTGTTTGATCTCATGGGCGCGCCGCAAAGCCTCACCCAGAACAGATCGCCGACCCGGCATGCCGATCTTCGGGCTGACCGTCACCCATGTGGAGGGATTCGCCTGAATGGCTTCGGTGCCCGATGTCTCCAATTGCACCGAGAAGCCGGAGCCGACGAGCAACGTGGTCAATGGCCGCAGGTCGGAACGTCTTGGCCGCAAATGTGCGAAACATCTTCAGATCGACCTGGTGGGGGCCGATGACGCCATGTCGTTGACGCTCCGGCTCGGTGCAGCGCATTGGCTGTGAGCTTCAGGTTGTCAGATGTTTCAGCATCGAGTTGCAGGCTTGCTCGGCATCGGCGAACGTTGTGAAGGGCGAGCCAGCGATCTTGATTGCGCTACGACTTCGATGAAGCGGGCGCCATGACGCTACATAGCCGGGACGTCCGTGAAAGCCGTGGCCTGCGCGGCTCGCATAAGCGATCACGAAGGAGAAGCCATTTCCGCTTGCACTCCACACGTCCAAATGCTCAACGGCGCAGTGGAATCGCAGGATCATCGCCAGTCTTAGCCTGCAACTTTCGGCTTAACGCTCTTTCCACCCACCTACTCTGCCCGGCGCAAGCTCGTCGACGGCCGCTGCTCGTCATTGCTGATCGCCCGAACCTCTCCCCGAATCATAAGCCTCGGGCCAGAGCGGCAAGCTCGGTTTCAAGCTTGGGCTTCTGCTTGAAAATGGCGTCGATCAACGCTTGCGCCGGCTGCTCGGCAGCATCCACGATGGCTGCCTTCTCAGCGCGCGCTGAGGGCGCGAAAACGCGTTTTACAACGGTCGGAGAACCTTTGAGACCGCATTTGGAGATATCCTCGACGCCCGCCTCCTGGGCGTTCCATTTTACAATCGGCGCTCGGGCTGCGCGCAAAGCATCTGCCATTGCGCCACGGCGAATCTGGTTGGTCGCCTCCATCATGGTGATGAGCGACGGCAGGCTTGCGCGCAGCACCTGGGTGCCGCCCTCGGAGCGCCGCTCCGCTTCGATTGTGCGGGCGGTGAGATCGATGGTCATGATCTTGGCGACATAGGTTAGCTGTTGCACAGCAAGCCGCCTTGCGATACCTGGCCCGACCTGCGCGGTGTCACCATCGATCGTCTGCTTGCCCGTGAATATGAGGTCAGGCTGGCCATAATCCTTGCCGATCTTGCGGATGGCGGTCGCGAGTGCGTAGGTGGTTGCCAGGGTATCCGCACCCGCGAAGCAACGGTCGGTCAGCAGCACCGCGCGATCGGCGCCAAAAGTCAGGGCTTTCCGTAGAGTGTCCTCGGCCGAGGGTGGGCCCATTGTAAGGACGGTGATCTCACCACCAAACTTGTCGCGCAGATCGAGCGCAGCTTCGAGCGCGAACAGGTCGTAAGGATTGATGATGGTTGGCACGCCCTGGCGCATGATCGTGTTGGTCACAGGGTGCACGCGGATCTGTGCGGAATCAGGGACCTGCTTGATGCAGACGACGTTGTGCATGTGCCCCTCCAGGAACTTTCGAAATCCGGAGAGAGCACAGCAAATGTCGTACCATTTGGCCGTTCAAGGCATGAGTCGATGAAAACAGGGAGTTCTGGGGGCCTGACGTGCTCCAACACGTGCAGGTGCATTTCGGACATTCGTCGTCATCGCGACAGCGCTGTGTGCGCAGCGACACCACACCGCTCAGAAGCGCTTGATCTCGATGCCGTATTTCCTCAGCGCGTAGCCGATCTGGCGGGGAGTAACACCAAGCAGGCGCGCCGCCTTTGCCTGAACCCAACCCGATCGCTCCATGGCCGCGATGACGCGCTCGGGATCGGTCATCTGTCCGGTACTTACGAGTGCCGCGCCGGCTGGCCCCAGCCCAGCCTGCTCGTCCCGGACAGGCGGGACAACGCCCGCAACTGACCGACCAGCTTCAACCCCGGCGCTGTTCGCCTTTGGGGTCCCTGCGCCGGCCGGCCGCGCATGCAGCGGCACGTCTTCCGATCCGCCCTTCCACAGCATCGCCGAAAGGCACTGGCCATGGCAGCAGGCAAAGTCCTCTCTGCAGATTGAGGGGCCTGGGGCGAGGGTTGCTGTCCGCTGCACGCAATTTTCGAGTTCGCGGACGTTACCCGGAAACCCGCAATTCATCAGGATGTCCGTCGCACTTTGATCGAACGTCAACGTGCGGCCGTTTTCACTGTTGAACTTCCTGAGAAACTCCGCGGCCAGCAGCGGAATGTCACTGCGCCTTTCGCGCAATGGCGGCAGCAGCAAGGGAACGACGCTGACACGGTAATAGAGGTCAGCGCGGAACCCGTTATTTGCTACTGCCTCCTCCAGGTTTCTGTTCGTGGCGGCAATTACGCGGACGTCGACTTTAATGGTCTGATTGCTGCCGACACGCTCGAATTCCTGCTCCTGCAAGACGCGCAGCAGCTTTGCCTGAAACGAGGGCGAGATCTCGCCGATCTCGTCCAGAAACAGCGTTCCCTTGTCGGCCAGCTCAAAGCGCCCCTTGCGTGAATTGAAGGCGCCGGTAAAGGCACCTTTCTCATGGCCGAACAATTCGGACTCCAGAACCGTCTCGGGAAGTGCCGCACAGTTGAGCTTGATGAACGGCCGCTTGGAGCGCGCCGAGAGGGCGTGAATAGCCTTGGCCACCAGCTCCTTCCCGGTACCGGATTCGCCGCGCAGCAGGACCGTGCTATTCGATTTGGCAACCACCGCGATTTTGTCGAGCAGCGCGCGCAGCGCCGGACTATCGCCAATAATGCCTTCCACATTGACCTTCTTGCGCTCGCGCGCGGGTTGCTGGATTTCGGCCAATTGTTTTTGTAATCGATCCTTTTCCGCCATCAATCGCTCGCGGTCAGTCGCGAAGAGCCGATGCAGCTTCACCGTCTGCCCAACCAGATTAGCGATCATGGTGAGAAGTCTCACGTCGTACTCGAGCCGTACGCTTGAGCTGTCGTCCAGAACACGGTCGATGGTCAGCGCGCCAACGGCTTTCGCGTCGATCCGAATGGGAACGCCGATGAACGAGACCCGTGCGTTGTCGGTGGCACCGAGCACCTCGAGGTCGGCCGTAGTGAACGCCGAGTGGGCTGCGATGTCCTCGGCCACGAGCGGCATGTCCGTCGCCATGATCTGATCGATTGCTCTCGGTGGCAGGCGCATCCGGTACCGCTCGTCGCTGCCTTCGGTCCAGCCGACGCCGACCGTAATGTCTGGCTGGCCATCGTTGTCGAAAAGCGAGACGATGCCGTGCCGCATCTGAACAAACGAATGCAGAATATCAACGACGTTGGCCAACGTGACTTCGAGCCGGCAGGGGGCGGTGAGTATCTTCGAGATTTCGAAGATCCCGACGACCGCGCTTTCGTGCAGTGTCACAATGGGAACAGTTTGGTTCGTCTCCGACACTGAGTCAGGCCTTTGGTGTGCGGAAGCGATGTTCAACATGACGACGTCTCCGTTATTCTCAGCATCCTCCCTACATCGTGTCTGGATTTTGCGAGTTTGATGCTGCGTCTGATGCTCGTGCGCAATTCATGGACGCCGCCAAGAGATAACGCTCTTTCATGGCACCACTATAAACGCATCGTGGTCTTAACGTTTTTGTTACGAGGTTGTCCTGCGTTCGCAGTGCACTGCACGAGTTCCAACAATCTTGCGTAGATCGTCTACATTTTTCCGACGCCATCTGTAACCGACCGCGAGCCGTCGGCAACCGTTGAGTAGCAACTTGATGCACGCGTCATCTTTTTCCCGATCAGAACGGGATTTTTTCCCGGCCACACATTGGAATACGGCGCTCGCGGTCTCTTCTGGTGCAGCCCACGCGAAGAGCGCCGATGTTTTGCAGGCACGCTCATTCCCTATATGCGACAAAACACCTGCTCGCGCATGAAATCGCATTGCCGGAAACCTGACGCGATGTGTTGATGCGTGCGATTTCGCGCGTGCGACTCTGGAACTTCGCTCTGTAAAGAGGCTGACCACTGCTTGCAAGGCAGGTGAGCGCGCAAGCGCCGGCGATCACAATATCGATGTCGGCATTGCTCTTAGCCAACGAACAGGAAGACGCGGTTCACATCGGCTCCCCGATTCCAATTGGAATCGGTCGGGCCAAATCTCGACTGAATTCGTCAACGACGAGCTTGGTGACGTCCGGCGCCGGCGCAGGAATGCCGCCAGTGTCGATCGAGACATGCAATGGCGCTCGCAAGCCAGTCATCGACGCCGATCGCGGCGACTCTTTGCCGCCGATAGCTGCCGCGATTGGCCTCGATCCTGACGGTGATCGCAGGGTCGCACCTGTATCGCTCAAGTCGAAGCGGCGGATGTGTGCAGAGGGCCACCAGCGAGCTGGCTCTCCGGGACGGCACTCCCGCGAGGAGCTCGGGATTGCGTGAGGGCGCGGCCGGGACCAGCGTCTTGTGTGTCCTCGCTCGGGATATTGCCTTCGAAACGCGTGAGGCCGACGGGCGCCAGCGGTCGGCCCCGGCCGACTGAATAACCCACGTTCTTCGGCAAGATCGGGACACAAGCACACACCTTCTAACGCCACCCCGTGGGCGCGTTGCAGGATCTGGGCTACAGCGATCAACACCGCAACAATTCGCAGCCAAAGGTCGTCTCGCGAACGGGCGGGGACTCAGGAGATCGGCTGTGTTTGCTTTCTGACAAAGGGCCAGGATTCCAACAGTCGATTGCCCGAGAGCCGTCCGAGGCGCTCGCCCTCACGCCCGAGCCCGTGCCTTGATGCCGCCCGAACGGCCGTTGATTTGCCGCACACGCTCTCATGCGCCCCCGGCGCCAGTCACAACGAGCATTCAGCCACAAGCTTGCACGAATTTTGGGACGAACACCTCGACAGCACTTGATTCGCACGTAGCGTCAAATTGTAGGTTCGGCAAACAGGTCGCCACGGCCTCTAGAAAAACCGGCGTAGGCCAGTGCCTCGCCCGGGAGCATCGCATGACGCCGCCACGCATGTACCGATCTTTAAGCCAAGGCTTGCGGCTCGAGCACGCTGGGCCAGTGCTCGCAACATCGCGCACCAGAAACCAGGTCGTTCTTGGGAGGCGCAGCACTTCAAGCGCCGACATTTGGCTCGTGCACCGCCAACGCCCCAGGCGCCGCCACGCCAGGTGTGCAAAACGGACTTCTCGTTAGACCGTCTCAGGACACTCTCAATGGCGACTGCCGTCTGCGCATCAAGAGGGAACACAATATGGTCGATGTAAAACTGCAAGCTGTGCTCTCTTCTCTTGCGCAGCCGGCTAAAGACCTGGAAGCCCAGTCGCCCGGCCAGCGGGCGCCAGATGCGCGTTACGTGAAGCTAAACACCAATGAGAATCCATTTCCACTACCAACAATGGTATGGCGAAGTGCGATCTCGGCGCTCGAGCGTCAGTATCTGTATCCGGAAGACGACAACATCGGTTTGAGGGAGGCTGCCGCCGATGCCTACGGCCTCTCAAAGGACCATGTGATCGCCGGCAACGGATCGTCGGAGCTTCTCGGCCTGATCTACAGGGCCTTTCTTGGGCCGGGCGACAGCGTCGCAATGATGTCTCCCGGGTTTTCGTTCAATCGTAAGCTAGCTGTGTTGCAGAGCGCCAAATTTCTCGAAGTTTCGTGGAGCGACTCGCATTCGATCCCGATTGATCAGTTGCTGTTCGGTCCGGCAAAGGATGCCAAGTTCATCTTGTTGGCTAATCCCAACAATCCGACTGGGACGTTCGCCCCCATCGCCGATATCGAACGTCTCGTTGCACAGTCCGAGCGCTTAGTCGTGCTGGATGAAGCCTATGTCGACTTCGCACCTGATAACGGTCTAAGGCTCGTCCGCCGCCACCCCAATCTCCTGCTCTTGAGAACTTTATCGAAGAGCTATGCGGCGGCAGGCATTCGCGTCGGATTCGGCCTTGGTCATCCAGAGGTCATTGGACGACTGAGAAACATCCAGAACGTCTTCAACATGAATGTCATAGCGCATGCGGTAGGCGTCAGCATCCTTGCCCATCGCGCGGCCTACGAAGACAACCACAGGCACATCAAGCACGAGAGAGAACGAGTTACGGCCGCACTGCATCAATTCGGGTTCTGTGTGGCGCCTTCCCATACCAATTTCTTGCTGGCGCGTGTGCCGAACGGACAGGACGGCAGGTGGTGGCAGGCCGCGCTGGAGAGAGACGGGATACTGGTTGCTGTATTTACAGATGACGGCCTCGACCACTGCATCCGCATCAGCATCGGCACGACGGCGCAAATGGACTCATTTTTAGCAGCGGTCGCCGCGATTTCAGAACGCCTGAAACGAGATGAATAGCCAACGGCGCGCCGATGTCCGCTCATTTCATTATACCGCCGATGGAACGAGACGGCGACGAGAGCGGCTCGAGCCAAGCAGAGATCGCTTGCAGCTGACGGCCAAGAGGCCGCGCATAGAGCGCCTCCCCCTGCGCATGTTGCAGAGCCGAAGCGAGACCACGATGTCGTGCGCCCGATGGCATGGGCGATCGAGGTCGCGACCCGATGGTCGCGAGATGCGCCGACAATAAGTACGGCCCCTAAGCCCCCCGGAAACGAGCAGGCAGTCGCCCCTTAAGGATTTCATCTGATGACACACCGGCCTTCGTTAAAACTCACCTGCGGCATTTTCGATCACCTGGACGACGACGGCCGCGATGTTGGTCGTCAATACGAAGATCGCCTGGTCCTGGCGGAGGCATACGACCGCCTCGGCTTCTATGCGTACCACGTGGCCGAGCACCACTGCACGCCCCATGGAAGAAGCCCTTCGCCCAGTCTTTTCCTGTCGAGTGCCGCGCAGCGTACGCGGCACCTTCGTCTCGGCCCATTGGTCATGCTGCTTAACCTCTATCATCCGCTGCGCGCATTTGAGGAGATCTGCATGCTTGATCAGTTGAGCGGCGGCAGGCTCGAGCTGGGTCTCGGACGGGGCGCTCTTCCAGTCGAACTAGGCTATTTTGGTATTTCCGAGGACGTGGCGCCAAGCCGGTATGAGGAAGCCAATGACATTCTCCTGAAGGCTTTGAGGGGTGGAGCCCTGTCCTACCAAGGCCGACATTTCCAGCTGAACCAGGTTCCTCTGACATTAACCACGCATCAGCGTCCGTGTCCCCCAATATGGGTGACCACCAATCGGCCCGAGACGGCCATCTGGGCCGCAGGCAATGGCGCAAACCTCGCCTGCGTTGGGCCCGCCGCCGGCGTCCGGAAAATTACCGATGCCTACCACACGCATCGAGAGCGCAGTCCCAGCGCCCCTGATCGTGGGCCATTTGTTGGACTGCTGCGCATGATCGTGATTGGGCGATCTGAGGCGGACGCTTATTCCCTGGCCAGATCCGCTTACGAGCAATGGCTAACGAGCTTCAAATTCCTTTACGAGCTCAATGACATCCCGACGCCACAACCCCTTCCGCTGACATTCGAGGCGGCAATCGAGAGCGAATTGTGCGTCGTCGGAACGCCGACCTCTGTTCGAAACGTTCTGCTCAATCAGCTGGAGGAAGCAGGCGCAAATTACCTGCTTTGTCAGGTCGCATTTGGCAATTTGCCGCTCGATGCCTCCCTCTACACCGCGAGGACGATCCAATCCGAATTGCTCGGTCAATCCTGAGGCATCATTCCGCTGCTTCGACAGCAGCTCGTCTTCGCTCGCCCGCGTTTCGTCAATGCGCGGAACGGACCACGACGTCGACCTTCGCCTACTCGACCAGGCGTTGGTCGCGCTGAAACAGCATCATGGCGAATGCGCTCGTCCGCGTTTGCAACGTGCGCGTCCAGTCCAACTTCCTCCTTTTGCGCACGCAATCTCTGAATTGCCCGCGCCCTCCGAAGCAGAAATGGCGCCAGCAGCCGCGGTCGCCGTTTCCACGTCGGGCAGATCGCCCCCCCGGCCAAGCTGTGCATGCAGCGTGATCGTGTCGAGCTCGCCTTCCCACCAGGACACGAACACAACGGCAACGCCATTGCCCATGATATTGGTGAGTGCGCGCACCTCGCTCATGAACTTGTCGATCGAGAACACGATCGCCATCCCTGGCACCAGAGCCGGATTGACCGCCGACAGTGTCGCGGCCAGCGTGATGAAGCCTGCCCCGGCGACCCCGCTCGCCCCTTTTGAGGTCAGCATCGCCACGATCAAAATCGTGATTTGCTGATCGAAAGCGAGGTCGAGCCCGAGGGCGCGCGCGATGAACAATGTCGCAAGCGTCATGTAGATATTGGTGCCGTCAAGATTAAACGAATAGCCGGTCGGCACCACGAGGCCGACCACGGGCTTCGAGCAGCCCAGCCGCTCGAGCTTCTCCATCAACTGTGGCAGCGCACTCTCGGAGGACGATGTGCCGAGCACAATCAAGAGTTCGTCTTTGATATAGACGATGAACTTGAAGATGGAGAAGCCGACGAACCGCGCGATCAACCCGAGAACAAGGATGACGAACAACGCGGCGGTCGCGTAGAACAGCGTTATCAATCCGATCAGATTCGCCAGCGCCGAGGGTCCGAACTTACCTACTGTAAATGCCATAGCGGCGAACGCTCCGATCGGCGCGGCCTTCATAATGATGGCGATCACGCCGAACACCGCTTGCGCGGCGTCGTCGATCGTGCTGCGCAGCCTCGCGCCGCGCTCTCCGAGCGCCATCAGTGAAAAGCCGAGCAGAATCGCAAACAGCAGCACCTGCAGGATGTCACCGCGCGCGAGCGCGCCGACCACGCTGTCCGGAATGATGTTAAGGGCGAAATCGACGAACTTGGTCGCTTTCGCCTGCTCGACATAATTGGCGACTGCCACCGCATCGGGCTTGGCCGCAAGGCCGCGGCCGATCTGGAACAGATTGCCCATGACGAGGCCAATCACCAGCGCGAGGGTGGAGACGATCTCGAAATAGACCAGCGCCTTGATCCCCACCCGGCCGACCTTCTTCGCATCCTGGATATGGGCGATGCCGGAGACCACGGTGCAGAAGACGATGGGCGCGATCACCATCTTGATGAGCTTGATGAAGCCGTCGCCGAGCGCCTTCATCCAGTCGGAGGTGGCAAGCGATGGCCAGCCCCACCCGACGATGATGCCGAGCAGGATTGCGAACAACACCTGGACGTACAGGATCTTGTACCATGATCGAGCCATCCGCGCGGGTGGCGCAGCTGCAATGGTCGTCATAACGCTCCTCCCAGGTTTGGCGACGGTCCCGCTCGATGGGGTATCGGAGTTGCTCCGACACCATCCCGCAAGCGAACTTCTGACCCCAAGAATCGTGGGCCAGAACATCTCGATGACGAGCGGGTCTCTCGCTCTTCGTCAAAACGCGCCGATCGCGTTCCCTTCACTTCTCGTTCACGGCCGACTTCTTTCCTGGCCAAGCCAAGGTTCGGCTTCGAGTTGACTGCGCTCAGGCTCGTTTGAAGCGCTCAGCGATGAATGCATCATCGTTGTCCGGATGAACACGCGTGCTTCTTGTCTCCCAAGCCGCATCGAGCGCCTGATACATGTCCGCGATCAGGTCGCTCGCGTCCTCCAAGCCCGCGTGAACCCGTATCAGCGGTCCAGTGAGAGCACGCGATGGTTCCGCGCGTTTTAATGGGTCGACATGCATCACCAGGCTTTCAAATCCGCCCCACGACCAGCCGATGCCAAAAAGTCGCAGCCGATTGAAGAAAGTCGAAAGCTGCGGCTGCGACATCGGTTTCAGCGCAACGCCAAAGAGGCCGCTCGCCCCTGAAAAGTCGCGCTTCCAAAGCTCATGGCCAGGATCGCTTGGACACGCCGGGTGCAAGATGTCGTCGACAGCTGGATGCGACTGAAGGCTTTGGGCCAGCTTGAGACCGTTGTCCCAATGACGCTTCATGCGGACGGCTAGGGTACGCAGTCCCCGCAGGGCCAAATAGATGTCATCCGGCCCAGCAATCTCCCCGAAATCGTGGGCGCTCGATCGCAGCGCCGGCCAGGCCGATTCGTTTGCGGTGGCAATACCAAGCAGCGCGTCTGAATGGCCGACGATATATTTGGTCGCCGCTTGGATCGAGATGTCGACGCCATGCGCAAACGGCTTGAAATACAGAGCCGTTGCCCATGTATTATCCATGACCACGAGCGCAGCGGAGCGATGGGAGATGGCAGCAAGCGCAGGGACGTTTTGAACCTCGAACGTGAGGGACGAAGGTGATTCCAGATAGATGGCCCGGGTCTTCTGGGTGATTTTCGCTGCAAGCTCGGCAGGCTGCGTTGGAGAGAAGTATTGCACCGTGATCTGAAGTCTTGAGAGAACCTCGTCCGCGAATGTCCTGAGAGGTGTATAGACGCCGTCGCTGATCAGAACATGGTCGCCTGCGCGCAGAAGGCCGAGAAGCGAATGGGTGCAGGCAGAGAGCCCCGACGGAAACAGGAGCGAGCGATAGCCACCCTCCAGTTCGCAGACGGCAAGCTCGAGTGCGCGGGACAGAGGCGAGCCAAAGCGGCCGTAGTTGGCCGTCGGATCGCTCTGCCTGCGCGCTTCGTATTCCTCCAGGGTTTCCGAAACAACTGTGGAGCCCCGGTAGACGGGCATGTTGACCATCCCGGAATGTTCGGCGGGCGCACGCCCGAGACGAGAAAGCCGGGTCTCGATCTCCAGGTCCTTGCTGTCCTCCAGGTATTTCATTGCTTCTTTCTAATTGAGCTGGTTTTCGGCCTGGCTGGTGAGAACGACACGAGGTGGCGTTCGTATGGGCTTAGTAGATGCGAGTCGTTTTCGCAGGCCTCCTCCTCGTTCTGCATGAAATCGGCTCCCTCCTTCGCACCAGAACCATCTGCGTTGCGTTCGCCTCATCAAGATTGGTCGCACATCAGGACGGCGTAGTATCACAGATCATCCCCTTGTAAGATCCACCGACAGGCCGGCATTGACTGCCTCCTATCAAGTCGAGCCAAATCCCCTAACCGCAACAAGAGCAAGAGGCGGGCCAAACATGCTGCGCCTTCGATCGCAACGGTTGATCGTAAATGCGCAGCGGCATGGGCGTCGCGCGCGCACTTTGTCTCAAACGAAACACATCATGTTGAGAACCCGCCATTATCGGGCGACTAAGTTCTAGCTGGCTTTTCCCGATGATGTTGTGAACGAGATAGACCAGCAGCGCGTGCTTGCCGCGTTTTGATACCAATGCGGACTTGATCGTTTGAGCCTTCGGTCCACTCACGCACGTGACGTGATCCGTCAGAGGGAGTAGATGGTGAGTGTTTCCGGTTTCCGGTCGTGGCGACCCAAGGAAATGGGACGACATGATAGCACTCGCTCGATTCTCTACGATCCTCGCTGCTTCGGTGCACGCGCGTGTCATGATCGCTCTGGTTCGAGTTCACCGACGACTTCACTTCCTGTTGGGATTGACGCGCGCGCCCCTGGGGTTCGATACACGATGGACCCCTGCCTGCTGTGCCGGTTGATCATGATTTACAAGCGCGCAAGCTGACGCGGCGTTAGGTTCAAGCGCTTCTGGAAGCGAGAATGTTGCGCGACAGCTACAGCAATTCGAGACAGCACTGTTATTACGCGTGCGGCGCAGGGGAAATGTGAAGGAGCGTATTCGAAATGAAGAAGTTGTTGCTTGTGACTGCCAGCATCGTCGCGTTGATCGGGGCAACGCCCGTATTCGCCGCCGATCTCACTCAGCAGCCCATCTACACCAAAGCACCGCCGATGCCGGCACCGGTCGCGGCCGCAATCTATGACTGGAGCGGCTTCTATCTTGGTGCCAATGGCGGCTGGGGTTCGACCCATAGCTCCTGGGATTTTGGAGGCGTCACGCCCGAAGGCTCTCATGACGCGAGCGGTGGAACCGTTGGTGGCCAGTTTGGCTATCGCTGGCAGACGGGCCAGGTCGTTTTCGGTGTCGAAGGCCAAGGCAACTGGGCCGATTTCAACGGCTCCAATGTCAGCACCGGCTTCCCGGGCGACATCAATCAGACCAAGACCGGGTCGTTCGGCCTGCTTACAGGCCAGGTCGGCTATGCCATCAACAACGTATTGCTCTACGCCAAGGGCGGTGCCGCGGTGACCGGCAATACCTATCAGATCAACACCCTCGCCGGCGCGCCGCTGGCGAGCACCGACAATACCCGCTGGGGCGGCGTGGTCGGGGCGGGCATCGAACTCGGCTTCGCGCCGAATTGGTCGGTCGGGCTCGAGTACGACCATATATTCCGGCAAGACGCTAACGTGAACTTCAACACCCCTGCGGGTGCGGTCGCTAGCGAGCGCATCGGGCAGGATTTCGATCTGCTGACCGCGCGGCTCAATTACAAGTTCTGGGGCCCCGTAGTTCTCAAATACTGACTCCATCGCGTTAGAGCGACGGATCGAGAGCCCCGGCCCCAGGCCGGGGCTCTTTTTCAGCTGTTCATTGGCCTCCAACCCGAGCTGCGCGCCTTTCTTCGCGTGCAGGCCGGTTATTGCGCGACGACGTTAAGCTTGCACGTCGTATCGGTCAGGCAGACCGCAAAAGTACTGTGAGGTTCATACATCGGCCAACATTTGCAATGAGAGAGCACTGGTCGAGGCAAGAGCCTTGGCTTGCGTGCAAATTGAAGTGGAGACGTTGGTTGCGAGCAGATTTTTCGCGTATCAATCGGGATAAAGCTATCTTCGATGACATTTACGCTTTGGATGATCCAAGAGCGTATTTCTCTGTCCTGGGAGACCTGGATTACATGATCCCGGATGTGGCGGAGCCGGTCGTGCGTCAGATTCTAGCAGCGAAAGCTTCGGCAACCAGCGTTAAGCCGACTGTGCTTGATGTCGGCTGTTCATACGGCATCAATGCGGCAGTGCATCGGTTTCCACTGACCTTCGGCGGCTTGCGTCACCGCTATGCCCGGCGCGAGATGAGGGCGATCAGTTCCGAGACACTGGTGGATCTCGATCGCAAGTTTTATTCGGCTTGGCCTGATGTTGGTCTAGCGCGGTTTATCGGTCTCGATGTCTCGGCACCGGCAATCCGCTATGCAACGGCCGTTGGCCTGCTCGAGCAGGGTATTGTCGCCGACCTTGAAAAGGAATCGCTTTCGCCGGAAGGCGCGCGTATTCTCCGTTCCGCTGATGTCATCATGTCGACGGGCTGCATCGGCTACGTGACCGAGAAGACGTTCAGCAAACTTCTCGACGTGACAGAGAAGCGTCCATGGATCATCTCTTTCGTGCTGCGGATGTTCCCATATGATTCCCTGGCTGCGACCTTCGAAAAGCGTGGTCTTGTGACGGAACGCCTTACTGGTGCGACATTTATTCAGCGTCGATTTCGCGACGCTGAGGAATTTGAAAGGAGCTTGGCCACGTTGGCAACTCTTGGCATCGATGCGACCGGACTTGAATCGGAAGGTCTGTTCCACGCCGATCTGATCTTGTCCCGCCCTGCATCGGATGCACGCGCCGCCCCGCTCGAAGACATTGTCACCGTCGCCAGCGGTCGAGGTCGGCCAATCGGGCCGCGTTACGTTCACGTTGGAGGTCACGAGGGTTTGCAGGTCGCACTGGAGCCGTGAGAGGTTCGCGTTTTCAAAGATAGCCGCGCGTGCGCCCCGGAACGACGCGCGCAATTAGATCATGCTCCCTTCCTTTCGAGGTTGGAGCATGATCAGGCTTGGCTACGCGGCTGCGACACGCGCACCTATCGAGCGCGGCGGTACCGGGTCCGGGCGGCCGGCGCGCATCGAGCAACGCGCTGCTCGATATCTCTCTTGCTGGACTTAATAGCAGGGTCAGCGAATTGGCTTTGCCCGTTTCCGAGAGTGAAACGGGGCGGCATCCCGAGGCCGATCGGCACAGTGAGGCGTCTGGAGCAGCTCGCTCAATATCACGGTTGAGGGAGCCAGTATCGAAGCGGCTCTCAGCGCCGCCGACCGGGAAGATGCCAGCAACTGAGTGAATGCCGCGCGGCCAAAGGCGTGTAACGCGACCCGAGACACCTTAATTCGCCTGTCGCCTGCAATCGCGCTCGCTCTGCATATCGCATGATTTCACGATGACGGCGAATGCCGGCCAAATGGAGCATTGGGCTCGCACCTCGGTTCGGCACAGCCCGCTCTGGCAGAGTGACGGTCTCAATCTATTCTCCGAAGTGGCTCTCAAGAGGCTTGAATCGGACGTAACGTCAGTTTGTATCATCATGCAAGTTAAGGCGGCGGACCGCGTCCGACCGTCGGTCAGCTGCCTGACGCGTGATAAGACTTGTGAACCTCTCAGACCTTCGAACCTGCATCGGGACACTCTGTTCGGATGCCCGGGCCCTCCCCACACCGCCAATCGGTCACCATGCGCGCTCCGGCGGCCGCTCAGGTGAATCGGACTTCTGAGATCGGAGCACGACATTCTCGCATCCCGGCGGGGCTTGAACGCGAGCTCGCCCATCGCATGACCATCACGCCGTGCAGCAATCGTAGATCACACCGACAGAGGATAGCCGTGAATTACATGCAGCGAACCAACCGGTCGTCGCGCCCCAGAGCGCATCGCTATGCAATTGCGCTTTTTGGCGTTGCGATGACGACAGCTCTGTCCTGCGGAAGCGTAGATGCGCGGGATCGCCCGGTCCCGGCGGAGGCGCGTCAGGCGTGCACACCGGATGCGCTTCGCCTCTGCGGCGCTCACATACCTGATGAGGACGCCGTCGCCGCCTGTCTCAAAGCCAATATCCAACGCTTGAGCGTGCAATGTCGCCAGATCATCTCGGTTCGGGATGCTGCCACAGGAAATGGGGGCCCGAGATGAGGTATGCGCGACAGGTGGTTTCGCTTCAACATATTCGTGCCGCGGCACGTGTGCGTGGCGCCGCCTTAAACCAATCCGATCAATGGCTGTAATACGTGACGCAGGGCTCACAGGACGATCGTCGGGCTCAAGCTAAACGTCTGTGGTCGGGCAATCAAACAGCTGAAGATATCCCAATGCACGAACTGCCTTTTGATAGCGTTCTGATCGCCAATAGGGGGGAGATCGCCGTTCGTATCATCAAGACCCTTCGCAAGCTAGGGCTTCGTTCTGCGATCGTCTACCACGACATTGATGCCGGCACGCCTGCCGTCTCTATGGCCGATGCAGCCATCGCGATCGACGGACGCACGCCGAATGCTGCCTATCTCGACATCCCGCAGATTATCGCCGCCGCCCGAAAGGCGAATGCTGGTGCACTGCATCCAGGGTATGGATTTCTGTCGGAGAACGCGGAGTTCGCCAAGGCCGTTACGAGCGCCGGCATCACCTTCATCGGACCTGCCCCCGAAAGCATCGAATTGATGGGCGACAAAATCCGAGCTCGCAACTTCGTTCAGCGACACGGGTTTCCAGTCGCTCCTTGCGCCATCGAGGAAGATGATCCAACGACCTTCGTGCGCAGAGCCCGGGCCATGGGACCGCCATTGCTGGTCAAACCTTCCGCGGCCGGTGGCGGCAAGGGCATGCAGATCGTGCGCGACATCGGGCTCCTAGAGGACGCAATTGCGCGGGCTCGCAGCGAGGCGCAGCGCTACTTCGGAGACGGCCGGCTTTACGTCGAACGATATATCGAAACCCCGCGCCATATCGAAGTCCAGGTGCTCGGCGACGCCTTGGGAACGGTTGCTCATCTGTTTGAGCGGGAGTGCTCGATCCAGCGTCGGTTTCAGAAGCTGATCGAAGAGGCGCCCGCCCCGGGGCTGTCGTCGGAGTTGCGCCAACGGATCTGCGATAGCGCCGTTGGTATCGCCCGTGCAGCCAACTATCGCAATGCAGGCACTGTCGAATTCCTCCTTAGCGGAGGAGAGTTCCACTTTCTGGAAATGAATACACGTTTGCAAGTTGAGCATCCCGTGACCGAGATGATCACCGGCGTTGATCTTGTTGCCGAACAGATCCACATCGCTGCGGGGCGCCCACTTCGATTGACACAATCGGACATTGTGCCGAGCGGACACGCGATCGAAGCCAGGTTGTGTGCCGAAGCGCCGGAGCGCGGATATGCTCCAACGACAGGCAAGGTCCTTGTGCTCGACTACCCCAGCGGCGACGGTATACGCATCGACAGTGGCCTTTCGCGAGATCAGAAGATCACGACAGCATTCGACCCCTTGCTCGCCAAGATCATCGCGCATTCGCCCTCGCGTGTCGAGACCGCGCAAAAGGCGCATCGCGCGTTGCGGGACTTGGTGCTGCTCGGTTGCACAACCAACGCCAGCTTTCTTGCCCGTATCCTCGCGGATGATGGATTTCTGCATGGACACATTCACACGGGCTATCTTGAGGAACATCCGCACATCGCCGCCGGCGACCCCCGGGCCGACTTATCAGGGTTCCTGGCAGCAGGCGCCCTCCTGACCGGACCGGTCCGCGAATCGGCAGATGCCGTGTCCGATCTTCACGCGGCGCTGGGCAGTTGGAGAAACTAGCGTGAATCACTCTTTTGAGGTCGATGGCGTCGAATACCAGCTATGGCTGTCTCGATGCCGAGAGGGTTACCGTCTCTGCTTGCATGACAGGGTGATCGCCCCGATCGCGTTCTCCCATCGCCGTGATGGCTGCGGTGTTGTTATGATTGCGGGTGAAAGCCAGCCGGTCAGGTTCGCTATTGATGGCGAGACCATTCACGTGCACATGAACGGCGAAACGCGCAGTTTGCATTACTGCGACCCATTGCGAACGCTTGCTAGGTCGAGGCAGGAGATAAGCCAAACCGTCGCTCGCGCGCCCATGCCGGGCGTCGTCATTGTCGCCCGGGTTTCGCCTGGCGAGGCCGTTTCTGCCGGGACGGCCCTGATGACGATCGAGAGCATGAAGTTGGAGACCGTCATACGGTCTCCACAAGACGGCATTGTCGAGCGTATTCACTTCAAGGAAGGCGAGAGCTTTGAGCAGGATGCTGTCCTGGTTACGCTCCTCGAGGAGCGGACCTGAAATGCAGCAGCTCTCGTCTCTGGTGGACGTCAGGTCGGAAGACTATCGGCTCAACGAACTTCATAACAGGCGACTGGCAAAAGAATTGGAGGAGCGCCAGCAGGCCGCCCGCTTCGCGCGTCCGGTACGGGATCTTGACCGTCTCAAGCGGCAAAACAAGCTGTTTGTGCGTGATCGGATCGAGGCTTTGCTTGATCCAGACACTCCGTTTCTCGAGCTTTCGACACTGGCGGCTAACAAAGCCTATGACGGTGAGGTGCCCGGCGCCGCTCAGGTCGTTGGGATCGGCATTGTCGCGGGTCGAGAGGTCGTCATTCACGCAGATGACGCTAGCGTCAAGGGCGGGGCCTGGTATCCGCTATCGGTCAAGAAGATCGTGCGGGCCTTGGACATCGCAATCGAGAATTGCCTGCCGGTCGTTCACTTGTGCGACTGTGCCGGAGGTTTCTTGCCCTTACAGGCAGAGTTCTTCGCAGATCGCTATCACGCGGGTCGAATTCTTCGCAATCAGTCCATTCTCTCAAAGATGGGAGTACCGCAGGTCGGTATAGCCATGGGCCATTGCAGCGCCGGCGGGGCATATGTCCCGGCGCTTAGCGACTACAACATTATCGTTGAGGGCACGGGAGCGATTTTTCTGGGCGGTCCTCCGGTCGTCAAAGCTGCCACTGGCGCAGAGATTTCTGCCGAAGAACTTGGCGGCGCTCATATGCATACCAGCGTATCGGGCACGAGCGACTACCTTGCAAGTTCGGAGCTGCATGCGATTGCAATTGCCCGAGACATCGTTGCTCGCTTCAGTGATGCTGTAAAAGCCCCGATCAACCGGGCCGCTCCGGAGCCTCCCGCTTATAATGCATCCGAACTGTACGGCATTCTTCCGAGGGATCCCCGGACGCAATTCGACATGCGGGAGATCATCGCCCGTCTGGTTGATGGCAGCCGATTCCACGAACATAAGGCGCGTTATGGAGAGACCCTTGTGTGCGGCTTCGCGCGACTGCATGGCTATCAAATAGGCATTCTCGCAAACAATGGTGTGTTGTTGAGCGAAAGCGCACTGAAAGGCGCTCACTTCGTTCAATTGTGCGACAAGTCTCGAACGCCTCTCCTCTTCTTGCAGAATACGACCGGCTTTATGGTCGGCCGGGACTACGAGAGGCGTGGCATAACTAAGGACGGCGCAAAGCTGATCATGGCCGTCTCCGGAGCATCCGTGCCAAAATTCACGATCGTCTGTAACGCCTCCCACGGAGCGGGAACCTACGCTATGGCGGGACGGGCCTTCGATCCGCGTTTTGTCTTTACCTGGCCGCAGTCCCAGATTTCGGCGATGGGCGCCGAGCAGGCAGCGGGCGTCCTCACACACGTCAAGGCAAGACAGCTGGCTCGGCACAATGGGCACCTCTCAACGGTGGAGTTGGCAGCCATTCGCCAGCCGATCCTGGAAGAATATCGGGAGCGGTCGGGCGCGTACTATGCGACATCCGAGCTGTGGGATGATGGCATCCTTGATCCCGTCGATACCAGAAATGCGCTTGCAATCGTTCTGAGTGCTTCGCTCAACAGCCCAATCGCCTCGCCGCATTACGGCGTATTCCGAATGTGACCGTGGCAGCGGAGCCTTCGAGCCTGCCTTGAATTTTCAACCAGGCGCGGCGGCATGCGTAAGCGCTGCTGTTCCGGTCATCCTGAGGGTACCAAGGACTTCTTCGCTCGCGCGCATTTTGGCTTCGAGCCTTCGGCTGGGAGATGCACAAGTGTGCCCTTCCAACCAAGTACGTGGATCCAAAATCGGGGTACGTTGCAGTCGAACTAATCTTGTCGGATATCATTCAGTGCCGATTGTCGGTTTTAAGACAGTTCGCGCAAAGCGACGCGACGCACGATCAAGGCTATTGAAGATACTCGTTCAAGGGCTTGCAGAAGTGCCAGTTTTCAGTTCGGCACGCCATTTGCGTGTTGGAAGGACATCACCAAGCAATCGGTGATGTGGGGCGGATCTAGCGCCTGACAATACCCTACGTTGGGCCACCCCGTTTGCAATCGGACGAGGCGGTATGCAACGGTACGTCCGGACGGTTGCGGCGCGGTCGCGGTTACTCACAGCCTTCGTCGCGATGCCCTCGTGGTACGAACATGAAGCCGCGTGCGTGCAACAGGACGGTGTACCTGTACGCAGAACTATAGTGAATAGGTGGAAATCCCAATGCAGCCTATCGAACGAGCCGCGTTTGCAAATCCGGACCACTGGCGCTCCATGTTCGACGATTTGCCCTTGCTGATAGAGGGCGAATCGAAGGTGATCCGCGCTATCGATGATCAAAACGTCATCGTGCGTTTAAAGCCCACGTTGTTCTCGTACTCCGCAAATCGCGCTGCCACAGTTGAGGGTACCGACCGGTTGCGTCTACGCATCAGCGAGCGGCTTTGGCGGATGCTAGAGACTGAGGGTGTGCCTTCCACGATCGTTCACGTTGGTGAAGACTATTACATCAGTCGGCGAGTTGCGGCTCCGCCTATCGAGGTCATCGTGAAAGCCGCCTATGTCGGGACACCAAAACATATTTACCGCGGGTTGGAGACTTTCCCAATACGTCATGGCGGATACCTCCGAGCCGATCAGCGACACGAACCCTATGTGCGCTTCGACTGGCGGAACCCACTACCCCATCGGGACGAATGCATGCCGAATTGGCTCGCGGACCGCTTCATCGATACGGATGCTGCCAGGCATTTGGCTTTGCGAGCCTTCAGGGCGCTGGCGAAGGTCTTGGCAGCGTGCCAAATTGAACTCCTCGATATTTGTTTTTTTATCACCGCCGAAGGCGATGCGATATTTGGCGAGGTTTCACCAGACTGCATGCGAGCCAAGCACGCGTCAAATGATTTGGATAAGGACCTTTGGCGCAAGGGCAAAGATCCAGAGACTATTCTCCGCCAGTGGCGAGCGTTTCTGGATCGACTGAAAGCGCTTCCATGAAGATGAGCAATCCCACAGCTATCATCTTTGACTGGGGTAACACCCTTTGCGACTATCCATTACGGACGGAGGCCGAACAGATTGAGTTCTTGCATGATTTCCTCACCGATTCGTCCAGCTTTACACATTTGTCTACTGTCACAGCGCCGAGATCCATCGCCAGCGCAACATTGCAGGCGCTGAACAGAGAGCGCGAGGATTGTCGTGTGATTTCTTTCGCCGACCGGTTCAGAAGCGTACTGGCACCCGACATTGATGACGTGGATGCAACGCTACTCGAGCTGCGCCTCTGCAAAAGACTCTTTGCTACCGGCCAGCTCATGCCACAAGCGGAGAAAGTCATTGCTACAGTTCGCCGAATGGGCTACCGGACGGCGATCTTGTCTAATACGCCTTGGGGAACGAGCCACAGGTTGTGGCGAGCCGAGGTAGCTCGGCATACAAATGTCAGCCGCGACTGCGATCCTGTCATGTTCTGCGGCGATTGCGGTTATCGCAAGCCCAGCCAAGCCGCCTTCGAAGCCTGTCTGAGCTTTTTGCGTGAGGCGCCAGACAGGGTCATCATGGTAGGTGATAGCCTTCGCTCGGATGTGCTTGGAGCACGCGGCGCGGGATGCCGAGCAGTCTGGTTTTGCCGTGACGTCTCGTTGCCGAAAGAAGAATCGGTCGCTGTCATTACGACGCTCTATGATATCGTTGCGCTCCTCGAGAAGAGCGCATAAGCAGTATCGGTAGTTTCATTTCTAAGAAGCGTTTGGGACTCCGGATGCCTCTGCCTCACACTCAGATCTAGCATTACAGTTGCTACGTCGCAGAACCAGTAAGGAGAAGCCCACTGCCGAGGGGGAGAAGGTGTGATACTCTTCGCTCCACCGGCACGAGTGCATGCGCGGTCGCATCACCACCTCGCAGATTCGATTCTGCATCGGCAGCGTCGTTCTTGCCGCGCTAGAGGGAGGCCTTGGCGTAGCTCGGCAACCCCAGCCGGACCTGATGGCCGAGCGCGATCAATTCGCGCCCAATGGAGCGCAGTCGCGCACGCCTCGATAGCGATCAGGCACTGCGAGCTTGGCTAAGAACGCCAGCAGATCGATCGGTCGCGCAGAAACGCTGGCGTCGTCTCGATAGCCACAATGGCTTGTCAACACTCGTTCTCGGTCCGACATTCAGCGACCGGCTCGAGGTCAGTCAACCCAGGCCGCCGCCGCCTGACCGGCCAAGCCGTCACCGGACTTCAGCGAATACCTCGTGATAACGCTGCAACCAGCTGAGCGGTTGTGCGAGGAACGATTCTCGCAGTGAACGCAAGCTCATGCCCCTCCCAATCATGGTAGGGGAGGTGCGCTCCGGCTTGCGATATTGTCCGACCTTCAAACCGATCAATCGCTCGCAACCGAAAATCGCTTCAGCCGGCGGGAAACGAGGGGGCGGTCCATTCAAAAATCGCGCGAAGCTCTCAGAGCCGCCGTGGGAATTCGCCCAAGCGAGCAAAAGCTAGATGAGAGGTTAAGGCCGGAGGGCAATCATGAATACAATATTGACAGGTCACGCGCGCGAGGGGGCATATGACGTTCTTCTGGGCGATCTGGATGTCAGCGACGTCAAGCGCTTTCAGGATGACAGCATTTGGCCCTATTTCGAGAGGTTACGAAAGGAAGATCCCATCCACTACTGTCAAGATAGCCCCTACGGTCCCTATTGGTCCATAACGAAATACCACGACATTGTTGCAGTAAACATGACTCACGGAGTGTTCTCGTCAGAGCAAGGCGTCACGATCGTCGATTTGCCGGAAGAGTATTGGACTCCGAGTTTCATTAAGATGAGCCCTCCGAAACATGGCGAGCAGCGCAACACGATCAGTCCGATCGTGGCGCCGGAGAACCTGGCCAAGCTCGAGGGCTTGATCCGTCGGCGGGTCAAGGCCGTTCTGGATGGCTTGCCGCGCAACGAACCCTTCGATTGGGTCGATAAGGTCTCGATCGAGTTAACGACGCAAATGTTGGCGACGCTGTTTGATTTTCCATTTGAGGATCGGCGGCTGCTGACCTACTGGTCGGACGTCGCCGCCACAACTCCGCGGACCGGCCACGAGATCGACACCTGGGAGAAGCGACGGGTGGTCTTGTCCGGGTGCTTGGACTATTTCACAAGACTTTGGAACGAGCGCAAAAATGCCGAGCCCCACGCCGACTTGATTTCGATGATGGCGCACTCACCAGCGACGCGGAATATGGAGCCACGTGAGTTCCTTGGAAACCTCATCCTGCTGATCGTGGGCGGGAACGACACCACACGCAATTCGATGAGTGGAAGCGTGTTGTTCATGAACCAGAATCCGTCGGAGCTGCGGAAGCTACGCGAGACTCCTCGGCTCGTGTCGAGCGCCGTCTCCGAGATCATACGCTACCAGACGCCGATCGCACACATGCGCCGCACTGCCACGGTCGATATCGTGATAGGTAACAAGCATATCAGACGAGGCGATAAGGTCGTCATGTGGTACATTTCCGGGAATCGGGACGATGAGGCCATCGACCAGGCCGACAGCTTCATCATTGATCGGAAGAACCCACGGCAACATCTCTCGTTTGGGTTCGGCATCCATCGCTGCGTCGGAAGACACCTTGCTGAACTGCAGCTGAGGATTCTTTGGGAGGAAATGCTGAATAGGCGCCTCGACATCAAGGTTGTCGGCGATCCGGAACGCGTCGCATCTAACTTCGTGCACGGTTATTCCGCCCTCCCCGTGCAGATGGCAGCTTAGGCAATAGGCTCCTCCTTGCAATCGATCTGAGATGAGCCGGAGCTTGCAACCGTGAGCCGGTCCGAGCAGCTCTACTCTGACAGAGGGATCTCTCAGTGACCCTCAAGTTTTTTTGGCTCCCGATGCGAAGCTCCCATCTCCGAATCCGCTTGACGACGACACTCAATTCCAGGAGGCGCGTTGATCACGTTCGCGGGCGACTTTACGAGAAAAGCCGCTTGGGCTCGGGATCTTGCCCCGTCTGCACTTTGATTTGCGCGTTCAGACAGAGGATAGGAAGATAAGCAGCCAAGCCGGCTATAGATGAGTACCTTCGTATCAAAGCAACCATAGTGATGGCGCCAGCCTAGGCAGGCGGGTACCGAGCTGATCGGAGATCCCGTCCTTTTGGAAACGTCACGACGGCTGCTTCCAGACACGCCAGCTTCTCAATTCTGTTCGCGAGGCGCGGCTTGTTTGACCGTTCCGCACGACCGATGTTTTTGCCTTCTCGGTGGGGCCGTCGCAAGTGAGGTCTTGGCCGATAGGTGGACGTGCAGCAAAGGCAAATGCCACATCTGATGCCAAGTGTGACTTGGCGTGAAACTGCCAGATGGCTCGCGGACATTCGCTTTCAAGAAAATATTTCGCCGAGGGAATAACGGCCGAATAAAAAGTAGGCCTCCGGCGGGCATGCCAGAGGCCTACTTGGAGGTCATATTAAATGGTCCAGCACTTCTCCTTCAGCAAAAAAAACTACCAGTTGCGTTGAGCCCGGAGCAGCAGCGTGAGGCTGTTTTGGTCTTTCAGCTCGTACGCCGCGCCTGGTTTGGCCACACTCGCTTGCAGCGGCATGATCAACGTGCTTCCGCTCGCATACTTCTGATCGAGCATGGTGTAGGTAAAGTCGGCCGAGAAGGTCAGGTTTTTCACGGGGGTCCAGCGCGTGATCACACCAACAGCCGAATAATTGAAATCGGGATTACAACCAGCAAGACCACTTGACAGTGCCAAGCTTGGAACGAGCGCGCTGCAGATGTAGCCCTTGGCGTTGCTGTTGTAGCGCACCGCAGCCCATGCTCCGTAGAGGCCAGTGCTCCAGTACGGATCCCAATTGTGATTGTAACCGGCGCGGAAACCATACGTTGTAGTCAACTCTTGGCTTGCGCCCGCGACGAACACGCTATCAGAGACGCCACCGATACCGATGCTCTGGTAAGCACCCGCGAGGCCGGTGCCGCCATACATCGCGTACGTAGTCGCCATCAGATCCTGGAAGTTGTAGCGGCTTGCGCCGTTGGTGTACACACCAGACAGGTTGATTGAGTCCCCCGCGCCCGTCGGGACGTTTTTGATCGACAATGCCAACTGGGCGGCCCAGCCCCACTTGTCGGCGGGATGCCCGCTTGTCTCAGCCGCGCCATAGTACGCAACATGGTTGTCGTGCGCAGCGAAGGAGCCCTGGAAGAGCCCCCAGGCCTGATCTACCCGAACCGTGGCGATCAAGTCCGGAGCGCGCGAACCACCGATATCATTGGCGCCGTAGGCGCCGATCGCAAGACCGTTGACGGTCGCGCCGCTGATGTTCCAGATATTCGTCGTGTTGTAGGCGACCTGATCCTGTGCCGAGAACGATGCCGTGACGCCCTGACCGAAATCGGCAGTGTAGGTGAACTGATTCACGCCAGTGACCGCGCTGCCGCCGCCCGGCAACCCGTCAAAAAGGTTGGCCGGATAATTCGTCCAAGGTGCGGAGAATTGTGAGACCGCCTTACCCATTGTAAAGCCGGCGAACTGGATGAAAGCGTAGTAGACGCCAAGCGAACCACCCGAGATTGCGCCGGAACCGCTGGCGCCAGTATAGCTCGTGGAGCCGTTCACGGCGGTCGTACCGGCGCCGGTATAGCTCCCCGCCGTCCAGGTGAACACGCCATTGAAGAAGGTGCGGAGCATGCCGTATTCAGTCGCCGTGCGCGTGTCGGTATCGAGGCTCGCGCGAGAGCGCGTGCTGTAATAGTCGCTCAGGCGGTTGTGTGCGCCCCCCACGCTGTTGTTGGCTGCATCATAATGAGCGCTGCTACCAAGCACGGTCTCAACGCGCAGGTAACCTCCCAGTTTGATGCACGTGTCCGTACCTGGAATGTAGTAGAAGCCGGCACCATACAGCGAGCAAATCCGGACGTATTCGACCGCTTTGGCCTTGACGGGGAGATCTGCAGCTTGCGCTCCGGCTACGGCGATCAGACACGTCGCTGATCCGAGCAAAAGCCTCTTCGCCATCTTCATTAATAGTCCTCCAAACTGTTGCACTTCACACGCGGTCGCTCCGCCCTACGTAGTACGACGACCTCGCTCCTGACCCATCGCTCTCTATTGCAGGGCCTTCTCCAACGCCGCACCGACTGAGTGAACCAGTGAACGTCGCCGTGCGGGTTATTCCGCCGCTTGCGTGCCTATGTGTGTCAGATTGCTTTCGTAAAAGGCGCGCGAAGTTTGTGTCGAATGCACGAAGGGGTCGCCCAACGCCTAGACCGTGCTCTATCGGAGTCAGTACGGTGCGTTCCACACCAAATGGCATCAGAAGATTTCGTTTGATGTTGTCCAACGATTGAACATTTCGGAACGCGCCCGGCCGATCGACGCGATCGAGCGCCGCTGAACCTCTATTGTTCTCAATTCATTGTTTCATGGACGCATGCAGTGCGATCTGCGTGACGCCATTGATCACGCAGAGTCATGGCAACAGATGAAAGCGGCGGCTCCGGTAGGCCTAAGTAGGCCGTCGGACCGGTGTCGGCAGCCGTTCCACACCCGCTGGATGGTCCACGCAAGCGTATGTGCTCGCAATAACACCATAACAGCAGCACGCCTTTTGTTGGAGGCGCTTTTGGTCGTGCACCTGCAAGACACCGCGCATCTTGCGGATTAAACCCTGTTCTTCAAATCGAAGAAGCGCCCTCGTTACACCTGAACGAGGTAACCCGAGAGCGACGGATACGTAATCGTGTGTGACTGGAAGGACGTTGCCGTCGAGTGCGTCGCAGGCCAGACAAACCCAGCTCGCCAAGCGCCGTTCGAGTTCGTGTCGAACTCCACATAAGGCCGTCTGCGCACAGTGCGTGCTGAGGGTTTGATAGTATCTCAAGACACCTTCGAGAATTTTCGGGCGTTCGCTCATCACGCGACGCAGATGGTCGGCATGAATTCTCAGTGCGCCTCCAGGAAACAGTACAACAGACTGCTGTGTCGCAATATTGCCTCCAACCACGAGCGAGAGTCCGACCGCGCCCGAATATCCTACAACTGCCGTCTCAAGCATACTTCCATGGGCAACGACCCTGAGCGAGACCAAACCCGAGTCTATGAAATACACGTGATTAAGATTTTTTTTCGGCTCTTGCAGGACCATGCGCTCAGTCAGGACAACGGGCTCAAGGAACTCCCCTATCGCTGCGAGATCCTGCAGAGAAAGATTCGCGAGAATGGCATTTTTGACAAAGCGCCTCTTGTTCGGGCGCACGATGCCGGTGCCAGGCCGAGGACGCATCGACGGATTGGTCTGTTCGGGAGTCACGTCGTTCAACTCGATTGCTGTACTAGCAAAGGGATATCTCAGAGTGGGCAACACGGTCACTTGACGGCGCCTTTTGCGAGTCCTTCGACAAACCATTTCTGCGCGGCCAGAAAGGCGATGACGAGGGGGAGCACGACGAGCGTCGATGCAGCCATGAGTGGGCCATAGTCGTTGCCGGCCTCCTCGTTCTTGAACGCCATGATGCCGAGCGGCGGCGGCATCAGGGACTGGTCGCGCACAGCGATCAGGGGCCAAAACAGATCGTTCCAGTGGCCGACGACCGAGAAGATCGAAAAGGCAATGACAGCCGGCAGCGCCATTGGCACCATGATCCGCCAGATGATGGCAAGTTCAGAGAGGCCATCGAGGCGGGCGGCGTGAACCACGTCGTCGGGAATGGCCTTGAAGAACTGGCGGAACAGGAAGATGCCGAACGGGGAGACGACATAGGGGAAAACAAGCGCGGCGTAGGTGTTGAGAATGCCGAGTTGGTAGCAGAGGATGAAGAGCGGCAACGAGAGCACCTGGTGCGGCAAGAGCAGACCAATGAGCACCAGGCCGTGGAGCAGATCGCGGCCTGCAAAGCGAAGTTTGGCGAGCGCATAGGCGCAAGGTGCGCAGACGATGATTTGCAGACCCAGGATCAGAGTACATACGATGAGTCCATTGCCCATGTAGCGTAGCAGTGGAGCTTCGGTCAGCGCCTTCGTATAGTTCTCGACACCGTAGAACTGCGAAGGCCAAAGAGAGAAATGCGCACGGAATATCTCGCCAGGCGGCTTGACGGACAGCGACACCATCCAAACAAAGGGGATCAGAACGAGCGCTCCAGTGACCAGCAGCACGGCGTGTCGAAGAATTGCGGCATACGCCGGCAGATGGGGCGTGGAGGTGCTGGCGCTCATTGGTAGTGCACTTTCCTGTCCATGAGTCGGGCTTGGATGAGGGTGAGCGTCACGACGATGGCCAGAAAGACGACCGCAACGGCAGCGCCATATCCGGTGTGTAGGTACTCAAAGCTCTCCCGATATAGCGTATAGAGCAGCATTTCGGACGCGTGGCCGGGGCCGCCCTGGGTAAGCACTTTCACTGTGTCGAAGGACTCGAACGCTCTTAACGCCACAACGATGACCACGAACATCGAGACTGGCCCCAGCATCGGCAGTGTAACTGTGCACAGCCGGTCGAGCCAAAGATCAGCTCCATCCACGTCCGCGGCATCGTAGAGATCCTGAGGGATGCTCTTCAGGCCGGCCAGGAACAGCACCATGGCGTAGCCGAGGTTCTGCCAGATGTCGATGACAGCCAGCACTGAAAGAGCCGTCTTATCGTCGCGCAGCCAGTTGGCTGTCGGCAGACCAATGGCCGCGAGCGTTTGGTTGACGAGGCCGATCGTGGGATGCAGTAGGGCCTCCCAAGCGATCGCCATGGCCGTGAGCGTTGCCATGAATGGTAGAAAATGGATGGCGCGGTAAAAGGAGCGACAGGAGTTTCCGCTCTCGATCAGAAGTGCAGTCAAAAGACCAAGGACGAGAGTGCCCGGCACGACGATCAGGACGTAGATCACGGTGTTGAAGAGCGAGGTTCTAAAGCCATGGTCCGCGAAAACCTCGCGGAAGTTGGCGAGACCGACAAAAGAAAGGGAACGTGCCCCAAATTGCCAATCGGTGAGCGCGATGATGAAGACGCCGATCATCGGCACGAAGAACAGGACGAACAGAAAAAAGACTGCCGGCCCCGCCAGAGTCCAGGCTGCCAATGCTTCCTTGAGAACTCGCCTTCGGGCCGACGAAGCAGCCGGCGTCGGAGACGTGCGATCACTACGGGTCGTTGACCGCTCGTCAGAGGCGCTGGAAAGAGCAAGAGGCCCGCTCATCGGGCGAGCTCCCGGATCGGCGTCACCGATGCCCGGCCAGATTCCACTCTGCGGCGCAAACGCCGCCCATCGCGGGTAAAGAGAAGCACCCGGTCTGGAAAGACGCGGAGATGCAGGTCTTGGCCGGGGGCAATATGAGGCGCCCGTTCGGCCAGCAGCCTTGCGACAAGGGGATGGTCGACGCCAGCCAGATCAAGATGGACAAAGAGGTCAGAGCCTATGTGCTCGACCATGCGCACGGAACCGGTCAGTGCGCCTGGCCCGCCGTGGTCGGCGAGATGAAAAGCCTCCGGGCGAATTCCAAGGGTGAGAGGCGCACCGGCGAGTGCATCAACCTCGATTGCGAGCGTCGAGCCGGCCACATCGATCAGCCCGTGCTCGCGGACTACGCCGTCGAACATGTTGATCTTGGGCGAACCGATGAATTCGGCGACGCGCCGATCATCGGGATCGGCATAGATGACTTGCGGCGGAGCGACTTGCAACAACTCTCCCTCGAGCATGACCGCTACCCGGTCCGACAGCGTCATGGCCTCGGCCTGGTCATGGGTGACATAGATGAAGGTGACCCCGAGTCGCTGGTGCAGCTCCTTGATCTCCGCGCGCATCTGCACTCGCAGCTTGGCGTCGAGGTTGGACAGCGGCTCGTCCATCAAGAAAACAGCCGGATGGCGCACCATCGCCCGGCCGACCGCCACCCGCTGGCGCTGGCCACCGGAGAGTTGCCCCGGCTTGCGGTCGAGGAGGTGGCCAATGCCGAGGGACTTGCACGTACGGGTGACTTCCACGTCGATCTCGGCGGCGGTCCGCGCCGTTCCTGGCAGCAGGCGCCCGAGAAGAGGAAACCTCTGGAAGGCCGAAAGCCTTCGCATCCGCAGCGGCAGCGCCACGTTGGAGGCAACGGTCATGTGCGGATAGAGTGCGTAAGATTGGAACACCATCGCCACGTCCCGCCGCTTTGGCCTGAGGCCGTCGACCGCCCGCTCGCCAATCGAAACCGAACCCGCGTCCTGCACCTCGAGACCTGCCAATATGCGCAGCAGCGTGGACTTTCCGCACCCGGATGGTCCCAAGAGCGTCAGGAACTCACCATCGGCTATCGACAGCGAAACACCCCGGAGGACGGGCGTTGGTCCAAAGGATTTGGTGATAGATTGAAAAGAGCAGGCGGCCATCAGTCCAAACTCTCTGCCGGATGTAGCAATCCGAGCTTAATGGTCAACATCGACGCCAGAACCTCGATCGCCATGAGGTTGGTGAACGCGATGACAGACTTCGCTTCGGTCAAAGGAGAATTGACGGCTGCGGTGAGCAGTACCTCGTCGGCATATTTCGCGATGGGTCCATCATGGCGATGCGTGATCACGGCGGTGAATGCGCCTGCGGCCTTGGCACGACGTAAGGCCTCCACCGTTTCCTCGGTCATGCCCGATTCAGAGACCGCGATTGCGACGGACGTTGGACCCAAACCGCTCGCGACGTAGGCAGCATAGGTCGTGTCGACGATAGCATGAGCCGGCAGGCCAATACGCAGCAGCCGGAAAGCCAGATGTTGGCCTATCAATCCCGAGATTGCAGCGCCGTACACATCGATGCGACGAGCCTTAACCAGTGCATCCGCTAACCGATCAACGGCATGCTGATCCAGCAGGAATTGTGTTTCGCGCGTTGCTTGCACGATGCGGTTGGCCAGCTCTTCGGTCAGGTCGGTGTTTGCTTTGGCCTCATTCGCGTCCCCCTCCTGGAAGCGCTGTGATGCCAGATCGGCGGCAAGCGCAAGCTTGAATTCTTGCAGTCCGGCAAAACCAACTACCTGGCAGAACCGGACAATACTTGCCGGGCCGCTTTTGGTCACGATCGCGAGTTCGCTCGCTGTCTGCCGGATGACCAAATCCGGGTTCTCAAGGACGTATTTTGCAATCCGCTGCAGTGCCTTGGGAAGGCCCGCTATATAGGCACGAACCAGGGGCAGCGCCCCGTAGCGTTTGGCACGCTGGACCGCCTGGGCATCAGATACTTCGCTTCGGTTAGGAGTCGCCTCGCTCGTGTCGCTCATCTTTTGCGCTCCGCAATCATGTGCCAATGCCAGTATTCCGGCAGGGCGACATCCTGCCGATCCTCGACTTGGAGCCATTCGAATCCGCGAAAAAGCCCATTGAGCCGAGCAGTGTCGCAGAAATAATGGGGATGGTGATGGTCAGCTTCGCCATCATCCCACACGAATGTGTCCGGCGCGACTTCGCGACCACGATGCGGCGCAGCGCTCCGGCTCGAAAGCATGGTTGCCTGCAGAATGCCGCCGTTGCGCAGGACACGTCGCGCTTCGGAAACGGCCGCGGCAACGACGTCCGCGTCACCGTGGCAAAAGACGTTATAGGAGACGACGTAGTCAAAGGACTGATCGTCGAAGGGAAGACTCGTCATCGACGCACGCTGCGTTTCGATTGTAAGGTTTTGAGCCGCCGCGGTTGCACGCAGTTCATTGAGACCAACCTCGGACATATCCATCGCGCAAACCGCGTATCCGGTTTGCGCGAGATGGAGAGCGTGACGTCCCAGTCCGCAGCCCAGATCGAGCGCCCGTCGAAACCCATTTTTAAAGAGATGGGCCGCCGTGTCGACGACTTCGCTTTCAGGCCGAAGCCAATCCGAACGGCCTTTTTCGGTCGCCCATTGTTCATCCCATGCGCGATAAGCGGTATCGGTAGCTGTCGATAACATTAAAAGTTTCTCCGAGTGAATCAGGGGCGAGTGCGATATCGTCAAACTTTGGGCAGAAGAGCGTCGACGTCAGCGCGCATAGCTTTCAGCGCGACCTCCGGCGCAACCTTGAGCGTCACGACGCTGCGCAGGTGATCGAGCAAGACGTCGCTGATCTTGATCGCGTTCGGACCGGGGAAGGAGTACCAGGCGGTGAGGATCGGCAATTGCTCAAGGGCGGCCTTTGCCTGTGGCGTCTTGATATAGTAGTCGTCCAGGTTGGATGCGGCGTTGGCGTTGCCTGGTAGCGCACCCGTCATGCGGACCACGATAGCCTGCCCAACTGGACCCGTCGCGAACTTGAGGAATTCCCAGGCGGCCTTCTGCTTCACCTGGTCGGATGTCGTTATGCTGAGAAAGCCGCCACCGGCTGGAACATGCCCGCCCTCCGTTTTCGGAAGCGGTGCCGAGCCCAATTCAAACCGGCCCCGGATTGCTTTTTCATAAGCGCCAAGACGCCGGTTCGATGTGAAGATCATTCCCGTGACGCCTGCGGCGAAACTCTGGCCTCCCTGGTCCGCGGTCATGTCTACCTGCCCTGCTTCCCCGAATTTTCGCAGGATTTGCAGAGCCCTGAGGCCGGTCGAATCGTTGAAGGCAATCGCCTTTTCGTCGGGCGACATCATGCGCCCCCCAAGCGAAAAGAGCAGGGCCTGATACATCCAATTTCCGTCGGCGGCGTAGTCGAAGAATGCTCCGGTCCTGCCGCCGCCGAGCGCGGTGATTTTCTTCGCGGCCTCGGTCACACTGTCCCAAGTTGCGAAGGTTTGCGGATCGACGCCTGCTTCCCTGAAGAGATCGGCGTTGTAGAAAATGACCGGATTCGAGAGCTGGAGCGGAAGGCCCCATTGCTGGGCGCGAAGCTCGCCCAAGCTCACCAGCGCCGGAGAATAGCCCTGCCTTACCCAGTCGGACTCTTCGGCAATCAGGGCGTCCAGCGGAATCGCAGCCTTGTTGTCGGCGACGATCCGGAGCCGGTTATAGCCTTGGACCGCTAGTTCTGCGGCGGCCCCGGTTCGTATGTCGAGGATTGTACGCTGGAGTTGGGCGTCCCAACTTTGGGCAGGGGCCTGGATGCGAATCTCGATCTGTGGCGCCTGCTCGTGGAATTTGTCGATCAATGCCTGCATGGTCGGTTGGAAGGCGGCGTCGAAGAAGGAGACCTGGATGCGCACTTTGTCCCGTGCGCGAGCGGCGGGTCCGCCAAACGCGAGATCGAGTGTTCCGCCTGCGACCGCAGCACCGGCAGAGGCCAGGAAAGTCCGTCGCTTCATCGTGTTACCCCTCGAAGGCTGGATCGCAATGCCCACGTTTGGGCGGTTTTCGAGGGGACAGATACCGGAACATTGTTTCAGAATGACGACAGACATCCGGAATGTCATTCCGTCGTCATTCTCTTCATGATACCGAACAGGCTCGATGGCCTACCGAGTCGGGATGACTGCCAATGCTGAAAATCATACAAGTAACAGACCTGCATCTGACGCCGCCTGGCATTCAGCACGTCGGCTGCGATCCGCGGCAGCGGTTGGATGCGGCAATTGCCAGCATCAATGCTGAGCATGCGGACGCCGATCTGGTCGTCATTACTGGCGATCTTGCGGCCCTTGGGCAGGCCACCGCCTACCAGCAACTAAGGGAGTGTCTTGTCGAACTGAGGTTGCCTTTCCGGCTTTGCCTCGGCAACGGCGATCATCGCGCGCGCTTCCGGGCTGCTTTCCCTGACGTGCCGGCGGACGAAAGCGGCTTTGTTCAATCGACTGTGCAAATCGACGGGCAGCATCTGATTTTTCTCGATACGCTTGCAGCCGATGGCAGCCATTCGGGCGAACTTTGCGATGCTCGCCTGTCATGGCTGAAACATCGCCTTGATGAGATCGGTGCGGCTCCTGTCCTGTTGTTCTTGCACCATCCGCCATTTCCGATCGGCATACCGCTTCTGGACTCGCTGGCGCTCAAGTCCCCCGAGCGGCTGGCATCAGTTCTTGCTGGCAGAAACATCCGGCACATGTTCTTTGGGCATCTCCACAGGGCGATTGCGGGCTCCTGGAATGGCATTCCGTTTTCGGTTTTGCGCAGCACCGTGTCCCAATTTTCGCTTCGTTTGGGAGTAGATCCAGCCGCACGCTGCCTGGAGGCGCCGTTCTATGCGATCGCCCTGGTCTCACCGGAGAGCGTTGTGGTTCACTTCCACGACTACACTTACGAAGGGCCTGTTTTCGAATATTCCCCGGTCCCGGCGGTCATTGTCGATGACGAATCCATCGCCTACACTTTCCAGCAGGCCAATGCTTCGTGACCGGGACGTTGTCGTTAAGGCCGCCGCAGTTGATCATTTGGGACTGCGATGGCGTGCTCATCGATTCGGAAGAGATTGCAGCCCGCGTTCACGCGCGCGCGCTGAACCAGATCGGACTGCCAATCACTGCCAAGACGATCTCAGAACGGTTTGTTGGCGCGGCAGACAGGGACCTCTACGCTGCCTTCGAACGAGAGCTGGGCGCGCCTTTGCCGATTGACTATCATGCCACTGTCCAGGACGAGATCACACAGCTTTACCGGTCGGCCCTCCAGCCTACGCCAGGTATCCGCGAAGTGCTCGGGATCGCTGGAAGCCACAGCAAGATGTGCGTGGCGTCCAACAGTTCCCCCGGAAAGCTGCGTCTCGGGCTGTCCGTAACTGGGCTGGACCTCTGGTTCTTGCCGCATGTATTCAGCGCGGCTCAGGTTACCCGAGGCAAGCCCGCTCCTGATCTATTTCTCTTTGCCGCGCAGCAAATGGGTATCTCGTCGTGCGACTGTCTCGTTGTTGAAGACAGTATCAACGGCGTGAAGGCCGCCGTCAGGGCCGGCATGAGGGTGATTGGCTTCTCCCTCCATTCGCACAGGCGCGAGGAACATGCTCGGCGGCTTCTTGATGAAGGTGCAGTTGCCATCGCCCGTGACTGTACCGAACTAACTGGCTTAATGAGATGGCATTGACCTGCTGGTCCGCCTCGTGAATTGGTCCATCGCCAAAGCTAGCCCAAGGACGCTTGATGCCGATGACGGCCGGGTAATTGTGATGGACCATGGTAATCGCTGCAAAGGTCGGGAAGCAACGCTCGATAGCTCGGGTTAGCCCAGTTGAGCTGCGTCGATAGATCCGTCAGGGCTCTTCAAACACCGCCGTGTTAAGCTGGTTGCGCTTCCAATCGCTGTACCTTCGAGGGTCCCCGACGCGCCGGCATTGCAATGACAGGCTCCGGAAACAATCCAAGAAGATAATCCGCTCCTTCGCTCGCCCGCAGGCCGCACAATTGCACGGCAATTCTCCCGCAGCACTCGCAAGTCATCAGCACCAGAGCATACGACTTAGAAGCGCTTGGGCCCAGGTCAACTACCAATGTTAGTGATTGATCTCGCGGCAGAAGCACTTCAACTATTTGCCTTATGAACATCGGGCTGGGCAAATATCGGGCGCAAGGAGTTCGGCATGCAAACTCAATTGCAATCTGTTTTCGAAGGCCGTGGTCGCTGTGCTGACTCCTCGACAAGAAAACTGAGTGCCCGGGTCTGCTCCATCTCCATCTCTCCTTCCCCATGGAGGCGCATGATGAGCTCCCTGGCGTGACGAAGAGGCTATCGGTCCCGATTTAGGTTTTGAGCCTCGTTGGCCAGGACGCGCTTGCCGAGACGGCGGAGTGATATCTGCTGAAGCAGGACACGTAGCGGCCAATAGGCGGCGCGGATGACCTTGCAAGGTGCACTACCAGTCAGGAGCAGCGCACATGTTGGCGCAACGGATGAATTTGCTTTCAGGTCCGGGCACTGCCGCCGCCCGTGAGGCAGCCAAGATAGCCGCAGCGGGTGGCCGCAAAATTATCGATCTGGCGGCCGGCGAAGTCATCATCGAGCCCCCCTCATCCGTGTGCGAAGGAGCGATTGCCGCCATCAATGCCGGAACAAACCGCTACACCGACTCCATAGGCCTTACGCCGCTTCGCAAGGCTGTCGCCGAAAAGCTGTCGGCAGAGACAGGCATCGGCTGGAATACGGAGAATATCGCTGTTACAGCGGGCGCGAAGCAAGCACTGCTCGACGCGGCCTTGGCCGTGCTCGATCCGGGTGACGAAGTCATCATCATCCGCCCGTGTTGGCCGACATTCCCGTCCCAGGTTATTCTCGCCGGCGCAACGCCTGTGTTCCTTGATGCCCGCCCGCCGACATATGTTCCCGATATCGGCGCAGTCCGCAGCGCGGTCACACCGCGGACGAAAGCCATTATCATCAACTCGCCCAATAATCCGACCGGCGCAGTCTATGATCGAACGATCCTCCAGGCTATCGGCGATCTCGCTATCAACTATCAGCTCTGGATCGTTTCGGACGAATGCTACTCCAGCTTCGTGTTTACCGGTGCACGCCACGAGTCGATCGTCATGGCGCATCCCGGCGTACGTTCACGGACGATCCTCGTCAACGCCTTCTCCAAAGAGCTGGCGATCACCGGTTGGCGCTTGGGTTATTTCGCGGCCTCCCCGGAAATCGTCTCCGCAGCCAAGACGCTGCAGAGCCATATGACCTCGAATGCCAATGTGATCGCACAGCAGGCGATCCTGCACCACCTCGAAGTCGGTGACGGCAGCTTCGAACGGGACATGCAGCAGCGCTTGTCCAACGCTCGCAACTCTGGTCTCCGCATCCTGTCTGGTCTGCATGATGTGCCCCCACCGAACGCCAATGGCTCATTCTTCTTCTATCTCGATCTGAGCAGTCTCATCTCCGCGTTGCCGGCCAACGGTCCCGTCCGATCTACCGACGATGTTGCACGATTGCTCCTGGAGCAGGCCGATGTGGGATCCGTTGCGGGGACTACGTTTGGCGACGCGAACGGGCTGCGCCTGTCCTACGGCGCTCCTCCAGACCTGCTGGAGCCGGGACTGGAGCGTGTCGTCGCGACCCTGAACAGCCTGAAGACCAGGCAAGCAGCCGCCTAACCATTACCAGAAAGCCTCGAAATGCCCAATCGCAGATGCGCCGTGATCCTTGCCGCTGGAATGCGCACGCGGTTGCATCCTTACTCGGACCTCGTTCCGATGCGATTGGTGGGAATGAGCGGCATCCTGATGCTGCAAAACGCCGTCCATCAACTCTCAGTGCTCGGGATTCGCAAAGCAGGCGTCGTCATACGCGACCGCTGTGAAGCCTTTACAGGATGCTGCCGCGAATTCCTGCAACAAGAGCTTCGAACTGCATCACCTACCAGGTGGAGCTTGACGGCCATCGCGTCGCCCCATGCACCCACGACGTGTTCGGCGGTCGAGCTGGCCGACCATGGCTCCGTTACCACGTTCGGCATGGACCAAACTCCCCTCAAGAACGGGCGAAGAAGCCCTTCAAGACAAACCAACCTGACGCTCTTTTTCGCAGACGCTCTGCCCGAGCACCGACGACCAGCGCTCTGCCGCGCGGTGAAAAACGGGCGGCGGACGGCTTATGTCCCCCAGATCCTCGCGCCTCTTGGCGACACTCGCAATCTAGCGCGTTCAACGACCGGTTTTCCCGCCGGTTCAAGATCGACAGTCGAGGAGATCTTTGGTCAGCGAAAGAACTACTCACGCCAGCCGAACTCATTCTCACCGCTCCCACCTCCATATCACTGGCACCAGGAGTAAGGCGATGATCAGCCATCTCCGCGACTATGCCAATGCGATCACAACCCTTGGCTATCTGTTTGCCGTCGTTGGGCTGTTTCTGACGCTCAACGGCAAACTCGAGCTCGGTGTTGCAGCGATGCTTGGGACTTGGTTCCTGGATCATTGGGACGGCCACGTTGCGCGTAAGACAAGTCACCTTCGCCGGCCAGGTGCAGCTGACTTCGGAAAGAGCTTCGACGGCTTTTCCGACCTCGTTCACGGCGTCATTTTCCCCGCCGCAATCATCATTCTTGTTGGCCGAGGCACGGTGCTCTCGCTCGTCGCCAGTTTGCTTCTCGTGTTGGCCGGGGCGATCCGGCTCAGCTATTTTGAGAATGTCGGGCTCGCAGCCGATGCGCGTTTCATCGGAGTTCCGGTTTCTTATGACACCCCGTTGCTAGCTCTGCTCATTCTTCTGCGGCCATTGATTCCTGAATTCGGTTTTCCGGCTCTCCTTTCAATCGCTTTCATTTGCCTGAGTGTTTTGCACGTGAGCCCCAGGGTCAGGGTTCCCGCGATTCGCGGAAAGGCGGTCCCGATAGCAACAGCCGCAGCCGTCCTCACCGCGCTTGGCCTCATCTATTCACGCTACGGCTGAACCAGCCGAACTTCTACCAGCTGCACCAGATCGAAACCTAGGAGAGTCCAGTATGTCACTAGCTGCCGAAGATACCCTCGCCGTCCTGCCGCAGCAGACGCAATTGGTCGATTTCCGACGCAACTTCCCGCCCCCAACTCCGCTGACCAAGGAGGCGCTCAATAGCGCTCTGGTAGAATTGCAGAACTCGCCGAATCTCACCGACGATCTTCGCTTCCCTCGCTACAATGGAAGTGAGACGGATAGGGTTGCGGGCGCTATGTGGCTCAAGCAGCGGTTCAAGTCGGACGTCTCTGAAGAGCGAATCGTCCTGTCGAACGGAACCCAAAGTACCGCGCTAATGGTGCTTGCTCAAATTGCCAGGCCAGGGGGCGTACTGCTCACTGAGGAGCTCACCTATCCTGCCATGAAACCGCTGGCACGGCTGCTAGGAATCCAGGTTCACGGTGTCGATATGGATGCGGACGGACTCCGTCCCGACGCGTTGGCCAGCGTTGCCCGGAAGACCGGTGCAAAGGTATTTCACTGCATCCCCACATTCCAAAACCCGACAACCGCGATCATGCCGGCGGAGCGTCGGCAAGAGATCGCAGAAGTTGCCCGCATGCACGATCTCCAAATCTTGGAAGACGACATTTACGGCGTCTTGCTCGAAGACGGTCCGCCGCCGGTGGCCTCTTATGCGCCTGAGCGCACCTGGTACATGCTTGGCCTGAGCAAATCGCTGTCGCTTCAGCTGCGGATTACCTACCTTCTGACTCCTGAAGGCGCTGTTCCTAGCCAATATTTTTGGCCGGCGACGATGACTACAAACTGGATGCCGGCACCGCTTCCGACCGAGGTGGCAACGAAGTGGGTTCTTGATGGGACAGCAGCTCGGCTTCTTTCGTCTGTCCGCAGGGAGACAGCTGAGCGTCACCTCATTGCCAACGACGTCCTGCGCGGAATCCAGCTTCGCAGTCACCCTCAGTGTTATCATCTTTGGGTCGATCTGCCTTCCGGTTGGTCCTCAGATGCCTTCGCCGAGAGAGCGCGGCGGATCGGCATTTTCGTGTCTTCCACCCGCTCGTTTGCCGTCTCTGAAGCTTCTGCACCGAACAAGGTACGACTCGGTCTTGGTGTCCCCAATGACCCTGGCGTACTCAAGGTCAGCCTTGAAGCTCTGCGGGATCTCATGAGCGACGAGCCTTACTGAGACGTTCATGTGGGCGGCTGACCACTTTCGTTGGCCAACCGCCTCAGGGACTTGAAGCGGCAGACCCTATGATCAACAACGACACGATGATTGACAGAGGCATGTGGTCCCACGCCGTCGCGTCGCCACACAGCGACATTGCAATTCGACGAATCAGCGAAGAAGAGGGGCTGCCGCTAAGAGATATTGGTCTAGCGCCAGCTCCATCGAAGCCACCTCCCGCCTTTGGCTATGCGGTTGAGCTTTTTCATCTCGGACTCTTCGCGAACGAGGCGCTCGTCTCTGTTGGTACCTTCATTCTGGAGGATCTCCCATCGGCTGATGCCTCGACCTATTCGGTCAAGCAAAATCATTGGAGGTTGCGTGGAATGGCAACTCTTCCTGATCATCGCGGGAAGGGGTACGCGTCCGCCGTTCTGGACCGTGGGATCTGGGAGATCGTCTTCCGACAGGGACGTCTTCTGTGGTTCAACGGCCGCTCAGCGGCCGCGCAATTTTATCGCGCTCGGGGATTTCGCCAGATCGGTCACGAGCGAATTATTCCAGGCCTCCAGCCCCATTTTCGCTTCTCGATGGATTTGAGTGACAAGCTTTTGGCAATGGAAGAAAGGAAACGATAGTGGATACCTCTCTTCAGCGGCCCACTCAATCGTGGTCCCGCTACGACAAGATATCGGCCCAATATGATCGTTCCAGGCCAGGCTATCCCGCAGAAGCGGTTCAGCTGATCCTTGACCGTGCGGCGTCTGTACGCACCCGCAAGCCTATCATCATCGACGTCGGCAGCGGCACCGGCATTTTCACACGGATGCTCGCCAGCACGGTGGAAGACACCGAGGTCATCGGGGTCGAGCCGAACGAAGCAATGATATCTCGTGCGCGGCAGACCGCTTCGACGGGGAAGATCGTCTATCATTCTGCGCCGGCGGAATGTCTGCCCTTTTTAGACTCGTCGATCGCTTTGATCTCTGCGGCGGGCTCCGCCCAATTGTTCGACCGCAAAACGTTCTACCTTGAGGCACGGAGAGTTCTCGTCGACACAGGCTGCTTGGCAATCATCCAGAACAAACGCGATCTCCAGTCGAGCGGTCTGCTTCGAGCGTTTGAGACATTCATGGAGGCTCGAGTTACGGGATATCGCACCGGGCGCTTTGCTGACAACGGCGGCGGCCATTCGGCAGCCCCGTTTGCCGACGAACTACGTCAGTGCAACGTACTTCAATTCGATGGCGCCAACGTCATCCCGTGGGACCGCGTCTTTACCGAAGACACGTTTGTCGACTTTGCATTCTCAACCATTCAGCTTCAGATGGCCGCGGAATCGTTCGGTCGGGACGTGATCGAAACTGAACTGCGTGAGCTTGTTGCCGAAGTCGCCGATACTGATGGCCAGCTCAGAGCTGCGTATCGAACGGAAATTACGTGGGCTTCCAAACCCCACTCTCTCGGCTAGAGGGATCGAAATGTCGAAAAGCCCAATTTGGTCAGATGTCGATTTTGACAAGGAGGGAGTCCAGAAAGGCTTCTTGCGCCTGCCCACGTCACGACACGAATCCGCTTACGGATCCATCCTAATCCCGGTCGCCAGCATCCGAAACGGGGGCGGACCACGCGTCATTGTTGTCGCTGGCAACCACGGTGATGAGTACGAAGGACAGATCGTCGTCATGAACCTCATGAGGACGCTACGACACGACGAAGTACGAGGGCATATCGTTCTGCTTTCAGCTCTTAATGCTCCAGCAGTGTATGCCGGCAGAAGGACGTCTCCATATGACGGTGGCAATCTAAACCGGGTTTTCCCCGGGCGGCCGGATGGCGGCCCCACCGAAGCCATCGCACATTTTTTTGAAACAACATTGCTTCCGGGAGCGGATTTGGTGGTCGATCTGCATTCAGGAGGAAGTTCTCTAGAATACATACCATCGGCAGTTATAGTGAACTCGGCCGAAGAAAGCAGGCTCCGGAAGCTACTGGCTCTGTTGCGGATTTTCGGTTTCCCAGTGAGCTTTGTAACAGATGCTCCCAGCGGGGCCAACCGCAGCCTAGCTGCAGCATGTGAACGAGCCGGTGGCATACCCTGCCTCTCTAGCGAATTGGGCGGTGGGGCAACGGTGTCCATCGCAACTCTGAAATTGGCCGAAGAGGCAACTCGTCGCGTCCTCGAGCACATCGGCTCTATCCGTTCAGTTCACGGCCAAAAACAGCCAGCGCCGATTGCTCTATATCGACGAGTTCCTTTCAAGGACTTCGTCTTTGCACCCTGCGGAGGAGTATTCGAGCCGTTGGTTCGGCTCGGGGAGCTCGTCGACCGCGGCTCCGACGCCGGGCTCATCCACACCCCCTCCGAGCCATGGGCTCCGCCGCGACGAATTCAGTTCGCCCAGTCTGGTCTTGTATTGTGCAGAAGGTTCACAGCTCTAACAGCACCCGGGGACTGCTTGTTCAATGTGGGGATACCGTTCACCGAGGCTGACCAATGAGCGGAAGCAGCATTTGGGACAGTCTCCTGCGAGCCAGCCTCAACGTCGCCTGCGTACCCAAGCGCGAATCAGACGTTCGCAAGCGCAATGTTCTGTTGGTCTCAATTCTTAGCCTGACGCAATTCTTGATCATAATGAATACGACGGCAGTGAACGTTGCCCTCTTCGCCGTTTCGAAGGACTTTCAAACACCATTCACACAAGTTCGGTGGGTTGCGAATGCGTACGCAATCACCTTCGCCGGGTTCCTCTTAGTTGGGGGCGATCTTTGCGATAAGACCGGAGCCGGGAGATCATTCCTTCTTGGGGCTTTCATACTTGCGCTTGGCTTGCTTGGGTCGGCACTCGCCGGCGGGCCTAAGGCACTCAGCGCAAGCCTTGCTGTTCAGGGCGCTGGAGCTGCTTTTCTGACTCCCGCGATTTACGCAGCCATCGCGGATGCGTTTCCAAACACGATATCGAAAGCCAGAGCGATCGGCATCTGGGCGGCGCTTGCCGGGACAGCTCAGGCTGTTGGGCCCATCCTTGGAGGGACAATCGTCGAATTCTACGGTTGGCGGTGGATTTTCTGGTTGGAGCTCCTCATCGTCACCGCCCTTATGAGCATAGTCGTATACCCCGCATGGACAGCGCCGAGGAAGACCCCGATAGTTCACCGGCCACGGCTGCACCGCGTCCTGATGAGAACCGGCCTCCTCTTCGTCGGCCCAACTCTGCTCGTCTCCGCCGTCATGGGATACGCAGCTGAAGGATCAAGCTTTTGGGTCGCTATTCTTGCTGCCGCAAGCGCAACCTCTCTAGGCATCTTGATTTTCTCGGAATGGTTCAGCCGCGATGCGTTCCTTCCTCCGAACGTCGCAGCAAATAGGACCTTCATTTTCGTGAATGCGATCGGATGCTGTCTAAATTTTACTTACTATGGCGTCAGCTTTCTCCTCGCATTTCATCTCCTAGCCTCGCGCAATTTGACGGCGGCCGAAACTGGTCTCGCATTCTTCCCGCTCGCGGCAATGATGTGCCTGGGCCCGGCCGCGACTACGAAGCTTGCGCGATCACATTCGCAGCGCAACATCATGTTGATCGGCCTCGGCATTGCTGTCGCAGGACTCGGGATGACGATCGCGGGCATTTTTCTCATTGAGAGCGGCGTCACGGTGATGACGATGCTGTCGATGAGCTGCTTTGGCATAGGCCTCACGGCTCCTGCGATGTCCACGATGCTGCTCATCGTGCTTCCTTCGCACCGCGGCGTGGTTGTCAGCTGTTTGACCATGACCCGTCAGCTCGGCTGTGCACTTGGCGTCGCCACATTCGGTGGCCTTCTTGCACGGCCACCTCTGACGCCTGATGACCCCCTTGTCACCGCTGCACAACTAGCAACGGTAGCGATCGGTGTCGCTCTCGTGGCAGCCTATTTCCTGCCGCTAGAGGTCAGGGAAGAAAGCACAGGGAGCGAAGCGTGATGGACGTCGCTCGACTTGGACCTATTCATGGCAGCGGTTCGAAACGAATTCGCCTCCCAAATGACGCGCGGCTCGCGCTTTGGGTTTGCCCGAATGTTGAGCATTACGAATTTCTACCCGATCCTGGAAAAACGCGAAATCCCTGGCCGCGGACGCCCCACCCCGACATTCTTGGCTACAGTCTTCGGGACTATGGAAATCGTGTTGGTCTCTGGCGAATGCTCGAAGTGCTCGACGAGTACCGCGTCCCCTGCACGGCGTCGCTCAACGCTGCCGTTTTTGCACATTATCCCGAGATTCTTGACGCATGCGAAAAGCGCAATTGGGATTACATGCTTCACGGCATGTACAACACTCGATATCTTTGGAATCTGAGTGAGGAAGACGAGCGAGACGCAATTTGGCAGTCGTTGCGTCTATTTGAGAAATTCACAGGGCGGCAGCCGGCTGGTTGGTTTTCTCCATCGGTCTCGCACACGTTGAGAACGCCTGACCTCGTAGCGGAGGCCGGCTTTCAGTACTACTGCGACTTCTATCATGACGACCAGCCGACGCCGATAAGGGTCCGCAACGGCACCCTGGTGTCGTTGCCGTATCAAATGGATTTGAATGACGCGGTTTTGTTTGCTCGTTCCTGCGAAGGAGACGACTTCCTTCGTGTAGCTCGGGACATGTTTGATACCCTCTATGCGGAAGGTGCCGAGGCCTGTCGCGTCATGAACATGGCCATTCACCCCTATATAAGTGGTCGTCCCCAGAGGATACGATTTCTCGACAAAGCACTCGATTACATTCTATCGCACTCCGGCGTTTGGCTCGCCACCGGCGCCGAGCTGACAAATTGGTATCGCGATAGCTTGCTGCGTGGAGGTGACGAGGAGGATAACAATGTCGACCAAACCTGAACGAGGCATGGATCATGACCTCTATGCTTACAGCCCGATAGGTGGTCGAGCACATATTCACGGGCAGGAAAGCGGAACTCTTTATGTGTATATTCTCCTTTACCTAGAATACTGGGCGTTTGACCGGGGTCCTGACGCATATCCTGATCCACGTTTTGCCGCTGAGTATGGATCCTATTTTCCAGAATTCAGAACGTGGTCCTACCGGGAATACGGCAATCGAGTCGGGATCTATCGCATCCTTAAGCTTTTCGATCGGGAGAGAATAAAGCCAGCGGTTCCGGTGAACGCATTTGTTACGCAGATTCATCCGGAGCTCGTTGATGAGATCAAGCGGCGTGGTTGGGAGATCATCGCTCATGGGCTGAGTGCGGACAGAATGATCACGAGCCGGATGACACTTGATGAGGAACGGAATGAAATTTTCAGAACACGAGACCTGCTAACTGCCGCGTTTGGCTGTCAGCCTCGGGGATGGCTCGGGCAGGACTTTGGGGGGACGGCCAGAACGAGCGAGATCCTGACCCAGGCGGGATTTACGTACACGTTGGATTGGGCGAACGATGAGTTGCCTTATCGACAAACCGGCAGCAACGGCCTGTACGCCGTGCCCGCTTTTCCGGATTTCGATGACGTCGAGGCGCTTTGGTTGAGACGGTTACCCTTGGAGAGGTTTACGAGTCTCATTTCTGAAGCTGTGAATAGGATTGAGCACGAAGAGGCTTGGGGCAGAATTCTTGGTGTTGGTGTCCACCCCTGGGTGTTTGGGGCGTCTCATCGAATAAAATATCTGAGCGCCATTTTGGCATCCCTCAAAGAACATCCGAAAATCAAGATCGTTACACCAGGCGCCGTCATCGATGGCCTCGCGGCCCCAAACGATAATCATCGAAATCGTTGAGGCCTTCCCATGCAGAGAGACATCACCTTCAAGACGCGCGATCGAGTAGAACTGCGAGGCTGGTTCTTTGCTCCGGATGCTGCCAGCACACGGCTCCCATGCATCGTTATGACGCACGGATTAACGGTGCAGATCGAGCACGGACTAGCGAAATTCGCTGAGTCTCTGACCGAGAGAGGGTTCGCTGTTCTCGCCTACGACCATCGCGGGTGGGGACGGAGTGACGGCGAGCCGCGGCATGAGTCTGACCCTTTCAGACAGATGCATGACACTCGTGATGCCATCACATTCGCGACAATGCTGCCGGAGATTGATCCTGAGCGAATTGGCCTGTGGGGCACAAGCTACTCTGGGGGAACAGCACTCATGGTGGCGGCAGTCGATCGAAGGATTCGATGTGTAGTGGCCGTCGCGCCCCTGATCAGCGGATCTGCCATGGTGAACTGCCATATCGCATCCACCGATTGGGCTTTGTACCGGACGCAATTTGAGGACGCCCGTCGTCGCGAGTTGGAAGAGGGAACGATACAATACCGCGTTCATACAACCGTGCAGGAAACGATCAATTGGTATAAGGACGTCGATCTGGAAGGCACTTGGAACAATGAGATATCCGTCATCTCTCACGACATGATGATGGAGTTCGAACCCGGCGACTACGTGTCCCGCATATCGCCAACTCCGCTCTTAATGGTCCTGGCAGATAACGACACCCGTTGCCTCACCGATCTTCAGCTCGACGCCTACAACCGGGCCCGCGAACCAAAGCAACTCGTCCTTATTCATGGCGGACACTATGAAGCCTATGTGCGTCAATTTGCGACGGCGAGCAAGGCGACGTGCGATTGGTTTACCAAGCACCTAACGACATCCGCGATGCATCTTTAAAACGGTGATACCCCACGTTGCGAAGCCAACGCTCCTAACGTGTTTGTTTCGAAAGGAGGCGTTGTGAGTCTGACAACCACACCGAACATTTGCTCAAGAACATGGTCCGACGTCTGCATAGAGCGTGCAGGAGCGCCTAGCGCACAGGAAGACACATTCCATGTCAGGAATCGGTAATAAGGATATCGCGCATGAGGCGCGGGAGACGGTGTGGGTGCCCGATGAAGGTCGGCGGGGATGGCTTAGACCTGAACGCGAAGTCATTGAGGTTGCCAAGCGCTTATTTGCGAAAGGTTCTCGTGCAGCCATAGACGTTGCATGTGGAGTCGGTCGTCACGCGCTGGGGTTGGCAGAAATCGGATTTGCCGTTTCGGCCACAGATCTTTCGGACGCAGCTCTCAATCAGTTGAGAGAAGAAGCTGGGATAAGAGCACTCGATATTGACGTTACTTTGGCGTCCATGACTGCGTTGCCCTACCTGGATCACTCGTTCGACTACGCGCTGGCATACAATGTCTCCTGTCATGGGGACGGCTCTGTTGCCAGAGCCGCAATAGCCGAGGCACGCCGCGTCCTCAGAAAAGGGGGCATTCTTCAAGCCACCATGTTGTCCACGCGGAGCACCACGCGGCAGAGCGGCGGAACGATTGCCGCCGGGCCATTCGGTGGGGGGCACGATAATCGAGATCATGACCCTGGCATCTTCTGCGACACCGATACTCTGAAAGTGTTCTTAGCCGGTTTCGAGTGGCTGCAGGTTGAAGATCGGCCGCGTGGAGGGTCCGGGTACCGGTATTGGCACATCGTCGTGGAGCGCGCTTAACAAGAAAAGGACCTTCCCTTGGAGATATGCTGGCGCGGCTGTTGCGGTGGAAGAGAGAGACTTGGAAATTCATTACAGAGCGCTTCCGCTGTTGAATGCGCGCTTATCGACCCTCCCGCGCGCCCTGCGGAGAATTGCAAAGTATATTTTGGAGAACCCCGACCTCGCTATTCACCAAACGGCCAGTGAGCTAGCGATTGTTACCAACAGCGGCCCGGCGAGCATTGTTAGGTTCTGCAAGGTAATCGGATTTAGCGGCCTGCAAGACTTCAAGCTGGCATTGGCGGGCGACTTAGCGTCTCGCCGTCTGCTACCAGCGGAGCGAAATGCCGACCAGACGAACACCAGTCTTACGCAAGAATTGACGGAACGCATCATCGAAGCAACGCGAGAGACGCAGCTTCTTCTTGACCAGGCAGCTGTCAGCCGCCTCGCCAATGCCATGCTGTCGGCTCGCAGGATTGATGTGTACGGCTCCGGCGTATCGGGCCTTGTCGCTCAACACCTTGCATTTCGTCTCTTGCGGATCGGCCTGCCAGCGCATGCAACAATCGACACGACTTATGCTACCTACGTCGCAAGCGGGCTCGGCCCGACATCGGTGGTGATCGCCGTAGCAGACTCCGGGATTTCCAAAGATACTGCTGACGCACTAAAAACGGCAAAATCGGCGGGAGCCTTTACGGCAGTCATAACACATCGGAGCGGTCGACCGATCTTGAAGTACGCTGACGAGGTGCTCCTTACAGCCGGCGTCAACTCTCACGTAACCGAGGCGAACTCAATCATCGCGTTCACTAACCTGATCGCGATCGACGTTCTGGCGTCGACGTTGACAATCAAACTCAGCATGTTCTCTTCCGCCACGAATGTGACCTGATGGCGCCAAGAATTATTGAAGTATCACCCCAAATGCTCGGATCAATACCCATACTTCGGCAGGTTTCCTCGACATAGCGGACGCTGAGTTCTTGTATGCTGGCTCCATGTCGAAAGCAACCGCGTCATTCATATAACGACCAGCTACATCGATGTCGCGAGGACCAGCTAGACGACCGATTCCGTGAACTTGGCAGTGATGGAACGGTACGTTCGTTCGTGGATTCCTCGTTTGCGATTGACTGAACGAGGAGTTTCACCATGGCAGGACGGCGGCAAGCGGTCGAGTTGGCGATGACCGATGAGGAGATTGAAACGTTGACGGCTCTTTCGCGGTCGAGGACCGAACCGGCACGCCGGGTGTCGCGGGCCGCGATGCTGCTTGCCTACCGTGAGAACCCGTCGTTCTTTGCGGTAGGTCAAAGACTTGGCGCCCATCATCAGACGGTCCAGCGCTGCGTCGAAA